>JAEYUW010000042.1 GCA_023432225.1 Verrucomicrobiota bacterium
CTACTCCAGCTACAAGGGCTCGAAGTGGGACCGCGGCCTCCTCCCGCAGGACACCCTCGACCTCCTCGAGCAGGAACGCGGCGTCCCCGTCGACGTCCCGCGCGGCGGCAAGATGAACTGGGAGCCGGTCCGCGCCAAGATCGCCAAGCACGGCATGCGCAACTCCAACTGCCTCGCCATCGCCCCCACCGCGACGATCTCGAACATCACCAACACCTCTCCCTGCATCGAGCCCTACTACAAGAACCTCTACGTCAAATCGAACCTCTCGGGCGAATTCGTCGTCATCAACACGTTCCTCGTCGAGGACCTGAAGGCCCGCGGCCTCTGGAACCAGGAGATGATCGACGCGCTGAAGTATTTCGACGGCGACCTCGCCGACATCGAAGCCGTCCCCGCCGACCTGAAGGAGAAATACCGCACGGCTTTCGACATCGACCACAAGTGGGTGATCGACGCCGCCGCCCGCCGCCAGAAGTGGATCGACCAATCGCAGAGCGTGAACCTCTGGCTCAAGACGCCAGACCTGAAGACGCTCTCGCACATGTATCGCCACGCCTGGAAGACCGGCCTGAAGACGACCTATTACCTCCGCAGCCTCGGCGCCTCGAACATCGAGAAAGCCACGGTGAACGTGAAGAAGGAAGTCCGCGGCGCCGCCGGCGAAACCAAAGCCGAGACCGCATCTCGGGATGCGCTCAGCTCTCAGCCCTCAGCGCTCAGCTCGAAGAAGACCTACACCGAAGCGGAAAAGAAGGCGTGCAGCATCGAGGCGATGAAAAACGGCGAGATCTGCGAAGCCTGCCAATAAGGTAGGGGCGGCGACGAGTGCGTCAGCCTCGTCGGTTGTCCCCAACCGCCCTTTTACTTCCCCCCTTAAAACCTCAATTCTCACGGGCCGCTGGCGACGCAAGTCGCCGCGGCCTTTTTTTCTTCCATGGTCGAAGTTCAAGCTCACGGATTCTCGTTCGAGAAATGGGTGCGCGAAAATCTCTTCGCAGGTTACGCCGGAACCTACATGCAGAAATGGGACGTCCCCGTCGAGGCGAACGTTACCCCACAAGTCCCAGTCGCCTTTCGCCACCTGCCAGTCTCGATCAAGACGACGAAATACGGGTGTCCGATCAATCTCGGCGATATTCTTCGCCAGCGCGCGATCGATACAGACTTTCTCATGATCGTTGGATTTTGGCGCCAGCGGTCGCCGATCGAGAAATGGTTCGAGGAAATCGGCGTTGCGCGGTTCACTGCCGCATCGTGGAACGCGCTATGGGGACAGCTAACGCTGGCCCACCTCAGATCCATCGACACCGCAGTGAAAGATCTCAGCGTGCCTTGCGAGTTAGCCCAACAACAAGCCAAGCAGTGGAAGCGCTCTACGCCCGAGGTCGCCACGAGCCACTTGATCGTGAATCCGAAGATCGATTCAAGAACCCAGCGGCGCATCCAGTGTTCCCTTCCATTCAAAGTCTTTTGGCAGCAAGCCGGCGGCAATCCCACACACCAGGACGCACCTCAGCTCTTCGGACACACATTCCCCAATCCAGTCCTCTCAGCGCCTCGTCGATTCAGCCGCTGAGCCGCCATTCGTATCGACACCTTAACGTTTCCGTCGCGGAATACGTCCGCAGTTATCAATAGCCATGCGCCTGAATCGCATCCTTACCGGCGACGCGACCGAGCAGCTTAAAAAGCTGCCGTCCGCACTCGCCCAAGCGGTCATCGCCGATCCGCCCTACTTCAACGTTCTCACTGCGCAGGACTGGGACACGCAATGGCCGGCGGTCGAGGACTACCTCCGCTGGAGCGAAGCGTGGGTCGCGGAGTGCATGCGCGTGCTGCGCGACGACGGCCTCTGCTTCATTTTCGGTCAACCCGGCAAACGCGAACATGCCTTCCTGCACCTGATGTCGGCGCTGTGCCGCAAACATCAGTTTCACGATCTCCTGATCTGGGACCGCGTCGTCGGCTACAACGAGCGCCGCGACAGCTTCACGCCCGCTTACGAGATGATCCTCGTCCTGCGCAAAGGTGAGCCCAAGTTCAACAAGGACGCCGTCCGCGAACCCTACAGCCCGGAGAAGATCCAAACCTACCTCCGCGACAAACGCTACAAGGACCGCGACGCCCGCATGCGCCATCTGCTCGCCGGAAAGTTCGCGACCAATCTTCTCCGCGTCCCGAGCCTGAAAGGTTCATCGAAGGAGAAATGCGGCCACCCGAGCCAGAAGCCGATCGACCTGATCGCAAAACTCATCGCCTGCTCGACCGACGCCGGCGACGTCGTCCTCGACCCCTTCCTCGGCTCCGGCACGACTGCCGTCGTCGCCGAATCGCTAGGCCGCCAATGGCTCGGCATCGAAATCAATCCGCTATACGTCACGGTTGCCCAGCAACGCCTCACCGCAGTTCGGGGCGCCTCCACACAGGCGGCAGACAAGCAGCTTTCCGCCTGACACCCGCCGCCAGAAGTGGATCGACCAATCGCAGAGCGTGAACCTCTGGCTCAAGACGCCGGACCTGAAGACGCTCTCGCACATGTATCGCCACGCATGGAAGACCGGCCTCAAGACGACCTATTACCTCCGCAGCCTCGGCGCCTCGAACATCGAGAAGGCCACGGTGAACGTGAAAAAGGAAGTCCGCGGCGCCGCCGGCGAAACGAAGGCCGAGACCGCGACGCGCGACGCCGGAGTCGCCGAAGCCAAACGCGTTTTCACCGAAGCCGAGAAAAAGGCGTGCAGCATCGAAGCCATGAAGAACGGCGAAATCTGCGAAGCCTGCCAGTGACGCGAAGCGTCATCTCGCCGTAGCCTCGCGCGAAGGCGGATAACCCATCGTTCTCTTAATCTTTCTCGTTCTCTCGAAAGGCGCCCTCCGGGGCGCCTTTCTTTTTGACTGTAGGGCGGGGTCGCGCCGAACCCCGCCTCAGGCTGGGCCCCTCCCGTCATCGCGACGCGCGCCGTGGCGATCCATCTCGATCTATCTGTTGCTCTCCGCTCACCTCGCGCGCCACCTGCGCCCTTGCTTCGCTGCGTTGTCCGCGCCACCGTCCGCCCCATGAACGCCGCCCTCGCCGCCGAAATCGAACGGCTCTCGCCGGCCGAGAAACTCCTCCTCGTCGAGGAGCTCTGGAATCAGATCGCACGGGATTCGAACGCCAGCGAGCCACCGCCTTGGCACGACGCCGCCCTCGCCGAAGATGCCCAGCGTTACGCCGCCGATCCCTCCCGTGGCGACACATGGGAAAACGTCAAACGACGGATCACCGGCCAAGCCTGACGCCATGGCCAACACGCTCTCCATCGCGCCCCACGCCGAGGTCGATTTGAGGGAAGCGTTCCAATGGTATGAGGCGAGGAGCCACGGCCTCGGCCATGAATTTCTCCGTTGTGTAGAAGCCCGCCTGAACCTAGTTGCGCGAATGCCGCAGATTTTCCGTCGCCGCGGACCGTTGCATCGTTTGGCCAAAATCGAGCGCTTCCCTTACGCCATCTATTTTATCTGGGAGGAGCCGCAGGCCCACGTCGCCGTCCGTCGAATCCTCCACTTCGCCCAAGACGCCGCCCGCGCCCTCCCGCGACCGTAATCTCACGCCTGGAAGACCGGCCCCCAAGACAACCTATTACCTCCGCCGTCTCGGCGCCTCAGCCTGTCCCGCCGTAGCCGTGCGCGAAGGCGGAAACATCGAGAAAGCCACGGTGAACGTGAAGAAAGAAGTCCGCGGCGCCGCCCAAAAGGTCTACACGGATGCGGAGAAAAACGCCTGCTCCATCGAGGCCATGCGCAACGGCGGCACCTGCGAAGCTTGCCAATAACCTAACTAACAAGTTATCTCCTTCTCGGGCCGCTGGTGACGTAAGTCGCCGCGGCTTTTTTTCACCCCTAGCAAGTCACTGCAATGAAACCTGTGTTTTCTTGTTCTTTCGACGTCTCGGTTCCCAAGCACTCCGCCCAAACAGCTTTTCAACGTGCCACTGAACTCACGCGTAAATGGATAACCCAGAAGTATGCTAAGCCGCGTGACCGGTTCGGATTTGGTTACGCGATCAAACTTCCGGAAACGCCAAGCGAGATTAAGCCTCTCGATGGACATCTAGTCCGATGGGAAGACCAATCCTGCCCGGTTGGTGAGCTTCGCAGTTTCGCATGGGAGCATCCGGGGGACGAACCTGACGAATTTTGGTCGATCCAAGTGATTCTTGCTCATGATCACAAGCAAGCGGCTGTCACGCTACACGCACAAATTGGTTCACGACGCTATACTCTGAAACCATTGGCGTTCGAACCGGCGATCCCCGGATTGGTCCGCACGCTTCTCAGAGAGATGAACTGCTCTCTCAGTGGATGGCCAATGCCATCAAGCCATTACCCAGTTCCTCAAGGGCAGCTAGAATCCTTCGTCCAAAACATATTACTTAGCCCGCAGCGAACGCTCCCGATCGTATTAATTACGCAAGACATGTGGTCTGATAAGCCTCTGGTCGACCCAGAGCAATGGGCTCAAACACTTGCTGGGCTTGCCGAAGTCGCCGTTCTGGAAAACAAATGGGCTGCCTTTCAACTCACTGAACTCGTCGGACGTCAACTGTCGTGCTTTAATGGTGCCGTCCGCATCTACTGGCCCGGGTTCTCCCTAACCGCCAATCCGACACATCATCGTCTCTGGCTTCCAGACGATATTCTCGCTGCGGCCAACACAGCGACTCCTGTCGAGAAACGTCTGCTTGGATTCTTATGTGCTATTGCCGCCACGAACCACGGCGATTCACCCATAATCCACGATCTCCGCCGAGAAATTGACGCCAAGAGAGATGCCGATCGCGCCGCTCAAATCGCAGCCGCAAGAGAAAGCGCCAAAGAGCCAAAGGAGCTAGAGGCCCTTTTGAATGTTGTTCTTCAGGAAAACACCGACCTACGGAAAGAAAAACGTTCCATCCAAGAGGAACTACAAGCCATGAGACTGGCCGTGGAAGAGGCACAGCGGGAGATCGCGAACCATCGAGACAACTACATGGTGCTAACCTCTGAGCAAAGCGCGCACACAACCCCGATCACAACTCCGGCCCCCCCCCCCACCGGCCAAATCCCAACGTTTAATTCAGTGCTCGAAGCATATGAACTCGCCGCCCGAGAATTCGGAGGGACCGACAGTCCGTTGGTTTTTCTAGAATCAGCCCGCGAATCGGCTGCGGCATCGCCGTATCTATCGCCTGAGCAGGTCTATTTCTTAATCAAAGAACTCCATTTGATCGCTAAAAAATGGCGCGAGGGCAAAGGGAAGTTAGGCACCGACTGGCGAACCGCGCTGCTGCCGACAGGGTTCGAATTCAAACCGCATATTTCCGCGACAACGAAAGGCAAATTCGGAGATGACTACCAATTCATGTATGACGGTAAGAAACGCCTATTCGAGGAGCACGTTACAAAGGGAGCCAAAGACAAAAATGCGTGTTTTTCTCTGCATCTCTACCGTGACGAGACCCGGCTACGCGTAGTGATTGGCCATTGCGGCAATCACCTCACCAACACCAGCACATAGCACATTCTTCCCCTAGCGGCTTCCGCTCGGTAACGAAACCACCCGCATGACCGTGATGACCGAAGCCGACCGCCGACAGAGGGTCGTGACGTTTGTCGTCGCGGGCTGCGCGGCGTTGCTGGTGGGCTTCGCGATCGTCCGGCTCATCGACCAGAAGTTGGTCTGGCGTCCCGCACCAACCCGCGCCGCTGGGGACACAGCGCACGACGACTGGCTGGTTCGAAAGAACGGCCTCGCACCGGTTCTGCTGGCTTCCGAATGGAGCGACGGAGACGTCGTATGGCGGTATGCGAAGACGCTTCGACTCACTCTCCGCTCGGGAGAGGTCTTCGAAGGCGACACCCGCGTCCCTGCCGAGGAACTCCGCGCCTACATCAACGCGACGACCGCACAGCGCAGCCTCAACTACGTGATGCTTTTCCCTGTTCGCGACACGCGCCTCGCCGAATTGATGCCGGTCCTCGACGAATGCCGGCGCGCCAACGTGAAGCTCGTGCTGCTCGACGGCCTCCTCGCGCGCGAGCTCACGACGCGCCGCGCGCTGACGCCGTTCACGCGCACGCAGCAACTCGCCGACGCGCTGCGCGAAATCCTCACCGCGCATCACTTCGCCCGCGACCCGGAGCTCGTCACCGGCTGCATCCGCCGCGTTTTCCAGGCGCTGCGCATCGCGGTGAACGACGAATTCAGCGCGCTCGACAACCTGCTCCGCCATTTGCCTGCCGCGCTGAAGCCCGGCGGTCGCGTAGCCATCCTGACCTTTCACTCCGGCGAAGATCGCCGCGTGAAGCACGCCTTCCGCGCCGGCGTGCGCGACGGCATTTACTCCGCCACGAACGAGGACGTCGTGCGCGCCAGCCCCGCGGAGCAGCGCGCCAATTCCCGCAGCACCTCCGCCAAGCTCCGCTGGGCCATCCGCGCCTGAACTGGGCGCAACCAAGCGGGCGTTGGTCTGGTTGCTCGAACGCGGCTCGTTCGGAGAACTCGCCCTACCCCAGATCCAACGCGGCGCTTAATGATCGGACGCCTGCCCGATCTGGACGAGCAACTGTTCCTTCGTCGGACCGGTCGCGTGCGTGACGAAGAAAGCGGTCACAGCGTTGGCGATCACGAGACGTTGCTTGATCGGCAGATTTCCGAGCGAGGCGCAGAGATAACCGCCGTTGAAGCTGTCGCCTGCACCCGCGAGGCGGACCGTTTTGGTTTGGCGTTCCTGGATCGCGTAGGCTTCGCCGTCCTTCGCGTTGGAGGCCGCGGCGAATTCCGGCGTGTGCACCACCAACTCGTCGAAGCCGATCTTCTCGCGCGCGACGGTCAACGCCCGGGCGACCGCGGCTGGCTTCAGCTCCGGCCGCTCCACGCCAATGCGCGAGAACAGTTCCATGACCTCATGCTCGTTCATGCTGAACGTCATTGGAATCTTGCCATTGTAGGAGCGGATCAGCGCCAGGCTCTTCGCGAACGACTCGCTGGATTTCTTTTTGATGTCGGCGAAATCGAAGAACATCCGGCGCGGCGGCGTGGCGTTCTGGTATTGCTCCATGAAGCCTTGGAAAATCCCGTCGAAGTCCGCCGTCAGCGACCAGTAACCGAGTCCGAGGATATCGACGCTGGCGAACATCTCGCGCAGCTTCGCGGGTCCGAAGTGGTTCTTGATGCTTTCCCACGTCAGGCTCGAAACCGCTTCCAGATTACTCATCAGCACCTTTCCGTCACCGAACTCGAAGACGATCGTCAGCGCGGGATTGCCGAGGGAGAGCAATTCGCAGTTCGTCTGAAACTCGTGATAGGCGGGATCGATCGTGTCCTTGCCGTAGAGGCCCGGCAGCGACGGCTTGAGCCCGAGGCAGGCGGCGATGCGTCCGGTGTTGATCGCGAATCCGCCTTCGCAGCGCCGCTTCGGCACCAACTCGAGTCCGACGCCGCCGTCCGCGCGCGCGACGAGCAGTTCGCCGAACTGCTTGAGGCGATTCATCGGCACGAACTCGGTGAGGCTCTTGCGGACCTCCACGATTTGGTAGGTCTCGTCGACAAAGCCGTCGCAGCCGAGCAGCACTTTGCCTTTCAGGTTATTCAAGTAGTCGCGATAGACGTTCATTGGGGTGTCGGGGAAATCAGTTTCGAGCGGAGACGATCAACGGAGGAAGGTGAGATCCACGGCGTGCTCGATGTGCCGGCCGCTCGCGGCTTCGAGGCGGATTCCGGTCGCGGTGCGACGGATCGCGCGCACGACGTCGAAGCCCTTGGGCAGCGCGGCGACGCCCATGATATACGGGATGCGGGTGGGCTTGCGCGGCGAGAGCGCGAGCGAGGTCGGCACGTCTTTTTTCTGCCACGGGTTGGGCGTGAGCGAGGCGGCGAGGCCGAGATGGAAATAGCCCGTGACGTCTTCGACGCCCAAGACGCCGCGATGCCGTCCGCTCCACGGCGCGTAGTGACGTCCGCCGTTGGAGTGCCACAGCACGGTCGAGGCGAGATACGCGGGATTTTTGAGCGAGAACCAGACAAAGCCCTTCTCCGCAAAGACCACCGCGGCCCACGCGAAGTCGTCGGCATCCTTGTGATGCACCATGACGAGATCCTCGAAGCCTTCGCGCGCCGGGTAGCGCGTGAGGTCGGTCGTGCCGCCATTGGCCATCGGCACGCGATCCAAACGGCGCAGCCACGCCCCGGCCTTCAGCGACGAGTAACCGCCGTGCACCGGATTCTCGAACGGCACCGGCAGCACCTGCGCGAGGCGCAGTTTGCTGAACGAGATCGTGCCCGGGCCGTTGCGATTGAAATCGAGCATCGCGTGATGACCGAGGCACATCTTGCCACTCGCGCCCTCGATGAGATGAGCCTGGTAGAGGTTCGTCTCGCCGGGACGCGCCTCGAGCGTCTTGGTGACTTTGCCCGGGCGAATCTTCGTGCGCAGGACGGCGACCATACGCTCCGGGGCCGACGCGGTCACCTTCCACTCGCCGTTGGCCGTTTCGCCGTGCGGCGGATGATTCTCGCCGCGCCAAGCGGGACCATCGCCGAAGGGCGCGCAGAAGAAATCCCCGCGCAATCCGCGCAGGAGCGGAATCAACTTCTTCGCTTCTGGCTCACCGCACCACGGCGCGGTGTGGAGTGGCTCGACCACCTGGCGGCCGAGGCGAAAGGTGACCGGCCCGAGCTGGCCACCGGTCGTGGTGAGGTTGAACGTCACATTCATGAAGGGGCAGAAATTAACTATTGATGATCGCGCGATGGCCTGGCGTTGCGGTGGAGCGCGTTGACCCCAACGCGCTCGGGCGAGAACGCGTTGCGGTCAACGCGTTCCACCGTGTCAGCCGTGAGCCTCGATAGACATGCTGACTCGCGGACGCGGGAGCCGGTGCCGCGACGCCGTGAGCTCCGAGTTCTGGGGTGGGAGACTGCAAGGCCGCTACGTCCGATCCGTCGCGTGAGGCCGGCCGTGCTTCTTCGAGGCTTTCGGTCGACCGGGCTTCGCTCCCGTTGCCGGGCAGGGATCGTCCGGCAGGACGGGAATGCCTTCGTTGGTGGCGGGATGCTCTTTCGCATCTCGTCTGGACCGCAGAGCGGCCCCCAAGTGGCGAGCGATGATCCGTTGCTCGGCAATAGGGAGCCTTTGGATCGCGATCTCGATCTCGGCGACGGAGCCCATGCTCCGATTCCATCTGTCAACCCGATCGCAGGCAACGCCGGCCGCCCGCCGCGCCGAGATTATGAGACTAGAAACTAATGAACAGTAGCGGAGAAGCAGCGCCAAACGCCGACGCCAAAGCGCAAGCATCGACCGACTCCCGGGCCTCTATGTTCAATCTGCCTTGGTTCGCTCCTCGAGCGGGGCTCGCTCGGAGAACTCGCCCGGCCAGCCGACCTCAATCCCGCGATCCGATTTAACACAGAGGACACGGAGGGCACAGAGACCTACACGAAGACAGAAGGGCAATCTCGTCCTGTAGATCGTTGCTCGGACCTCTGCGCTCTCTGTGCCCTCTGTGTTTAGTCTGCCTTGGTCCAGCTCCTCGCCCGCGGCCAGTTTTCACTCTAAACGCATCGCCGTTTCACACGCGCTTCATCAAGGTGCGTCATCGTCAGCCCATGAAAGCCCCCGGCCTAAAGCGCGGCACCGCGCTGTTTCTCCAAGTCGTCACCGTGCTCGTGGGCGCCGCCGCGATCGCTTTCCTGCTGGGCGAGCCACACCTCGAGGGCCGCAACGCCCACGCCACGACGTTCGAGATCTACTTCCACGATCCCTTCCTCGCGTATGTGTATGCGGGCTCGGTTCCTTTCTTCGTGGCGCTGCAGCGCACGTTCGCGCTGTTCGGTGACGTCCGACGGAGCGGAAGCTTTTCAAGGGAGACCGTCGTTGCCCTGCGCACCATCCAGCGTTGCGCGATGATCCTCCTCGGCTTCGTCGCCGGCGCTGTGCTCATCATCCTCGCTTTCGGCGACGGCGAAGACCGGCCGGCAGGGATTTTCATGAGCGCGCTCGCCGCATTGACCGCCGGCGGAATTGCCCTCGCGGCGGCGTTGTCCGCGCGCGCCCTCAAACGCATCTGGCCTGAAGGATGACCGTGGTGGCCGCTCTCCGCGCCCGCTGCGTTTAATCTGTCCGAATTTCGCCGACGGTCGGTGACGTCAACCGACCCACGCACGTCCGGCCGGCAGCACGTCGCGGCCGCACAGATCGGCGAGAATGATGCGCGCCATCATATACCACGCGCTCAGCGCGCAGAGCATCAGCTCGTAGCCGGCCACCTTGTTGAAGACCGGATTCACGAAGTGCCCGAGGTCGAGCAGCACGAACCCGATCAGCAGCAGCGTGAACGTCAGCGCCATGGCGCCGTGAATGCGCAGCGAGCCGATCCACAGGATCACCGTGAACAGCGTCCAGCCGACGAGGAACCAGCCGACATCGTGATGACTCGCCTCGAACACTTTGAAGTGATTCCCGAGCAGCATCAGGCAGAGCGAAATCCAGAACGCGCCGTAGGACGTGAACGCGCAATAGCCGAAGCTATTGCCGGTTTTCATCTCCTGCAGGCCCGCGATCAGCTGCGCGGTGCCGCCGAAAATCAGACCGACCCATATGACGGGGCCCATGCCCATCCAGCCCACATTGTGGAACTGGAGCAGCAGCGTCGTGAGGCCGAAGCCGGCGAGGCCGACGACGGCGGGGTTGGCGAGTTTGGGAGAGGAAGCGGAAGCGCTCATGAAAAGCCGCGCAACAGAGGGCGCGCGCCTCGCTCCTGCAACGCTGCCCCGCGTCGCGGTCCGGCTTAGCACGCGCGGACATGGCCGCCATCAGCCTCGCTTCGAGTGATGCTCCATTTCTTGGCAACCTCTCGCCGCGGGTTGCGAGGGAGACAAAGGCGGGCGCGTGAGGATCAGCGGCAGGGTGAGTTCTCCGAACGAGCCGCCGTTGACTCCGCCTGATTCCGATCTGGTCAACACAGAGATCACAGAGGACACAGAGACAGGGAGAGAGGGCCGCTGATCACCGAAACGGACACGGGCGTCGAACGATCAGCCTGGCCGCCAAATCCCTCGGGGCGCCTTCTTGTGGCCAATCCCGCGGTTGGTCGCTCTGCGCTCTCTGCGTCCTCTGTGTTTGATGGTTTGGTTTCGCCGCGCTCGGCGGCGCGGCTCGTTCGGAGAACTCGCCCCACCTCATGCGCTGGCATTGTTGTCGCGTTTCCCTGAAAGCCTGAGACATCTTTTGCAACTCCATGCCCGCCCGCACTCCCGTTTCCCAGCGCTTCGAGCTGTTCGATCACGCGATCGCACAGATGGGCCAGCGGCTGGAGCGCGTGCGACATCCGGAGCAAATGATGGAAGCGCTCGCCTGGGGCATGGCGGAACTCGAGCGCACTTATGCCGGGACCAAACGCAGCGTGCTCGCGACCGTTGCGTGCCGCTCCGGCTGCGACGCCTGTTGCCATGTGCCCATCGACGTGCAGGCGCACGAAGTGTTTTTCGCGGCGCACCACATCCAGCTCCACTTTTCTGCCGACGCGCTCACGGCGCTGATCGAGCGTCTCGCCACGCACCGCGCGAACATCGCGGCACTCGCTCCGGGCGATCGCGATCTGATTCGCCAGCCGTGCGCGTTGCTGCGCGACGATGGCGCGTGCTCGATCTACGAAGGCCGCCCGCAGGCTTGCCGCTCGCACCACAGCAGCGACGCCACCCTGTGCGCGGCCTATAACGAGGACTCGAGCGTCGATATCGCGAAGGCCTACATTCCCGCCCTGCGTGCGCGCATGTTCGCGGTGATGCTCGGCGTCGACGAGGCGCTGGAGTCTGCCGGCTACGACGAGCGCGCCTACGATTACGGCTCCGCGCTGCACGAAGCGCTCACCAATTCCCTTTGCCTCGTCGGCTGGATGCGGCGCCAAAACGCCTTTCCCGATTCCTGCCTGGCGTATCCGGACGAGAAAAGCAGTTAGCCGCGGACCGGCAGCCGCGACGACAGGCCGGGGCGCTTGTCCTCAAGCGCCCGGGCAGGCGCGCGCGTCAACTCGAGCGAAGGCGGTGGCGGACAACCGCCCCTACCGGGCAGAGCATAGTCCGTGGTCGCTCACCTGTGCTCTTCGTAGCTGATCGCGATCTTCGCGGCGAACGCCTGCTTCTTCGCCGTGCCGTTGAAGCGCACGCTATGCGTGCGTTCATCGTAAACGAAACCGTTCTCCGGATCGGCTGGCACTGGCTGACCGTCGACCAGCACGCGAATCGACTTTCTCGCGAGCGTCGCGCCGGGATCGATGGGATCGAGGGCCACGGCGACGGTGTCGGCGATGCGATCGCCGAGCGCCGCGAGCGGCGCGGAGAAATCGCTCTCGATGTTCAGCACGCTGCCGCCGGTGAGTTCGGCCGCGCGGCGGTGCGAGAGATTGTGGGGTGAGACGACCGCGTGCATCTCGATTTTTCCGCGCTGGTTGCCCTTCACGATGATGAACGGGCGCAGCACCCAATAGTTGATGTAGCCGTCGAGCGTCTGTCGCCGCGCCGGGTGGCGGGCGTTGTAGGCTTCGATCAGCTCGGGCAGCTTGCCGTTCTCCACCCACTCGGCCTTCTGGCCGCCGCCGGACTGCGGCACCCACGTCGCCATGCGCGTCTCTTCTTCGTCCATGAAATAGACCACGATCGTCGTCGCTTCGGGACGCAACAGCGCGTGGCGGCCGGCCTGCGCATCGGCGACGAAGTTATACACGGCGGTGAAGGCGGTGCGGTTGCTGTCGCCGTTCGTGCCGACCTTCACGAGCTCGGCAAAGACCGCATCGGGCGTCTGCGGCGTCACCCACGGCTGCGGCAGGGCCGACAGCGTCACGAGGTTGCCGTTGCTCGCCACCTCCTTGGTGGCGCGCTTCGGCTGGCCCTTGCGATCGAGCGTCGGTTGGCCGGACTTGTCGAACTGGATCGAGGCAACGGTCTTCGCGTAACGCTCGCCCTGATTGACGAAGTCCGTCGTCAGCACGCCGATGCGGTAATCGAGCCTCTTCTCGTCGAACAGCTGGCGGAAACGGCGCAGATTTTCCGCGATGCGCTGTTGGTGCGGCGCCATCGAGCGCGAATTGTTGATCACGAACACGAGGTCGACCTCCCGGCTTTTGCTGCGGTCGGCCACCTTCTGCTTCGGGATGCGAATCGGTTCGACCGTGACGGTGACGACGTTGTCCACGCCGAGTGCGGGGTTGTTTTCGTCGGACGTGTAGTAATTGAAACGATCCTCGCCGATGAAGCCGGGATTCGGCTCATAGGTGAGTTCGCCGGTGCGGGCGTCGAGTTTCGCAGTGCCGTGCTGTGCTCGGACCTTGTGATCGAGCGACCAGACCAACTTCGGATTCGCGATGTTCGCGCGATCGGCCTCGCGCATGAAATCCTGGTGGCTCGGAATCTTTTTCACGACCGGCGTGTTCGGCCGCGTCGTAAGCGTGACCGGGGCGGCGGCCAGCGTGCGCTCGCGCGAGCCCTTGACGGTAAACTCGTCGAGCACCACCGGCGGCGGCGGACGCACTTGGATGACGACCCGGTTCTCGAAGACCATTCCCGACGTCGTATTGCGCACCGTGTAAGTGAAGGCGTCCTCGCCCGTGAAATCCTCCTTCGCTTCGTAAGCAAAATAGCCGAGACGCGAAGTCTGGTTGGCAAAAAAATCGTCGCCCTCGCCCTCACCGGCCAATCCCACCCGCCCGAACCGCGGAGCGACCGTGACTGTATAAATCAGGTCCGTCCAAGTGTCGGCGCTGAGGATCTCCGGCGCGACCGCGAGCCGGCCGGAGAGACGCCGGCCCTCGACTTCCAGCCGCGTCGGATGGGGCGATACGATCTTCTCGGCACCGATCGTCGCCGCCGGGGACGCCGCAGATTCGGCGGACTGCGCCGCGCCGTGGGCGCACAGCGCCGCAGCGAGAAAAAAGAACAACATTCGCGTCCAGGTGGGCAGCTTGGTGAGACAGGTCGTCATGGTGTGAGCGATAACCTCCTTAGTCTGAGACGGCCAGAAGTAGTTCCGCCGCTTCGCCGCCTCCCCGGAACGGTCTCGCGTCTTAAGCGGCACATCACACTGAGCCGTTACTCCCCCACGGGAAGATGACCGCCTCCGCCATTCGCTTCCTCGGCAACCAGCGGCGGCAGAACTTGTTTTCTTCCGCAAGTGAGCTTCCCTCGTTCGCATGGCCTCACCCGAGACGCCGGTCGGATTCGACGCACAGAACGCGGCCGCCTACGACGACCGCTTCGCGAAGATCAGTGCGCTGCGCGAGGCGCTGCTGCTGCAGACGCGCGCGATCCTCGGCGATCTGCCCGCCGATGCGCGCGTGCTCTGCGTCGGTGCGGGCACCGGGCACGAAGTGCTTGCGCTTGCCACGCACTTTTCGAGCTGGCGATTCACCGTCGTCGATCCTTCCGCGCCGATGATGGCCATCTGCCGTCGCCGCGCCACGGAGCATGGATTCGCAGACCGCTGCACTTTTCACGGCGGCTACCTCGATTCCCTTCCACCGGGCGAGCCGTTCCACGCCGCCACGAGTCTGCTGGTGTCCCATTTTCTCGTGACGACCGAAAAGCGGCGCGCCTTTTTTTGCGAGATCGCCGATCGGCTCCGCCCGCACGGGCGGCTGGTGACGGCCGACTTGAGCGGCGACCGCACCACGACGAGTCATGCGCAGCTCCAAACGGTGTGGTTCCGCCTAATGGAGATCGCCGGCGTGCCACCCGAGGCGCACGCGCGCATGCTCGAGGCCTGGCAACGCGACGTCAGCTTCCTGCCCTCCCCTGAGTTCGAGGAGCTCATCGCCTCCGCCGGCTTCGAGCCGCCGGTGCTTTTTCACCAAACGCTGCTCATTCGCGCGTGGTTCGCGCTGCGCCCGCCTCGCTCCTGACACGACGTTGTCAGCGCCTTCTGCGACAATGGCGCGATGACCACGGGCAAAACCCAATTTTACGGCGCGTCCACGCTCGACGGCTTTCTTGCCACCGCCGAAGACAGCATCGACTGGCTGCTCCAATTCGGCAACGCCGCCCCCACCTACACCGACTTCATCGCCAACGTCGGCGCGCTCGCCATGGGCGCGGCCACCTACGAGTGGCTGCTGCGCCATCATGTGCGGCCAAACACGACCGAGGAGCAGCCCTGGCCGTATGCTCAGCCGACATGGGTCTTCACTCATCGTCCGCGGCCTGGCGTGCCGGCAGCCGACGTGCGTTTCGTGAGCGGCGACGTCGCACCGGTCCACGCCGCGATGCGCGCAGCGGCCGGCTCAAAAAACATCTGGATCGTCGGCGGCGGCGAGTTGCTCGGGCAGTTCTGGGACCGCGGCCTGTTGGATGAAATCATCGTTCAAATCGCGCCGGTCACACTTGGTGCGGGCAAGCCGCTGCTCCCGCGCGCGATTCACACACCGCCGTTGCGTCTGCTTTCGGTGCAGCAGTGCGGCGACACGTTCGTGGAACTGAGATATGCGACGCCACGCACCTCGGCCCCTGCGAACGCAGACAGTCTGCGAACATGATCGCGGTCGTGATCATCCTCGCCGCGCTCACCTGTCTCGTCGCGCTGGACGGCGGCGAGTGAGTAGCGTTATCGCGCGCACCGTCGCTCCGGTGTCGGGCGAATGAACGAAATCAGTGCGCGCGCAATCGCTGCGCACGGCGACCGCGTGACCGAAAAAGAAAATCGGATGGCCCCTCTGCGCACTCGGCCGCGCTTGTAGGTCCGGGCCCCGCGCCGCGACACCAGCGTCCGGTCGAATCGGTCCCGCCAACCCCTGATCCACGTCACCATGACCACGCAAGTCGCCTCCGCTCCCGTCACCGTTCCCGTCGCTACATCCTACGCCAAGATCGGCGTCGGTCTCTCCCCCAACAGTCACCTGCTCATCGTTGGTCTCACCGGCGGTAAATCGCCGGGCCTGCCACGCGCGGCTTCCGCGCAGAAATCACCCTATGGTTCGGGCAACTGGACCAGGCTGTCGAAGGCGCTCACCGGCACCAGCTCGAGCACTTCCATGGCCGATCTGGTCATCGCCGCAGACCAATACGGCACGGAAGCCCTCGGGCTCGGCAACGACGGCAATATCTACCGCGCCGGCCAGGAAGCGTCCGGCGAATGGACGGCCGGCGCCGGCATCGTTTCGCAGACGACGACGTTCGTGCCCGGCACGCTCAGCACGCAGGCGCTCAACACCGCGACCGTGTTCGCGGTTGCCAACCCTCTGTATGCACCGTGGATCGCACTCTATCGCGACCAAGAAACCCATCCGCAATGGCAGCCGGGGCTCGCTTTGCCCAATCCAACTTCGTCGAAGTTCGCGAGCCTCTGCGCGCGACCGGATATGAGCGATGCCGGCACGACGCACGTCATCGGCCTGACCCGCGATGGCAACGCGTGCGAAGTCGCGACCACCTCCGGCTCCGGCACTGGGCCGACCCAAACCTGGACGAAGGGCGTCGGCTTTCTGGGCGACAAATCCGTCCTCCCCGCGCTGAAGCAACTCGTGCTGGTGACGGCCGACGCCGCCGGCAATTTCCACGTGATCGGCCTTGGCACCGACAACTCGGTCTGGGACGTCGATCAGTTCACCGCCAACGCGGCGACGCCTGCGTGGAGTCACACGAGCGCGTGCATCGTCGAAGCCGGCCAGTTTACCGCCGACAAAATCGACTGCTACTTCTCCAGCGCGTTCACAATCCTGCTCCTCGCGTCGAGCGGCGGGCTCCTCTTCCAACTCGCGACTTATTCCAACGAGTGGACGGCCAACCCCTCCCGCATTCCCTCGCTCGGCGCCTGCGCGGATTGGCACGTCGCACCGAATCCGACGACCGGCACCGGCACCGAAGCGTTCATCCTCGGCGTCGCCAGCACGGGCCTCGTTTATGAGGTGGCGGACTACGGCGGCGGAAAATGGACGCAAGGTCCCGCCGGACACATCAGCGGCTGACCCGCGCGCGCCGAACCAGATCCCAACTCGCGAGGCGATGGACACTCGCCTGCGAGTTGCCTCCGGTGCCGCGACCCGCGCGTGTCAGCGCGCGGCTTGTCGCAATCGACGCGCGCCGTTGGCCTGGCCGTTTCGCGACGCCAGACGTTGTCAGACGTTCGACGGCTCGGCGGGCGCGCCGATCGCGATCGTTTCCTCGCGGTGTTCCTCCGCGTGCTCCTCTTCGACTTCGCGAAAACGCTCGGCGTTGAAACCGAGTTCCGCGCGGTTGCCGTTGAACGGATCAAGCGGGTTCACGAGTTCGTGCAAAAGTATGCGCACGGTCACGCTTTCCTCCGAAGCGCCGTTCGGGACGATCTTGCCGTCCTTCACGATCGCCAGCTTTTCGCGACCGAGAGAGACCTCGCGCACGGTGTAGATCGCGCCCTTCACGGGCAACGCGAGGTAGAATTCCTTGATCGCCGCCGGGAAGACGTCGTCCACGCAAACAACTTTGGCACCCACTTTCATCACCGGCCATGGGACACACCTGCCGCTAAAGTGCAACCCTCCCTCATCGTTCCCCTGAACTCGTCCCACAGCCGGCCGCGCCCGGCCGCCGTTCACCCGGCCTCGCGCGTCGAGTCCTCCGGCCGCAGCGTTGGCGCTGGCAACCGCACTCCCGCCTTTTCCAACTCGCGACGCAGCGCCGGCAGATAACGGTGCGGCATCGATTCGAGGTCAAAAGTGTAGTCCACCTCGAAACCCTGCTCTTCGAGAA
Organism: Verrucomicrobiota bacterium; assembly: GCA_023432225.1. Lineage (GTDB taxonomy): Bacteria > Verrucomicrobiota > Verrucomicrobiia > Opitutales > Opitutaceae > Didemnitutus. Next base: position 17,738 of record JAEYUW010000042.1, read on the forward strand.
AGCGCAGAATCTCGTCGAGTTCCTCCACATCCTCGTCGAGGAAGTGCTCATCGATCACCGATTGGTTGCCGTAATGCGTAACCAAGGTCGGCCAGAAGCGCTCGGCCTCCGGCTCGGCTTCGTGGAGCGTCGCTGGTCCGCGCAGTCCGGCGCGCGTGATGCGCTCCGCGTAATCGCTGAGGCGCGCGAACGCGAAGGCGAGATTCGCCCAGCGCGCCTGACGGAGCAGTGCTTCGCGGTGATGGAGGAGTTCGGAGAAGTTCATGGGAGGCGGTTGCGGCCCGTGGCCGCAGTTGGGTTAATGGTTTGGCTCTCGCACGGCAGACCGCACGCGCGGGTGCACACGGGGCGACCAAGCGCGATACCCTTTCAGCTGTCCTTCCTGTCGTTGCCTGACCTGCTAACTCGTAGTAGTCGCTAACGCAGAAACCTGACTCTCGCTGCCTGACTCAAATCACGATCTCAACCGTGCATCTGACGACATTGACCACCTTCTGATTCGTCACATCGCGCGTTTGCGCAAGAGAAATCTCTCCGCTCTTCGGCGCGTCCGCGCTATTAAAGCCCTAACCCGTTGACCCGGGCTCCGCGCGCGCCGGATTTCGCGATAGACATCGCTGCTGCGCACCGGCGCAGATAAGAACCGTCGATGTCTTCCTCCCGTTTGCGTCGGATTTTCCCCGTTCTCGCGGTCGCGCTCGTCGCCACCATGAGCGCTCCCCTGCTCGTTCGCGCCGGCATTCTCGAGGACCGCGCGATCGAGGACGCCGTCGAAGCTTCCTACGTTTTCCGCAGCGTCCTGACGGACCGCACCATGGTGCACCTCTACGTGCGCCAGGGCGCAATCGAAGTGCGCGGCCAGGCGGCCGATGAGCGCGAGCGCGCCTTGCTCGAACGCACCCTCCTCAACATCCCCAACGTGGTTCGCGTCGACAACCAGCTCTTCGTCGACTCCGCCGGCCGCCGCGATCACTTCCGGTGGCGCGCCGCTCGTCTTCTGGCCGCCTTGCGCGTCCAGCGGGACCTCGATGCCGCACTCATCCAACTCGAGGCACACGACGGCACGCTCGACCTGATCGGAGACACCACCGACATCGCCCAAAGCGCACGGATCGAGGCGCGTGTCCGTGAACTCGCACCGAGCGAGCGAATCACGAACCGCCTCCGCATCAATCCTGTGCCGGCCAAGACGGTGCGCATCGACGATGCCTCGATCGTTGCGATGGTCCACAGTGCGATCGACGCCCTCCCGGCGGAAAAAGATGCGACACTCCGCGTCACCAGCCGCGCGGGTGAAGTCGTCATCGACGGCGCACCGGCGACGGCCAACGCCGTGCAAGCGATCACCGGGTGCGCCGAAGCGATCCCCGGCGTCCGCCTCGTTCGGAACCAACTCGCCGCGCGCAGCTAAGCCTCGCCCGCCCGCGCGGTCGAGGCACCCGCGTAACTCACTTCGGCCAGAGCCACCCGAAGGTGCCCGCGGTGACCAACGCGTAGAGCAAACCGTCGAACGTGCACTTCATCGTCGTCGACCACTTCCGCCGATACCAGATTGACTGCGGCCACTGCGCGGCCGCGTGCGCAACAAACGCCACCGCGCCCACGATGCGAAACACCGCGAGGTAGTGCGCGTCCGCCGGCAGCGAGTTCCGCGCGACGTAGCCCACGAAAAATCCGACCGCGAGCAGATAGACAAACCACTGCACGAAGGTGAGCCCCATCGAACTGGAGCCCTTCGGTAACGCAGTGACGATCCAGTTTGGTCCTTCCTCGAGCTTGGCCTTGAATTCAGGCGAGTTGTAGTTCGAGCCCTCGCACATCGGCATCATGTAGTCGCCGGGCGGCACGTTGAACGGACGCAGCGCCGCGCGGACCTTGTCCTCGTCAGGCACTTTCTGAAAGTCGCTCTTGTGCCACGGCATCACCATGTGGATGACGGAGCTGAGCACGAAGACGAACACGGCGGACAACACGATCGGAAGCCACAGACTGAGCATGGGGGTAATCTCCTTTTGCGCAGCGCAGCCAAACTGCGCCGCAGTTGACGTGGATGAGACCGCGGCAGGCTGACAAATCGGCCCGCGAGGTCAACCTCCCGCGCCACCCACGCCGCCACTCGACGTCACCCTGCGAGCGAACGCGCCGAGATCGCTCTACGCTTCGACCGTTTGCGCCATCATTGCCCTTTCCTCTCCGGCACGCCCGCGACAACCTCCCCGCATGTGGCGCGCTCTTCTTACCCTCCTGTCCCTCGCGACCCTGATCGGCTGCACCAAACCCGACCTGCCCAGCGCCGTCGTCCGCGCCGGATCAGAGGAGGAACTCACCGCTTTCCGCGCCGACTTGGCCTCACGCTTCGGCACGGAGGCGCTCGCTGCCTACGATGTGGCGATCCAGGAACTCCAACTCGCCGGCATGGACCGCGGTGTCGCCACGGCCGCGGATCGCGCCGCCGCGATGCGCGCAGCGGTCGCCGGCAAGACCGTGCGCGCGGTCGAGATTCTCGGCTGGCAAGCCCGCCGCACCCGCCTGCAAACCGAGATCAAGGACTTCGCCGGCATGCTCGAACGCGACCTCGCCCTGAAGGAGAAAACCGCGGCCACCGGCACGCCGCCAGCCGTGATTCATCGCATCGAGAACGAGCAGGACATCCTCGCCAAACTCCGTCGTCTCCTCCGCGAGACGGAGGAAAAGCTGGCCGCGTGGAACGCTACGCCCGCGACCCCATGATGGCCGCGCGGCGTTGGCCAGCGGCGTGGTAGAACACGCGCCACTCCGTTCCGCGCGACGAATTTTCCGCAGAACACCGATACGGCCTCATGCGAATAGGCGGGCGCGGTGTCCCGACCGACGCTTGTCGCCGCTGGGACAGCGGCGACCACCTTTGAGTTTGCCGTTCTTCGATCGAGAATCGCGTGCGGCTGCATGAATCCGGCTAAGCGGACTCGCCGCTCTACCCGGCTCCCCGACGGTCAGCGAGCACGTGCGCCCGGCTGTCCGGCGCCATCGTCCGTCCATCCGAGCACCGACCGCGCTTCCGCCGGCAGCGGGACCGCGACTGCGCGCAGCGGAAAGTCCGGCATCACCTCGAAGCGCTTCAGCTCCGCACTGCGAAACAGCGCGCCTTGATAATCCGGCAATGCGCGCCCCGCACTCTCGAAAGCCGGCTGGAGTTTGCACAGTTCGCCGAGATCGAAGATGTCCACCTCATCGTTTTTCGGCGGCACCGGCCCCCACGTCATCAGCGGCTGCGGCTTCACGCCCGCGCGCCGCACGTAGGCGTTGCCGTCCAAGCGCGTGAGTTGCGACTCGCTCAACCGCTCGCGCACTTTCTCGCGCTGTGTCACCAGCAGCAGCGGTCCGGCAAATTTTTCGTCCGCCGCGAGCAGATTGTTCAGGAACACGTGCCCGTGCCGCTCGGTCACGTCCGGTCCCGCGCTGGGGTGCCAGCCGAAGTGATCGCCCACTGCGCTGCGCTCCGTGCGCTCGAATTTCGCCACGCTGTTGACGAGCGTATTCTGGTAGATGCGCACGTCGGAGCTGTTGAGCACGTGGATGCCGCGCTCGCAGTTCACGAGCACGTTGCCCGCACAGATCGCGCCCTTCGAGATTTCGAAAAAGAAGCCGTCGTTCGTGCGCTCGACCCAGTTGTTCACGAACACGCCATCGACATTGCCCACATCCCACCAGACGCCGCTCGCGTGGGGATTGTCGATGATGAGGCAATCGCGCACCACGGCGCGGTAACTCTGGTTGAAGATCTTGATCGCCGACGCGAAGTAGCCCGAAATTTTCTCCGCGCTGTTCGTCCGCGTGACGATCGTCTTTTCGATGCGGATGTCGCCGGAGTTCACGACGTAGATGCCTTCCGTGCCGCAGTCGGCGATGAGGCAGTTCCGGAACGTGATGCCGTCGCCGTGAAAATAACCCGCCACGCGCGAGCAGAACGAGATCGTCACGTTTTCGAAAATTGAGCCGACCACGTCCTTGCCGAACTCGTCCGGGTTCATCTTTCGGTTCGGCTCGACGCCCTCGATCTCGAGCGCGCGGTAGGCGTATTGCGTAAACGTGAGACCGCGGATCGTCGCGCCGCGCCGGTCGTTCGGCTTCCCGTGCGCCGTGCCCATCGTGCGCACGAGCGCGCTGTCGTATGCGGTTATCTCGACGGTTTTGCCGGTCGGATCCGTGCCGACGTAGACCCAGGCGTTCTCGTAATTGATGAAGAAAGTGCCGGGCGTGAGATCATCGGCTTTGCCGACGGAGGCGAACAGTTCGCCGTCGACGAACACCATGTCGTTGTTGAAGCAGTGCAGCGGCGTCTGCTTCTCGTGCCGCTCGCGTCGCCACCAATCCGCCGGTGCCGCGGGAAAAAGTTTCGCCCACTTCGTGCGCCAGCGTCCGTCGGCGACTTTCTCCCATTCCGCGGCGACCTCCGTGCCTTTCAACACCGGGCTCTCGTCGGCGTAGGGTTGCAGCGTTACCCCTTGGCTCAACACGAGCCCGCCCGCGCGATACGTGCCGCCGCGCAACACGAGCGTGTCGCCCGTCACCACGCGCTCGATCGCCGCCGCCAACGTCGTCGGGCGCTCGAGCGTGGCCCCGTCCGCCTCGGCGCGACCATCCGGCGCCACGAAGATCACGCGGCCTGCCGTGGGCACCTCGTAGCGCAGCGCCTGCGGGCCATACGGTCCGCCGGATGGTTGCGCCCGCAGCGCGATCGGCAGACTCAAAACGAGCAACGTCGCCAGCAACGCGACGCGCGGGAACAGCACGCAAGACAGCTTCATGGGGTGAGGAGGTTGGCTCAAAGACATCGGGCACGCGCGGCAAAACCAGCGCTGCGCTGCTCAAACACTAGCACAACGCCACCGTTGACCACGCCTGAAGTTGCGCCTCCTTGGATGCGATGCCGCTACCCCGCCGCCTTTTGCTTCTCACTTTGGCGCTGCTGCCTCAGCTGACGACGTTCGCTGGTGACGACGGCGCGGACGCCGAACGTGCCGCACTCGGGCAGTTGCTCGCCTTCGGCCGGCCCGCCGTCAACGCGGTCGCTTCGCCCGGCACTCTGGCCGCACAACTCGAACAGCATCGCGCCGAGCTGCGAGCCAACGCGGCCGCGCGCGAGCAGGTCGCTCGCGCCGCCTGGCTCGACACCTTCGGCCGCGCGCCGACTGCGGCGGAGCTGCAAACCGAAGTCGCGCTGCCGCTCACCTACACCGAGCGCTTGCAACGTCACCTCACCCACCTGCGCGCAGCGCCGGACGAATATCGCGCGGTCATGCATCGCGCCTACCGCTTGGTCGTCCATCGCGACGCCTACGCCGAGGAATTCGACTACTGGCGCCCGCACGGAGTGCGCCCGTTCGTTATCTTGGTCGCCTGCATCGAAGATTGGGCGCGCCGCAACCGTCCCGGACTGATGGTCACCGCCGGCAATCCCGCGCTGCCGGCATGCAGCCGCTTCACGAACATCGTGCGCGTGACACCAGCCCTCGCCGCAGAAGCGCGCACCCTGCTGGCGCTCGATCGGTCGGCGGACGCGTCGCGCGTCCTCGCGATCGGCGGCGAAGGCGTTGCGACCGCGGGCGGCATGCACCTGACGATCGCCGGCCTCGACTGAGCGTCCGACGACAGCCCACGGCACCACCGCGGTCAACGCGAGCGGCGGCGTGCAAAATGTCTGAAGCTGACACCCGCGGCGCGACCCGCTATCGCCCTCTGCCATGTTGCCCAACCGCGACGCCGCTGCCGCACTCCTCCACGAACACGTCCGCGATCCCTACCAGCGCACGCACGCGCTGATGGTCGCGACCGCCCTCGAAGGCTACGCCGTCCACCTCAACGAGCCGGTGAACCTGTGGTTCGTGACCGGCCTGCTGCACGATCTTGATTTTGAGCAACACCCCGCCGAGCACCCCGGCCCGTCGCTCCAGTGGTTCAAAACGTGGAACTATCCGCCGGACCTCATTCACGCCGTCGAGGCGCACGCCTACGGCTACAATGATTTCAAGACGCTCCCGCAGACGAAACTCGCCGCTGCGCTCCTCGCGACAGACGAGCTGTGCGGCCTCTTCTACGCGTATCGGAAGATGAACCCCATCGCTTACGCCGCGATGAAGCCGTCCTCGATCGTCAAAAAATTCAAGGAGTCCGCGTTCGCCGCGAAGATTGACCGCCGCGTGATCGAACTCGGCGTGAAACACCTCGGCCTCCCGCTCGACGAGCACATCGCCAACGTCGGTCGCTTCCTGGGCCCGCTGAACTGAAGCGTCGCGCCGCGAGCAGCCGACACCCCCGAGAAAAAGCCTCTACGCGGAGCGCGGACCCGCCGGATTGAGCAGGCGGCCCGCCGTGCGCGAGGCGACCAGCATCACCGCTGCCGCGCCGCCGACGAGCGCAGCGTGCAGGAGCCAGAATTGCGTGCCGCTCATTTTCTCGAGCAGACCACCCAGCCAGCCGACCATGCTGTTGCACGCGAACAGGTGCAGGTAATACACGCCCATGATCGTGCCGGTAATGCTCTTCGGCGCCGCACGCGCATACATCGCGAGACCAACCGGAAACACGTTGGCGAAGCCGATGCTGTTGAGCACCTCGAAGCCCAGCACCCAACCGATGCTCGCCTTCGCGCCGCCCGCGGAAGCGATCGCCGCGCCCGTGAGGCACAACGCGCCGCACGCGCTGATCGAGAGTCCGAGCGTGATCTTCACGACCTCACTCGGTTCCTGAAAGCGCTTCGCCCACCAACGCCAGAACGCCACCGCCGCCACCAGCGATGACACGCTCACGATCGCATCGAGCGTCACAAGCCACGTGGTCGGCATCGTTTTGCCGAAAAACACGAGGCTCACGTGGTCGGGCACCCAGAGCAGATACGCGTTGAAGATTTGCTGGTTCAACACCGCGCCCACCGCCAACACCGGCAGCAAGCCGATCAGCACCGCGGTCACGACCCACTCGTCGCGCGTCAGTCCGCGCGACTCCGCCTTTCGCTCGGCCCGACGCGGCCCGCGCTCCTCCACCGGCAGCCACTTGCGGCCGGCGAGATAGATCCCGAGACCGATCACCATGCCGATGCCGGCGGCGCCGAAGCCATAGTGCCAGCCCCACACCTCGCCCAGCGTGCCGGTCACGAGCGGCGCGACGATTACCGCGCCGTTGATGAACAGATAATAGATTTGGTAAGCGTCCGCGCGGCGCAGGTCGTCGGCCTTGTAGAGCGCGCCCACCTGGCTCGCGAGGTTGCCCTTGAAACAACCGACGCCGAGCAACAGGCACAACAGCGCGAGCAGGAACGTCAGATCGAACGCCATCAAGAAATGCCCCGCCGCCATCAGCAACGCCCCGAGCGTCACCGTGCGCGTGCGCCCGAGCCAGCGGTCCGCGATGAAGCCGCCCGCGATCGGCGTGAGATAAACGAGTCCCGCATACAGGCCGAAGATCGCCGACGCCGCCGCCACGATGGTCATGGCGCTGCCGCCGCCGTAGACGCGCTCGAGCCAGACGCGGAAAGTCGCGAATCCGCCCACGCCCTCGACGTGCCCGGGCAACAGCAGTTGCCGCGTCATGTAGAGCACCAGCAGCGTCTGCATGCCGTAGTAGGAGAAACGCTCCCACGCCTCCGCGAAAGCGATGTAGCCGAGGCCGCGCGGATGACCGAGGAAAGCGCGGTCGTCAGCGGGACCGGCACCGGGGGTAACAGGGCTCGTGTTCAAGCCTGCACGCTCGACACGTCACCGCGCCGAGGCAAGCCGCCAGTCGTCGCGCCGTGGCGGCCCGGCACGCGCCACGGAATCCCTTGCCCGATTTTCCGCCGCTGACCGCGCCCGCGCCTCGTCGAACGCTGTGCGCATGACCACGCTCCTCGCTCCACCCGCTTTGCGCTTTGCCATCGCCCCGCTGCCCGAGTCGTTCGTGCAACGCGTCCGCACCACGCTCCGCGACGACTTCGACCGCGCCGTCGAGATCTCCACCGCCCGCGGCGGCGAACCGATGCGCGACCAGCTGCGGCGCGCCGAACCCGGCGAACGCCTCATTCTGTGCAGCTATCAAGCGGTCGCTCTGTCCAGCCTCTTCGCCGAAATCGGCCCGATCTACGTCAGCGCCGACGCGCCGGCCGTCGCAGCCTTCACGGACGTGTTGCCGCCCGGCTACTTCAACCGCGCCTTCGCCCTCCGCGCCTACGACGCGGCGGACCGCATCATCGAGTCCGCACTCGTCGAACCGGCGATGGCGGCGGAAAAAATCCGCGCGTTGCTCGCGCTATCTGCCACCACCTACCTGCACGCTCGCTTCGCCGGTCACGGCTGTTTCGCCGCGCGCATCGAGCGCGCGGACGCACCGCACTGAGCACCGGTGGCGAGCCTCAATCCTCCTCGTGCGCGCCGAACCAGATCGCGGTCGCAAGCGCCGCGAACAACAGCGTTGGCACGATGAGCCACGCCGGCCGGATCGGCACCTGCCAATGCTCGATCGCCCACGCGATCACGGCGCATTTAGTCAGAATCAGCACCCACGCCGCTGCCAGAAACCACCGCATCCGCACCGGATACCGACCTTCGTCGAGATGGAACGTCAGGTTCATGGTCGTATTCTACCGCCGCCCGCGCGCGCCGGCTCCGCATCCGTTGCCCCACGACGCCCTCCGAGTAGCGGAAGCCGTGAGGCTTTCGCCGCCGGGCCACCGAAACTCTGGCGAACTCCGCCACCTATTGAATCTCGCCGATCCGGCTGACAGGTAGGGCGCACCGGCCCGGTGCGCCGCTCCGCCGCAACCCGCTCGCGGCGGAGCGGGCGGCTCCGCCCTCCCCACCGCAAAATTGCACGCGAGTCCATTGAACCGAGCGGAAGCCCCCTGCAAAAATAGTTCAAATAAAACCGCGCCAGTCTGCGTCTCAGGAGCAGCCGCCAACCCGGCCCCGCCATGAAAACACCCCTGCTGCTGGTCGCGTGCCTCGTCATTTTTACCGGACCCGGGAGGCTCGCCGCCGAGCCGGGGCCCTCCACCCCGCTCCCCGACGACCAAATCGAAACCTTGGTCGCCCCGATCGCGCTCTATCCCGATCCACTCGTCGCACTGATCCTCCCCGCGACCACGCACCCGTCCGACGTCGTGCTCGCCGCGCGGTTTCTCGCCAACGGGGGCTCCCCGGAAAACGTGCTTTCCGAACCGTGGGACGAAAGCGTCAAAGCCCTCGTCCGCTACCGTGAGGTCGTCGAATACCTCGACCGCAACCTCGATTGGACGCGGCGTCTGGGCGACTGCTTCATCGACCAGCCCGACGACGTGTTGGACGCGATCCAATCCGTCCGCGCCCGCGCCCGCGCCGCGGGCATGCTCGCCGACACGCCGCAACAGGAGGTCATCGTCGACTCTGACGAGATCTGCATCGTGCCGACGAATCCCACCGTCATCTATGTGCCGCGTTACGATCCGGTCGTGCTGTGCGGACCGATCATCACCACCACTTGGTATCCGCGCACCTGGATCACCTTCGGTGTCGCTTACAGCGTCGGCCCTTGGCTGCGCTTCGACTGCGACTGGCGGGCGCGCCACGTGCGCGTCGCCCAGCGGCCGCCGTCCTGGTATTACCAACCCGATTGGCGCCGGCATCACCAACGCAGCGTCGACGTGACGTGGACGCGCTGGACTCCACCGTCGCCGCGCGAACGGCACCGCGATCGCGAGATCGACCGGCGCGGGCCATCGCCCGAGCGCAAGTGGATTGGCGCGGGCGAAACCATAGCGCGCCCAGCCGAACGCGATCGGCGCGGTGATTGGAACCGCAACTCACCCGGCGACCGCGATCGGCGTCCGCGCCCAGACTTCAATCCCCGCCCGCGTCGCGAAACGGAAGCCCGCGTCGGCACGGCGCCGAGCGTCGTCGCGACATCGCCCGACGTCCCGACCGCCCCCGCGGTCGTATCCCAATCGCCTTTCGGTGCCCCGCCCTCCTCGCGGCCGGCCTTCTCCGAAAATCGCCCCCGCCCCCGTCGCGACGATGATGGCCCGCGCTTCAACCGCCCGCCGCGCCCGGAAAATCGCCCCGGCACGCCCCCGCCCACCATGGTCAACCCTGCGCCGATGACCTCAGCGCCGGTGGGGCCGGCGGTCCAGCCACCTCCCCCGATGGGCCGTTCCGCGGTCGACCACGCGCCCCGTCCCTCCAGCGGACGCGACGAACGTCGCAGCAACGATCGCGGGCGTGGCGATCGCGGCCAAGAGCGTCAGCAGCAGAACTGAACGACGGCGTCGGCACGCTAAAACACCCCGTAATCCCGCTCAAGGTCGGCAGCGGCGTGCCGATGACACACCCAGCACAGTTGTTCACCGGGCCGCCTCCTCCGCGCTCCTCATCGAGCGAGGAGAATCGCGGCTTTTTTTGTTCCCCCATGAAACTCTCGTCCCATCACAAGATCCTGGCCGCATTCGCGCTCGTGATGTCCGCCGCGGCCGTGCTGGCGGCGACCGCGTTTCTGCTCCTGCATCACATCAGCACCGAGGTGGATCAATTCGCGGCCACCGCCCGAACGCCGGAGGCCGCGAGCGCCGTCCGCGTCCTGCACGATTCGGTGGCGAGCGGCTATGCGTGGGTCTTCGGCGTCGGGGCCGCGGGCACGCTGATGTCCTGTGCGTGCGTGTGGTGGATCTGGCGGACGATCTGCCGCCTCATGCGCGAACTCGGCACGGTGCTGCAAAACTCCTCGCGCGACGTTCTCGCCTCCGCCGACCGGCTCACCGACCGCAGCCAGGCCCTCGCCGATCATGCCCAACTGGCCGCCACCCACATCGAGCAGACCGGCGCCTCCGTCGAACAGCTCTCCAGCACCACCGCCCGCCACGCCGAGATCGCCGCCGCGACCAAAAAACTCGCCAACGACGCTTACGCCGCCGCCGACACGGGCGCCACCGACATGCAGACTCTCTCCCGCGCGATGCAGGAAATCCGCCAGGCGAGCGACGACATCGCCCGCATCGTCACCACGATCGATCAGATCGCTTTCCAGACCAACATCCTCGCGCTCAACGCCGCCGTGGAAGCCGCCCGCGCCGGCGAGGCCGGCATGGGCTTCTCCGTCGTCGCCGAGGAAGTGCGCTCCCTCGCCCAACGCAGCGCGAGTTCGGCCCGCGAGACCGCCGCGCGCATCGGCGACGCCGTGGAAAAAACGCGCGCTGGCGTCGAATTGGTCAACAAGGTCTCCACCGGTCTGGAGCGCATCGTCTCCACCAACCGACAGCTCGATGGTCTGGCCATCGAGGTGGCGACCGCCAGCGCCGAACAACGCCGCGGCGTCGAAGTGCTGCGCACCACGACCGTCGAGATCGACAAGGCCACCCAAGCCAACGCCCACACCGCGCAGGAAACCGCCGCCGATGCGCGCGACCTGCGCGATCACGCCGATCAGCTCGCGCAAGCCGTCCTCACGCTGCAGGAACTCGTCGGCGCCGGCACCACTGCCGCACCCGCCCACGCCACGGCTCCCGCATCGCGCGACACGCTTGCTGTGCCGGCGCCCGCTGCTAGCGTCGCGGCATGACGTTTCGTCTCTCCGCGCTGTTTCTCGCTGCCGCCTTCCTGTTTTCTGTCGTCGGCAACGCCGCCGAAAAAACACCCACTGCCGAGGAAACCGTTTCCGCCGTGACCGGCCTCTTGCGCGAGTTCCTCTCGCGCGTCGACGACCCGGCGATGCACGCCCGCTTCTGGGCCGACGACCTCATCTACACCAGCGGCCGCGGCGAGGTGAAAAGCAAAGCCGAGATCGTCCACGGCGTCGCCGCCGTCGCGAAAGGCCAGCCCGCCGACGCCCCGCGCACGACCTACGCCGCCGAGGAAATCCGTGTGCGCCCGTATGGCAATTTCGCCGCACTGAACTTCCGGCTGCTCATCAACAACCCCGACGGCACGCGCTGGTATTCGCGCAACAGCGGCACGTTCATCTGGCGCTCCGGCCAGTGGCAGGTGGTCACCTGGCAAGCCACGCGCGAACCGTAATCAGAGGACAGACAGCGGAGAACTGAGCGCTGAAGACTGAGGACCGAACCGACAACGTCCCGCTTCCCGCCGCCCTCTCCGTCCTCCGCCTTCTGTATCCAGTCCTCCGGCTTCCGTCCTCCGCTCAACTCGGCGTGACCCGCGGCAGCGGATGCGGGTGGTCCTTCATCTGGTCGGTCGCGCAATCGGCACAGATGCCATGCGTGAAGCGGATGCGATCACGTTTCTCGAAATACTCCTCGACCTGCTGCCAATAACCGTCGTCGTCGCGGACCTTCTTGCACCACGCGCAGATGGGCAGGAGCCCGGAAAGCGTCTCGACCTCCGCCCGCGCGCTGGAGAGTTCCTCGTGCCGCTGCTGGAGGTTCGCGATCAGCAAGGCGACGAACAGCGCCACCATGAAGAAACTCACTTCGAGATCGCCGAGGATTTGAATCGCCTGGGCCACCTGCTCCCAACCCCACGTCGCCGAAGCGAGCGCCAGCATCATGCGCACGAGATGGAATGCCGCGTGCGCGAGGAACACGTTCGCCGGCGCCACCGGCGAGCGCCAGAAAAACGCCGGCGCCTGCCGCAGCGAGAGGAACGCCGCCACCGACAGCGACGCCCAGATCGCGCCGTTGGTCACGAGCCGCCACGGCGTCTTCTGGCCGAGCCACAGAAAGAAAATCAACGCCGCGGCGTGGAACAGGATGACGCCGTTCAGCAGCAGCCACGACCGCGCCTGCTTCGCCGTCGTGCGCGCGCCCAGCACGAGCGTCACGTGGCCCACCGTCACCATCAGCGTCGGAAAAAATCGTCCGATCGTCTCGGACACCTGCGGCCGCATCGCAAACAGCACGTCCGCCGCCATCATCGTCCACGCCGCGATCATCCACGCGCGCATCGCCGGCGAGCGCCCCTGGGTGCGCCAGTAGTGCGTCGTCAAGCCAGCCAGAATCACGCTGATAACGATGTTCGTCAGATAGATCGTCGATTCCTGATCCATGATTTAATCGCGGCACACTGCCGCGGGCCCCTCGGGAAGAAAAGCGGTTTATTTGTGACGTTTTCCCGCACGGACGCGTGGACGCCGCCCACGAAAACGCACCGCCGGTGGAGACGAGGGCCGCCGGTCAGTCGAGCGCGCGCGCGTAGTATCGCAGCGTCTCGTTCTTCGGCGGCAGCACGACCTCACGCTCGAAGCGCAGCCCGAGCTTCTCCAACACGCGGATGGAACCCGCGTTCGCCGGCATCGTGATGCCCGCCACGCGTCGCAACCCGAACGTCGCCCGGCCAAATTCGATCACGGCCGCGGCCGCCTCGCTCGCGTAACCACAGCCCTCATGTTCCGGCAGCAACGCGAAGCCCACGTCGACGTCCGGCAGCACCTCGCGCCGCAGCAATCCGCACATGCCCACGGCGCAATCGTCCGAGCGCCGCGCAATATGATACAAGCCCAGCCCGTCGTGCTGCGCGTAGCTCGCGAGTGGTCCGGCATTGAGGTAGCGGCGCGCGTCCTCCTCGGTCCGCACGCCCCGATCGCCGATGAAGGCGAGCCAGCCGGGCGAGTTGAGCAACGCAACGATGAACGGCGCATCATCCAGCGAGAGACGGCGCAGCCGCAGGCGGGGAGTTTCGAGCAGCATGGAGATGCGCCAGCCTCCCCGACCGGACCGCGCATTCCAAGTTCGAACCGCAGCGCCGCGCGCGCGTCACCGAGCCGCATTGAAACCCCGCGCACTTCGGCCGCCCCGTGCGGACAACATGAACGCCGCATGACTGCCCTTTTCCGGCCGCTGCCCGCCATAGGCCGGTCGCTGCCCGCCCGGTTGTTTGGCGGCGGCCGGCTCGGCACGATCGCGATTTTCGTGCTCCTGCCGGCGTTAAAAAACAGCGCTCCTCAAGAGGCATCCGGCTCCACTTCGCCACGCAACCCGCGCGGCGCGCGCGCCCGATGCTCCGCCTCGAGCTGGCGCCGCGCCGCGGCCATGTTGTCGACCAGATTCGGATAACGTCGGCCCGCCGCCCGCGCGCGCTGCTTCGCCCAATCGACGCTCTCGGGCGTCAGCGTGGTCTTCGCTCCCGCGGCAGCGGCAGGACGCTTCTTTTCCCAGGGCGGCGCGCGATGTATCGGCATGCCGCGGAACGTGCGTCGTTCCGCGACGCGCGCAAGTTCGCACCGCTCCGCTCAGCCAGCGGCCCCCAGCGCGGCGGCGCCTCGCCACACTTGCGGGGCGCTCCTCGCGCCGCCACGCTGCGTGGCGTGAAGAAGCCGACCGCCGAAGAACGTCAGCGCATGTGCACGCGGAAACGCCGCTACCGCACGCAAGCCGACGCCCTCGACGCGGCCGCTGTCGCAGGTGTGGAACGCCGGCGCTCCGCGTATCGCTGCCCGCTCTGCCGTTGCTGGCACCTCACGAGCGCGTAGCAGCGCGCTCAGGCGAGCGTGGCGTCGAGCGAGATTTCCGCGTTCAGCACGCGCGACACCGGGCAGTTGGCCTTCGCCTTCGCCGCGATCTCCTGAAACTTCTCCGGCGTGATGCCCGGCACCTGCGCCTGGAGCTTCAGGTGCGACGCCGTAATCGTCCACCCCTTCGGCGCGACGTTGTCGAAATTCAGCTCAGCGCTCGATTCGAGCCGCGTCGGCGTGAAGCCCGCTTCACCCAGCGCGGCTGAGAGCGCCATCGCGAAACAGCCGGCGTGCGCCGCGGCGATGAGTTCCTCGGGATTCGTGCCGGCACCCGACGCGAAGCGGGAGCCGAACGAATACTCGGTGTTCTTCAACGCGCCTCCCGGCGCGGTCAGCGTGCCTTTGCCTTCCTTGAGTGAACCTTGCCAGACGGCGGATGCGGAACGTTTCATGCGGGGACCGTCGCCACAATTCCGCGTTTCGCAAGCCGCGGGCCGCTTGCCAGCATCGGGCACGCCGCTCAACCTCCGCTCGCTCATGCGCCTCCTGTCCGTCGCCATTCTCTTCCTCGCCTTCCTCTCACCGCTCAGCGCGGACGAAGAGCAGGCGACCAACGGCGCCGCGGAAGCACCGGCGGAGGAGACGGGGTCGGCCCCGGAGTTCGAGGCGCGTCCGGTCGAAAACCTGCTCGAAGCCCAGATCGAGCTGCACCGCCGCGGTTTCTCGTGCGGCTCCATCGACGGCGTGCGCGGCCTCCAGACCGCAGCTGCCCTGAAGGCCTTTCAACGCAGCACCGGACTCCGCGAAACGGGTGACCTCGACAACGCCACGCGCGAGGCGCTGCTGTTGACCGAGACGGCGCTGGGCGAGCACATCTTCACGGCGGAGGAACTGTCGTCGCTGCACCCGGTGCCCAGCACCTGGGTCGGAAAATCCGAGATGGACCGCCTCGGCTATGCCACCGCGCTCGAGCTCGCCGCCGAACGGCACCGCGCCAATCCCAAGCTGCTGCGTCAGCTCAATCCCGACGTAAACTGGGAGGAGTTGATGCCCGGCGCCGTCGTGCAGGTGCCGAACGTCGGCACCGTTCTCCTTGAAGGCAAAGCCGCACTGCTGCACGTGCGGCTGGCCGATCGCCAGCTCACCGTCACCGATCCCGACGGCAAGCTCATCGCGTTTTTTCCCGTGAGCATCGCGAAGATGGCGGAGAAACGCCCGATCGGTCAGCTGACGATCAAGGTCGTCATCCCCGATCCCAACTACACGTTCGACCCGGCCGTGTTTCCCGAGTCAGCCGAAGCGCAGACGCTCGACCGCAAACTGATTCTCCCGCCTGGTCCGAACAATCCCGTCGGCGTCGCGTGGATCGGCCTCGACCGGCCGGGCTACGGCATCCACGGCACGCCCGACCCGGAAAAGGTCGGCCGCACGGAATCGCACGGCTGCTTCCGCCTCGCCAACTGGGACGCGCGCACGCTGCTCGCACTCGTCGACCCGGGCCTGCCCGTGGTGGTCGAGCCGTAAGGCAGCTCGCTGCGGACACGACCGCACCGCAGCTAAGACGACATTCCCGCTCTACGTTCACTGCGTCCGTCTTTCCCTGCCGCGTAAATGCGTCGTAAGCGAAGCGCAGCGCACGAAACCTTTTCTCGCGCGCGGCGTCTCAGATCGCATGAAACCGATCCGTCTGTTTCTCCTCGCTGGCTTGGGCATTTTCACGCTCGCGATCGCTCGGGCTGACGTCGACGTCACCATTTCCGCCGACATCCGCCTCGGGCGCGTCGTCGCGCCTCCGCCGCCAGTGATCGAGGTAGTCGACCTGCCTCCGCCACCCGGACCACCGCCATGGGCGAAGCGCGGGTGGTTCACGCGCGAACGTGTCTACTATTTCTATCCCGAGGCCGAAGTTTACTACCGTCCGGTCGACCGCATGTGGTTCTACGCCGATCACGGCGCGTGGCGCATGGGCGTGGAATTGCCGACTTGGGTGCGCGTCGATCTCGGGCACAACGTGCAGTTGTCGATGGCGACCGACCGGCCTTTCGAGCGGCACCGCGAGGTAGTCGTCTATTATCCCCGCGCCTACTTCACGCATGTGCGCATCAAGGGACCTCCGCCGGGCCACGCCGAACCGCGCGGCCGCGGACACGACGACGATCGCGGCCACAGCAAAGGCAAGGGCAAGGGCCACGACCGGCACTGAGGCGCGCCTCTCGATTGCGGCGCCGTGAGCGCCGCAATCGTTCACATCTGATCGAGCGCCTGCTTCAGATCCCAGATGAGATCGTCGGCGTTCTCGATGCCGATCGAGATGCGCACCAGATCGTCGGACACGCCGCTGGCTTTCTTCGCCTCCGGCGTGAGACCGGAATGCGTCATCGCCGCCGGATGCTGCGCGAGCGACTCCGTCGAGCCCAGCGAGACGGCGAGTTTGATGACCTTGAGCGCATCGAGGAAGCGGAACGCCTCCGCCTCGCCGCCCTTCACGAAGAGCGAGATCAGCGAGCCTGGTCCCGTCTGCTGCTTCTGGTAGATCGAGTATTCCGGATCGGAAGGCTTCAGCAAACCGAGGAAATTCACCGCGCGAACCTTCGGGTGCGACGCCAGAAACTCCGCGCACTTTTGCGCATTCGCCGCCGCGGCCTCGGCACGAATCTTCAGCGTCTCGAGCGAACGCGTGAGCAGCCACGCCGTGTGCGGATTCGGCATGCCGCCGAGACTGTTGCGCAGGCCTGCCATCGCCTTGAGCAGCGCGAAGTCATTCGCGAGCGTCACGCCGCCGACGACGTCCGAGTGACCGCCGATGTATTTCGTCGCCGAGTAGATCACGAGATCCGCGCCGAACTTCGCCGGCTGGCAAAACACCGGGCCAGCCACCGTGTTGTCGACGATGATGAGCACCCCGCGACCGTCCGCCGTCTTTTGCTCGCCGATCATCGCGCGCATCGCCGCGAGATCGGTGAGCTTGTTGTTCGGATTCGCCGGCGTCTCGATGAACACCGAGCGCGTCTTCGGCCCGAGGAGCTTCTTCGCCTCGTCCACCGCGGTGATGCCCGCGTGGATGAAGTGCGACTTGATGCCGAACTTCGTCAGGAACCCGCGCATGAACGTCTCCGTGCCGCCGTAGAGCGGCGCGCACACGATGATCTCGTCACCCGGGTTGTGCGTCGCGAGCAGCGCCGTGCTGATCGCCGCCATGCCGCTCGAGAAGCTGAGCGCGCCCTTCATGCCTTCCCACATCGCCATGCGATCTTCGAAGATTTCGAGGTTCGGATTGTTGAACCGCGAATAGATCAGGCCCGCCTGGTGCTTGCCCGTCGGCGCGCCGCCTTCGCCGCGCATCCAGGCGAAAAACTTCTTTCCGTCCTCCGATTTCCGAAACGCAAACGTCGACGTGAGGAACACCGGCGGCTTCACGGCGCCTTCGCTCAGGAACGGGTCGAAGCCGAGGCTGAGCGCGAGCGTTTCGGGATGGAGGCGGGCGGATTCTTCCGGGGAAAGTTTGGACATGCCGCCATGCCATATGACACGGCGCGCCAATGCAAGGCCGGGCTTCAACGCCGCCGCCGCCACTCCGCCGCAGGCGTCGACACCCGCGTGCGTGGCGCGCTCGAGCCGGACTCGCCGCCCGTTTGCTCTCTACACGAGCATCCGCCGCGCGGCAAACCCCAGCTCGATGCCGGCACCGGCGGCGATCCGGCGCGACCGGGAAAAACCGGAGGCGCACCGCCTTCGACCCAACCGCGCAGCAGTTACCAACAGGCCTGACGATATGACATGCGCACTCAGGCGATCCGCCGATGCGCAGCCCGCAGCTTGTTCCGATGGCTCACGTTCCCTTTCGCCGATGCATTGCGCGCGATGAAAAAACACGTCGCCGAAAACGACCGCGCGCGCGTGAGCACGCAAGCGCCACGCTTTCACTCCGCTCAAGCGCGGCTACAAATCGCGAGTTCGAGGCCGCTGATTGAGGAGCGCGCCATAAACTCCCGCGCGATGCATCGGTGGTGGGGCGGAGCGGCCCGCTCCGCCGCGAGCGTGTCACCGTATTTTCGGCGCCCCGGACCGGTGAGCCCCACCCGTTCGCCTGATCGGCAAAATTCATGACCCGTCGCGTTGGCGCGCAGCGACAACGTGGCCGCCGGCGCGCGCCTACCGGCATCGCGACAGCGACCTCCGCGGTCGGGGACGAATCGCGCTTCCCTCCCCGCGGGCAATTTGGTCCATTGCCCGCCCATGCTCCGCCTTCTCCTGCCGCCCAACCTCGCCAGCGCCGCACCGCGCAACGCGATTCCCGTGCGGTTGGAGCTCGACCTTAAGTCGGAACCACCAGCCGCGTTCGTGCCCGCGCTCGCGATTCTCCAGCGCATCGGCGTCACGCCGCAACCGGTCTCGTTTCTGCAGCTCACGCGCGCACAACTGCGCGAATTGCTCAACGCGCTCATCGGCGAGAAGGTTTTTTTCCGCCTCGATCGGCCGAACGACCCGTTGCCCTGGAACGGCCTCGTCCTCCCCGGCGTGAGCGAGCATCTGCAGGAAAAACCCGCCGCCCCGGCTCCGCCGCCCCCGCCGCCCAAACCGGCCACGAAAAAACCGGTCGCACCCGCGCGCGACGCACCGCTCGCGCCGATGACGATCGACGGCTCCGAACACTACCTCGCGATCACGCTGCCGGCGCGCGAGTCGGTGCTCTACGCGCCCGCGCTCGAGTTTCTCCAAACCCATCGCTTCGTGCTCGATCCGCTCACCCGCAAGTGGTGGCTGCGCGACCGGCACAAGGTCCTCAACCTTCTTGCCACGCACGGCGCCGAATTGCGCGAGCGCTACGACGCCGAGTTTACGCCCAACTTCGAGCGCAACACCGAGCACCTGAAAACCGCGGAGATTGCCGCCGATATCACCGAAGCCGGCGACGCCTACGAAGTCGCGCTCGGCCTCCGCGCCGGTAATGCGCCCGAAGCGCAAATCCGCGCCGCCGTCTCGACCGGTCGCGGCTACATTGAGAGCAACGGCACGATCTACCTCGTCGACCGCGCCCGCCTCGCGCAGCTGGAGCAGGCGCACCGCGCGTTGGCGCAGGAACCGTCCGCCTCGCCGCTGGGCAGGCGTCGCATCGCGAAAGCGCGCGTCGCGGAAGTCTCCGACCTCCTCGAAAAAATCGCGCCCGGCTTCCAGGCGCCCGAAATGTGGCGCGCCCGCAGCGCCGCCCTCCACAATCTATCGACGCTCGCGCCGGCTCCGATTCCGGCGTGGTTCACCGCCACGCTTCGCCCTTACCAACAACTCGGCGTCGCGTGGCTTTGGCATCTTTATCGCCAACAACTCGGCGGCATCCTCGCCGACGAAATGGGCCTCGGCAAAACGCCGCAGGCCCTCGCGCTCCTCGCTGCCGCAACGAGCGCCGCCGCCGCGCCGTTGCCGCATCTCGTCGTCGTGCCGGCCTCGCTGATGGAAAACTGGCGGCGCGAAGCCGCGCGTTTCGCGCCGCGCCTCCGCACGTTCGTTCATCACGGCAACCAGCGGCTCGCGGCCAAGGATTTCGCCGCCGTCGACCTCGTGCTCACCTCCTACGGCACGCTCGCGCGCGACGTCGCGCTGTTCGAGAGCGTCGAGTTCGATCTCGTCCTCGCCGACGAGGCGCAGCACCTGAAGAACCGTCGCACGCAAGCCGCCCAGTCGCTGCGCGCGTTGCGCGGACGCGGCCGCTTTCTGCTCACCGGCACGCCGCTCGAGAACTCCCTCGACGATCTGCGCTCGCTCTTCGAGTTCCTCATGCCCGGCTTCGTGCCGAAGCTCCCGACGGGCCTGAAGCGCGACGAACGCGCGTTCCACGACGAACGACTCCGCGCGCAAACCGCGCCCTACATCCTGCGTCGCACCAAGACCGCCGTCGCCCCCGAGTTGCCGCCGAAAATCGAGCAAGTCGTCTGGTGCGAGCCGTCGTCGGTGCAAGCGCAGCTCTATCGCCGCCTGCAGGAAGACAGCGAACGCGAACTCATCGACCTCGCCGCCCAAGGCGCGTCGGAAAACCGCCTGCGCCTCGCCACGCTCACCCAGCTTCTGCGCCTGCGCCAAATCTGCTGCGACCCGCGCCTCGTGCAGCCTGCGACGCCGGCGGATGACTCCGCCAAACTCGACGCTTTCCGCGAACTGCTCGCCGAATCAATCGACGAAGGCCACCGCATGCTCGTGTTCTCGCAGTTCACCTCGCTGCTCGCGCTGCTGCGCGCGGAACTCGAGACGCAAGGCGTCGCGCATTGCTACCTCGACGGCTCGATGAGCGCGAAGGCGCGGCAAGCGGAAGTCGATCGCTTCCAGACGAGCGACGACGTGCCCGTTTTTCTCATCTCGCTGAAAGCCGGCGGCACCGGCCTCAACCTCACGGCCGCCGACGTCGTCGTGCACTACGATCCGTGGTGGAACCCGGCCGCGGAGGCGCAGGCCACCGACCGCACGCACCGTATTGGCCAGACGAAGGTCGTCACGAGTTACCGGTTGATTTGCTTCGGCACGGTGGAGGAGAAAGTCATGGCGTTGCAGGACACGAAGCGCGCGCTGCTCGCGGACGTGTTCGAGGCGAGCGACGCGGCCGCCGCGCGCCTGAACCTTGCCGATCTGCGCGAGCTGCTGAAATGATCAACCTGCGCCATCGCCGTCTCCTCGCGGAGAATGTCGCTGCACCCGCGTGACACGCCCATGAGGCCGGCCGCCTCGGCGGCGACGAATCTCGCGCTCGCATTTCTGCTCACCACGGCGTTGCTCGCGCTCATCTTCAAGCTCCCGCCGGATGCAAAAATGAAATGGCGCCACGTCTGGCTCGGCGACGCGGCGACGTCGCTGCTGTTTCCCGTCGGCCAGTGGGCGCTCGGCCTCTCCCTCGGGCGCGGCCTCGGCGCGGTGATGTTAAGGTAGCGGGAGCTGGAAGCTCCCGCCACTTTCTGCATCATCGCGACATGCGTTTGCCGATCGTCTCCCGTCTCGCTTTTGCTCTTCTCCTGTGCGCCACCGCGACCGCGCGCGCGCAGGATTACGCCGCTGAAATCGCGCAATGGCGCAGTGAGCGCGTGGGACGGCTGACCGCGCCGGACGGCTGGCTCTCGATCATCGGCCTGCACTGGCTGCAAGTCGGCGACAACCCTGTCGGCTCCGCCGAGGACAATCGCGTCCGCTTGCCGGCCGGCCCCGCCTACCTGGGCGTCGTGCGCCTCGCGGCCGACGGCCAGGCGTCGTTTCTCGCCGCGCCGGGCTCACTGGCCAGCGTCGATGGCGCCGCCGCCGGCGAGCACCCGATCGCGCTTTCCTACGGCGCCGGCAAACCCAGCCTCGTCGCCGCGCGCAACGTGAGTTTCTTCGTCATCAAACGCGGGGAGAAAATCGGCCTGCGCGTGCGCGACACCGAGAGCGCGCGCCGCACCGGTTTTGCCGGCATCGACTATTTCGAAATCGATCCCAGCTGGCGCATCGAGGCGCAGTGGGTCGCGTTCGAACAGCCGCGGATGATTCCGATCACGAACGTGCTCGGCCAGACCTCGCCGACACCCGCGCCCGGCAAGGCCGTGTTTACGCGCGACGGCCGGACGTTCGAATTGCTGCCGATCCTCGACGGCGGACCGAATGATCCACTGTTCTTCATCCTCGCCGACGAGACGAGCGGCGTGGAAACCTACGAAGCATCGCGCTTCCTCTACGCCGCGCCGCCGAAGGACGGAAAGATCATCCTCGATTTCAACCGCGCACAAAATCCGCCGTGCGCGTTTACGCCGTTCGCCACGTGCCCGCTGCCGCCGAAGGAAAACCGCCTGCCGATCCGCGTCACGGCCGGCGAAAAACTCTACCGCGGCGAAGCGCACTAATTTTCCCCATGAAAACCAAACTGACCTCGCTCGTTCTCGCGCTCGCTCTCACCCCGCTCGCCCTGCTCGCCGCCGCAACCAAAGGCGCCGAACCGGCCGTCGTTGCTCAAGGCCGCGCGATCCAGCTCGCCGACTACCTCGTGCCCGGCAAGACCACCGTCGTCGATTTCACCAGTCAGTTTTGCCCGCCCTGCCGCGCCTACGCCGAGCCGCTCCATCAGCTGCACACGAAACGCGCGGACATCGCGGTCGTGAAGGTGGACATCAACCGACCCGACGTGAAGGGCATCGACTGGAAATCCCCTGTCGCGCAGCAATTCGAGCTGCGATCCATCCCGCATTTCCAAGTCTACGGACCCGACGGCAAACTCCTCGCGGATGGCAAAGAGGCGCGCCGCATGGTCGACCGCTGGATCGCTGGCGCCAAATAACGTTCCGCTTCCGCCCGCCACCGCGCGGCGGAAGATGCGCCACTCAGTTCGCAGTGCCCGCTTGCCGTGCCGCGTGGCAGCGGTAGCCTCCGCCGGTTCATGACCTCCACGCCCGGTCGCACGCCTGCGCTCAGTTTCATTTTCATCACCATGGTCCTCGCGATCATGGGCATGGGCTTGCTCATTCCGGTGCTGCCGAAGCTCATCGTGGAAATGCAGGGCGGCAACGAGACCTCCGGCGCGCACGCCTACGGCATTATTGTCGCGGTGTATGCGCTCATGCAGTTCGTGGCCTCGCCGATCCTCGGCTCGCTGTCCGACCGCTTCGGGCGCCGACGCATCATCCTGCTCGCTACCGCCGGTTCCGCCATCGACTACGTGATCATGGCCTGCGCGCCGACGCTTTCGTGGCTCGTGGTCGCGCGCGTCATCGCGGGCCTGACCGCCGGCATCATGGCGACGGCGAACGCCTACGTCGTCGACAT
Source organism: Verrucomicrobiota bacterium (assembly GCA_023432225.1). Taxonomy (GTDB): domain Bacteria; phylum Verrucomicrobiota; class Verrucomicrobiia; order Opitutales; family Opitutaceae; genus Didemnitutus. Next base: position 40,892 of record JAEYUW010000042.1, read on the forward strand.
CACGCCGCCGGAGAAACGCGCGGGCGCCTTCGGCCTGCTCGGCAGCGCGTTCGCGATCGGTTTCGTCATCGGGCCGGCGCTCGGCGGATGGCTCGGTGACATTGATCTGCGCCTGCCGTTCTGGGTCGCTGCGGCGTGTTCCGCGGTGAACTGGGTGTTCGGCTGCTTCGTGCTGCCGGAATCGTTGCGCCCGGAAAATCGCCGCGCCTTTTCGTGGGAGCGCGCCAACCCCGTCGGAGCCCTGCTCGCGCTGAAGCGCCTGCCCGCGGTGCTGTCGCTCGCGGAAAGCTATTTCCTGCTGATGCTGGCGGGCATGACCGTCTTCAGCACGTGGACCCTCTACGCGCTCCACCGCTTCGAATGGTCGATGAAAATGGTCGGCTTCTCGCTGATGTTCTCGGGCGTGCTGATGGGTTTCGTGCAGGCCGTGCTCGTCCGCCGGATCGTGCCAAAGCTGGGCGACACGCGCGCGGTCGTGCTCGGCATGAGCATCTCCTGCGTCACGCACATCTGCTATGGCTTCGCCAATCAGGGCTGGATGATCTTCGCGATCATCGTCCTCGGTTCGTTCGCCGGCATCTCCGGCCCGGCGCTCCAGTCCTACATCACAAAACACGTGCCGGCCAACGAGCAGGGCGCGGTGCAGGGCGTGCTGATGGGCCTGCAAAGCCTCGCCGCGATTCCAGCCGCGTTGATGTCGACGTGGAGCTTCGGCTGGGCGATCGCCCCCGAGCGCGCGGTCAAGGTTCCCGGCATCGCGTTCTTCGAAGCCGCGTTCCTGGTGCTGTGCGCGCTCGCGCTCGCCATCCGCTCCTTCCGCAAAGACCACGCCCCCATCCTCCACCCGACCCCGGTCGCGAGCGCGTGATCGCTGGCGCGACGACCGTGCGCAGGCAGCTTGCGCGGCCATGCACCGACCGAGGCTCCCGCTCGTCACGCTTTCCGTGCGGAGAGAAAAATCCAGATCGCGGCCCTCGTCGTTCTTGTCGGAATTTCCCGGTCGATGAACGCTCCCGCGTTCACCGACCGCCCGAGAGCAATTCACTGACGTCATGCGTTTCCTCACCGTTCTTCTCACCAGTCTCTCCCTCGCGCTCGCGGCCGCCGCGCAAACTCCCCCGGTGCCCGCCAAACAGGACCCGGCTCTGCTCGCCGAACTGAACGCGCACATCTGGACTCCATTTCACGAAGCCTACCGCGACGGTGAAGCGGAAAAATATATCGCGCTGCACCGGCCCGAATTCATCCGCGGCGAAGGCTCGCGCAAAGTCGTCCGCACGCTCGACGAATACGCCACCGGCGTGCGCCGCTCCTTCGCGATCTGGAAGGAACGCGGCCTGAAGATCGATCTGCAGTTCCGCTTTCTCGAACGAATCGTCAAAGGCGCGCAGGCCTCCGAACGCGGCATCTATCGATTCACGCTCACCGGGCCCGACGGCAAAGCGCAGAGCTTCTACGGACAATTCCACACCTTCTCGCGCAAGGTCGAAGGCCGCTGGCAGTTCGTCGTCGACTACGATTCGGACGAGGGCGGCACGATCGACGCGGCGAAATACGAGGCCGCAGCCGCCGTCGACGATTTCAGCCGCTTCTGACGCCGCGCGGCGCGCAAGCGCGATGCACGGTCAGGCTCGGGCCGAGTCCGCCGCCGCCGGGTGCGCGGAGCCCCGGCAACTTCCGGGTCGCTTCAGCCAAGGTTTGCGCAGGGGTGGGCCTTGACCCGACGATGAAACCTCGCACTCTCTGGCTCGCGCCCGAGACGCTTACCGGGACCGTGCGAAAGAACGCGACCCCGGCGGACCAAGCGCCCCGTCATCGACGCAAGAGCTTCAACCCCGCTTGCCCCCCATGACTTGGAAAATCGAGATCACGGAACCACACAGCGGTGAACTCGGAGAGGCCATCGAGCACGCCGATCACGAGTTCGCCATGGAAGAATACTCCTACGAAAAGGGAACGGTGCTCGAGGTGTTCGTCCACGTCGCCGATCACGGCCCGTGGCACATCTTCACTGACCTGGACTCCGGCCATCGCTTCAAGATTCCGCCGGAGCGGTATCGCAAAGTCGCCGAGGTCGCGCCCGCCTGAGCGGAACGCCTCGTTAAGTTTACCACTCTGCCGCCACCGTCGCCGCGCTCACGCGCGGATGCGGTGGCGGTCGTGTTTGGGACGGACTCGCTGCGCGGCAGCCGACCACCGAAGCGGCCCGGGGCGTCTCAACCGCCGAACTATTTAAGTTCACGCAAAAACAGAGGCGCGTTGCGTCGGTGGTAGGGCGGAGCGGCCCGCTCCGCCGCGAGCGCGTTACCATCCCGTCGGCGCACCGGGCCGGTGCGCCCTACCCGTCAGCCTGTTAGGCAAAGTCAACTACAAGCGGGTCGCCGCTGCCCTTGCGGCGACCGGCGTCGGTCGGGACGCCGACGCCCACCTGACGCGTGATGCGCGTTAGTCGCCGAACTTGATGCCTTGCGCGAGCGGGAGCGCGTTCGAGTAGTTCACCGTCACGGTCTGGCGGCGCATGTAGGCTTTCCAGCTATCGCTGCCGCTCTCGCGGCCGCCGCCGGTTTCCTTCTCGCCGCCGAACGCGCCGCCAATCTCCGCACCGCTCGTGCCGATGTTGACGTTGGCGATGCCACAATCGCTGCCGCGCGCGGAGAGAAACTCTTCCGCCTCGCGCAGATCAGTCGTGAAGATCGCCGAGCTCAGGCCCTGCGGCACGCCGTTCTGCAGCTCGATCGCCTCCGCGAGCGTGCGGTAGCTCATGACGTAGAGAATCGGCGCAAAGGTCTCGTGCTGCACCACCGGCCAGTCGTTCTTCGCCTCGATGATGCAGGGCGTGACGTAGTTGCCGCCCGGAAAGTCTTTGCCCGTAAGCCGCACGCCGCCGCACAGCAGCTTGCCGCCCGCCTTCTTGGCTTCGGCGATCGAGGTCATCATGCCTTGCACCGCGAGCGCATCGATCAACGGCCCGACCAGCGTGCCGGACTTGAGCGGGCTGCCGATGGGCAACGATTCGTAAGCGGAAACGAGAGAGGCGACGAACTCGTCCTTGATCGACTCGTGGACGATAATGCGGCGCGTCGTCGTGCAACGCTGGCCGGCCGTGCCGACCGCGCCGAAGAGGATGGCGCGCTTCGCGAGCTTCAGGTCGGCGGACGGCGCGACGATGATCGCGTTGTTGCCGCCGAGTTCGAGGATCGTGCGACCGAAACGCTTCGCCACGACCTCGCCGACGCGCTTGCCCATGCGCGTGGAACCGGTCGCGGAGACCAGCGGCACGCGGCGGTCGTTCGTCATGAATTCGCCGATGGTCGGACCATCACCGATCACGAGCGAGAAAATCGCCGGATCGATGCCGTTGGCGCGGCAAACCTTTTCCGCGATCTTTATACACGCGATGGCGGTGAGCGGGGTTTTCTCGGACGGTTTCCAGAGCGTCGCGTCGCCGCACGCAGCCGCGAGCGCGCTGTTCCAGCACCAGACGGCGACGGGAAAGTTGAAGGCGGAAATGATGCCCACGACGCCGAACGGGTGCCACGTCTCGCGCATGTGGTGGCCGGGGCGCTCCGAGGCGATCGTCAGACCGAAGAGCTGACGCGAGAGGCCGACGGCGTAGTCGCAGATGTCGATCATCTCCTGCACCTCTCCCTCGCCTTCGGCGAGAATCTTGCCGGCTTCGAGCGAGACAAGGCGACCGAGCTCGGGCTTCAGCTCGCGCAACGCGTTGCCGTATTGGCGGACGATTTCGCCGCGCTTCGGCGCCGGCAGATCGCGCCACGAGAGGAAAGCTTTCTGCGCCGCGGCGACGGCGCGATCGTAGTCGCCCGGCGTCGCCTGCTTCACGCGACCAATGAGCGAGCCGTCGATCGGCGAGCGCTTCTCGAGGATTTCACCCGCGCCGCCCCACTCGCCCCAGAACGCGCCGGGATTGGCGCCCTTGGCGGAGAGCCCGAGTTTCGGGAAGATGGCTTTGACGGTGGCGGAGACGGTGGGTGCAGAAGCGGTGGCCATGAGAAATGAGAGAGTTCAGTTTTTAGTCACAGAGGAAAACCAGAGAAACACAGAGTGCACAGAGCTCGGAAAAGGAAACTCTGTGACCTCTGTGTCTCCTCTTTCTGCCTCTGTGTCGGATCGAAAGGCTATTTTCCGTAGACCTTGCCGCCCCACTGGGTGGCGAGGAAATCTTTCAGCGAAACAGATTCCTGTTTCACGAAGCCGGGGCCGAGCTTCTTCTTCGCAAACAATTCGAGCACGCCGACGATGCCGGCCGCCGTCGTGAGCTGGATGGCGTTGAGCTTCCGGCCCTGCACGACGTCGCCGTAGAGCTTCTTGATGAAGCTGCGCTGTTTCAACCCGCCGTGCGCGTCGCGGCCGATCACGTTCACGTAGAAGACCACGACGTCGTTCTCGGTCTGCGGCACCTCCTGGTCGAAGATTTGCGTCACCAGCTCCTGCCGCGGGGCGAGGTTCAGGTCGTGCAGGAGGAACTTCATCAGGTCGCGATGGCCCGGATAGCGCATCGTCTTGTAATTCAGTTCCTGCACCTTGCCGGCGAAGGTCTCGCACATCGTCGCGACGCCGCCGGAGGTGTTGAACGCCTCGTATTCCGTGCCGTCGATCGTGATGCGCTCCACGCCATCGAGCGGCATCGTCGTCACGTGCTTGCCGCCGAAGAGCGCTTCGCCGACCTGGCAGTATTCGTTGATCAGGCCCGCGGTGCTCCAGCTGAGGTAATATTTCATCTGGTTGCTCGCGTCGCCCGGCAGCGCGCCGACGCGCATCTCGCAGAGGCGCACCTGGTCGAGCGACGAGGCGAGCGAGCCGCCCACGATGTTGATCGCGCCGGGCGCGAGGCCACATTGCGGCATGAAGGTCGCCTTGGATTTCGCGGCGAGTTCGCGGATGAAGGCCGTCGTCTCGACGTCCTCGGTCAGGTCGAAATAACTTACGCCCGCCTGCGCGCACGTCGAGGCGATCGTCTTGTTCAGGAAATACGGCGCGGCGCTCACGACGGCATCGACGCCTTTCACGAAGGCGGCGAGCTGGCCATCGGCCTTCACGTCGACGTGCTTGAATTTCGATTTCTTGAGTCCCTTCAGGTCGATGTTCTCGCGCGCATCGGCGAGGACGATGCCGGAGCAGAACTTGCAGGATTCAAGGAGCGTGGCGATGGTGGCGCCGACTTTGCCGGCACCGACAATTCCGATCTTCATTGCGTGTGATGAGGATAAACTCGGTCGCAACGCGCGGGGGCGCGCCGGGCGGAGTTCGGGGGTTCGTGTTGCGCGGAGTTAACGTCCCGTCCGCGTCATATCCAAGCCGTTTCGCCTTCGCCTTTCGGTCATTAAGGCGCGTGAGGACGTGTTAAGACAGATTTGTCCCGGCGCGTTCTCGCCAACACCCGCGCGCTCGTCTACGACTCGCGACCTTCATGAGCGCTGGAGTCTCCGCACCGCAAATCGATCTGACCGCCCTCGCCTCGCGCCTGCATGGCGAACTGCATCACGACCACCTGATGCGCGCCCTCTACGCGACCGACGCCTCCGAATACCAGGAGATGCCGCTCGCCGTCGCCTTCCCGCGCGACGAGCACGACGTCGGCGAACTCGTCCGCTTCGCGCACGAGCACGGCGTCGCGCTGATTCCGCGCGCCGCGGGCACCTCGCTCGCCGGCCAGGTCGTGGGCAACGGCATCGTCGTCGACGCCGGCCGCCACATGAACGCGCTCCTCGCCACCGACGTCGACCGCCGCCGCGCCCGCGTGCAGCCGGGCATCGTGCGCAACAACCTCAACGTCGCGCTCGCACCGCACAAACTCCTCTTCCCGCCCGAAACCGCCACCGCCAACCGCGCCATGGTCGGCGGCATGGTCGGCAACAATTCCTGCGGCGCCAACTCGATCGTCTACGGCACCACACGCGAACACCTCATCTCCGCGCGCGGCTTCCTCGCCGACGGCTCGCTCGTCACCTTCGGCCCGCTCACGCGCGCCGAGTTCGACGCGAAGTGCGCCGGCCCCGAAACCTCGCTCGAGGCGAAAATCTACCGCACGGTCCGCGACATCCTGAGCGACGGCAAAAATCGCCAGCTCATCCGCGACAATTATCCGAAGCCCACCGTCACGCGCCGCAACACCGGCTACGCGCTCGACCGGCTGATGGATTGCAACGCCTTCGATCCGGCGTCCGACAAGCCCTTCAATCTCTGCCAACTCATCGCCGGCTCCGAGGGCACGCTGTTTTTCGGCACCGAGTTCGAACTCAACCTCGAACCGATTCCGCCCGCCGGCGCGCTGCTCTGCGCGCATTTCAAGACGATCGACGAGTCGCTGCGCGCGACCTTGATCGCGATGCGGCACAAGCCGTTCGGCTGCGAACTCATCGACCGCCACATCCTCGAGTGCACGAAGGTCAACCTCGAGCAGGCCAAGAACCGTTTCTTCGTGGATGGCGATCCCGGCGCCGTGCTCGTGATCGAGTTCCGCCACGCCGACCGCGCCTTCGTCGAAGCCGAGTTCGCCGCGATCGAGGCGGAGTGCCGCGCCGCGGGCTTCGGCTACGCGTTCCCGCGCGTCTGGGGCGCCGACGTGAACCGCGTCTGGGACCTGCGCCGCGCCGGCCAGGGCATCATGAACAACGTCGAGGGCGACGCGAAGCCGCGCGAGGTCGTCGAAGACACCGCCGTCGCCGTCGAGGACTTGCCGGCCTACATCGCGGAGTTCGATGCGATGCTGAAATCGAAATACGGCGTCAGCACCGTCTACTACGCGCACGCCGGAGCCGGCGAGTTGCACACGCGTCCGCTCTTCGATCTGAAAACGCCGGAAGGCCTGAAAATGTTCCGCGGCATCGCGACCGACGTCGCGATCCTCGTGAAGAAATACCGCGGCTCCCTCTCCGGCGAACACGGCGATGGCCGCCTGCGCGGCGAGTTCATCCAGTTCATGGTCGGCGACGAATGCTACGCGATGATGCGCCGCATCAAGGAGACGTTCGACCCGCAGGGCATTTTCAATCCGGGCAAGATCATCGACACGCCGCCGATGGACAGCTCGCTGCGCCACTCGCCCGATCACAAGGAGCCGAAATACGACACCTTCTTCGACTTCGCCTCCTCGCAAGGCGTCGTCGGCGCCGCCGAAAAATGCACCGGCGTCGGCGAGTGCCGCAAATCGCACTTCATGGGCGGCACCATGTGCCCGAGCTACATGGCGACGCGCAACGAGAAGGACTCCACGCGCGGTCGCGCCAACACGCTCCGCCACGCGCTCTCGCATCCCGAGGATCTCACGAACCCGTGGGACAGCCCCGAGATCGCCGAAGTCATGGACCTCTGCCTCTCGTGCAAAGGCTGCAAGGCCGAGTGTCCGTCGAATGTCGACATGGCGCGCCTCAAGGCCGAGTGGGCGCAGCATTACCAGGACGCGCACGGCGTGAAGCTCCGCTCGCGCCTCGTCGCGAACTTCTCGAAGAGCATGCGCCTCGCCTCGCTCTGGCCGTCCGCCTACAACTGGGTGTTGCGCCAAGCCCCGATCGCGCTCGCGATCAAGAAATTCGCGCGCTTCCACCCGAAGCGCAGCATGCCCGAGCTCTCGCCGATCACGCTGGCGAAGTGGCACAAGAAAAACGCGAACCAAACTCCCGCCAGCCATGTAGGGGCGTCGCTTGACGACGCCCGCGAACGCGGACAAACCGCGCCCCTGCCTTCGACGAAGCCCGCCTACCCCAACGGTCGCGTCTATCTCTTCTGCGACGAGTTCACGAACTACAACGACGCCGACGTCGGCGCCGCCGCGGTCGAGTTGCTCAACCGCCTCGGCTACGAAGTCGTCATCCCGCAACACGTCGACTCCGGCCGCGCGCATTTCTCGAAAGGCCTTGTCCGCGAGGCGCGCGAATTCGCCGTGCGCAACGTCGAGCTGCTCAAGGACGTCGTTACCGCCGAGACGCCGCTCATCGGCATCGAGCCATCTGCGATCCTCGGATTCCGCGACGAATATCCCGACCTCGTGCCCGCCGAGCTGAAGCCCGCCGCGAAGGCGCTCGCGAAAAACGCCCTGCTCATCGACGAATTCATCGCCCGCGAAGCCGACGCCGGCCGCATCAAGAAAACCGCGTTCACCACGCGCGCGCAGACGATCAAGCTCCACGGCCATTGCCACCAGAAGGCGCTCTCGTCGCTCGTGCCCTCGGTGAAGATGCTCGAGCTGCCCGCGAACTACAAAGTGCAGCTCATCCCCAGCGGTTGCTGCGGTATGGCCGGCTCGTTCGGCTACGAAGAGGAGCACTACGAAGTTTCCCAACAGATCGGCGAACTCGTGCTCTTCCCCACCGTGCGCAAGACGCCGGAAGACGTCCTCATCGCCGCGCCCGGCACCAGCTGCCGCCACCAGATCAAGGACGGCACCGGCCGCAAGGCGCTGCATCCAGTCGTGATCCTGCGCGACGCACTGGCCTGAAGATCGCATCTGCCTTCTGCTCTAATGGAGGCGGGGCCATCAGCCCCGCGAGGCATGCGCGTCGATGGCGAAAACCCGCGGGGCTGATGACCCCGCCACCACTGCATCGCGTCATCCACCCTTCCAGCACCGCATGACCGGCGGCGTGACTTTGGTCATATTCCCCGCCAGCGTGCTCTCTGCTATTCTTCACGCCTCATGAGCCTTGCGCTGCCCAAAGCCACCCGCGAACACCGCACCGAATACTACGGCGCGTTCGCCTTCGGCAGCGTGATCCTCACCTGCTTCCTCTCATTCGTGACGGTGCGCCGCCTCGACGCCTCGATGGCGCAAGTCGCGCTGACCTTCGCCTTGGGCGCGATCTACGCCGTGCTCGGCGTGCTCGGCGACGGACTCTCGTGCCGCATCGGACGACACGGAAAAATCATCAACTACCTCGCGATGTGCGTCGTCGTCGTCGCGATGCTTTTCGTCAGTCCCATCCGCGGCTTCTTCGGCATCATCGTGTTGCCGCTGGTGAGCCAGGCCATCTTCGACTTCAACTGGAAGGCGGCGACCCTCGCCGGGGCCGCGCTCTTCGCCGCGAGCGTCTCGGTATTCGGCTACTACTACGGCCCGCGCGCCGTGCCCGAGGCGGTCATGAGCTACACGGCGGCGTTCGCGTTCACCGCGGTGTTCACGATCATTACGCGCAAGGCTCTCGCCGCCCGCGAGCGCGAGGAGAAACTCCGCCGCGAGCTCGAGGCCGCCAACGCGCAGCTGCGCGCCTACGCCGCCCAGGCCGAGGAACTCGCCACCACGCGCGAACGCAATCGCCTCGCCCGCGAAATCCACGACGGCGTCGGCCACTACCTCACCGTAGTCAAAACGCAGCTCGACGTCGCCGCCGCCGTTTGCGCCACCAATCCCGCGCAAGCCAAAACCAACGTCGAAAAAGCCGCCAAGCTCACCGCCGAAGCGCTCGACGACGTGCGCCGCTCCGTCGGCACGCTCCGCGCCGACACCCAGCGCCCGCCGCTGCCGGAAGCGATCGGCCAACTCGCCGCGCACGGCGATCCCGTGCCCGCCTACACGGTGGAAGGAACACCGCGCCCGCTGGCGCCCGCCGTTGAACACGCCTTGTTCCGCGCGGCGCAGGAAGGCCTCACCAATATCCGCAAGCACGCGCGCGCAACCTCCGCGCTGCTGCGCCTCGATTTTCGCGACGCGCAACGCGTGCACCTCGAACTCTCCGACAACGGCGTCGGCCGAAACGGCACGGGCACAGCGAGCGGCGGCTTCGGCCTCGTCGGCCTGCGCGAACGCATCGAACTGCTCGGCGGCACCGTCAGCGCCGCCAACCGCCTCGAAGGCGGCTTCACGCTGCGCGTCGAAGTGCCGGCGTGAAACGCCTGCCCGCATTTTCTTTCACTGTAGCGGCGGTCTATGACCGCCGGCCCGGCCAGTGCATCGCATCCCTTCGGCGGTCATAGACCGCCGCTACAGGACTATCCCGTGAGCATTTCCAAAAAACTCCGCATCCTCCTCGTCGACGACCAGTCGCTCTTCCGCGAAGCGCTTCGCGCGCTGCTCACGCTGCAGCCCGATTTCGAGATCGTTGCCGAGGCCGAGAACGGCGAGCGCGCCCTCGCCCTCGCGAAGATCCATAAACCCGACGTCATCCTCATGGATCTGCGCATGCCGGTGATGGGCGGCGTCGAAGCCACGCGCCGCCTCGGGCCGCTCGTGCCGACGGCGCGCGTCGTCGTGCTGACGACCTTCGACGAAGACGAGGAAATCTTCGAGGCCATGCGCGCCGGCGCGCTCGGTTATTTGCTCAAGGCCTGCTCCGCCGAAAAACTGTGCGAATCCGTCCGCGCCGCCGCCAAAGGCGCCTCCGTCCTCGAGCCGAGCGTCGCCGCCAAGATGATGGCCGAGCTCACACGCCTCAGCGCGCGCGAAGGCAAAAAGGTTTCCCAACCACTCGCCGAGCCACTTTCGTCGCGCGAACTCGGCGTCCTGCGCCTCCTCGCCGCCGGCCATAGCAACAAGGAAATCGGCTCCGAGCTCGGCATCACCGAAGGCACGGTGAAGAACCACATGACAAACGTCCTCGGCAAACTCGGTGTTCTCGACCGCACGCAAGCCGCCCTCCGCGCCCGCGAACTCGGGCTGATTTAGAAAAACCACGAAACACACAAAATACACGAAAAGTGAACCAGCTCGGACGCGTCTTTCATCCCGCGCGGGCTGAAGTGCAGCCGAAGGCGAGCCAGCCAGCCAGAAGGACGTGCGGTGTGATCATAAGTGGATTCTTCGCTGCGCGCAGAATGACACCCATCGATGGTCGCTCCCCTTTCGTGTGTTTCGTGGTTCCCCCGCCTTCTTTCGCGCGCCGCCATGACCCCAAGTCATGCCGCGACATGACCACGACCCTGACCTCCGGCGCATCCGCCGCACGCTGCGTTCTGCTACGGTGCGGTCATGTCTTCCGTCCTCGCCGATCTCGCCGCCGCCTTTCGCTCGCTCCGTCGCGCTCCGGGCTTTTCCGCCCTGGCCCTCGCGATGCTGGCCCTCGGCATCGGCGCCAACGTCGCGATCTTTTCCATCTTCCGCTCCATCGTCCTGAGCCCGCTGCCCTACGCAGAACCGGAGCGCCTCGTCGGCTTCACGTCGGTCAACTCCGCCAAAGCCGTCACCATGCCCGCGCTCTCGGCCGCGGCGTTCCGCGACTTCCACGACCGCGCGAAGTCGTTCGAGAAACTCGCCGCCTTCCGCCCTGACTTCGCATCCTACGCGCCCGCCGGCGGTGATCCGCTGCAACTCGTCGCCGCCCACGTCACCGAGAATTTCTTCGCCACCTTCGGCGTCGCGCCGGTCGTCGGCCGGCCCTTCCGCACCGAGGAATTCAGCTTCAGCGCGCCGCGCACCGCGCTGCTGAGCCACGCCGCCTGGCGCCGGCTGTTCGGTGAGCGCGCGAGCGTCGTCGGCGAGACCGTCACGCTGAACGACATGCCGACCACCATCGTCGGCGTCATGCCGCCCGACTTCCGCGAACCGGAGTTCGTCGAAGTCTGGCTGCCGTTCCCGCAGGAAGCGCCCGAATACATGGTCCGCGACTCACGCTTCTGGAGCACGATTGGGCGCCTCGCCCCCGGCGTGTCCGCCGGTGCCGCCCAAGCGGAAGTCGCCACGATCGCCGAAGCGTTGGCCAAGGAATTCGCCGCGACCGACAAGGGTTGGACCGCGCAAATCCAACCGCTGCTCACGCTGCGCGTCGGCGACATGCGTCGCTCGTTGCTGCTGCTCGTCGGTGCCGTCGGCCTCGTGCTGCTCGTCGCGTGCGTCAATCTCGCCAACCTCATGCTCGCGCGCGGCGTCTCGCGCTTGCAAGAACTCGCCGTGCGCCTGGCGCTCGGCGCCACGCCGCAGCGGCTCGCTCGCGCCGTGCTCACCGAGAGCCTGTTGCTCGCGCTGCTCGGCGGCGCGGCCGGCATCGTTCTCGCCTGGGCCGGCTTGCCGTTGCTCGCGCGACAGTTGCCTGGCGGCCTCGTGCCGCGTTCGCACACGATCGCCGTCGACGGCGGCGCTCTGGCCTTCGCGCTCGGCGCCGCAGTGCTGACCGGGCTCGTCTTCGGCGCGCTGCCCGCGTGGCAAGTGCTGCGCACGAACGTCAACGAGACGCTCAAATCCGGCGGCAGCAAAGGCGGCACGAGCCACTTCGCCGGTCGCGCCCAAGCCGCACTCATCGCCGGCCAGGTCGCGCTCACACTCGTCGTGCTCTCGGGCGCCGCGCTCCTCATGAAAAGCCTGCTCAACCTCCAGCGCACGCCGCCGGGCTTCGACGCGCGCGACGTGCTCACCGTGCGCCTCGCGCCGCCGCAGACGAAATGGGAAACGTTTTCCGACCTCGCCGCCTATTACGACCGCGCCATCGACGAGGTGCAGCGCGTCCCCGGCGTGCAATCCGCCGGCATCAGCTCCAGCGCGCCGCTCTGTGGGATCACACTGCGCTACCCGTTTTGGGTGCAGGGCCGCGCCAAGACCGACGGCGATGCGGACGAAGCCGTGTTCAACAGCGTCACCACCGACTTTCTGCGCACGCTCCGCATCCCTGTTGTGCAAGGTCGCGGCCTCGAAGCGCGCGACGATGCGAAGGCGCCGAAAGTTTGCCTCATCAATCAAACGCTCGCGAAGCGCCTCTTCGGCACCGCCAATCCCCTCGGTCAGCGTATCCAAACGCTGCCGTGGCTCGCGCGCGAGTATCGCGAGGTCGTGGGCGTCGTGGCGGACGTGAAGCAGGACAATCTGTCGGATCCCGCGCCGGCACAGATCTACGTGCCGCAGCAGCAGAGCCCGTGGTTTTTCACGACGCTCGTCGTTCGCGCGCAAGGCGGCGCCGCTCTCACTGGCGCGATCCAAGCCGCATTGCGCCGCGCCGATCCGACCGCCTCGATGACGATCCGCTCGCTCGAGGACAACATCGCGATCTCCGCCACCGTGCCGCGCCTGCGCACGGCGTTGTTTGCTCTCTTCGCCGCCGTGGCCCTCGGGCTGTCGGCGTTCGGCATCTACGCCAGCATGGCATTCACCGTCAGCCAGCGCTTGCGCGAGATCGGCGTGCGCATGGCGCTCGGCGCGAGTCCCACGCGCGTGCTCGTCGAAACGCTCGGTCGCGCCGGCCGGCTCGTGGCCGCCGGACTCGTGGCGGGGGTGGTCGGCGCGCTGGCGCTCGCCCAACTGTTGCGCGGCCTGCTCTACGGCGTCGAGCCGCACGACCCGTGGGTGCTCGCGGGATTGTTGATCTTCGTGCCGCTCGTCGCCCTCGCCGCGAGCGCGCACCCGGCTCTCACGGCCGCACGCCTCAACCCCGTCCAGGCACTGCAGAACGAATAATTTCTCCTAACATGAAAACATCCCGCCCCCTCCTTGCCGCGTTCGCGGCTGCGCTCCTCGTGGTCGTCGCTTCGGCGCAAACCGCACTCGAAACCGCCGCCGCCGCGCTGAAATCCGGCGATCTCGCCGCCGCCGATGCCACACTCGCACAGCTTGCCTCCGCGGAAAAACCCGATCCCGCCGCGCTCCACCTGCTCAGCCAGGTGCGACTCGGACAGAAAAACACCAAGGACGCTATCGCGCTCGCGGAGAAGGCCGCGCAGCTCGCGCCGGACAACGCCGACTACCACGCGCAACTCGGCGTCGCGCTCAGCGCCCGCATGCCCGAACTCGGCTTCATGCAGCAGGCCATGGTCGCCGGCAAAATGCGCAAGGCGTTCGAGCGCGCGGTCGAACTCGATCCGAAAAACTTCAATGGCCTCGTCGGTCTCTCGCGCTATTTCGCCAACGCACCGGAAATCGCCGGCGGCAGCCTGACGAAGGCCGCGGAGTTCGCCACGCGTTTGAAGGCGCTCAATCCGTTCCTCGGCGAAAGCGAACTCGGCCGCATCGCGGAGCGCGGCGAGAAATTCGCCGACGCCCTCACGCACTACGAAGCCGCCGCGCAGCTCAAGCCCGACGCGGCCGGCGCGCCGTTCAACTGCGGCCGCATGCTCGTCAAACTCGGACGAAAGGACGAAGCCCGCGCGCGCTTCGCGTCCGCACTCACGCTCAACCCGAACTTCGCCGCCGCGAAGAGTGCGCTGGCGGAACTCGACGCGCCCGCCGCGACGAACTGAGCGCGCCCGCAGCGCATCGTTGACCCGGGTCGCGCGCGTGGTCTAGCTCGGGGGCGTTCCGCGTTTGTGCGGCGACGCCCTCATGACTTCGCTTCGTTCCCGTCTTCTCGCCTGTGTGTTTCTCAGCTCCGCGCTCGCGGCGTGGGCGCAGTCCCCGACCGAACGCGCCGAGGCGTTGCTCGATCAAGGCGAGTTTCTCGCCGCCGAGCGTCTGATCGAATCGCTCGCGCTGACGAAGAAGCCCGATCCGGTCGCGGTATGGGAACTCAGCCGCGTGCGCACCGGCCAGCACCAGACTGAGGAGGGAATCAAACTCGCCGAAAAAGCCATCAAGCTGGACCCGAAGCAGGCGCGCTTCCACGCGCAGCTCGGCGCCGCGATCATGGTCCACATGAGCGAAGTCACGCGCATGGACCAATCCTCCTGGGCCAACCGCATGCGCAAAGCCTACGAGAAGGCGCTCGAGCTCGACCCGAACAACCTCGTCGCGCTCACCGGCCTCTCGCGCTACTACTGGTCCACGCCGCCCGCCAACGGTGGCAATTTCGCGAAGGCGCGACAGTTCGCCGAGCGCGCGCACAAGATCGACCGATTCAAGGGCGAGATGGAATTCGGTGCGATTGCCGGTCGCAGCAACGACTTCAAAACCGCGCTGCAGCACTTCGAAGCGGCCGCCGAAATCAAACCGGGCGACGTGGAAGCTCAGGTTTCCTGCGGACACGTTTTGGTGCGACTGAGCCGCTTGCGCGAGGCGCGCGAGCGCTACGAGAACGCGGTAAAGATCGCTCCGCGCTCGGACATGGCGCGGACGGCGTTGGAGGGTTTCGAACTCGCGCAGAAAGCCGCGGAAGCGAAGCGCTGAGCTCGCCAACGCTTCTGCCGCGGCGGCGTGCGCCGCGCGGACGGCCGAGGGTGGCGATGATGGCGCTCGGCAGGCGCGACGCGCCTGCTCCACGCTTTCTTTCGGCTCTATTTTCTGTCTTCTATGCGGGCAACCCCGCGACTCATGCCCATCGACTACGCCGCCCGCCGTGCCCGCCTCGCCCCTGCCCTTGGTCTGAAGTCTGACGAGTTACTGCTCGTCGGCGCCGGCCAACCGCTCCCCAAGCCCGAGCTGAGCGACCAGCACCTGCCGTTCATTGCGCACCAGGAATACTATTACCTCGCGGGCCACGCGGCGGCGCACGGCGGCATCCTCGCCTACGATCCGGCGAAAAACGAATGGACGTCGTTCGTGCCGGAAGTGAGCGAGATGGAACGCGTGTGGGACGGCGCGGAGCAATTGCCCGGCGAATTTCTCGGCCACTTTCCCCGCTGGCTCGCGACGCGCCAAACCGGTCGCCGCGTCGCCGTGCTCGGCGTGCCGATCGCAGGCGTCGCCAGCGACGAGGCGCTCACGGCTCAGGTGCGCGATGCGTTGCGCCATGCGCGTCGACCGAAGGATACGGGCGAAGTTGAGGTGATGAAACGCTGCGCCGCGGCCACGGCGGAAGGCTACGCGGCGTTGCAACCGTTCCTGCGCGCGGGCTTCAGCGAACGCCGCATGCAGATCGAACTCGAGGCCGGCTTCTTCCGCGGCGGGGCGGACAAGACCGGCTACGACACCATCGTGGGCGTCGGCAAGCAGGCGGCGGTTTTCCACGGTTCGCCTTCGCCAGAGCGGGTGGCCAAAGACGGCGACTTCATCCTGATCGATGCGGGCGGCGAGTTGGACCGCTACGTGATCGACGTCACGCGGACCTACGTGGCCGGCGGCAAGCCGAGTGCGTTCCAGCGCGATCTCTACGCGGCGGTGAAAAACGCCCACGCGCGCGCCTGCGCGAAATGCGTGCCCGGCGCCGAGTGGAAGGACATCCATTTCGGCGCGGCGATCGACATGATCGGCAGCCTCGTCGACATGGGCGTGATGAAGGGCAACCCGACTTCGCTCGTCGAGCAGGAGGCGCACATGTTGTTTTTTCCGCACGGCGTCGGCCACATGCTCGGGCTCGGCGTGCGCGACGGCAGCGGTCTCGAACCCGGGCGCACCAAAGACCCGCGGCCGTGCCTGCGCAGTCTGCGCATGGATCTGATCCTGCGCCCCGGCTACATTGTCACGGTCGAGCCCGGCCTGTATTTCATTCCGGCGTTGCTGAATGATCCGGTGCGCCGGGAAAAGTATCGCGATTGCGTGAACTGGTCGCTCGCGGAACAGCATCTCGGTCTCGGCGGCGTGCGCATCGAGGACAACATGCTGGTGACCGACGGCGCGCCTGAGAACCTGACGTCGATGATCCCGCAGGCGTTTTAAGGTCGGCGCGGCCGCGGTGTAGCGCTCGACCTCGCGTCGAGCCTTGTCCGCGAAAGCGACACGCGCCGCGTCGTCAGCCGGGGCGTCACACGAGGCGAGGCCCGGTCATTTTCTCCCTCAGGCCGTCTCGCTGTTCGTCGGCTTGCGGACCATCAGGCCGGGCGCGAAGACCGAGATGAGCAGACCGGCGATCAGCACCGCCATGACAAACACCGCGGCCAAGCCCGCGAGCAAAGGCCAGCCGGCGAAGGCCAGAAGCAGGCTGCTGAAAAAGCGGGAGTCCTCGGCGTAGCGGTCGCGCAAATCGCGGCCTTGCTGTTGCACGTGGTCGGCGGCGTCATCGAGCGTGTTTTGGTAAGTGTCGTGCAGCGGGCGCAACACCTCGGTGTTGTAGCGGTTGGCCTCCTCTAATTTTTTCGCCCGCGCCAGATCGAGAAACGCATCCACTTTCTCGTCGTATTCGCGCGAATGGCGTTCGAGAGCTCCGCGCAACGGCGTCGCTTCGAAGGCCTCGACGCGAGCGAGATCGCGCGCGTGAATCGCAGCCAAGTTACTGCTGTCATCCATCTGCGGGAGCAGATCGGCCCAAGCGCGCTCGTTGTCAGGGTCGACAATGCGTCGGGCGAGACGCTGCACCGCACTGAGCTCGCGCGAGAGCGTGCGTAGTCCGTTGAGCGTCGGCACGCTGCGATCGAGCAGGTGGGTGTAGCGCTGATTGACGTTACGCAGCACGTAGAGACTGAGGAGTCCGACGGCCAGGTTCGACACCAGCAAACCGATCATCAGCCAAAATTTGAGGCGGCTCAGCATGGAACGGGCGGGAGGCGTAGGAGAAAAGGCCCTACCTTGCACGAAAAAAGGCCTCGAATATTTTCGGGGGGGATTGGGCGGCCGACGAGCGTCTATTGTCTTTTCGTGCCCACGAAAGCCCGGTAGAGCTTCGGGCGCCTCGTGAACGCTCCTTCAGTCCCGCCCCTCTTTCGGACCCTGCCGCCGCGCCTGGTGCGGCTGCGGGACGGGCGCGATTATCGCCTGCGTCCGCTGACGCCGGGCGACGCGGCGCGAGTCGCCGAGATGTTCGCCACGCTGTCGGAGGAGACGATTCGCGCGCGGTATGGTTATCTCATCCACGACATGACGGCGGAACGCGCGGGGCGGCTCGTCGATGTCGATCCCTCCCGCGAGGCGCCGCTGGGCGTTTTTGAGTGGGAGGCCGACGGTCGCGAAGGCCGGCTCTGGGCGATGGGGCGACTGGTGCACGCGCCCGATCATCAATCGGCGGAATGCGCCTTCCTCGTGCACGACAGTCAGCGCCGGCTCGGCATGGCCTCGATGTTGTTGAAATATCTCCGCGTGTTGGGACGACGGCGCGGTCTGCCGCGGCTGTTCGCGCAGGTGCGACGCGAAAACAAAGCGATGCTCAACGTCTTTATCGAAAACGGCGCGCGTCTGCACTTCGCCCCGGACAGCGATGTGGTGGAAATCGACATCCCGCTGCGCCTCCCGAAGATTCTATTCGACAAAGGCGCGGCCGCTCCTTCGATTGCCGGGATGTCCTCGCCGGAGAAAAAAGGTTTTTCGCTCGTCGCACTCGTCGTCGACCTCGTGCTCGTCGCCGCGTTCTTCTCCTTCTTTTACTACCTGCTGCAATCGCACGTGCCGTCGAATGACCCGACCATGATCCGCTTCTGGTCGACGATGGCCGCCGGCTGCATGAGCGGCGTGTTCTGGATCGCGCTGCAGATGCTGAAGACGGTGTTCCGCTTCCAACGCGCGACCCGCAAGTAACGCCGCGCTGCGGCCGTTCTCGTGGCCACTCCCCTCGCCCGTCCCCGCACGTCCGTTGCCGCGGAGGACTATCTCGAAAAGATCGAGCAGCTGATCTCGCGCAAAGGCTACGCGCGCGTCGTCGACATCGCGGCCGAACTGAAAATTTCGCAGGCCAGCGTCACG
The DNA here is from genome assembly GCA_023432225.1 of Verrucomicrobiota bacterium. Lineage (GTDB taxonomy): Bacteria > Verrucomicrobiota > Verrucomicrobiia > Opitutales > Opitutaceae > Didemnitutus. Next base: position 59,247 of record JAEYUW010000042.1, read on the forward strand.
GCCATGGTGCAGAAGCTCGATGGCGAGGGCTTCGTGAAATACGAAAAATACCGCGGCATGGTGCTGACCAGCACCGGCCTCGAAGTCGCACGGCGCATCGCGCACCGCCACCAGTTGCTCACCGAGTTTCTGCGGGTGATCGGCGTCGGCGACGAGAAGGTCATCTACGACGACGTCGAGGGCATGGAGCACCACATCAGCCCGGAGACGTTCGCCGCCATCGAAGCCCTCACGCGTTACCTCGAGAAGAATCCGAGCGTGATGGCCAAGGCGGCCGCGGCGAAGAAGTGAGACACGAGGCGCTCTGATTGCGCATCGGCCGACTGTAGCGGCGGTCTATGCCCGCCGAATTGGGCGCAGCATCGGTCTTCGTCGGCGGTCATAGACCGCCGCTGCAGGAGCCATCGCGTCGGCACTTGGTGAGGCGTTGCCGACGGGGACGCCAGCGCCCACGTCAGACGGATGCTACAGGGGGGCCGATCCGATCAACCGCGCACCTTCCGGCGGGCCGTGAGTCGCGCGGCGACGAAGATCGCGAGCTCGTAGAGCACGATCAGCGGCAGCGCCAACAGCGATTGATTCAACGGATCGGGCGTCGGCGTGACGATCGCGGCGATGATGAAGATCACCACGATGGCGTGACGGCGGTATTTGCGCAGCGTCGCCACCTCGATGAGACCGAGATAAACCGCCAGCACCACCAGCAGCGGAAACTCAAACGCCGCGCCCATGCCCAGCACGAGCCACATCAGCATCGAGTAGTATTTGTCCGCGGTCCACATGACCGTGTAGCCGAGAAGCTCGTTCAGCTCGAGCGCCACACGAATGGTGCTCGGCATGAGAATGTAGTAGCCGAACGCCGCGCCGCAGAGGAAGAGTGCGAACGCCGCCAGCCCCGTCGGCACGATCACGCGCAGCTCGCGATCGTTCAGCGCCGGTGCGATGAAGCGCGCGAGAAAATAGATCCAGAACGGCAAGGCGAGAATCACGCCGCCGACCAGGCAGATGTTGATGACGACCGTGAACACGCTCATCGGCGAGTTCGTCACGATCTCCATTTTCAGGTGCGGGTAATCGGCCTTGGCCTGCTCGAGCGGCCAGGCGAGCAACGTCTCCGCATCTTCGAGCCGATAGGCGATGATCGTCACGAACACCGCGAACACCACCGCGCATTTGATGAGCGTGCCGCGCAACTCTTCGAGATGATCGAGAAAACCCATCGGCTTCTCGCGCGGGCCCGGCGCGGGCTCGCCGCCGAGCGGCAGGAGGCCTTCGTCATCGTAAGGGGAGTTGGGCGGAGTGGCGCTCAAACCGGAGCAACAGAGGGGGTTTTCCGCGCCGGCGCAATCCCGGCTTCACCGGCAGGCTTGCCGAACCCCGCACGCAGCCGGAACTTCGGACCGACGCCCCCGCGTTGAGGGTCGCAAATACGGACCGATCCGACCTCGAAAATTCCGGTTTTCTTGCCCGGCCTCGGCCATGGTCCCGGGCAAGAAATGATACATAAATCGCAAGCGTGCGCCGTTGACACATTTCCCTCTAGCGACTGCGATATCCCCTCTCCGTCCGTCGTTCGTTATCACCCTCGTTTTATCCTCACATGGCCAAGAAAACTCCCGTCAAGAAGCCCGCCAAAAAGGCGGCTCCCGCCAAAAAACCCGCCGCGAAAGCGGCTCCGAAATCCGCCAAGGGTCCCAAATACGTCTACACGTGGGGCGCTGGCAAAGCTGACGGCGACGGCTCGATGAAGCCGCTGCTCGGCGGCAAGGGCGCCAACCTCGCCGAGATGACGCGCATCGGTCTCCCCGTTCCTCCGGGATTCACGATCACCACTGAGGTCTGCACTTACTACTACGCGAACAAGCGCACCTATCCGTCTTCGCTCCAGGCGCAGATGGAAGCCGGCGTCGCGAACATGGAAAAGATCATGGGCACGAAGTTCGGCGCCACCGAAGGCATGCCGCTCCTCGTCGCCGTTCGCTCCGGCGCCCGCGACTCGATGCCGGGCATGATGGACACAATCCTCAATCTCGGCCTCAACGACCAGACGGTCATCGCGCTCGAGAAGGCGACCAACAACGCGCGCTTCGCGTGGGACTGCTACCGCCGCTTCATCCAGATGTATGGCGACGTCGTGCTCGGCGTGCAGAAGCGCCCCGATGAAGATCACGAGCCGTTCGAAACGGTCATCCACAACTTCAAACACGAGAAGTATCACGCGGACATCGAAGACTCGAAGCTCACCGCGGAAGACCAGGCCGAGCTCGTGAAGCGCTTCAAGGCCCTCGTCGCCGAGCGCACCGGCAAGAACTTCCCGAACAATCCGTGGGACCAGCTCCGCGGTGCCGCCGGTGCCGTGTTCGGTTCCTGGATGAACGACCGCGCGATCGTCTATCGCCGCAAATACAACATCCCCACTGAGTGGGGCACCGCCGTCAACGTCCAGGCCATGGTGTTCGGCAACACCGGCGAAAACTCCGGTTCCGGCGTCGCGTTCACGCGCAACCCGGCCAACGGCACCAACGAATTCTACGGCGAATTCCTGATCAACGCGCAGGGTGAAGACGTCGTCGCCGGCGTCCGCACGCCCGAGCCCGTCGCCCAGCTCAAGGATCACCTCCCGAAGGCCTACGCCGAGCTCCTCCAGGTCCGCAAGACCCTCGAGAAGCACTTCAAGGATGTCCAGGACGTCGAGTTCACCATCCAGGAAGGCAAGCTGTTCATGCTCCAGACGCGCAACGGCAAGCGCACCGCCGCCGCCGCGCTGAAGTTCGCCGCCGACATGGTGAAGGAAAAGCTCATCGATTGGCAGACCGCGGTTCTCCGCAACCCGGCCGACCAGCTCGAGCAGCTCCTCGCCCCGATCTTCGACCTCAACGAGGTCAAGAAAGCCGTCGTCATCGCCACCGGCCTTCCCGCCGGCCCTGGCGCCGCGACCGGCAAGATCTACTTCAATGCCGACCGCGCCGTGCAGGCCGCCGAGAAGGGCGAAAAGGTCCTCCTCGTCCGCGTCGAAACCTCGCCGGAAGATCTCCGCGGCATGATCGCCGCCGAAGGCATCCTCACCGCTCGCGGTGGTGTCTCCTCGCACGCCGCGCTCGTTGCCCGCCAAATGGGCAAGGTGTGCGTGTGCGGCGCTTCGGCCGTCAACATCAACTACGACGCCAAGACCGCCTCCATCGCCGGCCAGACCTTCAAGGAAGGCGATTACCTCTCGATCGACGGCACGTCCGGCACGGTTTACGCCGGCCAGATCAAGACCGCTCCGTCCGAGATCATCGCCGGCCTCGTCCACGATGACGCCGCCGCGAAGGCCACGGAAAAGTTCAAGAACTACACCCAGCTCATGAAGTGGTGCGCGCAGGCCACCAAGCTGTCCGTCCGCACCAACGCCGATACGCCCGAGCAGGCGCGCATCGCCGTCGCGTTCGGCGCCGTCGGCATCGGCCTCACCCGCACCGAGCACATGTTCTTCGAGGGCGACCGCATCGACGCGATGCGCGAGATGATCCTCGCCGACACCGTCGCCGGCCGCGAGGCCGCGCTGGCGAAGCTGCTGCCGTATCAACGCGGCGACTTCTACGGCATCTTCAAAGCGCTGAAGGGCTTCCCCGCCACGATCCGCTTCCTCGACCCGCCGCTGCACGAGTTCCTCCCGAACTCGAAGGAGCAGCAAGCCGACCTCGCCAAGAAGCTCGGCATCGCGGTCGAGAAGATCGAGCACCGCGTGCACGAACTCCACGAGTTCAACCCGATGCTCGGCTTCCGCGGCTGCCGCCTCGGCATGAAGTATCCCGAGATCACCGCGATGCAGGCCCGCGCCGTCATCGAGGCCGCCGTCCAGGCCAAGAAGGAAGGTATCAAGGCCAACCCCGAGATCATGATCCCGCTCGTCGGCTTCAAGAAGGAGCTCGATCAGCAGGTCGCCATCGTTCACGAGGTCGCCGCCAAGGTCTTCGCCGAACAGAAGACGAAGGTCGCCTACAAGGTCGGCAC
>JAEYUW010000030.1 GCA_023432225.1 Verrucomicrobiota bacterium
TGAGCGCGATGAGGTCGCGGACGTGCTGGCGCTCGAAGAATTTCACGCCGGACGTGATGACGTAGGGAATGCCGGCGCGGGAGAGCGCGAGCTGCATCTCGAGCGCGATGAAGTGCGAGCGGTAGAGGATCGCGATTTCCTTGGGCGAGACGCCGTCGTCCTGCACGAGCGACTCGATGCGCTTGAGGACGAAGGCGGCTTGCTCGCGGTCGTCCATCGCTTGGATGACGGACGGCTTCGGGCCGTGCTTGCGGGCGGCGCGGAGTTCCTTTTCGAAATGCTGGCCCTTGGGCGCGGTGTTGAGGACGCCGTTGGCGAAGGCGAGGATCTCGGGCGTCGAGCGGTAGTTGACCTCGATGCGGTGGATGACGGTGCCCGGATGGCGGTCGGGGAACGTCATGATGTTCTCAAACTCGGCGCCGCGCCACGAGTAGATGCATTGCGCGTCGTCGCCGACGGCCATGACGCGGTGGTGCGAGGCGAGTTTGTCCACGATCTGCGCCTGGATGGTGTTGGTGTCCTGGTATTCGTCGACGAGGACGTGGCGAAAGCGCTGATTGAAATACGCGGCGACGTCGGGCGCGTCGCTGAGGAGCTTGAGCCAGAGTTCGAGGAGGTCGTCGTAGTCGACGACGGACTGCTCGCGCTTCGCCTTGTCGTAGGCGGCGTTGAATTTCGGGAAAAGGTGCGCGATCTCGCGGTAGTGCGGGAACTGGCGCTCGACGAGGTCCACGACGGAGCACTGCTTGTTGCGCGCGAGGGAGAGGACGCTGAAGAGCGGGCTGGGGCGCGGGTTGGTCTTGTCCTTGAAGAAGAGCTTGTCGACGGACTCGACGCACTGCTTGAGGAGCGATTCGGACTCGTCGGCGTCGAGGATGGAGAAGTTTTTCGGGAGCTTGATGGCGTCGCCGAACATGCGCAGCGCGCGGTTACCGATGGAGTGGAAGGTGCCGCCCCAGAAACGCGCGGGCTCGACGCCGGTAAGCTCGTGGACGCGGTGAAGCATCTCCTTCGCGGCCTTGTTGGTGAAGGTGAGGAGGAGGATCTCGCCCGGCTTCACGCCCTGGGAAAGCAGGTAGGCGACTCGGTAGGTGAGCGTGCGGGTCTTGCCCGAGCCGGCGCCGGCGAGGACGAGCAGCGGGCCCGGCTCGGCGGTGACGGCGTTGAACTGCTCGTCGTTGAGGGACGCGCGGAAGTCGATCGCGGGCGCGGAGCCGGCGGAGGGGAAGGGAGAGTCGAGGTCGAAATCGGGCACGTGGGTGGAATCCAGATTGCAGATGCGCAGGGACGAAAGCTCAAAGTAGCCACGCCGAAACGTTGGCCGGCCTGAGGGGCAAAGCGCGAGGTGCGCCGCGACCGCGGTTTTAGTTACCACGGATGGCACGGATGAGGTCGGATCTCACGGATGACGCTGCGCGAGCGGTGCCTTGATCCGTGTCATCCGTGCAATCCGTGGTTAAAAACAAGGCCCGCGAAGGCGGCGCGTGGTGCGTTTCCAGGCTGATTTTCAACACAGAGGACACAGAGTTCACAGAGGTTGGGGGACGGCGGTTCGTCTCTGTGCTCTCCGTGACCTCTGTGTTTAAAAACTGCCCGGTTGGTCGTGCAACGATGCGAGCGCGGGTGGGCTGGCGCGGGGCGGTGGGCGACGTAGGGTCGCGGCGCTACCCCGCCGCTGCATGAACACCCCTCGCGTTGGATTGGTTGTCGTTGCCCTCGCTGTTGCCTTCGTTGCCCGTGCTGCTGAGCCGGTGCAGGCGCGTTATCTCGATCCGGCGGCGCCACTCGAGGCGCGGGTGCAGGATCTCGTCTCACGCCTGACGCTGGAGGAGAAGGCGTCGCTGTTGAAGAACACGACGGAAGGCGTGCCGCGGCTCGGCATTCCGAAATACGATTGGTGGAACGAATCGCTGCACGGCGTCGCGCGCGCGGGCGAGGCAACGGTGTTTCCGCAGGCGATCGGCCTGGCGGCGATGTGGAACCCGGCGCTGATGCAGGACATCGCGCACGCGATCGGCGTGGAGGCGCGCGCGAAGTTCAACGCGGCCGCCGGCACGGCGAACGAGGGCAAGCGCTACTACGGGCTCACGTTTTGGACGCCGAACATAAACATCTTTCGCGATCCGCGCTGGGGACGTGGGCAGGAGACGTATGGCGAGGACCCGTTTCTCACCGCGCGCACGGGCGTGGCGTTCGTGCGCGGGTTGCAGGGCGACGATCCGCACTACCTGCTCGTGGCGGCGTGCGCGAAGCACTTCGCCGTGCACAGCGGACCGGAGCCGCTGCGACACAACTTCGACGTCGCGCCGTCGGCGGAGGATTTGCACGACACCTACCTGCCGGCCTTCGAGGCGCTCGTGCGCGAGGGGCGCGTCGAGGCCGTGATGACGGCCTATAACTCGCTCTACGGTCAACCCGCCGCGGTGTCGCCGCTGCTCTACGCGCTGCTGACGAAGTGGGGCTTCAACGGACACGTCACGTCGGACTGCCAGGCGATTTCCGATCTCAGCCGGACCTACAAGGTCGCGGCCGACGACGCGGCGGGCGAGGCGATGGCGTTGAAGTCGGGACTCAGCTTGCGGTGCGGTGAAGAGCCGTCGCAGCTCGTGACGGCGGTGAAGCGCGGCGACATTGCCGAGGCGGAGATCGATTACCGACTCGCGGCGCTGTTGCGCACGCAGTTCCGGCTCGGGTTCTACGATTCGGCGGCGAGTGTGCCGTTCAGCAAAATTGATCCGAAGGAAAACCTGTCGCCCGCGCACTCAGTGTTGGCGTTGCGCGCGGCGCGGGAGTCGATGGTGTTGTTGAAAAACGACGGCACGCTGCCGCTCGATGCGGCGAAGCTGAAGCGTGTCGCGGTGATCGGGCCGAGTGCGGACTCGGTGACGGTGCTGCTCGGCAATTACAACGGCACGCCGGCGGCACCGGTGACGATCCTCGCCGGTTTGCGTGCGGCCCTCGGAGCCGGCGTGCAGGTGGATTATGCGCAGGGCTGCGACTACGCGACGGCGCCGGCGGGGCTGCGCGCGGTGCCGACTTTGGCGCTGCGCTACGCGGAGCGCGCCGGGCAATGGGACGACTACGTGAATGGCGGCTTGATGGGCGACTATTTCACGGGCGCGCAACTCAGCGGAGCTCCCGTGGTTTCGCGCCGCGATCGCACGCTGGCTTTCGATTTTGCAAAAGGTAAAGCGCCGCGCGGCGTGCCGACGGCGGATTTTTCGGCGCGCTGGCGCGGAAGCTTGGTCACGACGTTTGGCGGAGAGTATCAGCTGCGAATCAAGGCGCGCGGTGGTTTTCGTTTCGAGTTCAACGGCCAGCGCTTGTTCGACGAATGGACGCCGGGCGAGAAGGCACGCAGCGTGACGCTGACGTTGCCCGCGAACGCCGCGCTGCCGGTGCAGCTGGAGTATTTCGCGGATGGCGCGGGCGCGCTGTCGTTCGAGTGGGAGCCGCCGGCGGCCGATTCGGGTTACGCGGACGCGCTGCGCGTCGCTGCGACTGCTGATGTGATCGTGTTTGTCGGCGGTATCTCGGCGCAGTTGGAAGGCGAGGCTATGAAGGTGGAAGTCGAAGGCTTCAAAGGCGGAGATCGCACTGCGATCGAGTTGCCCGCGGTGCAGCAGGCGCTGTTGGAAAAACTGCGCGCGACGGGCAAGCCGCTGGTGTTCGTCAATCTCTCGGGCAGCGCCGTGGCGTTTCCGTGGGCCGACGCGAACGTAAACGCGATTTTGCAAGCGTGGTATCCGGGGCAGGCGGCGGGCACGGCGATCGCCGATGTGCTGTTCGGAAAATACAATCCCGCGGGGCGGCTGCCGGTGACGTTTTATCGGGCGACGACGGACTTGCCGGGCTTCGAGGACTACACGATGGCGGCGGGGCACACGTATCGCTTCTTCAAGGGCACACCGCTTTACGCGTTCGGTCACGGGCTGAGCTACACGCGTTTCAACTATGAGAAGCTGAGCGTGGCGCGCGCGGGTGCGGATACGCTCACGGTGTCGGTCGAGGTGACGAACGCCGGCGCGCGCGACGGCGAGGAAGTCGTGCAGGTTTATGCGGTGCCGCCGGCGGCGCGTGAGAATCAGTCGCTGTGCGGCTTCGCGCGTGTGTCGCTCAAGGCGGGCGAGAAGAAAACAGTCACGCTCACGGTGCCGCCCACGGCGTTGCGGCGTTGGAGCGCGGCGAAGGAGGATTACGTGATTCCGGCGGGCGAGTGGACGGTCCGCGCCGGCGCGTCCTCGGCGGATGTGCGCGTGACGGCGACGGTGACGCTTTGAGGATGGGGCGGTTTAAACACAGAGGACACAGAGCACACAGAGGTTTCGGAAGCAGGGACCTCTGTGCTCTCTGTGGCCTCTGTGGTTAAAATAGAAAATCCGTCCGGGCTGCCTGCATTTTTTGGACACGGAAACGGCGTGAGCGCGGGCGTGTTACGCGTGTGTGATTTCGTAACAACCGATGCGGAGAAGAAGCCAATGGCCGCTCAGGGGGCGGCGTTGCCAGTTTCGCACGAGGAATGTTACGAAGGATGGCATGCGTAACACCCCGAACGCTTTGACCCGGTTCAGCGTGTCGCTGCCGACGCCGCTGGCCCGCGCACTGGACCGCATGATGAAGGAGAAGGGCTACGACAATCGCTCGCTCGCGATCGCCGACATGATCCGCGCCCATCTCGTCGAGCACCGGCAGCAGGATGCCGATGCGATTATCGCGGGCAGCATCACGCTGATCTACGACCATCACCGCCATCACCTGCTCGATCTGCTCACCGACCTGCAGCACGACCACGCCGACGTCATCGTCTCGACGATGCACACGCATCTCGACCACGACAATTGCCTCGAGATCCTCGCGGTGCGCGGCCGCGCCGGAGAAATCAAAAAATTGGCCGACGAGATGATCGCGGCCAAAGGCGTGAAGCACGGCAAGCTCACGGTCACCGGCACGGGCCACGATCTGCCGGCCTGAGCGCCTTCCGCTTTCTCCCAGCGACGCGGGCGGTTGTCGTCGCAAGAGCCAAACTTCCAATTCCTTTCCCTCTCGATGCGAACCCAGCCAGCAAAACCAGCACACCGTTCCCGGCGGGGACTGATTTCGACGCTCGGGAGTGCCGCGGCGCTCGGACTCTCGGTCGCGGCGTTTGCCGCCGACACCGAGGAGAAGCCGATCACGCTGCCGGCCTTCGACGCCGTGGCCACACCGCTGGCGGCGTTGCCGACGACGGACCGCTATGCCGGGGCCGCGACGACGATTGGTGAACAACAACTGCGCGACCTCGCGCCGCTCGATTTTGCGTCGGCGCTGCGGCGTTCGCCGGGCGTGACGATCACGCGCTACAATCAGGTGGGCGCGTTCGGCGGTGCGGAGGGCGGCGCGGTCTTCCTGCGCGGCCTCGGCGCGAGCCGGCCGGGCGGCGAGATCAAGACGACCTTCGACGGCGTGCCGAAGTTCAATGGCATTTTCAATCACCCGCTGCTCGACCTGCTCTCCCTCGACGCCGCAGCGGCGATCCACGTTCACCACCGCGCGACACCGCTGGAGTTCGGCAACGCCTTCGGTGCGGTGAACATCGAAACGCCGCGCGTCGCCGTGGCGGGCAGCCGGGCGCGCGCCAGCGTGGCGGGCGGCAGCTTCGGGACGTTCACCGAGAGCGTCGCCTACGGCGCGAAGCGCGGTGGCACTGATTATTATTTCGCCCAGGGCTATCGCCGCTCGGACGGCGCGCGACCCGACGCCGATGGCGAGTTGAGTAATTGGTTTTTCCGCATCGGCCAGGATCTGAACGCGCACTGGAACCTCAGCTACCGGGTCAACCACGGCGACAATCTCACGACCGACCCCGGCGTGGATTACCCGCTCTCCGGCGTGCCTTCGACCAAGGGCGAGACTTACGAGACCAAGGACTGGCTGCACCTCGCCGTGCTCGAATGGAACTACGAGCGCGCCAGCGGCTCGATCCGCGCCTACCTCAACGAAGGCGAGGGCAACTGGACGCGGCGGCAGTTCTCGCGCAACGCCGACAGCTTGAACGACTGGCGTCTGCATGGCGTCCGTTGGCGCGAGACTCTGCGCCTCTGGGAAGGCGGGGAACTGCTCGCTGGCGCGGACCTCGACGCCGAGCGTGGCACGTCGCTTTCGGTGCCGGTGACGGGGGCGGCGACGCAGTTCGGTCCTGACACGACGCGGCTCTTCTCACCTTACGCGGGCGTGAGCCAGGAACTCACGGTCGGCGGCGTGCGCGTGATGCCGTCGGTCGGCGTGCGTTACTACGATCACGACGCGCTCGGCGCCGAGTGGTCGCCGCAGGTGGGCGTCGTCGCGACGGCGGGCCGCACGGAGGTGCGCGCCGGGTTCAGTCGCGCGGTGAATTTTCCCGGCCTCGAAGTGCGGGCGCTCTCGACCTTCATTCCCGCGCTCGGCACGAGCTGGCAGAAACTCGAAGCCGAGAAAGCCGAGCAGTGGGAACTCGCCGTGCGCCACGATTTCGGCGCGGCGGTGGCGAGCGTGACGCTCTTCCGCAACGACGTGTCGAATCGCTACGTGATCGCCTTCCCGCCGCCACCGCCGCCGCGCTACACCAATCTCGGGGCCACGCGCACGCAGGGCGCGGAGTTCTCGGTCGAGGCGCCGCTTGGCTCGCAGGCCAAGGTCTTTGCCGGCGCGACATTCCTCGACGCCGACCCGGGCTCGACGCCCTACACGCCCGACCAGAGCTACACTGTCGGAGCGAACTGGACGCCGGCGGCGGGGTGGCAGGTGAGCGTCGATGCCGCGTATGTGTCGCGCATGCACGTCGTCAGCGCCGGGCGTTCCGTCGGGGCGACGAATCCGCTGACGGTCGGCGCGCAGTTCTCGCTCAACGCCCGCGTCGCCCGGCGCTTCACGTTCGGCGCGGACGGCCGCACGCGGCTCGAGGTCTTCGTCGCGGGCGAGAACCTGACCGATCGTGAATTCGCCTACACGCCCGGTTATCCGATTCCCGGCCTGAACGGAATCGTCGGCGTGCGCTTTGAGCGCTGACTGGCCGTGAGTGCGTCCGCCCAACACTGTTTTGACCGCCTCGCCGCGCAGACGCGTTGGCATGCGTTCACCGCAGCGGAGGAACGTCTCGTGCGCGCCTTCGAGCGGCGCTGGAAAATTCGCGCTGGCGAACGCGTGCTCGAGCCCGGCTGCGGTGCGGGGCGGCTCACGGAAAAACTCGCGGCGTGGGTCGGCCCGCGCGGGCGCGTGCTGGCCTTCGACGAATCGGCGGAGTTTCTCCGCGTGGCGCGTGGGCGCGGCGTGCCGGCGCAGGCGAAGTTCCGGCGGGCGCTGGTGCAGACGGTGCGGTTGCCGCGCGGCGCCTACGACCACGTCGTGTGTTTCAACGTCTTCCCGCATCTATTGCCGCACGCGCGCATCCTGCGGCGGCTGGTCGCGGTGTTGCGGCCCGGCGGGCGGTTGTGGATCGCGCACACGGCGAGCCGGGCGCGGATCAATGCCATCCACTTGAGCGGGCCGAAGTCGATCCACTCGCACCTGATCCCGCCGGCGCGCACGTTGGCGCGGATGTTGGCGGAAGCGGGCTTGGTCGAGGTCGGCGTCGAGTCGCGGCGCGATCGTTTTCACGCTTGGGGCCGGAAGCCCGGGCGCGCAGCCTCTCCGCGATCATGAGCGCCGATGCTTCGCCTCGCAGCCGCGTGCTGCCGCGTTTTCTCACCGTGTCGCTGGCGCGCGAACTCGGCGTGCTGCTGGCGTTGTCGCTGCTGTTTCCCTTTCTGATCCACGTGCTGCCGGTGCCGGGCGATGCGAGGCTGGGGCCGCGGTTGCTGCCGATGTTCTACGCGCCGCTGCTGGCGGTGTTGATCGGGCGGTTGCCGACGGCACTGCTCGTGGCGTTGCTGGCGCCGTGGCTGAATCGGGCGCTGACGGGGCATCCGCCGACGCCGATGGCGGCGGCGATGACGGTGGAGCTGACGGCCTTTGCGATCGCGCTGCGCTGGCTGATCGCGCGGCATGGGCTGCGTTGGTGGTTTGCGGTGCCGGCCTTCGCGGCGAGCAAGTTGACGATGACGGCGTTGGTTGCGGTGGTGCCGGCGCTCATCGGTGGGCGCGCGGCGCTGGCGTGGTGCGGACAGACGACGATGATGGCGCTGCCCGGCGTGGGGATTCTGGTCGGGCTGACGCTGCTGGTGGCGACGCTGTATCCCGGCGCGGGCGGCGGGAGTGGTGACGGGCCGGCGGCGGCGTGACGTATTGCGGCGTGCCGCCGTGAAATCGCCGCTGGGACAGTGGCGACCACTTCAAACAAAAAGCCCGCGCGGGTGGCGCGGGCTCGGTAGGTGCGGCTTGAGAGCTGAAAGCTGATCGCTGACGGCTGATCGCTGAGAACTGATGTCCGGGCACGTCGCGCGCCTCAGACCGTCATCAGGTCCTTTTCCTTGTGGGCCAGAGCGGTGTCGATGTCCTTGATCGATTTGTCGGTGGCGACTTGGACGTCTTTTTCGAGGCGCTTCTCGTCGTCTTCGGAAATTTTGCCGTCCTTCTTGAGCTTCTTGGTGGCTTCCATGGCGTCGCGGCGGACGTGGCGGACGGCGACGCGGCCTTCTTCGGCGAGGCGGTGCGCGGTCTTCACGAATTCCTGGCGGCGTTCCTTGGAGAGTTCGGGGAAGGGGAGGCGGATGACCTGGCCGTCGACGACGGGGTTGACGCCGATGTTCGCCATCTGGAGCGCTTTCTCGATGGCGCGGGTGAGGCCCTTATCCCACGGCTGGATCTGGATCATGCGCGGGTCAGGCGTCGTGATCGCAGCGCAGCCTTTGAGCGGCATCATGGAGCCGTAGGCTTCGACCATCACGGACTCAACCATGGCCGGCGAGGCTTTGCCGGTGTGGATGGTGGAGAATTCGTGGAGCGTGTGCTCAACCGCCTTCTTCATGCGGGCTTGGGCTTCGGCGAGGGTTTGGGAGCTCATGGAATTGCGGAATGGGGAGTTCGGATTGCGGATTGAAGAGACAGAATCGTAGAGAGCGCGGGCGGAGTTGGCAATGCGGGCGTCGCGGCGGACCGGGCTGGTCCGCCCTACCTTTCGACGGCGCTCAGTTGCTGACGAGCGTGCCGACTTTTTCGCCCTTCACGGCTTTGCGGATGGCGTGCTCGTCGTTGAGGTCGAACACGAGGATCGGGACGTTGTTGTCCATGCAGAGCGAGAACGCGGTCGAATCCATCACGTTCAAGCGCTGCTTGAGGGCGTCGATGAAGGTGAGCGTGTCGTATTTGACCGCGTCGGCGTGCTTCTTCGGGTCCTTGTCGTAGATGCCGTCGACCTTGGTGGCCTTCATGATGATGTCGGCATGCATCTCGGAGGCGCGGAGGGCGGCGGTGGTGTCGGTCGAGAAATACGGGTTGCCTGTGCCGGCGACGAAGATGACGACGCGTTTCTTTTCGAGGTGGCGGATGGCGCGGCGGAGGATGAACGGCTCGGCGATCTGGTTCATCGGGATCGCGGATTGCACGCGCGTGCTGACGCCGAGTTTTTCGAGGCGGTCCATGAGCGCGAGGCCGTTGATGACGGTGGCGAGCATGCCCATGTAGTCGCCGGTGGTGCGGTCGATGCCGCGCTTGGCGCCTTGGAGGCCGCGGAAGATGTTGCCGCCGCCGATCACGATGCAGATCTGCACGCCGAGATCGTGGATTTCCTTCACTTGGCTGCACATCGCCTCGAGGGTGGCGTCGTCGATCGGCTCGGTGCCGCGTCCGCGGAGGACTTCGCCGCTCAGCTTGAGCACGATGCGCTTGAACTTCAGTTCGCTTTGGCCGGTGGTCTTAGCTCCCATTTGGGAGGCGAGCAAACCGGTGCGGAAAAGGGCCGTCAACCTTCGAGATTTTCGGGGGTCGCGCGCCGCACAAATGGGCTAAACGCGCCGTGTGGCATCGAGGGGATTTCTGGGAGCGAAAACAGGGCCATTCTTCCCATGACGGAGCGACTCGGCGGGTTTGGCGGAGCGCGTCGGGTCCCACGGTGTGGAAGCTTCCGCTACTTCAGGCGCCGGTTGCCTGGCGTCGGTCGCACCGATGGAAAAAAAGAGCCCGCCAATTTTGGCGGGCTCGGGGTGACGGCTGAAAATTTCTCGAGAAGGGCGGCTCAGCCTCTGCCCTTACCCTTGCCGTGATCCTTGTCGTGGCCCTTGCCGTGATCGTCGTCGCGGCCCTTGTCGTCGTCGCGATCCTTACCGTGATCCTTGTCCTTGTCGTCATCGCAGTCTTTGCCTTGGCCGCGCTGGTCGTGCGGGACGATGACGGTGGTGGTGGCGGTGGTGACGTTGCCGGCGGCGTCGCGGACTTCGATCGTGATCGTGTAGATGCGGTCCTTCTTGTCGCCCTCGCGGTCGGCGAGGAGGTTGACGGAGAGCGGCCCGGTGATCTGCCACTGCGTGCGGCGGTCGGGTTGATTCGTCGCGACGGAAACGATCTTGGTGGAGGCGATGCCGACGGCGTCGGTGGCCGACACGCTGACGGTGATCGGGACCATCTTTTTGTTCGGCGGCCAGATCGCGCGGATCGAGGGCGTGACGCTGGCGATGACGGGCGCGGTGGTATCACGCACCGTGACGGTGAAGGAGCCGCTGCTCGTGTTGCCGGCGGCGTCCTTGGCGACGACCGTGACGGTCGTGGTGCCGAGCGCGAACGTGCTGCCGGACGCGGCGCTGGTGGTGAGCGAGGTCACGCCGACGGCGTCGGTGGCCGTGGCGGCGAAGTTCGCGATCGCGCCGGCGACGCTGGTGGCCTCGATCGTCTGGTTGGCCGGCACGGTGAGCGCGGGGGCGGTGGTGTCGACCACGGTGACGGTGAACGAACCGGAGCTCGTGTTGCCCGCGGCGTCGCTCGCGGCGACCGAGACGGTCGTGGTGCCGAGCGGGAACGTGCTGCCGGAGGCGATGCTGGTGGCGAGCGAGGTCACGCCGACGGCGTCGTTGGCGGAGGCGGCGAAGTTCGCGACGGCGCCGGCGGCGCTGGTGGCTTCGATCGTTTGGCTGGCGGGCACGGCGAGCACCGGGGCGGTGGTGTCGCGCACGGTGACGGAGAACGAAGCGGAGGAAGCGTTGCTGTGGCTGTCGGCTGAGTTGAGCGTGACCGTCGTGGTGCCGAGCGCGAACACGCTGCCGGAGGCGGACGAGCTGGTCACGGCGACGTTGCCGTCGACGAGGTCGGTCGCGCTGGCGCTGTAGCTCACCGCGGCGCCGGCGGCGCTGGTGGCCTCGGCGACGATGTTGGCCGGGGCGCTGATGATCGGGGCCGTGGAGTCCGTCACCGTGATGGTGAAGGTGGAGTTGGAGGTGTTGTTCGCCGCGTCGGTGGCGGTGACGGTCACCGTGCTGGCGCCGAGCGGGAAGATGCTGCCGGAGCCGGGGGCACTGCTGACGGAGGACGAGCTCACGGCGTCGGTGGCTTCGGGCAGGGCGTAGGTGACCGCGGCGCCATCGGGGCCGGTGGCTTCGGCGGTGAGGTTGGCGGTGGCGGCGATGACCGGCGCGGTGGTGTCTTGCACCGTGATGTCGAACTCGGCCGTGGCGGTGTTGCCGGCGGAGTCGCTGGCGGCGAGGCCGACTGCGGTGGTGCCGAGCGGGAACACGCTGCCGGAGGCGGGCGCGGCGGTGACGGGGACGTTGCCGTCCTTGTCGTCGGTGGCGCTGGCGCTGAAGGTGACGGTCGCACCGGCGGCGCTGGTGGCTTCGGCGACGATGTTGGCCGGAGCGGCGATCACCGGCGCGGTGTTGTCGATCGGAGGGGGCGGCGGGAGCGGTTCGCCCGGATTGTTTTCGCTGTAGGATTGGGCGGTCTCGAGGCGGAACTTGCCGCCGGCGGCGCCACCGCCGTCGAGGATGATGAACGCGAGTTCGTGCGGGCCGGAGCCGGTGAGATTGATGGTGTAGCGGCCGGTGCCGTTGGTGTTCCAGTTCAGGTCCTGGTAGCCGACGAGCTGGCCGTCGATGTAGATCCACGAGGCGTTATCGGCGAGGAATTGGAGGACGAACTGACCCGTGCCATACACGGTCGTGGTGTATTTGGTCCAGTTGTGGCCGCCGGGGCCGCGCGAGCTGATGTCGCTCCAGGCGTTGATCCAGTTCGCGGCGAAATCGTAGTTGGGATAAAACTCCCACGGATGCGTGCCGAGCGGGAACGCGGTGGCGGGATGCGGATTCACCCAGTTGGCGTTGTAGCCGATGGCCGGAGTCGGCGTGGCGAGCAGGGTCCAATTCGGATAGGCGGCGGGCGGGAAGATCGGATCGTAGGCGATGACGGGCGAGATGCCGCTGGCGTAAACGCGCGGCACCACGGTGAGCGACGCGTCGTCCACGTAGGCGCGAGGCACACCATAAAGCGCGCCGTTGGAACTCTGCCAGAGCACGATCTCCGCCGAGATGTAGTTGGTGTCGCTCGGCAGCGTGATGGTGGCGGTGACCGTTTCCCAA
Source organism: Verrucomicrobiota bacterium (assembly GCA_023432225.1). Lineage (GTDB taxonomy): Bacteria > Verrucomicrobiota > Verrucomicrobiia > Opitutales > Opitutaceae > Didemnitutus. The sequence continues at coordinate 12,456 of JAEYUW010000030.1, forward strand.
GTGGACGGATCCGTATCCAGTGCCAGATTGGGAGATCCGGACCGCGTTCCGGTGAGGGCCACGCCGGTGTTGGTCTGGATCACCAGCGCCACCGACTGACCCGCCAGCCAAGTGTTGAATTTGGCGGTGAAGGTGACGACCGATCCGGCCGCGAACGGGCCGGCGACAATCTGATTGGTCTGCGCCGCGCTGCCGCCGCCGGCGTGATTCAGCTGCAGCATCTGGCTGCCGATCGGCGTGATGCCGTTGCCCGCACCGCTCAGCGCGGCGCTTTCGGTTCCCCAGACGCCGGTCGTGGTTGGGGAATACGTGACCAATGAAGGGGTGCCTTCAAAATTGCCGGCCTGGAGAAGATTGGGCTGTGCGTGGGCGGCGACGGTCAGCATGGAGCCGACGGCGAGGGCCGAGAGCGGCGCGCGAAGTTTCATTCCGCGTTCGAGGCGGGCTGAACGAATGAACTGAAGGGCAGCCCGCGAGGTGTGCGTGGCTCCGGCGGCGATCCGGGCGAGCAAGGCCAGACCGGAGCGCGGGGTGGGATGGGTGTGGTTCATGGGTGTGGACAGTTGACCAAACGGCGCCCCGGGGGCGGGAAGCGTGGGAGATGAGGCGCCGGGGTAGGGCTGTCGTCGCGCTGACGTGGTCGCAAACCGCCGGTGACGAACGACGGCGGTTTTGTGACCAACGACAAACCGCGCCGCTCGGGAGTGCCGGGTTCCGGTATTCCTGGCTGGCCTGACGCGTTCGAGCCTGCCAATGCATCGGCGGGTCCCTCCGCACTTCGTCCGTTCCGCTCCGTTGCCGGCCCTGAAGAGCATGCCGCTTTTCAGGTTACCCTTGCCGGCCACGAGTCTTCGGTGCTGCGCGAGCGAGTGGCGGGGATACCTCCACGCATGAACCGCCCCTCTGATTTGGCTCCCGCCACCGGTGTCGTCCAACGCGCCCCGAAATGGAAAATTTCTCCCGCCGGCAACAAATACTACATCAACTCGGTGGCCGTGTCGGCCGACGGATCGCGCGTGCTCGGCGGCACGTTTTATCATCATTACGGCGCGGGCGAACTGCGCCGCGCGCCCGGCACGCCGGCGGCATCGACGCCGCACCCCGCCACGCCTTCCCCCGAGGATGGCACGTTCGGCGTCTATTGCTACAACGCCGCCGGCCAGCCGGAGTGGAAGGACGAGTTCGCGGGCTGGCAGGGCGTGTATTGGGTGGCGTTGTCGGCCAACGGTGTGCGGGCGGCGGCGGGCGGGTTCATTTCGGCCACGGCGCCGCAAGGTTTCCTGCGCGCCTACGACGCGAGCAACGGCCGCCTGCTGCTCTCGCGCGCGACGCAACAACGCGTGAATCAGGTCGCGCTGTCCGCTGACGGCACCTGGCTCCTGTCGGCGGCGGAGACGCTGCTGCTGTTCCGCTACGACGCGACGACGGGGCAGTATGTGCAGACCGACGAATTCGTTCCGGAGGGAAAGGACGGCGTGGTGAGCGCGGCGATTTCGGCCGACGGCGCCACGGTGATCTACGCCGGTTACAGCGGCCACATCGGCGTGTTCGTCAACACGACCGGCACGCTCCAGCTGCGCGCGCGGTGGAAGTTGCCGGGCGGAAAGACGACGGATTTCTGCCACATGGTCGAGCTCACGCCGGACGGAAAGACCTTCGTCGCCGGTGGAGCGAACGGCACGTTCTACTATTCCGACGTCGCGGCCTTCATCGCCGGTGGCGCGCCGGCGACGTCCGCGACGACGACCGTGAGCGGCGCCGTCTACGGCGTTGCGATTGCGGAGGACGGCAGTCTGTTCGCCGGCGTCTTCAATCGTGGGGCGGCGGGCGGTGCGTGGGTCAATCCGCGGCCCGGTTCCGGCGCCGGAGCCGTGCGGCGCTTTGCGCTCGAGCACAATCCGAACAGCGCCGCGCTGAACGCCGCGCACCGGCTCTTCGCGGTCGCGGATGGACATCCGGATGGCACGCCGGGTTGCTTTTATCTTTTCGATCCGGTCAGCGGCCTGCCGCGCTGGCAATGTCCGACCGGCAACATGAGCTGGCCGATCGTCATTGCCGGCAACGGTGGCGTCGTGGTCGGTGGCAGCGACGATTCGTTTCTGTATTATTTCGCCCTGTAACCTGCCGCTCGCCTTGGGCCTCGATCGGAATTTTCTCACCAAACCGCGGGTGCTGTGCACCGCCTACGTGCTCGTGCACCTGTTGCTGCATGGGTCGGCCGGATGGTTCGAAGTGGAGCCGGGCATCTCCATCTCGATCTGGTATCCACCGTGCGGCCTCGCGCTCGCGCTGCTCGTGCTGCTCGGGCCGCAGTATGCGCCCGTCGTGTTCCTGACCAATTTCGCCACGGCGTGGACCGGCGCTTCGGCGGGCGCGCTGTGGACGGCGGTCTTCTTTCCCGGGCTGCTCACGGTCACCTACGCCGTTGCGGCGTGGGCGGTGCGCCGCTGGTGGGGACCGCGGCTGTTGCCCGGTGGCGCGCGCGGCACGTTTGTCTTCTGCGCGACGATCATCGGGGCGCCATTGGTGGCGGCGACGATTGGCACCGGCGTGAGTTCGGCGCTGCATCCGGCGCAGTCGTCGGCGAGCTGGCTCCAGTTTCTCCTCTCCGTGCGCGACTGGTGGATCGGCGATGCGAGCGGGCTACTCACTGTGGTGCCGGTCGCGATGGTGTTCGCCGGACCGTGGCTTGACGGCGAACGCGTGGGCGCGGGGCGGCGCTCGTGGCGGGCCCGCGAAATCGGTCTCGCGGTGCTGCGTGGGGCGGTGCTGCTCGGCACGCTGCTGCTGGTGCTGATCGTGCCCGTATTGCGCGAGCATCGCGCGTTTTACCTGTGCTTCCTGCCGCTGGTGTGGATCTGCGTGCATCACGGCCTGCCGGGGGCGACGCTCGCGACACTCGCGACGATGATCGTCGGCCTGGTCGGCATGCGCCTCGCGGGCACGACCGCCGCCTACTCGTATGTCTTCCTCCTGTTCGTGGTCGCGGTGGCCGGCGTCGGACTCGGGCTCGGCACGGTGGTGACGCGGCGCAATGAAGCCGAGGCCCGCCTCGCCGCCAGCAACGCGGAGCTCGCGCGCCTGCGGCAGCTCGAGTTCGACGAAAAAGTCGCCGCGCAGCTCGGCGAGGAGAAGGCGCGCCTCGAGGTGCTGCGTTACCAGCTCAACCCGCACTTTCTCTACAACTCGCTCAATTCGATCTACGGCCTGCTCTTCGAGAGCGCGCGCGACGCGGGAGAAATGGTGCTGCGGCTCTCGGATTTCTGCCGCGCCACGCTCACGAGCGCGCCGGACGATTTGCCGACCCTCGGCGCGGAGATCGAGGCGCTGCGCAGTTATCTCGATGTGGAAAAGGTGCGCTGGGGCGAAAAGCTGCAGATCGAACTGGCCGTGGCGCCCGACGTGATGGAAGTGCGGTTGCCGCCGTTCCTGCTGCTCCCGCTGGTCGAAAACGCGATCAAGTATGGCAGCCGCACTTCGCCCGACGTGCTGCGGCTGCGTATCGCGGCGCAACGCTCGGGTGGCACGTTGCGCATCGAGATTGCCAACACCGGTCGCTGGCTGGCGCCGGACGTGACGCGACCGGAGTCGACCGGCATCGGGCTGGAAAACCTGCGGCAGCGCTTGCACCGCTATTATCCGGACGCGCACGCGTTCACCACGGAGGCGGCGGACGGCTGGGTGGTGGCGCGGTTGGAGATGGCGTGCGCGCCGCGGAGCGTGACGCCAGCAACGCCCGTCGCTGTTTGCTGATTATCGGTTGTGACCGTGCGTCAACACCCATGAGAACCGTGATCATCGACGACGAAGCGCCCGCGCGCGCGGCGCTGCGCGGATTGCTGCGCGATCGCGCGGACATCGCGCTCGTCGGCGAAGCCGAGACGATCGAGGAAGGCGCGCGCCGGCTCGGCCTGGCCGACTACGATCTCGTGTTTCTCGACGTGCAGCTGCGCGGCGGCACCGGTTTCGATCTCGTGCCGTTCGTCCGGCCCGAGGCGCGGGTCATTTTTGTCACGGCCTCCGATCAATACGCGGTGCGGGCATTCGAGGTGAACGCGCTCGATTACCTGATCAAGCCCGTGCGTCCGCAGCGGCTGGACGAGGCGTTGCGCCGGGTGGCGGGGGGCGCGGCGCCGGCGGTCGCTTCGCCGGCACCGGTGTTGACGCCGCGCGATTTCGTCTACGTGCGGATCGGCAACGGCACGTCGCGTTTCGTGGCGCTCGCGGATCTCGCGATGATCGTCTCGAACGAAAACTATTCCGAGGCGCACCTGGGCGATGGCACGCGGCTGCTCGTGCGACGCACGATGAAGGCGTGGGAGGAGGCGTTGCCGGCCACGCACTTTGTGCGCGTGCACCGCACGGCCATCCTCAATTTGGCGCGCTACCGCGGCGCCGATCGACCGAGCTACGAGACCGCGCTGCTGCACGTGGACGGACTGGCCGAGCCGGTGCGCGCGAGCTTCCGGTATTTGCCGGATTTGCGCGAGCGATTGGCGGCGCTGGGGCGGGCGTTCTGAACCAACGGGTTGAGTTCAGCGGCGGTGCCGGGCGAAGCGCGCGCTCCAGTGGGCGGTTCCACGTGAGTCGCCCGTCGGGTCCCCGCGAATTTTCCGGCCGAACTCGCGGTGTTTGTTCTCAGAATTTTTCTGACGAAAATGTCAGCGCGCAAAACTCGGCGGCGGCGAATGCCGGTGGTCTGTTCGGGGCATGGTTCAACCCAATCCAACCTCCCGATCCCTCACGCCAACACCGCTGTCGCGCGCTACGCGTTCGCCCGGGCGGAGCGATCGCGTGGAGGTGGCGCGCTTGCTCAATGCCACGAGCGTGCTTCCTCGCATCGCGATGATCTCCACGCACGGCTACGTCGCAGCCAATCCCCCGCTGGGCGCGGCGGACACGGGCGGGCAAGTCGTGTATGTGCTCGAACTCGCGAAGAAGCTGGCGCTGCTCGGTTACGAAGTGGACATCTGGACGCGCCGTTTCGAGGACCAACCGGAGATCGAGCCCGTGGCCGAGCGCGTGCGGGTCATCCGGATGTGCTGCGGTGGCCCGAATTTCATCCCCAAGGAATACCTCTGCGACTCGCTGCCCGAGTGGAATGAAAACGCGCTGCGCTTCATCGCCGAGCACGGGCTTTCGTATAATTTCATCAACAGCCACTATTGGGACGCCGGCCTGGCCGCGCAGCATCTCGCCACCGTGCTCGCGGTGCCGCACGTGCACACGCCGCACTCGCTGGGGCTGTGGAAACAGCGGCAGATGCAGACCGACACGCCGGCGACCGCGGCGGAGTTCGAGCGTCGGTATAATTTCGCGCGTCGCATCGCGGAAGAGCGCCAGCTCTATGCCGACTGCGATATCGTTGTCGCGACGACGCCGCCGCAATTCGACCTCATCACCACCGATTACGGTGTCCCGGCGGCGAAGGTGCAGGTGGTGCCGCCGGGCTATGACGACCATCGTTTCTTCGCGGTGGGCGAGGGCAGCCGGCAGGCGATTCGCCAGCGGCTGGGCTACAGCGGCGAAGTGATTCTCGCGATCGGCCGACTGGCGCGCAACAAGGGCTATGATTTGCTGATCGACGCCTTTGCCGTGGTGGCCGCGCGCGTGCCGGCGGCGGTGCTGCGTCTCGCGGTGGGCGGACAGGAGATGAACGCGAACGAACGCACGATCCTCGAGGAACTGAAAGAACGCGCCGCGGCGACCGGTTTCGGCGAGCGCATCCAATTCGGCTCGTTCATTCCCGATGAAGAACTCGCCGATCACTACCGCGCGGCGGACACCTTCGTGCTGTGCAGTCGCTACGAGCCGTTCGGTATGACGGCGATCGAGGCGATGGCCTGCGGCACGCCGACGGTCGTCACCGTGCACGGCGGATTGTATCGGGCGCTGTCGTTTGGCCGGCACGCGCTGTTCGCGGACCCGTTCGATCGCGAAGACCTGGGCATTACGATCGCGAAAATCTTCCGCCACCCGCGTCTCCGTCAGCGCCTCTCGCGCATGGGCGCGCACAAGGCGCGCAGCCTCTTTACGTGGACCGGCATCGCGCATCAGTTGGTGGCGGCGGTCGAGCACCGTTCGCTGGCGGCCGTGCGCCTCAACGACACCGAGTGGGACGAGCCCACGCACGACGGAGATTAAGCAATGGAGGAACCGTTCATCCAGTTGTTCGATGCCGAGTTTGTTTCGCGACTCGTGCAGACGGTGATCATCGCCGGGATCGCGCTGACGCTTTTCTTCGGACTCAAGGGACGCATTCAGCGGTTTGCGGACTGGGCGCGGTTGCCGCGTCTGGCGTTGACGCCGGTGCGGCTCGGGCTGCGCTACGCGATCCTCAGCGGCGCACTGCTGCTGATCCTGGGCCGCTGGGGATTCCCGATCAACGGCATCATCGCATTCCTCGGCACGGTGCTCGGCCTGGTGGCGATCGGTTTTGTCGCCGTGTGGAGCGTGCTGAGCAACTTCCTGTGCACCTTCGTGCTGGTGGTGTTGAAGCCGTTTCATCCGGGCGACGACGTCGAATTGCCCACCGCGGGCATCAAGGGGCGCGTGCTCGATCTCACCGCGGTCTACACGGTGATCGAGACGGCCGACGGCGAAACGGCGATGATTCCGAACAACATGTTTTTCCAAATGATCTTCAAGCGCCGGATGACGCCGGCCGCGGCCGTGGTTCGCGGCGGTTCTTCGGTGCGGTCATGAGGAAGCCGAGCGTGCGCCTCTTCGCGACGGATCTCGATGGCACGCTGTTGGGCGAGGCGGGAGCGACGGCGCGCTTCGCGGCGGCGTGGGCCGCCGTGAAGCCCGGCGTGCGGCCGCTGTTGGTCTACAACACCGGACGAACGGTCGACGACGTGCGCGGCTTGGTGCGCGCCGGCGTGCTGCCCGAATGCGATTACATCGTGGGCGGCGTCGGCACCGAGTTGTTTTCGAATCACTCCGATTACTCGCGCGAATTTTCCGCGCGTTTCACGTCCGGGTGGAACTTGGGGCGAATCGAACGGATCGTGCGGACCATCCCGACGGTCCGGCCGCAGCCCGAGGCGTTTTGTCATGCCTTCAAATCGAGCTGGTTCTGGGACGACGCCAGTGCGGCGGACATCCAGGCGTTGGCGGAGCGGCTCGAGTCAGCCGGAACTGCGGCGCACCTCGTGTATTCGGCGCGGCGCTTTCTCGACGTGCTGCCGGCTCAAGGGGGGAAGGGGAATGCGCTGGCCTGGCTCGCCCAGCGTCTGGGCATCTCGCCCGCGCAGGTGCTCGTGGCGGGCGACACCGCGAACGACACCAGTATGTTCCGGCTGCCCGACGTCCGCGGGATCATCGTGGGCAACGCGCTCCCGGAGTTGCACGGCGAGGCCGACGGTCCGAATTTTCACCGCGCGCAGCTGTCGGTCGCGGACGGGGTCGTCGAAGGCTTGCGACATTTCAGCGTGTTGCCGAAGATTGCGGGCACCGACGCCGCCGGTATCCGTGGCTAGGCACGCTTCACCGGCGTCGGTTCGTCTGCCCTTCCATTTCCCGTCATGACTCTCCCGCCCGATCTTCCCGCGCCGCCGCGGATTCTTATCGTCGAAGATGAGGCCAAAACCCGCACTTCGCTGGCGGAAGGCCTGCAGCTGGAAGGTTGGAACGTCTCCTCGGCCGCGAGCGGAGGCGAGGCGGCGCGTGCCCTGCGGGAGCAGTCCTACGACTTGATCGTCCTCGACTGGATGCTGCCCGATCGCGACGGCATCGACCTGCTGCGGGAATTTCGTCAGCGCGGCGAGCGCCGGCCGGTGTTGGTGCTGACGGCGCGCACCAGTCTGAACGATCGCGTCGTCGGCCTCGACAGCGGTGCGGACGATTATCTGGCGAAACCCTTTGCGTTTGCCGAATTGCTCGCGCGTTGTCGCGCGCTGCTGCGGCGTCCGACGGGCGCCGACGATCGGCTGCTCAGCTGCGCCGATCTGCAGCTCGACACGCGCGCGCGGGTGGCGCGCCGCGCGGGTCAGGAGATTCCGCTCACGCCGCGCGAGGTGGACGTGCTGGAATTTCTCTTCCGCCATCTCGGCCAGAACGTGACGCGCGAAATGCTCGAGCGTGAAGTGTGGAAGCAGCCGCGACGGATGACGTCGCTCGATAACGTGATCGACGTGCAGATGATGCGGCTGCGTCGCAAGGTGGACCCGGAGGGTTTCCCGCGCCTGCTGCACACCGTGCGGGGCATCGGCTTCCGGCTCGGAGGCGACGCGACGTGAAACAGTGGTGGCTCCGGCAACCGATTCGCCTGCGGCTGGCGATCTTCTTTGCCGGTGCCGGCGTGCTGTTGCTGTCGGGCTTCAGTGCCACGCTCTACCTTTACGTGCGGCAAGTCATGGCCCGGCCGCTCGCGCATCAGTTGAGCAACGACATCGTCGAAATCCAGCGCCGGCTGCAGGTCACGGCCGAAGGCGAGCTGCGTTGGGATGGGCGTCCACTTGACCCGGCGCGCCCGTGGACGACGACGTATCCGTGGTTCGAAATCTGGGATGAGAACAACCAGCTCGTGCGCCGCCTGTGGCCGTTCACCGAGAATCGGCTGCAGCAGACGCCGATCGCTCCGGCGCGCGACACCGAGACGTTGTCGATTTTCCCCGTGGCGGCGGACATTCGCCTGCGGGTGCTGTCGGTGCCCTACACGCCGCCGGGCACGAACCACGCGTGGATGTTGCGCGCGATGCGCATTCATGAGCCGGTCGCGGATGCGCTCGGCGCGTTGGGCTGGATCATCGTGCTCGCGCTGCCGGTCGTCACCATCCTGCTGGCGCTCGGCGCCTTTCTCCTTGCGCGGCACTGGCTCGCGCCGCTCGACGACATGAGCGCGGAGGCGAAACGAATCAGCGCGGAGCATCTCAACCGCCGGCTGCCAATTCACAATCCCCACGACGAACTCGGACGGCTCGCCGGGATTTTCAACCTGACGCTCGATCGCCTCGAGGCGTCGTTCGGGGCGCTGGATCGCTTCGTGGCGGACGCGTCGCACGAGTTGCGCACGCCGCTGACCACGCTGCGCAGCGTCGGCGAAGTCGGCCTGCGCCGCGGACGCACCGCGGAGGAATATCGCGACATCATTGGCAGCATGCTCGAGGAGGCGCAGCGGCTCGAGCATCTCGTGACACGCCTGCTCGAGCTCGCCAGCGCCGAAGGCGGCGCCACGGCCGCACAGCGCGTGCCGGTGCGGATGGACGAGTTTGTCACGGCGTGTGCGAATGACTTCGCGCTGTTGGCGGAGAACCGGCAGCAGCGTTTCGCGCTCGAGTTGGAGCCGTGCGTCGCCGCGACCGACCCGGTGTTGTTGCGCCAGGCGTTTCAGAATCTCGTGGAGAACGCGCTCAAATACGGGCCCGCCGATTCCACGATCCTGCTGCGTGTGCGCGCCATCGGCGGGCAGATCGAGCTCACGGTGCGCGATGAAGGGCCGGGAATTTCTCCGGAGCATCGGGGGCGGATCGCGACGCGCTTCTACCGGCCTGATCCCAGCCGCGGTCGCGATAATGGCGGCTACGGTCTCGGGCTGTCGCTCACCAAAGCCTACATGGCGTTGCTCGGCGGGGCGCTCTATTACCGCACGGTGGAGCCGACCGGCAGCGAGTTCACGCTGCGCCTGCCGCAGGATATCGCGTCGGCCGCAAACTCGGGCTCGTTCGCCGAAGGACTGTGATGACCTCCGGCTCTCGCGGCATGGGCGGGGCGCTGTTCAGGATCGGGCCCGTGGTTCGTATTGCATCGCGCACGCGACGTTTCCCTCCGGATCGTGGAAATTCACCAACGTGCCGACACCCTCGATGGTGAAGGGAGACAGGAGCAACCGGCCGCCGGCCCGCGCGATGGCGGCCGCGGTGGCGTGGATGTCAGCGACGGCGATGGTGCATTCGTAGCCGTTTTGGCCGCCGGGGCTGGCGGGCTGGCGGCGCCGTTGTAGCGAGCCGCCGATCGCGCCGGAACTGGTTTCGATCAGCCAGAACTCCGGCGGGCCCCACGGCAGGAAGCGCCACTGAAAGACCGTTTCGTAGAAGGCCTTCGCGCGCAGGCAATCGTCGGCGTGGATGGCGAAATGAGCGATATCGTTGGGCATGGGAGGGACGGGGTGTTCGTTGCGACGTGGAGTCTGCGGTGATGGGAGTGGTCTAGTTTCGGCCGGGGATCTGCTCCGTGCTCACGGTGCGGGAGGTTCGGTCGGGTGAGAAATAGTCGAGGAGGGCTTCGGGGAGTGCGGTCAGCGGCGTCTGTTGGTGATCCGCGTGGCGGGCGCGAGCGACGGTCCAGCGCAGGCCCGGCGGCGCGGCTTCGCGCAAGAGTTCGCGCATGGCGTCATAGGATTGGCCCATGCCCTCGTTTTCGCTTTCGCCCCAGTTGAAATAGATGAAGGAGCGGTGCTCGGAATGCGCGGCAAGAAAGGCGCGGGTGTCGACGAGCATGCGCCGCTCGTCCCGCAGCAGGGGCGCGCTGAAAATGAACCGCGCGTCGAACAACTCCGGTTTGCTGAGCAGGCTCTCCAACACCAGCAGCGCGCTGCGCGAGTGACCGGCGAGGATCCGAGGCGAGGCAGTGCGGTAGCGCTGTTCGATCTGCGGAATCAATTCCTGCTCCAGGAATTCGAGAAAGCGGTCGCCGTGGCCCACCTCGCCGGTGCCCATTTTCCCGGTCACGTCGAAGTCTTGATGCAAACGCGCGGGAGTCATGTCGCGATCGCGCTGGCCGCGGGCGTTCGGGATCGCGACGACAATCAGGTCCGGCATCGCGCCGGCGCAGCTCAGGATATCGATCGCGGCGTCGTAGCGCTCGAGGCCGTTGCCGCCGTCGAGTTTGAACAACACGGGGTAGCGCGCGGACGTGTCGCGCACGTAGTGCCGGGGCAGCCGGATCAAGGCGGCGCGTTCCTCGCCCAGGATGGTCGAATGCAGTCGCTCGATCGTGTAGGGCGTTGGGGAAGTGCTCGCTTCACGCGCGGGGGCGGCCGCTGCTTTGCCCGCGGCCGGGTTCGTCGGGCGCTCTGGCACGGGAGACTCGGCGGTGTGGATGGCGGCCAGGATTGTCGTCAGCGCAACGGTCGACATCGCGCAGAACGGTGGCACGCTGGGGAAAAAGAGAGGCATGAGCGGGAAGGGGTTTAGAGGATGCGGGCCACGCCGGGCAGGCGGCGGAGCAGAAGCGTTGCGACCCAACTCGCGCCGATCGCGAGCAGCGTCACGAGCAGCGCTTTCGCGATTCCCGGCAGCGCGATGCCGAGCAGCGCGAACTGGAGCCAGGTGACGATGGCGTAGTGCACGAGATACATGCCAAAGGCGTTGCGCGTCAGACTGGCCGTGAGTGCGCCCGGGCGGTGACCGTGGCGTGCAAAACCGGCGAGCATGGCGAAGGTCGTCGTGACGCCGGTCACGGCGAACAGGACCGTCGTCGCGAACGCCATGAGCGGTTGCGGCTGTCCCTTGCCCATGCCGATGAAGAACGTAATCAGCGCCGCCGTGAACGCGACGAACACGCCGCCCGCCACCGACGCCCACGTTTTCCAGCGCTGCGCCAGCGGGCCGCTGTCGGCCATCCACGTGCCCGAGAGGCCGCGGCCGCTCGCGCCGAGCGCGCAGCCGAACAGAAAATAAACGCCGTAGAGCGCGATGCGTCCCGTCTGCACCGTGAATGGTCCCCACGTGGCCCACGCAAACGCGTCCACCCACTTCAGGGTGGGGAGGTAGGCGACCACAGCCGCGAGACCCAGCACGACGCACGCGCGCGTCGGCCGGGCGCGACACCACGCGCCGAACGCGCTGAACTTCTCTCGGGCACGCGGCGCCACTTTCCACGTCAGCGCGGCGACGATGCTGAAGGCGAGCAACACCCACAGGAACCACGCGGGCCCGGCGGGCCACACGCCGAGCGCGCGCCACGCCGGCCAGAAGCCGGGATTGCCCATCGCTTCGGCGCGGAGCAAATACGCCGGCAGATACGCAAGCGGCCCGAGCACCGCCGCACACACGGCGAACGGCACGCCCAGCCGCAGCATGCGATCCCGCACGAAACGTCCCGCGCCTTTGCGCGCGAGGCTCGCGGGCACGAACAATCCCGCGAGGAGAAACATCATCGCCATGAAGAACGAGTCGTTCCACAGCGTGAAGCCGTCCACGACAGGCGCGCGCACCGCGTCGACGACCGGGAACGCGCCCCAGATCATGTTTTCGCGCGTGAATGGTCCCGCGGGCGGCGCGTAGCGATGATAGGCCAGCACGGCGTGATGCGCGATCACCAGCAGCGTGATCGACGCGCGGGTGAGGTCGAGCGCGGCGTCGCGCGCCGGCACTTCCGGTTCGGTCGCGCTGGGCAGGGGCTGCGAGCGCGCGATAGGGGAGGAGAGATTATTGGTCATGGGCAAAGCGGTAGCTTTTCCCGGCGCAGGCCGGGTGATTGAGAAGTGAAGATTCGCGACGCCGTTCAGCCGTCGCGCGGCGGCGTGGTGGACGACGTGGGACCCAGGCGCTGGCGCACGGCGCGGGTGTAGAGCGTGATGGGAATCATCGTGGCCACGGCCACCACGATGAAGAACCACATCTCGGATTGTTGTCCGTTGGGGTCGGTGACGAGGTGATGCGCCGTGACGTCGTTGGCGTGTCGCGCGAATGCCACCGGAGCCTCCGCCGCGACGTGCGCGATGCCGAAGCCCTCGCTCCGCGCCGCGAACCAGCCGAGCGCGCTCAGCCACGCGTAAGCTTTGAGGCCGACGGCGATGCCGCCGATCGCGAGCAAGCCCGTGCCGAATGTGCCGAGGCCGATCACGCCGACACTCACCGCGCCGACTGACAGGAAGCCCACAGCAAACGCTCCCACGCTCACCGGCGCGACGGCCACTCCGCCCCACGCGGCCAGCAATCCGTAAGCGCGATCGCCCGCCGCGATCCAGCCGACGACCGGCCCTTCGCCCGCATCGGGCGAGGAGAACCGCACGTGAACCAGCGGCACGCCGAAGAGCGTGGCGCGGCTGCGAAACACGCCGGCAGAGGACCCGACGCGATCCCGGTCCGCGACGAATAATTCCGGGTGACGCTGCCGCTCATCGGTGCGCAATTGACGAAAAAAGGCCATCAGCCGGACCAACCCGACCGGCGCGGCGAGCACGAAGCTCACGACGAGCACCTGACAAATCACCGCGAACATCGCGCGCAGTTCCCACCAGCGCAGCGCTGCCGCCGTCAGCCCCCACAGCAAGCCGATGAAGGCCAGCGTGCCGAAGAAACAGGCGATCGTCGTGACGACGATCGCGCGCCGTTCGCGCGGCGTGCGCGATTGATCGAGGCCGACGCGCAACTGCATGAGCGCGCTCACGCCGCCGGCGACGAAGGCCAGGAGCGTGGCGAGGCTGGTGGTTTTGGCGAGCGCGGTGCCGTGCGCCGCGGCGGCCGCGCCCAATCCCGCGGCCTGCACGGGCGCGGGCGTCATCGCGGGCAGCGCGGCGAGCACGCCGAGCGTGAACGCCCGACCCGGCGTCGTGCGCGCGAGCGCGCCTTCGACGAACGCGAGCGCCTGTTCCTGCAGCATCTTGCGACCGCGCGCGAGGCGCTGCTTGACGGCGTCCTCGGTGAGATCGAGCGCGGCGGCGACGTGCTCGATCGAGCGGTTTTCCCGATAGTAGAGCACCAGCGGCTCGCGATAGAGCACCGGCACGCGCTCGAGCGCGCGCCACAAGATGGTCTGTTCCTCGGCTTGCATGGCCTTGTCCGCCACGGGCAGTTCGTCGGCCGCGAGTTCGGCGACTTGCTCCATCGATTCGGCGCCGTGCACCGCGTCGCGCCCGGAGCGGCGACGTTGGCGGCTGATTTGGTGACGAAGAATGCCGCACAGCCACGGGCGAAGTTTTTCCGGCTCGCGCAATTCGCGCAGACTGCGCCACGCGGCGACGAAGGTTTCCTGCGCCGCATCTTCGCTCTCGGCCACGTTACCGGTCGCCGAGTAGGCGAGGGAACAAAGCAGGCGTTGGTAGCGCTCCACGATCCGCGCGAAGGCGTCGCGCTCACCGGCGAGGCAGGTGGCCACCAATTCGGCGTCGCTGACGGCATCCGCCAAGGCGTTGGATTCAGGCGTGGACATGAGTGGTATGAAACAAAGTGCCGTGAAACCGTCGGGTGGTGACAAAATATTTTTCCGGCGCCGCCGCGAGGGCGGCCGCGATGCTCAGTCTTTCCTCGGCAGGCTCGCGCCGTCGATCCATTCGCCTTCGACCAAGTGGGTGTCCATGGCGTGATCGGCGCCGCGCTCGTTGCGCTGGAGTTTCGCGACGAGCAACTCCGTGGCCATCTCCCCGACGCGGGCGTGATTTTGCCAGATGCCGGCGATCTTGCCGCGACGGTCGCGCAAACCGAGGCTGACCAGCGCGGTGGAGGCCGAGACGGCACGGATGGTTTTCAGCCATTCGTCCGCGCGGTCGCTGGGCGTCGCGAGGACCGCGTCGGGCTTGTAGCGGCGCAGCCACGCGGCGAATCCCGGCGGCGTGGCTTGCACGGCGGTGTTGATCGGGCCGCGGAGCACGGGCACGTTCGCCACTCCGGGCTCACGCCAGTGCTCCATCAAAAACGCCGCCTCCCACCGATGACCGATCCGCTCGCTGGCCGTGTCGCCCACGACGAGCCCCACCCGCTGATAGCCGCGGGCGCGGCACATCTGCACGGCGAGGCGCGTGGCCTGGTAGTGGTCGGTCGATACGCGCTCGAGGATCGGCTCGCGGATGCGCAGGCCGATGCCGATCGCGGCGAAATCCGTCACATCGAAATCCACGCGGCTGCCGGCACCGGGCGGCGGCGAGATCAGCACGCCGCCGATGCCGCGCGTGAGCAAAATCTGGCGGAGGCGCCGGGGATTCATGCGGCCGCGCGTGAGCGAAAATTCCTCGAGGCGGAAATTCAGCTCCGCGGCGCGCGCCTTGGCGCCGTCGTAGATTTCCACGTAGGCCGGGTTGCGCCGCCAGACCTCCGTCTCGGAGTCGAAGGTGAGATACGCGAGCGTCGTGACGCCGTGCTTCGGCCGTCGTCCGCGCTGTTGCTGCATGAGCGCGGCGACGAGCGGATTGGGCCGGTAGCCGAGCCGCTCGGCGGCGGCGCGCACCGCGGCTTGCGTGGCCTCCGGGATGCGGGGATCGCGCCGCAGGGCGAGCGAGACCGTCGTGCGGTGCACGCCGAGGGCGCGCGCGACATCCTCCATGCGGAGTGGGGCGGGGCGATTCATTCAACGGCGAGAATAAACCACCGCTGGGGCGCGGCAAGTCTCGCTGCTAGCCACTTCGCATCACCGACGCCGTCTTTGCGGAGTCGGGCTGTCACCCCCTAACCCCATGAAGTCGATTCTCCGCGTCACCCTCGCCGGCGCCTCCCTGTTGGCTCCGGTTTTGCTCCTCGCCCAGGCCACGGCCACGCCGGCCCAGCCGTCCGAGCCCGTCTTTCAACTGCCCGCCTTCAGCGTCACCACCTCGCAGGATCGCGGCTACCGCGCCGGTAATTCCGTGTCGGCGACGCGCATCGACACGCCGATCAAAAACCTGCCGTTCTCGGTCAACGCGTTCACGGAGCAGTTCATCACCGACATCGGCGCGCGCGCTTTGGAGGACATCCTGAATTTCGCGCCCGGAGTCACGAATGCCGGTCGCGAATTCGGCACGGGCACGACGAAAGTCAACGTGCGCGGCTTCGAGAGCGACCCGCAGCGCAACGGTTTTCCCAGTGCGGGTTACATCGATGCGGCGACGGTCGCGCGCGTCGAAGTCGTGAAAGGTCCGGCGTCGCTGCTCTACGGCCAGATCGCGCCCGGCGGCGTGGTGAACTACATCTCCAAGCGTCCGTCCGAGAAGAAGAGCTACGCGCTCAATCAGAGCGTCGGCAGCTACGGCTACCTGCGTTCGACGGTCGATCTCAACCAGCCGCTCGTCGGCGACAAGGTCCTCGCGCGCTTCAACGGCGTATGGGAAAATGGTTTCGAATGGGTCGACAAGGCCGAGTCGAAGACGACCGTGCTCGCGCCGGTCGTGACGTGGAAGGTCACGCCGAATTCCGCGCTGACACTCGATTACCAGTGGTTCCGCCGTCGCGAGACGCCGGCCTTCATGCGCCAGAGCGTGCGCGTGCCGGTCTCAAACGCCTCGCTCTATCCGATGCCGGGCAACCCGACGCGTGCGCTCGTGCCGAGCGATTACTTCGGTCACTTCGCGCTGGCCGACAACCGCTACAATCCCGCCAGCGCGCACGATTACCGCGACAGTGACTTCGAGAATTTCTTCGCGGAATACGCGGCCAAGTTCGCCGGCTGGGACGTGCGCGGCGTCTTCACGTGGGATAAATCCACGACGCGCAGCTATCACCACGGCTTCGGCGACGTCACCTCGAACGTGCCCTACGCCATGCTCATCGCCGCGCTGAACGGCGACTACTCGTTCCGCAACGTCATGCAGACGCTCGATCAGCTCGTGAACGTCCCGCGCGACGGCGCCACCGCGTTGCGCCGCGCGCAGTTCACGGAGCGCCGCAACCAGAACCGCACGTGGCAACTCGAAGCCGCGGGCAACTACACCTTCGGCGGCATGAACTGGAAGCCGCTCTTGGGTGCCACCTACCAGACCGGCGTCAGCATCATCGAGCAGCGCACCCTTCCGACCGCGCAATGGCCGGCCGCGTGGAACCTGCTCGATCGCAGCACGTGGACCGACACGTTTTTCCCGCTCTCGTCGATGCCCTACAACACGCGCAGCGCCGCGCCGATCGAGAACACCGGCCTCTACACCGCGCACATGCTTTCGTTTCTGGAGGATCGCCTGATCGCCGTCGGCGGCTTGCGTTGGTCCAAGGCGGACTCGACAACCTTCAATCAACTTAACGGCACGAAGACGCTCGATTTCAGCACCAAGAAAACCACGCCGCAGCTCGGCGTCGGTTTCAAGCTGCGCCCCGATTGGTTGATCTACGGCAGCTACAGCGAATCGTTCACCGCGGGCAACCGTCAGCTCCGCACCGCCGGTGTCTTCGATCGCAATGCCGAGCCGTTCGTCGGCACCGGCTATGAACTCGGCACTAAAATCGATTTCTTCGGCGGTCGCCTTTCCGCGACCGTGGCGGGCTTCTGGCTCGAGCAGGACAACTACACGTTCACGCTCACCAGCATTCATCCCGTCACCGGGCTCACCGGCCTAACGGACATCCAGGGCAACACGGTCGTGAGCGAAGGCGTGGACTTCGACCTCACGTGGTCGCCGCTCGATCACTGGCAAGTCTACTTCGGCGCGAGCTACGCCGACACTTACTACGATGTGATTCGCTCGCCCGACGTCGCCTACCTCGTCGGCACGCAACCCGAGTCGACCGCGCGCGACCGCTACAATCTGTGGACGCGCTACTCGTTCCCGGCGACCGCCCTCAAGGGGTGGTGGATCGGCGCCGGCTTCAGCTACACCGGCAAGAAGGCGGAAATCTCGAACAACCCGTATCTGTTCCTTCCCAACCAACTCATCGCCGACGTGACCCTCGGCTACGACTTCAAGGCCAACGGGGCGAACTGGAACACGTCGCTCGCGTGGAAGAATTTCACGGACGAGGACGAAATCCCGTCGGTCCGCAGCCGCGGCTTGCCGTCGCGCTTGATCTTCTCGCTGGGCGTGAAGTTCTGACGAACCGCGCCGCCCGCAATCGAAGTGGGCGGCGCGCAATCCTCACCCGCGTCACTCGCGTAGCGGCCCACTCCGTCAACCACGCCACGACAAGATGGCGGTCGTAAGCTCCGCCGCTACCTTCGACGACGCATGTCGCAATCTTCTCAAGTGAACACCACCACTGCCGCCGCATCGCCGACCGCTCATCGCATACCGATGCGCGCGTGGCTGCTGCTCGCCTTGGTCGCGGTCGCCGCGGTGTTGTTCATGGTCGACCGGCAGGTGTTGTCGCTCCTCAAGACCACGCTGCGCGACGAACTCGGCCTGACCGACGTGCAGTATGGGTGGCTGATCACGGCGTTCATGGTGCCCTACACGGTGATGTATCTGTTCACCGGCGGGTGGATCGATCGCTGGGGCACGCGCACGATGTCGCTCGTGTTCATCGGCGCGATGTCGCTGGCGACGGTGCTGACCGGCCTGTCGCGCGGATTCACGGATTTGTTTCTCTGCCGCGTCCTGCTCGGCGTGGCGGAAGCCGGCATCATTCCCGCGAGCATTTTGTTTGTCGTGCTGTGGTTTCCCAAGGAGCGCCGCGCCACGGCCGTCGCGATCAAATCGCCGCTCGCCGTCTTCGGCACGGTGTCGACGCCGCCGCTCGTGGCGTGGATCACGCTCGAATTCGGCTGGCGCACGGCGTTTGTCGTGCCCGGCTTGATCGGCCTGCTGGTCGCCGCCGGCTGGTGGACGCTCGATCGGAACCCGCCCGACTACGGCGAGCCGAAACCCGCGCCGATCCCACCCGGCGCGAAACGTCTCGGCGCCTTCGGACTGTTGCTGCGCAATCGCCGCATCTGGCCGTTGCTCGCGGTGCGCGTGATCAGCGATCCGCTGTGGTTCTTCCTGCTCTACTGGCACGCGCCGTTCCTGCAGGAGCAACTCGGCTTCTCGCTCGCGCAGGTGGGACGATGGGCGTGGATCCTGCCGCTCTGCGGCGCACTCGGCAACCTGCTCACGGGACTCGCGTCCGACAAACTCGTCGCGCGCGGATTGCCGCTGTGGCGCGCGCGAACGTTGCCCCTGCTGGGCGCGACGGTGCTCGCGCCGCTGGCGGCGTTGCTGCCGTTCGTGCACACGGCGGGCGTCGCGATCGCGCTGCTGGCGCTGCTCTACGTCCTGTGCAACGCCTGGGTGTTTCTCAGCAACGTCTTCGTCGCGGATCTCGTGCCGCGCGAAAACGTCGCGACTGCCGTCGGCTTGCTCAGCGCGATGGGTGGCGCGACTTCGGCGCTGTTCAATCTCGGCGCGGGCTGGATGGTGACGCACGCAGGCTACGCGCCGCTCTTCTGGATCGGCGCGCTGCTGCACCCGCTCGCGGCGGTCGTGCTGTGGCGCGCTTACGGACGCAAAACCGCCGAGGCGCCGCTCGCCTTATGAACGCCCGCCTGCACGAAGCTTTCGCCGCGCCGGAGGCGTGCGCGGTCTTCTACGGCACCAGCCTGACGCGCGCTGGCGGCTGGGTGGAAATTATCGGCGCGGAACTCGTCGCGCGTTACGCCGCACTGCGCGTCGTCAACGCCGCCGAGAGCGGGCAACACTCACGCTGGGGCCGGGAGCATTTCGCGGCGCGCGTTCTCGTGCATCGGCCGACCGTGGTGTTTCTCGAATTTGCGATCAACGACGCCGTCGCACGGTTCGCGCTGAGCGTCGCGGACGCGCGGGCCAATCTCGCAGCGATGCTCGATGCGCTCGCGACAGAGTTTCCGCGCAGCGTCGCCGTGCTGCAGATCATGAATCCCGCGATCGACCGGCCGGCGGGGCACGACGGCCATCGCCCGCACCTTGCAGCCTACGAGCAGGCCTGGCGCGACGTGGCGCGCGAACGCGGGCTGTTGCTCGTGGACCATGCGCCCGCTTGGGCGCAGTTGCTCGCGCGCGGCGAGGACGAGTTCCGCCGCTACGTGCCGGACGGCCTGCATCCCAACGCCGCCGGCTACGCGGCCTTCATGCTGCCGACGTTGCGCGACGCGTTGGGGCTGCGCCACTCCGCGGCGGCACCGACGCACGCTTCTCTTTCATGAATTCTCCTGGCTATTACCGACCGGCAAAGCCGCTCGCACCCGAAACGCCGCCGCGCGTCGCCGACCTATGCATCTATGGCGGCAATGCCGCTGGCATCATGGCCGCCGTGCAGGCGCGCCGCCTCGGTCTGAGCGTCGTGTTGCTCGATCCTTCGGCCGAGATCGGCGGACTCACCACCGGCGGTCTGAGCTTCACGGATCTCGGCAACGCTGACGCGATCGGCGGACTCGCGCGCGAATTCTACCGCCGCGCCGGCGCGCACTACGGCGCGGAGATCGAATGGGCGTTCGAGCCGCACGTCGCGAAGAAGGTGTTGGAAAATTTCCTGCGCGAGGCGGACGTCGCCGTCGAAAGCGGCCACTACGTCGCGGACGCAAAGACGGAGCTCGGCGGCGGCGGTGCGCCGCGAATCGCGGAGCTGACGACGACGAGCGGCTTGCGCGTGCGCGCGGCGTATTTCGTGGATTGCAGCTACGAGGGCGATCTCATGGCGGCGGCCGGCGTGACGTTCACTTGCGGACGCGAAGCGCGGTCGACCTACAACGAGGTTTTCAACGGCCAGCAGATTCACGCGAGCCACCAGTTCGCGCTGCCGATCGATCCTTACGTGACGCCGGGCGATCCACGCAGCGGCTTGCTGCCCGGCATCGATCCGGACGACTCGTTCGTGCCCGGCGCCGGGGATCGTCGCGTGCAGGCCTACAATTTTCGCGTCTGCATGACGAAAAATCCGGCGAACCGCGTGCCGTTTCCGCAGCCCGCGGGTTACCGCCGGGAAGATTACGAGCTGCTCGCGCGCGTGCTCGCGGCGGGTTGGAACGAAGTGTTTCAGAAGTTCGATCGCATCCGCGGGGAAAAAACCGACACGAACAACCACGGGCCGGTCTCGACCGACTTCATCGGTCAGAACTGGGCGTGGCCGACGGCCGACTACGCGACGCGCGAAAAGATTTTTCAGGCGCACGTCACTTACCAGCAGGGTTACCACTGGTTCATGGCGAATGATCCGGCCGTGCCGGGGCCCATTCGGTTGGCCTACGCGGAGTGGGGGCTCGCCGCCGACGAGTTTGCCGCGAGCGGTCACTGGCCGCACCAGCTCTACGTGCGTGAGGCTCGTCGGCTCGTAGGCGAAATCGTGATGACGTCCGCGCACTGCCTGTCGCGCGAAACGGTCACCGATGTGATCGGTCTCGGCGCCTACCAGATGGACTCGCACAACTGCCGCCGCCTCGTGCATGCCGGCAGCGTGCTGAACGAAGGCGACGTGCAGGTGAAACTGCCCAAGCCCTACGGCATCAGTTACCGGGCGATCGTGCCACGCGCGAGTGAGTGCGCGAATCTCTTCGTGCCGGTCTGTGCGAGCGCTTCGCACATCGCCTACGGCAGCATTCGCATGGAGCCGGTGTTCATGACGCTGGCGCAATCGGCCGTGATCGCCGCCTCGCTCGCGCTGTCGCGCCAGGGCTGCGCCGTGCAGGCCGTTCCTTATGCGGAATTGAAACCGCTGCTCGAGCGCGCCGGCCAGATCGTGTCGTGGGACCCCACGCGCCTGAACGGGCTCACGGGCAATCCGCCGAAGGAGTGACGCCATGCTCACCCGCCATCCTGCCAATCCGGTTTTGCAGCACACTGATTGTCCGTTCCCCGCGACGACCGTGTTCAACGCCGGCGTCGCGCGCTATGCCGGCCGATACGTGATGCTTTTCCGCAACGACTACGGACGTTGGGGCGACGAAAAGTTCGACGGCACCAATCTGGGTTTCGCCTCCAGCGTCGACGGTGTGAGTTGGACCGTGCATCCCCGGCCGGTGCTCGACGAGGAGCGCGCGCGCGATGGCCTCGCGCACCTTTATCCGGCGCGCTTCGGCCGCGGCTTCATCAAGCGGATCTACGATCCGCGCATCACGATCGTCGAGGGACGCGCGTTGCTCTGTTTCGCCGCGGACACGGCGCACGGCATCTGCGGCGTGATTGCCGAGACGGATGACTTCGAGCGCTACCGCTTTCTCAGCCTGTCCACGCCGGACAATCGCAACATGGTCCTGTTTCCCGAGCGAATCGGCGGCGAGTTCGTGCGACTCGAGCGACCGTTTCCCGTTTACATGCGTGCGAATCCGGAGGCGTTTCCGCTCTGGCTGAGCCGTTCGACGGATTTGCGCTACTGGGGCGCGCAGCGACCGGTGCTCGGTGCGGACGACGTGCCCTATGGGAACAGCAAAATCGGTCCCGCCGCGCCGCCGGTGCGCACGCGCGCGGGTTGGCTGACGCCGATTCACGCGGTGCGGAAGGACGAGACGCGGCGACTGCAAGGCTGGGAGGCGCGCGGCTGGTTCAAAACCTACTACGCCGGCCTCGCGTTGCTCGACCTCGACGATCCGTCGCGTGTCGTGGGTTTGATGCGCGAGCCGCTGCTGGCTCCGGACGCGCCCTACGAGCAGGACGGCTTTCGCGGCAGCGTGATTTTCCCCTGCGGCTTGCTCCTCGACGAGTCGTCCGGCGAGGTCCGGCTCTATTACGGCGCGGCTGATACCAGTGTTGCGCTTGCCACCGGTCACGTCGACGAACTCATCGCGGCCTGCGTGCCGCTTTAAGCGTCCGTCTCAAGCCCGCGAAGATCGCCAGTGAGCTTTACCGGAAAGCGCCTTATGCGCAATCGCCGTGGAATCACGATGGCTGCCCGGCAGGAATTAATGCGCGTCGCTCAGGGCTGCGCCCTCGACCTGCGGTCGATCCATCCCCCTCCGCGGCGCTCCGGTCGTCGAATTTCGTTCCCACACCATGTCCGGTGGCCAAAACTCTCAGAGTTTTGGCTGCCCGGCATGGATTCGAACCATGACTAGGCGAGTCAAAGTCGCCTGTGCTACCATTACACCACCAGGCAGTGAGTAAGTAGAGCGGCCGAAAGAAGAGTCCGCGCGGAGGCGGGTCAAGGGCGGAAATCGCTCGATTGCGCGCGCGGCTCGTCCAGCGCCGGATATTTCGTCGCGTCTGTCACGAAAACGATGTCGCGCGGATTGATGATGAACTTGTCGGCGGGGTTGCCGACTTGGACGATGAGCACGCCGCCGCAGGCCTCGAGCTTGCGCACGTCCTTCAGCACGATGGTGTGGCCTTCGCGCTTCAGCACGATCGTGAGCCGGCTCGCCTGGTAGAGTTGCGGGAAAGCGGCAGCGTAGCCTTCGGCGAGCGCTTGGGTCTCGGCGGCCAGCTCGGACGGCGGCGGAGCGGACAGGGCGACGGTGCTGATGGCCAGCATCGCCGGAACAAGGAGGGACGGTAGTTTCATGGTTTTTGGGGAGCGCGGCCCTCGCTCGTCAGTCAGGATGGAAAAGTCCTTCGTCGGGGCAACCGGTTTTCGATGAACGCACGGCCTGCGGTGGCGATTGACTCGGCGTTCGCCGCCGGATTTGGCTCCGGCGTGCTTTTCTTCAACAAATTGCTGCCGGTGTTCGTGCTGCCGATCGGCATCGTGACGATCCTGATCCTGCTCGCGGCGTGGAAGAAATGGCGGTGGGCGGCGATCGTGGCCGGGGGCGTGTTGCTGGCGAGTTCGACGGGTGTCGTGTCGAATGCGTTACTGCGCTCGCTCGAAAACGCTTACCCGGCGCGCAGCATCGGCAGTCTGAACGAGGCGGATGCGGTGCTCGTGCTCGGCGGCATCATGTCGCCGGGCAAGGAACCGGGGCTGATTACCGAGTGGTCGGAAGCGGTCGAGCGGTTCGATGCCGGCGTGGAGATCGTCCAGCGCGGCAAGGCGCGACTGCTGCTGTTCACCGGCGATGTGCGCGGCTCGGAGGGCACGGCGTTGCAGCGCGAGGCGCTGGAGCGCGGGGTGTCGCGCGAGCAGGTCGCGGTCATCGGCGCCGTTGGCAACACGGCCGACGAGGCGGAGCAACTCAAGCGCTTCGCCGCGCAGCGCGGCATCAAGCGCGTGTTACTCGTGACGTCGGCGTGGCACATGCCGCGGGCGATGCGGCTGTTCAAGCGCGCGGGCGTGGAGATCACGGCGTTTCCGGTGGATTACCGGGCGTTGCCCAATCGCGCGCTGCCGTATCTCGACTGGATTCCCAATGCGGGCGCGCTCGGGAAAACCGAGCTGGCGCTGCGCGAGTGCTACGGCATGGCGTTCTACGCGGTGTTCGCAAACTGACGGTTACGGCGCGGGCGCGCTGGCCGCGGGGCTGCGCCGCACGAGAGGCTTCACCGGCGTGCCGTCGCTCCACTTGCCCATGTCGAGCTGCGCCGCGCTGCCGCCGAGGATGACGTCACGGGATTTGTCTTCGAAGGCCGCTGCGCACAACGCGTCGAACAGCCGCCATGTGCCGTAGTAGTCGAGTGCGTCCGTGACGGGCGGCTCTTGCGTGGAGTCGTCGAGATCGAGGCCGCGTTCGGCGAGACGCTCCTTGGCCTTTTCGGCGATGCGCTTGCGCAGAAAACCTTTCGGCGGCTCTCGTTTCGGCGGTTGATAACCGGGCAGCGGGGCGGCGGGCGCACGGTGCGTCGCGACGAGCGCAGGCGCGCCATGGTCGTCGGAACGCAGCTCGAGCCAGTCTTTCTGCGCGGCGGGAATCGCGGTCGTCGCTTCGTAGATGTGGCGCGCACCAGTATCGCCGACGAGCGTGTCCTGATCGCCGGAGAGCGTGAGCAGCAGCGTAGCGGAAGAGATTTTGGCAAGGTCCGCCAGCGGCACGAGCGGCTTGCCGTCGCGTTCGATCACGGCGGGTTCGACGCTGAAGACCGCTTTGGGCGCCGGCAAACCGGCCGCGGGCAGCGTGACCGCGAGATTGGCGGCGATGACACCGCCGGCGGAGTGGCCGACGGTCGCGAGGCGTGCGAGATCAGCGCGCGGCAGGTCTTTTTGTTTCGTGAGCCACTCGAGGCCCTGTTTCACGCCGACGGTCGCGTTGGGGGTAAACGCGGCGGGCTGTTCGCGGAGATTTTTCTGATAGCGCGGGTAGAGCACGATGGCACCGTGCCGCACGAGGTGGTGAATCCACGCGAGGTAGTGTTCGGATTTCACGGCGCCCCAGCCGTGAGCGAAGATGATGACGGGGAGCGTTTGGCCGGCGGCCTTCTCCGGCCAGAAGAGCGTCACGGCATCACTGTCGGAGCCGAGAGAATGGCTGGCGACGCGCGCGAACGCGTAGTCGGCGCCGCCGGGACCGGTGGCGGGTTGCGTGGGTGGCGTCGGCGCGGCCTGGGCGGCGGCGAAACCGAGGAAGAGGAGGGCAACGAAAGGCGGCGCGAGTCGCATGGCGGACGGGTGCGTTACGCAGCGGAAGACGCGCGGCGCGGCGGACGGTTACGCTGCGCGCGTCCGCGCGCAGAGCCGGTGCGAGGTGGAGCGCGCTGACCTCAACGCGCTGGACGCCTGCGCGAATTGCTGAGCGCATTGAGGTCAATGCGCTCCACCTTTCGGTAGCGTGGTGCGCTTTGTCGCCGCTGGGACAGCGGCGACCACCTGGAGTCAGCGGGCGGCGGGCTTCGCGCGTTTTTTCTTCGGCGCGGCCGGTGCGGGCGCCGGCGCGGCGAACGGCTCGAAGAGAGCGCGCTGTTTCAGCGGGAAGCGGCCACGGATAAACACACCGTCGTCGCGCGTGTCCTGTTCGGTGACGGTGCCGATCTGGTGGAGCTTGGCGACGAGGTCGTAGCGGTCGTGCGGGATAAGCAGCTCGGCGGCCATCTGGTCGTCGATCGCCAACTCGGCGCAACGCGCGAGCAAGCGGTCGAGGCCTTCGCCGGTGTGCACGCTGATGAAGAGCGCTTCGGGATGGCGCGCGCGCATGAACGCGAGCGTCTCGGGCGCGGCGGCGTCGACTTTGTTGAAGGCGATGATCATCGGCTTCTCGCCCGCGCCGAGTTCGCCGAGCACGTCCATCGTGGTGGCGAAGTGGTGTTCGACGTTCGGATTCGCGACGTCGAGCACGTGGATGATGAAGTCCGAGACGACGACTTCCTCGAGCGTGGCCTTGAACGCTTCGACGAGGCGGTGCGGCAGGCGGCGGATGAAGCCGACCGTGTCGGTCATGAGCAGCGTGCGGCCGTCGGGTAGGCCGAGCTGGCGCGTGGTCGGGTCGAGCGTGGCGAAGAGCTTGTCGGCGGCGAGGACCTGCGCGCCGGTGAGTTTGTTGAGAAGCGAGGATTTGCCGGCGTTGGTGTAGCCGACGATCGCGGCGCCGGGAACCGGCTTGCGCATGCGGCGGCGGCGCTGGACCTCGCGTTGGAGGAGAACCTGTTCGAGTTCGCGCTTCAGGTGCGCGATGCGGTCGCGCACGAGGCGGCGATCTTGTTCGAGCTGCGTTTCGCCTTCGCCGCCCATGGCGCCTTTGCCGCGCTGGCGGGACAAGTGCGTCCACGCGCGCGTCAGGCGCGGGAGCGAGTATTCCATGCGCGCGAGCGCGACTTGCAGAACGGCTTCGCGGGTCTGCGCGCGATCGGCGAAAATTTCCAGGATGACTTCCTGGCGGTCGATGACGGCGAGGCCGGATTCTTCCTCCCAGTTGCGCTGTTGCGCGGGCGAGAGCTCCTTGTCGAAAACGATGAGGTCGCAGCCGTCTTCTTTGGCGAGGGTGATCAGTTCCGCGGTCTTGCCGGTGCCGATGAGAAACTTGGGCTGCTCGCCGGCGCGCATCGTGACGAGCACGGTGCGCGAAACGATGATGCCGAGGTTTTCGACGAGTTCCTTGAGTTCACCGAGCAATTCGGCGCCTTCGCCTGTTGCCATGTCGAAGGTCTGGACGCCTACGAGGAGCGCGCGCGTCGTCTTTTTCTGGTCGGTGAGGAAATCTGCCATGTGGGGCAAAGCGTGCGCGGTGGCGGGCGGGAGTCAAATAGTAGGGCCGGTTTTCAACCGGCCCGAAGGAACGGCGAGAGCGGGATCATGGTGCGGACGCGGCGCGCGGTGGCGCGGGGTTTTCTGGTCCGGTCGGAGACCGGACCTACTGCCGATTCTGCGCGCATCGTAGCGTGGGGGGCGAAATTCTTACGAATTCCGCTACGGGTCGGCGCGGTCACCGATCCCAGAACAGCAGCGAGTGCACGTAGTTCGCGCGCTCGTAGGCCTCGGGGTTCGCGGTGTTGGCCAGGTTGAGCTTGCCGCGGAGTTCGGCGAGCGAGCGGAAGCGGTGCTCCTCCAGATAAGACGTGAGGCCATTGACGAGCGAGCGCAGGTGCTGCGGCCCGTAACGCAGGAGCGCGGAGACGACTTGCACGCTGTCGGCGCCGGCGAGGACGGATTTGATGACGTCGTTCGGCGTGTGCACGCCGCCGGTGACCGCGAGGTCGACCGGCACGCGGCCGCTGAGGATCGCGAGCCAGCGGAGGCGCAGCAGCAGTTCGGACGAGTCGGAGAGCTCGAGCTTCGGCGCGACTTCGCGGAAGCGGACGTTGATGTCGGGCTGATAAAATCGGTTGAAGAGCACGACGCTCTTCACACCGGCGCGCGCGAGCCGTTCGACGAAGTTGGGCAACGAGGAGAAGAACGGCGAGAGCTTCACCGCGAGCGGCAGGCTGGAATTCTCGCGCACGGAGGTGACGATCTCGAGCATGCGCTCTTCGATCGCGTTGCCCGTCGTGTCGGGATCGGTGGGGAGAAAATAGAGATTGAGCTCAATCGCGTCGGCGCCGGCTTGCTGCACGCTGCGCGCGAAATCGACCCACGTGGTGGGCGTGCGGGCGTTGAGCGAGGCGATGATCGGGATGTCGACGGCGACCTTGGCGCGGTAGATGTGCTCGAGGTATTCGTCGGGCCCGAAAGCGTAGGCGTCGCTACCTTCGAAGAAGGCGGTGGCCTCGTTGAGCGGGTCGGCCTCGGCGAGGCGGTTTTCCTGTTTGAGACGCTCGGATTGAGTGAGGCGCACCTGCTCTTCAAAGAGCGAAGCGAGCACGACGGCGGAGGCACCGGCGTCCTCCAGTTCGCGGATGCACGCCAAGCGATTGGTGAGCGGCGACGCGCCCGACATGATGGGGTGCTTCAACTGCAACCCAAGGTAGTTCGTCGTGAGATTCATCGGCGCGGGGCAGAGCGGGGGCTCGGGGAAGATGGCAGCCGCGCGAGTATGCCCGCGCTCCCCGCGAGCGACTGCGCCGAGGTTGGCCAACGCTGCGCGCGGCTTGCGGGGAGGTGTGGTGAGGGCGTGGCGCAGGCGTCTCGCCTGCATCGAACGTCGAAAGCCGGCTGGCAGCCGGCGCTACGAAGCGTGACGTGCGTGCACGGAGATTTTGTTTGCGCGCCCTGATGTCGCGGCAACGTTGACGACGTCTGGCGCGAACTCGTGCGCGACCGGACGCCTTCAACTTCAACTCCCGTCTTCGGACCAAAGGCCTGATCGCCATGCGACACGCACTCCTGTCCCACTCGCTCCCGCGCCCGCGGGTTTTCCGGTGTCGGAAAACCGCCGAGGCGCCATGAAGAGCGTCCGCGAATTTTCCACCGCTCGCGCCGAAGCCCGGCCCATTGTCATGGCGACCGCCTACGACGCGCTGATGGCGGGGCTCGCGGCCGAGGCTGGCATCGATGCGCTCCTCGTCGGCGACAGTGTGGCGATGGTCGTGCACGGCCTGCCGTCCACGGTGCACGCGACGCTCGAGATGATGTGCGCGCACACGGCGGCCGTCCGCCGCGGCGCGCCGGAGCTCGTGATCGTGGCGGATTTGCCGTTCCTCGCACATCGGCGCGGACGCGCCGTGGCCGTGGAGGCGGCGGGAGCGCTCCTGCAAGCCGGCGCGACTGCCGTGAAACTCGAGGGTGTCGCCGGTCACGAAGAAGTCGTCGCGCACCTCGTCGGCAGCGGCATTCCCGTCATGGGGCACCTCGGTCTCACGCCGCAATCGGTGAACCTGATCGGCGGTTACCGGCTGCAAGGACGCTCTATCGACGAAGCGGAGCGCATCCGCCGCGACGCCGCACAACTCGCGGAACTCGGGGCGTTCGCCGTTGTGCTCGAGTGCGTGCCGGCGGAACTCGCTGCGACCATCACGGCGGAAATCGCAGTGCCGACCATCGGCATCGGCGCCGGCGCGGACACGGCCGGGCAAATCCTCGTGCTCACCGATCTGCTCGGACTCGATCCGCAGTTTCGCCCGAAATTTGCCCGCCGCTACCTCGACGGGGCCACGCTGGTGCGCGGAGCGCTGCGGGCCTACGCCGAGGACGTGCGTCGCGCGGGTTTTCCGGCGACGGAGGAGATTCTCGCATGAAGCCGCGCGTGTTTCATTCGGTGGCGGAGTGGCGCGCCGAGCGGGCGAGTGAACGCTTCGCGGGTCGCTCGGTCGGATTCGTGCCGACGATGGGCGCGCTGCACGCCGGCCACCGCGCTCTGCTCGAGCGCGCTCGCGCGGAAAACGAGCGCGTCGTGCTCAGCATTTTCGTCAACCCGACGCAGTTCAACGACCCGACCGACCTCGCGAAATACCCGCGCACGCTCGAAGAAGATATCGCGCTTGCCGCTGGTCTCGCGACCGACGTGCTCGTGCCGCCGCCGGAGGCGATGTATCCGGATCGCTATCGCTATCGCGTGACGGAGTTGGAACTCAGCCGCGAACTCGAGGGCGCGCACCGACCGGGACATTTCGACGGCGTGCTGACGGTGGTGCTGAAGTTGTTGAACCTTGTGCAGCCGACCCGCGCGTATTTCGGCGAAAAGGACTGGCAGCAGCTCCGCCTCGTGCGCGGCATGGTTGAGGCGCTGTTCGTGCCGTGCGAACTCATCGCGTGTCCGACGGTGCGCGAGCCCGACGGACTCGCGATGAGTTCGCGCAACCGCCGGCTCGCGCCCGCCGACCGTCAGCGCGCGGCGGCATTTCCGAAATTGCTCCGCGCCGGCACGGCGGAGGCGGCGGAGGCTGCGCTGCGTGGCGCGGGTTTCGAAGTCGACTATGTCGCCGAGCGCGACGGCGTGCGCCTCGGCGCGGTGCATATCGGCGGAGTGAGACTCATCGACAATGTGCGCGTTTGAAACAGTGCAGGCTCCCGCGGCCGACAGGTGGAACGGCTTGACCTCAAGCCGTTCCGAACGCGTTGAGGTCAACGCGTTCCACCCCGACGCAGGCGTCGCCCAGTAGTAAGCCATGTCCACCTCCAATCTCCTCGTCATCCTCACCGGATCGATCGCCGCCGCGAAGGCGTGCGAGGTGATCTCGCGGCTCGTGCAGCGTGGGCATCGCGTGCGGTGCGTCGCCACCGAGTCGGCGCTGCGCTTCGTCGGCCCGGCCACGCTCGAGGGCCTCACGGGTGCCGTGCCGCTGACAGAGATGTTCGCGCCCGGAACGGCGCTCGAACACATCGAGCTGACGCGCTGGGCGGACGCGGTGCTCGTTTGTCCTGCGACAGCCAATACGATCAATCACCTCGCGGCGGGCCTCGCGGACGATTTGCCGGGAGCGTTGTTTCTCGCGCACGACCGCAGGAAGCCGTGGCTCATCGCGCCCGCGATGAATCCGGCGATGTGGGCGCACCCGGCGACGAAGGCGGCGGTGGAGAAGCTCACCGCGTGGGGCGTGGCATTTGTGCCCGTCGGATTGGGCCGCACCGCATGCGGCGAGGTGGGTGAGGGGCGGCTGGCCGAGCCGCCGGCGATCGTCGCCGCGATCGAAGGCGCGGTGGCGCGACCAGAACGACGACTGCGCGTGTTGATCACGAGTGGTGGCACCGCGGAGCCGATCGACGGTGTGCGCGTGCTGACGAACACGAGCACCGGCGCGACGGGCGCGTTGCTGGCGGAGCATTTCGTGCGTTGCGGGCATGCGGTGACGCTGCTGCGCGCCCACCGCGCGGAGCGGCCGGAAGTGGCGTGTCGCGAGGAGACGTTTTTCACGTTCGCTGACCTCGATGCGGCGCTCACGCGCTTGCTCGCCGCGGAGCCGTTCGACGCGGTGATTCACGCGGCGGCGGTCAGCGACTACGGAGTCGAACTCGTCGACTCCGAGGGCCGCGTGCGGCCGGCGGGCGCTGGCAAGCTCGACACGGACGCGCCGCCGCTGCTGCGCCTGCGGCCGCATCCGAAGCTGCTCGACACGCTGCGCGAGCGCGCGGTCGCGCCGCTGCGCGTCGTGGCGTTCAAGCTCACCTGCGGCGCGCAAGGCAGTGAGGCCAGTGCGGCCGTGCGGACGGTTTTTGCGCGTTCGCATGCCGATGCGGTGGTGCACAATGACCTCACCGCACGCGGTGCGGTCGAGGGGGATTTTCCTGCCTCGCTCCACCTGCCTGGTGGCGTTGTGCGCGCTTGTGCGACGCGCGGTGAGCTGGCGATGGCGCTTGAGACCTGGCTGGTCAGCGCGGAGGCACTTAAATGAGTTGTTCCCGCGTGATACCCGATCCGTGTCATTCTGTGCGCAGCGAAGAATCCACGTGTCCGAGCGCGGCAACGCTTTCGCGTGCGGCTGGATTCTTCGCTGCGCGCAGAATGACGATGGGCGGAACGTCGTCTTCGAGTCTCGCGTCGTCTCGCGCCTCGCACCTCCGCCCAATCCAAAATCAAAAATCCGAAATCGAAAATCCCGATGCTCCTCTGTCTTGATGTCGGCAATACCCAGATCCACGGCGGCGTCTTTGCCGATGACGTCCTCAAGTGCCAGTTTCGGAAGTCGACGCACCCGCTCGGCTCGTCCGACGAACTCGGCGTGTTCTTTCTCGCCGTGTTGCGCGAGAACGGTGTCGATCCGGAAGCGGTGACGCAGGTGGCGGTGTGCTCGGTCGTGCCGCCGGCGGCGTATCCGCTGCGCAGCGCGAGCGTGAAGTATTTTCGCGTGGAGCCGTTCGTGTTGCAGGCGGGCGTGAAGACGGGACTCAAGATTCGTTACCGCAATCCGGCGGAAGTCGGAGCCGATCGCGTGGCGAACGCGATCGCGGCGACGCAGCGGCACCCGGGGCGCAATGTCATTGTCGTGGACTGCGGCACGGCGACGACCTTCGACGTGGTGACTGCGGCGGGCGACTACTTGGGCGGCGCGATCATGCCGGGCGTCGGCTTGTCGGCGGAGATGTTGTCCGCGCGCACCGCGAAGTTGCCCGCGGTCGAAATCAACCGGCCGGAGTCGGCGTTGGGTCGCACGTCGGTGGAGAGCATCCAGTCGGGACTCTATCACGGGCACGTGGGCGCAGTGCGGAATCTCATCGCGGAACTGACGGTCGAGGCGCTGGGTGGTGAGCGTCCGCGGGTGGTGGGCACGGGCGGCTTCGCGCGGATGTTTGAAGCCGAGGGCATTTTCGACGAAATCGTGCCGGAGCTCGTGCTGCTCGGATTGAGGCAGGCCGTCCGGCTCAACGCCGACACGAAATGATTTTTCCATGCGTTTGACTTTGCTGAAATCGAAACTCCACCGTGCGCGCGTGACCGCGGCCGATTTGAATTACGAAGGCTCGATCGCGATTGCGCCGGAGTTGCGACGGGCGGCGGGCCTGTTGCTGCACGAGCGCGTCGAGATCTACAACGTGACCAACGGCCAGCGTTTCGCGACCTACGTGATCGGCGGCACGCAGCGTGGCGAGATCATGGTGAACGGCGCGGCGGCGCGCTTGGTGCAACCGGGAGACGAGGTGATCATCGCGGCGTATGCCGAGTTCGAGCCCGCAGAGGCCGAGGCGCACGTGCCGACGGTGGTGCTGCTCGACGCGAAGAATCGGCCGAAAAAAAGGTAGGACCGGTCTGTGACCGGCCCAAAGTGACGACGAGTGCGGGAAATTTGTCGCAAGCGTCAATCGCACCCTGGATCGAAGGACCGGTCGCAGACCGGCCCTACCGCAGAATGTCACGCGCTGCGACGCACCGGCGGCACGTTGTGGCACAGCGGTCGCGCCGCGCGGGTGGCATTTCATTCGGGAGCGGTTATCTTTCCGTTGGAACACCACCTGCGAAGGAGAAACCACCATGGATCCGCAAAAAATGACCGTCATGTCCCGCCAAGCTGTGCAGGAGGCGCAAAACGAGGCGCGCCGTCGCTCGCATAACGAGGTCGACACGTGGCACCTGCTCGTCGCGCTGCTCGCGCAGGAAGGCGGCATCGTGCCCGCGCTCGTCGAGAAGCTCGGCCTGACCGTCAGCGCCATGCAACTCGCCGCCGAGCGCGAGCTGGGGCGACTGCCGAAGGTGAGCGGCGCTGTGGATGTCTCGAAGATCTACGTGACGCAGGCGCTCAACGAAGTGCTCACGCGCGCGGAGGAGGAACGCGACGGGCTGAAGGACGAGTTCATGAGCGTGGAGCACCTGTTCCTCGCGCTCATGCACGTGGCGAAGCCGGCCGGGTTGAAGAAGTATTTTGAGAGCTTCGATCTCTCGCGCGCACGCGTGTTGAAGGAGCTCGCGACGATGCGCGGCAACCAGCGCGTGACGTCCGACAATCCCGAGTCGACCTACAACGCCCTCGAAAAATACGGCGTCGATCTCGTGGCGCAGGCGCGCAGGGGCAAGCTCGACCCCGTGATTGGTCGCGACGCGGAGATTCGTCGCGCGATCCGCATTCTCTCGCGCAAGACGAAGAACAACCCCGTGCTCATCGGCGAACCCGGCGTCGGCAAGACCGCGATCGTCGAGGGGCTCGCGCAGCGCATCCTGCGCGGCGACGTGCCGGAGGGCTTGAAGGACAAAACGGTCTTCGCCCTCGACATGGGCGCGCTCATCGCCGGCGCGAAATACCGCGGCGAGTTCGAGGAGCGGCTGAAGGCCGTGCTCAACGAGGTGAAGCAGGCCGAGGGGCGCATCATCCTTTTCATCGACGAACTCCACAACATCGTCGGCGCCGGCAAAACCGAGGGCGCGATGGACGCGGGCAATCTGCTCAAACCGATGCTCGCGCGCGGCGAGTTGCACTGCATCGGCGCGACGACGCTCGACGAATACCGCAAATACATCGAGAAGGACCCGGCGCTTGAGCGGCGTTTCCAGCCGATCCTCGTCGAGGAGCCCACGGTCGAGGACGCTATCTCGATTCTCCGCGGCTTGCGCGAGCGTTTCGAGCTGCACCACGGCGTGCGCATCCAGGACAACGCGCTCGTGTCCGCCGCCGTGCTCTCGCACCGCTACATTTCCGACCGTTTCCTGCCCGACAAGGCCATCGACCTCGTCGATGAGGCCTGCGCGATGATCCGCACCGAGATCGACTCGCTGCCGACCGAGCTGGACGAGCTCCAGCGTCGCGTGATGCAGCTCGAGATTGAGGAGACGGCGTTGCAGAAGGAAAAAGACGACGCCTCGAAGCGCCGGCTCGACGCGCTCCGCAAGGAACTCGCCGACGTGAAGGAGAAGGCTACGGCGCTGCGCGCCACCTGGCAGAAGGAAAAGGAATCGCTCGGTCGTGTTCAGAAGGTCCGCGAAGAGCTCGAAGCCGCGCGCCTCGAGATGGCGAAGGCAGAGCGCGCCTACGACCTGAACAAGATCGCCGAGCTGAAGCACGGTCGCATTCCGCAACTCGAGAAGGAGCTCGCGAAAGCCGAGAAGTCGCCGACCGCGAAAACCACGCTCGTGAAGGAGGAGGTTTCCGCCGAGGAGATCGCCGAGATCATCTCCAAGTGGACGCACATCCCCGTGACGAAGCTCATGGAAGGCGAGAAGGAGAAATTGCTCCGCCTCGAGGACGAGTTGCACAAGCGCGTCATCGGCCAGGATGAGGGCGTGCGCCTCGTCAGCGAAGCGATCCTGCGCGCGCGCGCCGGCATCAAGGACCCACGCCGCCCGATCGGCAGTTTCCTGTTTCTCGGCCCCACCGGTGTCGGCAAAACCGAACTCGCGAAGACGCTCGCCGAGCAGCTCTTCGATTCCGAAGCCAATCTCATCCGCCTCGACATGTCGGAATACATGGAGAAACACAGTGTCGCGCGCATGATCGGCGCGCCTCCGGGCTACGTCGGTTACGACGAGGGCGGCCAGCTCACCGAAGCCGTGCGGCGCAAGCCGTATGCCGTCGTGCTCTTCGACGAAGTCGAGAAGGCGCACCCGGATGTGTTCAACGTGCTACTCCAAGTCCTCGACGACGGCCGCATCACCGACTCGCAGGGCCGCACTGTGGATTTCAAGAACACGGTGATCATCATGACCTCGAACATCGGCAGCCGTCACCTGCTCGAAGGTGTCGAAGGCAACGAGATCAAGGAAAGCGTGCGCGAGAGCGTCATGGCCGATCTGCGCCAGTCGTTCCGCCCGGAGTTTCTCAACCGCATCGACGAGACGATCCTCTTCAAGCCGCTCGCGCTCGAGGAAATCGAGCAGATCGTCGACCTGCTCATCGCCGACATCAACAAGCGGCTCGTCGAGCGCCGCGTTACCGTCGCCCTCGACCCGAAGGCGAAAGGGTGGGTGGCCGAAAAAGGTTACGATCCGGTCTTCGGCGCGCGTCCGTTGAAACGTTTCCTCCAACGCCACCTCGAAACGCGCCTCGCGCGTGCGCTCATCGCGGGCGAGGTGGAAGAGGGCGCCAAGGTGATGTTTAAAGTGAAGGGCGACGAACTGGTGCTCGCGTAGCCGTCAGGCGTCGGACGGATCTCGCGCTGGCATCGTTTACGGATCGCTGGGCTTCCCAGAGGGAATCACGCGCACTTGCAAGAGCGGCGCGGAATGGCGCTGATTACGTGGCCGCGACGGTCGAACTCGAAGCGGCAACAGCGGTCGAGCATCTCGCGTAGCAGCAGGCGCGCACGGCGCACGCGGCTCTTGGTCGCGGTGAGCGTGAGACCCAGCGATGCCGCCAGCGTGGCGAGCGGTTCACCCTGAAACTCGTGGCGGATCAGCGGCTCGCGGTAGAGCGGCGGCAACTCGCCGAGAAACCGGCGCAGGGCGGGTGTGAGGTCGACGGCGTCGCGGCCGGCGGGATCGGCGGCGAGTGCGTCGGCTTCCAGCGGCGCGTGGGACCGACGCGCGCGGTAGTGGTCGATCACGGCGTTGCGCGCGATGCGGTAAACCCAGCCTTGCAGCTTCGCCGGCTCGCGGAGTTCCGGCAGCCGGCGGTGGATGCGCACGAATACTTCCTGGAGCAGATCGTCGGCGTCCGCGTCGGAGGCGGTGCGCGAACACAGAAAGCCCCACAGCGGGTCCGCGAACTCGCGCCAGAGCTCCGCGACCGCGTGATCGCGGGCGAGCGTGGCCGTGGCAACGTCGACGTCGGCGCGTTCCGCCCGCGCGCGCGTGGGCGCGGGGCGGCCGGTTTCCGTCGGCGAGTGGTCAAGCAACACGCGACTCACAGCCGTGTTCAGTTGCAGCATGTCGGCGCGCAGCAGGCGGCGCCGGGCTTGACGGCGGTCACCTCGGCGGCGAACACCTTCGACTCGAAGCCGCGCTTGGCTTCCCAGCTCGTGATCACTTCGTCGCTGTTTCCTTTCGCGCGGATCGCGATCTGTTCGAAGCCGGCCTGCGTCAGAATCTCGACGAGTTCGGTGTGCAGCGTGGCGCCGGCGAGGCAGCCGCTGTGGAGCGCGAGGTCGCGTTTCACCTCGGTGGACAATTCTTCGCGCGCGACGACATCCGACACGGCGAGCCGGCCGCCGGGACGGAGGACGCGGAAGGCTTCGCGATACACCGGGCGTTTGTCGGGGCAGAGATTGATCACGCAGTTGGAGATGATGACGTCCACCGAGGAGTCGGCCACGGGGAGGGCCTCGATTTCGCCGAGGCGAAATTCGACATTGGCGTAGGCGCTTTTGCGCGCGTTGGCGCGGGCTTTGGCGACCATCTCGGGCGTCATGTCCACGCCGATGACGCGGCCGCACGGGCCGACGGCGCGTGCGGCGAGAAAGGCGTCGAAGCCGGCGCCCGCACCGAGGTCGAGCACGGTTTGCCCCGGCTGCAGGGAAGCGAGTGCGACGGGATTGCCGCAGCCGAGCCCGAGGTTCGCACCGGCGGGAATTCCGGCGAGGTCTTCGCTCGAGTAGCCGAGCGTCCTGGCTTGCGCGTCGTGGTCGCAGCAAGCGCTCGGGGCGCTCGGCGAGCAGCAGGCGGAGCTGGCGGCGGTGTCGGTTCCCGTTTGGCTGGCGATCGCGCTGTAACGGCGGCGAACTTCCTCACGGAGGGTTTCGGAGTCTGGCAGTGTTTCGTTCATACGCCCCTACAGACGAAGCGATCGGGATTTGGACGCAGGATTTCGGTGGAAATTTTTCGCGCCGCGGCCGAGCGCGCTAGGACGCGGCGCCGGAATAGAAGCGCCGTTTGAACCAGAACGCGACGTGCACGAGGCCGATGAGCGCGGGGACTTCGATCAAGGGGCCGACCACGGCGGCGAACGCCACGCCGGACTTCAGGCC
This sequence comes from Verrucomicrobiota bacterium, assembly GCA_023432225.1. Classification (GTDB taxonomy): domain Bacteria; phylum Verrucomicrobiota; class Verrucomicrobiia; order Opitutales; family Opitutaceae; genus Didemnitutus. The sequence continues at coordinate 49,397 of JAEYUW010000030.1, forward strand.
GAAGACGGCGATTGCGACGGCGATGGCCAACTCGAAGTTGTTGCCCGCCGAGGTGAACGCGAGCGAGGCGGACCGCGGGTAATCCGCGCCGAGACGCTGCGCCATGACAAAGCTGACGAAGAACATCGCGACAAAGTAGAGGCCCAGCGGCAGCGCGATGCGCAGCACGTCGATCGGCAAGCGGACGATCGCGTCGCCCTTGAACGCGAACATGACGACAATGGTGAACAGCAGCGCGCCGAGCGTGAGCGGCGAGATGCGCGGGATGAACTTCGTTTCATACCATGCCTCGCCCTTGAGCGGGATGAAGATGGCGCGGCTGAGGACGCCCGCGGCGAACGGGATGCCGAGGTAGATCATCACGCTCCAGAAAATATCGCTCATCGCGACGTGCACGATGGTGCCTTGGAGGCCGAACCAAGGTGGCAGCACGGTGATGAACAGCCAGGCGTAGACGCTGTAGAAGAGGATTTGCGCGACGCTGTTGAGCGCCACGAGACCGGCGGCGAATTCGCGGCTGCCGTGGGCGAGCTCGTTCCAGACGAGCACCATCGCGATGCAGCGCGCGATGCCGACCAGGATCAGGCCAACCATGTAGTCCGGGTGATCGCGCAACAGCAGGACCGCGAGGAGGAACATGAGCACGGGGCCGACGATCCAGTTCTGGATCAGCGAGAGCGTCAGGATGCGGGGATTCGAAAACACTTTCGGCAGCTGTCCATAGCGCACCTTCGCGAGCGGCGGATACATCATCAGGATGAGGCCGATGGCGATGGGCAGGTTGGTCGTGCCGACGGTGAGCGGCGCGAAGAACGCCTCGGGATCGGTCAGGACGAAGTGTCCGAGGGCGACACCGAGGCCCATCGCGGCGAAGATCCAGACCGTGAGGTAGCGGTCGAGGAAGGAGAGGTTTTTGACGACGGATTCGGACATGGGAGTCGCGATGGAGAAGGGAGGAGCGAGCGAGTTGACTCGCTCATTTCGCGCGCTCTCTACCCTGCCGACACACCCCGGCGCTCCGCGCCACCCCTCTCAAGAGGGGATATTTCGCGGCGTTGATTCCCTCTGGAGAGAGGTTCCGGCCAGCGCGGGGTGTGTCGAGGTAGCCACGCACGCGTTCGAGGTGAAACATGCAGGTTAAGAGCGCCGGGCTTTCAGTTGGTCGCGCCGGCCCTCGGCGTAGGCGGTGAACGTGCGGCGAATCTCGTTTCGCACGCGGCGGAAAACGGCGAGCTTCTCCTCCTCGGTGCCTTCGGCGTGCGCGGGATCTTCGAACGGCCAGTGGTGGCGATTCACTTGGCCGGGAAACACGGGGCAGGCCTGATCGGCGTGGCCGCAAACGGTGACCACGGTCTCCACCGGGCGCGCCATGAAATCGGTCATGGGCTTCGAGGTGTGGCCGGAAATATCGATCTGGATTTCCTGCATCACACGAATCGCGAGCGGATGCACGTAGCCCGCGGGTTTCGAGCCGGCGCTGACGACGTCGAGGATGTCGCCCGCCACGGCGCGCAGGATGCCTTCGGCGAGATGGCTGCGGCAGGAGTTGCCGGTGCAGAGAATGAGAACGGTCGGTTTGGAGTCGGGCATGGGAGTCACTTGTCGGAGCAGCCGCAGGGCTCCACTTCGGGAGCGAGCTTCTTGAGGCGGGCGAGGTCCTGGCGGAAAACGGTCTCGTTGGCGGCACAGTCCTGCAGGCAGGCGAGATTGGCGGCGAGTTCGTGCGACGGCTCAGTCGGCAAAGAATAGACGACCCAGTTGCCGCGTCGCTCGGATTCCACGAGGCCACGCTCGCGCAGATAGGCGAGGTGCTTGGAGATTTTCACCTGCGGTTCGCGCAGGACCGACTGGAAGTGGCAGACGCAGAGCGGACCTTGGGCGAGCAGGTGGAGGAGGCGCAGCCGCGTGCGGTCGCAGAGGCATTGGTAGATTCGAATCAACTCCATGCCGCATTCGCATACCTAAATAGGAATATGCCGCAAGCGGAATATTGGCGGTGCGCTTGGCCGTGCCGCGAGCCGACTGGACGTTTGCTCCCTCGAAAGGCGTCGCTACGATCTCAGGCCATGAAAAGCCATCGGAAGTTTGGCGGCATGTGGGCGATGCTGGTCGGAGCCGTAGCGGCGGGATGGGGAAGTGAGCCGTTCTACGTCGGGGCGGATTTGTCGGCGCTGCCGATTTACGAGCAGCGCGGGGCGAGGTTCGCGAAGGACGATCGCGCGGGCGATGCGCTCGCGCTCTTTCGCGCCGAAGGGATGAACGGCGTGCGCTTGCGGCTCTTCGTGCATCCGAAACCGGAGGGCATCGTCGACAACTCGCTTGATTACACGGTGGCGCTCGCGCGGCGCGTGAAGGCGGCGGGGGCCGCGTTCATGCTCGACCTGCACTATTCGGACACGTGGGCGGATCCGCAGAAGCAATTCAAGCCGGCGGCGTGGGAGAAACTGCCCTTCGATGAACTCGTGGCGACGGTCGGCGCCTACACGCGCGACGTGCTGGCGCGGTTTGAGCGCGAGGGGCTGCGGCCGGAGTTCGTGCAGATCGGCAACGAGATCACGAACGGCACGCTGTGGCCGGATGGACAGGTGAAGTTCGGCGCGCCGCCCGAGGAAGACGCGGCGGCGTGGGCGCGACTCGCGCGATTGCTGCGAGCGGGCATCGAGGCGGTGCCGCGCGGAGCAGGGCAGCCGAAAATCATCCTGCACATCGAGAGCGGCGGGAATCTCGAGAAATCGCTCTGGTGGTTCCGGCACGCGCGCGCGGCCGGCTTGGATTACGACATCATCGGCCTGAGCTATTATCCGGACTGGCACGGCGCGTTGCCGAATTATCGGCGCACGCTCGCGGCGCTGGCCGAGGAGTTTCGCCAGCCGATCATGGTCGTGGAGGCCGGTTATCCGTGGAAGACGGCGAAGAAGTGGACCGAGAAGGCTAACATGGATTGGCCGCTCACGCCGGCAGGGCAGGCGGAGTTTTTGCGCGACGTCGTGCAGGCCGTGCGCGAGATCCCGCACGGGCTTGGTCGCGGCGTGTGGTATTGGCATCCGGAGTCGATTCAGCTTCCGGGGCGCTATGCGTGGGAAGGCGGCACGTGCGCGCTTTTCGATGAGCGCGGCGAGATGCTGCCGGGGGCGACGGCGCTTTTTGGCGCGGCCGGCAAGTGCCCCTAGACTCACGCGGCGTGGCGCGCGCGGAAGTGCCGGATTGAAATCGCCGGCGTGCTCCCCTTTTCTGCGGGCGTGCATCTCGTGCGGAGAATTGCCTGGGTGGTGCTTTTATTGTGCGCGTCGGGTCTGGCCCGGGCGGACATCGCGGCGGCACCGATGCCGAAGCGAGTCGGCATGCTGGAGGACAATTACCCGTTTTCGTTTCGCGCGCCGGACGGCACGCTGCAGGGTTTCGCGGTCGAGCTGACGCAAGCGATCGAGACCGTGATGGGACTTCGCTTCGAGCGCGTGATTGGACCGACGCGGGAGGTGCACGCCAGGTTTGGTGCGCGTGAACTCGACGTCATGCAGTCCTACGCGCACTTCCCGGAGCGCGAGCGCAGCTTCGATTTCTCCGTGACCTATCTGACGTTGAGCGGTGCGCTGATCGTGCGGGAGGGAGAAAAGAGCATCCGTTCGCTGGAGGATTGTCGGGGGCGCCGGGTGGCGGTGCATCGCGGCAGTTTGGGGGAGATTGTCCTGCGGCGCGCCCAGCTGGACGAGGCGATCTACAGTGTCGATTCGGTGGAAAAAAGCCTGCTGGCGGTGGCGCATGGCGAAGCGGACGCGACGCTGGTGAGCCGCTTGAGCGGGCTCGCGATGGCCCATCATTTGGGTCTCAAGAATCTCGAAGTGGTCGAGGGCGACGTGCCGGGCTACGAGGTGCGCTATTGCTATGCGGTGCAGGCGGGCGATCGCGAGTTGCTTGCGAAGATCAACGAGGGTCTGGCCATTCTCGTGCGCACCGGCCGATTTGATCGCATTTATCAAAAGTGGTTCGGTCACTTGGAGCCGGCGGGCTACACATCGTTGGAAGTCATGATGGCTGTCGCCATCGGGCTCGTCGTGGCGCTGTTGGTGACCTTGTGGGCGATGTGGCGGCTGCGTCGCATGCAGGCTCGACTCGTGCGGCAATCGGAGGAGATCCGGGCCGTGTTCGATGGCGCGCACGATGGTCTGCTGGTGCTCGAGCGCGACGAGGCGGATGATTACCGCGTGCGGCGCATCAATGCGGCGGGCGTGCGGCTGCTCGGTTTCGCCACGCCGCCGGCGGAGGGCGCGCGCCTCACCGCCTTGCTCGGCGCGGAGAAGGGCTTGCTCACGCGCTTCGTGGCCGGTGTCCAGTCGCCGCAGACGCAGAGTTTCGAATACGAGAAGGCGGCGGGCGGCTGGTGGCGGGTCACGGTTGGTCCGCTGGGCCAGGCGGTGCTGATGTCCCTGAGCGACATCACCGAATCGGTCCGCGCGCGCGAGCAGTTGAAGCAGCAGGATCAACGGCTGATGCAGGCGCAGAAACTCGAGGCGATCGGCACGCTCGCGGGCGGCATCGCGCACGACTTCAACAATGTCCTGACCGCCATCCTCGGTCACACGGAGCTGTGCCTGCTCTCGCTCCCGCCGGAGCGGCCGGAAGCGGAGTCGTTGCAGCACGTGATGCGTGCGGGCCGGCGCGCGCGTCAGCTCGTGCAACAGATCCTGGCGTTCTCGCGGCGCGTGGAATCGTCGCGGCAGGCGGTGCCGGTGCTGCCGCTGCTGCAGGAAACCACGGAGCTGCTCCGCGTCATGGGCCGCGGCGCGGTGACGTTCGACCTGCGCGCCAACGGAGAAATTCCGCCGATCCTCGCCGACGCGGCGCAGGCGCACCAAGTGTTCATGAACATCGGCACGAACGCCGTGCAGGCGCTGCGGGGAGTGAGCGGGCAGGTGATTTTCTCGGTCGAGGTGGTCGAGATGAACCCGCGCAACGGTCCGCGGCCCGCCGAACTGGCGCCCGGTCGCTATGTGCGCATCGGGATTCAGGACAATGGCCCTGGCATGGCGCCCGACGTGCAGGCGCGAATCTTCGAGCCGTTTTTCACCACGAAGGCGCCGGGCGAAGGCACGGGACTCGGTTTGTCGGTGGTGCATGGCATCGTGCAACAGCATGGAGGCACCGTCACGGTCTACAGCCAACCGGGGCGCGGGACGCTGTTTCATGTGTATCTGCCTGCCGCCACCGGCGAGACCCAGGACAGTTCGGCGACGCCCTTCGAGCTGCCCCGCGGTCGCGGACAGGAAATCCTGCTCGTGGACGACGATTCCGCCGTGCTGAGCACCGCGCGCGAGATGCTCCTGCAACTCGGCTATCGACCCTGTGCGTTTGAACGCGCCGAGACGGCGTGGACGGAATTCTCCGCGCGTCCCGCGGCATTTGCGGCGGTTTTCACCGACATGACCATGCCGGGCATGAACGGGCTCCAGCTGACCGCGCGCATCAAAGCGCTCCAGCCCGCGCAACCGGTGCTGGTGGCGAGCGGCTTCTTCACCGAAGCGGAGGAGCAGGAAGCGAAGAGATTGAAAGTGGTCCGACTCGTGCCGAAGCCGTTTTCGGTGGCGAATGTCGCTCGCGCGCTCGCCGAGTGCGTGGCGAAGCACCGATGAACTGCGCCTGGATGGACAGTCAAGGCCGGGAGGGTTTTGCGCCCCGATGCCAGGGCGTGCCTTCAAAATATCATGGCGAGAAGCCGCCCGTGGGCGGTGCGTGGCAATCCATCTGAAATTCGCTGAATCGCCACGGCCCGCTTCACGCGCCTCGCGATGACAAGGCATTTTTGAGACGCGCCGCAGGCATGCGTGCAACGTCGGGGCGTGAAGCCCCTCCCACCACATTCCTCACGCTGCGGCGCGGAGGATCTGCTCGACCTTCGCCGGCGTAATCAAGCCGCGATCGCCGAATTTCGTGAGTCCGCGCGCCGCGAGGCGGCGAGCCACTTCGGCGGCGGTCGCGACGGGCACGTTGTAGTCGGCGAGGCGCGTCTTGATGCCGAGGGATTCGTAGAAGGCGCGGGTTTTCTCGATCGCGGCGTCGATGCGCGCCTCGTCACTGCCGTCGCGCAAATCCCAGACGCGATCGGCGTATTGGAGGAGCTTGGCGCGCTTGGACTCGCGCTCGACGTTGAGCAGCGAGGGCAACACGACCGCCAAGGTGCGCGCGTGGTCGATGCCGTGCAGGGCGGTGAGCTCGTGGCCGATGACGTGCGTGGCCCAATCCTGCGGCACGCCGACGGAGATCCAGCCGTTGAGTGCGGTCGTGGCGGCCCAGACAAAGTTGGCGCGCGTGTCGTAGTCGGTCGGGTGGGCCAGCGTCTTCGGACCGATTTCGACGAGCGTGCGCATGATGCCTTCGGCAAAACGATCCTGCACGGCGGCGTGCGCGGGGAAGGTGAGGTATTGCTCGATGACGTGGCAGAAGGCGTCGCCGATGCCGTTGGCCACCTGGCGTGCGGGCAAGGAGAAGGTTGTTTCCGGATCGAGCACCGAGAAACGCGGGAAAACATGCGGCGAGATGAACGCGAGCTTCTCCTTGATTGCGCGGCGCGAGACGACCGATGCGCCGTTGGCCTCGGAACCGGTGGCCGGCAGCGTGAGCACGGCGCCGATGGGCAGCGCGGCGGTGACGCGGGCGGCGCGCTCCGTCAGGATCGTCCACGGGTCATGCGGGTAGAGCGCGGCGGCCGCGACGAACTTCGCGCCGTCCACGACGGAGCCACCGCCAACCGGCAGAATCCAGTCGAGCTTCTCCGCCTTTACGATCTCCACGGCGCGCATCAGCGTGTCGTAGTCGGGATTGGCTTCGACGCCCCAGAATTCCTTCACGACGCGGGCGCCGAGTGCCTGCATGACCTGCGCGTAGACACCGTTCTCCTTGATGCTGCCGCCGCCGGCGAGCAGGAGGACGCGGGCGTTGGCGGGCAACTCGGTAGCGAGCGACGCGATCTGGCCACGACCGAAGAGAATGCGAGTGGGATTCTGAAAGACGAAATTTTCCATGGCGCGAAGGCTAGGCACGAACCGCGCCGGACGCAAACGGCGATCCGGCCAACACGTGAATGCGGCGTGCGTGCATCGGAAGTTGTCCGGCTCGCGGTGACATAGCCGGGTTATCCCTTGAACCTTCGGGACCGCATCCGCTGGAATGCGGCATGCAGAACCTGTCCGATGACAGTTCCGGTTTGAGCGCCGGCGAAGTGAAGCGTCGTCACATCGTGGGCAAGGCGGTGGTGGTGGGCGTGCTTGCCGGCGTGCTTGCGTCCGCGTTCCGGCTCGCCCTCGAGCACGGGGAGCGTTGGCGCGACTGGGCGATCGTGCACGCGGGGCAGTGGGGTCTGCCGGTGGCAATCGCGATCGGGGTCGCGACGGGAGCGCTCGGCGTGTGGCTGGTGCGTCGGTTTGCGCCGCACGCGTCGGGCAGCGGCATCCCGCAGTTGAAGTCGATTCTGTTGCGCGAATCCGAGCCGGAGTGGCGGCGCTTGTTGCCGGTGAAATTTTTCGGCGGGCTGCTCACCACGGCGGGAGGTTTCGCGCTCGGCCGGGAGGGCCCCACGGTGCAGATGGGCAGCGGCATCGGTCACGCGGTGTCGGAGTGGTTCAAAGTGCGGCAGGGCGAAGGCGAGCGGCGGGCCCTGATGAGCGCGGGCGCAGGAGCCGGTCTGGGGGCCGCGTTCAACGCGCCACTGTCGGGCGTGGTGTTTGTGTTGGAGGAACTGCACGGCAATTTTACGCCAGTGATGTTCGTGGCGGCGTTTCTCGCGTCCGTTTCGGGTGACGTGGTGGCGCGTCTGCTGACGAGCGAACTACCGGTGTTTCACTTGAGCGGATTGATTGCGCCGGGCGTCGCGACGGTGCCGTGGGCGGCGTTGCTTGGCGTGCTGGCGGGGGCGTTCGGCGTGTTTTTCAATCGCGCGTTGCTGCTGACGCTCGATTTCCGCGATCGCGCGGTGCGGTGGCCGGGATGGATGCTCGGGGGCGCGGTCGGCGCGATTGTCGGGCTGACGGCGTGGCTGGTGCCGAGCCTCGCAGGGTCGGGTGGATCGCTGGTGCAGGCGGCGTTGGCGGGACAGATCGCGCTGGGAGTGCTGCCGTTGTTCATCATCGCGCGCTTCTGCCTGACGATGGTCAGTTACAGCTCGGGTGCCGCGGGCGGCATTTTTGCGCCCTTGCTCGGGTTGGGAGCGCTCGGCGGGCTGCTGTTCGGCGCCGGCGTGCATGCGGTCGTCCCGCATGGGGCGGCGGGGCTCACGCCGGCGGTGTATTGCGTGCTCGGGATGGGGGCGACGTTCACGGCGATCGTGCGCGCGCCGCTGACCGGCATCGTGCTGATGATCGAACTGACCGGCGTCTATGGTTTCATGCTGCCGTTGCTCGTCGCTTGCCTCACGGCTTACGGCGTGGCCGAGGTGTTGGGCAACACGCCGATCTACGAGGCGCTGCGGCTCCGCAGTCGCAGCGCGGTGCGTGTGGGCGCCGCGTGACGCTCAACGCTCCCGGCCGATCCGACCGAGGTGCGTGAATCGGAATCCTTCGACGGACTTCAGTCCGTAGCCGAGTGCGCGATCGAAGCTGATGTGCGCGCACCAGATGAGCGCCAAGCCGACCAAGTCGCGCGCGATCGTTCCGCCGGGCAAGAGGAGGCCCAGCGTGAGCATGGCGCTCGGCAACAGGTAGGAATGCGCGGCGTTGTAGCACCAGGCGCCGAAGCGCGCGCCGGCAACGTAGGCTAACAGCGCGAGGTCGGGGGCGAGGAACAAGACGCCAAACCAGAGCCACGGCAGATGAAAATGACCGTAAAGCAGGGCCGCGGCGACGAGCGTGGCGGCGCCCTCTCCACGCAACCACGAGCGGGCGAACGAGGTATCCATGCCGCCAGCCCAGCAGAGCGGCTTCGGCGCGTCAGTGCAAAATCAGGCGGCGGTGCCGCAGCACTTCTTGTATTTCTTGCCGCTGCCACATGGGCACGGGTCGTTGCGGCCGACTTTCGGCTGCTCGCGGCGGTAAGTGGTGCCGGGACCGTTGACCTGGCCGGTGTAGACCCAGCGACCGTCTTCGCGACCGAAGAGTGCGATCTCGAAATGCTCGTGCTCCTGGCCGTCCATCTTGAACTTCGCGGTGAACTCGACGGCGCCGATCGTGTCGTCCGCGCCGCCCTGCTCGGTGCGGGAGATGGTGAGGCCGAGCCACTCGGATTGCTCGGACCACTTTTTCGCGGCGTCAGCGTCGAAGGTCTTGCGCTGGTCGGCGCTGAGCGAGCGCTCGAGGTGGGCGAGGTCGTGCTTCACATGCGCGGTGTAGCGCGAGCGCATCAGCGCTTCCGCGGTGGGCGCAGGCGCGCCAGCGATGATCGGACCGCAGCAGGCATCGAAGTTCAGACCGGAACCACAAGGGCAGAGACTCATGGCCGGAAATTCCGGCGAGCCGCGGGCCGTTCGCAACCTGAATTCGAGCGGGAGGGGCCATAAAAGCGCAGGAAGCGAAAAAAGGTTTAGGGAGGATTGGATGCATTTTGCGCTTTTTGTGGCCGGTTCTTTAAGCGAGCTTAACGGCCCATGCCGTCGATGTCCGAGGAACCCATCCGCTATTTCCACCGCGCGAAACGCGTCGTCGAGACCGAGACCGTTTATGGCGAGAAGTGGCTGCGCTGGACCTACGGCGGCACCGCGGGCCGGCTGTCGCTCGAGTTGCTGGTGAAGCGCGCGTGGCTCTCGCGCTACTATGGGTGGCGGATGTCGATGGCGGATTCCACGCGCCGCATCCTGCCGTTCATCATCCAATACGGCCTCGATGTGGACGAGTTCGCCAAGAGCCCGTTCGTCTTCAAGTCGTTCAACGAATTTTTCTACCGTGCGCTCAAGGAAGGCGCGCGGCCAATCGCGGCGGCGGGCGACGAAGCGGTCGCGGTGCTGCCGGCGGACGGGCGTCATCTGGCGTTTCCGAGCGTCGACGCGGCGGCTGGTTTCTACGCGAAGGGGCAACGGTTCGACTTGGCGTCGTTTTTGGGCGAGGCGCACCTGCCGGAGGCGGAGCGCGAGTTGACGAAGCAATTTGCCGGCGGCTCGCTGCTGATCTCGCGGCTGTGTCCGGTGGACTATCATCGGTTCCATTTTCCGATCAGCGGCACACCGGGTGAGGCGCGGCTGATCAACGGCTGGCTTTACTCGGTGTCGCCGATCGCGCTGCGCCGCAATCTCGGCTACCTTTGGGAAAACAAGCGCATGATCACGCTCGTCGACTCCCCGGCGTTCGGCCGCGTCGCCGTGTGCGAGATCGGCGCCACGATGGTGGGGACGATTTTCCAATCCTACGTGCCGGGCCGCGCGGTCGCGAAGGGAGACGAAAAGGGATTGTTCCGTTTTGGTGGCTCGTGTGTGGTCACGATTTTCCAGCGCGGGCGCATTGCGTTTGACCGCGATCTCGTGGAGCAGAGCGCCAACCAGCTCGAAGTTTACGCGAAGATGGGCGAGCGGCTCGGCGTTGCCGTGAGGTGAATTTCGCAAGGCGCGCGCGCGATTGCGCCCGGCGGCGCGCTGCCCGGCGCGGTGTGCGCCTCCTTCGCGCGTGACATTGATGAAGCTTGTCAGGCTCGCGCGGCATCCTCATCAACCGCGCGTCACCTGTCCACGTGAGCGAACCGGAAGTCGAAAGATCCCGTTGGTTCGTCGAGGAAGTGCATGCGCACGATTCCTCGCTGCGGTCGTATTTGCGCGGGGCGTTTCCCGCGGTGCGCGACGTCGACGATGTCGTGCAGGAGTCCTACCTCCGTGTCTGGCGGGCGCGACCGGCGGAGCCGATCCGTTCGGCGCGGGCGTTTCTTTTCCGGGTGGCGCGGCATCTGGCGCTCGATTGGCTGCGGCACGAAAAGGCGTCGCCCGTCGACGGCGTAACAGATGTGGCGGACTTGTCCGTCGTAGATCATAGGCCCGGTGTGGCCGAGACGGCGGGCCAGCGCGAAGAGACCGCGCTGTTGCTCGCCGCCATCGACGCGCTGCCGGCGCGTTGTCGTGAAATCGTCATCCTTCGCAAACTCCGCGGTCTGCCGCAAAAAGAGATCGCTACCCAACTCGGCTTGTCCGAGCAGACCGTGCAGGTCCAAGTGGCGCGCGGCGTGCGCAAATGCGAGGATTACCTGCGTCGCCGCGGCGTGAGCCGATGAAAAACCAACGCCAAGCTTCCGCCGAGTCCGAAGCCGTGCGCCGCGCGGCGTCCGAGTGGGTTGCGCGCGCCGATGCCGGCCTCAGCGCGGCGGAGGAAGCGGAGCTGCAACGCTGGCTCGCGGCGGACGAAGCGCATCGCGCCGCCTGGGAGCGTATGAGTGCGGCGTGGGGAATTCTCGACCAACCGCGTAGCCACGGCTCGGCCGGAGCGGCGGAACGCGAGTTGACGGTCCGCGCGCGGCGTCGGACGCAGCGCCGATTGGTCGGTGCCGGAGCGGCGGTGATGCTCGTGACTGTCGCCGGCTTGTGGTTTCAATCCTCTCGCGCTCCTGTGCCCGGTCCTCAAGCCGCGCCCGTCGTCGCCGCTGCGACCGCGCGAGCCGCGGCCGCGGATTCCTCGACGCGCACGCGCACGCTCGAAGACGGCACCGTCGTGGAGCTGAAAGCCGATGCGGAGATCGCGGTCAGTTTCACGGCTGACTGGCGCCGCGTGCAGTTGCTGCGCGGTGAAGCGCATTTTGAAGTCGCGAGGAATCCCCGGCGACCGTTCGTCGTCGAAGCCAGCGGCGTGGAGGTGCGCGCGGTCGGCACGGCGTTCGCCGTCCGCCTCGATCCGGCCGAGGTCGAAGTCCTCGTGACCGAGGGCCGCGTGACCGTTGCGCGCCCGGAAGGGTCGGAAAACACCGCCGACACGCTCGCGCGCGCGGGCGGTGTGCCAGTGGTGCCGGCCGGCAGCCGGGTGCTCGTGCGCTTGCGCGCCGGGGTGGATGCGCCGCAGGTGGCCTCCGTCGGCCGCGACGAGATCGAGCGCAAGCTCGCCTGGCGCCGGGCGTGGTTGGACTTTTCGAACACGCGCGTGGCGGACGCGGTGATGCGGTTGAATCATCGCAACCAGACTCAGCTCGTCATCGACGATCCAGGCGTCGCGGAGTTGCGAGTGAGCGGCTTGGTGGCGGCGAACGACGTCGATGCGTTTGTGCGTCAGCTGCAAGTGCTCGGCGTGCACGCGGACCGCCGCGGCGATCACGAAATCGTGCTGCGTCGCGAGCCGTAGCCGGACGCGAAGCGGGACGACGCAAAAAATCTTGTAACAGATTTGGCGGGCTCGTGCGTCGTTTCGGTTGGTGCGCCTCGGTCATGCGAGGCGCGTCACCTCTCACTGACCTAACACACGAATGAACCGCGTCACCTCGCGACTCTCGCGACAGGCTTTGCGCCTGCTCGCTTCCTTCCTCTTTGCTGGTGCCTTGGCCAGCGCTGTCTTCGCCGCGGATGCGCCGCGGCGTTTCGACCTGCCGGTCGATGACGCGGAACGCGCGTTGAAGCGCTTCTCCGAGCAGGCCGGCCAGCAGGTGTTGTTCCCGAGCGACGTCGTGCGCGGAGTGCGGACGAACGCCGTTGCCGGCGAACTCGATACCGCTGCCGCGCTCGAACAAATGCTCGCGGGCACGGGCCTCGAGGCCGTGCGCGATGCGCGCACGGGGGCGTTCACGGTGCGCCGCGGCTTGAAGCCCGAGACGAACCCGAAGGTGCAGCGCACCGATGACGGCGCGGTGCGGCTCCAGACACTCGAGGTCTCCGCCTCGCGCATCGATGGGCCGGTGAACCAGACCATTTTCGCCACGAACGAGACCGGTGTTTACCACTACGACGTCATCAACCGCATCGAGATCGAGCGCCTGGGCGCGACGAGCATGGAGGAATTGCTCCGCTTCGTGCCACAGACGAGCGACTACGGCATCAACGCGCTCCAGCTCCAGGTGACCAATCCGCAGAGTCCGGGCGGCATGACGTATCAAAACTCCGAGGTGAAGCTGCGCGGGTTCTCCTCGCTGCAGACATCGATCCTGATCAATGGCCGCCGCCTGCAGCGCGGCAATCTTTCCGCCGGCGCGGACCTCAGCCGTATTCCGGTCGCGGCGATCGAGCGTATCGAGATCCTCCCGTCGTCGGCTTCGGCGATCTATGGCGGCGGCGCGATTGGCGGCGTGATCAACATCATTTTGCGCAAGGACTACGCCGGCCGCGATCTCACGGCGTATGCCGGCACCAGCACCGATGGCGGGGCGACGGAGTATCGCCTCACGTATTTCGAAGGGCGCTCCTTTAATGAGGAGCGCACGCGCCTGTCCTACACGCTCGACTACTTTCATCGCGATCCGCTCTACCTCGACGACCGCGATTATCTGCAGCGTGCGCTGGACCGCTATCCGCCCGAGTCCGGAGTGCTCGTGAGCGGCCGGCCCATCTACGAGCAATACATCGTCCCCGCGTTCGCCTCGAATCCCGGCACGATCATCATCAACTCGCCCAGCGGCTCACTCGGGATTCCGGGCGCGACGACGGCGCGCTTTGCTGCCCTTCCGCAAGGTCTCACGGCGGCGCAGGCGAGTGCGCTCACGCCGGGCAGCTTCACCGCCACGGCCAATCGTGCGAATCTCGGCGGCCGCTTTGGTCGTTCCATGTTGTATCGACCGGAGGATCGTTACTCGCTCAATGCGACGCTCGAGCACACCTTCGTGCCGGACAAGCTCGAGCTCTATTCGGAGTTCGGCCTCAGCTATTCGCGGTCGGCTTACAGTTTTCCGCAGATCACGCCGACGCTCAACCTGAGCGCGACCGATCCGCTCAATCCGTTCCGCGCGGGCGTGACGCCCGGCTTCGTCGGCGTGCCCATCAGCATCGTTCTCGATCCGGTCGATCTGCCCGACCCCGACCTCTTCCAGGATCGTCGCGGCGTGCGTGGCGTGTTGGGTTTCAAGGGCAAGTTCGGCACGAGCTGGGATTGGTCGCTCGACGGCACCGGCGAGTGGGGCCGCAGCCACTCGAAGGGCACGAACCCGACCCAGAATCTCGTCAACTTCATCAACAGCACGTCGACCATCGGTCTGACGCAGGCGCAACGTCGCGCGATCTACAATCCGCTCGCCGACCACGTCGCGAATCCCGCGACGGACGCCATGGCGCCCTTCATCGGCTACATGCGCGACTTCTCCTTCACCAGCAATCTGGCGCAGGTGAACTTCCGCCTCGTCGGCGACGTGTTTCGGTTGCCGGCCGGTCCGCTGCGCGTGTCACCCGGTGCCGAGGTGATCTGGGCGCAATACAAGACCAAGCAGCAGGTTCTCACCGCGCCCGAATACTTGGCGAACATCGGCGGCGTGCAGGGCGTCGCCAGCTACACAACAAACGCGCGGCGCACGGAATCCGCGTTCGTCGAAGTGGTGGCTCCGCTCGTCGGCCAAGGGTGGCGTCCGATCCCGGTCGACGCGATCGACCTGAACCTCGCCGCACGCTGGGAAGGCACGGACGATTCCACCAGCAAGACCACGCCGACCGCCGGCGTGCGCGTGCAGGTGAATCCGTCGGTGGCGGTGCGCGTCAGCTACGCCGAAGGTTTCTTCCCGCCGGACCAATCGAACTACGAAGGTTCGCGCACGACGGAGAACGCCGTCACGCCCGGCACGGATCCGTTCCGCGGCAACACGAACATTCCGCAGCGCACCGAAATCTCCGGCGGCAATCCGGAGCTGAAGCCCGAGACCTCGACGTCGTGGAACTACGGCGTCGTGCTCACGCCGCGTTTCGCGCCGGGCCTCACGCTCACGGCCGACTATTGGCGCATCGAGAAGAAGGACGCGATTCGCGTCATCAACGGGCCGTCGTTCGTCGTTGCCGATCCCGCGTCGTATCCGGGCCGCGTCGTGCGCGCCGCCCCGACGCCGACCGACATCGCCAACGGCTGGCTCGGCGCCGTCACGCTCATCGACTGGCGCCCGATCAACGTCGGCTTCACCCAGACCGACGGCGTCGACCTGCGCGTCCGCTACACCTTCGACGTGGCATCCGTCGGCAAGCTCACGCTGCTCACCTCGGCGAGCTGGACGAATTCCTTCCGCGATCAGGTGCTGCCGGTGAATCCCATCACCGAGCGCGTCGGCAGTTCCGGGAATCCGCTCAAGTGGCGCGGTTACTCGTCCGTTTTCTGGGAACGCGATGTCTGGACCGCCGGCCTCACGGCGCGCTTCATCGACGACTACGCCGCCGACACGACCTTGCCGTCGCCGGCGATCCCGACCGCGACCGGCTACGACGGCGCGCGCATTCCGTCTGCGACGCTCTTCGACTTGCAGGTCAGCTATCGCATCCCGCTCGGTCGCCGCACGGGCTGGCAGGGCTGGTTCAACGGCACGCAGTGGACGTTGGGCTGTGAAAACATCCTCAACCGCGAGCCGGCTTACCGCACCGACCGTTACGGCTTCTACAGCCGCTACGAGAATCCGCGCCAGCGTTACGTTTATCTGCAGGTGAAGAAGAGCCTCTGATCCCTTACGCGCTCCCCCATGAAAAAACTCCTCGCTGTCCTCGCGTTCTCTTCCGTTGCCGCGCTGTTCGCGCAAGACAAAGCGCCGCCGCCGGCGGTCGATCCCGTCGCGACGGAAGTCTGGCGTCAGCACATCGAAGGCATGGGGGATCGCGGCGCAGGCGCGCAGAGTGTCCACTACGAGCTCGTCTCGGGCAAGGCGCTGGAGTTTTTCCAGCGCTTCCCGAACGAGCGACGCGTCGGTGGGATTCTTTTCAACCTCGCCAGCTTCGGTGATTGGTTGAAGGGCGACCACTCGGCCGAACTGCGTGCGGGCTGGCAGCAGCACTTGAAGAAAGTGCTCGCGGAAACACTGGAGAAAGACACCTGGCCGGACCACGTGTGGGCCGGTCTGCACTGGGTGGCCGCCAAGAACGACCAGGCGATCGCGATGGACGCGACGGGCCGGCCCGACTTGCGCGCCTTGCGGGAACGGCTCGACCTCGTCGCGGCCCGCGCGCCGACGGCGCCGCACCGGCTTTTCACCGAGCAGATGTATGTCGAGCTGCTCGAGCGTTTCGATCCCGCCGCGCTCGAGCCGCGCCTGCAGGAGCTCGCTCGCAGTGAGGTGTCCGATCTCGCCAATCTCGGCCGGGGCCAGCTCGCCGTGCAGGCGTTGAAGCGCGAGCCGATGGAACTGAAATTCACGGCGCTCGATGGCAAGCCCTTCGACCTCGCGCAGCTGCGCGGCAAGGTCGTGCTCATCGATTGCTGGGCGACGTGGTGCGTGCCCTGCATCAAGGAACTGCCGAACGTGAAGGCCGCGCTCGCGAAGTGGGGCGACAAGGGTTTTGCGGTCGTCGGCATTTCGTTCGACCGACTCGGTGATCGCACCAAGCTGGAGAAGTTCGTGGCGGACGAGCAGCTCACCTGGCCGCACTGGTTCAACGAGGCGGGCGGCTCCAATCCCTTTGGTAAGAAATACAACATCCGCAGCATCCCGGCGACCTTCCTGCTCGACCGCGACGGCCGGCTGATCACGACCGATACGCACGGGCCGAAGCTCGAGGCCGCGCTCCAGAAGCTGTTCGGCGAGTAGTTGCCGAGCGCGACGGTTTCGTCGGATGCGACGTGCGGGACTCGAGAGAGGGGCGCCCAGCACCCAGGGCGTGCGGGATGTTAGGTCTCGCGAAGAAACGGCTCTTGCGTTCCCTAATCCAAAATCCGAAATCCAAAATCGAAAATTGGCTGCGCTCGGGTGATGGAATGGCAGACATGCGGGTCTTAGAAGCCCGTGACGCAAGTCGTGTGGGTTCGAGTCCCACCCCGAGCATTTTTCCGGAGGACGGAGGACCGAGGACGGAGCGCGGCGTTCGCGCTAATGCGGCGCGGAGGGCTGCTGCTAGAACAGGCGCGTTTCTTGACTCGCGAACGCGGCTCGCGGCTAGTGGTCGGCGCATGAGTCCACGCCCGACGCACGTTGCTCACGACGTGCCTGACCGATCTGCCGCTCACGAAACGGTGATGAATATCCTGTTCGCGCTGAGCCTGGCGCATCTGCTGAACGACACGTTTCAAGCGATGCTGCCAGCGCTTTACCCGCTGCTGAAGGGCTCGCATCACCTGACGTTCACGCAAATCGGTTTGATCACACTGACCTACCAGCTGACCGGGTCGCTGCTGCAGCCGATCGTCGGCTACTACACGGATCGGCGGCCGAAGCCGTATTCGCTGCCGGTCGGCATGGGGTTCACGCTGGGTGGCATGGCGCTGCTTTCGCAGGCGCACACGTTCCCGCTCCTGGTTTTGGCTGCGGGTCTGATGGGCATCGGCTCGGCCGTGTTTCACCCGGAGGCGTCGCGCGTGGCGCGGATGGCGTCGGGCGGGCGGCATGGTTTCGCGCAGTCGCTTTTCCAGGTCGGCGGCAATTTCGGCACGTCGCTCGGGCCGCTGCTGGCGGCGGCGATCATCATTCCGCGCGGGCAGGCGCATGTGCTGTGGCTCACGTTGCTCGCGCTCGGCGGCATCATGCTGCTGACGCGGATTGGCGCCTGGTATCAGGCCAACATGCATCGTTTGAAGCCGCGGCCGGTGGCGCACGGGGATTTCGTGCCGGTGAAATTGAGCCGCGGCAAAGTGGTTTGGGCGCTCGCGGTGCTCGTCGCGCTGATCTTCTCGAAATATTTCTATCTGATCAGCCTGACGAACTACTACACGTTCTACCTCATCGGCAAATTCGGCGTCTCGGTGCAGGCGTCGCAGGTTTACCTGTTCGTGTTCCTGTTCGCTGTTGCGGCGGGCACGATCATTGGCGGACCGGTCGGTGATCGCATCGGTCGCAAACGCGTGATCTGGATCTCGATTCTCGGCGTGGCGCCGTTCTCGCTCGCGCTGCCGCACGTCGGACTGGCGGGGACGATCGCGCTGAGCGTGTTCATCGGCCTGATCCTCGCGTCGGCGTTCTCGGCGATTCTCGTTTACGCGCAAGAACTCGTGCCGGGCAATGTGGGCTTGGTCGCGGGTCTGTTCTTTGGCCTCGCGTTCGGCGCCGCGGGCCTCGGCTCGGCGTTACTCGGGCACCTCGCGGATCACACGAGCATTGCCACGGTATTCGACCTCGCGGCGTGGTTTCCGTTGATCGGCCTGCTCACGGCATTTCTGCCGGAGGTGGAAGTGCGACGGAGAAAGTAAGCTGCGGCGCGCCGAGCGTGCAGGAAAAATTCATGCGGCGGACAGTTCGCGTGTGCCGTTTTGCGGTGGCGAATGCCGGCAGCGTGCGAACACTGCTCCGCAACCCCTCTCAACCCCATGAAGACTCGCGCTCTGTTGTCGGCTGCCAGTGTGGCTGCGTTGTTGCTCATGCCCTGCCTCGCCTCGGCAAAAATCGGCGATCGTTTCCCTTCCGAGAAAAAGGTCGTGATCGATCCGGTCACGGGCGTGCCGCTCACGTTTCTGACCAGCACGCCGGCGGGCGATTCGAAGATTTATCCGACCCACCGGCAGTGGACTGCGGACAGCAAGTGGCTCGTCTTTCGTTCGAATCGCGTGCGCGGCGAAGCGATCGCGGTGAATGAGGAAACCGGTGACATGGTGCAGGTCACCGAAGGCGGCTACATCGGCATGCTCTGCCTCGCGCAGCATGCGATGAAGATGTATTTTTTCCGCCCCGAGGGCGGCGTGCCGCCACCGCCGGCAAAGCGCGCGGAAGGCGAACCGCGTCCTGGCCCGCGCGGGCCGATGCGTCCGTCGCAACTCATCGAGGTCGACTTGGAAAAACTCTTCGCCGACAGCGCGGCCGGCCGCGTGACGAAGGCGGCGGACTACGAACGCGTGTGTGGCACGATTCCTCTCGAGTGGGGCGCGGGCGGCGATCTCGCGATCGATGCCGACGAGCAAGTGGCTTACTTCCGTGTGGCGAAGGAGGAAGCGGCGAAACATTTGCCGGCTGGCACGAAGATCGAGGCGAACTTCGGTCCGCGCAACATGGGCGCAGGTCCGACGGGGTTGGGGGAGATGAACCTGAAGACGGGCGTGCTCCGCTTCATCGTCGCGGTGCCGTTCCAGATTGGGCACGTGCAGACGAATCCGTGGGTTCCCGGCGAAATTGTTTTCTGTTGGGAAACCGGCGGCAAATCGCCGCAGCGCACGTGGACCGTCCGCGCCGACGGCACGGGCTTGCGCCCGCTGTTTCCCGAGGCGCCGTGGGATTGGGTGACGCACGAAGCGGTGATCACGAAGGACGAAGTGGCCTTCGCCATCATGGGCCACCGCCAGCCCGGCACGAATGACGCCTGGGGGCCGAGCGGCACGCGCGAGCATCCGACTGGTCTCGGCATCATGAATCTGCGCACGCGCGAAATGCGCATCGCCGGTCAGACCAAGCGCGGCAGCGGTCTCTGGCACGTGCACGGTTCGCCCGATGGGCGTTGGGCGGTCGGCGACGATTTTGGACGTAACCTTTATCTGATCGATCGCACGAACGATGAGATGATTTTGCTGACTGCCGGCCACAAGGCCACGGCGGCCGATCACGTGCATCCGACGTTCAGCCCGGACGGGACGCGCATTCAGATCCAGTCTGCCATGCTTTCCGAGGACGGGCGTTCGATGAATATCTGCATCGTGCCGATGCCGGAGGCGTTGTTGAAGCGCACGTATCCGAAGCCGGCGCCGTTGGTGCAGGAAAATCCTTGAGTGGGCGGACCGGGCGAAACAATTGCGGCGGCGTAGGGCCGGTCTGTGACCGGCTCAGTTTGATGTGTTTCGCGGGTGTGGTCCGCGAGCGTGAGTCGGCGTGGGCCGGTTGGAAACCGGCCCTACTTGCCCGCGCCGCGCGTCCTGCACCGAACGCGCGGCGGGGCATCCTATGGCTAAACTCAGGCGGCCGCCGAGGCGCCGCTGAACATCCGCAAGATCACGTCGCCGCCCGGTAATTGGGCGAAGAACGCGTCGCGACGTTGTCGGGCCTCGTGGAGGTTGTTCGTCTTCAGCGAGGCGCGGATGCGCTGTTTGGTGAACGGGTCCGGAAACAGCGTGTAATGAATGAACCACGTCCCGTTGTTGTTGAAGAGGTGATGATTCGGCCCGCCCGAATTCGCCTGCGGGCGAGTCGAGAGGCGGGGAAAGCCCGAATGCACGCGCGGGGCGGATGTCTGGGCTTCGGCGTTCAGGGTAACGACGGGAGCGGTGGCGGTGTTCATGGGAGAAAAACAAAAAGGCCGCCCTGGGTTGGGCGGCCTGTGATTTGGAAAGGGGATTTAGGTTTTGGACTAAATAGCTTTTACAGGACGCCCGTGAGTGTTCGCGCAATAGCTTTCGACGTGGCATACCACGGCGTAAGATTCAGCGAAACTTTGACGAACTGCATCATTTAAGGTCCACCACCACTACCGGTAGGAGACGGCGCGTCAACGCTGCGTTTTTGGGTATGACGCAAACCTAAAACGCGTCCCGCGAGACGCGTCACGCCAGTCTCGGCCAATTTTCGGCCGCCGCGCGGAGCGCGTAGGCGCGCTGTGCGAGAGGATGCGCTACGTCCGTCGATGTGAGCTTTTCAAAGCGTCGACGGCCGAGCCGGCGGTCCGCGAGTGCGAGGGCACGCACGAGCGGTTCGGGCGAGCCGAGTAGTTCGGCGAACGGCGTGCGCAAATAATCGTGCAGCGCGCCGAGCAGGTCGCGGGCGCTGTCGTAGAACTCGGCATCGGGCGCGAACGGCGCGTCGAGTTTCTCCCGCGAGGGCATGTCCGCGCGACTGAAGAGTTCCTCCTTGTCCCACGTCAGCCAGGCGCGGCCGTCACCTTCGGTGAGATTACGATAGACCGTGTAGTGGATTTGCAGTCGTCCGCCGAGTGCGGGGGCGAACTGTTCTTCGATCCGGTGTTTGAGCTGGCTCCATTGCATGGCGTGAGGTGCGTGGATGAGGAGAACGCGCGAACGGGCGCGTTCTTAGGAAGAAACAGCGCGTGCGCGGCTCACCAGCCGTTCACGCGCGGCCACTCGGCGACGAGGTCTCGGCTGCCGTTCACGACGAAGTAGCGGTCGTGCGCGGCGGCGGTCGGGCACGCGTGGTTGGGGAGAATGCGCAGGCGCGTGCCGATCGGAAATGTATCCGGCGCGAGCGGGTGATCGCTGACGACGAGGCCGTGCTCTTGCCACGTGCGCATCACGCGCAGGCCGGGCAGCAGTTGGCCGTCGAGGTCGCACACGAAACCGTAGCCGGCATTTTTCTCCGGCGGCAGCGCAGTGGTGGCGGTGTCCTTCGAGAGTGCGAATGAGCCGGCGTCGATCAGGAATTCGTTCGGCCGATGTGCGGGACGGCCGATCACTTCGGTCAGCACGCTGAGCGCGATGTCGTCGTAGCGGCACGCGCCGATGCCGGCTTGGTAGCAGTCCCAGAACATGTAGACGCCCGCGCGCAGTTCGGTGATGCCGGCGAGATCCGCGGCGCCGACTGCGCTCGGGCTCGAGCCGAGGCTGAGCACGGCGCTGGGGAAACCCGCGGCATCCAACCGCGCGGCCGCGGCGCGGAGCGCATCGGCTTCCTGCGCGGCGGCGCGGGCGAAGCCGGCCGCATCGCGTGCGTCGTAGGAAAAACCGCCGTGCGTCGCGACGCCGGCGAACAGCGGCCCGAGTTCCTGGGCGACGTGGACCAGTTCGCTGCTGTCCGGCGGCAGTCCGCCGCGGCGATCGCCGCTGTCGATTTCGATCAGCGCGCGGAAACGCACCTGTTCGGTGCGGGCGCACGCACGCAGGGCGCGCGCGGTGGCGACGTGGTCGACGAGGACGGCGAGGTTCACGCCGGCGCGAGCGAGCGCAGCGGCGCGCGGCAGTTTTCCGGGGCCGAGTCCGACGGCGTAGAAGATATCGCGCCAACCGTGGTAGGCGAAGTATTCGGCTTCGCGCAGCGTCGAGACGGTGATCGCGCCTTCGGGCGGCGGGGCGACGAGGTGCGCGATGTCGGTGCTCTTGGCGGTTTTGAGATGCGGTCGGAAGCGCACGCCCTTAATGGCGGCGATCGCGGCCATGTGCGCGAGGTTGCGGGCGAGCTTGCCGCGCTCGAGGACGAGACAGGGCGTCGAGAGTTGCTCGAGGCCAGGCGCGGGGCGCGAAGGAAAGACAGAACTCATCGAAGGTGAAGAAAGGGAGTCACCACGAAATACACGGAATACACGAAAGGTCTTGCCCGCTAATGGGCGCGAATCGACCCGAATAGACGAACGGGATGGTGACGGAAATTGGAGAGCTCATGTTCGCGGAAACTCGCGTGATTCGCGGGCAGGTTCGGACCTTTCGTGTGTTTGGTGTGTTTCGTGGTTTCGTCAGCTCGGCTTATTTTTTCAGCCACGGTAGCGCTTCGAGATCGACGTTGCCGCCCGTCAGGATGAGGCCGACTTTTTTTCCGCGCACGTCGAGCGCGCCGGAGTGGATGGCGGCGAAGGGCACGGCGGCGGACGGTTCGACGACGATTTTCAAATTTTCCCACAGCGCGCGCATCGCGGCCACGATGGCGTCCTCGGACACGGTGACGATGTCGTCGACGTGTTGGAGAATGAGCGGGAGATTGCGCTCGCCGGTGACGTTCGTGCGCAAGCCGTCGGCGATGGTGTTCGCGTGCGCAATGCTGACCGGCTTTTTCGCGCGGAAGGATTGCGCGACGTCATCCGCTGCGGCGGGTTCGACGCCGATCACGCGAATGCCGGGCTGCGTGCCTTTCGCTGCGACGGCGGTGCCGCTGAGCAGTCCGCCGCCGCCGACGGGGCAGAGCACGAGGTCGAGCGCGCCGGCCTGTTCGAGCAGCTCGAGCGTGGCCGTGCCCTGGCCGGCCATGACGGCGTAGTCGTCGAAGGGATGCACGAGCACCGCGCCGGTCTCGGCGGCGATTTGCGCACACGCGGCTTCGCGGGCGGTGAGGTTGGGTTCGCAGTAAA
This sequence comes from Verrucomicrobiota bacterium, assembly GCA_023432225.1. Classification (GTDB taxonomy): domain Bacteria; phylum Verrucomicrobiota; class Verrucomicrobiia; order Opitutales; family Opitutaceae; genus Didemnitutus. Next base: position 72,300 of record JAEYUW010000030.1, read on the forward strand.
CGATTTGGCCGCCGTAGCTCTCGACGTTGCGGATCTTCGTTTGCGGTGCGTTGCGCGGCATCACGATGAAGCCGCGGATGCCGCGGAGTTTCGCCGCGCGTGCGACGGCGGCGCCGTGGTTGCCGGAGCTGTGCGTGACGACGCCGCGGGCGGCATCCGCCGCGCTGAGCGAGAAAACCGCATTGGCCGCGCCGCGGGCTTTGAAGGCGCCCATGGCCTGCAGGTTCTCGCACTTGAAGAAGAGCTGCGCGCCGGCCGCGGCGTCGAGGGCCTCGTTGGTGAGGACCGGCGTGAGCTTCACGTGCGGCGCGATGCGCTCGCGAGCAGCGCGGATGTCGGAAAGGGCCAGAGGCATGCGGCGCGGGCAGGATTGCGCGCGGCGGGGCACGGCGCAAGCGGCGAGAACGTGCGGTGCGGCGTTGACTCGAGGGACGTGGCACCCAGTTTCGCGCCTCGTGAATTCCGCCCCCCCGGAGAATGACCTTAACTCAATCGCCCCAGATTGGGAAATCTGGAAGCCGCGCCTGCGCGTGCCGAATTGGCTGCGGGAGAATCCTGGCCTGCTGCTGTCGGTGGTCTATCTGCTGTTGTCGGCCGTCGGGTTGCTTTACCAGTTCCTGTTTTTCCGCCGGTTCAAACTCAACGTCCTCGAGTTCAGCGATGCGGCGGACTTCCTCATGGTGGTGGTGCGGGAGCCACTCACGGTCGCGATGGCGTCGCTCGGATTCTTTTTCTATTGGGTCTACATGTGGAGTTCGCTGCAGGCCGCGGGTTGGTTGTTCCGGCGTTGGCCGCTTTGGCGAAAAGACCCGGCCAAGCTCGCAGCCGCCCGCGAGAAGGCGCGCAAGATGGCGCCGTCGGCTCAGGTGATGTTCATTCTGACTTACGCGGTGCTGTTCACGCTGCTGTATTCCAACCGGCAGGCGGGGCGCGCGCGGGAGGGGGATTTTCCGCGCGTGACGGTGCAGTATAAGGCGGGTGTCGTCGCCGGCGCGCAGGCGGCGCCGTTCGAGGCCACGTTGCTGGGCACGACTTCGCGCTTCGTGTTTCTCTATCGCGCCGAGACGAATCGGGCGGAGGCGCTGCCTTTCGACGCGATTGCGCAATTGAGCTGGGATGCGCGACGCCGGCAGGATCACGAAGCTGAGGAGGCCCGCCGCGCCGAAGCGGCCAAGGCCGGGGAACAAGGATCGGCACGGAAGTGACGATGCGGATCGAGGCGCGGTGAGGTTTGCGCGTTTGCGTTTGGGTAACTCACCTCTACGTTCGCCGGCGCCATGGCAGTTCAAAAGCTCCTCCACACCCGCATGCGCGTGAATGACATCGAGCGCACGGTGAAATTCTACGAAGACGCGCTCGGCCTGAAGGCCACGCGCCGCCACACCTCGCCGCGCGGCGCACAGCTGGTTTTTCTCGCGACGCCGAACAGCGAGGAGGAGATCGAGCTTTGCCAAATGCCGCCCGGCGCTCCGAGCGTGCAGGTGCAGCCCGACCTGATGCACCTCGCGTTCGAGGTCGATGACCTCGCGGCTTTCGAGGCCGAGTTGAAGAAGAAGGGTTACGCGCTGAGCGATGGTCCGACCAAGACCGGCAGCGGCTCCGTCATCGCCTTCATCGACGCGCCCGAAGGTTACGAGGTCGAACTCATCCAGCGCGCGAAGTGATCAGGGCTCGGGAGGGAGCTGACCACTAATCCTCACTAAGATCTCACTAATCAAAACATCTGCCCACGTGGCCGGAGATTAGTGACTCATGGGTGTGCATCAGTGGTTCCTCTCCGGAATATCCGGCCGCGCAGTTCGCTCGTAGTGTTAGCATGAAAATCTTTTCCACGCTTCTTGCCGCGTTTGTGTTCGCGGCGTTCACCGCCTGCTCTCCCATGAACTCGAATTCCTCCGCGTCTGTCCCGTCGTCCCCGGCCGCTCCGAGCGGTCAGACTGAAATCGCCGTGTTCGGCTCCGGCTGCTTCTGGTGCACCGAAGCGGTGTTCGAACACGTCCCCGGCGTGAAGAAGGTGACGAGCGGCTACACCGGCGGCCACGTTGAGAATCCGACCTACAAGCAAGTCTGCGAAGGCGACACGGGCCACGCCGAGGTGACGCGCATCGAGTTCGATCCGACGGTTGTGAGCTACGCGCAACTGCTGGAGATTTTCTTCGAGTCGCACGACCCGACGACGCTCAACCGACAGGGCGCGGACGAGGGCACGCAGTATCGCTCGGCGATTTTCTACACGAACGAAGCCCAGAAGGCCGCGGCCGAGGCCGGAAAGCAGGCGGCGCAAAAGGATTTCGACGATCCGATCGTCACCGAAATCACTCCGCTCGGAAAATTCTACGACGCCGAGGACTACCATCAGGACTATTTCAAAAATAACCCGAATGCCGGCTACTGCTCGTTCGTCATCAAGCCGAAGGTGAAAAAGCTGCAGTCGAAAGGCACGATCGCGCCGGAGCGCACGGTGAAGTGAGCGGACGTTCTGTAGCGGCGGTCTGTGACCGCCGAGAGCGCGATGGAGACGAATTGTCGGCGGTCATAGACCGCCGCTACAGTCGCCGCGCTTCCTCCTTTCGGCTTACACGCGAAAGCTGGCGCTGGGCGGGGCAACGTCTCTAGCCTCTGCGTCTCATGCCCCTCGTCTCCGTTGTCATGCCTGCCCGTAACGCGGCCGCCACGGTCGCCCGCGCCGTGGCGAGCATCCAGGGGCAGACGTTCCGCGATTGGGAACTCGTCGCGCTCGACGACGGCTCGAAGGATGCGACGCGCTTTATCCTGATCGAGATGGCGCAACTCGATCCGCGCATTCGTGTGCTCCGCACGAAGAGCGGTATCGCCGGCGCACTCAACGCCGGGCTCGCGGCCGCCACCGGCGAATTCATCGCGCGCATGGACGCCGATGACGAGATGATGCCGGAGCGGTTGGCAAAGCAGGTCGCGTTTCTGCAGGCGAACCCCGACGTCGGCGTCGTCGGTTCGCGCGTGGAATTTGGCGGCGATCTGGCGAAGGCCGCTGGTTATGCGCTCCATGTCGAATGGGTGAATTCGCTGCTCACGAGCGAGGAGATCATGCTCAATCGCTTCGTCGAATCGCCGTTCGCGCATCCCAGCGTGATGTTCCGCCGTCACCTTGTCTACGATCACGGCAACTACCGCGACGGGGATTTCCCGGAGGATTACGAGCTGTGGCTGCGCTGGATGGACGTGAACGTGAAGATGGCGAAGCTGCCCGACACGCTGCTCACGTGGCACGACCTGCCGGGGCGCGCGTCGCGCGTGGATCCGCGTTATTCGCCGGAAGCGTTCTACAAATTGAAGGCGTTCTGGCTCGCGGAGTGGCTGAAGCGCGAGATCGAGCTGCCGCGCACGATTTGGATCTGGGGTGCGGGCCGCCCGACGCGCTTGCGTGCCGCGCATCTCGCGGAGCACGGCGTGCAAATCGCCGGCTACGTCGACATCGATGCCAAGAAGACCGGCAAGAAAGTCGGCGGTGTGCCGGTGGTCGCCCCCGCGGACCTGCCGCCGCGCGAACAGAATTTCGTGCTCGGCTACGTCGGGACGCGCGGTGCGCGGGACATTATTCGCGGGCGTCTGCTCGGCACGGGTCGCGTCGAGGGGCGGGATTTTCTGATGTGCGCTTGAAGCACTGCTGTTGAGCTAAGGCGCGACCTTGCCACGACCGGCGGCGCCGTATTTGGTCGGACACACACCGTGATGAAGCGAACCCTGATTGCCTTGGTGGCGGTCGTTGGCGCGTGGGGCTGCGCGCAGGCCGTCGAAAAGAAAAGCGGACCGGTGCCGGCGGAACTGTTGTTCCGGCGGTATCAGCAGAACGACATGAAGATTTCGCCCAACGGGCTTTATCTCGCGAGCGTCATCCCTTACGAGCACGACAAGCACGAGACGCGCACGCTGCTTGGCGTCTACGATCTGGAGACGAAGAAGACCCAGATGCTCGTCAATGACCCGTCGGTGTGGGTCACCGGATTTGCCTGGGTCGGCGATGCTCGGTTGCTCGTCCGTTATTGGTCGGTCGTCGGGCCGGCGCTCACGGCGCTGAACGCCGATGGGTCCGAGCGGGTGCAAATTCAGGAACCGGGACCGAACCGGAATCGAAACGATCCGGCGAGCTTGCTGCAGCAAGCCACGGTCGTGCACCCGCTGATCGATCAGCCGGATCAGGTGCTCATGGGTCATTCGCTGGCCATCGAGTTCACGCCGCGCGCTCTGGCCTATTGGAAGCCGTCGCGGCTCACGGTAGGGCTGTATCGCGTTAACACCCGCACCGGCCAGATCACGACGGAGGTGAAGGATCCGGAGATGACGGTCGACTGGTTGTGCGATCGCGGGGGCAAGGCGCGCGTGGCGGTGAGCCTCGACCGGGACGCCTTTGATCGGGATTTCTACTGGAAAGACCGGACCCAAATGCCCGCGCTGCACGTCTACTGGATCAACGACGATGGCAGTGCGGAGCGGATCGAGGGGATTCAGGCGCGCGTTGGGGAAGAGTTTGCGGTGGTCGGCGTGGAAGAGAGCGGCGATTCGTTTCTCTTCCGGGCGCGACGCGATCGAGATCGCGCCGCGGTGTGGCGGTATTCCCGAACCACGCGGGCCATTACCGGGCCGGTCGTGGAAAATCCACGCGTTGATCTCGGCGCGCCGCTCCCTTCGCCGTTGGACGCCTCGGCGAGCGGCATCTTCACGCCGGAAGGGCGCGGCAAGGTTCATTATTTCGATCCGAATTTCGCGCGGCTCCAGCCGATGCTCGACGAGGCGCTGGGTGAGTTCGTGAACACAATCGCGTCGTGGGATCGTAGTCGTCAGCGGCTCCTGGTCGTGAGCCGTTCGGCGCGCGAGCCGGGACGTTTCTACCTCTTCGATCAGAAAACGCAGGAGCTGAACGCCGTGTTCTATCGCGGACCGTGGCTGAACGAATGGCGTCTGGCCGAGACCGAACCGGTCACAATTTCGGCGCGCGACGGCGTGGCTTTGGACTGCTATCTGACGCGTCCCCCGGGCGCGGATTCGCGGCGGAAGTTGCCATTGATGTTGCTCGTGCACGGTGGCCCGTTCGGCATCCGCGACGACTACGAGTTTAGTCCGGAAGTGCAGTTCCTCGCGACGCGCGGTTACGCCGTGCTTCAGGTCAACTATCGGGGCTCGGGCGGCTTTGGCGCCGCGTTCGAGCAGCTCGCGGTGAACGAGATCGGTCTGAAGATGCAGGACGATCTCACCGATGCCGCGCAATGGGCTGTCGCGCAGGGCGTGGCCGACCCGGTCCGTCTTGGCATCATGGGCAGCAGTTACGGCGGTTATGCGGCGCTGCGGGCGGTCACACGCGAGCCGGATCTCTTCAAAGTCGGCGTGGCGATGTTCGCGCCGTCGGATCTCCCGCGCCAGCTTGCCCACTATCGTGAGAACCCGGACTATTCCTACGCGTATGCGTTCTGGGCGCAGCGTGTGGGCGACGCCGAGAAGGATCGCGCGCGTTTGGACAAGGTTTCGCCGGTGAATGCGGTCGCGAAGATCCGCGCACCGCTCTTCATCGTCTATGGCGACAACGACCCGCGCATCCCCTATGCGCAGTCCGCCGATTTCGTGCGCGCGCTGCGCGCGGCGAAAAAGGATTTTGTCCGCTTCGCGCCGGAAGGCGAGGGGCACGGCATCGCGGACGAGAAGGCGCGCATCAAGATCTACCAGGCGCTGGACGAATTTCTGGCGAGGCGTTTTCCGGCAAACTGAGCGCGCGGCCGCAAATCGACTTCCCGCGCGGGGCCGCCGCGGCTACACCCGCGCCATGTCCCGAGGGGAAACGCCGCAACACGCCCGGCTGAAATCGCTCGCGCTCGGTTGGGCGCGGGCGAACGGCTACGCGGTGGCGGCGCGCGAGGTGCGGGTGCCGCGCAGCGGGTTCCGGGCGGATGTGGCGGCGTGTGCCAGCGAGGCCGGCGGCGCGACGGCGCTGTTCGAGTGCAAACAGGCGCGCGCGGACTTGTTGAAGGACGCTCACGATGAACAGCGCGCGCGATCGACCGTCGCGGAGCTGGCCGAGCGACGGCGCGTGCTCGAGAGTTTGCTCGCGGTGCACTTTCCGGAATTGCGCTGCGGCGAGGCGCTGTGGCCGGAGTTTGATCGCTGGGATTTTTCCGGGCTGGAGCACCGGACGTATCGCGCGGTCCGTGCGAGCCTGACGCGGTGGCAACGTCGCGTGCGCGAAGGCACGAAGTTCTCGCGCATGGGCCGGTATCGCTGCGCCGACCGGCTTTATCTGGTGGTGGAGGACGAGATTGCGGCGCCGGCGGAAATCCCAGCCGAGTGGGGTGTGCTGGTGCGCCGGGGCGAGGAGCTCGCGTGCCTGCGTCTCCCGGCGACGCTGGTGCCGACGCTCGAACAACGCGAGGCGCTGCGACGCTCGATCGCGCGTGCGCTCGAGGTCTTGGGCGCGTCGGCGGAAGATCAGGCGTGACACGCTGCCGGCCGTTCGCAGCGTCGGGCACGGGCCGAATCCTTATGAGAACCACGCACGTTGGGATGCGGGCCTTGCTCGCGTATTTCGGTCTTGGCTGGGCGCTCGGCGCGTCGGGCGCTCCGGTGTCGGTGCAGGACTTGTTTCGCGATTACGATTTCCACCGCATGGCCATGTCGCCGGATGGGCAATGGCTCGCGAGTGTGTTCGATCATGAGCCCGAGAAAGACGTGCATCTGCTGGGCCTCGGCGTGATCCACGTCGACACCGGCAAGGTGCGGGTGTTGCAGCGGGCCGACGACGTCACGCTGCTCGGCATGAGCTGGGTCGGCGACACGCGGATCATGACGACGCAGCTGAACGTGCGGCTTCAGCGCAGCCGTTATGCCTTCGAAGTGGACGGCACCGGCGTGAAGGAGCTCATCTCGCCGAGCTATTGGTCGGTGCTCGGCGATACCGAGATGATCCATCCGCACGGGCCGAATCCGGACGAGGTGTTGCTGGCGCGGGAAAAGATCGGCGATCGCTTTGAGAAAAAATGGGCGTTCGCCGGTGAGACGGCTGCGCCCGGCGTTTATCGCATGAACGTGAAGACCGGCGAAAACGCGCTGGTGACTCCCGATCCGGGGTGGAGCAATCAATGGTTCGCCGATGCGCAGGGCCGCGTGCGTGTCGCGGTCGGCTACGACAAGGCGGCGTTCAAAGCGGACGGGCGGGTGAAAAACAAGCGCCAGCTGCCCGCGGCCAAAATCTTTTGGATCAACGACGCCGGCCAGGGCGAAGAGATCACCGCGATCGCGGCGGGCGAGCGCGAGGAGTTCGAGCCGCTCGGCTTCGACGCGGACAATCGGCGGTTTCTCTTTGTCGGTCGTCAGGGCGGCGATCGCGCGGCGCTTTTTGCCTACAATCCCGAGACGCGCGCCGTCGAGGGGCCGTTGATGGCGAATCCGCGCGTGGATCTGAGCGGTGCCGTGATGTCGCCGCACGACACGACGGTGGCCGGAGTTTGGAGCGAAGACGGCGAACCGCGCGTCGAGTGGCTCGACCCGTTTTTCAAAACCGTGCAAGCCTCCGTCGATGCGGCGCTGCCCGGGCGCACGAACTATTTCGCGGGGTGGAGTCGCGATCGGAAGCGTTTCCTGATCCTGAGCGCGGCGTCCGACGAGCCGGGCGTCTACTACTTGCTCGATCTGGCGCGCGGCACTCTCGTCGAAGTCTATCGCCGTGCCGCGTGGCTGAAGGGCGCCACGCTCGCGAAAAAGCGCCCGGTGCAGGTGCCCGCGCGCGATGGTGAGACGCTGCACGGTTATCTCACGCTCCCGCCGGGAGCGGCCGCCGTCGAAAAACCGCGCGCGCTGGTGCTGCTCGTGCACGGCGGGCCGTGGCAAAGCCGCGACGGAGCCGGCTTCGATCCGGAGGTGCAATTCTACGCGACGCGCGGCTACGCCGTGTTGCAGGTGAACTTCCGCGGCTCCGGTGGCTATGGTCGTCGCTTCGAGGACCTCGCGCGCAAGCAGTTTGCCGGCACGATGCAGGCCGATCTCGACGATGCGGTCGACTGGGCTGTCAAGGAAGGCATCGCGGATCCCGCGCGGCTCATCATCGCCGGCGCCAGTTACGGTGGCTACGCGACGCTCGTGGGTGTGGCCACACAGCCGAAAAAATTCCGCGTCGGCGTCGCGCAATTCCCGGTCACCGATCTGGTGCGACAGGTGAAACACTATGAAATTACCGCAGACCTCGATCTCAGCGCCGGCTATGCGGCGGAATGGTGGAAGGCCTGGGTCGGCGACCCGGAGACGGAGGCGTCGATGCTGAACGCGAAATCTCCGCTGAATCTCCTGCGGCGCATCGAGGCGCCGTTGTTCATCGTTTATGGCGAGAACGACCCGCGCATCAGCTTCGACCAATCCGCCGATCTCGTGCGCGGCTTGCGGGCGCTGAAGAAACCGTTCGTGCGCTTCGCTCCGCCGAATGAGCGACACGGCCTCTACAAGTCGGAGAGCCGCTACAAGGTTTATGCGGAACTCGAGAAGTTTCTCCTCGCGAACGTGCCGCCAAACTGACGGACGCTGGACTTTGGCGAAAAGCGCATACACTCGCCGGCATGTCTGAATCCACTTCCGAGCCGGTCAACGGCGCCGAGATTATCACCGAGTTCGTGCGGCACCGCAACGTGCTGATCACGCGCGGCGACCTCAGTCCGCTGTTTGTGGATTATTACCTGCACCTCGCTGACAACCAGCTGAAACCCGCGCCGGAGCACGATCGCCTGTTCAAGCAGGCGCTGGCGGCGTTCGCGCTGCACTGCGCCTCGCGGCCGCGTTACGAGCACCTGGCGTGGACGATCAGCTTGCAGGAGCCGCGGCTGAATCTCTTTCTCGCGGGCGACAACGAGGACTGCACGGTCACCGGCCGCATTTTCACGGAGAACGTGCGCGAGGCGGAGAAGAACGTCTTTTATTCGGATCTCATGCCGCGCCGCGGCGCCGAGAAGAGGCGCAGCGTCGTGAATTTCGACGGCACTGATCTGTTCCGCGCGGTCGAGCAATACTACGACACCAGCGAGCAGCGACCCGCGCGCTACTTTGACCTCGGCGAAGATCAGTTCGCGATGCTCGTGTCGCATCCGGATTGTGATGAGGCCTGGCTGCGGCAGGTGGACCTCGCCGGCGTGAAATCGCTGTCGCAGGACGAGACCGTCTCGCGCATCGAGCGGCGTGCTTATCGCTGGGCTTGCGGCTGCACGCAGCAGAAAATCATGGGAGCGCTGGCGCCGGCGGCGCGCGCGGGAATCGACGCCGTGTTTGGCGAACAGGAATCGATTCACGTGCAGTGTCCGCGCTGCGCCGCGGCGCACTTGATCACCCGCGAGGCGATGGAAGCGTATCTCGCCGCAACGAAAAAGTAGGGCCGGTCTCTGACCGGCCTGGTGGGACATGCGACTGCCGGGGCGTGAGCGGTGTTTCTTTGGCACGTTTACGCAGCGATGAAAGCCTTTGGGCCGGTCGAAGACCGGCCCTACCGGGACGCTCGACATCGTTTGCTGCCGCCGCTTCCCTCGCGCCTCATGCACGCCGTCTGGCACAACATCTGGAACGGGCTGACCAGCGCCACGCCGCTCGATCAGCTCAACCTCGTGTGCGGATTGATCGGAGTCACCCTGATGGTGCGCCAGAGCCTGTGGGCGTTTCCCGTCGGTCTCGTGGCGGTGTCGGTGCAAGGCGTGTTGTTCTGGCAAAGCCGTTTTCCGGCCGACGCGGCGTTGCAGATTTTCTTTTTCGCCACGCTGGCGTGGGGCTGGTGGCATTGGGTGAAAGACAAAGGCGCCGCGCCGGAGCTACCCGTGACGCGGTTAAGCCCGCGCGGCTGGGTGGTGACGCTGGCGCTGGCGGGTGCGGCGACGGCGGCGTGGGCGTTGACGATCGGGCCGGCGATGGGAGCGGCGATGCCGTGGCGCGATGCGTTCATTGCGGCGTTCAGCGTCGCGGCGCAGGTGCTGCAGGTGCGCAAGAACATCGAGAACTGGCCGCTATGGATCGTCGTCAATCTGGTCGCGGTCGCTTCCTATTGGAGCGCGGAGCTGGCTTACACGGCGTTTCTTTACGGACTCTATCTGGTGCTCGCGCTGCTCGGTTGGCGCGCGTGGGGGAAGTCGTTGCGGGAGGCGCGCGCATGAGCCCGGACGTTTTGCGCATCGCGGTTTACGGCGCGGAGTCGACGGGCAAAACCGAACTTGCGGTCAAACTCGGTGCGCACTTCGGCGCGCCAGTGGTGGCCGAATACGCGCGAGAATACTGCGACGCGCAGGGCGGCGTGCTCGGTCTCGAGGACATGGTGCCGATCGCGCGCGAGCAATGGCGACGCGAGGACGCCACCGTGGTGCAAGTGGAGGAGCAATTTGCCGTATTACGGCAAATTCGCCCGGACGGCAGGGGGCTCGTGATTTGCGACACCGATGCGCTGACGACGATGCTGTGGAGTGATCTACTTTACGGCACGACGCCGGACGAAGTGCGCCGGGGTGCGGAGAAGCGCTGCCGGAACTACGCGCTTTACCTGCTGCTCGATACTGACGTGCCGTTCGCGCCGGACCCGCAGCGTTGTTTTCCTGATCCGGAGGATCGCGAAAAATGCCGCCGCGTCTGGCGCGGCGCGCTCGAGCGGCGGCAGCTGCCCTTCGTGGAAATTCGCGGCGACTGGGCTGAACGCAAGCGTGCGGCGATCGCCGCGGTGGAGCGGGTGTTGGCGGGTGAGCCGACGTAGGCGAACATGGTTCGCGTTCCAGCGCGGTCGGCGGGCCGGCAGCGTCAGGTTGCCGCGAACGGTTTTGCGATCATTCCGCGCGCAGGGCGCTGATGGCGTCGACCTGGCTGGCGCGGCGGGCGGGGAGCCAGCAGGCGAGGAGTGCGACTGCGAGGAGAAATGCCGTCGTGAGCCCGAGGATCAGCAGATTGTTGGCGCGGATGCCGGGATAGTTCGCGATGAGCACGCGCGCGACGCCGACGGCACCGATCAGCCCCAGCGCGGAGCCGGCCAACGCGAGACGCGCGCCAGAGGCGAACACCAGCCGGGTGATCTCGCGCGCCGTGGCGCCGAGGGCGAGGCGGATGGCGAACTCGCCATTGCGCTGCGCCATCGTGCGCGCGAGGACGCCGTAGATGCCCATCGCCGCCAGAGCGAGGCCGAGCAGGCCGAAGGCCGCGAGCATGTCACGCAGCACGCCGAGTTGGTAGAGCGAGCGCTCGATCGAGGTTTTCGCGGGACGCAGCGCGCGGATCGGCAAATCGGCGTCGAGCATGGCGAACGTGGCGCGCAGGTCGGCGACGATCGCGGCCGGGGCGGCGCCTTGGGCGCGGACGAACAACTCGAAGTTGCGCTGCGGATGCTGTCGGTTTGAGCGGTAGATTTGATGCGGCACGTTGTTGGTGTCGGGTTCGACGGTCTCGACGTCGGCGACGATGCCGATGATCTCGCCCCACTCGGGCGCGCCGTCGGTGGCGGGCGCGATGCGGCGACCGAGAGCGTCGTTGCCGGGAAAGAGTGCACGAGCGGTGGACTGGCTCACGATGTAGGCGCGGGTCGACGATGGCGTTTCCACGGCCCCGAAGGTTCGGCCTGCGACCAAGGGCGTGCCGACGGTGGCGAAGTAGTCGTGGTCCACCGTGTTGATGCGTGCGGCCGGTTCGCGTCCGGGGGCGGGGCGCGGCTGGCCTTCGAGCTGAAACTTCATGATCTCCGACCAGAAAAAATACGGCTCGGAGGAGGCGAAACTCGCGGCTTCGACGCCAGGCAGCGCGCGCAAGCGCTCCAGGGCAAGGCGCTGAAAAGCGAGGATGGCTTCGTCGTCACGGTAAGTGGCGGACGGGAGCGCGATGGTGCCGGTGACGAGTTGCGTGGCGTCCCAACCGCCCTGGCGGCGGTGAAGATCGTCGAGGCCGCGGATGAAAATGGCGGCGCCGGAGAGGAGCACGAGCGCGAGCGCGAATTGGCCGACGACGAGCAGACGGCGGAAGAGCTGCGTGCCGCGACCGCCGGTCGAACCGCGCGCGCCGCTCTTGAGGGTTTCGTTCAAGTCCACGCGCCGCGCGTGGAGCGCCGGCAGCAGGCCGAACGCGAGCGCAGTCAACAGGGAGGCGCCGAGCGTCCAGCCGAGCACGTGGGGATCGATGGCGAAGTTAACCTGTTCGCCGTTGTCGCCGGTGGAGCGGATGCGCGCCCAATGATGGAAGGCTTCGATGACGATCAGGGCGACGCCACCGCCCGCGCCGGCCAGAAGAAGCGACTCGGCGATGAGCGGACGCATGAGTTGCAGTCGCGAGGCGCCGAGAGCGGCGCGCACCGCGAATTCGCGGGTGCGCGTGATGGTGCGAACGAGGTAGAGGTTGGCGAGATTGGCGCAGGCGAGGACGAGCACGAAACCCGAGAGGGCGATCAGCAGCACGAGCGTCGCCGGCGAGCCGTAGGAGGCGATGATCAGATTTTCGCTCCACCAGGACGTGCCGGCATTCTCCGCCGGAAAGGCGCGAACCTGTTGGGCGGAAAGTTCCGCGAGGAACGACGAGGCGCGCGGGGCGTCGGTCGTGGGAGCGCGGCGACCGATGACGCGAAGATTCCGTTCCAAACGATCGGAGGCTTGCACGGGCGTCAGAGCGAGGGGACGGAAGAAGTCGATGTTGCCGAGGTGGCGCCAGTCGTTGAACGAGACGGGGAGGACGCCGATGACTTCGTGCGGTTCGCCGTCGATGCGGACGGTGCGGCCGAGGATGTCGCGGCGGGAATCATAGCGGTTACGCCACACGCGCTGGCTGAGCACGACGACCTTGTCGCGTCCGGGCGTGTCTTCGCCCGGACGGAATCCGCGGCCGAGTTCGATCTGGACGCCGAGCAGAGAAAAGAAATTGGCGGTCGCGAGCGCGGACGATGCGAGTTCGGCGGGTGCGCCCGCGTCGGAGAGGCTGGCGGCGCGCGGACGGTAGGCCGCGATTTCACCGTAGGGCGCCTGGGCTTCGCGCAGTGCGATGACGTCGGCGGCCGCGAAGTTGCCTTCGCGGAACTGCGGCGTGGCGCGCCAGATTCGCTCGAGTCGGTCGGGTTCCGCGTAGGGCAGCGGCTTCAACATGATGCCGTTGGTGATGCTGAACATCGCGGTGTTCGCGCCGATGCCGAGACCGAGGGTGACGATCGCGAGCAGACTGAACCCCGGGGAACGGCGGAGCTGGCGCGCGGCGAAGGCGAGGTCGTGGCCGAATCGCTCCAGCGCGCCCCAGCCGAACGTGTCGCGGGCGCGTTCCTGGAGCGCGGCGGTGTTGCCGAATTTCCGCTGCGCGGCGAGGTGCGCCTGGTCGGGGGCGAGGCCGTCGGCCGCGTAGTCCGCGGCGCGCTGTTCGAGGTGGAATCGCATCTCCTCGGCCATTTCGGCTTCGGTATCGCGGCGGCGGAAGAGGGTGCGCAGGCGGCGGCGGAGGTTCATCGGCGTGGCGGATTCAGACGGAGTTAAAGGGAGGAAGGGACCGCCTCAGGCGGACTGCATCACGAGGTTGATGATGGCGCTCATGCGGTCCCAGAGCTCCTGTTCCTTCTCGAGCTGCTTCCGGCCGGCGCGGGTGAGCGAGTAGTATTTGGCGCGGCGGTTGTTCTCGGTCAGGCGCCACTCGGCTTCGATCCAGCCCTTGTCTTCCATGCGGTAGAGCGAGGGGTAAAGGGAGCCCTCGTCGACTTGCAGTGCGCTCTTCGACAACTGTTCGAGCTTGGTGGTGATGCCCCAGCCGTGCAGTTCACCGCGGCTGAGCACACGGAGAATCAGCATGTCGAGCGTGCCGGGAAGGAGTTCGTTTTTGGCGGCCATGCCTGCTCACCTAGATAATCTAAGGTAAGCGAGGCAAGTCTTTCTTTAGATTATCTAAGTGAGACAGCGGACGAGACGCGGCCGGAGGGCCTGCCACTCCGTGGGTCGGGCGGAGAAGGGCGGCGGGTTCGTTCCCGCGCGAAAAGACAAGGGCGGCCGCGATGGCCGCCCTCGGAGAACAACACACTGAACTAAAAGCGTCAGACGTAGCTCGGGTAATGCGGGTCGAACATCGCCTCGCGCACGTGCGCCGCGAGATCGGCCGGGCGGAGCATGTTCGTCAGGTGGCGCTGGAACGCCACTTCGGCGACGGCGGTGGCGATCTGCGCGGAGACTTCGCGGATGCGTTTCAGGTCCGGGTAGACGCGGCCGAGCTTGAGGTCCTCCTCGGTGACGAGGTCGGCGAGCTTGCGGGCGGCGACGTAGAACATCTCGTCGGTCACGCGGCGGGCTTCGCTGGCGATGACGCCGAGGCCGACGCCGGGGAAGATGTAGCTGTTGTTGCCCTGGCCGGGGTGGTGCGTCGTGCCGAGGTAGTTGACCGGACCGAAGGGGCTGCCGCTGGCGAAGATGGCGCGGCCTTCGCTCCATGTGTAGCATTGCACGGCGGTGCACTCGGCTTTCGAGGTCGGGTTCGAGAGCGCGAAGATGACGGGGCGCTGGTTGATGCGCGCCATCGCGCGGACGACGTCCTCGGTGAACGTCTGCGGCATGCCGGAGACGCCGATGAGCGCGGTGGGCTTGAGCGACTCGACGGCTTCGAGCAGCGAGGCGACCGGCTTGTGATCGTGCGCGAAGCGGAGCTTGTGCTCGACGAGGTCGGTGCGGCTTTTGACGACGAGGCCCTTGGAATCGACGAACCAGCACTGTTCGCGCGCCTGTTTTTCCGGCACGCCGTTATACTTGAGGGCTTCGACGATGAGTTCGCCGATGCCGATGCCGGCTTCGCCGGCGCCGAGGAAGAGGACTTTCTGTTGCTCGAGCGGAGTGCCCGTGAGGCGGGCGGAGGACATGAGGCCGGACAGCGTGACGCCGGCGGTGCCCTGGATGTCGTCGTTGAACGTGCAGGCTTGGTCGCGGTAGTGATGGAGCAGGCGGAACGCGTTGGCGTTGCCGAAGTCCTCGAACTGGATGCAGGCCTTCGGGAAGACTTGCTGGGCGGCGCTGACGAACTCGGCGACGAGCGCATCGTATTCGGGGCCGCGCAGGCGCGGCTCGGGCAGGCCGAGGTAGAGCGGGTCGGAGAGCAGCGCCGAGTTGTTCGTGCCCACGTCGAGCATGATCGGGAGGCACTGGGAGGGCGCGATGCCGGCGCACGCGGTGTAGAGCGAGAGCTTGCCGACGGGGATGCCCATGCCGTTCGCGCCGAGGTCGCCGAGGCCGAGGATGCGTTCGCCGTCGGTGATGACGATGATGCGCACGTCCGACTGCGGCCAGTTTTGCAGGATGCCTTTCACGCGACCCTTGTCGTTCTTCGTGATGTAGAGGCCGCGCGGGCGGCGGAAGATGTGGCCGTATTTCTGGCAGGCGAGTCCGACGGTCGGCGTGTAGATGATCGGCATCATCTCGTCGAGGTGCTCGGTCAGCAGGCGGTAGAAGAGAGCCTCGTTGCGTTCCTGGAGCGAGATGAGATAAATGTATTTCTCGAGGTCGTTTTCCTTGCGGCGGTAATTCTCGAGCACGCGGTCGAGCTGTTGGTCTTGCGAGGCGACGCGCGGCGGCAGGAGGCCGCGCAGGCCGAGCAGGTCGCGCTCGGCGTCGCTGAAGGCCGTGCCTTTGTTGAGCAGCGGATCGTGCAAAAGCGCGACGCCGCGTTTCCCGTTCAGGTGAAGCGTTGTAGTCATGGTGGGATTCTTCCGGGGCCGAAAGGCATCGGCCGATGGTGCAAACTTTACGCTTTCCGCGTGGCGGAGGGCAGATGTTTCCATCGGGCGCGCGCGGGAATCACCAGACGGCTTCACGAAAATCCTGCGCGCTAATAGGGCGCGCATGCGAAGGATTGGGCAAAAAATGGGTGGCGACGGGCGCGGCGCGGGCTACGGGTGTTCGCTTCATGAATGACGATTACGTCTCCCGCTTCGGCGCTCTCGGCCGCCTCTACGGTGCGGCGGCACTGCCGCGCCTGCACGCGGCGCACGTGGCCGTCGTGGGCGTCGGCGGCGTGGGCTCCTGGATCGTGGAGGCGCTCGCGCGTTCCGGTGTCGGTGCGCTGACGTTGGTGGATCTCGACGACGTGTGCGTGACGAACACCAACCGCCAGTCCCACGCGCTCGCGGACACGGTGGGTCGGCCCAAGGTGGCGGTGCTCGCCGAGCGGGTGCGGGCGATCAATCCGGATTGCCGGGTCACGACACACACGGAGTTTTTCACGGCGCAGAGCGCGGAGCGATTGCTGGCGACGAAGTTCGCCTGGCTCGTCGATGCGATCGACGGCATGTCCAACAAGGCGCTGCTCATCGCCTCCTGCGTGCAGCGCGGGCAAGCGGTGCTCACGGTGGGCGGCGCCGGCGGCAAACGCGATGCGACGCGCATTCGCGTGGGCGACCTCGGCGAGTCCCAGGGCGACGACTTGCTGCGGCTGGTGCGAAAGAAACTGCGACGCGATCACGGCTTCGCGCGCGGCGAGCACCAGATCTATGGCATCCCGTGCGTCTACTCGAACGAGAAGCCGGTGTTCCCGTGGGCCAACGGCACGTGCTCGACCGAACCGGAGCTGGGCACGAGCTTGAAGCTCGATTGCGCGAGCGGGTTCGGCACGGGCGTCTTCGTCACCGGTGTGTTCGGCTTCGCGGCGGCGGGTGAAATCGTGCGGCTGATCGCGGCGGACGAGAGTGCGGCGCAGGAGTCCGGACGCGAAAAAGCCGAGTAACCGCAAGGTTACCCGGCGCGGGGTCGAGGGAGCGCGGAGCTCAGGTCTCGACTTCGAATTTCAGCGGGACGCTGACCTTGGCGCGCACGGCTTTGCCGGCGACTTTGGCGGGTTCGAACGTCCAGCCGCGAACCGCATCGAGGGCGGGATTGGAGAACGCTTCGTTGGACGTCTTGGCGACTTCGCACGCCATGACTTTGCCACCTTCGTCGATCACCATGGAAACGACGACCACGCCCGACACGCCTTGGGCGCGCATGTTGGCCGGATATTGCGGTGGCTTGGTTTTCACCGGGCGGGGAGGAGTGTCGAACTTCGTGGCGACATCCGGCACGCTGGCGACGGATTGGGCGACTGCCGGTGTGACGACGGCGAGCAGCGCGAAGGAGAACAGGACGCAGAGGGAACGAGGTGATTTCATCATGAAAATGCGCGCGAGGCGCTCCTTGGCTGTCTTTCGGCACATCGTCGCGCGCCTTGACCCCAAAAATCACCGATTCTCGCAAATTTCGTCCTGCAAAGCCCGCCGCCCGCGAGTGGCCTTATGCGCCGAATAAGCGCAGGAAATTCTCCTCCGCCTGGGCGGCGAGTTCCTCCTGCGCGACGCCGCGAAGCTCAGCGAGTGCGGCGTAGGTCGCAGCGAGATTGCCCGGGTGGTTCACGGGCGAGCCTTCCGGCGTCGACGGCAACGTGAACCGGGCGCGGTCGGCCGGGAGCGGCATGGCGGGCGCATCGGTCTCGACGAGCAGGCGATCCGTGGGGATGCGCTTGAACACTTCGCGCTTCGCGGCGTGCCGCGGTTCGAGGAAGGCGCCGTTGAAAGAGAAATACGCGCCGTATTCGGCGAACTTGCCGACCATCTCGATCGGCCCGCCGTAGGCGTGGAGCAGGAAACCGCGCGCCGGAGTGTTCACGTGGCGTAGCACTCCCTCGAGGGCGCCGAACGCCTGGAGGCAATGAATCGTGACGGGCCGGTTTTCGGCAGCGGCGAGGCTGAGTTGCTTGATGAACACCTCGCCCTGCTCCTCGAGCGATGCGCGGCGCAGACCGGCGAGGCGTGGATCGTCGGGCTTGGCGCGGTCGAGAATCCAGCGATCGAGACCGATCTCGCCGATCGCGGCGCGGGGCTCGGCGGCGAGGCGTTCCTTTATGCGATCAAACCAGCCTTCGGCGCGATTGCCCGCGTCCCACGGATGCAGGCCGTAGCTCGGATAAACCCAAGGGAAGCGCGTCGCCATTTCCGCCACGGCGGGCCAGTCGGCCTCGCAGGTGCCGTTCACGACCGCACGGCGCAGATTCACGGCGCGGAGATCGGCGTCGATTTGCTCGCGGTGCGGCGCGAGCCACTCGTCGTGAGCGTGATTGTGGGCGTCGTAGAGCGGCGGCACGGGGAGACGATACCTGGAGCGCATCGGGAAAACAGCGTAAAGACGCGCCCGCCGCTAAAGCGGGCAGGTGTGAGTGTCGTTACTGCGGTTGAAACCACGGAAGAAACTGCGTCCATGACGGACAATCTCATCATCGATTTGCCTGAACTGAAGCTGCCACGCGATCTCGCGTGGCGCGTGAAGTTCATTGAGGCGGTTGAAGAGCACGCGCGCCGTCTGGGCATCAAGGGGCATTACGAGCCGACGCGGTTCATCGGTTACTATTTCGCCGGGGCCCACCCGGTGGTTGTCTCGGGGCATTGGACGGTGACGCTCGACGACGTGCCCCTGTTGCGCCGTGTGCGCGATCTGATCGAGCGAATGACGGAGGCGCGGTTCAGCATCCGCAGCCCCGCCGAGGACGCCGCGCCGGAATTCATGCTCCTGCACGATCGCCACGATGGCGCGTGCTGGCTGTGGGAATATGCGCACGGCCGGCGCTTCCTCGAGGCGCGCTCGCCAACCTCGTCTTGGGGCAGCTGGGACGAACTGGCGGACGGCGAAGGCCCGCGCCTGCTCGGTCCCTGATCACGATGCCGCGAGTTGCGCGGCGGCGAAATCGCGGATGCGGGCGCGAACACTGCGCAGGCCGTTGAGCCGCGTGGGGGACAAGGTGCGCGTCAGCCCGAGTTGTTCGATCAACGCGGGCTCGGTCGCGACAATGTCGGCGGGTTCGCTGCCGCTGTAGAGATCGCAGAGCAGTGCGACGACGCCGCGCACGAGCGGCGATTCGGCATCGCTGCGGAAGGAGCAGCAGCCCGCGCCGGACTCGCACACGAGCCACACCGGCGACATGCAGCCGCGCACGCGATTTTCGTCGATGTGCTCGGCGCGCGACGCGGCGAGGCGAGAGCGCGCGCGGTCGACGATGGCGGCGAGGCGTTCCTGCGCGTCCTCGATGAGGAGCAGGTCGGCGAGCATCTGTTGCTGGCGTTCGGCGACGGTCACGCGGGGCAACGTGCGGCGAGCGGGTGCCGGACGCAAGTCGGGTGTCCATTGGAGTGCGCGCAGCGGGTTGAAATGAAGCGGCGGCGCAAAGCCTTCGCTGGCGTTGTCCGTCTTCAATCACCACCCGCACCGCGCCGTCCGCACTGTCTGCATCGCACCGCCCGCATCGCACCGCTCGTCCGCCCGCCCGCATCGCACCGTCCGCCTGCGTGCATCGCACGGCTCGTGCACACCGTCCGTCCGCGCATATCGCACCGCCCGCGCGCACCGCCCGTCCACTCGCGCGCGCAAGTCTCCGCCCCCGACACGCGTTCGGCGCGGCCCAGCGCGCTTCAGAAATTTATGGCGTAATACGCCATAATCACTTTGGCGCACTTGGGGCGGCTTGGCGCTGCCGACCGAGCCAGCAGAGCAGCTCCAGCGTTCGCTCGGCGTCGGGCATCGCGTGTTTTTTGACGAAGAAGTCGGTCATGCGCGATGGGTCGAGGGCGAGTTCGCGCGCCAGCAGCGCCTTCGCTCCGCGCTTTTTCAAGAGTGGGAGCGTGGACGCGCGCAGGGCGTTCCAGAGCGGAGTTTCGAGGCCTGGACGCAGGGTGGATCCACGGCGTCGGCGTGTCAGACGTTCCTTTTTTCGCATTTCCTGAGCGAGCAGAACCGCGGCTTCTGCAAGCGGCTCGATCAACATATCGATGCTCTTCAGCCGAGCTGGCAGGGGGTATTGCATTATGGCGTAATACGCCATGAACGGTTGGAGGGCGAGCTTGGAGCGGGGGGCTGGGGTTGAGCGGAGAGGGGGGCATCGGGGGAACGTGGAGCGTTGCGCGTGGCTTGCCAGCGGGACGGGGCGGCGTTTGGGTTTTCGCGGTGAATATCGTCGTCGTCAGTTGGTTTTGGCGTGGGTTGCGCGGGCACAGCGTGACGTTTTCGCTGCTGTTCGCGTCGTTCTTGCTCGGGCTCTCGATCAGCGGGGGCGTGAAGCAGTTGCTGGCCGCACTCGGTGTCCACTGGCTCTACGTGCTGATCCTGCCGGCGGTGTTTTTCACGTGGATGAACGGGCGCGAGACGCGGTGGATCCCGGAAGAGAAACGTCGCCGCGTCCTAGCGCGGTCGCTGCTCTTCGGCTCGATCGTGCTGGCGATCATCATCAACCAGATTCGCCATTGATGAATGCGGGCGCGAATTGGCGTCGTTGGCGGGAGCGAGCCAATCGCATCATCGGCGCGCGTGCGGCGGGGTGGATCATGCTGGCTGCGCTGGCGGCGCTTTATGCGGCGGCGTATTGGGGCGACGAACTGAATCCGGGAGCCTCGATTCCCGCCGAGCGGCGGGGCTGGTGGAGTTGGGCGGATCAGACGAAATACGTCGAAGCGGCGAACGCGCTGGCGCAGGGACGTGTCGATGCGGCGAGCTACTATTTCCCGCTCGGCTACTCGGCGCTGGCGGTGCCGTTTGTGCGGTTGATGCCGGCGCAGCCGTTTTTCTGGCCGAACCTCGCGTGCGTGTTGCTCAGTGCCGTGCTGGCGTGGCGGCTGGCGCGACGCTGGCTGTCGCCGCTCGCGAGTGTCGCGCTGGGGGCGCTGTTCATCGCGACGCACGCGGTGTTGCTGCGGCTGACGATGGTAATTCCATGGAACACGCTGCCCGTGCAGGCGGCGTTGCTCGGTGGAATGCTGCTCGTGCTGACGCGACGCGACGGCGCGGCGGTGGCGTGGCTCGCGGCGATCGCGGCGGTGACTTACTGGATGCGGCCGGGGGATGCGGCGTGTTTCGCGCCGTTGCTCGTCTTCGCGACGCTGCGCCTGCCGACATGGCGCGCGCGCGTGGGCTGGGGCGCGCTCGGCGTGATGTTGATCGCGGCGAGTGCGGGTGCGATGGCGTGGTTGAATCTGCGGACGTTCGGCCACTGGCGGACGCCGTATGAGCAAGGGACGTTCGAGAACATCGGGTTCTTTTCGTATCCGATGCTGCACAAGGCCTATTGGCTGCTCGTCGACGGGGAGACGTTTTTCGGCGAATACGGTTCGGCGCTGCTGTGGCGTTATCCGTGGCTGTTCCTGGCGGTGCCGGGCGTGGTATTTTGGGTCCGACGCGACGGCGTGGCGGGTGTGGCGTGCGTGGCGACGATCGCGCTGAACTGGGGACTGTATTTCAACTACAACGATTTTGTGCCGTCGGCGGTGTTTCGTTTCAGCCTGATTCACTATCTGGTGTGGGCCTTCGTGCCGCTGGCGATCGCGGCGACTGCGGCGGTCGTGGTGGGCTGGCGCGAACGCGCGGTGCGCGGTGCGGCCGCGTTGGCGTTAGCGATGTTTGCGCTGGCGATCGGATTGAAACTGAAGGAGCGGCCGCTGCCTGAGGTCGCGACGGGGCCGGGCGAAGTGCGGGAGTTGCCCGCGGCGCGTCCGCTATGGATCGAGTGGCCGGGAGAGAAACAGGAGCGCGTCGGCGCGCTGCGGCTTGATGGACGCGCGATGAGGGAGGGCGCGGATTACCAGATGCCTTACGTGCCCGTGAGAGAAGCACGTTTGCTGCTGAGCGACGATGCGCGCGGACGGCGGCTCGCGGCGGGCGAGGGAGAGACGATTGCGGCGGTGCCGCGCGTCGGTGACTACGTCTGGAGTTGGTGGCCGCGGTGGCGGCGGTTGGCGCCGTCGCGGGAGTGAGGCGGAGGTCCGGCGAGTATCGGGCGAGTGGCGCGGCGAGCGCGCCACCTACTTTGCGGCGGCGGCGAACGGAGTTGCCGCCCGACCTCACGCGAGGACGGGCACGGGGCAGTCGATCGCGGCGGCGATGGCGCGGTAGAGATCGGCTTCGCGCGGGGTGACGACTTGATCGGCGCCGATGACTTGGGCGGCGGCGGCGAGCACGCGTTGTTTGATCGGGAGTGCGGCGCCAGCGAGGCGGTCGAGGGCGGTGTCGAGTTTCTCGAGCGAGCAGGCGTCGGGGCTGGCGAGCGCGAGGCGCGCGGCGATGAGGGGAAGTTGTCCGACGCCGGCGGCGAAGGAGAGGGAGAGTCGCGCGGGCTCGGTGGCTCCGGCGCGGGCGAGCGCGGAGAGGACGACGGCGATGTCGGCGGCGAGCGGCTGGAAGGAGTTGAACGGCGTCGGCGCGCGCGGGCGCTCGGCGCGGGCGAGAGCGAGTTGGCGCAGGAGCATTTTCTGGAGCGCGAACTCGAAGGCGGTCACTTCGGCGTCGGAGTGGACAAGTTCGTCGAGCGTCGTGACGAAGCGGTCGAGCGTCGCGGCGTCGAGCGTGCGCAGCGCGGGCAGGCAGAGTTGGAAGAGCGGGAGTCTCACGGCCTCGTCGAGATCAGCGAGGAGCGGGAGCAGTGTTTGCGTCGCGGTGCGGTGGGCGGGGCCGGAGTGCTGGGCGATGAGGGCGAGCTGGCGTTCGCGATTGGCGGGGGCGCCGGTGTTCAGGAGCGCGTAGACGAGCGGGATGGCGGTGTCGGCGGAGCGAGTGGCATCGCGAATGCCGGCGGGCACGCGGGCGAGCAGCGCGCGGGCGCGTTGGAAGTGGTCGTCGGTGAGGGCGCCGATGCTCGCGGTGACGGCGGCCGGTGTGAACGAAATGGGAGCCGATGATCGGCGGTCATGGACCGCCGCTACAGGTTCGCCTTCGCGGACGATTTCGCGGGTCACGCGTGGGGTGGCGGAGAGCGGAGCCGGCTGGAAGCCGGCGCTACTTGGCGCGGCGGGCTGACCGGCGAGGCCGGCGCTGGCGAAGGACTCGCGGGCGACGTCGACGACTTCGGGCGGTTCGAAGAGTTCGCCGTCCCAGCGCGGGTCGATGGCGCGGAGGCGTTCGTCGAGCGGCGGGTGCGTGGCCCAGAGTCCGCCGAAAAACGAACGGAAACCTTGCGCGAAGAAGAAGTGCCCGATCTCGGACGCGTGCTTGTCGGTGACGGTGGAGCCGAGCGCGTAGCCGCCGATTTTTTTCAGGGCGCCGGAAATGCCGGCGGGATTGCGCGTGAATTGGACGGCGGAGGCGTCGGCGAGGAATTCGCGCTGGCGCGACACGGCGGCTTGAATGAGGCGGCCGAAGAAATAGCCGACGTAGCCGATGATCAGAAGCGCCACGCCGATCGCGAGGATCACGGCGAGGCCGCCGCCTTTGTTTTTGCCGCCGCCGCTCGTGCGGATGCGGCCGCGTCCCAAGCCTTGCAAGATGCCGCGGCCGAGCAGGCCGATGACGAGGATGCCGAAGACGATGGCGGCGAGCTTCACGTTGAGCCGCATGTCGCCGTTGAGGATGTGGCTGAATTCGTGGGCGACGACGCCCTGGAGTTCGTCGCGCGTCAGCTTCTCCAACGTGCCGCGCGTGACGGCGACGACGGCGTCGGAGGTCGTGAGGCCGGCGGCGAAGGCGTTGATCGCGGATTCGTTGTCGAGGACGAAGACGGCCGGCACGGGCACGCCGGAGGCGATGGCCATTTCCTCGACGACGTTG
Organism: Verrucomicrobiota bacterium; assembly: GCA_023432225.1. Taxonomy (GTDB): domain Bacteria; phylum Verrucomicrobiota; class Verrucomicrobiia; order Opitutales; family Opitutaceae; genus Didemnitutus. Next base: position 95,804 of record JAEYUW010000030.1, read on the forward strand.
AGCAGGCGGCGCTCGTGGAGGTTGGTCGTGTGCGGATCGATGCGGCGCCCGCCGACGAGTTCGGCGATGGCGGAGCCGCCCTGTCGCATCTGCGACCATTTATAGAGCGAGGCGAGGCCGACGATGGCGACGGTGGCGACCGCGACGCCGGTGAAGATGGTTGGGTCCCAGTAAACGAACGGCTGGCGCTCGGAGTCGTAGCGCGAGTGGCGTCCGCGGCTGGCGCTCAGGCCGACGATCGCGACGGCGGCGACGTAGCTCGCGGCGATCGTGCCGAGCACAGCGAGCGCGAACAGCACGACGAGCCGGTTGGTGCGGCGTTTCGCGCGAGCTTGGGCTTCGAAGAAATCCATGAGCTAGATGCCGTCGGTGCTAAGGTGTGCGCCGCAGTGAGTGCAGTAGCGCACTTTGTGTCCGCGCACCTGTCCCCTTCCCGTCCAAAACGGAGTTTTTCTGCACGAGCGGCACTCCGGGTAGTGGAGCGTGAGCGAAAGAAAACGCGGATGCATTAGCTTGTCGGAGCCGCATTCACTGCAGAAGCTCCTCCATCTCTTTTCGATATTCTTGCGACAGACAGGGCACGACTCGCGGTTCGGAATAGCCACAAGCACCAAGGCGACTGCTCCCATTGAAACCCCGATATAGTAGACCCACCTGAGAGCGGAGTGAGCAGGCACACCGACTGCCAACTGGACGAGAGAGCTTACGACGAACGCTACCAGTGAAACAAGGATCACCGCGTCGCGGTATTTCCTTCTTCTGACAACAGTAGTATGGCTGGCGGCGAAGAGTGTTCGAGTGTCGCGAGGTTTCGCGCGGGCTTGGGCTTCGATTAAATCCACGTTAGGTGCTCAGCTATTCCTCTGGCGCGACGACGTCATCATCTATGAACCATTCGATGCGCGTGCAATTGGCGCAGACCAGCAGCATCGCTTCGCGATCGGTCCACGCGACTCCGAGAAGTTCGGTCGCACGGGTATTGAGTGCGGCCTTGCGGTCGTGAAACAGGATGTTCTCGCAGTGAGGGCAAACGACCTGTTTGCCCTCGACGCGAAACGAACGCGCTTTCGGTCCGGTGAATAGGCCCATGTTAGCTCAGGTAAACTTCACCTGCGGTGCCTGGCGTTCGGCGGCGGCGTCGACTTGGAAGAGTTGCGCTTCGGCGAAGTTGAACATGCCGGAGATGAGGTTCGTCGGGAAGGTTTCGCGCTTCGTGTTGTAGGTCGTCACGGCGTCGTTGTAGGCCTGGCGGGCGAAGGAGATTTTGTTTTCCGTCGAGGTGAGCTCTTCGGTGAGCTGCATCATGTTTTGGTTGGCCTTGAGGTCGGGGTATTGCTCGGAGACGACCATGAGGCGCGAGAGGGCGCCGCCGAGGCCGGCTTCGGCGCCGAGGAGGTTCTTCATCGCGGCGGCGTCGGCGGGGTTGGCGGCGGCGGCTTTCGAGGCGGCGTAGGCGGTGTTGCGCGCGGCGATGACGGCTTCGAGCGTCTCGCGCTCGTGTTTCAGGTAGCCTTTGGCCGTCTCGACGAGGTTCGGGATGAGGTCGTAGCGGCGCTTCAGTTGAACGTCGATTTGGGCGAAGGCGTTCTTGAAGCGGTTGCGGAGCGTGACGAGCGAGTTGTAGGAACCCGCGACCCAGAAAAGCAGCACGGCGGCGAGGCCGGCGAGAACGAGGAGGGCAATGATCATGGTGAAGGGAGTGAACCGAACGCGCGCATGATTGTCCGAAGCGGCGCGCGTGCGCGAGTGCATTCCCGCTATAGGATGAGAGCTTGTTTCGACCGAGCGACCCGAGCGCGCGTGGCGAGTTGTTCGTCCGGCGGTGGAGCGTCGAGCGCACCGCATGCCTCCCGCGTCGGCGGTCATAGACCGCCGCTACAGAAGTGGCGTTTGGCCGCGCGGCTGCGCCGAAGGCTGACAGAGGCTTGCCAGTGGCGGGAGCGCTTCGCACGATGCGCCCGCCCATGAGAAGAATCGTGCGTTTCGCCGCGTTGCTGCTGGTCGTGACCGCAGTGGCCTGCGCCCAGACGGCCAATCCGAGTCCGCTGACGAGCGAGCGCGCCAACGCGGCGACGGCGCCGGGCGGTTGGATCGTGCTCGAAGGCCGGGCGAACAGTGCGTTGCAGAGCGGTTTTCCGGCGACGGCGGCGTTGCTCTATCGCGACGTGCTCGCGGACCTGGCGCTGGCCGGCGAGGCGCGGCCGCGCGTGACGTTGGCGCTGGTGACGGCGTTGCTCGACGCGGGAGAGATCGCGGAGGCGGAGGCAGAGCTGAAGAATTACAAGGGGCCGAGCGACAGCTCGTATCGTTTGCGCGCGGGTCTGCTCGCGGCGCAGGCGCGGCGGCGCGATGCGGCCCGAACGGAACTCGGCGAAGTCAACGCGGGCGATCTCTCGGCGGGCGAGCGGGCGTGGTGGTTTTTTCTCCAGGCGCAGATCGCGGACCTCGACAACGACGTCGTGCGGGCTAACTCCCTCTACAGTCAGGCGATCCAGGCGGCGGTGTCGGAGCAGCAGCGCGCGCGTTTCACGCTCGGCCAGGCGCAGGCGCAGTTGCGGATGGCGAATCCGCCGACCGAGCAGGAACTCAACGCGTGGCGCAACAACATGGAGAAGCACGCGGGGCAGGGGCTCGGCTACGATTCGGCGCGCTACTATGCGGCGGGACTTTACCGGCTGAACCGCGGGTCGGAGGCGCTGGGAGTTTTGGAGCGGCAGCTGCTGGTCATTCCCGCGAGCGAGCGCAACGTGGCCGACCAGTTTCGTTTGATGATCGGGCTCATCGCCGGCGAGACGACCCCGGTGGCGCGGCGGGCGTTTCGCGAGTTGGTGCGCAGCGGGGTGAAGCCGGAAACGCAGCGCACCGCGCTCTATTTGCTCGCGCGCGGATCGCGGACTCCGGCGGCGCGGGAAGAGTTACGGCGTGCGCTCAGCGAGTTGATCAGTGCGCCGACGTTGCACCCGATCATCGAGGACCTCCGGCTGGTGCGGGCGCAGGTGGCGCTGATGGACAAGCAATACAACGCGGCCGAGGAGGACGCTCGGCTGTTGTTGGAATTTTTCCCGGGTTCGCCGCTGAAGCCGGCGGCGCTGGGCGTGCGACTGGCGGTCGCGTGGGATCTCCGACTGTATCGCTCAGCCGCGGACCTCGCGACGCAGTTGCGCATGTTGGTAACGGCGGGCCGCGAGAAGGCGGAGCTCGGCGTGTTGGTGGCCGAAGCGTATTTTCGCGCGGAGGATTTCAAGAATGCGGCCGACGCCTATGAGGCGTTGTTGCGCGACGTGCATGCGGCGCCGCAGGTGGTGCCGACGGGCGAGTTGATTTTCATGCGGGTGCTCTCGGATATCGAGGCCGAGCGCATCGACGCGGCCGCGGCGCTCCTAGACGAGATGGCGGCGAATCCGGCGTTTGATGTCGAGAGCCGCTGGCAGGCGGAGTGGAATCTCATCCGCGAAATGCAGGCGCGGAAGCAGACTGTCGCGGCGCAGGCGCGGGTCGAGAAGCTGCTCGCCGCGGGGACGGCGAATGTGCCGGGCGAACTGCGGGTGCGGCTGCTGTGGTTGCGCGCAAAATTGTCGTTCGACAACGGTGCGGCGCAGGCGGCGGCGAGCCAGGTGGACGATCTGCTCGCGACGGTGGGCACAGCGCAGCTCGAGCCGGCGTTGAAGAACGAAGTGACGAGCACCGCGGAGTTGCTCAAGGCGCAGGCGTTGCTCGAACTCGGGCGCGATGCGGATGGCGCGGCGTTGCTGGACAAGTTGCGCGCGGACTTCCGCGGTTCGAAGGCGGCGTTGTTTTCGTATCTGGTGCAGGCGGCGCGGCAGGCGCAGCGCGGCGATCTCGCGGGCGCGCAAAAGACACTGGCCGACATGGCGGAGGCGAATAGCGGGAGCGAATTCGCGCCGTTCGCGCTTTATCAGGCGGCGCTGTATTCGGAGCAGCAGGGACTCGATCGCAATCTTCAGAAAGCCCACGAATTGCTGGAGCAGCTGGTGAAAAACTACCCGCGCGACGAACTGGTGTTCTATGCGCGGCTCAAGCAAGGCGACCTGTTGCGCAAGTTGAACGACTTTGGCTCGGCGCGGTTGGTTTACGAGGACCTGATCAATAATCGCGGCCAGCATCCGGACGTGTTGCTCGCGCAGATCGCGCTCGCGGACAGTTTGTTCGCGCAGGGCACGAACAACGTGGCGAACTACGAGAGCGCGGCGGCGCTGTATGAGCGTTTGCGGGATTTGCCGTCGGCGACCGCCGACTTGCGCGTGGAGGCGGGTTACAAGTGGGGCTTTGCCCTCTCGCGTCGCGGCCGCGGACCGGAAGCGATCGCGGCGTTGTGGGGCGTGGTCGACACGTTTCTTCTCGATGCCGGCAACGCGGCGAAGCTCGGGGCGAAAGGGCGTTGGTGGATGGCGAAGACGCTGCTCGAACTCGGCCAGCAACTCGAGGACGCGGGCAAGCTCGACGAGGCGCAGCGCGCGTATCAGCTCATCGTGGACAACCAGCTCGGTGGCGTCGCGGAAGCGACGGCGAAGCTGGCGCGATTCCGCGCGCCGACGGTGGAGGCGGCGAAACCATGAGCGAGGTTTCGCATGGACGGAGCGGAGGCGCGGCGCATGATGCGCGCGGAATTTCATGACGGCATTTAGCTATAGCATTTTCGCGCAGGGCGGCCCGGTGATGTGGTTGCTCGTGGTGCTCGGTCTCGTGGCGCTGGTGATTTTCATCGAGCGCGCGCTGTTCCTGCATCGCGGGCAGATTCGCTCCACGGAGTTTCTCAACGGCATCAAAAACCTGTTGCAGAAGGGGCGCCTGATGGAGGCGCTGACGTTGTGCGAAGAGACGCCCGGTCCGGTGGCGGCGGTCGTGAAGGCCGGGTTGCGTCACGCGAGCGACGACGAGCAAGGCCTGCGTTTCGCGGTGCAGGAAGCGGCGCTGACGGAGATTCCGACGCTGGAGCGACGCGTGGGCACGCTCGGTGCGATCGCGCAAGTGGCGCCGTTGCTGGGTTTGCTCGGCACGCTGCTGGGGATGATCAAAACGTTTTGGTTGTTCAATTCCGGCGGCAATTACGCGACGCCGTCGGTGCTGTCGGGCGGCATGAGCGAAGCGTTGCTGACGGCGGCGGCGGGTCTCGCGATCGCGATCCCGGTGCATCTCGCGCGGCATTTCCTCAGTGGTCGCGTGCGTGCGCTGGTGCACGACATGGAGTGGGTGGGCAACGAACTGATGCGCTACCTGCTGCGCGAGCATCGTAACGGCGGTGCGGTCGTCGCGGAAAGTGCCGCAAGCGCGGAATCTCCGGTGGAGAAAAAATGATCACGCAGCCGCTCGATCTCGTGTCGAAGCTCCGCGCGCCGCCGCGGGATTTTGACGTGTTCTTCTGGGCCAATGGCGCGCTGATCGTGCTGTTCTTTGCGCTGCTCGGATCGCGATTTGTGCTCGCGCCCGGCATGCCGGTGAAGGTGGGCGAGCCCGCGACCATCGAGCTGCCGGAGGCGGCGGTGGCGATGCAGGGCGCGACGTCGGTCGTCGTCAGCTATCGGCGCGACGAGATGATTTTGTTCGAGGGCGGAATCTACGACATCCGGGAGTTTCGGCCGGTGCTCGAGGCTTACGCGAAGAAGCATCCGGGCGCGACGCTGCTCGTGCGCGCGGACCGGCAGGTGTCGATCCAGGGATTCACGGCGCTGTGTGATTTGGCGCGGGCGGCGGGATTTGTGCACGTGTTGCTGGCGACCGAGACGAATGCGGGCGAGCCGGTGAAGTTCGTGCCCGCGGGCCGTTGAGATGAGCGCGAGTGCGAACAGTCGCCGAGTGCTGGGAGCGACGCTGGTGATCGTGCTGGCGGGCGCGGGCTGGTGGATCTGGTCGGAGCGCGTGGGGGCGCAGCCCGATCGTGCGGGGGCGCGAGGGCCGGAGCCATTCGTCCAGATCGCCGGGAGCGGCGGAGCCGCGGCCGATCGGGTGTTGCGGGAGCGGGCGGAGTTTTTCGATCCGAGCCCGATGTTCCTGCCGACGGCGCGGAACGCCGGGCAAGAGGCGTTGCCCCAACGCTTGGTGGTGCAGCCTGGCCAGGTGTTTCTCAATTTTCCGGCAAAATGGCGGGTCGCGGAGGCTAACTTGCCTACCTATGGCAGCGACGTTGTGACCGCGCCCGAAGGTTTGGCGGACGTGATGGCGCGGGCGAGCGAGGCGCCCTTTGCCGGGCTGGGGGAGGCGGCGAGTCCTGCGCGCCGCGTGGAGCCGCGCGTGGCATTTCTGGAAGTTAAATCCATCCAAGGCAGCGCTTTGATCCAATCCGCGATCCAGGACGCCGCGGTGCCGCGCCCGGATTTTGCCCCGCTGGAATTCCTCGCCACGGTCAGTGCTGCGGGGCTGGTGGTGCAGCCGCTGCTGGTAACTGGCTCCGGCGTGGATGAGGTCGACAGTTTCTTTCGCGACTATCTGGGAAAGGGGTTTCGGCTGGGGGATAAGTTGGCGCCGGGGGTCTATCGGATTGTCATCGGGCCGTAGAAATTTCCAAGAAAGCGCAAGAATCTAGTTGACGGTTAATTTTGAGAATCATTCCTTAGCCGTTCTCTTTGTTTTTTGCCTACGCTTTGGTCTGCCCAGATAGCTCAGTTGGCAGAGCACGTCCTTGGTAAGGACGAGGTCGCCGGTTCGAATCCGGTTCTGGGCTCCAGGGCGAACGTCGGGGGATTGCCGACGTTAATAAAGGTCAACTATTCAACCACTAAAAACCTCCCTCCCACATGGCTAAAGGAACATTCGAACGCAAGAAGCCGCACGTCAACGTTGGCACGATCGGCCACATCGACCACGGCAAGACGACCACGACGGCCGCTATTTTGGCCGTGCAGGCCCGCAAGGGTCTGGCCGAGGTCAAGGCTTACTCTGACATCGCGAAGGGCGGCACCGTCCGCGACGCGACGAAGACCGTCACGATTTCCGTGGCTCACGTGGAATACGAGACCGCGAAGCGCCACTACGCGCACGTCGACTGCCCGGGACACGCGGACTTCGTTAAGAACATGATCACCGGCGCCGCCCAGATGGACGGCGCGATCCTCGTCGTCAGCGCCGCTGACGGCCCGATGCCACAGACCAAGGAGCACGTCCTCCTCGCCCGCCAGGTCGGCGTGCCGAAGATCGTCGTCTTCCTGAACAAGGTCGACCTCATCGAAGATCCGGACCTCCTCGAACTCGTCGAAGAGGAAATCCGTGACCTCCTCACCAAGTATCAGTTCGACGGCAAGAACACCAAGATCGTCCGTGGCTCCGCCACCGCCGGTCTCGCTGGCACGCCGGAAGGCGAGAAGGCCTTCGCCGAGCTCATGGACGCGATCGATACCGAGATCGCCGAGCCGGTCCGCGAGATGGACAAGCCCTTCCTGATGTCCGTTGAAGACGTCTTCTCGATCACCGGCCGCGGCACCGTCGCGACGGGCCGTATCGAGCGTGGCATCGTCAAGCTCAACGAGACCGTCGAAATCGTCGGCCTCAAGGACACCGTCACCACGGTCGTCACGGGCATCGAAATGTTCCGCAAGCTGCTCGATCAGGGCCAGGCGGGCGACAACGTCGGCATCCTCCTCCGTGGTATCGACAAGGACGGCATCGAGCGCGGTCAGGTTATCGCCGCTCAGAAGTCCATCACGCCGCACAAGAAGGCGAAGGCCGAAATCTACGTCCTCTCGAAGGACGAGGGTGGCCGCCACACGCCGTTCTTCGACGGTTATCGTCCCCAATTCTACTTCCGCACGACGGACGTGACGGGCGTTGCGAAACTCCCGAAGGGCGTCGAGATGGTTATGCCGGGCGACAACATCACGATCGACATCGAGCTCATCGCTCCGATCGCGATGGAGAAGTTCCAGCGCTTCGCGATCCGTGAAGGTGGCCGCACCATCGGTGCCGGCCGCGTGACCGAGATCGTCGAATAAAGTCTCATATTCTTCCGACTTCACGCGCCGGGGCCTCTTTTCGGGGGCTCCGGCTGCGTCGTCTAAAAGAAATTAACCACAGGCGCGTAGCTCAATTGGTAGAGTAGCGGTCTCCAAAACCGTTGGTTGGGGGTTCGATTCCCTCCGCGCCTGCCACTTTTTCTGCCGTTATCAGCGACCCACATGGCCAACCCGTTCCGCAGCGCTCGTATTTTCTTCAGCGAACTTGTCGCTGAACTCCAAAAGGCCAGCTGGCCGACTCGCGAAGAGCTCAAGGACTCGACGATCGTCGTGATCGTCGCGTGCGTGCTCCTCGGCTTGTTCACCAGCATCAGCGACTTCGCCCTTTACCAAGTCGTCGACCTGTTCACCCGCTGGGTGAGCTGATCGCCGCGCCGTTCTTCCATGTCCCAGACCTCAACGCCCACGGGCGCCCAGTGGTTCGCTGTTCACACTCTCTCCGGTCAGGAGCAGAAGGTCAGAACTTACATCGAGAAGTTCAAGAAGGCCGAGGAACTCGACGACTTCATCCACGAAGTTCTCCTCCCGACCGAGGTCGTGTCCGAAGTGAAGGGCGGCAAGAAGTCCACGAAGACTCGCAAGCTCTACCCGGGCTACGTCTTCGTGCACATGAAGCTCTACGAAGAGGGCAAGGTCATCATCAAGCCGTTCTACTTCGTGAAGGACGCGGCCGGCGTCATCGGCTTCGTCGGCGGCGAGCATCCCGCTCCGCTCCGCCAGAGCGAAATCGACGAGATCAAGGCCCGCGTCGAGGCCGCCACCGGCAAGGAAATCCCGAAGGTCTCCTTCGAAGTCGGCGAGGAAGTGAAGATCACCGACGGCGCGTTCGCCAACTTGAACGGTCGCGTCGACGAGATCGATCCCGCCCGCGGCAAGCTCAAGGTTTCCGTTTCCATTTTCGGACGGTTTACGCCCGTCGAACTCGAATACTGGCAGGTCCAGCGCGCCTCTGAAAGCTGAACGATCCGCCGCCCACCCATAAACCCGCCACTACTCAGCATTCCTTAACATGGCCAAAAAGATCCAAGGCTACGTTCGTCTCCAGCTCCCGGCTGGCGCCGCCAATCCCGCTCCTCCCGTCGGTCCCGCACTCGGTGCCCAGGGCGTCAACATCATGGCGTTCTGCAAAGAGTTTAACGCGAAGACCAAGGACCAGAACGGCATGATCATCCCCGTGGTGATCACCGTCTTCTCGGACAAGTCCTTCACCTTCATCTGCAAGTCGCCGCCGGCTTCTGTCCTTCTCAAGAAGGCGGCAGGCGTCGCGTCCGGCTCGGCCAAGCCCAACCAGGACAAGGTCGGCAAGGTCACCAAGAAGCAGATCCTCGAGATCATCAAAATCAAGAAGGCCGATCTCAACGCCGGTTCCGAGGAAGCCGCGATCCGCATGATCGCCGGCACCGCGAAGAACATGGGCATCGAAGTCACCGACTAAGTTTCACCCAACAACACTCAAAGCGGGAGTCCGCGAGGACGTTCGCACCGCAGGAGTCGCTAATGGAAAAACACAGCAAACGATACAACAGCGCCGTCAAGGTCGCTGACCTCACGAAGGAATATCCGCTCAACGAAGCCGTTGAGATTCTTTCGAAGTTCCCGAAGGCCAAGTTCGATGAGACCATCGAGCTGTCCTTCCGCCTCGGCGTCGATCCGGCGCAAGGCGACCAGATGGTGCGCGGCACCACGCCGCTCCCGAACGGTTCCGGCAAGAAGATCCGCGTCATCGTCTTCACCGACGACGCCGAGAAGGCGCTCGCCGCCGGTGCCGATCACGCCGGCCTCGCCGAACTCATGGCCAAGGTCAGCTCCGGCTGGCTCGACTTCGACGTCGCCATCGCGACCACCGAAGCCATGAAGCAGGTCCGCACGCTCGCGCGCGTCCTCGGTCCCAAGGGCCTCATGCCGAACCCGAAGTCCGGCACCGTCACCGACGACATCGCCGCGGGCATCAAGGCCGTGAAGGCCGGCCGCGTGGAGTTTAAGGTCGACAAGACCGCGAACATCGGCGTCGGCGTGGGCAAGCGCTCCTTCACCGCGCAGCAGATCTCCGAGAACGTCGCCGCGGTCCTCGAGGCCGTCGGCAAGGCGAAGCCCGCCGCGTTCAAGGGCCACTACATCAAGTCTGTCACCCTCTCGTCCTCGATGTCGCCCGGCGTGAAGATCGCCTCGACCGAGTTCAGCAAATTCTAAGGAGCATCGTAACCATGAGAGCCGAAAAGAAATTCCTCATCGACGAGGTCACGACGCACCTGAAGAAGTCTGACTACGTCATCCTTACCAACTTCACGAAACTGACCGTTGCCGACACGGCCGAGCTGCGCAAGCGCCTCGCCCCCGAGAAGGCCGAGTTCCACGTTGTGAAGAACAGCTCGTTCCGCGTCGCGGCCAAGGCCTTCGGCCTGCCCGAGGTGGACAAGTCCCTCGCCGGCCAGACGGCCGTCGTCGTCGGCGGCAAAAATCCCGCCGGCGTCGCGAAGGTCCTCAAGAAGTTCGTTGAGGAGAAGCAGAAGCTCGAAGTGAAGGTCGGCATCCTCGACAAGAAGATGATGACCGCCGCCGAGCTGTCGAAGCTGGCCGAGCTGCCCTCGTTCGAGGCGCTGCGTTCCATGCTCCTCGGCCTGTTCACGCAACAGGGAGCCGCGTTCGTTCGCGTGCTCAACGAGAAGGTCAAGAAGGAGACTCCCGCTGCCTAACCCTTTTTCACGTCGCGCCGCCACTCCTTCGGCGGTGCGCGTGAGAATCCAAAAAACTCCCAACGGAGTTCAGCTAGGAGATACGTCTCTTAAACGCGCGGCATTCCCGCCGCCGCTAGCGCTCCCAGGAAGATTACCATGAGCAACATCACCAAAGACCAAGTCATCGAGTGGCTGTCCGCGCAGCCGATCCTCGAGCTCGCGCAGCTCGTCAAAGACCTCGAGGCCAAGTGGGGCGTTTCCGCCGCCGCTGCCGTCGCTGCCGCTCCCGCCGCTGGCGCCGCTCCTGCGGCCGCTGCCGAGGAGAAGACCGAGTTCAACGTCGTCCTCACCGAGGCCGGCGCGAACAAGATCGGCGTCATTAAGGAAGTCCGTGCGATCACGGGCCTCGGCCTCAAGGAGGCCAAGGACCTCGTCGAGGGCGCTCCGAAGCCGGTCAAGGAAGGCGTCAACAAGGCCGAGGCCGACGAGATCAAGAAGAAACTCGAGGCCGCTGGCGCGAAGGTCGAACTCAAGTAACCACTTGGTTCGCACCCACGCCTTCAGTTCCAATTCCCGAGCACAGGCCGTGCAAGTCGCGGCCTGTGCTTCGGCATTTTCCCCGTTCTTTCCCGACGTGACGAGGTCCTCGTATCCGCACGTCCCATTTGCCGGTTCCGCAGCCTTCAGTGGCGCGAACTGAGTTTGCCCATTTTCCTTTAATCAACCCACCGGGAGCACCCAATGGCCGACCGTAATCAACACGAACGCGTCAACTTCGGAAAACTTCGCGAAGTCATCCAGCCGCCGAACCTCATCGAGCTGCAGATCAGCTCGTATCTCGAGTATCTCCAGAAGGACGTGCCCGAGAAGCAGCGCAAGCCCGTCGGCCTCGAGGCCGTCTTCAAGGAGGTCTTCCCGATCACCTCGTATGACGAGCGCCTCACGCTCG
>JAEYUW010000015.1 GCA_023432225.1 Verrucomicrobiota bacterium
GCATCCGCCCTGCAACAGGGATGGCACAACAACGCCCCTCGGGGCACCCAACCAAAACCAAAGCCATCACACATCATGAGAATCGTGCGCTACACCTATCCCGCCTACTGCAACCCGACGACCGCCCTCGGCCGCTGGTCCCAGTCGCCGTGGTCGGGTCTCGAAACCGAAATCGACCGCCTGTTTGAAACTGCGCTCTCGAGCTTTTCCGACGCGGGCACCTCGACGCACTTCCCGGTCGATCTCTACGAAGACAACGACAACACCTACGTCCGCGCCGAGCTCCCGGGCGTGAAGCGCGAGGACGTCGCCGTCGAGATGATCGAGGACTACCTGACGATCAACGCCACCCGCAAGGAGGGCGAGCAGACGTTCAGCTACAGCCGCTCGATCTCGATTCCCGAGGGCGTGCAGGCCGACAAAGTCGCCGCGTCGCTCGAGAACGGCGTGCTCACCGTCACGCTCCCCAAGCAGGAGCAGGCGAAGCCGCGCAAGATCGCCATCAACGTCAACTAACCACCTTTCAACGGAGGACCTGTTACCATGACTCTCTTCAACCAACTTGTTCCGCGCCTCACCCGCGCGGTCTCGCGTCGCGAAACCGCCACCGGCACCGGCACCGCCGCCGCTGAACCCGAGTTCACCGTGAAGCCCGTCTATGAGCTGAAGGAAACCGAGGAGGCTTGGGGCCTCACGGTTCAGCTGCCCGGCGTGGCCAAGGACGGGCTCGAGCTGTCGGTCGAGGACAACACGATCACCATCCGCGGCCGCCGCGCCTGGCAGAAGCCCGAAGGCTGGACGCAGCTCTATCGCGAGTCGGTCGATGCGCCGTTCGCGCTGGCGCTCGAGCACGACAACTCGGTCGACGTAGATAAGATCCACGCCGAGCTGAAAGACGGCGTGCTCCGCGTCTCGCTGCCCAAGGCCGAGGCCGTGAAGCCGCGCAAGATCGCGGTGAACTGATCGCGCCCGACGCGCTCGTTTTTAGGGGTAACGCTCGGAGCTTGTGTGTGCCCGAGCCGCCGCCGGAGTCCGCTTAGCGGCTCCGGCGGTTTTATTTTTCGCGAGCCACGGGCGCGGGCGCGTTGGAGCGTCGCACGTCGCCGTGCGCGCGGCTCACTTATGCTTCCGCGCCGCCGGGATCATCACCGAGGCGAGGATGGAGGCCGCGAGCACGGCGCCGATGATGCCGAGCGAAAGATGGATCGGCACGGAAACGTAGCCCGAGGCGATCATCTTGAAGCCCACGAACACAAGGATGACCGCGAGGCCGATGTTCAAGTAGCGGAAAAGCTGCATCACGCCGGACACGGCAAAGTAGAGCGAGCGCAAGCCCAGGATCGCGAAGATGTTCGACGTGAAAACGATGAACTCGTTACGCGTGATCGCGATCACGGCCGGGATCGAGTCGAGCGCGAACATCACATCCGTCGTCTCCACGATCACGAGCACGAGGAACAGCGGCGTGGCGAACAGCCGGCCGTCCCGGCGCACGAAGAAATGGCCGCCCTCGAAGTGCGGGGTCACGGGGAACAGCCGACGCGCGAGCTTCACCATCGGGTTCTTCTCGGGCTCGAAACCATCGTCCTTCTTCGGCATCGCCAGTTTGATGCCGGTGTAGACGAGGAACGCGCCGAAAACGTAGATGATCCAGTGGAACGCGTTGATGAGACTGATGCCGGCGAAGATGAACAGCGCACGCATCACCACCGCGCCCACGATGCCCCAGAACAGCACGCGATGCTGGAAGCGCGGCTCGACGCGGAAGTATTGGAAAATGACGATAAAGACGAAGACGTTGTCGACGCTCAGGCACAGCTCGATGATGTAGCCGGTGAAAAATTCCAGTCCCGCCTGCGGGCCCATTTTCTGCGAGACGAGGAGATTGAATGCCATCGCCAAGCCGAACCAGACGGCGCACCACGCCAGCGCCTGCCTCAGCGTGACCACGTGGTTCTTCCGATTGAATACGCCCAGATCCAGAGCGAGCATCACGGTGATGAAGGCCAGGAATCCGACCCAGGCCCACCAAGGCATCGTGCTGAATTGTGCGAGAAACAAAGACATTGGGCCGGAATGAGGGCGAGGTCTCGGGGCCGGTGCAAGCGGCTAAAGCGGGGCCTGGCCCGGCCTAAATCTTTGACAAGAGGGGCAGGGGGCCTTTCTACGGGAAACTTCGTATGAATTTCCACCGCTGTTCCCTGATCAGCTCCCTCCTGGCCGCACCGGCCCTCGCGTTTGCCCAAGAGGCGGCGAAAACCGATGCGCCACAGCAAACCGTGGCGGCCGCCGCCGTGGTCGTTCAGTCCGAGCGCACGCCGGACCTGCTCGAGCACCTCGTCGACGTCATCCTCAAACTGCTGCATGTGCCCACGGACGGCACGAACACGCTGACGCACTACGTCATCGCGGCCGCGCTCCTCGTGTTCGGCGTCCTGCTCCGCCACGTCGTCACGAATATTTTCTTTCACTACCTGAAGCGACTGGCCTCGAAGACGGAAACGACGCTCGACGACAAGCTCTTCCCGGCCATGGAAGCGCCGACGGCGACCTTCGTCATGTTGCTCGGCATCTTCTCGTCTCTGAAGGTGCTGAAGCTCTCCGAAAGCACCGACCACTACATCGCGATGGGGTCGACGATCGCGTTCTCCGCCGCGATTTTCTGGGGCTTGTATCGCGGATTCGACGCCGTGCTGGAGCACGCGCACGAAGTCGCACGCGAAAAGCAGATGGGCGTCGCGGCGTTCATGCCGTGGATCAAGAAGACGCTCATCACGCTGTTCGTCATCCTCGGCGTCCTGGTCACGGTCCAAAGCCTCGGTTACGACGTGAAGGCTGCCCTCGGCGCCCTCGGTATCGGTGGTTTGGCCTTTGCGCTCGCGGCGCAGGACACCATCGCGAACATCTTCGGTTCCGTCGTCGTCGCGACTGACCAACCGTTCCGCATCGGCGAAACCGTCACGATCGGCGCACACACCGGCACGGTCGAGGACATCGGTTTGCGCTCCACGAAAATCCGCAAACCGGATCGCTCCCTCGTCACGGTCCCGAACCGCACTGTCGCCAACGAATCGATCGTCAATCTCTCGCGCTTCACCGCGCGCCGGGTCGAGCAGGTGCTCGGTCTGAGCTACGATGCGCGCGCCGAGCAACTCGAGGCCATCGTGGCCGACCTGCGTCGCATCATTGAAAGCGAGCCGGCGGTCAACGCGCCCGACACCCACGTTTACTTCCGCGATTTCGGCGCCTCTTCGATGGACATCTGGATCGTCTACGTGATCAAGGACGCCGATTTCACGAAACACATGCAAGTGCGCCAGCGCCTGAATCTCGCCTTCATGCGTGCCGTCGAGGCGCGCGGGCTGTCATTCGCGTTTCCGACGCAGACGGTGCACGTCGCCTCACTGCCGGCGTTCGCCGCCAAGGCTTGATCGACCCGCGGGCCCACGCCGCATGCATGGGTGCGTGTTGCGCATTGCGCGCTCCGGTGCGGCGGGTAGCTTCCCGCCGTGCTGTCGCCCGCCAGTCAGTTGCGCGCCGAATTCTCGGCGCTGATCGACAACAAGAACTTCGCCGCCCTCAAGGCGAAGCTCGCGCCGTGGTTGGCGGCGGATCTCGCGCCGATTCTGGCTGAGTTGCCGGTCGAGCAGCTCGGCATTCTCTTTCGCCATAGCTCTCCCGAACTCGCGGGCGCGACGTTCGCCTATCTCGAGCATCCGGCGAAGCACAAGCTGCTGAAAACGCTCACGCAGCCGCAGGCCGCCGCGCTCCTCAATGAGCTGCCGCCCGACGATCGCACGGCATTTCTCAATCAGCTCCCGCTCGACCTCGCCATGCAGATGCTGTGCTGGCTGTCGCCGGAGGAGCGGAAGGTCGCACAGGACCTGCTCGCGTATCCCGAGCACAGCGTCGGCCGCATGATGACGCTCGACTTCGTCGCGATCCGCCCGGGTTGGACCGTGCGCGAAGCGCTCGAATACATCCGCGAGCACGGCTACGACCGCGAAACGCTCAACATGGTCTACGTGACCGACGCGGAAGGCATCCTACTGGATGACGTCCGCGTGCGCCGTTTCCTGCTCGCCGCGCCGGACACAAGGGTCAGCGCGTTGATGGACGGCAACTACGCCACGCTGCATCCCGAGGACGACCGCGAGCGCGCGCTGCAGATCTTTCGCCGCTACGATCGCGTGGCGCTCCCCGTGACCGACGCGGCAGGCAAACTCATCGGCATCGTCACCGCCGACGACATGCTCGACGTCGCCGCCGAAGAAGCCACCGAGGACATCCAAAAGCTCGGCGGTAGCGAGGCGCTCGACGAACCCTATACAACCATCGCGCTCGGCAAGATGGTGCGGAAGCGCGCCGGCTGGCTCGTCGTGCTGTTCCTCGGCGAGATGCTCACGGCGACCGCGATGAGTTATTTCGAAGACGAGATCGCCAAGGCCGTCGTGCTCGCGCTGTTCGTGCCGCTGATCATCAGCTCCGGCGGCAACGCCGGTTCGCAGGCCGCCACGCTCGTCATTCGCGCGCTGGCGCTGGGTGAATTCAAGCTGCGCGACTGGTGGCGCGTGATGCGACGCGAGCTCGCCGCGGGTCTGATGCTCGGCGTCATCCTCGGCACGATCGGCTTCCTGCGCATTTTAATCTGGGCGCAGTTCACCGACATTTACGGGCCGCACTACCTGCTGGTCGCGGCGACGGTCGGCGCGTCACTCATCGGCATCGTGCTGTGGGGCTCGCTCATGGGCTCGATGTTGCCGCTGTTGCTGAAAAAAATCGGCTTCGATCCGGCCACGTCGAGCGCGCCATTCGTGGCGACCCTCGTGGACGTAACTGGCCTCGTAATCTATTTCACGGTCGCGTTCCTGATCCTGCGCGGGACGCTGCTGTAGCGGTTGATCAGGAAAGATTTTTGTGGAAGCGCCGCACCGCGAAAAACATCACCACGATGCCGAGCGCGAGCAGCGCGGCGAGTTGCGGCCAGAGCACGTCGAAACCCACGCCTTTCAGGAATACGCCGCGGATCACGACCAGCATGAAGCGCAGCGGATCGAGCAGGCTGAGCCACTGGATCACCGTCGGCATCGCCGCGATCGGGAAGATGAAACCCGAGAAAAGCATCGCGGGAAAAAAGAAGAAGAACGTCGTCATCATCGCCTGCTGCTGCGTCTGGCTGACGGTGGAAATGAACAGCCCGATGCCCAGCGTGCTGAGGAGGAACAGCGCTACGCCCGCCAGCAGCAGGAGGAAGTTGCCGCGAAACGGGATGTCGAACCAGAGCAGCGCGACGGCGGACACCATGACGGTGTTGATGAAACCGATGACCGCGAACGGCGCGCATTTGCCGAGGATAAATTCGATCGGCCGGATCGGCGTGACCATGATCTGCTCGATCGTGCCGGCCTCCTTTTCGCGCACGATCGCCATGCTGGTCAGCATCAGGCCGATCAGCATCACGAGCATGGCGATGATGCCCGGCACGTAGAAGTTGCGGCTCTCGAGATCGGCATTGAACCAGGCGCGCGGTTGGAGGTCGACGCGGCCGTTCGTCGGCACGCGTCCGCTCAGCGTCTCGGCGCGGGCGGCGAGCAACTCCGTGTTGGCCGCGTTGGCAATCGCGGTCGCGTAGTTCACCACGAAGCGCGCGGTGTTTGAGTCTGAGCCGTCGACGATCAGCTGAACCTGCGCCGTGCGTCCGCCGTGCAGCGTGCGCTCGTAGCCGGAGTGGATTTCGAGGATGGCGGACGCTTTCGCCGCATCGATCAAGGCTCGGGCCGCGTTCGCGTCCTGCGTGTTTTGCACGACGTCGAAGTAAGCCGATCCGCTGAAGCGCGCGACGAGCGCCCGGCTGGCCGGCGTGCCGTCGCGATCGACGACGACGAGCTTCACGTGCTTCACGTCGAGCGACACGGCGTAGCCGAAGATGAGCGTCTGGATCAGCGGCAGGCCGAAGATGACCATGCGCATGCGCGGATCGCGGAGGATGGAGCGGAACTCCTTGCGCAGGATGGTGAGGATGCGTTCCCACATATCAGCCGAGGGTCTTGCGGGTTTTGCGGATCGAGACGCCGATGAGCAGCACGGCGAACACGACGAGCAGCAGCGCGTCGCGCCACAGCGTTTCGAGCCCGACGCCGCGCAGGAAAATGCCTTTGACCAACGATACGAAGTAGCGTGCCGGCACGATGTGCGTCACGCCTTGGACGGGCAGCGGCATGTTGGCGATGGCGAAGGCGAAGCCCGACAGCAGGAACGCCGGCAGGAACGTGGAAATCATCGCCAGCTGACTGGCCAGCAGCTGCGCGCGCGCGATCGTGCTGATGAAGATGCCTTGGGCGAGCGTCGCGATGACGAAGATCATGCCGACGCCGAAGAGCAACGGCACGCTGCCGCGCAACGGCACCTGGAAGAAAAACACGGCCATCAGCACCGCGATCGCCATGTTCACCAAACCGAGCGCGACGTAAGGGACGAGTTTGCCGAGGATGAGCTCGGCGGGCTTTATCGGCGTCGAAATGAGCTGTTCCATCGTGCCGCGTTCCCACTCGCGCGCGATCGTCAGCGACGTAAGCAGCGCGGCGATGAGTCCCATGATTACCGCCATGATGCCGGGCACGATGAAGTTGCGGCTCTCGAGATCGGCGTTGAACCAGACGCGCGGGCGCAACTCGAGCGCCGGCTCAGGCGCGCGCCCCATCGTGCGCTGCAACTGCTGCAGCGACAGCTGCTGGTTGAAACCGGAGACGATCGCCTGTGTGTAGCCGAGCACGAGGCCGGCGGTGTTGGAGTCCGAGCCGTCGACGATGGCTTGCACGCCCGCGGCGCGCCCGGCGGCGAGTTCCGCACCGAAGTCGGCCGGCACCACCAAGGCGAGCATCGCCTCCCGCGTGTCGATGGCGCGCTCCACTTCGCGATAGCTCGTCACCGCGCCGCGGAAATCGAAATAACGTGTGGCTGTGAACCGCGCCACCAACGCACGGCTCTCGACGGTGCGATTCTGATCCCACACGACAAACGGCACGCGATCGACGTCGAGCGTCAGCGCCTCGCCGAACATCACGAGCATGAACATCGGAATGCCGATCGCGAGAATCAGGCTGCGCGGATCGCGGCGGATGTGCAGCGCTTCCTTGCGGGCGACGGCCCAGAGTCGGCGCAGGTTCATGGCTCGATGGGGTGGCGGAACGCGTGAGCGTTTCGCCCTTTTGCGAAAGCCTCACGGCTTCCGCTACGGTTGGAGCGAGCTTTCATCGCCGCACCTCCTGCTGCGTGCCAGCGGCGGCATCGCGCGCTTCGATCAGCGAAACGAAAACATCCTCCAACGTCGGCACGATGCGCTCGAGCCGTGCGACACGGAAACCCTCGCGCGCGAGTCCATCGCGGATGGCGGACTCGGCGGCCGCCGGATCGGGCGCCACAATGTGCAGACCGCGGCCGAAGAGCGCGACCTCCTTCACGTGGGGCAGGCGTTCGAGCACGAGCATCGCGTCGGTCGGTCGATCGCAATCGAGTTCGAGCACCGCCTCGGACATGTGCTCCGTCTTCAACTCGCGCGGTGTGCCGAGCGCGATGAGTTCGCCGCGGTAGATGACGCCGAGGCGGTCGCAGTATTCCGACTCCTCCATGTAGTGCGTCGTCACGAACACGGTCACGCCTTGCTCCGAGAGCGAGTAGATGAGGTCCCAGAATTGGCGACGGCTATTCGGGTCGACGCCCGACGTCGGCTCGTCGAGGAACAGGATCGGCGGCTCGTGCAACACGGCGCAGCCGAGCGCGAGGCGCTGTTTCCAACCGCCGGACAGCTCGGCCGTGCGCGCGCGGCGATGATCGCGCAAGCCCGCCATCGTCAGCACCCAATCCTTGCGCGCGGCCTTTTTCTCGCGCGGCAGGCGGTAGATGCCGCTGTAGAAATCGATGTTCTCCTCGACGGTGAGTTCGTCGTAGAGCGAAAACTTCTGGCTCATGTAGCCGATGCGCGTGCGGATTTTCTCCGTGTCGCGCACGATGTCGAAGCCCGCGACGGTGCCCGTGCCGCTGGTCGGCGTGAGGAGGCCGCAGAGCAGGCGGATGGTGGTGGACTTGCCGGCGCCGTTGGGCCCGAGGAAGCCGAAAATCTCGCCGCGGCGCACCGTGAAACTCACGCCGGCGACCGCCTTGAACGCACCGAAGTGCTTCTCGAGGTTCTGCACCTCGACGATGTTTTCCGTGGTGATGGGCGCGGTGCGCATGCGGTCAATCGGTGTCGGACTCGGTCGCGACGAGCAGCGTGAGCAGAGCGATCATAATCAGCGCGGCGGTCATGGTGCGGCGACGGCTTTGCGCTCGGCGAGCACGGCGACGAACACGTCTTCGAGGGACGGTTCGATCGGGCGGATGGATTCAACTGCGATGCCGGCGGCGGCGAGCAGCGTGCGGCCGCGGGACTCGGCATCGGCCACGCTGCGCGCGGCCACGTGGACGCGATCACCGAAGAGGCCGACGGAGGCGTCGCGCAACTGTTCGCGGAGGAGCGCGGCGGTGCGGCGCGGGGACTCGGTGCGAAATTCGAGCAGCGCGCCGGGCATCATCGCCTTGATTTCGTCGGGCGTGCCGAGACCGAGCAGGCGGCCTTCGTGCAGGAGCGCGAGCTGGTTGCAGCGCTCCGCCTCGTCGAGGTAGGCGGTGGAGACGAAGATCGTCACGCCGTCGCGCACGAGTTGGTAGAGGATGCGCCAGAAATCGCGCCGCGAGACCGGATCGACGCCGTTGGTCGGCTCGTCGAGGAACAGCACGCGCGGCGTGTGGATGAGCGCGCAGGCGAGACCGAGTTTCTGCTTCATGCCGCCGGAGAGATTGCCGGCGAGGCGGTGCTTGAAGGGCGTGAGATTGCTGAAGGCGAGCAGGCGCTCGGTGCGCTCGGCGCGGGCGGCGGCCGGCACCGTGTAAATGTCGGCGTAGAAATCGATGTTCTCTGCGACGGTGAGATCAGGATACAGGCCGAAGCGCTGACTCATGTAGCCGATGTGCTCTTTCAACGACTCGCGGTCGCGCGCGACGTCGCAGCCCGCCACCTGCGCCGTGCCCGCGGTGGGCGCGAGGATGCCGGTGAGCATGCGCATCGTCGTCGTCTTGCCCGCGCCGTCCGGCCCGACGAGGCCGAAGATCTCGCCTTCGGCGATGTCGAGGTCGAGCGCATCGACGGCGGTGAGTTCGCCGAAGGTGCGCCGGAGGCCGCGGGCGTGGATGATCGGAGCGGACATGCGGGTGCGGCGGCGGATCAGTTCGCTGCCGGGATGATCACGTCGGCCGGCATGCCGGGCTTCAGCTCGTCTTTCGGGTTGGCGACGTCGATCTTCAGACGGAAAACGAGTTTCACGCGCTCCTTCGGTGTTTGCACTGTCTTCGGCGTGAACTCGGCTTCGGAGGCGATGAAGCCGACGACGCCCTCGAAATCGCGGCCCGGAAAACTGTCCGTGCGCACGACGACTTTTTGACCGTGCCGCACTCGACCAAGATCGGGTTGATCGAGGTAAGCGCGCACCCACAGGTGCGTGGTTTCGGCCACGGTGACGACCGGCGTGCCGGCGGAGACGAACTCGCCGGGCTCGATGTTGTGCGAGAGCACGACGCCGGCGAGGGGCGAGGCGAGGCGCGTGTTTTCCAGCTGCGTCGTCGCAAGCGCGACGGCGGCGCGGGCTTGCTCGGTGCGCGCGCGGGCTTGGCGGATCGATTCTACACGCGGGCCTTCCTGGATCAGTTTGAGGCGCTCGGCCGCTTCGGTGACGCGCGCTTCGGCGACTTTGAGCTGGGCCTGCGCGGTCTCGAAATCGCGATCGGAGATCACCTGTTTTTTGCGCAACTCGTCCTGACGCGCGAAGTCGAGGCGCACGCGGTCACGGTCGGCTTCGGCGCTGCGCAGCGTGGCGGCGGCGGCGGCGATTTCCTGCGGACGCGAGCCGGCTTCAAGTTCGGCGAGTTGGGCTTCGGCGGCGGCAAGTTCCGCGCGGCGGAGCGCGAGCTGCGATTGCTGCTCGGCGTCGTCGAGGCGCGCGATGAGTTGCCCGGATTGCACGCGATCGCCTTCGCGCACGGTGCGCCCGATGACGCGGCCCGGGGTTTTGAAGCCGAGCTGAGCGTCGTCGACTTCGAAGTTGCCGGAGAGAACGAGCTCGCCGGAGCGAGCGCCCGGGCGCGAGCAGGCCGCGAGCAGGAGAGCGGCGAGGGCGAGCAGGGTGAGTTTAACTGGGAAACGATTTTTCATAGTCTTTCCGGCCGGCGGGCGTGAGCAGTCCGCCGAAGTAGAGGCTCATGGCTTTTTCGAACGCTTGGTGGGGGGCGAGATGGAGATGCTCCAGCGTGGCGGGGAGCATGATACCCTGCATCGCGTGGAGAAGAAACTCGGCCGCGAAGGGCGCATCGAGCTCGGGGCGCACCTTGCCGGTGAGCTGCCCTTGCTCGAGCAAGCGCCCGAAAATGTAGGGCACGTTGCGGCGGCGCATCTCAAAGGTGAACTCGTGCAGCCGGGGAGCGAAGCGCTGCAGGTCGCGCATCACGTGCGGTGTGAACAGCGACAGGCGCTGATGCATGCCGCCGGTGAAGCCGCGGAGTTTTTCGGCGAAGGTCAGGTTGCGGTCGGCGATGATGGCGTCCGCTTCGGCGCGGACTTCGGCGGCGAACTGCTCCAGCGCAGTCTGCACCAGCTCCTCTTTGCCGGGGAAATGCTGGTAGAGCGTCTTCTTGCTCATGCCCAGCTCGGTGGCCAGGTCATCCATCGTCCACGTGCTGTAGCCGTGGGAAAACAGCTGGGCCCGGGCCGCGCGGACGATGCGCGCCGCGGCGTCGTCCGCGGGCGGCGGAACAGGCGGGCGGGAGGTGGAAGAGGAGCGGGCGGACATTGGAATCGTAGGAAACTCTAAACGTATTTTAAGTTTCCTTGGCAAGCCTCATCCGGCCCGCCGGTGGTGGCCGGTCGGCCTGGGGTAAAACAAAGCCGGACTCGCGAGTCCGGCTTGATCGAGACAATGTATGGGTGTGCGGGCCTCAGTCGCGATCGCGGAATCCACCGCGGTCGCCGCGATCTCCCCCGCGGCCGCCACCGCCGCCGAAGCGGCGCGGACCGCCGCGTCCGCCGCCAAAGCCGCCACGTCCACCGCGGTCGCCACCGCCACCGCCGAAGCCGCCTTCGCGCGGCGGACGCTCTTCGCGCGGACGCGCCACGCTGACGCCGAGCTTGCGGCCGCCGATATCGTGGCCGTTGAGCTGGTCGACCGCTTTCTGCGCCTCGGCGCTGCTGCTCATGGTGACGAACGCGAAGCCGCGTGACCGCCCGGTGAATTTGTCGAAGACGATTTCGACGACGCTGACGGCGCCGGCCTGACTGAAGAGTGCTTCGAGTTCCTGCGCGGTGGTGGCGAACGGGAGGTTCCCCACGTAGAGTTTCGTGTTTTCCATGGGTGCGGTTGCGGCCGGTGCTGCGGTCCCCGTGCCCGCTCCCGACGACCGGGATTCGAATCAGCACCGGACGCGGCAGGGCCGTTCCTCTGACGATTCTGCGTAGCGCGGAAGCCTCACAAACAACGGACTCAACACCGGCGACGATGTCGCGCGTCGCGACGGTCGCAAGAGCGGAACCGGTTCGCGGTTGGGGCCGTTCAGCCCTGAGCAAACGGTGCGGCGCTGCCCACTCCGAGCCAGTCGCGGCGCAGCACGCCGTAGAAAACCACGTCTTCGAACCGCCCGTTTTTCAGCATCATCTTCGGACTGGTGCCCTCGCGCTTCAGGCCGGCTTTCAGCAGCACACGACCGGAGGCGGGATTGCTCGCGTAGTGGTGCGCCTGCACGCGATTGAGTCCGATCACGCGGAAGCTGAAATCGGTCAGCGCCGTCGCCGCCTCAGTCGCGAAGCCGTGCCGCCAGAACGGCACGCCGATCCAGTAGCCGAGCTCGGCGCGGGCGTGCGCCTCGGCGAAAGTCAGGCCGATGGCGCCGATGAGTTCGCCGGTGGGTTTGAGCGTGAGGGCGAGCGAGAGCGCGCGGTGCGCCGCCCATGCGGTGGCGTGCGTCGCGATCCATTGTTCGGCGACGCCGTCCGGATACGGATGCGGAATGAGCGCGGTGGCGTTTGCGACTTCCTTCGCGCCGGCGAGCCGCTGGACGGTCGGTGCATCGGTGAGATCGAACGCGCGCAGCACGAGGCGCGGTGTCTCGATCAGCGGAAACTCGGCGGGAAAATGCATCGCGGCGGGGAAATTGCACAGCGCCCTGCCGCGCGGCCAGTTGATTTTCAAGCGAGTTCTCCTCTGAAAAATATCATTTTCCCCTCTAGAAAATCGTTGCGTCGCTCGGGACGCGTTCTAATACGGGAGCCACTATGGCAAAGAAATCTGCTCGCAAACCCAACGCTAAGTTCATGGCCCCGGTCACGCCGGACGCCACTCTCGCCGCGGTCGTCGGCTCGAAGCCGCTTCCCCGCACCGAAATGACCAAGAAGCTCTGGGCCTACATCAAGAAGAACGGCCTCCAGGACAAAAAGAACAAGCGCATGATCAACGCGGACGACGCCCTCAAGGCCGTCTTCGGTGGCAAGGCGCAGGTCTCGATGTTCGACATGACGAAGCTCGTGTCGAAGCACGTCTCGTCCTAACGCAGAGCGAAATCGCTTTTCTCAGACCGCCGCGGAGATCTCCGCGGCGGTTTTTGTTTTGCTGGGTCGAGCGTGGCGGCGTTTGCTGATTCCGTCTGCTCGTGAGCATTTCCCGGCCCACTCTCCGCTTTGCCGCCCTTTGGTTGTTGGTCGCCGCGTTCGGCACCGCGGCGGCGTGGTGGCGGGGACTTCAGCATCAGCAGGCGCTCCGGCAGGAGATGATTGATCGGGCGCTGCACTGTGCAGTGGCTTTTCTCACGGACGACGTGACCGCGCTCACCGGTTCTGCTGCGGACCTGTCGCATCCGGAGTATCGGGCGGTCAAGGATCGGTTGATTCGTCTTCGCGCGGCGATTCCCGGCATTCGCTTCGTGTATCTGTTTCGTTCCACGGATCGACCAGGGCAAGTCGTCTTCCTGGCCGATTCCGAGCCCGAGACGTCGCCGGAGATGTCGAAGCCCGGGGACGATTATCCGGAGGCGCTGCAGTCGCCCGGGTTGCAGTTCATCCTCCGCACGCACCAACCGGCGACCGAGGGACCGTTGCGCGATTCCTTTGGCGAGTGGGTGACCGCGTATGCTCCGGTGGGCGATCGTCCGCCGCCCGGTGCGCCGCGCACGATCCTCGGTCTCGATGCCGATTCGTCGGCTTGGCGCCGCGAGATCTGGCTCGAGCGGTTGTCGGCCTTTGGCCTGGTCGCCTTGTTGCTCGGCGTGCCTTGCAGCGCGTGGCTTTACCGGCGGCGTGAGCAGGAACACACGCGGGAAGTGGCGCGATTCTCCGCGGCGATCCAGCAAAGCCACTCGGCGGTGATCATCACCAATCTCGATCGCGTCATTGAATACGTGAACGACGGCTGCACGGCGATCACGGGCTATACGCGCGAGGAACTGATCGGACAATCCACGCGGCTGTTGCTCCCGTCGAACGTCGACGAGGCCGGCCGCAACGAACTGTATCGCAGCCTCCTGGCCGGCGAGCGCTGGTCGGGTGAGAAGCAGATGCGCCGTCGCAATGGCGAGCTCTTCACCGTCCACGCGGTCTTCTCTCCGGTGCGTGGACCGAGCGGCGCGATCCGCAGCCTGGTCGCGATCATCGACGACATCACCGAGCTGAAGCGGGTGGAAAACGACCTGCGGGTCGCGCGCGACCAAGCGGAAGCCGCTGATCGCGCGAAGGGCGAGTTTCTCGCCGTCATGAGCCACGAACTCCGCACGCCGCTCAACGGCATCATCGGGTTCGCCGAGTTGCTGCGGGATACGCCGCTCTCCACGGAGCAGAGGGATTATGTCGAGACCGTGCGGAAGAGCGGCGAAGCGCTGCTCACACTCACGAACGAACTGCTCGACTATTCGCGGATCGACGCCGGCCGGATGCAGCTCGATCCGCAACCGTGCGCGCCGCGGATCATCGTGGAGGAGGCGGTCGAGTTGCTCTCCGCCCGCGCGGCGGAGAAGCATTTGGAGTTGCTGGTCGCGATTTCGCCGCGGGTGCCGGCGCACGTGCTGGCCGATCCGGGACGGTTGCGGCAGGTGCTGGTCAACCTGATCGGCAACGCCATCAAGTTCACGCCGGTGGGTGAAGTGGAGGTCGAGGCGGATGCCACGCCCTTGGCCGAAAGCAGCGGCGAGCCCCGCGTGAAACTGGTGTTCACGGTGCGCGACACGGGCATCGGGATCGCGCCCGAGAAGCAGGACCGCCTCTTTCAACCCTTCAGCCAGATCGATGCTTCGACCACGCGAAAACACGGCGGCACCGGCCTCGGCCTGGCCATCAGCCGCAGTTTGGTGCGGTTGATGGACGGCGATATCGAAGTCACGAGCGCGGCCGGCGCCGGCGCGGAATTCCGTTTTCACCTGCCCGTGCGAGTGCTGGAGAACAACGAGGGACTCGGGATGTTGCCGCGACGCCGGGTCGTGCTCGTCTCCGCCAACCATCGTGCCCGGGCGCATTATGCGGCGCTGCTCCAGGGCTGGGGGCTGGAAGTGGTCGTGTTCGAGCAGTTGATGAAATTACCGGCGGAGCGCGACTACGACGTGCTCATCGTCGACATGCTGGTGCGCGATGCGGCGCTCTGGCCCGAATTCCTCCTGTCGTTCCCGGCCGTCGCGAACGGTCCCGTCATCGGGCTGGTCTCGGTGAGCATGCCGCCGGCACAACGCGATGCGTTGCGCGCCAGCTTCCGCGCGGTGTTGAAAAAGCCGCTGCGCGACTCGCTCTTTCACGCGGTGCTCAAGAGTGTGTTGCGCGACTGAGCCGCGCGATCCGGCGGGCCGCGCCGGCTTTGCGCTTGGAGTGCGTCGCGCGCCGCCTACGCTGCGCGACTTTGCCCGATGAACGCCCGTGCCACGCACCACACCGCGCTGTTGATGCTGCTCCTGACGAATCTGTTCTGGGGCCTGAGCTTCCCGCTCATCAAGGCGATCGTGCTCCTCCACGAACGGCTGGTGCCGGGCAGCGGTAACTGGTTCATTACCGCGATGACGCTGGCGCCGCGCTTTTTACTCGGCGCCGCCTTCATGCTGCTCGTCGCTTGGCCGCAGACCTCGCGTGCGACCGCCTCCGAGCGCAAGCAAGGTCTCCTGCTCGGGCTCTCCGCCTCGCTGGGCATGGTGTTTCAGATCGACGGCCTGCAGTTCATCAGCGCATCGACGTCCGCCTTTCTTACGCAGCTCTACGCCATCCTCATCCCGCTGTATGTGGCGCTGCGGGCGCGGCGTTGGCCGGGCGGGACCGTGTGGGTCGCCTGCGCGCTCGTGCTGGCGGGTGTGGCGGTGCTCGCGCAGTTTGATTTTCGCAATTTCCACCTCGGCCGCGGTGAACTCGAGACACTCATCGCGTCACTGTTCTTCATGTGGCAAATCCTCACGCTCGAACGGAAGGAGTTCGCCGGCAACCGCGTCATGCCCGTCACCACGCTGATGTTCGTAACCCAGGCGGTCGTCTTCTCCGTCATGGCCGCAGTTACCGCGCCGAATGCTGCGGCTCTCGCCACGCCCTGGGCGTCGACGCCGTGGCTGACCTTTACCGTGACGCTCACCGCCGTGTGCACCATTGCGGCCTATCTGCTGATGAATCGGTTTCAGCCTGCCATCACCGCGACCGAGGCCGGCTTGATCTACTGCACGGAACCGCTGTTCGCCTCCATGCAGGCGCTGTTTCTACCGGCGCTGTTGTCGGCGTGGGCCGGGTTTCATTATGCCAACGAGACGCTCACCTGGCGGTTGCTCGTGGGCGGCGGCCTGATCACAGCGGCGAATCTGCTGATCCAGTTCCGTCCGCCGCCGAAAATCGCCACGTAAGCGCCCGTGAGCGCGCCTGCTCACCTCTTCTCACTCGGGCAGACGGTCGAGTTTGTAATCTAATGGATTACAAACTCGCTGGCGTCACGGGGCGCGGGCCGGAGCCGGCGGGGAGGCGAATTTGCCGGTGCGCAGGAAGGCGCGCACGTCGTCGATGACGGTGCGGCGCCAGAGCATCACGGTGTGCGAATGCGGCACGACGCGGAAGTCACGCATGCCCTCCAGCTTCGCCGATTCGACCGTGACGACGCCGTCGTGCGTGCCCGGCATATCGCGTTTGAACATCGGATTCAGCAGGCTCGAGCCGGCGATGATGCCGACTTCGAAATTCGCCGGGCCCAGGGTGCGTGCGATGCCGTTGTCGCCGGTCGTGAGGCGAGGAAGGTTCACGCCCATCACCACGCGCATCCAGCCGCGTTGCACCGCGCGGTCAGCCGCCTGGCTGCCGTGATTGGGCGGGCCGATCATGACCGCGCGCCCGAGGTTCGTCGGACGGCGGTCGCGCGCGTAGAGCCGGAGCAGGATCGAACCCATCGAATGGGTAACGAAATGCAGTCGCGGCGCCGCGAGCGCGCCGCGGCGTTCGAGTTCGCGCGGCAGGTAGTCGCTGGCGAGGTCCTCCAGCGACGTGCGACGCGACGGGTAGCTGAGATTAACGACGCGATAGCCTTCGCGCTCCAACGCGCGCGCGAGGGGGCTCATCACCCAGCTGGACATGCCCACGCCGTGCAGCAGCACGACGCATTCGCGGACATCGCGCGGCGCGGTGGCCGATGGCGCGGCGGGGAGCGGAGCCGTCACGACCAGACAGGCGAGGCAGAGCAGGAGCGCGCGCATGCGTTCAACGGGTCAGCGCCTCCGGTGGCGGGCGTCGGATGGATGCGGCGGCGCGCCACGTCACCGCGCCGAGCACGATGGCGCCGCCGAGCAACGCGACCGCGCTGGGCTTTTCGCCCAACACGAGCATGACCCAAAGCGGATTGAGGATCGGCTCGATGACCGGGATCAGCACGGCCTCCAGCGCGGTGACGTGTTTGATCGCGCGGGCGTAGATGAGGTAGGCGAGTCCGAGTTGCACGGTGCCGAGCAACAGCAGGGCGACGATGCTTTTGGTGTCCGGCGACGGGGCCGAGACGATGGCGGGCAGGCCGATGAAGAAGCTGAGGAAATTGCCGAGGATGATCGAGCCGAGCGAGGAGTTGTCCCTCTGCAATCGCAACAGCACGATCATGACTGCGAACGCCACGCCGCTCGCGATCGCGAGCGTGATGCCGACGAGATCGTTCAGCCGAAGTCCGTCGTAGAGAAAGATCGCGAGGCCCACGAACACGATGCCGATCGTCATCCAGTCCGCGCGCGTCGGGCGCTCCTTGAGCAGCCACGCGCCCAGCAGCGCGACGTAGGCGGGCGCGGTGTATTGGAGCAGAATGGCGTTGGCGGCGGTGGTGAACTTGTTCGCTGCGGCGAAAAGCAGCGTGCACGCCGTGTAGGCGACGGCAGTGGCCAGCGGCAGCCAGCCCCAGCGGAACGGCTTGCTGCGCCACGTGACGGCGAGGAGAAAAAGCGCCGCGACGAGCCCGCGCCCGCCGCCGACGGCCAGCGGCGGCCAGTTCACGGACTTGAGCAAGACGCCGCCGAGACTCCAGCAGAGCGCCGCGCCGAGGAGCAGGGTGACCGATTTGGTGTGCGCCGGATCTCTCACAAGCGTTCATCTGTGACGGTTTTGCCGGGGCTTGTGAACTGCGAACACGCGGGAAGGCTACCGCAGTGAACACACTCCGCGTTTGCGCCGGGCGGTGCAGTGGCAAGGCTGTGTTTCCCACGCATGCCGCCGTCTGATGTTCCGAATTCGTCCACCCTCGGCCCGCCGCTCAGCAGCGGGCGGATCGTGCGGCGCCTGTTCGGATTGGCGTGGCGCTACCGCGGACCGTGGCTCGGCGTCATCGCGATTCAGCTCGTGTTGCTCACGCTCGGCGTGTCCGGCCTCAGCCTGACGGGTGTCGGCATCGACTATATCCGTCACGTCCTGCAGGACACGCCGGTGCCGCGCCTGCCGTTCGGGCTCGCCCTGCCGGCGTGGGAGCCGATGGCGGTGCTCGCGCTCGTCGCCGGTGGCATCCTGTTGCTCGCCGGTCTGCGCTCGGTGCTCAACTACCTCTACGCGGTCCGCGTCAATCACCTGACGCAGCAGGAAATCGTGCCGTGGCTCCGAGGGCGCGTTTACGACAAGCTCCAGCAGCTCAGCTTCCGCTTCTTCGACGAGAACTCGACCGGCTCGATCATCAATCGCGTGACGGGTGACGTGCAGGCGGTGCGCATGTTTCTCGACCAGGTGCTGGTTCAGAGCGTGATCATGGCCGTGTCGCTCGCCGTCTACATCGTTTACATGGCGAGCCTCGCGCCCGGGCTGACGCTCGCGTGTCTCGCGACGACCCCGATCTTGTGGACGGCGGCTGCGCTCTTCACGCGACGCATGCTGCCGCTCTACGCGAAGAATCGCGAGCTGGCCGACGACATGGTGCGCGCGCTCGCCGAGAGCGTGCAGGGCGCGCCGGTGGTGAAGGCGTTCGGCCGCGAGACGGAGAACCGCGCGGATTTCCTCCGCCGCAACGACGCCGTGCTCCACCAACAGCGGGCGATCTTCTGGCGCGTGAGCTTGTTCTCACCGTTCGTCGGTTTTCTGACGCGCGTGAATATCGCCGTGTTGCTCGGCTACGGCGGCTGGCTCGTCATCCGCGGCGAACTGGCGTTCGGCACGGGTCTCGTGGTGTTCGCGGGTTTGCTGGAGCAGTTTTCCGGGCAGGTGAACAACGTCGCGAGCATCGTGAACTCGATGCAGAATTCGCTCATCGGTGCACGCCGCGTGTTCGAGATCCTCGATGCGCCCGTGGAAATCAAGTCGCCGGCGGACGCGGTGCAGCCGACGCGCCTCCGCGGACACGTGCGGTTCGAGAAGGCGTATTTCGGCTACGAGCCGGGACGGCTCGTGCTGCACGGCATCGATCTCGACGTGCCACCCGGCCAGTGCGTCGCGATTCTCGGTGCGACGGGTGCGGGCAAGAGTGCGTTGATGAGCCTCGTGCCGCGCTTCTACGACGCGACGGCGGGCCGCGTGACGATCGACGGCACGGACGTGCGGCGCTTCGACGTGGAGGCGCTGCGCCGCAACATCGGCCTGGTTTTCCAGGAGAGCTTTCTCTTCAGCCACACGGTCGCCGCGAACATCGCGTTCGGCCAGCCGCACGCCACGCGCGCGCAGATCGAGCGCGCGGCGCGCATCGCTTCCGCGCACGATTTCATCACCGCGCTGCCGCAGGGCTACGACACCGTGCTCGGCGAGAGCGGCAACAATCTCTCCGGCGGCCAGCGCCAGCGCCTCGCGCTCGCGCGTGCCATCCTGCTCGAGCCGCCGATCCTGTTGCTCGACGACCCGACGGCGGCGATCGATCCGGAGACGGAGCACGAAATTTTCGCGGCGCTCGATCGCGCGATTGCGGGGCGCACGACGTTCATCGTGGCGCACCGGCTGAGCACGCTGCGCCGCGCGGACTTCATCGTCGTGATGGAGAACGGCCGCATCGTGCAACGCGGCACGCACGAGGAGTTGATGCGGCAGAGCGGTCCGTATGTGCGCGTGGCGGACCTGCAACTCGTCGACGCGAGTGCGCTGCATCCGGAAGAGGGAGGCGCGCGATGAGTGCGAGCGCGGTGCTGTTCTCTGTAGCGGCGGTCTGTGACCGCCGAGCGCCAGCATTTTCCCGATCGTCGGCGGTCATAGACCGCCGCTACAGGAGACGGAGTGCTGCTTGGACGCTTACCGAAGGAGGGGCGCGATGAAGCCGCTGAAGCCGGCGCCCGCGGCGGACCTGCTCGTGCTCGCGCGGCGCGAGGCCGACGAGGAGGACGAAGCGCAGTTCAAGCCGCTCGAGTGGGGCCTGATTCGCCGCCTCTGGAGCTACACGAGCGTCGCGCGCACCAAGCGCAACTGGCTCGTCGCGTTGACGATCATTCGCTCCGTGCAAATTTCGCTGCTGACCTGGACGATGGCGCTGATCATCGGCGGGCCAATCGCGCGGCACGACGGCTCGCAGCTCGCGTGGGCGGTGGCTGGTTATCTGGCGCTCGCGCTCGTGACCGACGTGATGTTCCACTACCGGCAACGCTTCGCGCTCGAGCTGGGCGAGGCTGTCGTGAACACGCTGCGCGCGGACATCTTCAAGCGCGTGCAGTCGATGCCGCTCAGCTTCTTCAACCGCGTGAAGGCCGGCCGCATCATCAGTCGCGTGACGTCCGACGTGGAAGCGGTGCGCGTCGGCATCCAGGACGTGTTGTTCGTCAGCACGGTGCAGCTCGGGCAAATGCTCGTGGCCGCGGCGCTGATGATCTGGACCGATTGGAAGATGTTCCTCGTCGTCGTTGCGCTGGCTCCGGTGTTGTGGGTCATCAACCGGCGTTTTCGCGGCAAGCTCAGTCAGCTGAGTCGCGCAGCGTCGGAAAGCTTCAGCCGCGTCACCGCGACGCTGGCGGAATCGGTCAATGGCATCCGGGTGACGCAGGGCTTCGCGCGGCAGGCGACGAACGCCGGCCTTTTCCGCGGCCTGCTTGCCGATCACGCGCGCTACAACATCGCGCTCGCGCGCACCTCGGCGATCCTGACGCCGCTGCTCGAGCTGAATTCGCAGTTCTTCATCTCCGCACTGCTGCTGCTCGGCGGCTGGCGGGCGCTGCACGGCGACATGGAGATGGACACGCTCATCAAGTTTTTCCTCCTCGCGAACACGTTCTTCGCGCCGATCCAGATCATCGGCAATCAATACAACCAAGCGCTCGTTTCGATGGCTGGCGCGGAACGCGTTTTCCGCCTGCTCGACGCGAAGCCGGATTGGGAAGACGCGCCGGAAGCGACGCCGCTGTGCGATCCGCGGCGTGGCGAGGTCGGGGCGTCGCTCGACTGCGCGTGGCCTGCGAGCGCGGCGCCATCCGGGCGCAGCAAGACTGCGCCCCTACAAAATTCCGCCGCTGGCGGTGTTCGCGTCGAGTTCCGCGACGTGGTCTTCGGCTACGATCCGGCGCGGCCGGTGGTGCACGGGCTGAATTTCGTGGCGGAGCCCGGACAGGCCGTCGCGCTGGTCGGCCACACCGGCAGCGGCAAGAGCACCATCATCAACCTCGCGGCAAAGTTCTACCTTCCGACGGCCGGCGAGGTGCGGCTCGACGGTCGCGAGATTCGCACGGTCACGAGCCATTCGTTGCACCAGCAGATGGGTCTCGTGCAGCAGCAGAATTTTCTCTTCAGCGGCACGGTGGCGCAAAACATCCGGCTCGGCCGGCCGGAGGCGACGGATGCCGAGGTGACCGAGGCGTTGCGCCGGCTCGATTGTCTCGATCTGATCGAGGCGCTGCCCGGTGGTATTCACGCGGAAGTCGGCGAAAAGGGCAGCGCGCTCTCGCTCGGGCAACGGCAGCTGGTGTGCTTTGCGCGGGCGCTGCTGGCGGATCCGCGCCTGCTGATCTTCGACGAGGCGACCAGCGCGATCGACACGCTGACGGAGGCGCGATTGCAGAAGGCGCTGGTCATGTTGCTGCGCGGACGCACGAGTTTCATCGTGGCGCACCGGTTGAGCACGATCCGGCAGGCGGATCTGATCCTGGTGCTCGATCACGGTCGCATCGTGGAGCGAGGGAAACACGCCGAGTTGGTTCAACGCGACGGCGTGTATGCGAAACTACATCGGCAGTTCGTGCAGCTCGACGGCGAGTAGGGCCGGCTTCAGCCGACCTGCTGGCGCGCTTCGTCGCGTCTGAGCGCAGCGTTTCGAGCGACGCGAAATTCCGCCGCGCGTCCGGCCACGTTGTCGCCGCGCTCCAGCGCGGCTACTTGACACCAGCGGTGGTAGTTCACGAGAGCGACGGGCGGGGCTGCTTTGGGACCGGCTGAAGCCGGTCCTACTTGGCATCGAGCGTCATGACGAAGCCGCCGTTGGGTGCGAGCGTGAGCGGGAGGCGTTCGCCAGGTTGCCAGCTCACGCGACGTTGTTCGAAGCCGCCGCGCGGGTCGTCGACGATCAGTGTCGCGCTCCCGCTCGCGGCAATGCGGCTGAGGTCGAGATCGAGTTTTCGCTCGGTGCCTTCGCCGTTGATGCCGGCGACGAGCCAGAGGCCGTCGCCTTGGCGGGCGAGCACGGCGAATTTTCCCGGATAACCGTCGAGCAGTTTCACGTCGTCCCAGACGGAGGGCACGTGGCGCATGAAGTCGCGCACGTAGTCCGGCATCTTCGCCATGCCTTCCGGGATTTCCGGGTAGTGCTGGATGCCTGAGGTGAAGAGCACGGCGAGCGCGAGCTCGAACGGCACGGTCGTGCGGCGGATGCCTTTGCCGGGCAGGCGATCAAGGCACACAGGCGTGAAATCCATCGCTTCAAAAAGATTCCGCGTGAACGGCAGCATCGCGCAATGCGACGGCTGCGCGTCGGCGTTGGCCTGCTCGAAGGTCACGAACTCGAAGCCCTTGATGGCCTCCATCGTCATCAAGTGCGGATAGGTCCGCGTCCAACCGCGCGGGAGCGTGGCGCCGTGGAAGTTGATCAGAAGGCCGAACGGTTCCGCGTCGCGCAGGATATCGTGGTAGAACGCCATCACGGCCTGACCGTCGCCGCCGAAGAAATCGATTTTCAGGCCTTGGATGCCCATCGCGCGCAGGCGCGTGAACTCCGCGACGCGTTTCTCGTGCGAGTCCATGCGATGCTTCGGCGTCTGCGGTGCGTCGTTCCAGTTGCCGTTGGTGTTATACCAGAGCAACAGGCCGACGTTCTTGGTGCGCGCGTAGTCGGCGAGTTCCTTGACCTTTTCGTAGCCGATCTGCTGGTCCCACATCGAATCGATCAGGCAATAGGCCCAGCCCATCTCGGCGGCGAAATCGATGAAGCGCTTCTGCACTTCGTAAACGGTCTGGCCGTCGCCGAGCAGCGGCCAGCTCCACGAGGCTTTGCCGGGGCGGATCTCGGTCGCGGTCGACGGCGTGCGCGCCGGGGCGGCGAGATCGGTGCCGAGCGTCGACTCGGCGATCGTGGCCAGCGAGCCGACGGCGATCACGCGCCACGGCGTCGTCCACGGCAGCGTCGACGACGGCGCGACTGGCCGATCATGCATCGTCTCGCGCGGGTCAGGAAACCCGATGCGATATTCGCCGTCGGGCGATTCGTGGCGCAGGCGCGAGCCGCAGTAGTTCGGGCCGACGGCGGTTTCGGTGAGCGCGACCCACGTGTCGTCGCCGACGCGAAACAGCGCGGGGAAAACCCAGCCGGCGCCGAGCGTCGACGGAGCGCCGACGTCGATCTCGCGCTGGTAGTGCTCTTCGTAGGAGGGATTCGTGTTTTTCCAGCCGGTTTTCGCGACGGACATCGGTTGCAGCCAGGCCTTGGTGCCGGCGGAGAAATGAAACGAGCTGCGCTCCTCCGTGATCGTGCGCGCCGCGGCGGAGGTTTCGGGAAACACGTAGCGGAACGCGACGCCGTCGTCCGAGACCTGGAACTCCACGTCGAGCTTCTGCCCGCCGCCGGCGGCGAGGTGATGCACTTGCCGGTTGGCGCGATAGACGTTCACGCGCCGTTTGCCGGTGAGGAGTTCGTAGCGGTCTTCGACGGGCGTGACGGGCGAGGAGGAGAGCAGCTTCAGGCCGCGCGAGAAATCGGCGTCGTCGCGCGCGAGTCCGAGCGCGGAGTCGCGAAGCACCGTGTGCCCGTCGCGCAGCACGCGGTAGAGCGGAGCGCCGTCGGCGTCGCGGAGTTCGAATGCGACGGCGATTTGGCCGTTGGGGGAGCGCAGCGGCTCGGCGGCGAAGGCGCCGGAAAACAACAACGCGAGGGCGAACACGGAACGAAGCGCCATTTTCATCGGGGGAGGGGTGGTGCCCGACGTTCGGCCGCGAGGGCAGAGCGGTCAAATCGTGGGGCGCTTTACCGTTCGATTCCGGTTCACCGGCGAGAACCGGGAGATCGCTTGTGGGCGCGGGAGACGCAGGAAGACCTGCGCGGGACGCGCACGTGGCCAGCGGTGTTGGCCGAGCAAAGCGGCCCGCCGGTGGGCCGCTCAGGTGATCGCGGTTTCGGTCTCGCTCGGGATGCGCTCGACGCGGATGCGACGGGGTCGCTCGAGGTTGGCTTCGAGGATGGTGAGGCGGTATTCGCCGACCGTGATCGTGTCGTCGCGTTTCGGGACCCGCCCGAATTGGCGGATGGTCCACGCGGCGACGGTCTCGCGCGGCTGCCATTCGAGGGGCCAGCCGGTCTCGGCCTGAAGCTCGCGCATGGTGAACTGGCCGCTGATCGTGATGGCGTATTCGTTGCGCTCGTAGATGGGGCCGCTCTCGATGTCGAACTCGTCGCGGATGTCGCCGACAATCTCCTCGAGCACGTCTTCAAAAGTGATGACGCCGGCGAGTTTGCCCTCGGCGTCGTGCACGACGGCGAGGTGGCTGCGGGAATTGCGGAAGCGCTCGATCATCGTGTGCAGCGGGGTCGTGAGCTCGAATTTCACGATGTCGCGCACGAGGGGCTGGAAGGAGGTGTCGGGTCCGAGGAGCGTCATTTGCCAGAGCCATTCGCGGACGAGGAGGAGGCCCTCGACCTGGTCCAGCGAGCCGTTGCAAACGGGGAAACGGCTGTGGCCGCTGGTCTGAGCGATGCGGAGGTTCTCGGTGATTGGGCGATCGAGCCAGAGGGCGACGACTTGCTCGCGGGCGCGCATGATGTGCTGGGCCTGCGTCAGGCGGGCGCGCAGGGATTGCACCATGAGTTTGTTGATGAGGGCGTCGCCGGGGTGGGAGTGGCGGGCGTGGCTGAAGACGTATTCGAGCTCCTCGGAGGAGAAGGCGTGCTCGCTCTCGGAGGCGGCGCGGAGGCCGACGAAGCGGAGGAAGAAATTCGCCGTGCCGTTGAGCGCCCAGATGAACGGCAGGAACAGGTAGTAGAACACCATCAGCGGACCGGCGGTCCAGATGGAGACGCCCTTGGCGCGCTGGATCGCGAGGGACTTGGGGGCGAGTTCGCCGAAGACGATGTGGAGAAAGGTGATGACGGCGAACGCCAGGGCGATGGAGACGGAGGAAACCGCCGCGGGTTCGGTGATGCCGACTTGAGCGAGGACGGGCGCGAGCCGGTGGGCGAGAAAGGGTTCGCCGACCCAGCCGAGGGCGAGCGAGGTGAGCGTGATGCCGAGCTGCGTGGCCGAGAGGGCGGCATCGAGGTGGTGCGTGGCTTTGATCGCCATCCGCAACCGCCAGCTGGCTTTCCCTTTCTTTACCAAGGGCCGAAGCTGGCTGGCGCGCACCTTTACCAGTGCGAACTCCGCCGCCACGAAGAAGCCGTTGGCGAAAACCAGCGCGAGGATCACGAGGATTTCGAACGAAGCTTGGAGGACGGTGTTCATGAGAATGGAAAGGGGCGGTCCGTCGTGCGGGGGCCGCGGGAGGGCCGAGTGTAGGGTGGGGGAGGACGCTAACCAGCGGGAAATGCGATGCAAACGCCGACCCGCTGGCGACGGGCTGGGCTTTCGCGCTCGCCAGCGAACTTTCGCCACCTAGGGTGCCCGGCCAACGCATACCCCTCATGGCGAGTTCTTCCGACCCGAAACTGGCAAACCGTATTCTGCGCGGCCTCGTAATCGGCATGGCTGCTGGCGTCCTGACGCTGTTGCTCGGCCCGAAGATTCCCCTGCCGGAGGGATTGCAGGCGTTGGTGAGCCACATCGGCATCAAATCGGCCCCGAACGTCCTCGAGCTGATGCGCGGACTTTCGACGGTGGCGCTCGATCCCTTTGGCAAGACGTTCCTGCGACTGCTGTTTTTCGTGATCATGCCGCTGGTGTTTGCCTCGCTCGCGACCGGCGTGGTGCAACTCGGCCGGCCGGAGAAGCTCGGCCCGCTGGCGGGGCGGACGTTCTTTTTCTTTTTCCTCAACATGGCCATCGGCGTCGGCCTCGGGCTCGTGATGATGAACGTGCTCCAGCCCGGCGACCACCTCGACGAGGCGACCAAGCAACGCCTGCTCGCCGAGTTCGGCAGCGCGGCCCAAAAGCACGTGCAGACGCAGGCGGGTCAGACGGGGCTCTCCCTGAACGTCATCGTGGAGATGTTCATGCCCGCGAATCTGTTTGCCGCCGTCGTCGGCTCGAGCACGGCCCGGATCGGCGACGTGCTGCCGCTGATCCTGTTTGCCATTCTGGTCGGTGTGGTCGGCACCACCTTGGCGGACGACCGGCGCAAGCAACTGCAGGGCGCGCTCGAACTCGTGACAGAGCTGATGACCGGCATCGTGCACCTCGCGCTGCGGCTGGCGCCGTATGCGGTGCCGTGCCTGATCTACAGCGTCATCGTCAAGTCAGGCCTCGATATCATCGTGGCGCTCGGGGTGTTCGTGCTCGGGTGCGCGGGCGTGATGGCGCTGCACCTGTTCGGCACCATGTCGATCTGGCTGCGGATTTGGACGTCGTGGCGGCCGCGCGCGTATTTCGCGGCGATCAAGGATGTGCTCGTGACCGCGTTTTCGACCAGCTCGAGCAATGCCACGCTCCCGGCGGCACTGGAAAATGCGACGGAGAAGCTGAAAGTCTCCCCCAGCACTGCGGGTTTCGTGCTTCCGCTCGGCACGACGATGAACATGAGCGGCACGGCGCTCTATGAGGGCTGCGTGGTGCTGTTCGTGGCGCAGGTCTTCGGGGTCGATCTGACGATCGGACAGCAAATCACGCTGCTCTTGCTGTCGGTGCTCAGTGCGGTGGCGGTGGCGGGGATCCCCGGCGGGTCGCTGCCGCTGATCGCAGGCCTGCTCATCACGTTTGGCATTCCGCCGGAAGGGATTGGCATCATTCTCGGCACCGACCGCATTCTCGACATGTGCCGCACGGCCACGAACGTCGGTTGCGACGTCACCACGGCGGTGGTGGTCGACGCGCTCGTCAGGAAGGGCGAGGCGAAGGCGGCAGCGCGGTCGTAGTGTGCCGCTGGGTCACGGGGGCCGAGGCGGGTTTCACGCCTTGGGGCGCGGTCCAGGCGGTGACCTCGCCGCGCGTGAACTGCACTTCGCAACCCGCATCGTAGACCCAACGCTCGTAGCCGCGGGCGGCGTTGCGCAACAGCGGTTCGCCGAGGAGGTCGCTCACCTGTTCGCGGGAAATGCCGACGCGCACCTGCGCCCAACGCACCGACTCGCTGGGAGCGATGAGCGTGGTGGGAGCGGTAGGACTGAGCACTGCGAGTAATAGCACGGCCGCGAACATGGCCTCCTTATCGCCCGAATCGCCGGACAGCGGCAGCCTAATCCGTGTCGCGCGGGGCTATTTACCGTTTCTTCGCGATGCAGCTGCGCATTTGTTGCTCTGGCGTGATGAAGGAAATGTATGAGAGATCACGCATTTCCCTGCTACCTGTGCGCAGATTTTGCCTCAGCATTGCGCGGGGCTATCAAATTCTTTCGCTAACCGCGTAGTGAATTCCTCGGACGAAACCCGCCGCAGCCGTGAGCTCGTGAAACAGCTCAAAGAGTCGCAGATCTACCGCGACTACGAAGCGGCGTTTCGCGAGACGACCGGCTTGCCGATCACGCTTCGCCCGCTCGAGGCGTTTGACCTGCCGCACCACGGCGATCCGAACGAGAGCCCGTTCTGCTCGCTGATGGCGACGACGAATCACACCTGCTCCGCGTGCCTGCAGCTGCAGAAGCGCGTCGAGGAGGAGTCGAAGATGGAGCCGAAGACGCTGAAGTGCTTCGCGGGCCTCTGCGACTCGGCGGTGCCCGTGCGCGTCGGTGAAAATCTCGTCGCCTTCCTGCAGACCGGCCAGGTGCTGTTGCACAAGCCGAATTCGAAGGAGTTCAACAAGCTCGCGCGCGAGGTCATCAATTGGGGCGTGCAGGCGGACCTGAAGAAGCTCGAGGAGGCTTACTACCAGTCGCGCATCCTCGACCGGAAGCAATACGAGGCCGTGTTGCGCTTGCTCACGATTTTCGCCCAGCACCTGTCGTCATTGAGCAACCAGCTCATGCTCGCGGCCAAGCAGGCCGAGTCGCCGATGATCACGCGCGCCAAGGCCTTCATCGCCGAGCACCAGCACGAGGAAATCTCGCTGCGACAGGTGGCGGCTTCGGTGAACACGAGCGCGTTTTATTTCTGCAAGATGTTCAAGCAGGCGACCGGCCTGACGTTCACCGATTATCTCGCGCGCGTGCGCATCGAGAAGGTGAAGAACCTCCTGCTGAATCCGCACAAGCGCATCAGCGAGGCGGCCTACGAGACGGGTTTCCAGTCGCTGTCGCAGTTCAACCGCGTGTTCCGCAAGATCGTCGGCGAATCGCCAACGACCTGGCGGGCGAAGTTGAAGCAGGGTTGATCAGCCGGTGCCGACACGGTCCGTCCGCGCATCGCGCGCACAGCGCGCGCGGATCAGGCCAGCTTGGCGCGGCGCGTCCGATGATGGTGCGTCGAGTGCACCGCCGGCGTCTGGCAGGCCGACGATGTGCGGTTCAGGCACACGGAGCAAAGGGTGTCGATCTCCTGCTGCGCGAGCAGGTGAAAGCTGGTCAGCAGCGCATCGAGCATGGGCTGAGGCAGGCTTTTGGCGGCGACGAGGTGCACGGCCAGTTCGCCCGTCGCGTAGTAGTTCAGCAAGGGATTCAGTCCGCAGCCGCAGTGCCGTTGGAGCGGAACGAGCAACGCCGAGGATTTGCGCAGGACGGCGTCGAGCGGATGCTCCGCGAGCGCGTGGAACACCTGCGTCAGCGTCTCGTCCATTAGATAGAGCAGCGTGTCCGGGTTGCCCAACGGCGACGGTGCCGGCTCGGCGCGCAAGAGGGATTCCCATTCCTTTTTAATGGCGGGTCGAATTCCCTCTAATTGCGCTGACTCGGGGGCGTCCACGGGCGCCATTTTGCCACGCCCTACATGCGTTCGCTTTGCAGGGCTTGGTCATCCGTGCGCATATCTTGGAGAAAGGGCGGCATGGTCCGCCAAGAACTAGGCGCTTAAAGGCAACCCGTGCGCAGCGGGATAGGGGAAAATCCGGATAGTAACAGCGACATTCCTCCACGCCATGTCTGTCATCCCGATTACGGTCTTCCTCAGCCTGTTATTGGCTGCGCTTTTCGTCGTGCTGTTCTTCCGCGAACAACGCCGCCACCGCTTCGCGAGCGCCGAGCGCGATTCGCTGCTGCCGCTCGCTGACGAGCGTCCAGCGAGCGCGAAAAATTCCCCCGCCATTGCTGTGTCGCCCGACGCTCCGGCGCCGGGCGACCTCTATTTTTAACCCCCTCTGTTCGCACACATCATGACGACAGGACAAAAAACCACCATTGAGTTTAACGATAAGGTCGTTCGGCAATTCCTGATCGCGTCGATTGTCTTCGGCGTGGTCGGCATGCTGGTCGGCGTCCTCATCGCGACGCAGCTCAACTTCTGGCAGGCCAACTTCGGCCTGTCGTTCACTAGCTTCGGTCGCCTGCGCCCGCTGCACACCAACGCGGTGATCTTCGCGTTCGTCGGCAACATGATGTTCGCCGGCATCTACTACTCGACGCAGCGCTTGGTGAAGGCGCGCCTCGCGAGCGATTTTCTTTCCGCCCTGCA
The DNA here is from genome assembly GCA_023432225.1 of Verrucomicrobiota bacterium. Classification (GTDB taxonomy): domain Bacteria; phylum Verrucomicrobiota; class Verrucomicrobiia; order Opitutales; family Opitutaceae; genus Didemnitutus. The sequence goes on from JAEYUW010000015.1 coordinate 29,542, forward strand.
CTTCTGGGGCTGGCAGGCGATCATCGTCGCCGCCGCGATCACGCTCCCGCTGGGCCTCACGCGCGGCAAGGAATACGCGGAACTCATCTGGCCCATCAACATCGCGGTCGCGTTCATCTGGGTCGTCTTTGCGGTGAACTTTTTCTGGACGCTGGCGAAGCGCAACGAGAAGTCCCTCTACGTCGCGATCTGGTTCTACATCGCGACGATCATCACCGTGGCGATGCTCTACATCGTCAACCACCTCTCGATCCCGACGTCGTGGCTCCACTCCTATGGCGTGTTCGCCGGCGCGCAGGACGGTCTCGTGCAATGGTGGTATGGCCACAACGCCGTAGCGTTCTTCCTCACCACGCCGATCCTCGGCATCATGTATTACTTCCTGCCGAAGGCGGCGGAGCGTCCGGTGTATTCGTATCGCCTCTCGGTCGTGCACTTCTGGTCGCTGGTGTTCCTCTACATCTGGGCCGGCCCGCACCACTTGCTGAACACCGCGCTGCCGAACTGGCTGCAGCTGCTCGGCATGACGTTCTCGCTCATGCTCTGGGCGCCGTCCTGGGGCGGCATGCTCAACGGCCTGCTCACGCTGCGCGGCGCGTGGGACAAGCTCCGCACCGATCCCGTGATCAAGTTCTTCGCGGCCGGCGTGACGTTCTACGGCATGGCCACGTTCGAAGGGCCGCTCCTCTCGATCAAGGCCGTCAGCGCGCTTGGCCACTACACCGACTGGATCATCGGTCACGTGCACGGCGGCGCGCTCGGCTGGAACGGCTTCATGGCCGCGGGCATGTTCTACTGGCTCGTCCCGCGCCTGTGGAACAAGCCGCTGCATTCGCAATCGATGGCGAATCTCCACTTCTGGTTGGGGACGTTCGGCATTCTCCTCTACATGGGCGCCATGTGGGCTTCCGGCATCGGCCAGGGCCTCATGCTCAACGCCACGGCCGAGAACGGCACGATCCTCAAGTATCCGAACTTCCTCGAGACCGTTAACGCCATCCGCCCGCTCATGGCGCTGCGCATCGTCGGTGGCGTGCTCTACCTCACCGGCTTCGTGCTGATGGCTTACAACATCTACAAGTCCGTCTCCGGCGCCAAGGCCGTCAACGGCACGATGGAAGTCTACGTCGAGAAATTCGAGCCGCGCGAGAAGCTCTCCGTCTCCGGCACCTTCCTCAACGCCCCGGTCGTTTACTCGACCCTCGGTTGCGTCGCCGCCTGCGTGTGGATGTTCACCAGCGGCTGGGTCAATCTGCTCGGCCTCTTCGCCACCGTCCTCGCGACGCTGATGGCCATCGGCCATTTCCAAACCCGCGGCACCGCGTGGGGCGAGTGGTATGATAAGCTCCTCCTGAACGCGATGCCCTTCACCGTGCTCACGTTCCTCGCCGTCGCCGCCGGCGGCCTGATCCAGATCGTGCCGATGCTCACGATCGACCAGCAGCTCCAGACCGAGGACCGCAAGGCCGACGTCTACACGCCGCTCGAACTCGCCGGCCGCGACATCTACGTCCGCGAAGGCTGCTACACCTGCCACTCGCAGATGATCCGCACGCTCGTGCCCGACGTCATGCGCTACGGCGATTACTCGCGCCTCGGCGAATCCATCTGGGACCACCCGTATCAATGGGGCTCGAAGCGCAACGGCCCCGACCTCGCCCGCGTCGGTGGAAAATACAACCACGCCTGGCACTTCGACCACATGAAGGACCCGCGCTCGATCTCGACCGGCTCCAACATGCCGACCTACGGCAACCTCCAGGAGAACGACACGGACTACGCCTCGCTCCCGAAGAAAATCGCCGTCCAGAAAATGCTCGGCGTTCCGTTCCCGGCCTGGTCCGACTCGATGATCCAGACCCTCGCCAAATCGCAGGCCGAGGAAATCGCGAAGGATCTTCAGGCGCAGGGCCGCTACATCGCACCCGACAAGGAGATCGTCGCACTCATCAGCTACCTCCAGTCGCTCGGCAAAAAGTGGACGCCCCCGTCCGCCGCCGCCGCTGCCACGCCGTAATCCTTAACCGCCTCCTCCCATGCTCCGCCGCATCATCTACGAAGACTGGCAGCTGATCTTCCCCGTCGTCGCCCTCGCGGTCGCGTCGCTCGTCTACCTGGCCGCCGCCTGGCGCGCCACGAAGATGAAACCCGCGCAGGTCGATCGCCTCGCGAACCTGCCCTTCGAAAAAGAGTAACCTCTCCGCTGCCCCCGCCCATGAATTCCCAGCCTCCCGCCGATCACGACGAGAAACTGCGTCCGCATACCTACGACGGCATCCAAGAATACGACAAGCGCCTGCCGAACTGGTGGCTCTACACGCTCTACGGCGCCATCGCGTTCTGGATCTTCTATTGGTTCGCGAACCAGATCGCTCACATCGTCCCCGCCGACGGCGCCCAGGTCGACACTGCGATGGCCAAGATCAACGCCGTGAAGATGGCGTCCTCGATCGACGTCAACAACGACGACCTCTTCTGGCAGATGAGCCAGAACCCGGAGTTCATCAATGCCGGCAAGCAAACCTTCGACTCGCTCTGTGTGCAGTGCCACCTGCCGAGCATGAAGGGCAAAGGCGAGAACCCCGCCGCCGTCGGTCCGAATCTCGTCGACACCGCGTGGATCCACGGCGGCACGCCGAAGGAAGTCTACGCCACCATCTCCAAAGGCGTCCTCGCGAAAGGCATGCCCTCGTGGGAACCGGTGCTCGGCCAGAAGAAAGTCGCCGAAGTCGCTGCCTACATCCTCTCGAAGCACAAAAAAGGCGAAGAGATCACCGTCGAAGTTTCCAAGTAACCATGCACAGGCGCGCGCCACGCCATGGGCGCCGCCACCCGCCTTCGCTCAACCCACGACATGAGCGCAGATCCTAAACCGAACACGCCTCCTCCGTCCGCGCCGTCCTCCCGGCCGACTCCCCCGAAGCCCGCGACCTCCGCGCGCCACCTCCCGTCGCGTGACTCCGTCACGACGATCAACGACGACGGCTCGCGGTATTTCCTGCATCCAGCCGACGTCCATGGCTGGTTCACCCGCTGGCGCCGCTTCCTGGGCCTGTTCCTGATCGGCGTTTACCTGCTGTTGCCGTGGATTCCGATCGACGGTTATCCGGCGGTGTTCCTCGACCTGGCGGAGCGACGCTTCCACTTCTTCGGCTACACGCTCGCGGCGCAGGACACCTGGCTGCTGTTCTTCGCGCTCACCGGCGTCGGTTTCAGCCTGTTCTTCATCACGGCGCTCCTCGGTCGCGTTTGGTGCGGCTACGCGTGCCCGCAAACCGTTTTTCTCGAGCACATCTACCGTCGCATCGAGCGCATGGTCGAAGGCGACGCGCCCACGCGCCGCAAGCTCGACGCCGCGCCGATGAGCGGCGGCAAGCTCGCGCGCCGGGTCCTCAAGCACGCGCTCTATCTCTTAACCACGCTCGCCATCACGCACCTGTTCCTCGCCTACTTCGTCAGCTGGCCCGAGGTCTGGCACATGATGTCCTCCGCGCCGCGCGAGAACTGGGCGTCGTTCGTGTTCATGGCGATCGCCACGGGCATTCTCTATTTCAACTTCGCCTGGTTCCGCGAGCAGCTCTGCATCGTCATCTGCCCCTACGGTCGCCTGCAATCCGCGCTCTCTGACGACCACACGGTCACCGTCGGCTACGACGCCAAGCGCGGCGAGCCGCGCGGCAAGCTCGGCACGCCGGACGCCGGCTCCTGTATCGACTGCAATCGCTGCGTGCAGGTTTGCCCCACCGGCATCGATATCCGCCACGCCAGCCTGCAGCTCGAGTGCATCGCCTGCGCCGCGTGCATCGACGCGTGCGACGAGGTGATGACCAAGGTCAAACGCCCGACGGGACTGATCCGCTACGATTCGCACACCGCCTTCGCGGGCGGCAAGACCCGCTGGGTGCGCCCGCGCACCATCGTCTATTTTGTGCTCCTGCTGATCGGCATCGCGGTGGCGTCGTTCGCGTTTTCGTCGGTGAAACCGGCCAGCATGATCGTGTTTCGCATGACCGGCGCCGCCTACTTCGTCGACCGCGACGACGTGCGGAATCAGTTCATGCTGCGCATCGTCAACAAGCGCAACGTGCCCGCGACCTATCGCGTGCACCTCGACGGTATCCCGGACCACGTCGAGCAAAACGGCTTCACCGCCGCGGTCACCGTCGCGCCCTTGGCCGAGCACGTCTCGCCGCTCGTGCTCACCATCGATCGCAAGCACTACGTTGGCCCCTTCAAGTTCACGGTGTCCGTCGAGAACGAGCCGAAATCCTTCACACTCGCGCGGCAGATTGAATTTCTCGGACCCGACGCCCGCCTCCTCGAAAACGAGGACCGAGAAAAAGGCATCAAGCGCTGAACGCCATGGACGCCTCCACGCCATCGTCCACCGGCGCTCAGCCGAGTGAGAACAAATCCAGCCGTGGCCTCTGGCTGTGGGTTACGCTGATCTTCGCCTTCAGCGCGATGCTCTGGGCCGTCTTGTTCACCGCGTCGCGCTACATCGACACGCGCGAAGTGCCGCTGGCCACGAAGGAGGCGAAGCCATGACCGAGCTCGCCGGCATTTCCGGACCGGGCACGGCGTTCCTCGCCGGTCTCGTCACCAGCCTGCACTGCGCCGGCATGTGCGGGCCGCTCGCGTGCGCCGTGATGCCGGCCGCGCGCGACGATGCGGACCCGCAGACCGTCAGCACGGTCTACCACGTGTCGCGCCTGCTCGGTTACGGCGCGCTCGGCGCGCTCGCGGGTGGCGTGGGGCGCTTGCCGCTCAATTTCCTCAGCGACGATGTCGTGCGCTACCTGCCGTGGCTGCTCGTGTTGTTCTTCATCGCCGTGGCGATCCGCTTCGATCAACGCCTGCCGCGCCTGCCGATCCTCGGCCGCGCCTATGGGTGGGTGGCGGGCCATTTGCGCGGCTCGCAAAACCGTTCGCGCGTGCGCGCGGCCGCGGCGCTCGGACTCGCGACGCCGCTGCTGCCATGCGGGCCGCTGTATTTTCTCGTTTCGCTGGCGTTGCTCTCGGGCTCGGCCGTGCGCGGCGCGGAGACGCTGCTGGCGTTCGGCCTCGGCACGGTGCCGCTGCTCTGGTTTGCGCAGACCAACTACCACTGGCTGCGGCTGAAGCTCGGGCCGGTGTGGATGGCGCGCGCGCAGACGACGCTCGCCCTCGTGATCGCGGGCATTCTCGCGTGGCGCTTGCGCTCGACGCTCGGGTTCGCCGGGCCCGACGTAAACAATTTTGTCTGCCACTGAGATGTCCCAGTCATCGACATCTCGCACGGATTGGGTGGACGGGGGCGCAGCCCCGACAGAGGTGCGTGGACCTCGTGTCGGCAGGACTTCCTCCGTCCACTCTTGCCGTCACTGCGGTGCGCCGCTGGCGACTGCCGCCGCGCAGGAGGCCGGCTTCTGTTGCTCAGGCTGCACCTACGTTTACCGGCTCGTGCATGAGCAAGGGCTCGAGGGCTACTACAAGATCCGCGATTCCGTCATCGCGCCGGTCGACCAGACCGTGTTCCAGCCGCGCGACTTCACCTGGCTCGCCGAACTTCAACAGGCCGCCGAGCAAGCGCCTTCGCCGGAACTGACGCTCGAACTTCAAGGCATCTCGTGCGCGGGGTGCGTGTGGCTCATCGAGAAAATTTTCCACAAGCACACCGGGGCGCTCTTCATCGAGACCGACGCGCAGCTCGGCCGCATGCGCTTCCGTTGGGAGCGCGGCAAGTTCGATGCGACGGAGTTCGCGCGCGCGCTGCAATCGTTCAACTACCTCGTCGGTCCGCCGGGCGAGGAGCCGGCCGTGCCGGAAAGCAAGTTCCTCATTCGCCGCATCGGCCTCTGTGCCGCGTTTGCGATGAACATCATGCTGTTCGCGCTGCCGGCGTATTTCGGCATGGAGCGGACGTTCGCCTACGCGCGGCTCTTCGACACGCTGGCGATGGCCTGCGCGACGCTCAGCGTGTTGGCGGGCGGCACGTATTTCATCGGGCGCGCGGCGCGCGCGTTGCGCGATCGGGTGATGCACATCGATCTGCCGATCGCGGTCGGCATCATCGGCTCCTACGCCGGCTCCCTCTACGGCTGGCTGACGGGCAATCACTCGATCGTCTACTTCGACTTCGTCGGCACCTTCATCGTGTTGATGCTGTTCGGCCGGTGGGCGCAGGTCGTGGCCGTCGAACGCAACCGCCGGCGCCTGCTCACGACCAACGCGCGTCCGCAAAAAGTGGCCGTCGACACGCCGCGCGGCGCGGTTGACCGCCCGGTCGAGGAACTCGCCGCCGGCGACGTTTACACGGTGCGCTCGGGGCAGGTGATTCCGGTGGAATCGCACCTCGAGTCGACGGCCGCGACGCTCGGCACGGCATGGATCAGCGGCGAGGCGGACCCGCGCGAAGCTCGCGCCGGTGCGCGCGTGCAATCCGGCGCGCTGAATCTTTCGCGCGGCGCGATTCGCCTGCGCGCGCTGCAACCCTGGCACGCGGCGCTGCTCGCGCAGCTGTTGCGGCCGACGGGGCGCGATCAATTTCGCCACCGCCTGCTCGAGCGCGTCGTGACGGGTTATCTCGTCGGCATCTTCGTCGTCGCGACGGCGACGGCGATCGGCTGGTGGATCGCGAAGCACGACGTGGCGCTGATGTGGTCGGCCGTCACGGCGGTGCTGGTGGTTTCCTGTCCGTGTGCGATCGGCCTCGCGTATCCGCTGGCGGACGAGATGGCGACAGTGGCGCTGCGCCGTTTCGGCGTGTTTGTCCGCGAGAACGACCTGTTCCCGCGCCTCACGCGTTTGCGCAAAATCATTTTCGACAAGACCGGCACCCTGACGCTGGAGACGCCGGTGCTCGCGAATCCGGAGGCGTTGCACGCGCTGTCGCCGCAGGCGCGGGCCGCGCTGCACGCCCTCGTGCGAGACAACCCGCACCCGATCAGCCAGTGCCTGAACGAGAACCTGCTCGCCGACGGACTCGTGAACGGTCTCGAGCCCGCGTCGAGCGAAGTGCACGAGGAAACCGGCTTCGGCGTGACGCTCCGCACCGCGCTCGGCCAGTGGACGCTCGGCCGCCCCGGCTGGCGCGGTTGTAGGGCGGGGTCTCCTGACCCCGCCGGTGGAGCAAGTGCCGCGCTCGCGGCGGGGGCGGGAGACCCCGCCCTACAGAATGGTGGGCACGATACGGAGTTTGCCTGCGATGGCGTCGTGCTCGCGCGTTTCAAGTTCACCGACTCGGTGCGGCCGGGCGCGCGCGAGGAGATTGCGGCGCTGCACGCGGCGGGTTTCGAGACGTTCATCCTGAGCGGCGATCGGCGCGAGAAGGTCGCGGCGATGGCCGAGGGACTCGCGATTCCCGCGATGAATGCGGTGGCCGAAGCTTCGCCGACGGAGAAGGCGCAGTGGGTGCAGCGCACCGATCGGCAGGACACATTGATGCTCGGTGATGGCGCGAACGACTCGCTGGCGTTCGATGCGGCGTTCGTGCGCGGCACGCCGGTGGTGCATCGCGGCGTGCTCGAGGGGAAGGCAGATTTTTATTATCTCGGCCGCGGGCTCGATGGGCTGCGCCGGATGTTCGCGGTGAACGAAACGCGCCGTCGCACGCAGCTCGTGTTGATCGTTTTCTCCGTCGTCTACAATTGCACGACGGTGACGCTGGCGGCGCTGGGCCACATGAATCCGCTCATCGCGGCGGTCATCATGCCGGCGAGCTCACTGCTGAGCCTGCTGGTCGTCGGCGTCGGCATGCGGCGCTGGACGGTGCGGTAGGACCGGCTTCAGCCGGTCCAGGTGGGTGTTGAGCGAGAGCTCAGTGCGCGAACGGAGGTTCGCCCGGCCCGGCTGAAGCCGGCCCTACGGTTGCGCCACAAGCGCGTTCACGACGGCTTCGGCGAAGGCTTCGTGACCGAGTGGGCCGACGTGGACCAAGTCATGCGCGATCTCGGTCGGGGTGTGCGCCGTGAGCAGCCGGTTGATGATGGCCTGCGTGTCGACGAAGATCGCGCCGTGGCGCGGAGCGAGGTGAGCGACGATCGCGCCGAACTCGTCCATGCGGCGACGCATCGGGTCGTCGCGGTTCGGTTCGACGTAGAACGGCGTCAGCACGAGCAGCGCACGCACGCGCGGACGGGCCGCGGCGAGCAATTGACCGAGGGTGTGCTCGTATTCCGCATGCGGGACGGCTTCGTGTTTTCGCTGCGGGTCGAAGTAACGCCAGACGTCGTTGATGCCGATCATCACCGAGAGCCAGTCGGGTTTGGGGTCGAGCGCGTCGCGCTGCCAGCGCGCGGCCAGGTCGCGCACGGTGTGCCCGCCGATGCCGCGGTTCAGCACCTCGAAGCGACGGTCCGGAAAACGCGTGGCGAGTTTTTGCGCGGTGAGCGCGACGTAGCCGTGGCCGAGGGCGGTGGCGTAGTCGGGTGAGTCGGGACTCGGCCGACCCCATTCAGTGATGGAGTCGCCGATCATTACGAGGCGGGTGGGGCTCATTGAGGGGCGATAAGAGCGATTCGGGGAAGCGCCATTTCTAGGCGACGAACGCTCGAAGGCCACGACAAAGCAGCCGCGAAAAATTTCCCGCGCGTCGCGGCGAAAATCAGAGTCGGCGCGCCAACACGACCGCGGTGTGGCGCAGGACCGGCGGTGTGGGCAGACGGAGAGTGCCGCCGGTGTGTTCAACAGTGGCGGAGCCCGTCGGCGCGCCTTTCGCGGTGTCCCACCAACTCACGTCCCATGTGCCTGCGGGAACATCGTCCAACACGAGCGTGGCGCTTGCGGGTGATGCAGGAGCGAGCGTGTAGAGATTGGTGCGGTGACGCACCCAGAGCGCGATGAAGCGATCGTTGCGGCGTCCGATTGCGGCGAGCGCGGGCACGGTGACGCCGAGGTCGATCTCCTCCACCTGCACCCAGTCGGACGCGCCGGTGTTTTCGACGGTGATCGCATGTGCTCCCGCGCGGAGCGGCACGGCGAGCGTGGCGGGGAATTGGTCGCTGTGCGCCCAAGTGCCTTCGGCGGCGGGTTGGCCGTCGACGAGCACGCGCAGCGCGCCGCCTTTTTCGGCGACGCCGGCGATCGTGAGGCGCAGCGTGGTTTCGCTCGGCAGGTTCACGTGAAACACACCGCGACTCGGAAAGCCGTCCGTCGCTTCCGATTCGGGCGTGACGAAGACGGCGGGCCAGTCGCCGAGTTCGAGTGGTTCGCGGCCGTCGAGCGGAAGGGTGAATTCCTTCGCGGGGCGGCGTTGCCAGTGCTGGGTGCCGGCGAGCGCGAGCGGCACGCGGGGCTCGCCCTCGACTGCGGCGGAAAACGGCTGCAGATCACGATGACGGGTCCAGCCGGAGAGGGCGACGAAGCGGTGGACTGCGCCGATCTCGGAGAGACGGGCGGTGTCGCGGAGCTTCCCGCCTTCCCAGATTTGCGCGGGCGATTGCCCCACGCCCATCAGGCTGGCCCAAACGGCGGGTGGCTCGATCAGGCCGGACTTCTTGACTTCCGGAGAGGCGCGGAGGTGGTCGTCGCCGAACTCGCCGTAGAACACCGGCCGCGTGTCGCCGTCGCGGCGCGGCGCGAAGGTGCGCGCGGCGGCGATGAGGTGAGCGCTGTAGAGGTGCGGCTGGAGGAAATCCATCGACGCGTAGATCGGGCTGCGCAGATCTTCGGTGCTCGTGGTGATCGGGTGCGCGTAGACATCAACGGAGCGGATGAACTTCGCCATGTCGTCGTGCCAGCGCGCGACGGCGGCTTCGCTACGGTCGAGTTTCAGGGCGTCGACCCAGTGGACTTCGTTGAAGAGTTCCCACGCAAAGAGGGCGGGCGACCAGCTCCAGCGGGCGACGATGTAGCGGTATTTCAGCGCGGTGAGCAGACGCGCGGTGGGGTCGGTGAAGAAATCGGCGGGCGACTGCAGAAAACCGCCGGGGTGCGCGGCGTTCCACGGGTGGTCGGCCCAGTTGGAGTTCACGGTGGTGCTGAACTGGCCGTGGTGTTGGAGCACGAGTTGGACGTAGACGCCGTGCTCTTCGGCGGCGGCGAGCAAGGCGTCCCAGCGCGCGGCGACGGTCGGATCGATGCCGCCCGGCGGAATGGCCGCGCCGTCTTCGGGGCGAACCCAGTCGAGGTTGGTGCGGCCCCAGTGGGACATCCACACGCGCATCCAATTCAAATTCGCGGCGGCGAAGGCGGCGAAGGTTTCGCGATAGTAGCCGACCACGTCCGCGGAGTGCGCCCACGCGACGTTGGCGCCGATGGGCAGGAAGGCGCGGCCGTCGGCGCGGGTGAAACCGGTGAGGTGGCGCGGATCGACACGAACGGGCGGGAGGCGGAGGCGGATTTTGTTTTCGAAGGTCGACTCGGAGCGCGGCGTGGTGGCGATGGGCGTGGCGGGTTGGCCGCGCGAGCTTTCGAGGATGTTGCCGAGGCGATACGTGCCAATTTCGTCGGGGCGGGCGTGGACGGCGTAGACTTGCTGGCCGACGTAGAAGACGGGAAGCAGATGGGTGCGGCCGGTGGGCGTGATGATCTCGGCCCAGAGTTCGCGGGCGAAGGGATTGACGATCTGCGCCGAGGGCGGGACGGCGAACTCGAATCGCACAGGACTGGCCCGGAGGACGCTGACGAGCGACAGGGCAACCAGCAGCGCGAAGAGCGGACGACGCGAAACAAAGCGAAGCATGACGGGGTTGGGGGCGTGCACTATCGCACAACGCGAGGGTGAGGGAAAATGAGTTTGGTTGGAACGGAATTGAGAGCGATCGCGCGCGCGCGGGCGAGGCGGTGGGGTAGCGGAATTCGTCAGGATTTCGCCGCGGCGCGAGGATCGCAGCGTTGTAGCGGAACGCGTCAGCGTTTCGTGGTTCGCACGAGCGAAAAACTTACGTGTCCCGCTACTCCGCGGGCCAGGCCGTGAATAAGCGGGTTGGAGCGAAGCCTCACGGCTTCCGCTACAGGGCGGCTAAAAACAAAGAGGCGCCGGAATTGCTTCCGACGCCTCTTGCAACCTGAGACCTGCGCTCAACCCCAGTAGAGCGCAGGTTTCTGTATGAACCTCAGAACGTGAACGTGTTCGTGACCTGCCAGATCATGCCTTCCTGGATGCGGGAGAGGGCCGTCGTGCCGTCGGGCTGGATGTTGACCGGCACGAGATGGGTCTTCTCGAACGCATTGCGGACGTTGACCTGGATGCGCCAGCCAACCTTGTCGGAGAGCTTGCGCTGGTAGCCGACCCAGAAGTCGAAGTGGTCGTCGGTCGGGCCGTAGAAGGGCTTCTGGATGTCGAGGACATCCTTGGTCTGGTCGTAGGCGTAGCCGAGGACGCGCTTGTCTTCCCAGCGGTAAGCGAGGCCGACGTTCACATCCTTGAGCACGCCTTCACGGAAGTTGTAGTTCGTGACGGTGTTGAAGCGCCACGGCGCAACTTCGGGAACCTGGCTGCCGATCTGCGCCTGGAGGACGGCGTAGGGAGCGAGGATGGTGTCGGCCCAGACCTTGCGGGCGGTGTCGCCGCCCCAGATGCGGATGAGGCCCGCATCGCCGGCGAGGAACTTCGTGTAGGTGTCGATCCACGTTTGGATCGTCGGGCTGATGGCGTCGCGGGTGGCTTCGGTCTTGGAGAAATTCACGGCGACAGACCAGTTCTTGGTGGGCTGGGCGGTGATTTCGAACTCGAGGCCCTTCGAGGTGGTGTCGACGGAAGCGACGGGGCCACCGCCGAAGCTCTTCAGACGGCCGGCATAGGCGGGCTGGAGGCCGAGGTTGATGGCACCCTGGCCATCCACGCCGTAGGCCGGAACCGCTGCGTAACGCTGGGCGTTGGTGGTGGCGGCGCGCATGGCGGCGACATTCAGGCCCAGGCCGTATTCGTCGGCGAAGCCTTGGGAGAGCGGGAAGTTTTTGAAGAAATCATTCACGATCGCCTGAATGCGGGCCGGGTCCGGATTGCCGGAGGCGTCGGTCGCGATACCGTTCCACGGCCAGCCCCAGTTGCCTTGGCGGAGCTGCGGATCGGCGATACCGTCGAGCGCGGCGAGCGCGTGGGTGGCGCCCCAATAGGGGAGAGCCCAGGCGTAGTAGAGATTGCCGGAGAAGCCCGCGCTGTCCGCTTGGAGCGTGGCGTTCTTCATCTTGGTCTCATACTTCGTGACCTTGAAGGTCAGGCGATCGTCGAGCGTGCTGAGCACGATACCGTAGTCCTTCGTCTCGGCTTCGGGATTGGCGATGGCGTTACCGAAGATGTCGCCGCGCGGAGCGTCGGCTTTGAAGTTTTCGGAACGGTTGGCGAAGAGGCTGATGCTCGAGCCGAGCGGCATCTTGGTGCGAATGCCGCGGGGAGTGTGGACGACGACGCCCCAGCTCTTGGTCTCGCCGGCAACATCGCGGAGGTTCGCGGTGGCCTTGCTGTAGTCGGTGCTCGAGACGTTGTTCGCGAGCTTCACACCGGAGCGGTTGTCGGTGGAGACTTCGTCGCGGCGCCAGCCGAAGGTGGGGACGATGTTACCGTCCCAGAGGTAACCCTGCCAAATGAAGGCCTTCGACTCGATGTCGAACTTCTGGAACTGGGTGTCGGAGTAGAGCAGCGCGCGGTCGCCCGGGTTGTCGTAGTTCAGCACGCGGTAGGTGCCGTTGCGCCAGCCGACGTAGTTGGAGGGAAGGTCGCCCTGCGTGCCGGTCGTGACGATCGGGTTGCCGCTGCCGTCGTAGTCGATGTAGGTGCCGGGAGCGGACGGATCGACGTTCGAGTTCCAGTGCGGATCGAAGAAGCGGATCGCGAGATTGCCGTTCGGATCGATGACGGTGTTGACCGGGCTGAGGCCGGCGCCGGAGGCGGTGGAACGGCTCAGGAGGGAGGGCCCGAGATAGGAGATCCAGTCATACTGACGCTCGCCGGTGGTGATGCTGGCGTTCAGGCCTTGGGAGGTGTTGAACGCGGGATCGGAAGCCCAGCGGGCGAAGGAGCGCTGGTCGGTTTCCTTGGATTCCTTGGACCAGAGGCCGGTGAAGACGTGGCGGCCGAGAAGCTTGGAGGCCCAGCTCTTGCCGAAGTAGTCTTCGGTGTTGATGTCGGCGAAGGCGGTGAGGCGCTTGTTGTCGCGTTCGATGTAGTTCTCCGTGTTGCCGTATTGGCCGGAGTTGCCGACGTAGGGGCGGCCGACGTTCGGGTTGGCCGTGCCGTCCATGCGGTGCGTGTTGATGTCGACGCCGATGATGTATTGGTCGCCGTTGAGGAAGGCGAGTTGGCCGTCGTTGTATTCCTGGCGATCGTAGACGAACTCGAAGCCGACGCGATCGTTGAGGAAGGTCTGGGCGACGGAGAGGTTGGCGGCGTTCCAGTCCTGCCACTCGCGCTTGTTGTTTCCGTCGATCAGATTGTTGTAGAAGTCGTAGATCGAGGGATCGGAGAGCGAAACGTTGGAGTAGTATTTGCCACCGGGAATCGCGACGCGGGCGAAGTTGTTGTAGGTAGTGATTGCCCAGAGTTTGGCGAACTCGATACCGGCGATGGGGGTCGTCTTGCTGCCGGCGCCGATCGGGGTGCCGTTGGCTTTCGGCGTCATGCTGTAGAGCAGGCCGGTGCCGTCGTAGAACGAGGAGAGGTTCGGGTTGCCCATGCGGCCGAACGAGCCTTCGCGGAACCACGGATACATCGTGTTGGCGGCGCCACCGTAGTTGTTGGCCCATTGGTCCCACGTAACGAGCGGGTTCAAGGTGAGCTTGTTCGGGTTGGCGACGCCGTTGGTCGTGCCGCTCTTGAACCAGGGCGTGATGCCGTCGATGGGCGGCAGCGAGCGCGGGCGGTTGGCGTTGACGTTGCCGTTCTCGAAGTTGGCGCGGATCGTCGTGTGGGCGCCTTCACCGAAGAGCTTCGGCTCGTAGCGCATGGCGGCGAAGAGGCGCTTGTCGTGATTATACGCGGGCTTCTGCTGATACTTCGTTTCGTCGTCGAGGAGGGCGACGCGGAAGGCCAGTTCGTTCTTCTTGGCGACGTAGTTGAAATCGCCCGAGGTGCGGAACGAGCCGTAGCGGCCGATGCGGTTCTCGATCTTGTTCTGATTCTTGAACGTCGCCGTATTGATGCTCGTATTGATGATACCCGCCGGGCTGCCGACGCCGAAGAGGATCGAGTTCGGGCCGCGCTGGAGGTCGACGCGGTCGACGATGTAGCCGTCCCACGGAATCTCCGTCAGGAAGTAATCGCGGGTGTTGTCGGCCGCATCAAGGCCGCGGACGCGGGTGTTGTTGCTCGGACGGAGAAGATTGCCGACTTCGTTGTAGGTCGAGGCGCCACCGGCGGCGGAGAAGTTGCCGCGAACGCCGGCGACTTCGGTGTTGGTCGTGTAGACGAGCAGGTCCTGTTGGTTCTTCGAACCGGTGTCCTGCAGGAATTGCGACGTGACCACGCTGATGGCCGAGGCGACGTCCTTCAATTCCGTGCGCACGCGGGTGCCCGCGAGGGTGCTGTTGGCGGTGTAGCCAACGTCTTCGTCAGCGGTGACGACGAAGGGCGACAGCACGAGGGTTTCTTCTTTATTTGCGTCGCTCGAAGCGGGCGGCGCGGCGGGCGGAGTGCTCTGCGCAGTGGCAGTGTGCACCGCCGCGATAGTCAGCGCGGACGTGAGCCAAAGCGCACGCAGCCGCAATTGATGGCGGGTCATGATCATCGGGGTTTGAGGGGTGTAGGAGTTGGGGGAGGCGCACGTGTTGGGCCGTGCGGCTGAGCCGCTCCCGAGAATGGGAATGCGCGCAGCATCGCGACTATACCTTCGTCGACCCTTCCGGTGAATGAGTTCACTTACACCGGAATTAAGTCTTATTGCCGTCCTGATTTAACGCTATTCTCGCTCTAGAGGGGGTTCTTCGACCCGCGGGTCATTGAATTCTCTTTGCTTCGGTTTTCCGCCGGAATTCGCCGGGGGAGTCCCCCGTCAGGCGCTTGAAAACCACGCACATATACTCGACGTGCTCAAAGCCAGCGAGTTCCGCGATGCGCTTCAGGGGAAAGTCGGTTTCCATCAGGAGCTGGCGGATCTTTTGCACCTGCACGCGCCGGATTTCCGCCTGCGGGGAGCGGCCGAGATGGCGGCGGAACTTTTTCTCCAGCTGGCTGCGGGAAGCGTGAGCGTGCTTCACCACGTCATCGACGGTGAGGCCCTGCGTGGCGCGTTCGCGGATAATGCTGAGGGCGGCGGCGACATTCCGGTCATCGATCGCGAGCACATCGCTGGAGGGCCGGGTGACGACGCCGATCGGCTCGATGCGTTCGTCGAGATCGGTGATGCGCTCGCCGGCGAGCATCGAGGCGAGAACCTCGGCAGCGCGGTAGCCGGATTGAAAGGCATTCGGCGCCACGCTGCTGAGCGGAGGGTAGGCGACTTCGCAGCGGATGGGGTCGTTGTTGGCGCCGATGACGGCGAGCTCCTCGGGCACGAGCATGCCGTGGGCGTGCGCGGCGGTGAGGATTTGCTGAGCGCGCAGGTCGAAGCACGCCATGACGCCGCAGGGTTTCGGCAGACGTCTCAACCAATCGGACAGGCCGGAAATCTGGTCGATGTCCCACGCGGGGGTGACGTCGCCGGGATAGTTGACGTCGTGCAGGTGGCATTCGCGGCCGGCGAGTTGCAGCGCCTCGACAAAGCCGTCGCGGCGCTCGCAGGACCAGCCGTCGTTGGAAAAGCCGGTGAAGCCGAAATGCTGGAAGCCGCGCTCGAGAAAGTGCTCCGCGGCGAGGTGACCGATCGCGACGTTGTCGGGGCGGATCTTTGGCACGCCGGGGAAGCGCGGGATGTCGTTCAGGTCGACGAGCGGGATGCGCTGCTTGCGGCAGGTTTCAACGAGGCCGGGCGTCGTGTGCCGGCTGATGACGCCGTCCCACTGTTTGCTCTCGAGCCAGCGCGGATCGATCTCGGCGCGCGCTTGGTCATCGTGGAAGGCGGTCCAGATCTGGTGCGTGCGCTCATAATGCACGACGCCCCGGAGCATGGCCATGCTCTCCTCGAAGCGGGTCAGGAAAACGAGCAGCACTTGCGGGCGCACGGGCGAACGGTGGAAATCGCCGCCGCTGGTGGCAAGCGCGCAGGCGCCTGCGGGGCAATCGGTGCAGCGGCATTTCGATAAACTGCGCGACGCGCGCCGCCGGGGCGGCCGTCGTGCGCGCCGCGTGCCGCGCGGCGATCAGGTGGCGGCGGGTTCGCGCTGGGCGCGGCGGGCGGTGAGATCGTTGTTGATCGCGGCCATGCGGGCTTCGTTCAGCGGATAGAACAGGAAGATCGCGATCGAAAGCACGCCGAGCACGGCGGGATAAATGCTCATGAGGCGGACGAGGCTTTCTTTCACCGTGTCGGTCGGAAGGACGTTGGCTTGGAAGCCGACGAACTGAAGCAACTGAAACGCGAGGTAGGCCGCCAGCGCCCAGCCGAATTTCTGGCTCATGGTCGAGGCGGAGAACACCAGCGCCGTCGTGCGGCGGCCGCTCTGCCATTCGCCGTAGTCGGCGGTGTCGGCATACATCGCCCACATCAACACGGGCAGGGGCGCGCCGAAAAAGCTGCCGACGATCTCGAGCACGAAGATCGCGCCGAGTTGGCCGGGCTGGAGAAACAGGTAGGCGGCCGTGGTGAGGATTTGCAGCGTGAAGAGCGTGATGAAGAGGCCCTTTTTCGGAAAGCGCCCGACAATGAAAGTGACGAGCAGCACGCCGGCGACTGACGCGGCTTGGCCGAGCGTGTTGAAGGCCGACAGCAACCCGTCGAGCGCGAACGGCCGGCCGAGGAAGGTCAGCGGCGTGTCGGGCGCGCCGTTGTAGAGGTAGTATTTGAAGTAGTGCGCGGAGACGGAGCTGCGCAGCGCGACGAACAAAATCCACGTGAGCGTCGTGCAGAGCAGGAGCACCCAGGCGCGGTTCGCGAGGAGGAACTTGATGTCGCGCGCGACGGAGGTGTTTTCTTCGGGCGCGGGTTTGATGCGCTCCTTCGTGCCGAAGACGGTGATGAGGAAGAAACCGATCGCGACCACGCCGACGATCGCGAAGGCGAGCTGCCAGCCGAGCTGCGGATTCTTGTCGCCGCCGAGCGCCGAGACCATCGGGAGCAGCGTCGCGGAGATGACCATGCCGGCGGAGAACGCGAAGATGAACTTGATCGAGGATAGGCGTGTGCGCTCGACGGCGTCGTTTGTCATCACGCCCATCAGCGCCGTGTAGGGGATGTTCACCGTTGTGTAGAGCATCATCAGGCCGTTGTAGGTGAGGTAGGCCCAGATGAGTCTGCCGGTCATGCCGAGGCTGGGCGTCGTGAACGTGAGCACGCCGAAGATCGCGAAGGGCACGCAGCCGAACAGGATGAACGGGCGGAATTTTCCCCAACGCGTCTCTGTGCGGTCGGCGAACATGCCGATGATGGGGTCGTTCACGCCGTCCCAGATGCGGCTCACGAGCAGCATCGTGCCCAACGCTCCTGCCGTGATGCCGAACACCTCCGTGTAGAAGAACGGCAGGTATTTCATGAACGTCTGCCAATACAGCACCGACGCGAAGTCGCCGCAGCCGAAGGCGAGCATTTCGCGCAGCGGGAGTTTCTTGAAACCAGGAGAGGAAGACATGGGGAAAGGCGGCGCGGGCGCGGACGAAGATCAGACTTTGCCGCGGCGCGCCTCGAGGGTCGTGCGCACTTCGGCCATTTTTTCCTGCGTGAGGCCGAGCCGCGCGAGGAGGATGAACGCGAGCACGAGGCCGGCGATCGGCACGGCGGCAAGCAGGAAGCGGATCGTGAAGATCGCGTCGGGATTCTGGTTGCCGCCGAGCGCGGCATCGAAGCCGGTCTGCGCGAGCACTTCGCTCGTGAGCCAGCCGGCGATGGCCATGCCGAATTTCATGATCCACGAACCGCACGCGGAGAACGCGCCTTCGCGACGCTTGCCGGATTCCATCTCGTCGTAGTCCATCACGTCCGCGCTGATGGAGGAGTAGATCATCCAGAAGCCCGCGCTCGTGAACGCGATCAAGCCCGACGCGAACACCTGCAGCCAGCGGACGTCAGGATTGTAGAGCCACCAAGTGCCGACGAATACCGCCATGGCCGAGAGCTGCACGGCCATCATGCCGCGCTTCTTGCCGAGGCGTCGCGCGAGATACGCGTAGACCGGAATGCCGAGGAAGCCGAAGAACATGCCCGAGATTCCCATCCAGAAATTCCAAGTGCCGGCCGCGGCGAGGTCGCCTTTGCAGACATAGTAAACCGTCGCGTAGTAGCCGAACGTGCCGACGAGATTCGTGCCCGCGCCGTAGGCGAGCGCCATCGAGAGGTTCGCGCGGAACGGCCGGCATTTCAGCGCGAGGATGATGGTTTCGAGAATGGAAACCTTCTCCTGTTTGCGGCCGACGACGAGTTTTTCGTAGTAGCGTTCGCGCAGCAGGAAGAACATCACGATGCCGGCGATGATCATCACCGAACCGAGCATCACCGTGTAGACCTGCGCACCGAGCAGAATGTTGGTCTTGGCGCCGGGCGCCGGCGGCTCCCAGCCGAAGAGCGTCTGCGCGAGTTTGCCGATGCGCGGAAAATCGAGGGAGAAAATTCCGCCAAAGAGATTCGCGAACCACGAACCGGTTTGCTGCGCGAGCGCGCCGAGCCGCGCCGGCACATCGCTCCACGTGGCGGAAACCCACACGCCGGCGGTCGTGAACGCCGCGGCGGCGAACATCGCGACCTCGGGCACCTTCTGACACACGCTGCGGAATGCCGCGAGCGAAGTGCGCTCGTGATAGTCGGGCGTGAGCTCCGCGCCGATGCTGAGGAACGGCATGTAGAAGCAGCTCATGATCGGCACGAACAAGCCGAGCGTCGCGACCATGAACCAGAAATACGTCACCTCGTTCCAACCGGGTTGTGCGGCGAAGAGCACCGGCAGCGCGAGGCCGGACATCACGGAGCCGACGAGGATGAACGGCCGGCGGCGGCCGTAACGCGTGCGGGTGTTGTCCGACCACCATCCGAACACCGAATCCCAGAACGCCTCGAAAAACAGCTTCACCAGCAGTGCACGGCCGATCCACGCGGGCGAGACGCCGAGGTAGATGTTGAACACCTGATAAGCCATGCCGACGTAGAGCCAGTGGCCCCACATGTCATGGACGGAGCCGAGCCCCATGCCGAATTTCTGAGAGAGCGGCACCTTGTCGGAGAGCTCGTCGGTTTGGTTCTGACTCATGGGGCGGGGCGGGTAGCGCCGGCTTCCAGCCGGCAAAAGAGGCGCGATGGCCGGCTGGAAGCCGGCGCTACGGGAGACCAGTGGCGTCGCGGATCGAAAACAGAGGCGAACATGGCGGCGCCACTCAATACGTGTCCGCGAGCGAGCGCCATTGGAGCGCGTCGCGCAGGCGGCTGAGCGTGATCGGGCGGGCGAAGTCGAGCGTCACCGTCTTGGTCTCGTTCGGATACAACTCGAAGTAGTTGTCGCTGGCGCGATGGGCGAGGCCGGGCAGTTCGAAGGCGAAACGATGCTGGAACACCGGTGACGTGAACGACACGCGCGCCTGTTTGGGGTGCACGAGTTCGGTTTGCACCTTGGTTTTGCCCTTCGGCAGATCGAGGAAGCGCGGTGACGTGAGAAAAACGGTGTCCTGGCTGACGAGCGTGCCCTCCACGTCGAGCGCGACGCGGAGGAACAGTTGATCGCGGCCGTGTTTGGCGATCGGTTCGGCGAGGTTGAGCGTTTGTTGCAGCACGCTCTCGCCGTAGCGGAGCGTGACGTTTTTGCTGCCGCGCTGCACGACGGTGCCGTCGAGCTTGAACAAATCCCAGCGCAGCGTGCCGCGCGCCGAGTGGGGCGCGTCGTAGACGGTGTAGAGATGCGCCTCGCGCACCGTGGAACGGCGGTAATTGCCGATGCCGGCGATCTCGTCGCCCGGTAGTTGCGCGCTGACGAGCGCCGGAGCGAAAAACCGGCGCGCCACGAAATGCAGCGCGCGCCAGCGGCCGGTGAACTCGATCGAGCTCCACGAGGCGACGGGCCAGCAGTCGTTCAGCTGCCAGTAGAGTGCGCCCTGGCAATGCGGCATCAGGCGGCGGTAGTGCTCGACGCCGGTCTGCATGCAGTAGGCTTGGTTCAGCTGCGAGAGATAGATCAGGTCTTCCTGCGTGCGCGGGAAGCGATAGCGCCGCGACACGTAGTCGAGGATCACCTGATTGCCGCCGCGGTTCTTCTGGTGGTTCTCCATCGCGGCGCCGAAGACGTTACGGTCATCGGGCGGACAGAACGTCGCCTGCGTCTCCGGCGAGCAATAACTCTGCATGCCGAACTCGGAGACGAAGCGGAAGCGCCACTTCTCGTAATCCTTCACCGGATTCCGCGCGTGCCACACGTCCCAATAGTGCGTGTCGCCGTGCTTCTCGCCGTCGGCGTGACGATAGCCGCCGTCGGGGCGGTGCGGCGACGAGGGCCAGTAGGCGGTGATGCCGTCGTTTCGCGCGACCACGGCGGCGAGAGTTTTCTCAAAAAGGGCGGTGTAAGCCGCGCGGTTGGCGACCAGAGAGAGGAGCGGCGGGTTGCCTTGCGCAGGGTCTTTGTTGAGCGCTTCGATCTCGTTGTTGCCGCACCAGAGCGCGAGGCAGGCGCGGTGGCGGAGGCGCCGGATCTGCTGTTCGGCCTCGAGCTGCACGCTGCGCACGAAGGCGCGATCGCCCGGATAAATGGCGCAGGCGAACATGAAATCCTGCCAGATGAGCAGGCCGAGTTCGTCGCACAAATCGTAGAAATCCTCGCTCTCGTAGATGCCGCCGCCCCAGACGCGGATCATGTTCATGTGCGCTTCGACGGCGCTGCGCAGGTCGCGCTCGTAGTCGCCGCGCTTGAGCGTGGTGACGAAGGCGTGCGCGGGAATCCAGTTCGCGCCTTTGGCGAAAATCACGCGGCCGTTGACCTTGAACTGGAAGGTCTCGCCGGCGGCGTCGGTGTGACGATCGAGCTCGATCGTGCGCAAGCCGATGCGGTGGACGCGGGTGCCGATCGGCGTGCCGTCGCCGCGGCGCACTTCGATCGCGAGCGTGTAGAGCGGTTGCGCGCCGTGGCCGTTGGGCCACCAGAGCTGCGGGTGATCGACGGCGATCTCGGTGCCGACGCCTTCGGCGACGACAATGCCGCCGAGCTTGAGGCGGTAATGGCAGGTCGCGCTGCGGTCGGCGCGGACGAGTTCGGGCGTGAGGTGGAGCGTGACGCTGCCATCCGCCGCGTGTTCCTGCGCGAGGCGCACGCCGAGCAGTCGGTTCTTCGTCCAGCCTTCGAGGCGGATATCGCGCCAGATGCCGGCGGTGACGAAACGCGGACCCCAGTCCCAGCCGAACTGGCATTGTTCCTTGCGGATGACCTGGCTGCGGCCGACGGGATCGTTGAACTCCTTTGGTGCGTGGTCGCGGCGATGTGTGCGGATGTAGCGCAGCGCGCTATCGAAGCGGATCGTGAGCTCGTTCGTGCCGGCGCGGAGCAGTTTCTTCACGTCCCAGCGGTGGGCGACGAACATGTTGTCCGTCGTGGCGATCTTGCGGCCGTTGAGCGTGACGGTGGCGACGGTGTCGAGGCCGTCGGCCGCGAGTTCGACGATTTCCTCCGCGAGAAGGCCGGCGGGCACGTCAATCTTCGCGGTGTATTCCCAGTCGTGTTCCTCGATCCATTGCAGATCGAGTTCGTTGGTGCCCCAGAACGGATCCGGAATCGCGTCGTGTCGGCGCAGGTCGGTGTGCACGCAGCCCGGCACGACGGCCTCGCGCCACGGTCCACCGCCCGTTGCATCACGGAAGCGCCAGGGTGCGGAGTGGAGCGGGAGGTGTTGCATGGGCGGAGAGGTAGGGCCGGTTTTCAACCGGCCCGGAGTGAGCGGCGTTCGGCGATGGTGTGTGCGCGTGGGGCTTCGTGGGCCGGTCGGAGAC
>JAEYUW010000043.1 GCA_023432225.1 Verrucomicrobiota bacterium
CCCGCGCGCGGGGCTTCGCCGCGCGCGTCGGTCCCGGCTCCTCGATCCCCGACCACTGAGAAGAAGTGGCAACGGATGAATCAGACTTCCGCTGGCCCTCGCTCCCCTTTCCCCGCGGTCGCCCTGCGACCGTTGATGCCCGACGAAGGGCTACGACCGGCACTGTCGTGTCCGGTCTAACTGGGGTTGGCTCCCAACCCCAGACCCCGCACGTGTGTGCGTTTTGTGTGCAGTCTGTGTGCATGTTCGGCGATTTCCTTTGTATCCATTTGGTTTGTCGCCGTTATCATGGTCGGGCGGGTGATTTCGAATCTCACCCGCCCGACCATTTTCAAATGATCACGGTCTACCTTCTCCAAGGCGAGAATAGGCACTATGTGATCAGCTTCGTGCGCTTCGCGGAACCCCGATGGACGCTCTAGGTCGATACCGCGGGCCTTATGCGATGAAATCCCCTTTGCGCTTCGCTGCTTTGCGGCCGTTCCCTGTCTTAGCCCTTGTCGGAGGCTTGGCCGCATCCGCAGGCGCCAGCGACCGAATCGGGGAGGTCTTGCGGCAGAAGCTGCCGCGCTACGATCCGTCGATTCGCGTGGCAGAGGAAAAACGGCAGGCCGAGGAAGCGGCGAAGAAAACCGCAGCGCCCGATCGCAGCGTGCCCGTGACCGAAACAAAACCCACGTCCCCGGGGGATATCGCGTCGGGCGTCGTGATCCTGGCGCCGCTCGAGGTGAAAGCGACGCGCCAGATCCCGCGCGTGAAGCTGCCGCGGATTGAGTCCGCCGCGCCGATCGACTCGTCAGTCGACACGGCGGATCCATATCTCCTGCCGGACGAGCGACGTGCGCGTCTTCAGAAAAAGCATCTCTCCGCTTTCGATCGCGCGTTGAACAAATTCTCGCTCGGTTTCGGCTTGCTCAGTTCCGGCGATGCTCGGGCGGCGGATGCGGAACGTCGGGAGCAATTCGCGCGTGGCGCTGGCACGGTCGCCGATGCGATTCAACTCGCCGCTACCGCGGGGGAGGACGAGGCAGAGATCAAGAAACTGCGCGAACTCTACCTGCAAATGCTGACCACGCGGCCCAAGTAGCCAGGCCGTGCGGCGGGGCAGGCCGACAACCCGAAGGGCTGTCCGCGCGGAGAGCACGCTCACGCGCGGCAAAAGTAAGGCGCCGCGGTTTCGAGGGCACGCGGCCGAGATCGTCACCGTCTCGGTGCGCCGATCACAAATGCTTTCTCAAGAAAGCCTCCAGATGCGTGTAGAATTCGATGCGATGCTTCTGCGCGGCGAGGCCGTGAACCAAATCATTAAATGAGGGGAGGCCGAATGGTTCGGGCACAGAAATGCCTGCACTCGCGAACACAACCAGTCGCCCTTCTTCCAGGGCAATCTTGAGTTGGTCTGGTAACTTTACACCGCGGAATACCATTTCGCAGCGACTCGGGGTTCTGAAATGGCTGTTAACCTTTTCGACCCCAGCGGCGGACTTCTTTCATTTCCGGAGCGCGGGTCTCGATCAGGGCGCCGGCGACGGCGGGGTGATTGCGCAGGGCTTGGAACGCGGTGCCGGTGACTCGCCATTTTAGCGCGAAGGACGTTTCCGCGATCGGGGCGACGCGGCCTTCGAAGAGGAAGGCGATTTCGACTTTCGTGTCGCCGTTGGCGGCGTCGATGGCTTTGCGGAGCTTCGGCAGGAAATCGGTGACGCCGGGGTGGTCGGGCGTGAGGAGCCACGTGACCTTGCGGATGTTGTTCGGGACGTAGGCGTCGAGGTGGTAAACCTCTTTGATGTTCAGGCGCGCGCCGTCGTTGCCCTTCATCACGGAGCCGAGGAGGACGACGGGCAGGTTTTCCGCGAGGATCTTGCCGTAGGTCTCGTAGGCATCGGCATACATGTTGACCGAGATCGTGGCGCGGCGGCTGGCGAGGTTGAAGAAAGCCCACGGGCGGTTGTCGCGTTTCGAGAGGCGCTTCGTGATGCCGCTCATCAGGCCGGCGAGGCGGAACTCGACGCGGTCGCCTTCGAGGAGAACGGTTTCCTCGGTGTGCGTGCTGAGCGCTTCGGCGAGGCCGGCGTAGGCGTTGAGCGGGTGGCCGGAGACGTAGAAGCCGAGGAGCTCTTTTTCGAACTGGAGGCGCTCTTGGGAGGTGAAGTCGGTGGCGGAGTCCGCGACGGGCTCAATTTTCGATTTTTGATTTTCGATTTTCGAATTGGAGGCAGCCTTCGGCTTCTCGTCGGCGAGCATGTCGAGGAAGCTGTGCTGGCCGGCGGCTTTGTCGCGGGCGTGCGCGGCGGCGCCGGCGAGGGCAGCGTCGATGCCGTCAAAGAGCGGCTTGCGCGGCGCGTGACTGTAGTCGAACGCGCCGGTCTTCACGAGGTGCTCGAGCACGCGCTTGTTGATCGCGCGACCGTCGACACGGCGCACGAAGTCCTCGAAGTTTTCGAACGGGCCGTTCGCCTCGCGCTCCTCGATGATCTTGGCCGCGGCGAGTTCGCCGACGCCCTTGATGCCGGCGAGGCCGAAGCGGATTTTTTCGCCGACGGGCGTGAAGTCGCCGCGCGATTCGTTCACGTCGGGGCCGAGCACGGTGATGCCCATGGCTTCGGCTTCGGCGATGAAGTGGGAGACTTTTTCCGCGTTGCCGAGTTCGGCGGTGAGCACGGCGGCCATGAACTGCACCGGGTAATTCGCCTTGAGATACGCGGTCTGGTAGCTGACGAGCGCGTAGGAGGCGGAGTGCGATTTGTTGAAGCCGTAGTTCGCAAACTTGTTCAGCAGGTCGAAGATTTCGTTGGCCTTGCTCTCGCTGATGTCGTTCACGCGCTTGGCGCCTTCGACGAATTTGATGCGCTCCTTGGCCATCGCATCGGCGTCCTTCTTGCCCATGGCGCGGCGGAGCATGTCGGCGCCGCCGAGCGTGTAGCCGGCGATGATCTTGGCGCACTCCATGACCTGCTCCTGGTAGACGATGATGCCGTAGGTTTCCTTGAGCGACTGTTCGAGGAGGGGGTGCGGGTAGGCGACGGTGGACGGGTCGCGTTTGCCGCGCGCGTAGTCGGGGATGAATTGCATCGGGCCCGGGCGATAGAGGGCGCAGATGGCGTTGATGTCGTTGATGTCGGTCACGCCGACCTGCTTGCAGGCGTTCTGCATGCCGCCGGATTCGAGCTGGAACACGCCGACGGTTTTGCCGGCGTTGAGAATCGTGTAGGTCTTCGGGTCGTCGAGCGGGATGGTCTCGATGTCGAAGTCGGGCTGCGCGGTGCGGCGGACGTTGGCGACGGCGTCGGCGATGACGGTCAGCGTCTTCAGGCCGAGGAAGTCCATCTTCAGCAGGCCGAGTTTGCCGACGGCGTTCATGTCGTATTGCACGGTCACGTCGCCTTCCTGGAGCGTGAGCGGGACGAACTCGTCGAGCGGCTTGTCGGTGATGATGATGCCCGCGGCGTGCTTGCCGGTGTTGCGCACCATGCCCTCGAGGATGAGACCCTGGTCGAGGATTTTTTTCGCGACGGGGTTGCGGTCGTATTCGTTTTTCAGCTCCGCGGATTTTTCGAGCGCGGCCTTGAGCTCGATGTTGAGCTCGTCGGGGATCATCTTCGCGAGGCGATCGGCTTCGGCGAAGGGCAGGTCGTGCACGCGGGAGACGTCGCGCACGACCATCTTCGCGCCGAGCGTGCCGTAGGTGATGATGTTGGCGACGCAGTCGTTGCCGTATTTCTGACGGACGTAGTCGATGACCTCGCCGCGGCGGCGCATGCAGAAGTCGATATCGAAGTCCGGCGGCGACACGCGCTCGGGGTTGAGAAAGCGCTCGAAGAGGAGCTTAAAGCGGATCGGGTCGAGATTGGTAATCCCGAGCACGTAGGCGACGAGGCAGCCGGCGCCGGAGCCGCGGCCGGGGCCGACGGGGATGGCTTTCGATTTGGCCCAGTTGATGAAGTCCCAAACGACAAGAAAGTAGTCGATGAAGCCCGTGACGCGGATGATCGAGAGCTCGAACGCGAGGCGAACCACGAGTTCCTCTTCGAGTGGCAGGCCGTTGTAGTCGGGCGCGACGGGTTTTTGGCCGGCGGGGAGGTTCGTGAGTTTCGCGAGGCGCTCGGCGACGGCGGGGCGCGTGGCGACGTCGTCGTAGTTGAAATTGTAGCGGCGCTTCAGACCCTCGTGGCAGAGCTGTTCGAGGTATTCGCCGGGCGTGAGCTGGTCTTTGATTTCGGCGGGGAGCGGATACTTCGGGTAACGCTCGGAGCCTTTCGGGAACGGGATGATGCCAGTCTCGCACATCTCGGCGACGGCTTGGGTGTTCGTGAGCGACTCGGGGACTTCGCCGAAGATCTTCGCCATCTCGTCGCGCGACTTCAGGTAGAATTGCGTGCCGTCGAACTTCATGCGGTCCGTCTCGGCGACCTTGGCGCCGGTTTGGATGCAGAGCAGCGAGTCGTGCGGGCCGGCGTCCTCGTGGTTCACGTAGTGGACGTCGTTCGTGCAGATGATTTTTAGGCCGAACTCCTCGCCGAGCTTCAGCAGGCCGGGGATGATTTTGCGCTGTTCGGGAATGCCGTGGTCTTGGATTTCGACGAAGAAATTTTCGCGTCCGAAGATCTCGACGAAACGTCCGCAGGCCTGCCGCGCCTGTTCGTAGCGGTCGTGGAGCAGGTGCTGCGGCACGATCGCCGCGAGGCAGCCGGTAAAGCCGATGAGGCCGCCGGAGTGGCGCGCGAGCGTGTCCATGTCGGCGCGCGGCTTGTAGTAAAAGCCCTTGAGGTGCGCGTAGGAGACGAGCTTCAGGAGGTTTTGGTAGCCCTGAAGATTCTTCGCGAGCAGCCCCATGTGGTAGTAGCTCTTGCCGTCTTCGGCGCGGCCATTCTTTTCCAGCGCGGAGCCTTCGGTGAGGTAGATTTCGCAGCCGATGAGCGGCTTGATGCCGTGGGTTTTGGCGGCGTTGTAGAACTCGATCGCGCCATACATGTTGCCGTGATCGGTGAGCGCGAGGGCGGTCATGCCCAGGTCCTTGGCGCGGCCCATCAAGCGGTCGATGCGGCAGGCGCCGTCGAGCAGGCTGTAGTCGGTGTGGACGTGAAGATGGATGAAATTGTTGTCTGAGGCGGCCACGGGAAGGCATCGGAAGCCCGCGGGTAGGGTGCCGCAAGTGGATTCCGGGGAATGTGGAAAACTCGTGGAAGTGAAAGAGTTTGCCGAATGGAATGGGTAGGGCGGGACCGCTGGGCCCCGCCGCGGGGACGGCCGTCGGAACGGCGGGCTCAGCGGTCCCGACCTGCCTCGAAAAAATAGCTGTTGACGCGCCCCGAGGCGCCCGGCTTCTTTCTGGACCTTTCGACACCTCCCAACCTTTCCCTTTCCCATGTCCATCGAGATCAAAATGCGCAAAAACGAGCCGATCGACCGTGCGCTGCGCCGCATGAAGAAGAAGCTCGACCGCGAGAACATCATCAAAGACGTGCGCGCGAAGCGTTACTACGAGAAGCCCTGCGAGCGTCGCCGCCGCAAGGACAAGGTCGCGGCCTTCACCGCGATGCTCCGCGCCCGCTACGCGAACTGAGTTCCGCGTCGCTCCGCAATTTCGAACCGGCCGCTGCCTAGTGCGCGTGGCCGGTTTTTTATTGGCCGAGCGGTCAACCGTTCGCGCGTGCCGTTTTGCGCCGCTGACTTGCCAGATGCGCAAAGTCTTGTCCTAGTGGCAACTCACTCATGAAGCCCATCCTATCGCTGTCCTCCTGCTGGCTCTCCCAGCGACACCAGGACGGCTACGAGATGCTCAAGGAGATGGCGTCGCTCGGGTTCGAATGGGCCGAACTCAGCCACGGCATCCGCATCACGCTTGTTCCTGGCATCCTCAAGGCGGTCGAGGAGGGCGTGATCAGGATCTCCTCGTGCCACAATTTCTGCCCGCTCCCGACGGGCATCACGCACGCGGCGCCGAATCTTTACGTGCCGAGCGCGAAGGATCGCCGTGAGCGCGAGCAATGGCTTCGCCACAGCAAGCGCTCGGTGGAATTCGCGGCGCAGGTCGGCGCCAAGAAGCTGGTCCTCCACCTCGGCAACCTCGAATTCTTCTGGATGAACCCCGTGCGCAAGATCGAGCGCTACGTCGACGCGCATCCGGGTGAGGACCTCACGAAGGACGCGGCTTACCAGAAATTGCTCGCGAGCGTCATGGCCAAGCTGCGTGCGCACAAATCCGTCTACTGGGAATACACGCGCGCGAGCATCGCGGAGCTTCTGCCCTACGCCACGAGCAAAGGCATCGCGCTGGCGCTCGAGAATCGTGAGAAACTCGAGGAGCTGCCGCTCGATGAGGACTACGCGCAGTTCGTCGAGTCGCTGCCCCCCGAAGTGCTCGCGGGCTACTGGCACGACACCGGCCACGCGCACATCAAGGAGAGTCTGGGCGTTTTCAATCACCGCGAGCATCTCGCCAAGAACGCGCCGCGCGCGATCGGTTTTCACCTGCACGACGTCAGCGCCGACGGCCACGATCATCAGGCGATCGGGTCGGGCAAAGTCGATTTCGCGATGATCAGCGAATTCTGGCGACCGGAGCACACGCTCGTGCTCGAATTCAGTCCGCGGCTCACGGTGGAGGACATCGTGGTCTCGAAGCAGCGCGCCGAAGCGCTGATCAAGCATCGGTTCGGGGCGTGAGACGCGAGCGACGACTGTTTCTCCGCGTCGGTGGCGCATCAGCGCTGCTGCTTCTCCTAATCGAAATCTTCGTTCTCGACTTACCGCCGTGGGGCGCGCTCGGTCACGTTCTACTCTGCACAGGGCTTTGTGGGGCCGGTCTATACTTGGGCATGGGTATGATGTTCAGCCGGGCGAAGGCGATGTTGGCGCAAGCCGTCGTGTGTGCGGAGCGCGGTGAGTTCGCCCGTGCGCGTCAATTGGTGCTTGCGGCGGTCAGGATTGATTCCGACTTGAAAGAGCGCGATGAAATCAAAGCCCTCTACGAGCTGATCGTCGCGAACCAGCGGCCCGCGAATGTGGGAGCGGAAATTCGCAGGTTGCACGACGCGATTCCTTCCGAAATCGACGCCAATAGGAAGTTTTGGAGTAGCCCACAGTTCCAGGTGCTGGTGTGGGTCGTGTTGGGACTAATCTTGCTCGTGCGGTTGGCGAATCTGGGGCGTTGAGCCCTGCAGCAACTCCGCGATCCAGCGTTTGTGCGGGCCGGAGAGGGTGATGCGGTCGAGCTCGTCGCGCGCGACCCATTCGAGCGTGCCATCCGCGACGGCGATGCGTTTGCGCAGCGCGGTGTCGAGCTTCACAGCATAAATTTGTTCGGTGATTTGGAAACGCGTGATCGTGCGGCGCTTCGTCGCGAGCAGTGCGTCGGCGGCGGGCTTCACCCCGAGGTCGTGCGCTTCGGGTAACTCGTGCACGCCGGCGAGGCGCTTCGCGTCCGCGCTGCCGCGGCGCAGGAGAAGCCGTCCGCGATCCAGGATGAAAGTCCGTATTACGGACTTTTGCTCGATCTGTTTCGGTGCGAAGCGGGGCAATGAGTCCTGGTTGCCGGCTCGACGCGCGGCGCAGAATTCAGCGACGGGGCACGTCAGGCAGAGAGGCTTGGCGCGGAAGCAGACGGTCGCGCCGAGCTCCATCATCGCTTGGTTATGATCGCCGGCGGACGCGCCGACGATCAGCGCGTCCGCGAGCGGAGTGAAGTGCCTCGCGGCGTCGACGCCGGTCGCGAAACGCTTCGTCTCGCCCGTGAGGCGCGCGAGGATGCGCACGACGTTACCATCGACGCACGCGGCGGGTTCACCGAAGGCGATGCTGGTGATCGCGGCGGAGGTGTAGGGACCGATGCCGGGCAACTCGCGCCACGCGGCGGGCGTGCGTGGCGGCGCGGGCATCGCGACGACGGCTTGAGCGAGTTTGTGCAGATTGCGCGCGCGCGAGTAGTAGCCGAGGCCCTCCCAGAGTTTCATCACCTTCGTCTCGGGCGCGGCGGCGAGCGCGGCGAAATCCGACAACTCGCGCAGCCAGCGGTCGAAGTAGGGGAGCACGGTCGCAACCTGCGTTTGCTGGAGCATGAACTCCGAGACGACCGTCTTGTAGAGCGAGGGCGACGCGCGCCATGGCAGCTTCCGCTGGTTGGTGCGATACCAGCCGTGAAGGGCCGCCTGAAAATCGGTGCGGCGGGCGATGAGTTGCGCGGAGGCGGACGTGGGAGCCACAGAAGGCGCAGAAAGCACAAAAAGGACGGCGAGGGGAAGCGGGTTTTGCGGGGGGCGCTGGCTTCCAGCCGGTCTTCGCCGACAAAGTAGCGGGAGCTTCCAGCTCCCGTTCTTGTGATCGCGCGCGAAGGCGGGAGCAGGATGCTCCCGCTACTTTGGACGGCCACGCTTGCGAGCCGCCCGCGCTACTCCCGATTCCCGGCATTTTCCCTTTGCGCTTTTCGCGCCTTTTGTGGCCCTCTCTCGCCATGCCGAAACGGTTCGACAACGCCGAGGAAGAGAAACCCAAGGCGCTCACCACTTACACGATCAAGCTCGACGATGCGCAGATGGAAAAACTGCGCGCCGCCGTGGCGAAAAAGTATTGGGAAGAGGTCGAGGTGCCGTATGCGCGTTTTGCCTTCAAAGGTCCGAAGGTCAACGTCACCGCCTACACGAGCGGCAAGGTCGTCGTCGCCGGCAAGGAGACGGAGGATTTCGTGCAGAACGTCATCGAGGCCGAGGTCACCGGCCTGGCGAAACTCGGCTACGACGACGTGCATCATCCGGAGTGGTTCGAGCCGCACGCGGGGCTCGACGAATCCGGCAAAGGCGATCTCTTCGGTCCGGTGGTGGCCGCGACGGTCATTGCCGAGCGCGCGGCGATCGAAGCGTGGCGCAAGGCCGGCGTGCGCGACTCCAAGAGCATCGAGGATTCGCAGATCCTCAAACTCGACGACGTGATTCGCAACACGCCCGGCGTCGTCGTCGAGGTCGTCTATTGCAGCATGGCGAAATACAACGAGCTGATGGCGAAACCGACGGCGAACTTGAACCGCCTGCTCGCCTGGCAGCACGCGCGTGCGCTCGAGGCGGCGTTGCAGAAGAAATGGGTGCCGCGCGGGCTGCTCGACCAATTTTCCAAGGAGCCGCTCGTGCAGCGCGAGTTGAAGAAGCGCGGCCTCGAGCGCTTCAACCTCGAGATGCGCACCAAGGCGGAAGAGGACCCGGTTGTCGCGGCGGCGTCGGTGATCGCGCGCGCGGAGTTCGTGCGGCAGATGCGTGAGTTGTCGCGCGAGTTCGGCGACAAACTACAATTCGGCGCCGGCGCGCTGGCGAAGGCGCAGGCGGCGACGATCATCGAAAAGTTCGGCGCGCGCGCGCTGCCGCGCTTTGCGAAACTACACTTCCGCACGAGTTACGAAGTGGTCGCCGCGGCAGGCAAGCTCGACGAGCTGCCGTTGAAAGAGCCGAAGGAAAAGACGGAGTGGCGGCGGTGATGAGGCAACACGCGAACTCCGCCGGTTCCGTTGTAGGGGCGCAGTCTTGCTGCGCCCGTTACACTGACGTCCGCGGGAAGGGCGCAGCAAGACTGCGCCCTTACAAAATGTTTGTCGGAGGCCTCGCTAGATGCCGGTGAAGCGCCGACAACTCCGCGGATTTGATCTCAAGCAAATCCACGGCTTCGAGGGATTGATCGGCGTCGATGAGGCCGGGCGCGGCGCGCTGGCCGGGCCAGTCGTGGCGGGCGCGGTGCTGGTGTCGCGCGAATTTCTCGAGAGCAAATGGGCCGTCGCCAAGGGCGGTCGGGTGAACGATTCGAAGCAGCTCAGCGCCGAACAGCGCGAGGAATTATGGACGGAGTTCGACGAACTCGCGCGCGCCGGCCAGATTCACGCGACGTTCGGCGTGGCGACCGTGGCGGAGATCGAAACGCTGAACATCCTCGGTGCCACGAAGCTCGCGATGCGGCGCGCGCTCGAGCAGATTTACCCTCCGACGGCGTTCGAGCGGAAGACGGAGCCGGATCTCTTTGCGAGCGAGGCGGAGCGCTCCGCGTTTCAGCCGACGGTCTCGTGCAAGGTGCTCGTGGATGGTCTGCCGCTGCGGCATTTCCCGTATCCGCACGAAGGCCTGGTGAACGGCGATGCGCGTTCGCTGTGCATCGCGATGGCGTCGATCATCGCGAAGGTGACGCGCGACCGGATGATGGATGCGCTGGATCAGGTGCATATCGGTTATGGCTTCGCGCAGCACAAGGGTTACGGCACGGAGGAGCATCGCGAGGCGGTGCTGAGGCTCGGTCGTTGTGCGGCGCATCGCGACAGCTTCCTGCGGAAACTCTTCGCGCAGCCGCGGGACCTCGCGGGGCAGTTGACGTTCTTCGAGGCCGCGCCGGAGACGGAGTAGCGCTGGCTTGGCGCTGTAGGGCTCGACCTTGTGTCGAGCCTCGTTACGCGAGCGCGGCGCGCGCCTCGCCCGCCGCCGAGGCCTCACGTGAGGTGAGGCCCTACAATGTGACGAGTGAGTGGCGACTGCTTCGGTCACTACTGCTGCGCCGGCGTTGACGCCTCGCCGCCCGGCGTGCTTCTTAGCGGGCGCGTTCGCTATGGCAGGCAAGAAGCACAGTTCCCTCGACAAGGTTCTCGGCCGGCTTGACCAGCTCGACCAAGCCAATCTGCAAAACCTCGTGCAGCGGCTGGTGCGCGAGCGCGCGCTGCTGGAGTCGGTGTTCAATACCTTGCAGGAGGGCGTGCTGGTCATCGATGCCGACGGCGAGATCGACTACGCCAACGAAGCGGCGATGCGACTGATCGGATTGAAAGACGGTGCGGCGGGCGGTTCGCTGTGGCGCCTCGTGCCGGGACTGCGCGCTTCGTTGGGCGACGCGAGTGCCGATGACGCGCCGAGCACCTCGCCGCTCGTCACGCGCGAGTTCGAAATGAATTACCCTCAGCCGCGGGTGGTGCGGCTTTATCGCGTGCCGTTCCACGAAGGGCCGGGTGGCGCCATGCGTTACGCGATCATTTTGACGGATATCACGAACGAGAAGAAGAGCACCGAAGAGCTGATCGAAAACGAGCGTGTCTCATCCATTCTGCTGCTCGCCGCCGGTGTGGCGCACGAACTCGGCAATCCGCTCAACTCCCTCACGATTCACCTGCAACTGATCGAGCGACGGTTGAGAAAACTGCGCGGCACCAAGGACGGCGATGCGCTGGCCGAGTCGGTGCGCATCTGCTCGGACGAAGTATCGCGGCTTGATGGCATCATCAAAAATTTTCTCGAAGCCATTCGCCCGCGGCCGCCGGACCTCGCGGAGGTGAACGTCGTCGAGGTGATCGAGGACGTGTTGCGTTTCCAGGCGCGCGAGCTCGAGGACCGCGGGCTCAACGTCGACGGCGAACTGCCGGCGAGCACGCCGGTGATCATGGCCGACCGCGATCAGTTGAAACAGGTGTTCTTCAATCTCGTGAAGAATGCGATGGAAGCGATGTCGCCCGGTGGCCGTCTCAGCGTGCGCGTGCGCACGGACGACGATTCGGTCTACGTCGCGTTCGCCGATACGGGCAGCGGCATCAGGGCGGCGGACATGGCGAAACTTTTTTCCCCTTACCACACGACGAAGCCCAGCGGCCACGGTCTCGGCCTGATGATCGTGCAGCGCATTTTGCGCGACCACGGCGGGCACGTTGGCATCGAGAGCAAAGAAGGCGTCGGCACCGTCGTGACGCTGCAATTCCCGCAAAAGCACCGCCGCGTGCGGATGCTGAAATAAGCGCGCGCGGCCGCGTCGGTCCATTATCGCCCCGCTGGGCAATCGATGCTCGCGCCTGCGCAACGCCTGCGGAGGCGCGCGAGGTTTTCCGTGGCATAATGTCCGCACTGGGAGCCACGCATCTCGGTGCAGAAAACCCATTCGCTGCACGATGACGACCACCGCACCGGTTCAATCGACGGAAACACGCGGCGCGCTGTCGTGGGCAACCCGAATCCCATGAAAACTGTGTCCAAGATCGCTCTCGCCGGCTTCGCGCTGGCTTTCACCGCCGGCCTGTCGTTTGCCGCCACCGCCGCGGAAAACTGGGAAGCCTCTTGCGCGTCCTGCCACGGCGCGGACGGCAAGGCTCAGACCAAGCAGGGCAAGAAGCTCAAGGTGCGCGACTACACCGACCCGAAGGTGCAGGCCGAGATGAAGGATGACGCGATGCTGAAAGCCATCCTCGACGGCTATGTGCAGAACGGGAAGACGACGATGAAGGGCTTCAAGGACGAGCTGTCCGAGCAGGACGCGAAGGATCTCGTGGCGTTCATTCGCCAGCTGAAACCCTGAACAAATTTGCCCGTGGTGCCGCGCTGTCCAGTGCGGCGTCACGGTCGAAGCGACTCTTAGTTACCCTAGGTTCATAGGTCAGTGACGCCGGCGCGGATCGCAAGATTCGCGCCGGTTGTCTTTGGCGACGACGACGAGGTCGCCAAGCATCCGACCCAAGCATTCATGGCGTAATACGCCACAAATTGCCCGTGCAGAATTTCCCTCTGTGAAAGTGGACAATGTGGCGTAATACGCCATGAATTGACGGAGCGGCTATGGAGGGCGGGCGGGAGGTGGGTTTTCTCAACCTGCGCTCAGACGCAGCCAACCTCTGCGTAGCAAGCCGCGCAACAAAGGCGCACACTGTTCACGAGGACAAATTTATGAATGACGGCGATGCAGGTTTTCGTTCGGCGCGGCGGGCGCTGGCGCTATTCACGGTCATCGCGGGCGCGCTGAGCGCCTTCGGTCAGGCCGCGCCTGCGACGCCGGCGGCCAAGCCGGCGCCGGTCGTGGCGAACTCGGAGTGCATGGAGTGCCACGAGGCCGAGTTCAAAGCGCGGAAGGCGGGCAAGCCCAAGGAGTGGGTCGGCGTCCGGCCGGAGGAATTTGCGAAATCGATCCACGGCAAACTGGCGTGCGTCGAGTGCCACTCCACGATCAAGGAGGCCGAGCACGAGCCGGGCGTGCCGAAGGTCGATTGCCGCAGCTGCCACGACCAGGTGGCCAAGACGCACGCGTTCCACCCGCGTTTGGCGCTCGCGAATCCGCCGGCGGACAAGGACACGTCATGCGTTGGCTGCCACGGCACGCACGAGACGCTGGGCTTGAAGCACGCCGATTCGGCCTTCGCGCCGGAGAAGCAGGCGAAATCCTGCGGCGCGTGTCACGAAGCGGCGGCAAAGGATTATCTCGCGTCGGCGCACGCTCTGCGTGGCAAACCGGGACAGCGCGCCATGCCGGACTGCCTCAGTTGTCACCGTGAGTCGATTGCGCCGGCGAAGGGCGAGGCCATCACCGTCGAACTGAAACTCGCCCAGACGAAGCTCTGCGAGTCGTGCCACGTCGAAAAACCCGAACTCGCCGGCAAGCCCGCGATGGGCGCGAAGTTCGTTTCTTCGTTCGAGCAATCCGTCCACGGCGCCGCGTTGCACGAGGGCAAGAAAGAGGCGGCGAGTTGCGTCGATTGCCACGGCGCGCACCAGATGAACCGCGCAGCGGTTGCCGGCGCGAACGTCAATCGCACGCACATCTCGGAGACGTGCGCGAAGTG
Source organism: Verrucomicrobiota bacterium (assembly GCA_023432225.1). GTDB lineage: Bacteria > Verrucomicrobiota > Verrucomicrobiia > Opitutales > Opitutaceae > Didemnitutus. Next base: position 13,550 of record JAEYUW010000043.1, read on the forward strand.
TCACCAGGATCAGGCGTCGGACTACGAAGCCAGCGCGCACGCGCTCGCCTTGGAAAAAGGCAATCTCGACTCCGCCACCTGCACGAGCTGCCACGGCGAGCACGACATCAAAGGCCACAAGGATCCGCTCTCGCCCGTGCACAAGGCCAACCTCGCGCAAAAGGTCTGCGCGGACTGCCACTCCTCGGTTCGCCTGACGAAAAAATACGGCCTCTCGAGCGATGCGTTTCGGACGTTCTCCGACAGCTATCACGGTCTCGCCGTGCGCGGCGGTGCGGTCGAAGTGGTGAATTGCGCCAGCTGCCACGGCGCGCACGCGATCAAGTCGCAGGACGACCCGACCTCGACGATTCACCGCGAAAATCTCGCGCGCACCTGTGGCGAGTGCCATCCGGGCGCCAACACGCGCTTCGCTCTCGGTCGCGTGCATGCGAACGAGGCCGACAAGGAGCAGGCGCCGATTCTCTACTGGATCGCGAACATCTACGTGATTCTCATCGTCGTGGTGATCGGCGGCATGACGATCCACAACGGCCTGGATTTCTACCGGAAGACCCGCCGCAAACTGGAAATGCAGAAGGGCACGATCGAGGAGCCGCACGTCGCGCATCGCCTTTACCTGCGCATGACGGTGAACGAGCGCATCCAGCACGCGGTGCTCGGCATCAGCTTCACCGGGCTCGTCGTGACAGGCTTCATGCTGCGTTATCCGGAAGCGTGGTGGGTGGTCGGCATCCGCAATCTGAGCAGCCAGGCGTTCGAGCTGCGCAGTCTCGGTCACCGCGTGTCGGGCATCGTGATCCTTGCGGTGTCGCTCTGGCACATCGGCTATCTCGCGTTCACGGCGCATGGGCGCCAGCTGTTCCTCGATATTCTGCCCCGTTGGCGCGACCTGACGGATCCGTGGAAGGTCCTGAAATTCAATCTCGGGCTCTCGAAGGAGAAGCCGCAGTTCCCGCGCTTCTGTTACATCGAGAAGGCCGAATACTGGGCGATGGTCTGGGGCATGATCGTGATGACGCTCACGGGCTTCATCCTGTGGTTCGACAACACGTCCATGGGCCTCATGGGCAAGCTCGGCTTCGACATTTCGCGCAGCATCCACTTCTACGAAGCGGTGCTCGCGACCTTGGCGATCATCGTCTGGCACTTCTACTTCGTGATCTTCAACCCGGACGTTTATCCGATGAACCTCGCGTGGCTCACCGGCCGGATGTCCGAGCGCGAGATGATGGATGAGCATCCGCTGCAGCTCGAAGAGATGAAGGCCGCCGAGAAAGCGACGGAGCAAAATCCGTCGGCCGAGAAGCCGACCGCACCGGACGCGCCGAAGACCGACTCGCACGAGCCGCACGGCTGAACGCTGTAGGGCTCGACCTTGCGTCGAGCCTTGCACGCGAGCGCGGTGCAGACCTCGACTGAGGCCGAGGCCTGACACGAGGTCAGGCCCTACATGGGGCGCGTGAGGATGCGGGCGCGACGGGCGGTTGCGCGTGACTGACGCCGCGCTTGCGTCGCCGCTGGGACAGCGGCGTCCACCTCGGCCTGGCGGCTAGGTCGGATGCGATGCAGCGGCGGCGGCGCGCGGTTTTGACACACCTGAAGCAACGCATGCGCGTTTCGGATGCGGTTGAAGCTCTGCTGATACGGCCGCGAAGGCGGTGCGTCATAGCGCGCCGCTTATCGAATCCCCAATTTACGCCTCAGCGAGGCCAAACTGTGCGCAGCCGGTTCGCTGCAATTTTTGCATACTGCCGCCGCGCCATGAAAACCGTGCTTCGCTCCCTGTGTCGGCCACTGTGCGTGGCGGCATTCGCGCTTTCTCTCTCGTTGACCGTTCGCGCGGCGGACAAGCCGGCGACGCCCGCAGCCGCACCGGAGCCGGCGAAGACAGACGCTGCGCCGGCGGAGGTCGCGCCGCCCGCGATCGTCCCGAACAGCGAGTGCATGGATTGCCACGAGGCCGAATTCAAGGCGCGCAAGAAGGGACAACCGAAGGAATGGGTCGGCGTGAAGCCCGAGGTCTTTGCCAAGTCCGTTCACGGCAAACTCAACTGCGTCGATTGCCACGCTGACATCAAGGAGGCGCCGCACGATTCCAAGGTCGCTCCGGCGCAATGCGCCTCGTGTCACGAGAACGCGACCAATCAGTTCGCGACGAGCATCCATGGCATGAGCCACAAGATGGGTTCGTCCGATGCGGCTTCGTGCACGAGTTGCCACGGCACGCACGACATGGTGCCCGTGAAGCAGATCGATTCGCCGGTCTTCAAACTCAATCTCACCAAGACCTGCGGCAAGTGCCACGACGACCCGAAGCTCGCGAAGGAATACCGCATGGGCCAGAAGGAAGCCGCGGCCCACTACAACGACAGCATCCACGGCCAGGCGCTGATGCAAAAGGGCCTGATTGTTGCGCCGTCGTGCAACGACTGCCACGGCGTCCACGACATCAAGCGCAGTGTCGACAAGGACTCGCACACCAACCACGCCAACATCGCCAAGTCCTGCGGCAACTGCCACCTCGGCGTCGAAGACACCTACAACGCCAGCGTGCACGGCCAGCTCCTCGCCAAGGGCGACAAGAAAGGCCCGGTCTGCACCGATTGCCACAGCGCGCACGACATCGAGAAGCCGAAGACGGCGCACTTCAAGGAACTCAGCGACCAGAGCTGCGGCAAGTGCCACGAGGATCGCCTCGAGCATTACCGCGACACCTATCACGGCAAAGCCATGTCGCTCGGTCGCCCGAACGTCGCACCCGACGTGGCCGCCTGCTACGACTGTCACGGCCATCACGACGTGTTCCCGGTGAGTGATCCGCGCTCGCGCCTTTCGAAGGACAAAATCGTCCAGACCTGCTCGCAGTGCCACGCCGGGGCCAACGAAAACTTCACAAAGTTCCAAGCGCACGCGAACCCGATGGACGGTTCGAATTACCCGATCCTGAACAAAGTCTTCCTGTTCATGACGTGTCTCCTCATCGGCACGTTCCTGTTCTTCGGCCTGCACACGGTGCTGTGGCTCGTGCGCTCGATTTACCTCTACCTAACTGATTCGAAGCAATTCCGCGAGGCGGTCCTGAAGTCGGATAACGACGGCGTGCAATACACGCGCTTCACGCCGTTCGAGCGCTTCCTGCACATGCTCGTCGTCACGAGCTTCCTGCTCCTCGTCATCACCGGCATGCCGCTGAAGTTCTATTATGCGAGCTGGGCCAAGACGATGATGCACTTCATGGGCGGCGCGGAGGTTGCGCGCACGCTGCACCACTTCGGTGCGATCATGACATTCGGCTACTTTGCGCTGCACCTGAGCGAACTCGCCGTCTCGCTCTGGCAGAATCGCAAGGCCGTGCGCAATCCGGAGACCGGTCGTTTCGAGTTCAAGCGCCTCTTCGGCGCGGCGTTCGGGCCCGATTCGATGCTGCCGTCCTTCCAGGACTGGCGCGATTTCGTCGCGCACAACAAGTGGTTCTTCGGCAAGGGCCCGCGTCCGCAGTTCGACCGCTGGACGTATTGGGAGCGCTTCGACTACCTCGCGGTGTTCTGGGGCGTGGCGATGATCGGCGTCTCGGGCATGATCCTCTGGTTCCCGAAGTTCTTCACGCTTTTCCTGCCGGGCTGGATCATCAACATCGCGCACGTGATCCACTCGGACGAAGCGCTGCTCGCCGCCGGCTTCATCTTCACGTTCCACTTCTTCAACACGCATTTCCGCATCGAGAAGTTCCCGATGGACAAGGTCATCTTCTCGGGCCGCATCTCGCACACCGAAATGCTGCACGAGCGCAAGCGCTGGTATGACCGCCTCGTCGCCGCCGGCAAACTCGAGAACTTCAAGGTCAAGGACGAGTGGCAGGGCCGCAAGGCGGTCGCGACGGCCGCGGGCTTCCTGTTCTTCGGCACCGGCCTCGTGCTCCTCGTGCTCATTGTCTACGCCATGGTTTCGCGGTTGTTCCACTAATCGCGAACTCGATTCTCACCCACGCATGTTCGCCTCCGGCCTCGTCGATTCCGCTCTCATCCGCCTCTTCCGCTTCCGCACCCGCGGTTTCCTGAACATGCAGGAAACCGACGGGCGCGTGCCGCCGGTGCCGAAGGAGGGCGGCTGCTACCTCTACGTGCACGTGCCGTTCTGCGAGGTGCTGTGTCCGTTCTGCTCGTTTCACCGCGTGCAGCACTGCCACGAGTTGGCCACGCGCTACTTCGCGGCGCTGCGCACGGAAATCCGCCGCTACCACGACGCCGGCTTCAAGTTCTCCGGTGTCTACTTCGGCGGTGGCACGCCGACCGTCGAGGCGGACGAACTGCTCAAGACCATCGCGCTCGTGAAGGAGCTCTTCGGCGTGAAGGAGGTTTCGGTTGAAACCAACCCGAAGGACCTGCAGGAACCGTTACTCTCGAAACTCCGCGCGGGCGGCGTCACGCGCCTCTCGGTCGGCGTGCAGAGTTTCGATGATCAGTTGCTGCAGGAAATGGATCGCTACGCCAAATACGGCAATGGCGCCGAAACCGCCGAGCGCATCCGCAACGCCGCGGGCATCTTCCCGACGCTCAACGTCGACCTGATCTTCAACCAGCCGCACCAGAGCGTCGCCTCGCTCGAGCGCGACTTGGAAATCTTCCTCTCCCTCGGCGCCAATCAGGTTTCGTGCTACCCGCTGATGACGTCGCCCACGACGTTGCGCCGCATGCAGGGCGCCATGGGCCAGCCGGATCGCCGGCGCCTGCGGAAACTTTTCCACACCATCCTCGGCAAGCTGCGCCCGGCGGGCTTCGCGGCGTCGTCGGCGTGGTGCTTCACCAAGCAAGGACAGGGGAGCGACGAATACATCGTCGCGTCGGAAAACTACGTCGGCGTCGGCAGCGGCGCGTTCAGTTATCTCGACGGCACGCTCTACGCCACGACCTTCTCGCTCAACGCCTACGAGCAACGCATTCGCGACGGTCTCACGGGCATCGTGACGCGCCACCAGCTCAGCGAAGGCGACACGATGCGCTATGCGCTGCTGACGCGGATGTTTGGCCTCGGCCTCGATCGCGAGTGGGCGCGGCAGCGGCATGGGCGGAAGTTCTTCTGGCGGCTTTGGGGCGAGTTGCGGACGCTCGAGTTGCTGCGCGCGGCGAACCGCACGAAGCGCGGCTGGGAGCTGACGCCCGATGGCATGTATTGGCTGATGCTGATGATGTCCGAGTTTTTCGAGTCCGTGAACAGCTACCGCGACGCCATGCGCGCGCACGTGCGCACGGAGCTCGAAGGGCACGGCAAACGCGCGCTCCAGCCGAAGGGCGAGCGCGCGGTGGCGTGTGGGTAACTAGCGCGAGGCCGCGTCGGCTGGGCTCGCCTTGAGCGCCGCGCGGCGGCGGAGGACGACCGCACCGATCGCTGCGAGCCCGAGCAGCGCCGCGTAGGTCGCGGGTTCGGGCACCGCTGAAGCGGGCATCACAGCCATCGAAAACGGACCGTTCAGACCCGTAATGAAAGAGGCGTTGATCAACTCGCCCGTGGTGGCGTTGTAGGTGGCGACGGTGCCGCCGAGGTTCGAAACGAACAAGGTGTTGCCGTAGGCGGTCGCGGCGAACGGGACCTGAGAGCCCGTGATCACGGCCGGGCCAGCCACCGGGAGTCCGTAGTGGTCGTCGTAGGCTACGATTTTGCCGTCTTCGTGGACAGCCCACATCAGGTTGCCGGAATGGGCCAATCCGTAGATCCCGTGATGTGTTTCACCGTTGCGGTCGGACATCATGGTGATTTCCAGGTATGGCTCGTCCGGGTAGCTGGGAGAGGGATGGCCGAAAACTCCACCAGCGTATCCTGTGGTGCCCGGAATGCCTATCGAAGAGAAGAAGACGACATCCGTGCCATAAATGGAGGCGTCAGGGACGGCGGCGAGCGCGCCCCAGAGGTGATTGTTGATGCCGGAGAAGAGCGAGGCGTTGATCACAGCGCCCGTGGTCGCGTTGTAGCTTCCCACCGTGTCCCACATGTAGTCGGCAACGTAGAGGGTGTTGTTGAGCACGGTCATTCCCGTGGGCGCAACCCCGGGGATGAAGGACGGATCGATCAGCGCCCCCGTGGTGGCGTTGTAGCGGGCGACTCCTCGCCCGTTGCCGTTCCCGCCGCTGTCTCCCCAGTAACCGACAAACAGGTCGTTGCCCGAAACCGCCACGGACATCGGTGATATTGGCGAAGAGATGAAGGACGCGTTGATCACCGCGCCGGTGTTGGCGTCGTAAGCGCCGACGGTGGTGCCCGAACCGTTGACGACGAACAAAGTCTGCGCGAGCGCCGGGGCGAAGGACAACGCGAACAGAATACCAGCCAAGCCAAGGGCGCGCGCGGCGCCGGGCGATGCGTGGAATCGCTGGGACATGGGCGGGGAGACTGGTCGGCACAGTGTTCGGGTCAAAGCGAAATCTGCTGAAGCGCGGCGTGCCGTGTTGTTTGCGGCGTTGGTGTGCACGCCGACTGCGCAGCTGGCGGAGCGTTCACTGGCGCGTCGATGCGTGCGCCGGCATCGGATGTGGAGTGCGTTTGCGGTGAGGCTCGAGTTCGTTGCCCACGCGCTCACGGCGCCGGCTGGGAAGCGCGCCGGAGGAACCGACCGGTGCACGTTTCGTCGATTGCCGGTTGAGTTCGGCGTGCGGCTGCCTTCTCTGGAGCGCTAACGGGCCAAACCTCCAATCAGGATTACCATGAAAACTCCGTTTGCCGTTAAGATGCTTGGGCTCGTTTGCGCTTTCGCGCCACTCGCCCTCGCGGCCGTCCCCGAACTGAAAAGTAGCGACGTCGCACTCGTTTCGAGCCTCGCGGCTGACGAGACGCTGGGCCGCACGCTGACTGTTTCGATCAACGACATTGGCAATGACTCACTCGGCAAACGTATCGCCGAGAAGGTGCGCAGCGAAGCGGCCAAGGCGGGCTATGCCCGCGTGTGCATCGTGCAAGTCGAGCGCGATGCCGTTCCATCGACGCAGGGGAGCGCGGGTCCCATGATTTCTGGCGTGGTGACGATGCCGGATGGCAGTTCGTTCGCGATGCCGTCCGCGGGGCCCGGCTTCAAGCTTCACCGCGTCTCCGGCGATCTCGTCGTGCGCGAGGTGATCAAAAAGCCGGCGGGCGTCTGACGAGCTTCCTTTTTATTCGGAAAACAAACAGGGCGGGACCACTCGGTCCCGCCCGTTTTTGCGAATGGAGCCGGGTGGGAGGACCCGCCCCAAATCAGAGGAAAATCAGGAGGTCGTGACGGCGTCGCTGCCGCGGAAACTCTTCCATTTTTCCAGCGGGATCGCGGCCAAGGCGATGATGAGCAGTTGCGATGCGACGAACGCGACCAGCCAGTAGAACGCGGCATCCATGAACCCGTAGCTGTGCAGGCCGACGCCGAGCATGTTCGTGCCGAACCAGCTCCAGCTGGTGACGATGTTACCGAATACCGCCATGGCCATCACACCGCGCGCCTTCACCATGCCGCCCCAGCGGGCGTGGAGGATGATGGCGTTCCAGATGACGATGATCAGCGCGCCGTTCTCCTTCGGGTCCCAGCCCCAGAAGCGGCCCCACGATTGGTCGGCCCAGATGCCGCCGAGCACGGTGCCGATGAGGCTGAACAGCGTGGCGAAGCACACGATGCCGTAGACCATGCGGTAGAGCGCGTCGGCCGTGGCCTTGTCGAGCGACTTGGTGAACACGCCGCGGAAGATGTAGACGAGCGCCAGGAAGCCGGCGAGGAAGGTGGCGGAGTAACCGATCGTGATGACCACGACGTGCGTCGCCAACCAGAAGTTCGAGTCGAGCACGGCGCGCATCATCTCGAGCGTGTCGCCGCCGATCGAAAGGTGGTGCGCGATCAGGAGCGTGGCGAAGCCGATCATGCCGCCGGCAACGGCGCCGACGGCGTTTTTGTAGACGCGTTCGAGGATCACGCAGAGGAAGACCGCGCCCCAGCCGACGCCGAGCGCGGACGAATAGAGGTTCGTGACTGGAGGACGACCTTCGAGCCACATGCGCGTGGCGATGCCGACCGTGGTCGCGATGAAGGCGAGCGTGAGGAGCCAGAAAGCCGAGCGTTGGAGCGTGTCCGGCCATTTCAGCCAGGAGAACACGGCAAGCAGGAACGCGAGGACGTAGAGCGTCATGCTGCTGTAGAACGGCGCCGCGGCGTTGAAGCGCGACTCGACGTCGCTCTTGCGCATGGCGTCGGGGTAGCGCTTGGCGAGCTCGTCGTGGAGGACGGAGACGATTTCGTTGAACTGTTTCGCGTCGCCTTTGCGCCAGGCGTGGCCGAGGGCGGCGTAGCCGAGCACGGTGGGGTGCACGCGGCCGACGCCGAAGGACTCGATCAGCGCGCCACCGGCGGTGCGCCAGTTGTTCGCGTTGGTATCGCCAACTTCGGGCGGGACGGTGCGGAGGTTGCCCACGGACTCGATGTAGGAGAAGCGGTCGGCCATTTCCTTCATCGCCTGCACCGCTTCGGCGTTGTGCGGTTGATTGGCCTGCTTGGCGCGAACCGCGGCGATGCCGGCGGGGAGCGCTTTGTCGAAGGTGACGAGCTCGGCGAGGAAGTCGGGCGAGTCGGGCACCTGCACGCTGGCTTTGAGTTGCAGGTAGAGGATCACCCGTTGCTGCACGGCCATGATTTGTTTCTGGAATGGCGTGCGCAGCTGGGCCTCGACGCTGTTGACCATGCGGGCCTGGCGCTCGAGTTCGGGCAGCAGCGGGCGGATTTGCTCGTAGGAAAAGCGCTTTTTGCCGTCGCCGTCCTCGATGCTGACCTTGAGGAGATCGGCGACTTCGTGGTTCTCGATGAGGAAAATTTTGTAGGTGTCGGCCTTGGCCGGATTGAACAGCACGTCGGCGAGCCAGGCGTCGGGGGTGATGGATTTACCATCGGGCGTGGCGATGTATTGGCTGCCGCGGATCGAGAGAATCGAGGTGCGGGCGACGGTGTCGAGGGGCTTGATGCGGCCGCCGACGAGGACGGGCACGCGACCAAAGTCGGTGAGGTTGAAGCCGGCCTTGTCGGTCGGCTCGCGCAGTGTGGACGCGAGATACAGCGCGCCGAGCGCGAGGACGATCAGGGGAATAAAGCGTTTCATGGCGTGGAGGCGTGGTTAGGCGTTCGCGGCGGCAGAGCGGGCGGCGGCGGAGCGCTTGCGGATGAAGCTGGCGAACGTGATGCCGAACTGGATGCAGAGGCCGAGGCCCATCAACACGCAGGCGACGTAGGGCAGGAGCCAGCTGGGGTTGCGCACGACTTGGAGGACGGTGGTGGTGTCGTTGTTGTCGAAGCCCGCCTGATAGAACGTATAGCCGCCGTAGCGCAGCGGGTTGTTCATGAAGATCAGGGTTTCGCGGTCTTCCTTGCCGTCGTCGCTCTTCACGCGCACGCGGCTGGAGAAGTTCTTGGGGATTTCGGTGCCGGGATACTTGTCGTGGCTGAACTTGAGCAGCGTGAGCGAGAAGGGCTTGTAGGTGCGCGTCTGGCGGAAAGCGATTTCCCAGGTCTTGCCGCCGTATTCGAAGGTCTGTCGCTGGACGAGCATCTGTGAGGCGAGCCAGATGCCCTGGCTGCCTTCGGGCGTGACGACTTCGACGTAGGCGCTGGGGACGTTCCGCTCGTTCTGTTTGTAGGTCATCTTTTCCGGGACGATCACGATACCGGTGCCGAACCCCTGAGTCGCCACCGGCCGGGGGCCGGCGAACGGGCCGACGCGCTGGAGGTTCGAGTTCGGGTAGTATTCCTTCACGTCGACGCGGAAGGGGAGATCCTTGTGCTGGATCGATTTCTTGTCGGCGACGGCGGACTCCGGAATGGCAACGACGAGGTCGGTCTTGGGATCGCTGTGGTCAATGAAGACGAGTTCGTTGGCGGAAAAACTCTCCGAGTAGTGCTTCGTCTCACCGGTATCGAGGCGCATGAAGCTCTCCTTCGAGATGAGACCGGTGAAGAGTTCACCCAGCAGCAGAAGGATCAGGCCGGCGTGCGCCATCTGGATGCCGGATTTTTTCCAGCTGAGGGAAAAGCGGTAGATGTGCGCACAAACCAAGTTGATGAGCAGCAGGCCACCGATGAAATAGCCGCCCGGGAAGACGGGAATCGAGATGCTCGATTCCGGAATCTGCCAGAGCACGGCGAAGCTGCGGAAATATTTCGCCTGCACGGCCCAGATGCCGAGGTTGACCTGATCGATCGTCGCGACGAACACGAGGATCATCGAGAGGATTAGCAGCCAGACGGTGAGCTGGAGCGAGCAGAAGAAATCGCGGAAGGAGCGGAGCGTGGCGTTCATCGTCAGCGGACTTTGATCGTGGTGAGGAAGGTGCGGAACGCTTCACGCTGGCTCGCGATGAGGGCGTCGGGTCCGGTGAGTTTGAAGAACCAGGTCTCACCCTGGTGCGGCACGATGGCGCCGAGCATGCGCATCGGCGGGTTGCCGGCGGGATTGACGATCTCGACGAGGTCGATGTGCAGGCCGTTCACGTCGAGGTGTTGCACACTTTGTTCGACTTCGGCGTTGCCGACCGGCGCGAGGCCGATCTGGCCGCGCCAGCGGTTGACGTTGGCGTGCAGGCCGCCCGTGTCGCCGGGGAATGCGGTGATGGAAAGATCGCCGTTGGCGCCGCCCTCGCCGGGAATGGTGTAGCTGCCCTTGCGGATCGATCCCGGGGCGCGCTCCTGCCACTGCGACGGAGCGGTCCACGCGAGGGCGTTGTTTTGGCTGACCGCCCCGGCGGGCAAGCCGGCAGCGGTCATGTTGGCCATATTGCCGCCGCCCGCTGCCGGAGCAGCGGGAGCGCCACTCGTGCCGCCGATCGGCGGGTGGCCGTCGGGCAATTGCCCTTGCGCGGCGCCGCCCATCGCCATTTTGGGCTGGGTGGCGGGCGGGACGGAATCGCGCGGAGCGCGGTAGGAAACGACTTCCTTGTCGCGGCAACCGGCGAGAAGGAGTGCGGCAGCAACCAACGTTTGCGTGGAGAAACGGCGGAATGACATTGTAGGGAGTAGCACCGTAAAAGCGGTTTGGGGCAATACCAAGCGCGCTCGAAGAGATACGCAGATTAGTAATTGGCAAAATCTGCACGGAGCAGAATTTTACTGCGCGTTTTCCGTCAGAAACGTTAGAGAATTCTTATGCGAATTTTCCCGCTGGGCGACGCGGCTCTGCGCATCGAACTGGGCGAAGCGATTGCCGACGCCACGCTCCAGCGCGTGCAGGCGGCGTGTGCCGCACTGGACGCAGCGGCGATCCCCGGCTTCGTTGAAGCGGTGCCGGCCTACACCACGGTGACGGTGCACTACGCTCCCGCCGCCGTCGCGGCCGCGGGAGCGCCGCCGGAAGATCTCGCCGGGTGGTTCGCGAATCGCGTCGAGCGTGCGATGGTCAGCGCGTCGGCCAAATCGCTGCGAAAGGGCAGCGTGGTGGAAATTCCAGTCTGCTACGGCGGCGAATTTGGACCGGATCTTGAGCGCGTTGCGGCGCAGGCCCGGCTCGCGCCGGAGGAAGTCGTGCGCCGGCATGCGGCGGGCAATTATCTCGTGCACCTCGTCGGTTTTTCGCCGGGCTTTCCGTATCTCGGCGGGATGGCACCGGAGCTGGCGACTCCGCGGCTGGCGCGACCGCGCGCGCAAGTGCCCGCCGGCTCCGTCGGGATCGCCGGCGCGCAGACCGGAGTTTACCCGTTGGCGACGCCCGGCGGTTGGAATCTCATCGGACGCACGCCCCTGCGGCTGTTTCAACCCGAGCATACCCCGCCGGTGCGCCTGCAGCCGGGCGATCGCGTGAGATTCCGTGCGATCGACCGCGATGAATTTAGCCGACTGGAGGTTGTCCCATGATTTCCGTGCTCCAGCCCGGTTTGCTGACGACGGTGCAGGACCTGGGCCGCTTCGGTTATCAGAAATTCGGTGTGGTGGTCGGCGGCGCGCTCGATCGTTTCGCGGCGCGAGTGGCGAACGCGATCGTCGGCAACGATGAAAACGCCGCGGTCATCGAATTCGCGCAACGCGGTCCGACACTGCGCTTCGAACACGACACATTGATCGCGTGGACAGGAGCGGACTTCGGCGCGCAGCTGGGTGACGAGCCGTTGCCGTCCGATCGTGCCGTGCGTGTGCGCGCGGGCGAGACGGTGAGCTTGGGTCTCGCGCGCTCGGGTTTGCGGGCATGGCTGGCGGTCGCCGGCGGCATCGACGTGCCGCTCGTGCTGGGCTCGCGGACAACTTACCGGCGCGGCGGCTTTGGCGGATTCGAGGGGCGACCGCTGCGCGCAGGCGATGCGCTGCGATATGGCGACGCGTCGACGTGGGCGCAGAGTTATCAGCGCAACGCACCGCGCGTTTCGACGTGGAGCGTGCGATCGCACACGTTGGGAAAACCGGCGACGGCCGGCGTGGTGCGTGCGATGCGCGGACCGGAGTGGGATTGGTTCGAGACGGAAGCGCAGCGGGTGTTTTTCGCGACGGAGTGGGTTGCGACCAAGGATGCGGACCGCATGGGCGTGCGTCTCGCAGGTCCGGCGCTGCCGCAGCGCGCGCCGCGCGAGATGATTTCCGAGGGCGTCGCGGACGGCGCCGTGCAGGTGCCGGACGGTGGCGCGCCCATCGTGCTGCTGCCGAGCCGGCAGACCGTCGGCGGATATCCACGGATCGCGGTGGTCGCGACGGTCGACCTAGGCTGTTTGGCTCAACTGGCGCCGGGGCGGAAGATTCGTTGCAAAGAAATCACGGTGGCGGAGGCGCAGGACCTTTACTTGGCGAGGGAACGTGACCTGAATCGCGTGCGCACCGGCCTGGCCCGGCTTGTGGGGTGAATCACAAATTTATGTCCTTTCATAGCGACGAGCGAAGCGACTACCGAGCGCGAAGCGCGACAGCTCGCCAAACAATCCGGCGCGGAACGATAGTGCGCTTCGTAGCGGAAGCCGGGAGGGTTTCGACGCGTGCGGCCGGCGAAATTCTGACGAATTCCGCTACCTCGGAAACCGAGACAAGATGACGGTGGACGAGTTATGCGCATCGACCTGAACTGCGATCTCGGCGAAGGAGCCGGCCACGATGCCGAGCTGATGCCGCTGGTCACGTCGGCGAACATCGCGTGCGGTGCGCACGCCGGCGATGAGGCGACGATGCGCGCCACCGTGGAGTTGGCCCTCCGACACGACGTCGCGATCGGCGCGCATCCGGGGTTCGCTGATCGCGAGCATTTCGGTCGGCGCGAACTGCCGGTGACACCGGAGGAAGTCTTCCAAACGGTGCTCGCGCAGATCCGCGTGCTGCAGCGCATCGCGCAAGCCGTGGGCGCGCGGGTGGGACACGTGAAACTGCACGGTGCGCTCTACAACCTCGCGGCGCGCGATGTCGCGATCGCCGAGGCGGCGGCTTATGCGGTGCGCGACGCCGGTCCGGATTTGATCTGGTTCGCGCTCGCCGGCAGCGCGCACGTCGCGGCCGGCCGCGAGTGCGGGCTGACTGTGGCCAACGAAGTTTTCGCCGACCGGACTTATCAGGCGGACGGTTCGCTCACGCTGCGGTCGCGCGCGGATGCGTTGATTACGGACGAGGGCGTCGCGGTCGCGCAGGTGCTGCGGATGATTCGCGAGAGAAAAGTGCGCGCGACCAACGGCGCGGACGTGGCGGTTGCGGCCGACACCGTTTGCGTGCACGGCGACGGCGCGCACGCGGTGGCGTTTGCGCGACGGCTGCGCACGGAGCTGGCGGCGGCGGGCGTCGCCGTGCAGAAGTTTGCCCGCGAATGACGCGAATGAGCGCAAATTTTCAGAGCTATTTGCGGATGCGTGGAGGCGGGAGTATTCGCGAGTATTCGCCTGATTCGCAGGAGATTTATTTGTGATCAAGCTGCTCGGCATCGTCCTCATCGCGATCGGCTTTGCCCTGCGGTGGAATGCGCTCGTGGTGATCGTCGCGGCGGGGATCGCGACCGGTTTGCTGGCGGGTTTTTCGTGGCGCGAGATCGTGCAGATGACGGGACAGTTCTTCGTCGACAATCGTGCGCTCACGCTGCCGGTCATCGTGCTGGTGCCGATCGTCGGGTTGCTGGAGAAGCACGGCTTGCAGCAGCACGTCGCGGCGTTGATGCGGCGTGCGAAGGCGGCGACGGCCGGGCGGGTGTTGTTCATTTACCAGGTGGTGCGAGGTGGAACGAGTATGTTCGGGATGAGTGTCGGCAATCACGCGTCGATGGTGCGGCCGCTCGTCGTGCCAATGGCGGAGGCCGCGGCGCAGCAGAATGGGCAACTGACCGGTGAGACGTCGCAGACGATTCGCGCGCACGCGGCGGCGTCGGAGAACGTGGGCAATTTTTTCGCGGACGACATCTTCGTCGCGGTCGGCGCGTTGCTGCTCGTGCAGGGCGTGCTGCGGACGGCGGGCGTCGAGGTGCGATTGCAGGATATCCAATGGTGGAGTGCGCCCACGGCGCTGTGGATCATCGCGGTCGGCTGGTGGCGCTATCGGGCGTTGGATCGGCGGCTCGCGGGCGAGAAGAAGCCGGAGGCGAAGCGATGAGCGCGTGGCTGGATCTGGAGCTGTTCTTCGTGTTCGCGGGCGTCTTCGTCGTCGCGCTCGGAGTGCGCGTCGCGACGGATGCCTCGCATCCGCGCCGCTGGGGTTCGGCTGCGTTCTGGATTTTGCTCGGCAGCTGTCTCGTGGCGGGGAAGCGCGTGCCGGCGGAGGCGGTGGGTTACGCCGTGCTCGTGATGACGTTGCTGGCGGCGACGAAGCAGGTCGCGGCGCCGCGATTCGTGGGCGGGGATGAAACGCAACTCGAGGCGAGCGCGGCGCGGTTGCGCGGACGTTTGCTGTGGCCGCTCGTGCTGGTGCCGGTCGTGGCGGTAACGGGTGGATTTCTGCTGGGGAGGATCGAGGTCGGCGGCGTGTTGGTCGCGGCGCCGGCGCAGGCGTCGCAGATTTCGCTCGGGCTCGGCGGATTGCTGGCGCTCGGGTTGGTTTTTGTGTTGTTGCGCGAGCGTCCGCTCGGCGCGGTCGATGAAGGCGGCCGGCTCCTGCAGTTGATCAGCTGGACGCTGATCCTGCCGCAGATGCTCGCGGCGCTCGGCGGAATTTTTGCCAAGGCGGGCGTCGGCGACGAAGTCGCGAAGCTCGTGGCGGCGTGGCTGCCGGTGCAGCATCCGTTCGTGGCGGTCGTCGCTTACTGTGCGGGGATGGCGCTCTTCACGATCATGATGGGGAATGCGTTTGCGGCGTTTCCCGTGATGACGCTCGGCGTGGGGCTGCCGTTCATCGTGCAGGCGCACGGGGGCAATCCGGCGGTGATGGGGGCGCTCGGGATGCTCTCGGGCTATTGCGGCACGCTGCTGACGCCGATGGCGGCGAACTTCAATCTCGTGCCGGTGAAGTTGCTCGAGCTGCGTCGCGACACGGCGGTGATCCGCGCGCAGGCGCCCTTTGCGGTGGCGATCTGGATTTTCAATGTCGTCGTGATGTATTTCTGCGTCTATCGCTTTCCCGCAACTGCCCCATGAGAAACATTCTCCTGACTGGTTTTGAACCGTTCGACGGACAAGCAATCAACCCTTCGGAGGAAATCGCACGCGAAATCAACGACGCGAAGATCGCGCGCCACCGCATCGTCGGCGCGCTCCTGCCGTGCGTGTTCGGGGCCGCGATCAAGGAGCTGAAGCACCAGATCAAGCTGCACGATCCAGACATCGTGATCTGCCTCGGCCAGGCGGGCGGTCGATCGGAGATCACTCCCGAGCGCGTGGCGATCAACATCGACGATGCACGCATTCCCGATAACGCCGGGCAGCAACCGGTCGACAAACCGATCGTGAAGGACGGGCCCGCGGCTTATTTCAGCACGCTGCCGATCAAGGCGATCGTGCAGGAATTGCGGAAGCACGATATCCCGGCGGCGGTTTCGCAGACGGCCGGGACGTTCGTCTGCAATCACGTTTTCTACGGTCTCATGCACGAGCTCTCGATGCACCGTGCGGACGTGCGCGGCGGTTTTATCCACGTGCCGTTCGTGCCGGAGCAGACGACGGATAAGCCGAGTCTGCCGTTCGAGAAAATGACCGAGGCGGTGCGGATCGCGATCGCGACGTGCGTCGACTATCGCCGCGACATCAAGAGCGCGGGCGGGCAGGTGAGCTGAAGGTGCGATGGCGCGCGTTGACCTCAACGCGCTCTGGCGTGTCCGAACGGGTTGAGGTCAACCCGTTCCACCCACGCGGCTCAAGCGGGCCTCTCCGCCACTTCCATGGCGACGATACAGACGTCGTCGGCGAGCGCGCCGGTGCCGCCAGTGTAGTCGCGCACGGTGCGGAGGAGTTGGGTGCAAATCCCTTCGAACTTGGTGCCGGCGCATTGGCCGAGGAGGAAACACAGGCGATCTTCGCCGAAGCAGAGCCCGCTGGAATTCGTCGCTTCGATCAGTCCGTCGGTGAAGGCGATGAGACGATCGCCGGGCCCGAAGGCGGTGCGTCCTGAGGTGTAGGCGAAGCGTGACAACAGGCCGGCGGCGGGCTCGGGATCGGGGAGGGCGAGACGTTCGATATCGCTGCCGTTGCGGATGACGATCGGCGGCGGGTGACCGGCGTTGGCGTAGTGCAGTGTGCGCGTCTCGAGATCGACGAGGGCGAAGAAGGCGGAGGCGAACATCGGTTGGCCCGATTGTTCGGCGATGGGGCAGAGGGCCTCGTTGATCTCGCTCATCACGTGAGCGGGATCGGCGGCGCGCGGGCCCATTTCCTGGAACACGCCGCGGATCATCGCGGTGAGAAGTCCGGCGCGCACGCCGTGGCCCATCACGTCGCAGATCAGGAGGCCGCAGCGGGTGTCGGAGAGTTGGAGCAAATCGAAGAAGTCGCCGCCGAGGGTCGTCGCGGGCACGTAGCAATGAGAGAAGTGGAGCGCGCTCGCCTCGGGCGCTGCGTCGCGGGGGAAAACCGGGTAAGGACGCGAGAGAAGGATTTCCTGGAGTTGGCGCGCCATCAGGACGTCGGCTTCCATTTCCTCCGTGCGGCGGGCGAGTTCCTGTTCGGCGAGTTTGCGCTTGGTGATGTCGTGGCTGATGCCAACGAGGCCGGCAACCTGGCCGCGCACGTCACGGAAGGGGACTTTTGTGGTGAGCGACCATCGCATCGAACCGTCAGCCAGCGGGGCGGAGCGTTCGTCATTCAGGATGGGCTGGCCGGACGAGAGCACTTGTTGGTCGTCGACCATGGCCGTCTCGGCCCGCTCGCCGGGCAGGATCTGGCGCAGCGTGCGACCGAGGACCTCTTTTTGCGATTTGTCGCCGAGGCTGGCAAGGTGAGCGCCGTTGTTGAGGAGGTAGCGCGATTCGAGGTCCTTGACGTAGATGCGCGCGGGCAGGTGATCGATGATCGTGCGGAGGAGGTTGCGCTCCTCGGTGAGTTTTTCCTCGGTGATTTTCGCGGCGGTGATGTCGCGCGTCATGCCGAAGGTGCCGATGATGCGGCCGGAGGCGTCGCGCCACGGAAGCTTGGTGGTGGAGACCCACGCGCGTTTGCCATCGCGCAAGGTGATGTGCTCCTCCTTGCCGATGATGGCGCGGCCAGTGCGGATGATTTCGAGTTCGTCTGCGCGGGCTTTTTCGGCGTGTTCGCGGGAGAAATAATCGAAATCGGATTTGCCCACGCACTCGTCAGGTGACGAGGCGCCGATGAGCTGGGCTTGCGCGATGTTGTTGCGGACGAAACGGCTCTCGAGGTCCTTGAAGTAGATGCGATCGGGCGTCGCATCCATCAGCATGCGCACGATGGAGGAGTCGAGGGACTCGGCGGGTGCGAGGGCGGACGAAGGAGCGTCGCTCATGGGAGAGCGCACAAATTGCGCGACGCGCGGGCGCAGCGCAACAGGACAGTGGAGATTGCGGGGTAGGGCGCGACCGCTGGGCGCGCCGAGAACGTGTTGCCAAACGCGGTGGGCCCAGCGGTCCCGCCCTACCTCACGCTGACGCCGCTGGTTTCAGGTCAGTTGTTGAACCGGAAGAGCGCGACGTCACCGTCCTTGAAGACGTATTCCTTGCCTTCGAGCCGGTATTTGCCGGCCTCGCGGGCGGCGGCGACGCTGCCGAGACGCGTGAGGTCCTCGTAGCTGACGATTTCGGCTTTGATAAAGCCGGCTTCGAAGTCCGTGTGAATGACGCCGGCGGCTTGCGGGGCTTTCCAGCCCTTCTTGATGGTCCAGCAGCGCACTTCTTTTTCGCCGGCGGTAAAGTAGGTCATCAGGCCGAGCAGGGCGTAGGTGCCTTTGATGAGCGCGGAGACGCCGGAGTCGTCGACGCCGAGATCCTTGAGGAACGCTTTCGCTTCTTCCGGCGGCAAATCGATGAGCTCGGCTTCGATTTTGGCGCTGATCGGCACGTAGGCGGCGTCGTGGTGCGTGCGGACGTATTCGGCGACTTTTTGGACGAATGGATTCTGCTCGGCGGTCGCGAGGTCGGACTCGGCGACGTTGCACGCGAAGAGCACGGGCTTCGCGGTGAGCAGCTGGAAGAGCTTCATCATCGCGACTTCCTCGGGCGTCGCGGCGAGCGTGTTGGCGGTCTTGCCGGCGTTGAGATGGGGCTCGAGCTTTTGCAGGAGGGCGAGTTCGACGATCGCGTCCTTGTCGCCGGCCTTGGCGCTCTTCTGCGTCTTGATCATGCGCTTGGCGACGGCGTCGAGGTCGGCGAGCACGAGCTCGGTCGTGATCACCTCGATGTCGCGGACCGGATCGACGCCGCCCATCGTGTGGACAACGTCACTGTCTTCGAAGCAGCGGACGACTTGGACGATCGCGTCGACTTCGCGGATGTTGGCGAGGAATTGGTTGCCGAGGCCTTCGCCCTTCGAGGCACCGGCGACGAGGCCGGCGATGTCGACGAACTCGATGGCGGCCGGCACTACGACGTTGGTTTTTGCGATAGCCTTCAGGACGTAGGCGCGCTCGTCGGGAACGATGACGACGCCGACATTCGGGTCGATGGTGCAGAACGGATAGTTCGCGGCCTCGGCCTTGCGGGAGCGCGTGAGGGCGTTAAAGAGAGTGGACTTGCCTACGTTGGGCAGACCGACGATGCCGGCTTTGAGCATAAATTGGGACGTTTAAGGGGTCGAAATCAGCTTCACCAATGGGGGCTTGACAAGGCCAAACCGTTTTCGACTCTCTTGGACCTTTTCCAAATCAACCACCGCTGTCCGCACAGCATCTCAGCACTACAATAATGGCACTCACGATCCGTCTTTCCCGCTTCGGCACCAAGAACGAGCCCCACTACCGCGTGGCCGTCGCCGAGGCCCGTTCGCGCCGCGATGGCGACGCGGTCGAATACCTCGGCAGCTACAACCCGAACGCCAAGGGCAACCCGCTGACGATCAAGCTCGACCGCTTCGACTACTGGGTTTCCAAGGGCGCCAAGCCCTCCGACACCGTGCGTTCCCTCGTGAAGCGCTCGAAGAAGGCCGCGGCCGCCACGGCAACGGCCTGATCTAGACTAAACACAGAGATCACGGAGAACACAGAGTTCGCCGTGCCGCCGAGCCTCGACCACTGAGTCGGGGCTTTGTTTTTCTCAACCCGGAGCAACGACGCATGGCCACAAATCCACACGAACCACGGCAGCGGATGAGTGTTTCGGAGATTAGTGTTCATTAGTGTCCATTAGTGGTTCAAAGACTCCGCTTTCGATGCGCATCGACGTCCTCACGCTCTTTCCCGCCATGCTCGACGGTTTCTTTTCCGAGAGCATGATCGGGCGTGCGCGCGAGGCGAAGTTGCTCGAAATAAACGTCCGTAACACACGCGATTGGGCGACTGACAAGCACAAGACCACCGACGACCGCCCCTTCGGCGGCGGGGCAGGCATGGTGATGAAGTGCGAACCAATCTTCGCCGCGATCGAAGAGCTGCAAACGCCCGGCTGTCGTCGCATCTACCTGACGCCCGACGGCGCACCATTTACTTCGGCCCGCGCCGAGCAGCTCGCGAAAGAGCAACACCTTATCTTCCTCAGCGGACACTACGAAGGCGTGGACCAGCGCATCCGCGACACGCTCATCGACGAGGAGATCAGCATCGGCGATTACGTGCTCACGAACGGCACGCTGGCGGCCGCCGTGGTGATCGATGCGCTCGCGCGTTTCATTCCCGGTGTGCTCGGTGAAGAAAAGTCGTTGACCACCGAAAGTTTCACCCGCAACTTGCTCGACTTTCCCAATTACACGCGTCCCGCCGTTTACCGCGGCATGTCCGTGCCCGAAGTGCTCCTCGAGGGGCATCACGGCAAGATCGAGAAGTGGCGGCACGCGCAGCAGTTGGAAAAAACCGCCAAGGTCCGACCCGATTTACTAAAGAAACAGCAGCCATGAATCCCATCGTCCAAGAACTCTCCGCCGCCCAGGTGAAGCACGCTAAGGCCCCCTTCAAGGTCGGCGACGGCGTCCGCGTCCACACGAAGGTGCGCGAAGGTGACAAAGAGCGCGTCCAGGTTTTCGCCGGCGTCGTGATCGCCCACAAGGGCAGCGGCATCAACGAGACGTTCACCGTCCGCCGCATCAGCTACGGCGAAGGCGTCGAGCGCGTGTTCCCGGTCAACTCGCCCAACGTCGAGAGGATCGAAGTCGAGCGCGACTCCGAGCCGGGCAAGGCCCGCCTCTACTACCTCCGCGACCGCACGGGCAAGGCCGCCATGGCGGTGAAGGAAAAGCGTTTCGAAGAGGCCGCGAAGTCCTGAGCCCCGCTTCAGTTTTTCTCCCCGAAAGCGAGCCGTGTATGGCTCGCTTTTTTGTTGGCTCCGAGGCGGTCTGGCCGGGCGCGCCGCACCATGCGGGAATTCTTCGATTTCGCGCGCAGGTGTCGTTCAACGGATGACATGATTTGGGCTTTGCAGGTGTGCTCGACGTCCGGCTAAGTCACCCGCAACTTTCGTCACCCGCAACGATCCCCAATTCATGAAGCTGAACACCGAAATCCTCGCTCAAGCCAGCGCTCAGGCCCGCGGCCTCGCCATCGATGCCGTTCACAAGTGCTCCTCCGGCCACCTCGGTCTGCCGCTCGGCGCCGCCGAGATCGGCGCGGTGCTCTACGGCCACGCGCTCGCGCACAACCCCGACGAGCCCCGCTGGCTTAATCGCGATCGCTTCGTCCTCTCCGCCGGTCACGGCTCGATGTTCCTCTATTCGTGGCTTCATCTCAGTGGCTACGACCTCTCGCTCGACGAGGTTAAGAACTTCCGCGTCCTCCACAGCAAGACGCCCGGTCACCCCGAGTTTCACGAGACGCCGGGCGTCGAGTGCACCACCGGCCCGCTCGGTCAGGGCATCGGCAACGCCGTCGGTTTTGCGCTCTCCGGCAAGATGGCCGAGGCGCGCTTCAACACGCCCGAGCACACGATCTTCGACCACCACGTCATCTGCCTCGCCGGCGACGGCTGCATGCAGGAAGGCGTCGCGATGGAAGCCGTCGCTTTCGCCGGCCACCAAGGCCTCGACAACCTGATCCTCATTTACGACGCCAACGACGTCACGCTCGACGCCATGGCGGACCGGACCCAGAGCGAGAACACCGCGGCGCGCTTCAAGGCGATCGGCTGGGACGTCCAGACGCTCACCGACGGCCACGACCTCGCCGCGATTCTCAAGGCCATCAACAAGGCCAAGAAAACCAAGACCGGCCGCCCGCAGCTCATCATCGCCAAGACGGTCATCGGCAAAGGCATCCCCGAAGTCGCCGGCACCTCGAAGGGCCACGGCGAGGGTGGGGCGAAGTTCGCCGATGCCGCCCGCGCCGGTCTCGGCCTCCCGGCCGACCAGCACTTCTTTGTCAGCGAGCCGGTGCGCGAGTATTTCAAGGCGCACAAGAGCCGCCTGAAGCGCGCCTACAACAAGTGGCAGAAAACCTACGCCGCCTGGGCCGCCGCTAATCCCGAAAAGGCCGCCTTGCTCGAATCGCGCGGCGCCAAGATCAGCGCGGCGCACTTGATCGAGAACGTCATCCCGCACTTCCCGGCCGATGCCAAGCTCGCCACCCGCGCTGCGGGCAAGGACGTGCTTCAGCCCATCGCCGCCGCGCATCCGCTGCTCGTCTCCGGTTCCGCCGACCTCTACGGCTCGACGCTCAACTACATCGCCGCCGACAAGGATTTCGATCGCACCAACCGCGCCGGTCGCAACATCCGCTACGGCATCCGCGAGCACGGCATGGCCGCGATCAACAACGGCATCGCCTACGACGGCATCTTCCAGACCTCGTGCGCGACGTTCCTCGTCTTCGCCGATTACTCGCGTCCGTCGATGCGCATCGCCGCGCTGGCCAAGCTCCCGGTCGTATACATTTATACCCACGACTCCATCGGTGTCGGTGAAGATGGCCCGACGCACCAGCCGGTGGAAACCGTTTCCGGTCTGCGCGTCATCCCGAATCTCGACGTCATCCGTCCCGCCGATCCCGAGGAAACCGCCGGCGCTTTCGCTGCGGCACTCGAGCGCACCGAAGGGCCCACGCTCCTCTCGCTCACCCGCCAGGCCGTGCCGATGCTCAACGACATCCCGGCCAGCGAGCGCCGCGCCGGCGTGCTCAAAGGCGGCTACGTCGCCGTGCAGGAAACCGCGCCGCTCACGCACATTCTCCTTTCCTGCGGCAGCGAGCTGCAGTGGGCGATCGCCGCCGCGAAACAGCTCGGCGCCGGCACGCGCGTCGTGTCGATGCCGTCCTTCGCGCGCTTTGATGCGCAACCGCAGGAATACCGCGACGCCATCCTCCCGCCGTCGTGCCGCAAGCGCGTCGCGATCGAAGCGGGCGTTACGGCGCTCTGGCACAAGTATGTCGGCCTCGACGGCAAGGTCGTCGGCATCGACCGCTTCGGCCTCAGCGCACCCGGCAATATCGCGATGAAGGAACTCGGCATCACTACCGAGTCCGTCGTCGCGGCTGCGCAATCGCTCTAAACCCAGCCCAGGCGAGCTTCGCCGAAGTTGGCCATTCACGAGCCCGCACGAAAGTGCGGGCTTTTTTGTGTCCGTTACCGGAGCAAACCCGGCTGCGCCGTTGGGGTTTTCCCTATGACTTAGCCGTTCGCCTAAATTTCACAAAACTCCCCTTGCGAAAATCGTTAGGAGGCTAATCGTCAGCCCCCTTACTTTTTTGCCATGCCTCATCTGATGCTCAAGGACCTGCCCCGCTACGAATGCCTCCTCGAGGCGGCGCGGGAGTTTCCGGAGCTGGACCCGACCGCCGCCGAGGCTTACCTGCACCTGCTGCGCACGGCGGATGATGTGTTTGCCCTGTCGGAGCTTCGCCTGGCCGCGCAGGGAATTTCTCAAGGCCGCTTCGGCGTGCTGATGCTCCTGTGGCGCAGCTCCGAGCCGCGTAGCGGTGATATCCCGATCACCCAGCCGCCTTGTGGTCCTCGCACGCCGGCCGAACTCGCGGATGCTGCGGGCGTTACCCGGGCTACGATGACCGGTCTCATCGATACGCTTGAGCGTGACGGTTACGTGGTTCGTGAGCCCGATCCCTCTGATCGTCGCATGTTGCTCGTCCGCCTCACGAGGAAGGCGGAGAATTTTCTGACACGTTTTCTGCCCGATCACTTTCGCGGCGCCAGCGAGGTGATGGGGGCGCTGACCGAGTCCGAACGAAAGACTCTCGTTCGTCTACTCGGTAAGATCCAACACCACGTTTCTTCGCTTCCGGCTCATGTGCCGGTCTCGAAGACGTCCTGAATCATTTTTTCCACGAACCTAACCACGACCTCCCATGTTCAAGAAGTTTGCCATCGCTCTCTCCGGCTTCGCGGCCGTCGTCGCGCTGCTCGTCGTCGTCAAGGCGGCGCAGATCAAAGAAATGTCCTCGCAAGACCACTCGCACCCGCCCGCGGCCGTCGCCACGGTCGAAGCGCAGGCCGTCCAGTGGCATCCGACTCTGAGCGCGATCGGCACGCTCGCGCCGGTCGAGGGCGTGACGATCAGCGCCGATGCTGACGGCACGATCGTGCGCATCGCCGCCGAGAGTGGCACGGCCGTCAAGGCCGGTGATCTGCTCGTCGAACTCGACACGTCCGTCGAGGAGGCGCAGCTCAAAGCCACTCAAGCCCGCGCCAGCCTCGCCCAGGTCAATCTCACGCGCGCCAAGGAACTCTGGGGCCAGCAAGCCACGTCGAAGTCCGAATACGACGCCGCCGAGGCCACCGCGCGCCAAGCGCAGGCTGATGTCGCCGCCCTCGAGGCTCAGATCGCCAAGAAGCACGTGCGCGCTCCGTTCGACGGCCGCGTCGGCATCCGCCTCGTGAACCTCGGCCAGTATATTTCGAAGGGCCGCGCGCTCCTGCCGCTGCAGAAACTCGATCCGATCTACGCCAACTTCAACGTCCCGCAGCGCCAGTTCCCTGATCTCGCGATCGGTCAGACCGTGCGTGTCAGCATCGACGCCTTCGCGCAGCCGTTCGAAGGCAAGATCACGGCGATCAACTCCGAGGTCGATGCCGCGACGCGCAACATCAGCGTGCAGGCCACGCTCGCGAATCCCGACGAGAAGCTCCGCGCCGGCATGTTCGCCCGCGTCGAGGTCGAGCTGCCGCAGTCCAACAGCCTCGTTGTCGTGCCCGCCACGGCCATCTCCTACGCCTCCTACGGCAACTCCGTGTTCATCGTGGAAAAGCAGAAGGGCAAAGACGGGAAGGAATTCCTCGGCGTGCGCCAGCAGTTCGTGCAGCTCGGTGCCACCCGCGGCGATCTCATCGCCGTCACCGGCATCAAGGCCGGCGACCAGGTTGTTTCCACCGGTGTGTTCAAACTGCGCAACGGCATGCCCGTGCAGATCAACAACACCGTCCAGCCGACGAACGACGCGAACCCGAAGCCGGCCAACACCTGAGCTGTTTTCCCGGAATTGAGTGCCGCGCGCGCCGCGGCGTCCACGCAACTCCTCCTCCCTCATGCTCTCGAAAAGTTTCACCGACCTGTTCGTCCGCAAGCCCGTCATCGCGCTCGTGGTCAACATCGTCATCCTCGTTCTCGGCTTGGTGGCCTACTTCCAGCTGAACACCCGCCAATACCCGCGCAGCGACAGCGCGGTCGTCAACGTCACCACGGTCTATTTCGGCGCCAGCGCCGACACGGTCCGCGGCTACATCACCACGCAGCTCGAGCGCGTCATCGCTCAGGTCGACGGCATCAATTACATGGAGTCGACCTCCTCCGCCGGCGTCAGCACGATCAAGGTTTACCTGCGGCTCAACTACGACACGAACGCCGCGCTCGCGCAGATCAGCTCGAAGATCGAGCAGGTCCGCAACGAGCTGCCGCCCGAGTCCGAGTCTCCCACGGTCAGCGTGGAGACCGCCGACAACCAGTTCGCGTCGGTCTACATGAGCTTCTACTCGGACTCGCTCGATCAAAACCAGATCACCGACTACCTGAGCCGCATGGTGCAGCCGCGCCTCTCTGCGGTGAAAGGCGTGCAGAAGGCCGACATTCTCGGCGGCCGCGTTTTCGCGATGCGCATCTGGCTCAAGCCTGATGAGCTCGCCGCGCGCAACCTCAGCCCCGCACAAGTGCGCCAGGCGCTCGCCGCCAACAACGCGCTCGCGGCCGTCGGCTCGACCAAGGGCACCATGCTCTCCGTCTCGCTCGTCGCCAACACCGACCTCAAGAACGTCGAGGAATTCAAGCGCCTCGTCGTGGCCGAGCAGAACGGCTCCATCGTCCGCCTCGCCGACGTCGCCGACGTCGTGCTCGGCGCCGAGAACTACGACTCCGAAGTCCGCTTCGGCGGCAAGACCGCCACGTTCATGGGCATCTGGGTTCTCCCGACCGAGAGCACCGTGGAAGTCATCAAACGCGTCCGCGAAGCCATGCCCGAGATCGAGCGTGCGCTGCCGGCCGGCCTCAATGCTTCCATCGCCTACGACGCCACGAGATACATCGACGATGCGCTGAGCGAGATTCTCAAGACGCTGTCCGAGACGCTCGCGATCGTCGCCATCGTGATCTTCCTCTTCATGGGCTCGTTCCGCTCGGTGCTCATTCCGCTGGTGGCGATGCCGCTGTCGCTCATCGGTGCGCTATTTATCATGGTGGCACTGGGCTTCACGATCAACCTGCTGACGCTCCTCGCGATCGTGCTCGCGGTCGGCATCGTGGTCGACGACGCCATCGTCGTCGTCGAGAACATCGAGCGCCACATCCGCGAGGGCAAATCGCCCGTCGAATCCGCCATTCTCGGTGCCCGCGAGCTCGTTGGCCCCGTCATCTCGATGACGATCACGCTCGCCGCGGTTTACGCGCCGATCGGTTTCCAAGGCGGCCTCACCGGCGCGCTCTTCCGCGAGTTCGCGTTCACGCTTGCCGGCGCGGTGATGGTATCGGGCTTCGTCGCCCTCACGCTCTCGCCGATGCTCAGCGCCTACCTGCTCCAAGGCCACGATGCCGAGGAGCGCGGCCTCACTGGCACGATCAACCACCTCTTCGACCGCCTGCGCAATCGCTACGACAAGATCGTTGGCGCCAGCCTCGGCTGGGTGCCGGTGACGCTCACGATCGCCGTGCTGCTCACCGCACTGCTCCCCGTGTTTTTCATGTTCGCGCAGCGCGAACTCGCGCCGAAGGAGGACCAGGGTGTCGTGTTTTCGATTCTCCTGCCGTCGCCGACTTCGACCATCGACCACAACGTGATCTTCGCGAAAGAGGTCCAGAAGATGTTCGAAAGCGTCCCGGAGTATGCGCAGTCGTTTCAGATTACCGGCAACAATTTCGGCTTCGCCGGCATTCTCCTGAAGCCGTGGTCCGAGCGCCAGCGCAGCTCGCTCGCCATCGAGGCCGCTCTGCAAGGGCCCGCCGCCGCGATTCCCGGTATGAATGTCGTCATCACGACGCCGGATCCGCTGCCCTCGGGTGGCTCGCTGCCGATCGAGTTCGTCATCCGCTCGACCGCCGACCACAAGGAAATGCTCGAATACGCCAACCAACTCGTGCTCTACGCGAACACGGAGGCCAACGCGCCCAACGCCGCCCCGACGTTCTACTTCGCCGACTCCGATCTGAAGTTCGACCTCCCGCAGGTCGAGATCGTGATCGACAAGGACAAGGTCGCTGCGATGGGCCTCAGTCTCTCCGACGTCGCGCGCGATCTCGGCTCGATGCTCGGCGGCGGTTACGTCAACCGCTTCGTCAACGACGGCCGCAGCTACCGCGTCATCCCGCAAGTCGAGCGCGGCCAGCGCCTGAACGCCGACCAGCTGCTCAACTACCACGTGCGTGGCCCGGCCGGTCAGCTCATCCCGCTGTCCACGATCGCGACGCTCGAGCACACCGTGCAGCCGCGCACGCTGAATCGCTTCCAGCAGCTCAACTCCGTCAAGATCACCGGTGTCGGTCCCAGCATCGACACCGCGCTCAAGAAACTCGAGGCGAAGGCCCAGGAAATCCTGCCGCCCGGCTACTCGATCGATTACGGCGGCCAGTCCCGCCAGCTGCGCACCGAGGGCGAAGCGCTGTGGAAGGCCGCCGTGCTCGCGCTCGTGCTGATCTTCCTCGTGCTCGCGGCGCAGTTTAACAGCTTCCGCGACCCCTTCATCATTCTGCTCGGCTCCGTCCCGCTGGCGTTCTTCGGCGCGATGATTCCGATATTCCTCTGGCAGACGTCGCTGAACATCTACTCGCAGATCGGCCTCATCACGCTGGTCGGCCTGATCGCGAAGAACGGCATCCTCATCGTCGAGTTCGCGAACACGCTGCAGGAGGAGGGTATCGCCAAGGCCGAGGCCATCCGCCGTGCCGCCGCGACCCGTCTCCGCCCCGTGCTCATGACGTCCGCGGCGACCGTCTTCGGTCACTTGATGCTCATCTTCGTCAAGGGTCCCGGCGCCGCCTCGCGTAACTCCATCGGCTGGGTGCTCGTCGTTGGTATGGCCATCGGCACGGTTTTCACGCTGTTTGTCGTTCCCGCCTTCTATATGCTCATCGCCAAAGACCACGCCAAGGCGCGCGCCCGCGCCGCCGCTCTGGACACACCAGAAGCTGGCGTTGCGGTTCCGGCCAAGTAAGCTCCTCCATTCCCATGAAACTGGTTCCGTCCTCCCTCGTCGCTCTCGCCACCTTGGCGCTCGCGCAGCCGCTCCTCGCGGACATGCCGGCGACACCCTTCCAATCCGACGGCAAAGCCGATCCGGGTTACATGGTGCCCGACGAGCTTTCGCTCAACTACGCGCTCTCCTTCGCGCTGGATAACAACTTCGCCATCCGCCAGGCGAAGGAGCGCATCCGGCAACAGGAAGGCATCGTGCTCGAGGTCCGCGCGCAGCAGATCCCGAACGTGATCAGCAGCGCCGGCTACTCCGGCTATGCGCAGCAGATCTCGTCGACCGGCGATGACCGCTCCTGGTCCATCAATATCACCGCGCGTCAGGTGCTCTTCGCCGGCGGCGGTATCTCCGCGGCCGTGAAAGCCCAGCGCCTCACGCTCGATGCCGCCGTGCTGCAACTGCAGTCGGTGATCGACGCCGCGCTGCTCGACGTCCGCACGCGCTTCTACAACGTCCTCGTCACCCGCGAGCGCATCAAGGTGCAGGAGCAGAACGTCGAACTCCTCCGCCGCCAGCTGCAGGACGTGAAGAACCGCTTCGAAGCCGGCACCGTTTCCAACTTCGAAGTGCTCCGCGCCGAAGTCGCCGTGGCCAACGCCCAGCCCGCGCTCATCAGCGCGCGCAACAACTTTCGCCTCGCGATCGACGACCTGCGCCAGTCGCTCGGCTTCGTGACCACCGATGCCGCGAACATCGCGAGAACGCCGGAATTCAGCGGCAAGCTGGAGTTCACTCCGGTCAGCTACGAACTCGCCTCCGCTCTCGCGACCGCCAAAGAGCGTCGCCCGGACCTCCAACGCTTGAAGAAGCTCGAGGAGGTCGCCGAGCAAATCGTCACCGTCCGGCGCTCCAACTATTATCCGGACCTCTCGCTCTACGCCGCCTACGATTGGCGCAAACGCCCGGGCTACTCCGACTTCGCCGCTTCGCGTGACGGCGTCACGGTCGGCGTGCAATCGTCGTGGGATATCTTCGATGGTCGCGCGACGCGCGGTCGCGTCGTCCAGGCCGAGTCCGCCCTCGAACAAGCGCGCCTTGCCCTCAGCGAGGCTGAGCTCTCGGTCTCGGTCGATGTGCGCCGCTCACTGTCGTCGCTGCAAGAAGCCACCGAGCTCGCCGAGGCCTCGAAGAAAGTCGTCGAACAGGCCGAGGAAGCGGTCCGCCTCGCGGACGCCCGCTACGCGGCCGGCACGGCGACGCAGCTCGACGTCCTCACCGCGCGCAACGACCTCACGACCGCGCGCCTCAACCAGCTTCAGGCCTTCTACAGCTTTAACGTCGCCTCGGCCAACGTTCGCCGCGCGATGGGTCTGCCCGACGAACTCGTCGCCGGCCGCTGAGTCTGAAAAAAGTTTCGTCCTCAGGGCCGCGCGGTTCGTCCGCTGCGGCCCTTTTTTGGTCAAAATCTTACGCAACTTAGTCCCGGTTAATCTGTCGTAACGGCAGGCCCATGAAGCTGGTTCGCCCGCTCCTCATCACTCTCGGTATTCTGTTTGCGCTGGTGGCACTCGCCATCGGCGTTGCGCTTGTTCCCGCCGTGCAACAGTGGGTGGTGCGACGTGCCTTGGCGCAGCAGCCCGGCTTGAAGCTGGATTTCGCCTCGCTCTCCGCCGGCCCGTCCAGCGCGCGGCTCACGGGCGTGCGCTTCGAACAGGATGGCCTCGTCGTCACGGCCGAGCGGGCCGAAGCGGAGTTCTCCGCCTGGCAATTTCTCACTCGCGAGCACGTCCGTGTCGATCGCCTCGCCGTGCAGGGCGTCAACGTGGATGCCACGAAGGTGGCGCCCGCGCGCACGGCGCAGGCCGCGGGCGCGCCCGTGGCTGCCCCAGGCGCGCTGGCCCACGTGCAATTGCCTTACACGGTTCAATTGGGCGACGTGCAGATTGCTGGCCGTGCCACTTTCCCCGGCGGTCCGGGGCGTGCGCCGCTCACGGCCGAGTTTCAGGTTTCCGGCGGCGGCATCGCTCCCGGCCAGGAAGGTGCGTTGCTGCTCAAAGCGAAAATCCTCGACGCCACGCCCGGCGCGGCGGTGACCGCGTTGCGGGCCGACGGTCGCCTCACCGTGCGCGAGACCGCGACTCGCACGTTTGACCGCGCGAGCCTCGTGCTCGCGCTCGATGCCGAAGGGCCGCAGTTTTCACAAGGTCACCAGCTCAAGCTGACCGCCGGCATGGAGTCGGTGGGCGGCACGGAAAATTTGACGCTGGCGCTCGACACGCAGCGCGCCGGTCAGATCGCAAACCTCCTCAAAATCTCCGCGGCGCTGCCGGCCAGCGCTCCGGAAGGCAGCGGCACGTGGGAATTGCACGCCACGACGGAGCAGGTGGAGCCGTTCTTCCTCGGTCGCGTGCTGCCGCGATTCGACACGCGTGGCGCCGGCAAATTCTCGTTCAATGCGCAGACCCGCGCGGCGACGTTGCAGGGGCAGCTCGCCGGTAATGTGGGCGCGCTCGAAACGATCGAGCCCTCGCTCCGCGCCATCGGCGCCGTGCGCGTGCAATCGGAGTTCGATCTCGCGGTCGATCGGTCCGCGGCGCAGCTCAAGCATCTTCAATTCAAGGTCGATGGCGACCAGCCGGTGCTCGCGGTCGAGACCGTGCGTCCGCTCGCCATTAACTTGGGTGGTGGCTCGCTTCAGTTTGCGGCGGCGGGCAACGGCCCGCTCGCGCGTGTGGCGGTGCAAGGGCTGCCGCTCGCGTGGATTCGCCCGTTTGTCGCCGCGGCCGACGTGTCCGGTGGTGCGTTGCGTGGCGAATGGGTGCTCGAAGGGCAGGGCGACAAGATTGAGCTGCGCTCGACCGCGCCGTTGAAAATCGATGAACTCACCGTTGTCCAAGACGGTCGTCGCGTGCTCGACCGCGCCGAGCTTTCGCTCCAGACCCGCGCGACGCTCACGCCCGCGAACATCCAGGCGCTCGTCGAAGACCTGACCCTGCGCACGCCCGCTGGTGACGTCGTGCAGGCCGACTTGCAGATCGAGCTGCCCGAAGCGAAGGCCGAGAAGATCGTCGCGCGTGGCAAATTTAACGCCAACGCGCCGCGGATGCTCGAACCGTTTCTTCCCTTGGGCCACGTGCAGCTCAAAGGCGACCTGGACGCGACGCTGACCCCGACGGTGGTGGAGGTGCGCAGCTTCCATGGCGAACTCGCCGATGCGAATGGCCATGCCTTGCTCGGCGCTGCGTCGCTCGAGGCGATCAGCTTCGATCTGCAGACGATGCAGCTCAAAACTGCCGCGGCGACCGACACCCCGGTGGCACGCCTCACGATCGGCACCGTCGATTTCGCGAAGATGCCGCTGGTGCAGGCGATCATGCCGCTCCGAGGCAGCCTGCAGGCGACGGTCTTTAATCTCTCCGTCAACCAAGGCCGGGTATTCCTGAAGCCCGCCGCACCGCTGCGCTTCCAGGACCTCACGATCCTCGGCGAAACGAAGCAGCCGACGCTGGACCGCGTCACCATCGAAGCCTCTCCGACTATCGAATACGCCGGCTTCGGCGATTGGCGCCTGGCGTCCGGCGACACCACGTTCGCGAATCGCGACAAATCCGTTTGGTTTAGCGCCTCCGCCGAGGTGAGGGCGACGCCGACGGAAGGCATCCGTGCCGTCTCCACCTTCAACGCCGATATCGCTGCGATGGCGACGCAGCCGCCCTTCACGGCTGCCCAAGTTCTCGCTTCCGGGCGCGCGAGCGGCGAAATTCGCGGGGCGCTCGTGGGCAAGACCGTGCAGGTTGAAGGCCGCACGACGCTCAACAATCTCGTGTTGCGCGAGGGCAATCAGCCCCTGCCGGTCGCGAACCTCAACTTCCGCGCCGCGCGCTCCCCGGAGGGCCGCCTGAGCTTCGAGGCGCCGATCCTGCTCGATCGCCTCGGTCAGCGTTCGGACCTCAAGATCGCGGCGGATGCGGTGCGACGCACGGATGGTTTCCTCTTCGACGCGAAAATCACCGGAGAGCACCTCGAGCTGGCGGATGCGCTCGCGCTCCTCGGCCTCGCCGGCGCCCCGGTGCAAACGACTGCGCCCGCGCCCAAACCGACCGCGACCGCTGCCAGCCGACCGCTGGAACCTGACGCGCGTCCGTTCTGGACCGGTTTGCGCGGCGAACTGACGCTCGACTTGAAGTCGATCACGCGCGGCAAGGAGTGGGCGATGACTGACCTGAACGGTTTTGTCGTCATCGATCCGCAGCGCGTCGCCGTCCAACAGCTTCAAGGCGTCATCAACGAGAAAAGCCGCCTCGGATCGCGCGTCGAACTGCGCTTCAATGGCGGTG
The DNA here is from genome assembly GCA_023432225.1 of Verrucomicrobiota bacterium. GTDB lineage: Bacteria > Verrucomicrobiota > Verrucomicrobiia > Opitutales > Opitutaceae > Didemnitutus. The sequence goes on from JAEYUW010000043.1 coordinate 45,900, forward strand.
CGACGCCCTACCATCTCGGCGGCAATTTCTCGCTCACTGATTTTGATGCGGGCGCCTTCATCAAAGCGTTCGATCCCGGCAAGCCGCCGGTCTTGGAGGGCGTCGTTACGATCGCGGGTGGTTTTACTGGCGACGGCGTTAATCTCGATCAGGTGATCGACCGCACTCGCGGCCAGTTCCAACTCACGAGTCACGCCGGCGTGTTTCGCGGCCTGAAACGCACCACGGAAAAGGTTTCGGTCGCGACGAAGGCCGTCGATGCGGTTGCCGCGTTGGGCTCGCTCTTCGGTGGGGACAAGGTCAAGGGCGCCGCCGAAAAAGTCGCCGGCGCATCGTATGTCGTCGACCAGATCGCATCGGCCGTCGGGGAGGTTCAGTTCGATCAACTTTCCATCCGCGCCACGCGCGACGATGCCCTCAATCTCCGCCTCGACGAACTGACGTTGCTAGCGCCCGAACTGCGGCTGATCGGCAAGGGGAGCATCACGCACGTCGCCGGCAAGCCGCTGCTCGAGCAGCCGCTCACGGTGAACTACACGCTGGCGACGCGCGGAAAGATCGAACAGCTCTTCGGCAAAGTCCGCGCGCTCGACGGCACGAAGGATGACCTCGGCTATTCGAAGCTGAAGGACGTGGGCACGATCGGTGGCACGCTCAGCCGGCCGGACCCGAGTCAGCTGTTCATCAAGCTCGCGCAGTCGAAGCTGGCGGACTTCTTAAATTAAGCGGCACCGCGCCCGCAGGGAGCAACGCTTGCAAGGTCGGTGGCGCGATCGTGCGCCACTGCACCGCATGTGTGGGGCGCAAGCGCGCCACCAAGCCCGGTCCGCGGAGAACTGCAGGGGCGGGATCGTTCCAAGCAAAAAGCCGCGCCTCGCGGCGCGGCTTTGAAAGGTAGGGCGAGTCGTCTCGACGAGCCGTGGCTCAGGCGCCGAAGTTCTGCGCGGCGGCGTCCCAGTCGACGACGTTCCAGAACGCGGTGACGTAGTCCGGGCGGCGATTCTGGTAGTTCAGGTAGTAGGCGTGTTCCCAGACATCGAGGCCGATGACCGGCTTGCCCTCGACGCCCGCGACGGCCTTGCCCATGAGCGGGCTGTCCTGGTTCGCCGTGGAGCCGATGGAGAGCTTCTTGTCCGGGCCGACGAGCAGCCAGGCCCAACCGGAGCCGAAACGGGTGGCGGCGGCCTTGGCGAACTCGGCCTTGAAATTGTCGAACGAGCCCCAGGTCGCGTTGATCGCGTCGGCGAGAGCGCCTTTCGGCGCGCCGCCCTTGGCCGGCCCCATGATCGTCCAGAAGAACGAGTGGTTGCTGTGGCCGCCGGCGTTGTTGCGGATGGCGCCACGGATCGCCTCGGGAACCTTCGAGAGGTCGGCGATGAGCGCGTTGACGTCGAGCGCGGCGAGCGCCGGGTGATCCTTCAGCGCGTTGTTGGCGTTCGTGATGTAGGCCTGGTGATGCTTCGTGTGATGGATTTCCATCGTGCGCGCATCGATGTGCGGCTCGAGAGCGTTGTAGGCGTAGGGCAGTTTCGGGAGTTCGTATGCCATGGTTCGTGTGGGTTGAAAACGCGTTACCAAAGTGCACGCGGGTTGCGCTGCGTCAACTTTGGCGGGCTAATATATTCTGCGCGGCGTCATAAGAAATCCGCCCGTGGTGCGGTGTGCTGAAGTAGGGCCGGTCTTTGGCCGGCCCGTTTGGGGTAACGTTCGCGAGCTTGATGCCCGACGAATGTCGAGCGGGCCAGTCGAAGACTGGCCCTACTCGCGCCGCTTCAGCTGAAAATAAGCCTGCAGCAGCTTCAGACACGGCTCCTCGAGCACGCCGCGTGTGATCGTGAGGTGGTGATTCACCTGCGGCAGCGCATTGAGATCGGTTGCACCGCCAAGGCAGCCCATCTTCGGATCAGCCACGGCGTAGACGACCCGCTTGACGCGCGACATGAGCGTCGCGCCGGAGCACATCGGGCACGGCTCCTTGGTGACGTAGAGCGTGGCCTCGTTCAGACGCCAGTCGCCGATCGCACGAGCAGCCTGGCCCAGCGCAAGAATCTCGGCGTGTGCGGTGGGGTCGCGCGTGCTGTCGCGCTGATTGTGCGCGGCGGCAATCACCTCTCCGCTGAGTTCGATCACCGCTCCGATCGGCACTTCGTCCGCGCGCCAGGCGTCGATGGCCTGGTTATACGCCAGCCACATGAAGAACGCGTCGTCGCGCACGAGTTGCGACGGGTGGACTTTGTCGAAAGGGCAGGGGAGCGCGGGACGCGGCTCGGGCAAGAGGTCGGCCATCAGGAGATTTCCCTGACCTAAATCCACGGTCGCTCCGGGGGAGCGTTGCGGGCCGGCCGAGGGAAAGCCTTGACTATGGGGCGCTTTTCCCGGTTACAAGGGGCTTTTGTTGCATGATCCAATCCTCTAGCCAGCACCTCCACCATGTCTGACGGCAAATCGATCGAAGTCGAAGGTAAGGTCGTCGCCGTCCTCCCGGGCACGATGTTCCGCGTCCAATTGACCAACGGCCACGTGGTGCTGGCCCACATCTCCGGCAAGCTGCGCAAGCATTTCATCAAAATCGCCGCGGGCGACACGGTGAAAATGGAGATGAGTCCCTATGATCTCGAGAAGGCGCGCATCACCTACCGCGTGCGCGAACTCAATCCCGCGCCGCCGCGGCCGGGCGGTTTCCGCCGCCGCTGAGCACCGGACCAAGATTTGCTGAGAGCGCGTTGACCCCAACGCGCTCTTTTCGTTTTTGAAGGCATGTCCGTCGCCCGTTCCCGCCGCTCGCAGCCGAAAGAGGCTCCCATGCCGCCGGCGCCAGCGGCGTTCGCGGACGACATCGACGCGTTCATCAGCACGCTCGAACTCGAGCGCGGCCTCTCGCGCAACACCTCGCAGTCCTACGAAAAGGATCTCGTGCAGGCGGCTCACTTCCTCGCGCGCAAAGGCGTCGCCGACTGGCGCGTCGTGACGACGGATCATTTGTCTGCGTGGTTGCACTGGCTCGCGGACGAGAAATTCACGGAATCGAGCCAGGCGCGCAAACTCAGCGCGATGCGCATGCTCTTCCGCCGCCACCTCGTGCCGAGTGGCGCGCGCGCCGATGATCCGACGGAACTGCTCAGCGGTCCGAAGTTCCGGCGCAAGCTCCCGCAAGTGCTCTCACCCGGCGAAATGGAAAAACTCCTCGTCGCCCCGACCGGCGCCGACGCTTACAGCGTGCGGGATCGTGCGATGCTCGAACTGTTTTACTCGAGCGGGCTGCGCATCTCCGAGCTTTGCGGCCTTACGTTGCAGCAAGTCGACCTCGAGCACGGTTTCGTGCGCGTCTTCGGCAAAGGCAGCAAGGAGCGCGTCGTCCCACTCGGCGAGAAGGCCAAGGACGCCGTGACGGCCTACCTCGGCTCCGGCCGTCCACGTCTCGTGAAACCGCGCACGGGCAGCGAGCTGTTTCTCTCCGAGCGCGGCAAGGCGATCTCGCGCAAAACCGTCTGGTTGATCGTGAAGACTCACGCGCAACGTGCGGGCATTTCGAAGCACGTGAAACCGCACCTCCTGCGCCACTCGTTCGCCACGCACCTGCTCGGCGGCGGTGCCGACCTGCGCGCGATCCAGGAGATGCTCGGTCACGCCAGCATCGGCACGACGCAGATCTACACCGCCGTCGAATCATCGCGCCTGCTCGATCAGCATGCGAAGCACCACCCGCGGAACAAGCTGGGCAAAGCTTGAAGCCTCTATCGGCGGAGCGAGGGTCGCCGGCAGGCAGTTCCTTTTCTGGGCGTCCTGCATCCTCGAAAAATTCCTGTAACTTGCCTCCGCCGCCGTGGGTTGTCTGTTCGTGAGCTCCCCGTTTTCGGCCAATTCCCTGCGTCAAACCCTGCGGCGCCTCGCGCGCGAGCGTGGCTTCACCGCCACCGTCGTCCTCACCCTCGCGCTCTGCATCGGTGCCAACGTCGCGATCTTCGCCATCGTCGACGCGGTGCTGGTCCGCGCCTTGCCGTTTGCGGAGCCGAATCGCCTCGTCACGGCGGTGAATGCTTATCCCGGCGCCGGCGTCGATCGCGCGGGCGCCTCGCTGCCGAATTACTACGACCGCAAGGAGGCGATCAAGGCCTTCGCCTCCACCGCAATCATCCAAGGCGGCAGCGCCACGGTCGGCGAAGCGGGCTCGCCGCAGCGCGTCGATCGTGCGCGCGTTTCCCCGGAATTTTTCTCCACGCTGGGTGTGCCGCTGGCGATGGGCCGCACGTTCACCGAGGAGGAAATGTTCTACAAGGCCTCCAACGTCGCGATCCTCACCGACGGTTACTGGCGCGCGCACTTCGCCGCCGATCCGAGTGTTCTCGGCAAAACGTTCACGGTCGATAGTCAACCCGTCACCGTGATCGGCGTGTTGCCGCCGGGTTTTCGTTACCTTTCCGAAAAGGCGCAGTTCTTCATCCCGGCCGCCTCGAATCCCGACGACCGCAAGCCCGACCGCCGCCACTCGAATAATTTCAGCCTCATCGCTCGCCTCGCTCCGGGGGCGACGCTCGCCACCGCTCAAGCGCAACTCGACGCGTTCAACGCGGAGCAAATCAAGGACGATCCCTTTGCGCACCTGATCAAGGGCGCGGGCTTCACGACGAAGGTTTTCTCGCTCCACGCCGATCATGTGCGCGACGTGCGGCCAGTCCTGCTGATTCTCCAGGGCGGCGTGCTCTTCCTGCTGCTCATCGGTGGCGTCAATCTCGTCAACCTCCTCCTGATTCGCGCCAGCGGGCGCGCCAAGGAAATCGCCGTGCGTCAGGCGCTCGGCGCCAGTCGCCGCGACATCGCCAACGGCGTCGTGCTCGAGACGGTGCTGCTCGCCGTGATCGGTGGTGTGCTCGGCCTCGCGCTCGGTGCGGCGGGCGTGCAACTGCTCGCTTCGCTCGGCACCGATCAGCTTCCGCTCGGTGCGACGGTCTCGCTCGATGCGCGTGTCGCCGTCGTGGCCTTCGCCGGGTCGGTCGCGGTCGGTCTCGCGCTGGCGGTGCCGGTGATTTGGTTCAACTCCCACACGCACCTCGCGCCGGTGCTGCACGCGGAGAGCCGTGGCGGCACGGTCACGCGCTCGACGCAGCGGCTGCGGCACGCGTTCATCGTGACGCAGGTCGCTCTGGCTTACGTGTTGCTCGCGGGCGCCGGCTTGCTGGGGCTCAGCTTGCAACGCGTCCTGGAGACCAAGCCCGGCTTCAACCCGGACCAGGTGCTGACCGGACAAATTTCCCTGCCGTGGAAAAATTACCCGGAAACGAAGCCGCGTCTCGCGTTCGTCGAACGCTTGCTCACGGAGCTGCGCGCCCAGCCAGGCGTCGTCGCCGTCGGTCTGAGCACCAACCTGCCGATGACCGGCGACACGAGCAACAATGCCACCGCCGTCGAAGGCGTCGAAATCAAGCCGGGCGACACGATCCGTGCGCACTACACTTCCAGCGGCGTCGGCGATTACTGGCGCGCGCTCAACATCCCCTTGATCGAGGGCCGCGTGCTCGAAGACGCCGACAATCACCGCGAGCAACGCGTGTGCGTCGTCGACCAGGATTTCGCGCGCCGCTACTGGCCGGGCCAGAGTGCGCTCGGCCGCCGCCTCGCGAACGGACCGACCTTCGAGGAAAAGGAGGCGTTCACGATCGTCGGCGTCGTGGGCAGCGTGAAGCAGGCGAACCTCGCCGAAACCGCCGCGCAGGGCGCGATCTATTTCACTTACCAGCATTACGCCGCCATGAGTTTCTCGGTTGTCATTCGCAGCACGCTGCCGGCGGCGACGCTCGCGCCGATGCTGCAGAAGACCGTCCTGCAACTCGACTCCGCCCTGCCGGTGAACGACATCAAGTCGATGCAGGCGTGGATCGACGAGTCGGTCGTCGTGCGGCGCTCGCCCGCGGTGATTACCGCAATCTTCGCCGCGGTGGCGCTCGTCCTGGCGGCCATCGGCACCTACGGCGTGCTCGCCTACGCGGTGAATCAACGCCGCCGCGAAATCGGCGTGCGCATGGCGCTGGGTGCGCAACCGCGGCAGGTGTTGGGACAATTTCTCGGACTCGGCGCACGCCTGCTCGTCGCGGGCACGGCGCTTGGTCTTGTGGGCGCATGGGGTGTCGGGCGCGCGATGAAGAGCCAGCTCTTCGGCGTCGACGCGGTGCACTTCGGCGTGCTCGGGGTCACGGCGACCGTGCTGCTGCTCGTCGTGCTTGCGGCCACGTTCCTGCCTTCGCATCGCGCCTCGCGCGTCTCGCCGATCGACGCGTTGCGCGACGACTGAGCGGCCCACGGAGAGGGTGGGGCAGGCCCGGCGAAGCGCGGTTTTTCTTTGAAGCGCGCGCGAGTTTGCGCCGATATCTCCTTGCTGGGCTGCGCATTCGCGCGGCCGGCTCATTGCCCAAGCCCTTTTCTGTTTCCCATGCTTGAAACTTGTTTCGCTCCAGCGAGCGAGGTGGTCGAACTTCATTTGCCGGACACCCGAGTCCTGCGCGGTGCGCGCGGTGCCGCCCTCGAGCAACTCCTCGAACCATTGCGTGCGGTTTGGCCATCGCGCATCGTCGGCGCGATCGTCAACGGCGAGTTGCGCGAGCTGACCTATCGCCTCGCGCTCGAGGCGCACGTGCGGCCAATCGCGATGACCGATGCGGACGGCGCGCGCATCTACCGGCGTTCGCTGACGTTCCTGCTCTGCACGGCTTTCAGCCGACGGTTCCCCGACGCCTCCCTGTGCGTCGACCATTCACTGTCGTCCGGCGGCTACTATTGCGAAGTGCACGGTCGCCCGCCGTTGAGCGAGGCCGAGCTTGCGCAACTGCGCGACGAGATGCGCCGACTGGTGGCGCGGGATCTGCCTTTTGAAAAGCGGCGTCTGCCGGTCGCCGAGGCCATCAGCCTCTTCGAGGCGCGCGGCGATGTGGACAAGGTGCGCCTTCTGCGTCACCGCAAGAAACCCACGGTCGGTCTTCGCCAAGTCGACGGCTATGTGGATTACCACCACGGTTACATGGTGCCCTCGACCGGTTATCTGGAGTGGTTCGATCTCGTCGTGGACAACGGCGGCTTTGCGCTGCTTTACCCGCGTCAACACGCGCCGAAGCAGCCCACCGGGATCGTGCCGACGCCGAAGCTGCTCGCAGCCTTTCGCCAATACGGCGACTGGCTCAACCGACTCGGCATCGGCGACGTCGGCGCGCTCGTAGGCGCCATCCAGGCCAACCGCGCACGCGAGGTCATGCTCGTCTCCGAGGCGCTGCACGAACAGCACATCGCCGCCATCGCGCAGCAGATCGCCGAGCGCGGCGACTGCGGCCGCCTCGTGCTCATCTCCGGCCCGTCCTCGTCGGGCAAGACCACCTTTTCGCGCCGCCTCGCCGTGCAACTGCTCGCGCGCGGGCTGTCGCCGTTCGCGCTCGAAATGGACAACTACTTCGTCGAACGCGATCGCACGCCCCGCGACGCCGACGGCAAATTCGATTTCGAGACCATCGGCGCGCTCAACCTCGACCTGCTCGCCGAGCACCTCACCGGGCTCCTCGAGGGCCGCGAAGTGCAATTACCGCGCTACAACTTCGTGCGCGGTTGTCCGGAAAAGGGCGATCGCGTGCAGCTCCGTTCCGGGCAGATCGTGATCCTCGAGGGCATCCACGGCCTCAATCCCCGGCTCGTGCCTCCGGCGCTCGCCGCGCAGGCGTTCCGCATTTTTGCTTCCGCGCTCACGCAGCTCAGTCTGCATCGGCACAACCGCCTCTCGACCACCGATACTCGCCTGATTCGGCGCATCGTCCGCGACGCGCGCGACCGCGGCTACTCGGCGATGGACACGCTCGGCCGTTGGGAATCGGTGCGCCGCGGCGAGAAGCTGCACATCTTCCCGCATCAGGAGAACGCTGACGCGATGTTCAACTCGGCCCTCGTCTACGAACTTGCCGCGCTGCGCCCGATCGCCGAGCCGCTGCTGCGCCAGGTCCTGCACGGCACGCCGGAGCACGTCGAGGCGGCGCGGCTGCTGGCGCTGCTGCAGTGGTTCGCCCCGATCGACGCCGCCCAGGTGCCGGAAAACTCGATCCTACGCGAATTCCTCGGCGGCTCTTGCCTGAAGGATTTTAAAGCGTGGGGCGGTTGAGCTCGGTGTGTAGCGGAAGCCGTGAGGCTCTCGCGATTGGGCCAGCGGCGAAATTCTGACGAATTCCGCTACGTCTGAACTGCGTTCGTGCCTCCGTGCCAAATTCCCTTTGAAATGGCGCGCGACTCGCCCCTCATGGTGGCATGTCGCTTTCCGTCGTTGGCCAACGTTGCCTCAGTGAACGCGAGCCCGAGCTCGGGCTCGGCGTGGTCGCGCAGATTGACCGCGCGGCCAAGCGGATCGCGGTCGACTTCCCTGCGGCGGGCGAACGCCGCCTCTACGCGCTGAACACGCCGGTGCTGAAACGCGTGCAGTTCCGCGTCGGCGAGATTGTCGCCCCACGCACCGGAGCGCGCTTCACCATCGAGAACGTGACGGACGACGACGGTCTGCTGACCTACGCGGGCGAGGGACGCCGCGTGCGCGAGGATGAGGTGTCCGACGTCACCAGTGTCAGCCGTCCGCCGGAGCGGTTGCTCGCGGGGCAGGCGGAGCCGGGCGAAGTCTTCGACCTGCGGCTGCGCACGTTGCGCTGGCAGGCCGCGTGGCGGCAGTCGGAAGTGCGCGGCTTTCTCGGCGCGCGCGTCGATCTGATCCCGCATCAGTTCTACATCCTGCAGGAAGTGGCTTCGCGTCGGTTGCCGCGTGTGTTGCTCGCCGACGAAGTCGGCCTCGGCAAAACGATCGAAGCCAGTCTGATTTTGCAACGCTTGCTCTCCGTCGGGCAGGTGCGGCGCACGCTGGTGCTCGTGCCGGAATCGCTGACGCATCAATGGTTCGTCGAGCTGCTGCGGCGGTTCAATCTCTGGTTCAGCATCTACGACGAAGCGCGCTGCACCGAATGCGAGCGCAGCGAGCCCGGCCAGAATCCATTCCTCGCCGCGCAGCTCGCGCTCGCGAGCACCGAATTCCTCGCGACGAGCGAGACGCGACGCGAGCAAGCGGTGGCGGCGGGGTGGGATCTGCTGATCGTTGACGAAGCGCACCACCTCGAGTGGACGCCCGAGTCGCCGAGCGCCGGCTATCAACTCGTGGAGCAACTCGCCGCGCGCACGCCGGGTCTGTTGTTGCTCACCGCGACGCCGACTCAGCTCGGGCTCGCGGGGCATTTCGCGCGGCTGCGGTTGCTCGATCCGGCGCGCTACACGGATTTCGCGCAATTCACCGCCGAGGCGAACAAGTTCACAGCCGTCGCCGCCATTGCCGACAAGATCGTCGGCCAGCGCGCGTTGACCGCGAAGGATCAGGCGGCGCTGCGGAAGCTCTTCACGCGCGATCCGGCGCGCGTCGAAGAACACTTGTCGGCGCTCGCCGCCGGGCGGCCCGGTGCGCGCGAGGCGCTGTTGCGCACGCTGCTCGATCAACACGGCACAGGCCGCGTCGTTTTCCGCAACACGCGAGCGAGCATGAGCGGGTTCCCGCGTCGTCAGTTTTGCCCCGTGCCGCTCGAAGCAGCCGACGACGCCACGCTGCTGGCACGCATCGCCCGGGAAATCGAGGCGGAGGAAACGGGTAACGAGTCATCGATTCGCTACTCGTTCCGCGACGACCCGCGCATCGCGTGGCTCGCCGAGTTTCTGTCCGAGAAGAAGCCGGCGAAGGTGCTGCTCATCTGTCGCTCCGCGCGAAAAGTCGCGGCGATCGAGGCAGCGTTGCAGGAAAAGGCGGCGTTCAAGGTCGGGCAGTTTCACGAGGGCCTGCCGCTCGTGCAGCGCGATCGGCAAGCGGCATGGTTCGCGGAGCCCGATGGCGCGCAGCTGTTGCTGTGCTCCGAGATCGGCAGCGAGGGGCGCAATTTCCAGTTCGCGCATCATCTCGTGCTTTTCGATCTGCCGCTGAACCCCGGCCTCGTCGAGCAGCGCATCGGGCGTCTCGATCGCATCGGCCAAACGGAGACGATTCGCGTGCACGTGCCGTTCGTGCGCGGCAGCGCGGAGGAGCCGTTGGTCGAATGGTATCACGCCGGGCTCGATGCATTCGAAACGCCGCTGCACGGCGGCACGGATTATCAGGAGGAGTTTCGCGTCCCGCTCCTGACGCTGGCGACCGGTTTCGCGACGCGCGGCGCGGAGCGGCAAAAGGAATTGGAAAAGCTCGTGGCGGAAACGCAGGCGTTTCGTCGCGAGCGGGCAAAACGCATCGAAAAAGGACGTGACCGCCTGCTTGAACTGAACTCCTTCGATGCCGCCGCGGCGGCGCGCGTGCTCGACGCGATTCGTGCGGCGGAGGCGGATCGTTCGGTGCGCACGCTCCTGCTCGATCTGCTCGATCACTTCGGCGTCGCGGTGAAGGAGCACGAGGGCGTCGAGATCACGCTCGATGCGAGCCACGCCTACGTGGAGAGCTTTCCGTCGATTCCGGCCGATGGGCTGCTGGCGACCTTTGCTCGCCAGCGCGCGCTGTCGCGCGAGGACATCGCCTTTCTGTCGGCCGACCACGCGCTGTTGCGCGACACCTGCGATCTGCTCGTCGATTCGCCGGCCGGCACGACGGCCTTTGGTGCGGTGGTCGGCGACGCGCCGAATCTTTTCGTCGAGGCCGTCTATGTGCTCGAACCCGTCGCGGAAGCGCGCTGGAGCGTGGATCGCTTCCTCGCGCCGCAGCCGGTGCGCGTGGTCGTGGACGTGCGCGGAACCGATCTGACTGAAGCGCGCACGGCAGAGGACGTCGCCGATGCGTTCGAAGACGGCGATCTGCACCGGTTCCTCGAACAACCGGGTTTCAACGCGGCGGTGCTGAAGAAGCTGGTGGCGTCGGCCGAGAAAGAAGCCGAAGTGCGCGCGGCGCGCGTGCGCAGCGCCGCCAGCGAGCGCGCCGAATCGGTCTTGAATGCGGAAAGGCAGCGCCTGCTGGATTTGCAGAAGCTGAACGACCACGTTCGTCCCGAAGAGATCGCCCTCGTCGTGGCACAACTCGAGCAGGTTCGTGCCGCGATCGGTGCGGCGCGGTTGCGGTTGGATTCGTTGCGGCTGGTGTTGCAGCGCCCGCGCACCTGACGAGCACCGGTGGACATGCGATCGCGGTGCCGGGTTGGCGTGACGGCAAATGCAGGCTTCCGCCGCGCGCGGCGTTCGCGTTAGCTAGCGCGCATGACCGAACAACAGCAGCACGTCGAAAACGTCCGCCTGTCCGCCGAGAAGATCACGGCCGCTTGCGGAAAACTCGCGCCGAAGATCGCGATCATCCTCGGCTCCGGCCTCGGTGGTCTGGCGGCGAAGGTCGAGAGTCCCGTCGTGCTGGCCTATCGCGATCTGCCGGGCTTCCCGGTGCTCACGGTCGCTGGGCACGCGGGGCAATTGATCATCGGCAAGCTCGGGGGCGTGCCCGTCATCGTGTTGAACGGCCGCAAGCATTTCTACGAGACCGCCGACGCTTATCCGCTGAAGACGATGATTCGCTCGGTGCGCGCGGCCGGCGTCGAGACGCTGTTTCTCTCCAACGCCGCGGGCAGCCTCCGCGCGCACATCGGCGTGAGCCAGCTGATGCTCATCACCGATCACATCAATTTCCTCGGCCTCAACCCGCTCACGGGCCCGAACGACGAGACGTTCGGTCCGCGGTTTTTCCCCGTCACCGACGCGTGGGATGCTGGGCTGCGTGCGAAGATCAAAACCGTGGCGCAGCGCGAGGGCGTGACGCTGCACGAGGGCGTCTACGTGGCATTCCGCGGGCCGTCCTTCGAGACCCCGTCGGAGATCCGCATGGTGCAAGGGTGGGGCGCTGACGCCGTCGGCATGTCGAGTGTGCCGGATTGCCTGATCGCACGCCACTGCGGGCTGAAGGTTGCGGGCGTCTCGTGCATCACGAACATGGGCGCGGGACTCTCTGATGAGCATCTCACGCACGCGCACACGCTCGAAAACGCCGCAAAGGGTGCAGCTGCGTTCGAGAAGCTGGTGATCGCGGCGGTGAAGGAACTCTGAGCGGGACTCCTGCTGTCTGGCGCGGTTCTCGGTCGAGAAACTGCAAACTCAAAGGTGGTCGCCGCTGTCCCAGCGGCGACCGGCGTCGGTAGGGACACCGACGCCCACCAATCGCATGAGTCCGGCTGAGGGCTGGTAGGCAGTTCGCTTGCGGACGCGCAGAGGCGCGCGCGGCCCGCTGGCCCGCTGCTTCGCCTCAGTTGCCCTTCGTCGACTTGGCGAGATCGTCTTCGAACCTATCCTGCCTGGCCCGCTGCTTGGCGCTCGAGTCGTAGAGCGTGTAGCTCTCGGTCGAGTTACCGAGGTTGCTCCACTCTTCCTGCGCCTTCATGGCAGCGTCGCCGTCCTTCAAGCCCATTTGCTTCAACTGCGATTCGCGACGGGCGATCCACGTGGCGCGGTTCACGCCATCGCGCTGGGATGCCGCGCCGGGGACGTTGGCCGGAGCTTCGCAACCGGCGAGCAGGAGAGCGACGAGCAGAGCGAAAAACGAGACGCACGCGCGCGATTTCATGGCGATTTTCTGTCGCACTTCGCTACGGCGCTCAAGTGTGAAGCCGCTGGTCTGCGACGCCTTCGCGGCGCGTGGTTTGACTTGGTGCGATCGCTCGCGAGAGTAGCCACGTCCGCGCCGCTCAACCCCTACCGCCATGCGCTCCTGCTTCCGTTGCCTGTCCGCCGTCGCGCTTTGCTCGCTGACGTTCATTCTTCCCGTCCACGCCCAGCGCACCAACAAGCCGATCCTCCACGGCAAAAACTGGGTCGCCGTCACCGGCAAGCCGCTCGCGGCCACGGCCGGTGCGATGATTTTCACGAAGGGTGGCAACGCCATCGATGCCACCTGCGCGATGCTCGCCGCGACGTGCACCATGTGGGACACGCTCGGCTGGGGTGGCGAGACGCAGGCGCTGATCTACAACCCGCACACGAAACAGGTCGTCGGCATCAACGCGCTCGGCGTGGCGCCGACCGGCGCGACGGTCGAGTTCTACCAAAAGAACGGCTACGCCTATCCACCCGAATACGGTCCGCTCGCCGCGGTGACGCCGGGCACGCCGGGCGGCTTGATGACGATGCTCGCGGAATACGGCACGATGTCCCTCGCTGATGTGCTCGCGCCCGCCATCGCGATGGCGGACGGCTATCCGATCGAGTCGCAGGCCGCCGACCAAATCGAGCGCTTCCGCGGCGGAATTTCGAAGTGGCCGTATTCGAAGAACGTTTTTCTCACGCACCTCGATGAAAAGGATGCGGCGAAGCGTGCCGCGCCGCGCGGCGGCGAGATTTTCCATCAACCCGACTTGGCCGCGATGCTGCGCCAACTCGTCGATGCCGAAAAGGCAGCGCTCGCAGCCGGCAAGGATCGCAAAGCCGCGATCATGGCTGCCTACGACCGTTTCTACCGCGGTGACATCGCCGATGAACTCGTCCGCAGCACGCGCGAGCAAGGCGGCTTGTTCACGAAGGAGGACCTCGCGCGCTGGCAGGTGAAGATTGAGGCGCCGGTCTCGACGAACTATCGCGGCATCGAAGTCTATAAGCTCACGACGTGGACGCAGGGGCCGGCGCTCCTGCAGGCGCTGAACATCCTCGAGAACGCCGATCTCCGCGCGATGGGCTACAACAGCGCGCGCTACATTCACACGGTTTATCAGGCGATGAACCTGGCGTTCGCCGATCGCGATTTCTACTACGGCGATCCGGATTTCCCGCCCGAAGAACCGGTGCGCGGCCTGCTTTCAAAGGACTACGCCAAGGCGCGCTACCAGACGATCAATTGGACGAAAAACGACGCGACGGCGCATCCGGGTGACCCGTATCCATTCCAAGGCGGCACGAACCCGTTCGCCGAATTGCTGAAAAAATGGACGCCGCAGCCGCCGACGAACGCGACGAAGCCGGCGTCGTTCCAGGTGGCCGCGACCACGCCGCCGATCTTCACGGACGACGAGTATTTCAAGATGGGCACGACCTCGATCCAGGCGGCCGATGCCGAAGGTTGGGTCGTGTCGGTTACGCCGAGCGGTGGTTGGATTCCTGCGGTCGTCGCGGGCAAGACTGGTGTCGGCCTCTCGCAACGCATGCAGAGCTGGGTGCTCGATCCCGCGTTGAATCCGTTCAACGTGCTCGAGCCCGGCAAGCGCCCGCGCGTGACGCTCACGCCGTCGCTCGCGCTGAAGGACGGTAAGCCGTTCCTCGCGTTCTCGGTGCAAGGCGGTGACACGCAGGATCAGAACCTCCTCCAGTTTTTCCTGAGCTTCGTGGAGTTCGGCATGAACGTGCAGCAGGCGACCGAGGCGGCGGCGTTCAACAGCTATCAGATGCAGTCGTCCTTCGGTGATCACCGTTCCGAACCCGGTCGCATCCAGGTTCGTGCCGACACGCCGTCGTGGGTGCGCGCCGAACTGGCGAAGATGGGCTACAAGGTGGAAACCGCCGAGCGCACGAGCGGGCCCGTGACGGCGATCTACATCGATCAGGCGAACCGCGCGTTCCAAGGCGCGGCGTCGGACTTCGGCGAGGATTACGGCATCGCGTGGTAGCGCAGGCGTCTCGCCTGCACCTCAGCGCTTTCGGAAGCAGGCGGGACGCCTGCGCTACTTCGCGCGCGCCCAATTTCCGCCAACCCACGCGCACAGCTTGGGATTGCGCTGCCGTATGACACTGCTTTCCTCGACGCGCTGTGTCGAAAACCCGCGTCGAGATCGTCCAGGAGACTTTTCTCAACTGGCTGGCGTCCGCCCCGACGCCCACCGTTCGACTGGATGAGGACGAGCCGCTCGGCTCGCACACCTCGCTGACCGCACGTCGCGCGCGGGAGATTTTCGCGGAGCAGCTCGCGAGTCGCCTGCTCGACGTTGCCGCGCGCGAGATGCGCAAGACCAACCAGTCCTTCTACACGATCTCGAGCGCGGGCCACGAGAACAACGCCGTCATCGGCGCGCTGCTGCGGTTGGACGACCCGTGTTTCCTGCATTACCGCTCGGGTGGATTCATGATGGCGCGCTCGCGCCAGGCGGGCGATGTCGACGGTATTCTCGACACCGTGCGCTCGTTCTGCGCCTCGGCCGACGATCCTATCTCGGGCGGTCGCCACAAGGTCTGGGGCAGCAAGTCCATGTGGGTGCCGCCGCAGACGAGCACCATCGCCTCGCACCTGCCGAAGGCTTACGGCATGGCGTATTCACTCCGGCGCGCGCACCGGCTCGATGTCGAGAACGGCATCGGTGCGGACGCCATCGTGCTCTGCTCTTTTGGCGACGCCTCGGCGAATCACGCCACCGCGCTCGCCGGCATCAACTCGGCGCGCTACGCCGTGCGCCGCGGCGGCGAGGTGCCCATCGTGTTCCTTTGCGAGGACAACGGCATTGGCATCTCCGTCGAAACGCCGGCCAACTGGATTCACGACAACTTCAGCGCGCTCCCGCACCTGCATTACGTCGAACTCGACGGGACGATGGACGTGATCTGGGATCGCGCCGCGGAAGCCATCGCGCACTGCCGCCGGACGCGGAAACCCGTTTTCCTGCACCTGCACACGGTCCGGCTCTGGGGCCACGCCGGCACCGACGCGGAGATTTCGTATCATTCCGTCGCGGAGATCGAAGCCGCCGAGGCGCGCGATCCGTTGCTCGCGAACGCGCGGATGCTTGGCGCCACCGGCGCCGCAACGCCGGACGAGCTGCGCGAAATGGTTCGCGACGTGCAGGCACGCATCGAGGCGGCGGCCGCGCAGGTCGTGCGCGCGCCGAAGCTGACGAGCGTCGCTGAGATCGTTCGACCGTTGGCGCCTTACGATGAAGCCGCGATCCGCGCGGTGGCCCGCGAGCGCGTCGAACCGGAGGTGCGGTTTGAGCATTTCGGCACGTTGCCTGAAAAGGAAACCGCGCCGCTGAAGCGCACGCTGTGCGCGCACGTGAACGCGGCGCTCGCGGACGAAATGCTGCGCTTTCCCGAGATCAGCGTCTTCGGCGAGGATGTCGGTCGAAAGGGTGGCGTCTATGGCGCGACGCAAGGTTTGCAGAAGGCGTTCGGGCCGCACCGCTGTTTCGACACGCTGCTCGACGAGACGACGATTCTCGGCACGGCGCAGGGCGCGGCGACGGCCGGGCTGCTGCCGATTCCCGAGATCCAATATCTCGCCTACCTCCATAACGCGCTCGACCAGCTGCGCGGCGAGGCGTGCTCGCTGCAGTATTTTTCCAACGGCAAGTTTGCGAACCCGATGGTCGTGCGCGTGCAGGGGCTGGCCTACCAGAAGGGTTTCGGCGGGCATTTTCACAACGACAACTCTATCGGCGCGCTGCGCGACATCCCGGGACTGATCGTTGGTGTGCCGTCGCGCGGCGACGATGCGGCGATGATGTTGCGCGGACTCGTGGCGACGGCGCGCGCGTGCGGTCGCGTGTCGGTTTTCATCGAGCCGATCGCGCTCTACCACGAACGCGATTTGCATGCCGACGGCGACGCCGCGTGGTTGTTCGACTATCCGACTCCCGAGCGGATGCTACTGCCTGGCGAAGTCGGCGTTTATCACCCGAAGGCGAAGGATCTGCTCATCGTGACCTACGGCAATGGCGTGCGCCTCTCGCTGCGCGCCGCGCGGATGTTGGCCGAAAAGAAAATCGCCGCGCGCGTGCTCGACGCGCGCTGGCTGAATCCGTTGCCACTCGAGTCCATCAAGAAGCACGCCGTGGCGTGCGGCCGCGTGCTGGTGGCCGACGAGTGTCGCGCGACGGCGGGCGGCATCGCGGATGCGGTGATCGCGGCGCTGGCCGAGGCAGGTTTCGATGGTCCGATGGCCTCCGTGCGCGCGGTAGATACCTACGTGCCGCTCGCGGCGGCGGCGAATTTGGTGCTGATCTCCGACCGGCAGATCGCGGAGGCGGCGGAGAGATTGATGTAGGGCCTCACCTTGTGTGAGGCCTCGTTTCCGTTCGCGGCATACGCCGCGCTTGCGAGTTAGGCTCGACACGAGGTCGAGCCCTACAGCGGCAGGCGCTTCGCCTTCCGGGCAGATCGCTGCGAGGCAACGGTGGTCGCCGCTGTCCCAGGGGCTGCGGTTATCCGCAAGGTAGCGGGAGCTTCCAGCTCCCGGGAAGCGATGCGGGAGCAAGATGCTCCCGCTACTTTGGTCGCAAGTCGTGTTTCAGTTCACTCCCGGCGGCTCACTGGCGCGCTCGACCATGCGGGCGAGGTATTGCTGCTCGGGACCGACATGCGCGAGCTGCAGCGCGCGGCGGAAGCTCGCGGCGGCGGCACGGTGGTCTTTCCGGCGCCAGTGCAGTTCGCCTTCCACGGCGTGGAGCAGGTAGAGGTTTTCGAGTCGGTCGCGCTGCGGGATGTCCGCGATGGCCTCGAGGCCGGCTTGCGGACCGTTGAGGTGCGCGACGGCGACCGCGCGGTTGAGCGCGACGATCGGCGAAGGCTTCATCCGCAGCAGCTCGTCGTAGTGACCGAGGATGCGCGCCCAGTCAGTCGAGGCGTAGTCGGGCGCCGTGCAGTGGATCGCGGCGATACCCGCTTGAAGATGGTATTCGCTGATGTCGGTGCCTTGCGCGGCGGCGACGAGCTCGAAGAGGCCGCGACCGATGAGTTGCTGGTCCCACTTGGAGCGATCCTGGTCGTCGAGGCGCAGCAAGTCGCCGTGTTCGTCGAGCCGCGACGGGAAGCGCGCGGCCGTGAGCAGCATGAGTGCGAGCAGTGCGTGGCTGCGCGGCGTGTCGCCCGCGGGGTGGGCGACGAGCAGCGTCATCAGCCGGATCGCTTCTTCGCAAAGATCCTCGCGCAGGAGGCGGTCGCCGGCGGAGGCCTTGTAACCTTCGTTGAAGAGCAGGTAGAGCGTGGCCAGCACGCCATCGAGGCGCGCGGCGAGTTCGGTGCCGACGGGAATGTCGAAACCGATGCCCGCGTCCGTGATGCGCTGCTTCGTGCGCGTGAGTTGCTTTTCGATGGCGGCCTCGCTGCTCAGGAAAGCGCGCGCAATCTCGCCGGTGCTGAAACCGCAGAGGACCTTGAGCGCGAGCACCACCTGCGCGTCGGCGGCGACGGACGGGTGACAACACACGAAGAGCAGACGCAGGGTGTCGTCGCGGATTTCAGGCACGTCGTCCGCGACGTTCGTGTTGGCGGAGGCGGAGCGCGTTTGCTCAAGGAACGTCACAATCGCGTCCGTCTTCGCGCCGGACATGCGTTTGTGGCGGAGGGCGTCCTTGGCGAGGTTCATCGCCACGCGCGTGATCCACGCGGATGGATTCGCCGGCACGCCGCCCATCGACCAGGAGTGCAGCGCTTTCATCAGCGCTTCCTGCGCGATGTCCTCGGCGAGCGATAGGTGCTGGACGCCGAGCAGGCGGATGAGCGCGCCGTGGAGACGACCCGTTTCGTGGCGGAAAAAATGCTCGACCAACTGTGCCGGTTGCGCGGCCGGCGGCGGAGGCGGAACCGGGGCGTAGGCGATGGCGCGCGGATCGACCATGGCTCAGGCTTTGGCGACTTGCGGGGCGGCGTTGGTGTTCACGCCGAGGTGGCAATGAGGCGTGAGTTCGCGGATCTCGATCTTCATGCCGTGCTCGAGGCCGGGGTGGAGTTGCGCGATGGCGGTCGCCTCGGCGAGCGAGCCGACGTGGAGTTTCACGTAGCCCGCGATGGCTTCCTTCGATTCGGCGAAGGGACCATCGACGACGCGCGCGCCGCCGGGGCCGGAGACGACGCGGATGTCCAGCTCGAGCGGCTGACCTTCGCTGGCCTGACCGGCGCGGAGAAGGTTTTCGAACCAATCGTTCCAGCGGGTGATGAGTTGCTGGCGCTGCTCGGGCGAGAGGTGGGCGTAGACTTCCGGTCCGGAGTTGCGGAACAGAAGCATGTAGGTGGGCGGGAGGGCAGGGGGGCTCATGTCATGGAAGAAGCGGTTTCATGACTACGACGAACGAGTGTGCTGCGAAAGGACAGATTGTGGCGGGGCTCGTCTTCGGGAAAAATCTCCGGGAGCGCTGACGCATTTTCGCCGTGCGCCGAGGGGCCTCGCACGTCAGCCTGCCGCCGTCCCGCGAAATCCACGCTACCCTGTCCGGAACGCCGCCGGCCGTTCGTTGAGAGGATGAACGCGCCGCTTCGGCGCTCCGAACTCGCCTCCACGCCATGTCCTCTGCCACGCCCGATCCGCTGCCCGCTGATCCCGCCTGCGAACTGTTCACGAGCCGCACGCTGCCTTTCGCTCGCGAGGCGGTTTTCCGCGCCTGGACCGACGCGAATCAACTCGCCCGCTGGTGGGGCCCCGAAGGTTTCACCAACACCTTTGAAATCTTCGAGCCCCGCGCCGGCGGCCACTGGCGACACGTGATGCATGGTCCGGACGGGCGCAACTACGACAACTTTTCCGTCTTTCGCGTTGTGACGCCCGAGCGCATCGAGCTGGCGCACATGAGCGAGCCGCGCTTCGACTTGATCGCCACCTTCGCCGAAGGTCACGCCGGGACCCGCGTAACTTTTCTCCAGCGCTTCGCGTCGGCTGCGGTGCGCGACGCCGTGGCACCGATCTGCATCCCGTCCAACGAACAAAACCTCGACCGTCTCACGCGCGTCGTCGGCGAGGCGGTCGCTTCCCGCGCCTGATTTTTCTCCCATGACCACACCCGAGTCCTCCTCCCGTTTCGCCCGCATCTCGGCGCACGCCGCGCGCATTCTGCTGGGTCTTGTGTTCTTCGTCTTCGGTCTCGGCGGCTTGTTGAACTGGTTTCCGCCGCCGCCGCCGGAGACGCTGCCGCCGAAGCTTGTCGCGTTCGACGCCGGGCTGCGCAGTTCCGGCTATTTGTTCGAGCTGATCAAAGGCACCGAGGCCGCCATGGGCCTGCTCCTGCTGCTCAATCGCTTCGTGCCGCTCGCGCTCGTGATTCTCGCGCCGATCGTCCTGAACATCGTGCTCGTCCACCTGCTCCTCGCGCCGTCGGGCTTGCCCATCGCGATCGTCGTGCTCGCGCTCGAGCTCTACCTGGCGTGGGTGCATCGTCGCGCCTACGCGGGACTCCTCGCTGCGCGATTGACCTGAACCCTTTCGCTGTTTCCGCGTCATGATCAAAAAAATCCTCCTCGTCGTCGCCGTCCTCGTTGCCGGCATCTGTATTCTCGCGGCGTTTCAGCCGTCCACGTTTCGCATCGAGCGTTCGGTTGCGATTGCCGCGTCGCCGGGCGCGCTCTTTCCGCGCCTCAATGATCTGCACCAGACCCACGAGTGGTCCCCGTGGAAGGAGAAAGACCCAAAGGCCACCTACGAATTCTCCGGCCCGGCCGCGGGCGTAGGCGCGGCACAATCGTGGTCAGGCAACCGCGACATCGGCGCGGGCAAGCAGACCATCGTGGAAAGCCGCCCCAACGAACTCGTTCGCGTGAAGCTCGAGTTCCTCAAGCCGTTCGAGGCGGTGTGCGAATCCGTTTATACCCTCAAGCCGAACGGCCAGCAGACTGTCGTCACGTGGACCATGTCCGGCGAAAACGATTTCATCGGGAAAATTTTCTGCCTGTTCATGAATCAGGACAAAATGATCGGTGGCGAATTCGAGAAAGGCCTCGCCACGCTGAAGCGCACGAGCGAGGCGCCTGCCGCAAAGTCCCTCTAACCTCCAACCCTCCCACAAACCATGCCCACCTACGTTGACGGCTACGTCCTCCCGGTTCCCAAGAAGAACCTCGATAAATACCGCGCGATGGCCGCCAAGGCCGCGAAAGTCTGGAAGAAACACGGCGCGCTCAGCTACTGCGAAGCGGTCGCTGAGGACATGACCGCGAAGTTCTGTCCGCCCTTCACGAAGTTCATGAAAACGAAGCCCGGCGAGACGATCGTGTTCGCCTACGTGACCTACAAGTCCCGTGCGCACCGCGACAAGGTGAACGCCGCCGTGATGGCCGATCCGACTTTGTGCGAGGGCATGGACCCGAAAAACATGCCCTTCGACTGCAAGCGGATGGTTTACAGCGGATTTTCCGCGATCGTGGAGGCGTGAAGTAGGGCCGGCTTCAGCCGGCCTTAGTGCATCGTAGTTCGCCGATAAAACCGCGAACGTGTTTCAATGGGGCCGGCTGAAGCCGGCCCTACTTTTTCACCCGAACATCAGCCGGCAGATCACGACCGACGCGACGATGCCGACGAAATCCGCGAACAATCCGGCCGCCACCGCGTGCCGCGTGCGGCGGATGCCGACGGAGCCGAAATACACCGCGATGACGTAGAACGTCGTTTCGGTGCTGCCGTAGATCGTGCCGGCCATGCGCGAGACGAGCGAGTCGGCGCCCGTCGTCTGCACGAGTTCGGAGAACATCGCGAGCGACGCGCTGCCGCTGAGCGGGCGCACCAGCGCGAGCGGTAGCAAGTCCGGCGGGAAACCGAGCGGCACGAGCACGGGCGCGAGCAAGCTCTTCATCGCCTCGATGCCGCCCGCGCCGCGGAACATCCCAATCGCGACGAGAATCGCGACGAGGAACGGCACCACGCGCGTCGCCACGCCGAAGCCATCCTTGGCGCCCTCGATGAACTCTTCGTAGATTTTTACACGCCGCAGTGCCGCGTAGAGCGGAAAGAACAGCAGCATCAGCGGCACGGCCATCAAGGACAGCGTGCCGATCGCGCGGAGAAGAACGTTTTGCGTCGCGCTCGCGTCCGCGGCGGCGGGCGCGGCGACGTTGGCGGGAAAGATCGCGTGGTGCAACGCACTCGCGGCGTCGCGGTAGCTTTGCGGTGCCGCGACGATCCAGACAAACAGCGCGGCGAATGCGAGGCCGAGCAGCGCGAGCGTGGCTTTCCCTCCGCCAGTGAGCGGAGCGGGCTCGGGCAGCGCGACGGCCTCCGGTTCGGCGGTCGCCGCGGCGCTGGGCATCGCCGCGTGGTCCGTGGTGGCGCGGAAGGCGCGCCAGTTTTGCAGCCACTTGACCGCGCTGATGCCGGCGATGGTGGAAAAAGTCGTCGCGATGAGCGCCGTGCCGACGATGGCGGTCGGATCCTTCGACCCTTGCGCCGCGAGAATGGCGATCGCGGTGGCGGGAATCAGTTGGATGCTGCTCGTGTTGATCGCGAGGAACATCACCATCGCGTCGGTCGCGGTGCCCGGAGTCTTGTTGAGCGACTCGAGATCGCGCATCGCGCGCAGGCCGAGTGGCGTGGCGGCGTTGGAGAGGCCGAGCATGTTCGCCGCCATGTTCATGAGCATCGAGCCTTGCGCCGGATGATCGGCAGGCACGTCGGGAAACAGCCACTTCATCATGGGGCGCAGCGCGCGCGCGAGCACTTGCACGAGGCCGCTGCGTTCGGCGAGGCGCATGAGGCCGAGCCACAGCGCCATCACACCGACAAGCGGCAGGGCGATTTTCATCACGGCGGTCTCCGCCATGGTAAACGCGCCGGACGTGACTTCGGCGAGCCGGCCGGTCGCGGCGCCGATGAGCACGGCCAGCGTGACGAGGGCGAGCCAGAGGTAATTCAGCATCGGGCGCGCAGTGTTGGCGGACGTTTTTGGCCGCGCGAGCGAAAACATGTCTGGCGTAGCGCAGGCGTTCGGTTTGCGGAACCGAGTGTGCACACCTCTCTTGTAGGGCTCGACCTTGCGTCGAGCCTGCCGCGAACGGGACGCCTGCCGCGCCCGAAACCTAGGCCTCACACGAGGTGAGGCCCAACGATGTGCGGCGGCGCCGGCTTCTTTCGCCGCGGATGCCCGGCACAGTGCGGCTGCTCTTGAGCCATACGCCGGCTTGGCGCTTTCCTTCGTCCGCCGCTCCGCTAAGAAAACCGCGGCATGAAGAACATCGTCGAACTCCAACGCCTCGATTCGCCCTTTCCGAAACCGCAAGCGCTCTACGTCGACGGGTCGACGCTCTGGCTGAGCTCGCGCCACACGAAAAAATTCTACGCCGTCGACCGCGCGACGATGAAGGTTACCTGGGAATGCGTCGTGCCGGGCAACGACACCATCTGGGGCACCACCAAGCACGACGGCGCGCTCTATGTAGTGTGCGGCGTCGATGCCGTGGACGTGGACGAGCGCCGCATTCGGCGCGTGTGGCCGGGCAAGGGCTTTGATCCGGACTTCAGCCTATCATGTCCCGATGGCCTCGGTTCGCACCTCTCGGACGACGGCGTGTCACTGGTGCTTAGCCAGTGGTATCCGCAGAAACTGATTTCGATCGGCGCGAATGGCGCCGCTGGTCGCGTGATCCGGACGCCGCACCCGATCGTCGGGCACTGTTTCGCGCGCGGGGCGTTCTGGCTCGCGACGACGACGGACGAGGAGTCGAACGAGTATTTTCTCGAGCGCTGCGATGCGAAGACGTGGAAGTGCGAGGACGTCGCCCGCATCGGTTTCCCTGCCCGCGGGCTGGGATTTGATGGCGTGGATTTCTGGACGAACCACCGCGAAGCGAACCAGATCGTGAAGTTCAACGTCGCGTAACGCGCCGCTCTCCGCTCTCCGCGTCGTGCGAAAGGTGGTCGGCTCCGTCCCTGGCGGCGACCGAGGCGCGCCCGGGCGGTTCAACGATTCGAGCCGCGATAACGCAGGCGCCGGCGAAGCCTTCAGCGACCGATCCGTGCGCGCCAAGCCGGATAATCGCGTTCGAGGAGCGCGACCGGCCACGAGCCATACCAATCGTAGCCGGTGCGGCGTTCGCGCTCGACCTCGGCGAGGGTGGCTACGCGCTGGCCGGAGCGGTTCGCGAGGAACGGCCGGCTCGTCTCCAGATCGTAGAAGCGCGCCCACAGCGGCGGCGCCGCGGGATCGGGGACCGTCCGTCGATCGGTCGTGCTCGTGTGCCACTGATATTTCACCGGCTCGGCGGGAAACGTTTCGTAGCGCAGACCGGAGATCGCGGCCTCGCGAAACCACGCGACGGCGGCATCCACCGCTTCGACCATTTCGGGCGACGGACGCTCGAGGCTCATCAGGTAACGCACGACGGCGACGCTTTCGCGGCAGACGAGTCCGGGCAGTTCGAAACTGCGCGCGCCGACCGGTGCGAGCGTCGCGTGGTGATATTGACCGGCCCAGATCGTGCGGCGTTCGCCTTGGCGAACCTGCAGGCGGAGGATGCAGGCGTTGCCGCGCGCCACGGCGGAGGCGGCTCGTTCGCGTCGAGCGGGGTCGACGAAAGCGTAGGGCGGCTTGCTCGCGGCGACTTGATGGAGGAAGCGTAGCACGTCCGGCAATACGTCGTCCGCGAACGTCAGGTGCGGGCGGTAGCCTTCGGTGCTCGGAAACGAGTGCGGGAAGCCGCCGCTCGGGTGTTGCGCAGAAAACAGAAAATCCAGGCCGCGCAACGCGGCGTCGCGATAGCGCGTGTCGCCGGTCAACTCGAATGCGCCGGCGAGATACGCGATTTGCGGCCACGTGTTGCGGTTATCGAGGCTGGTGTCGGTCTTGGTGCGGTCGGCGAGGATCGCGCGCTGTTCCGTCTCGGGCAGGATGCGGAGCGGGTCCTCGTTCTCGCGCCAGCCGCCGTTGGCGCGTTGGTAGAGCAGGATGTTGTCGGCGATGCCGCGCACGTCGTCCTCAGCGAGCCGCGGGTAGTCGGTCGTGTGGTGCGAATTCTGCCAATGATGAATGCAGTCCGAGAAGCCATCGAGCGGCAGCGGCGGCGCGGCGCGGGCGGAAACGGCAGCGGCGGACAGAACGAGCCAGGTGAAACAGCGCATGACGCGACTACGTTACGCGTCGGTGGGCGCGACGGAAGCCGCGAGTGTGTGCGGCGCTCGGGAACGCACCGCTGTCGGAGTTGCACGCGGGAAAATTTGGCGTGCACGAGCCTTTGCCCTTGTGCGGAGGCCGTGGTCGCCGGCAAAAACGGCGCCCTTTTTCATGCAATCGCAGTCCCAGGAAATTCCTCTCGATAAGATCAACATCTTCGGCGGCACGCAGGCGCGGCTCCGGACCAACGACGACGCGGTCGAAAGCTACGCGGAGGAAATGGCGCGCGGGACGGTGTTCCCGCCGATCGACGTGTATTTCGACGGCAGCGTCTACTGGCTGGCGGACGGATTTCATCGCTTCCTCGCGACGAAGCGCAACGGCACGCCGGCGATCGCCGCGAATGTGCAGCCCGGCGGCCGCACGGAGGCGCTGCGCCACGCGCTCGGCGCCAACGCGACCAATGGCGTCTATCGCACGAACGGCGACAAGCGCAACGCGGTCGAGATCGCGCTCGAAGAGTGGCCCGAGCTGGCCAACGCCGCGCTCGCAGAGATCTGCAAGGTTTCGGCCGAACTCGTGCGCGGTTGCCGGCAGCAGATGGTGAAGGCTGGGCGCATTCCCGAGGTCCTCACGGTGCAAGGCCGCGACGGCAAAATGTATCCGGGAGCAATCGAGCGTCAGCCGCGCGGCAAGACCGAAGGTGCGTCGAGCGACAAGGACGGCGGCGGTGGCGGCGGGGGCGGTGGTGGCTTTTCGAAGGGCAAGGGCGATGCCGGTGCGCTCGGCGGTTCGACGAACGAACTCGAACAGGAGGCGCGGCAGATGATCCGCAACGGCGAGATCAATCCGTTCGAGCTGGCGAAGATGGCGAGCGCGACGCCGCTCGATTATGCTGTCGCGACGATCAAGCTGCTCGAGACGATGCGCCGCGACCACCCGCAACGCCGCGAGGGTCTGGTGAAATTGCGCGATTGGATCGAACGCGAGCTGCGCGGGGAGAATGCGGTCGCGAGCGCGAAGGCGGCGGACGCGTGAGTTGTTCGGCGTCGGCGTGATTCCGAACGTAGCGGAAGTCGTGAGACTTTCGCGGCATCGGGGTAGCGAAATTCTGACGAGTTCCGCTACGCCCGGGATATGCTCGTGGGTAAAGTTGCGCGCGAGCGCGCAGCCTCCTTTGGGGCGGCGCAGTGATCGGCCTGTGAACGACGGCGGCGTGCGTAGGGCCGGTCTGCGACCGGCCCATACGACCATTGCTCGCCAATATCGCATTCGCGAACGTGTCTTGGGCCGGTCAAAGACCGGCCCTACTTCAAGCCGTCTCGTTGTAGAGCTCGCGGCCGATCAGGATGCGGCGGATTTCGTTCGTGCCGGCGCCGATGTCGTAGAGCTTCGCGTCGCGCAGCAGCCGGCCGGTGGCGTAGTCGTTGATGTAGCCGTTGCCGCCGAGCGCCTGGATCGCTTCGAGGGCAACCTTCACGCCGCACTCCGACGCGTAGAGGATGCACGCGGCGGCGTCTTTGCGCGCGGCGCGGCCGGCGCCGGCGTCGAGCGCACGGGCGACTTGGTAGCTGAAGGCGCGGGCGCTTTGGAGTGCGACATACATGTCGGCGATCTTGCCCTGCATGAGGCCGAAGGTGCCGATGGCGGAGCCGAATTGTTTTCGCGTGTGGACGTAGGGCAGCACGATGTCCATTGCGGCCTGCATGATGCCGAGCGGTCCGCCGGAGAGCACGCAGCGTTCGGTGTCGAGGCCCTTCATCAGGACGCGCGAGCCGCCGTTCACTTCGCCGAGCACGTTTTCCTCGGGAATTTCACAATCTTCGAAGACGAGTTCGCAGGTGTTCGAGCCACGCATGCCGAGTTTGTCGAGTTTCTGCGCGGTCTTGAATCCTTTCATGCCGCTCTCGACGAGGAACGCAGTCATCGCTTTCGAGCCGGCCTCCTTCGAGGCGGTGCGCATGTAGACGATGAGCACGTCGGCGTCGGGGCCGTTGGTGATCCACATCTTCGTGCCGTTCGCGATCCAGCGTCCGCCCTTTTTCACGGCGGTGCACGCCATGGAGCCGACGACGTCGGAGCCGGCGCCGGCCTCGGACATCGCGAGCGCGCCGACGAATTTTCCCGAGCACAATTTCGGCAGGAAGCGCGCGCGCTGCTCGGTGTTGCCGTTCAGGAAGAGATTGTTGACGCAGAGATTGGAGTGCGCGCCGTAGGCGAGGCCGACCGAGGCGGAGGCGCGGGAAATTTCCTCCATCGCGATGAGGTGTGCGAGGTAGCCCATGCCGCTGCCGCCGAATTGCTCGGAGACGGTGATGCCGAGCAGGCCGAGGTCGCCGAGCTTGCGCCAGAGGTCGTGCGGGAAGTCGTTTTTCTCGTCGATCGCGGCGGCGCGCGGGGCGATTTCCTTGGCGGCGAAGTCGCGCACGGTCTGGCGCAACGCATCGATCTCTTCCGTGAGCGTGGGGGCGAGCTGCATCGTGGGGTGACTCCGAACAAAGGCACGCGATTGTCATAAGCAATCGCGGCACGACGAGCGGCGCGTGTTATCACAAACGCGAATGCCAGCTTATGAACGGCTCACGCCCGGGGATTTTCCGGTGGGCGGGGACAGGGCTCGTCACGTGAACGTCAGCTCGGTTGTTGGAGGGCGCGGCTCCTGCCGCGCTGTCGCGTGGACGCGACGCAGCCTGGTTCGACCTTCGCGGCGCGGCAGGAGCCGCGCCCTCCACGAGCTGCGATGTCGGCCGCGTTTAGTAGCGGTCCATCACGCCATACATCGACCAGAGCAGACCGAACGTGAACAGGCCCATACCGCCGATGGCGAAGACGAGACTGGTGAGACTTTGCATCGCGATGCCGCCGCCGAGTAGCAGCGCGTTGCCGACGACGAGCATGATCCAGAAATCCTTGGTGCGGCGCGACACCTTGAAGCGGTCCGGTTCGACCATATCCAGGCCGGCATCGCGCTCCATCTGGCGGACTTCCTCGAGCATCGTCGTGACGTCGACGGCGTGCCCCGCGCCGGGCGTGCTGTTTACGCGCTCGAACTTCGCCGCGCCGAACGCGAGTGGGTTGCGCGACTGCGTTGTCGCGGGTTTTGTCGCCTGACCCGGCTTCTCCCACCGGGTCGGTGCCGTGCGCTCGACGAGCTTGGGAAAAAGGCGTGTCCGCAGTGCGGTGGACCGCACGGGAACGAGGGCAGGCTCGTCCTCGCGGCGAATCAGTGTCTCCGGCGTAATTTGTCCGAGATAGACGAGCGACTCGAGGCCTTCGATCGAGAAGGGACCGCGGGTGAGTTCACCGTCCTGAATCAGGTAACCGATTTTATTTTCGTCAGAGAGTCTTGGGGCCATGGCAAAGCAGCCCTCGGCCCAAGAGGGTCCGGCGAATCAACTGTGCCGCACCGCACGTGGCAAGGCGGAGTTTGCGGCGCGCGTCTGCGCAAATTTCTGAAGTGGCGGGAGCATCCTGCTCCCGCGTCTTACCAATCGGAAAAACGGGAGCTGGAAGCTCCCGCTACTTTGCCGGCTGGAAGCCGGTGTGATTCAAGTCGCGCAAACTTCAATTCGATCCTCAACCGACCCACGCGCGGGCGTTGTGGAACAGCTGCATCCACGGGCTCTCTTCGCCCCAGCCGGCCGGGGCCCAGCTGTGGTTCAGCGTGCGCGTGGTGCGCTCGGGGTGAGGCATCATGATTGTCACGCGGCCGGTCGTCGTCGTGAGCGCGGTCATGCCGAAGGGCGAACCGTTCGGGTTGAGCGGGTAGTGTTCGGTGGGCGCGTGGAAGTTGTCCACGTAGCGCGCGGCGACGAGACCGGACTCGCTGCAGGCGCGTGCGGCGTCGCCGCTCTTGAACTCGGTGAAGCCTTCGCCGTGAGAGACGACGACGGGGATGACCGAACCTTCCATGCCGCGGAAGAGCACGCTCGGGCTTGGCTCGATCTTGAGCGAGACGTAGCGCGCCTCGAAGCGCTCGGACTTGTTCTGCACGAAATGCGGCCAGTGGTCGGAGCCGGGGATGAGCGAGTGGAGATTGCTCATCATCTGACAGCCGTTGCACACGCCGAGGGCGAAGGCGTCTTCGCGGGCGAAGAACGCGGCGAACTCGTCGCGCGCTTTCGGGTGAAACAAAATGCTCTTCGCCCAACCTTCGCCGGCGCCGAGGACGTCGCCGTAGCTGAAGCCGCCACACGCCGCGAGGCCGCGGAAGTCACGCAGCGACACGCGACCGCTCAGGATATCGGTCATGTGCACGTCGACGGCGGTGAAGCCGGCGCGCGTAAACGCAGCGGCCATCTCGACCTGGCCGTTGACGCCCTGTTCGCGCAGGATCGCGACTTTCGGCCGCGAAACCGAACGCTGAGAGCTGAACGCTGACGGCTGAACGCTGAATGTGAGCTTCGGGCTGATGCCAGGATTGTCGCGCTGGAGCTTGAGCTGGAATTCCTGTTCGGCGCACGCCGGGTTGTCGCGGAGCGCCTGGATGCGGCGGGTGACGTCGGACCAGAGGGCGCGGAGGGCAAAGAGATCTTCGTCGTAGAGCACGCGGCCGGCCTGCTTGATGACGACGCGGTGCTGCGCGTTGAGTTTGCCGATGATGGACGTGCACGCCTTGAAGCCGTGTGAGCGCAGGGCGAGGACGACGTGATCGAGATCGGACTGGCGGACTTGGAGCACGGCGCCGAGTTCCTCGGCGAAGAGCTGGCCGAAGACGCTCGGCGCGTTGTCGCTGAGCTTGATGGCGGCGGCGGGCAGATCGAGTTCGATGCCGGTGTGGCCGGCGAAAGCCATTTCGACGGCGGTGGCGAGCAGGCCACCGTCGGAGCGGTCGTGGTAGGCGAGGAGCTTTTGCTCGCGACCGAGTTGCTGGATGACGTTCCAGAAATTCTTCAGATCTTCGGCGCGGTCCACGTCGGGCGCGTCGGCGCCAGTCTGGTTGAGGACTTGAGCGAGCAGAGAGCCGCCGAGACGGTTTTGGCCGCGGCCGAGGTCGACGAGGAGGAGAACGGTGTCCTGCTCTGGCTGACCGCTGATCGCTGAAAGCTGAGCGCTCGTCTTGAGCTGCGGCGTGAGCGTGAGGCGGACGTCTTCGACGGCGGCGAAGGCGGAGACGATGAGCGAGACGGGTGCCGTCATGCGCTTTTCAGCGGCGCCGTCTTTCCAGACGGTGCTCATACTCATGGAGTCCTTGCCGACGGGGATCGTGATGCCGAGGGCGGGACAGAGCTCCATGCCGACGGCTTGCACGGCGGCGTAGAGATCGGCGCCGTCGCTGCCGACGGCGGGCGCAGCCATCCAGTTGGCGGAGAGGTTGACCTTGCCGAGCGCGCCGACTTGCGCGGCGGCGAGATTGGTGAGCGCTTCGCCGACGGCGAGACGGGCGGACGCGGCGGCGTTGTTGATCGCGACGGGTGTGCGTTCGCCCATGGCCATGGCTTCGCCGGTGGTGACGTCGAACGCGGCGACGCTGACGCCGCAGTCCGCGACGGGGACTTGCCACGGGCCGACGAACTGGTCGCGCGCGATGAGTCCGCCGACCGAGCGATCGCCGATCGAAATAAGGAAGGTCTTGTCCGCGACGGTCGGGTGGGAGAGCACGCGGCGGATCGCTTCGGCCAGCGTGACGTCGCCGAGCGCGAGCGGCTTCAGCGCGCGCGTGGCGGTGGCGGCTTGGCGGTGCATGCGCGGCGGCTTGCCGAGCAGAACATCGAGTGGGAGGTCGATGGGCTGGTTCTTGAAATGCGGGTCTTCGACGACGAGGTGCTTTTCCTCGGTGGCTTCGCCGACGACGGCGAAGGGGCAGCGCTCGCGCTCGCAGAGCTTCGCGAAGGCGTCGATGCGGTCGGCGGGCACGGCGAGGACGTAGCGCTCCTGCGACTCGTTGCACCAGAGTTCGAGCGGGCTCATGCCCGGCTCGTCGTTGGGGACTTTGCGGAGATTGAAACGGCCGCCGCGGCCGCCGTCGTTGACGAGTTCGGGCAGCGCGTTCGAGAGGCCGCCGGCGCCGACGTCGTGGATGAACGAAATGGGGTTGGCGTCGCCGAGCGCCCAGCAGCGGTCGATGACTTCCTGGCAACGGCGCTCCATCTCGGCGTTGTCGCGCTGCACGGAGGCGAAATCGAGATCCTCGGCGCCCGCGCCGGTCGCCATCGAGCTGGCGGCGCCGCCGCCGAGGCCGATGAGCATCGCGGGTCCGCCGAGCACGACGAGTTTGTCGCCGGGGTTGATGGCGCCCTTCTTCACGTGGTCGGCGCGGATGTTGCCGAGGCCGCCGGCGAGCATGATGGGCTTGTGGTAGCCGCGGAGTTCGGACGAAGGGCCGTTGGGGGCAACGGCCCCTACCGACGCGGCGGGGACTGCTGCTTCATACGTGCGGAAGTAGCCGTTGATCGCGGGGCGGCCGAACTCGTTGTTGAACGCGGCGCCGCCGAGCGGGCCTTCGATCATGATGTCGAGCGCGGAGACGATGCGGCCGGGTTTGCCAAAATCTTTTTCCCACGGCTGCACGGCGCCGGGGAGCTTGAGGTTCGAGACGGTGAACCCGACGAGGCCGGCCTTGGGCTTCGCGCCGCGGCCGGTGGCGCCTTCGTCGCGGATCTCGCCGCCGGAGCCGGTGGCGGCACCGGGGAAGGGCGAAATCGCGGTCGGGTGGTTGTGCGTCTCGACCTTGCAGAGCACGTGGATGTCCTCGGCGTGCGCGGCGTATTCGCCGGTCGCCGGGTCGACGTAGAAGCGGCCACCTTTCGAGCCGACGAGCACGGCGGCGTTGTCCTTGTAGGCGGACAGGATGCCGTCGCTGTGCAGCTGATAGGTATTCTTGATCATCTGGAACAGCGAGCGGTCGCGCGGCTGTCCGTCGATTTCCCAGGAGGCGTTGAAGATTTTGTGGCGGCAGTGCTCGGAGTTCGCCTGCGCGAACATCATCAATTCCACGTCGTGCGGGTCGCGGCCGAGTTTCGTGAAGGCGGCAACGAGGTAATCGATCTCGTCTTCGGCCAGCGCGAGGCCGAGGGATTTGTTCGCGGTGACGAGAGCGGCGCGGCCCTGCGCGAGCACGGGGACGCTCGTGAGCGGACGCGGCGCTTCGTGGCGGAAGAGCGCGGCGCAGGACGCGACGTCCGGGAAAACGACCTGCGTCATGCGGTCGTGGATGCGCGAGTGTAGTAGCGGGTAACGAGTAGCGGGTAGCGAGTAGCCGGCTTCGAAAGCGAAGGTGAATGAGGTGACGCGCTCGATGCGGGCGATCTTGGTCAAGCCGCAGATGTGGGCGATGTCGGTGGCCTTGGACGACCACGGCGACAGCGTGCCGGGTCGCGGGGCGACGACGACCGTGAGGCCGCTGACGCTCTCGGCGGCTCGGCTCGGACCGTAGGTGAGGATTTTTTCGAGGACGTCGTGCTCGGCGGACGTGAGGTCGGCGTTGGTCTCGACGACGTGCACGAACTCCGTCGCGATCGCGCGCACCGGGAGGGCGGCGGCCGTGAGGTCTTGCAGCAGCTTCTGGAGGCGGAAGTTCGAGAGGGCGGGCGAACCGCGGAGCGTCAGCATGAGTCTAGGCAGGGTTGCCGTGCCGCGGACGGCGTCAAGCGGCGGAACCGGCACAGCACAGTTTGTCGCGTCAAACTGTGCCGGTGGGGCGAAATGCGGCGCGGGTGGGGCGCGTTGACCTCAGCGCGCTCCGAGCGGATTGAGGTCAATCCGCTCCACCACCGAAGGCATACGTTCGTTTGACGCGCGAAACCGAGAAAGCCGTTGACCAATTCGCGGTCGCACTAACTCTACGCTCTCCCACCCGATGAGCGAATTTCTCTCCCACGAATGTGGCATCGCCCTGATCCGGCTCAAACAGCCGCTCTCCTATTACCAGGAGAAATACGGTTCGCCGCTCTGGGGCCTCTACCAGCTGTTCCTGCTGATGGAAAAGCAGCACAATCGCGGGCAGGACGGCGCCGGCGTGGCGTGCGTGAAGTTCGACGTGCCGCCGGGCGAGCCCTACATGTTCCGCGAGCGCAACGTGGAGTCGAACCCGCTGGACAAGATTTTCCAGCCGATGATCGCGCGCTACAATCAGCTGGTGGGCGAAGGCACGGTGCATCCGGAATTTCCGGACACCGCGAAGAAAAACTTCGATTTCTGCGGCGAACTCTACCTCGGGCATCTGCGTTACGGCACGTCGGGCGGCTACAATCTCAGCGCGTGTCACCCGTATTTCCGCCGCAGCTCGTGGCCGACGCGCAATCTGGTCCTCGCGGGTAATTTCAACATGACCAACACGGCGGTGCTCAACGCCGCCCTGACCGCGACCGGCCAGCATCCGATCTTCGCGACCGACACGCAGGCGCTGCTCGAGATGCTCGGGCACGGACTCGATGAGCATCACGAGGAACTTTATCGGGCCTTCAAAACCCGCGGCGATCTCAGCGGCACGGAGATTTCGCGCCGCATCAGCGAGGACATGGATCCGGCGAGGGTGCTGCGCGAGGTGTCGGCGCAATGGGACGGCGGCTACACACTGATCGGCGCGTTGGGCAATGGCGATGCGTTCGTCACGCGCGATCCGTCGGGCATTCGCCCGTGTCACTGGTTCGAGGACGACGAGGTGGTGGCGTTTGCCTCGGAGCGCGCGCCGCTGTGCACGGTTTTTGCGCGCCAGCCTTCCGAAGTGCGCGAACTCGAGCCCGGCACCGCGGTCGTCGTGAAAAAGCGCGGCACGGTGCGCGTCGAGCGCGTGAAGACCGCGCTGCCGCGTTCACAGTGCACGTTCGAGCGCATCTATTTTTCGCGCGGCAACGACGCGGACATTTACCGCGAGCGCAAGGCGCTCGGCGCCGAACTCGCGGAGCCGATTCTCAAGGCCATCGACCGCAATCTCGAGCACACGATCTTCTCGTTTGTGCCGAACACGGCCGAAGTCGCGTATCTCGGCCTGATGAGCGAGCTGCGTTTCCGCCGTCGCGCCGAAGTGAAGCAGGATCTGCTCGACCGTGCGAAGGCCGGCACGCTCGATGAAGCCGCGGTGGACGATCTCATTTTGCGCAACTGGCCGCGTGGCGAGAAGATCGTGTCGAAGGACGCCAAGCTCCGCACGTTCATCGGCCAGGAAAAATGGCGCAACAATCTCGCGTCGCACGTCTACGACGTCACCTACGGCATCGTCGCGCCGGAGGACAATCTCGTGTGCATCGACGACTCGATCGTGCGCGGCACGACGTTGCGCCGCTCGATCCTGCGCATTCTCGGCCGACTTAACCCGAAGAAAATCGTCATCGCCTCGACCGCGCCGCAGATCCGCTACCCGGATTGCTACGGCATCGACATGTCCGAGGTCGGCAAATTCATCGCCTTCGAAGCCGCGATCGCGCTGCTCAAGGAGCGCGGCCAGCAGGCGTTGATCGAGGAGGTTTATCGGCTGTGTCGCGCGGAGGTGGAGACGCCGTCCGCCGAGCCGGTGAACCACGTGCGAAAAATCTACGAGCCGTTCACGGCCGAGGAGGTTTCGAAGAAGATCACCGAACTCGTCACCCCGAAGGGCACTGAGTGGAAGGGCGAGGTGCAGATCATCTTCCAATCGATCGAGAGCCTGCACCGCGCGCTGCCGAATCACACCGGCGACTGGTATTTCACCGGCAAGTATCCGACGCCCGGCGGCTACCGCGTCGCGAATCAGGCCTACGTGAACTATTTCGAAAAAGCCGAAGGCCGGGCTTACTGATTTTTTGCCCACGGAATACACGGAACACACAGAATGAATTCGAACGTTTCCGTGTGTTCCGTGTATTCCGTGGGCCACCTCCGATGAGTCTCTCTTACGAATCCTCCGGCGTTAACTACGACCAACTCGACGCGTTCAAGCGGGCTTGCCAGCGCGCGGCGAAGACAACAGCGGGTGCGCTCGAAGGGCACGGCTACGCGGAACCAGCAAGCACGCGCGGCGAGAGCGCCTACCTGATGGAGGCGGAGGATCACTACCTCGCGCACGTCGAAGAAGGCCTGGGCACCAAGAATCTCGTCGCCGACGCCGTCTACGCGCAGACCGGAAAGAATTTCTACCGCGAAATCTCCATCGATACCGTCGCGACGATCGTGAACGACCTCGTGACGTGCGGTGCGTTGCCGATCTCGGTGGCGATGCACGCGGCGGTGGGCGAGTCTGCGTGGTTTTCTGACGCGGCACGCATGCAGGCGCTGGTCGATGGCTGGGCCGAGGGCTGCCGGCAATCCGGCGCGGTCTGGGGCGGTGGCGAGACGCCGACCTTGCGCGGCATCGTCGAGAAGAGCGCGATCGTCCTCGCGGGATCGGCCATCGGGAAAATCGCGCCGAAGTCGTTGCGCATCGTGGGCGATGTGCGTGACGGCGACGCGATCGTTTTCCTCGCCAGCTCCGGCGTGCAGACGAACGGTCTGTCGCTGTGCCGCCTGATCGCGGAGAAATTGCCGCAAGGTTACCAGACTCCGATCGGGCACGGTGACGCGCGCACTTACGGCGAAGCGCTGCTCGCCCCGTCGGTGATCTACGTCGATTTCGTGCGCGAGTGCCAGCAGCGCGGGCTGAAACTGAACTATGTTTCGCACGTCACCGGCCACGGCTGGCGCAAGCTGATGCGGCTCGATGAGCCGTTCGTCTACGAGATCACGACGCCGCGCGAGCCGTTGGCGCTGTTCAAATTTCTCGAGCAAGCCGGTCCGATCTCGCGTCGCGAGATGTATGCGACGTTCAACCAGGGCGTCGGCTTCGGCGCCTACGTCGCACCCGAAACCGCCGAGGCGGTGGTCGCGGCGGCGAAGGCGACGGGCTACGACGCGTGGCAAGCCGGGCGCGTGCGCAAGGAAGGCACGCGCAAGGCAGTCGTGATCCCGTCGCTCGGTTTGGAATACGACGGCAGCACGCTGCAGGTGCGCTGAAGTAGCGCCGGCTTCCATCCGGCGCTGCACGCTTGCGCTTACGATCGGGCGGCGCCGTGGTTTGAGGCTGCTGAAGTTGCCCGCAAGCGGGCAACCTACGTCGCGGCGAGAGCGCCATCGCGGCCCCTATGCGGCCGCGGGTCTCCCGCTTTTCCATCCCGCCTGATCAACCCGAGCCGCTGCGCGTGGTGGTATCGAGCGGCGTTTGCTGGGTGGATTGCTGCTGTTGCTGATCGGACTTCGGCTGCCCGCTGGGCGAATCGCCGGATTGAGGCGAGGTGGTATTCGTCTGCTGCGCCGCCTGCTGCTGCTCGGAGGGCGTGAACGTGGTTGATTGCTGGGCCTGCTGGATCGCCTGGGTGACCGCGGCGGTGATGGCCTCGCTGGCGGCCGGGGAGATCGTCTGCGTCGAGGAAACCTGGATGCTCGTAATTTGGTTCGTGGCGGGATTGACCGTCGCGACGGCGGTGACTTCCTGGCCGTCGGCGACGGCGACTTCCTGTGCGGTGCGGTCCTGGGTGGTGGTGGCCGTGCCGGCGACCTGCACGGTGCCGGTGAATGCGACGGTGCCCTCCGACGTGCTGAGCGTGAAGGTGACCTGGCCGCTGGCCTCGAAGCGCATCACGATGCGGAACGTCGTGCCGCGGATACCGGCGGCGCCGACCGGGGTTTTGATATTGAACTCGGAGCCGCCGTCCTTGTTCAGCTTCTTCACGTTGCCGACCATGTCGCCGTAGGCGAGGTTGAGGCGCGTTTTCGAGACTTTGGGTTCGCGCTCGAGGTTGGCCACCGCGATGTCGTCGGCGAGTGGGTCCATCTTGAACTCTTCGATGGCGAGCCGGCTGTTCGCGCTGAGTTTGATGGAGGCACCGTTGGCGAAAACGAGCACGACACTCGAGTCGGCGCCCGTGGTGATCGTGTCGGTCTCGATCAGCGCGGAGCCTTCCGTCAATGGCACGGGGGCGGGCGTGTTGGCGGAGATTTTGGAGACCAGTCCGCTGAGTCGCACAGCCTTGATCGCGCCGGATTGAGTCTGGGCCAACAGCGCGAGCGGCAAAAATGTCAGAGTCGTGACAACGACGAGCAGCCGGACAAAAATGCGACGAGTCATGGTGGGGCGGGGTTGAGCGCAGGTTAGCGGAGGCGGTTGGATTGGCGAGTGTGGTTCCGGAACGGGCGGAAGTTTACAGTTCTTGCGTAAAAGCGGGGCCGGACGGCTCAGCCGGTCGCGACGATAGGTTGGGCGGCGGAGTTCGCGGCGCGAGGCCAGTGACGAAGGTGCGAAGACAAATCCGGCGCGAAGTAGTTTACGCTGTGCTTTCGTGAGCGGTGCGGCCACCCTGCGAGAATGGAAAAGCGCCCGTTCAGCGAACTCGGCCTGTCGCCGGAAATTTTGAAGGCCGTCGATAAGATGGGCTTTGAAGAGGCATCGCCCATCCAAACCGCGGTAATTCCGCACGCTCTCACCGGACGCGACGTGGTTGGCCAATCGGCGACCGGCTCGGGCAAGACCGCGGCGTTTGCCATTCCGACGATCGAAAAAGTGGACGCGACGAAACGTGGCGTGCAGGCACTCGTGCTGTGTCCGACGCGCGAGCTGGCGGTGCAGGTGGCCGAAGAAGTGGGCAAGCTCGGATCGTTCAAGAAGGGCCTGCTCGAGCTGCCGATCTACGGTGGCCAGAGTTACGAGCGTCAGTATCGCGGGCTCGCGGCGGGCGCGCAAATCGTGATCGGCACGCCGGGGCGCGTGATGGATCACATGGAGCGTGGCTCGCTGAAGCTGGACGGCTTGCGCGTCGTGGTGCTCGACGAGGCGGATCGGATGCTCGACATGGGTTTCCGCGACGACATCGAGCGCATTCTCAGCGCGGTGCCGGAGACGCGGCAGCTGCTGTTTTTCTCGGCGACGATGCCGCGGCTGATCCAGGACATGATCAAGCGCTACAGCCGCGACCCGGCGTGGGTGCGCATCGAGGCGCACGCGGCGAACGCGCCGCAAGTCGAGCAGGTTTTCTACGAGGTGGAT
This sequence comes from Verrucomicrobiota bacterium, assembly GCA_023432225.1. Lineage (GTDB taxonomy): Bacteria > Verrucomicrobiota > Verrucomicrobiia > Opitutales > Opitutaceae > Didemnitutus. The sequence goes on from JAEYUW010000043.1 coordinate 83,547, forward strand.
CGTCGCTCCAAGGGCGAGGCGCTCACGCGGCTGATCGATCTCCACGATTTTCGCTACGGGATTATTTTCTGTTCGACGAAGGTGATGGTCGACGAACTCGACGAGCAGCTGCACTCACGCGGCTACGCGGTCGATCGCCTGCATGGCGATCTCAGTCAGATGCAGCGTGATCGCGTGATGGAAAAATTCCGGCGGCGCGGTTTCGAGTTTCTGATCGCGACCGACGTCGCCGCGCGCGGCCTCGACGTCGATGATCTTGAGGTCGTGTTCAACTACGACCTGCCGAACGATGCCGAAGACTACACGCACCGCATCGGTCGCACCGGCCGCGCGGGCAAGAGCGGCGTGGCGATGACGTTCGTGAGCGGGCGCGAGATCTACAAGCTCCAGAGCATGGCGCACTATGCGCGACTGAAGATCGCGCGCGGCCGCATTCCGTCGCTCGACGAAGTCGAGGAGGCCAAGGAAGAGTCGTTCGTCGAAAAGCTGAAGGGCGTGCTCGAAGCGAAACAGTTCCGCTCGCACGATCGCATCGTCGACGCGCTGCTCGAACAGGGCTATGCGAGCACCGACATCGCGTCGGCGCTGATTCATTTGCTGAAGGGCGGTTCGGCGGAGCCGGCCCCGTCCGACGAGGTCGCGCCGGCCAAACCTGCGGCCGCGACGACCGCCGTAAAGCCGCCGTCCGCTTGGGTCGCCGCAGCGAAGGCCGAAAAGGTGGAGCGTGTTGACCCCAACGCGCTCAAGGCACCCGCGCCCGCCGCGGCGGCGCCGGCAGCGAAGCCCGCGTCGCGCGCGGACGAGAACGTGTTGAGGTCAACGCGTTCCACCTCGGAGCCGCGCTCGGATGCGCGCGCCGCCGAGAAGCCGAAGAAGCGCGGCTACGAGCGCAAGCCGCGCACGGGTCGCGAGCCGGGCTACACGACGCTGTCGTTCAATGTCGGTGCCGAGCATCAGGTCACGCCGGCCGATTTAGTCGGCAAGATCGCGGGCGTTACGCGCCTGCCGGCGGCGGTGGTCGGTGCGATCGACATTTACGAGGGGCACTCGCACGTCGACGTCGCGGCGGAAGTGGCGGACACGGTTTTGAAGAAACTGGACGGCGTGCGACTGAAGGAAGTCGCGTTGCGTCCGGCCGCGGTGCCGCCGCAGGGCTGAGCGCCGACGTCGTTGCGGAATTTTCGTGCCGACCACACGTCCGCTCTCGTCCGAAACGCACAGCGCCGAGGAGGTCATTCGCTTCCTCGGTCTCGCGCCGTTGCCGACGGAGGGCGGCTGGTTTCGGCGCGTGGCGGAGTCGGAGTTGCGTGTGCCGGGTGGCGAGCGGCGCGCGTGTTCCGCGATTCATTTTCTCGTCACGCCGGAGGGCTTTTCGGCGCTCCATCGCGTCGATGCGGTCGAAACGTGGTGCTTTCACGCCGGTGATCCGATCGAGTTACTCGTGCTCGGAGGTGATCACGGTGCGGGAAAGCGCGTGACGCTCGGGAACGATCTCGCGGCGGGCCACGCGTTGCAGAAAATGGTTCCGGCCGACGCGTGGCAGGGCGCGCGGTTGAAAGCGGGTGGTCGCTGGGGACTCGTGTCGTGCGTCGTCGCGCCCGAATACCTCGAGCGCGGCTTCACGTTGGGCGAGCGCGCGGCGCTCACGGCGGCGTATCCGGTGTTCGCCGCCGAGATCGCGGCGCTGACGCGGTGAGCGTGCGCTGGCGAATGCGGCCGTCGCCACGTCGTCTGTTTGGCTAGTCGCGCGCGAAAGCCTCACGGCTTTCCGCTACACCGTGAAACATGTAAGCTTGGTCGTGCGCGGTGTCGGATTGAACGCGCAAAAGTCCGGACGTGCCGCTTGACAGAGGTTATTCACAACCGTAACCCAGAAGGCGTCATGCTTACCGCGCTCGATCAGCCGGTGTTGGTGCTCAACCGCCTTTGGCAGGCGGTGAACATCATCGGTGCGCGCCGGGCCTTTGCTCTTTTGGCCCGCGGGCATGCGCAGGTGGTTCACCAGACGGACGACGCGTTCAAGACGTTCTCGTTGATGGATTGGGTCGACTTCTCGGCCTACAATCCGCCGATCGATGCGCTCGAGACGGTGCACACGGTGAGCCGCTCGATCCGCCTGCCGCGCGTGATCCTGCTGACGTTTTTCGACAAACTGCCCTGCAAGGAGCTGAAGCTGACGCGCAACAACGTCTTCGAGCGCGACGGCGACCGCTGCCAGTATTGCGGGAGCGTTTTCGACCGCGAGCAACTGAACCTCGATCACGTCATCCCGCGCCACTACGGCGGCAAGACGACGTGGGAGAACATCGTGTGCTCGTGCGTGAAGTGTAACACGAAAAAGGCCAATCGCCTCCCGCACGAGGCGCACATGCGGCTGATGCGAAAGCCGGTCCGCCCGAAGTGGCGCCCGGTCATCTCGCTCGTGCTCGGCAACCACGGCCATGACAAGTGGAAGGATTTCCTCGACCTCGCGTATTGGAATGTGGAGCTCGAGGAATAGGCACACCCCGCCATTGCGTTAGCTACCCCAAGCAAACCCGAAAACGGCCGGCCCACGCACCGGCCGTTTTTGCTGGGGGGGGGCGTAGCGGAAGCCGTGAGGCTTTCGTTGCGCCATCGCGGATAACGCGGCGAAATTCTGACGAATTCCGCTACGGCGCTGCGACGCCTATCTTGCGGACGCGTGCCGCCGACTACTTCTCGAATCGCGCGCGCAACACGGCGATGCCGGCGACGAGGCCGGCGAGGCCGAGAAACACCAGCAGCACGCGCAGGCGGATCGGCACGCCGCGGAACAGGAGCAGCAAGCCCAGGCTCGCCACGAGCCACGCGACCATGATGAGCGCGGCGGCAAAGCGCGAACGACGCGACGGTCCGGTGTGGCGTGCGCTCAAACGCGGTAGTCCTCCCGCACGGGTGCGAACACGTCGATCACGCGCACCTTGGTCAGGGTTTTGCCGCCGTGTGGGGCGTTGGACGGGATAATCGCGGCCATGCCCGGTTCGAGGACGGTGGTCTCGGTTCCGACGGTGAATTCGAAGCGGCCCTCAATCACATAAGTGAACTGCTCGTGCGGGTGTTGGTGGATCGGCACCACCGTGTCGGCCTCAAGATGCACCTCGCCGAACGTGCTGCGCTCGAGATGCGCGTAGTGGCCGCGAATGGTGCCGTTGAAGATTTCCTTGGCGGGCAGAGCGGCGAGGCGGGCGAAGGGCATCGGAGGGAAGGGGCGAGTGAAAGTGAGAGGGCAGTTGAGGCGAGCGCGGAGAGTGCGTAGCGCCGGCTTCCAGCCGGCACAGAGGCGGAAGCCGGCTGGACGCCGGCGCTACTTACGAGCGCAGCGGCAGCGTCACGCGCATCGTGGTGCCTTGTGGACCGGTGCTGACGAGCGTGAGTTCGCCATGGTGGTCCTTCACGATGCGCTGTGCGATGCCGAGTCCGAGTCCGGTGCCGTCGGCGCGGCCGGAGAGGAACGATTCGAAGATCCGCGTGCGGATCGCTTCGGGGATACCCGTGCCGCTGTCGGCAAAGTCGATTTGCACCACCGGGCCAGTCGCGCCGGCGGCTTCCGTGCAGGTGACGCCGAGAGTGCCGCCGTGTGGCATGGCTTGCACCGCGTTGAGCGCGAGATTGAGGAAAACCTGCTGCAGCTGGCCCTTGTTGGCCTCGACGTGCAGCGGACGCGCGGGTGGCGTGTAGCGCAGTTGCACACCCGCCTGGCCGAGCTTCGCGCGGAGCAGGAGCAGCGTGTCCTCGATGATGCCGGCCAGTTGCCAGCGCGAGTGCAGCACGCCGGGCGTGCGCGCGAACGAGAGCACGCGGGCGACGATCGTTTCGAGCTGTTCGATTTTTTCCGTGATGACCTGCAAGTCGCGGCGGCGCGGATCTTCGGGCGGAAAATCAGTGCCGAGCGCGCCGTGGAGGAGTTTGATGACGGTGAGCGGATTCCGGATCTCGTGAGCGATCTCGGCGGCGAGCAGGCCGAGCGTGGTGAGCGTTTGGGCTTTGCGCAGGGATTCTTCGGACTGGAAGACGCGGGCGTAGAGGCGGGCGTTGTGCAGCGCGACGGAGGCAAAGCTGGCGAGAGCGGCGAGCAGGCGCTTCTGCGCGTCGGAGAAGCGGTGCGGGCGGTTCGTGTAGATCGCGAGCACGCCGGTCGGCGCGCCGTCGACGAGCAGCGGCGCGGCGAGCATCGAGCAAAGTTCGGAGTCGGCGGGCAGGTCGACGGCGCCGTGACCGGTGGTGCCGCTGAGCTCCTGGAATTCGACGACTTTTCCGAGGCGGAGTGCGGTCGCGATGAGCGAGTCTTCGGCGGCAAACGGCTCGCGGCGCAGCGTGGTGTCCGAGAAGGTCAGCTCGCTGCTCCACGCCTGGAGTTCGAACATGCGTTGCGAGGGATCGCAGGCGTGGAGCGTGCAGAGTCGGGCTTCGAAGAGGCTGCGGCCGGAGCGCGTGAGCGTGGCGAGCAGGTCGCTCTCCTCAAGACGCGCGACGAGCGAATGACCGAGCTCGACGAGCGTTTCGAGTTGGGCGGATTCACGCTGCAGACGGTCGAGTTGCCAGATGCGGTGGAGGGTTCGGCCCGCTTGCTCGGCAAAACGCGCGAGGCGTTGCAGGTCGTGCGCGGTGAACGCGTGGGCCCGATCGGAGTCGAGATTGAGGCAGCCGATGGCTTGATCGTGGTAGAGAAGAGGCGCCGCCATCTCGCAACGCACGGTGGCGCGCGCCGCGATGTAACGCGGGTCCTGCGTGACGTCGGGGACGAGCAGCGGCTCCTTGTGCAACGTGGCCCAGCCGGTGACGCCTTGGCCGAGTTTGAGGGCGAAATTACCGGTGTCGGTCGGCAGGCCGTGGTGCTTGGAGATTTCGAGGTAACCCGTGTGCGGGTTGAGCAGGCAAAGCGAACCGCTGTCCGCCGGGAAAGCGCGCATGAGCTCGCTGAGCAGCGCGTTTTCAGCGGCGGCGACGCTCTCGTCTTCGGACGCGAGCGCGGCGATGCGATACAGCACGGCGAGGTCGCGAGGGTCGGCGTCGTTTTCCATCTCAGCGAGAGGAGATGACGAGTTTGCCGGCGCTTGAGGAGCGAATTCTAGGCCAATGCCGCACCCGCCGCCGCGACGAGGGCGTCGCGCAGATGCTTGAGGCGTGCGGCGTCGACCGAGCGGTTATCGGCGGGCTCAAGATGGAAAGAGTCGATGGCGAGGCCGCGCTCGGTATGCACGCGGGCGGAGGCGAGACTGAAGCCTTGATCGGAGATCACCTGCCCGACGCGGTAAAGCAGACCGAAGCGATCGGCGGCATGGATCTCGACGATCACGCGCGGCGAAGCGATCTCGAGATAGACTTCGACGACCGGCGCATCGAGCGACGAGGGCGGGGCGGCGAACTTGGCCGCCTGCGCGCGGATCGCGGGCGCGAGGTCCTTGTTGCCGACGAGGGCGGACTCGACCGTGCGGCCGAAAACTTCGCGCGCGACCTCGTCCTGCACCGCGCCGTGCGCGGCGTCGGTGACGACGAAGCTGTCGATCGCGATGTGATCGGTGCGCGTGGTGATGCGCGCGGAAAGGATGTTGAGGCCGGCGACGCTGAGCGCGCCCGCGAGCTTGTAGAACAGGCCGGCGCGGTCCCAGGTGACGACGTGGGCCACGCTGCAACCGCGCTCGGGCAAGTCGCGCCACTCGATCACGGGCCGCAGCGAGCCGAGGGAGTCGGCGGCGGAGATGTTTTGCAGCAGGCGATTGACCATGCCGATGTGCAGCGCGACGTCGGCCTCGTCGGTCTGGGCGAAGTAGCGCTCGGGGAGGAGATTGAAGTGCGCAGCAATCTCCTCGGCGCTGACGCCGGAAACCGTCTGGGCGATGTGCTGTTGGCTGATCAAGTGTCGCTTCATGGATGCCGGAACCGTGCCAAGGTTTTTGGGAAAATGCGCCGAAAGCGAGTCCGGGCGAGCGGCATTTACCGAGAAAAACCGATGAGGCACGACAGTTGGAAAATTCTCGTTGACGGCGAAACTTTCGCACCCTTACTTCGACCTCTCTCACGCGGGCGTAGCTCAGTTGGTAGAGCACCACCTTGCCAAGGTGGACGTCGAGAGTTCGAGTCTCTTCGCCCGCTCCATTTTCCCAGAGGCGCTTGCCGGTGACGGTAAGCGCCTCTTTGCGTCTAATGGCGACAACATGAGCCATTTGCAAGTTTTGCCTTGGATTGCCCGGGTGCGTCAGCTTGCGACCGTCTGCGCCCCGTTCTGACCCCCGGATGTGTGCAAATTTGTATACACGCCGGGAGCGGGTTTACGCAGCGTAATTTTCGGCAGCTTGGAGACCGCCGAAGCAAGGGGGAGCTGTGCAGCGTCAGTGTAGATTTTCATCGTCAGCTTGATGTCGCTATGCCGCATCAGCTCCATGACGACACGAGGGGCCGCGCCGCTATTCGTGAGCATCGTCCCGTAGGTGTTGCGCAGCGCGTGCAGGTCAACCCGACGCCCGGAGGCATCAACGAACGGGATACCCGCGCGCTTGAGATCGCCCCGAAACGCCGGGAGCTTCGGAACGCCCCGAGGGAACGCCAGGGCGAACGGCGCAGCGTCCGCAGGAATGAACCCGCGAAGAGCGGCAGCAAAGTCCGCGTTGAGGTCGAGAACCGCATCGCGCCGATTCTTGGAGATGCTCGCGCGCACCCGAAAGCGGGGGCGATCGCCGGAGAGTTCCAAATCACCGACGCGCAGTTGCCGAATCTCCGAGCGTCGCAGACCCGTGTTGAGAATGGTCAGATATACCATCGCACGATGCGGAGGCGCGACACTGACGAGCCGTTGCGCCTCCGCCGGAGACAACGCACGCCGGAATTGCTGCGCGGGCCGCTTATCGCGCCCGACGTGAGCGAGCGGGTTTTCGAGAGCCATCCTTTGATGCACGAGCCAGCGAAAGAACGTGCGGGACAACATCAGCAGATCATTGACCGTTTTCGGTTTCAGACCCGACGACGCGCGCCACTCACAGAACGAGCGAGCACTTACGCTGCGTAAATCCACCCAGCCGCAGCGACTGAACAGCTTGGGCAGTGCGTTACGGTATTTCGACAGCGTGTTATCAGAGCACCCGCGCCCCTCCGCGTCCGCGATGAACGACGCCAGAAGGCCCGCCAGCGGCGTTTTGGCAGCGTTACGAACCGAGAGGGGAGGCAGTAGGCCCATGTGCTCCTTTTGCCGCTCGTCCGCGAGCCGCATGAGTTCCTGCATAGCAAGGCGGCGGTCCGTTGTCTTGAGCGCAACGATTGACGTGCGGCCCTCATGGTCGAGGCGCAGCTTGCCCGAATAGTATTTCCCGCGCTTGAAAACGTAGCAGATCATCGGCGCACCTCCGCACGAAGTTTCTCGAGGTAGGCCGCAACGTCGCCCTGACTGACGCGCGACGAGCGCCCGATTTTCAGCGGCCGAGGAAAGCGGCCAGATGCTATCTCGCGTTCAAGTGTTCGCCGAGAAACAGCGAGCATTTTCGCGGCATCGGGGACGGAGTAGAGAAGGGGAGCCGTGGCGTGCATGGTCCCCGTCAGTCTATCAGCCGCACCAAGCCGAATCAGGCTTCTGGACTTGTTATCACACACAGCTCGCCCCGTGCCAAACCGCGAAAGGCGCTGGCAGATCATAAGGGAGCCTGTGGCGAGAGCCTCTGAGCGGACGCCCGCACTGTCGGGAAGTAGTCGCGCACACAGTAGCGCGGCTACTTCCTCTGGACTTGTTATAGTATAGACAAGGAAAGGGCGCTCCCGGGGCGCGGCGCTCCGCGCCGCGCGTCCGGGCGCGCCCAATGCGCATCGCGTATCCAACAACAAACGCCCTCTCGCCCCTTCCCCCTCTCCCAGAGGGAGAGGGGAACCCTCCCGCTCCGCGCTGGCCTGCGAACGTCGTTTCAGCGAGTCGGCTGCATTGCGGCCAGTGCTCGCTCCGCCAAGACAGCGACGAGCCCAAAGAAGGCCCCGGGGCCTTGCGACCCCGGGGCTGTGATAACGCGTTTCACTATCTCGCATGGCAACGCACGGACTCATGCGAAAGCCCTCCCTGCCAAAGTTCTGTTGTGTGCGTTCATCAGCGAAGCTCCTTGAGAACACGGTTGCGAAACCCCGGGCTCATCGCGCGCCCCAAGCGGTAGGCGACGGAAAAGCGCCGCTCATCGTGCACCGAATTTGCCGACCAAGGGCCATCGGCCAGCCCGGTCAATTTCTTGGCGAACGACTCCGCCTGACGGAAAAGCGCCTCATCGGAGAGACGCGTGACACTGCGTTTCTGTGTGCGCACGTGTGCGCGTTTTTGTGTGCGTTGCATTGTCTGACCTTTCGTTTCTGTTGTGTCACCGGCGGTTGTGCGTTGGGGTTTTGGAGTTCGAGTCTCTTCGCCCGCTCCACTTTCAAAAACCGCTGGTTTCCAGCGGTTTTTTTATTATCCCTCGGAGCGTGAACGCTTCCGAGTTCTTCGCCCTCCCGCCGTCGCTGGCGCGCTTTGCGTCGTTTTTCCCGGCCGAGGTGCCGCCGTGGGAGTGGCTCAATCAGATCGGCGCCGCGCTGGGCTCGGTCGAGTTCGGCCATCTGGCGCTGTCGCTGCCGCCCGGAGTGCACATCGAGGGCAAGGTCTGGCTCGATCGCTCGGTCAAGCTGCCGCCTTATGCCACAATTATCGGGCCGGCTTGGATCGGCGCGCGGACGGAAATTCGGCCGGGTGCGTTCATTCGCGGCAATGTGATCGCCGGCGATGGGTGCGTGTTGGGCAACGCCAGTGAATTCAAAAACTGCCTGCTCCTGGATGGCGTTCAGGCGCCGCACTACAACTACGTCGGTGACTCCATTCTCGGCAACAAGGCCCACCTCGGCGCCGGCGTCATCTGCTCGAATCTCCGGCTCGATCAAGGCGAGGTGACCGTCCGTCTGCCCTCCGGCACAGTCGGGACGGGCTTGCGCAAATTCGGCGCGGTGCTCGGCGACCAGGCCGAGGTCGGCTGCAACGCGGTCCTCAACCCCGGTTCGCTGCTCGGCCCGCGCGCGCTCGTGATGCCGTGCACGCCGTTCAGCGGTTATCTGCCGGCGGCGACGATCGCGCACGCGCGCACGACGATCAGCCAGATACCGCGGCGAGATTGAGCTGAGATCGCGAGGCAGATTGGCCACAAAAAGCACAAAGAGCGCAAAAAAGCCTAACCGAGCTCATGGCCAGAGGTGCCTGCGGGTAACCGAGGCAGGCCCGGGCCCGTGAGCGCAGAGACGCAAATTCCGCTTCCCATTCCGCGCGCTCTCGGGCGAGATGCCTGATTCGGGAAATCGAAAATCGAAAATCGAAAATCGAAAATCCAAAATCGAAAATGGCTAGAGTTCTCACCGGCATCACGCCCTCGGGCACACTCCACATCGGCAACTATTTCGGCGCCATGCGCCCCGCCATCGAGCTGCAGGCCGGCGGCGATGCGTTCTACTTCATCGCGGATTACCACTCGATGACCGCGCTGACGGACGCGAAACAGCGCCGCGAGTTCACGCACGGCATCGCCCTCGACTGGCTCGCGTGCGGCCTCGATCCGCAGAAGGCCGTTTTCTGGCGCCAGAGCGACATCCCGGAAGTCTGCGAACTCACCTGGCTGATCGGCTCGCTCACGCCCATGGGCCTGCTCGAGCGCGCGCACAGCTACAAGGACAAGACCGCCAAAGGCATCGAGGCCAACTTCGGCCTCTTCGCCTACCCGGTGCTGATGGCCGCCGACATCCTCCTTTTCGACACGAACGTCGTCCCGGTCGGCAAGGACCAGAAGCAGCACCTCGAGATGACGCGCGACATCGCGATCAAGTTTAACCACACCTACGGCGAAACCTTCGTCATCCCGGAGGAGCGCATCAGCGAGAGCCTCGCCGTCATCCCGGGCCTCGATGGCCAGAAAATGTCCAAGAGCTACGGCAACACGATCGAGATCTTCGGCGACGAGAAGGCGCTGCGAAAAAAGATCATGGGCATCGTCATGGACTCGCGCACGCCGCAGGAGCCGAAGCCCGATGCCGACAAGAACCTCGCCGTGCAACTGCTCAAGCTCTTCGCGCCGACGGACGTCGCGACGGATTTCGAGAATCGTCTGCGCGCCGGCGGACTCGGCTACGGCGACCTGAAGAAGGCGCTCTTCGAGCACTACTGGAATTTCTTCGCGCCCTATCGCGCCAAGCGCGTCGAACTCGCCGCGAATCCCGACTACGTCGAGCAAGTCCTGCGCGACGGCGCCACCCGCGCCCGCGCCGTGGCCGAGCAGACGCTCGCCCGCGCGCGGAAGAACTGCGGGCTGCGGTGAGGTAGGGCGGTTTTGAAGTAGCACCGGCTTCCAGCCGGCTGATTGGAAGGGTGGGCGCCGCTGTCCCTCGCGGCGCCATCTCCCGTCCGCCAACCGCGCGCATCTGATCCGTAGGCAGCGAGCCTGCTCGCGCTACACCCACCGACTCACCAGCCCGCGGTTTCGCTCCGCCGGCTCAAGGATTCCGCCCTTGCGGCAGCTCCTTCATGCCGACGCCGATGTTCTTCGCGTTGGTTTTCCGGAGCACATCGATGCCGCGCACGAGATCGCCATACTTCGTGCTTTCCCGGACGTAGACCGCGACGTAGCTGACGCCCTTCGATTCGAGCAGCGAGTTGACGAGCGGCACGAGCTCCGCGTCGGCGATGATCGATAAGCAGCTTTACGGGACATCGAACAAAATTCTCCAGTTCTCATCAGGATTGAATAGGCTCTCGTCCTCATTCTCACGCTTGGAGCACCACGATCCAAAGAAGTCCTCAACGTGTCCTTCAGACATGATATGCAGTATGTTCGTAGGTAGTGGATACTTTCGCTGCAAATACCCCATTCGGTAGCTGTCCTCGCGATCGAAGAAGCTGATGCCATCAATTTCGACGTGGCAGATACGCTGTATTGCTTCGTCGGAGAGGGTAAACGTTCCTTTGGCGTTCTTGAGGATTGAGACCTCGATCAATTCCGACTGCATCTGCGCAATTTCGGCGCAGAGTCTTGAGAAGCCAATTACGTCTATATCAGGTTTCTGAAAAGCATCTCCGCTAGACGGAGCCCTGTATGAGATAAGCTCCCGAAATACTTTTAGATGGGTGATATGTCTGCTCGCCTTTTCGGCCGTAGATTTATCGAATTGGCCTACGATTGCCATGGCGACGTTAATTGTCTTCGTGTGGGTGGTTGCTAGTAGAGCGCCGTTCTCCCATGCGGTGTGCGGATTGGTAAGAATAATTGCCCGCAGTGTGTTCAGGACAGTGTAGTAGTCTAAATATGAAATGACTGACCGAAGGTTCTTCGCGGACGCGAACTCAAGGCTCTGCGCCATTACGGACGAACTTAGGATCATCTTTGCAGCAAAATAGATTCGCGAAATCCACTCCGCATTTTTCTCGTTGTCCCAATCCTTCGTTACAGGCGCTACCCCTTGAAGAAGGCGCTCACAAGTCTTGGTAACGGCGCCTTCATCGCAGGTTGCCGGGATGCAACGAAACTCGTAGGACCATGAGCGACCAGCATAGTTTGTGCGGCTTTCGATTAGTTTTCGAATATGAATATGGGGCATGGGAGGCAGAGCATCGAATTCGGATGACCGCTAGTTGGTGAAACAGTCACTCAGCAGTCGGCCAAATTAGATGTGATAGGGTGATTCTCTGGCCGCAAGGTTCGTCTCAGGCGCGTCAGGCATCGACATCGCATGGACTCCGCGCTTCGCTATGGTTCGTCATGAGCCAACCCCACTCGGACCTCGGTCGTTCGCGGCAGCGTGAGATTTATATCGCCGGCGTCGGCGGCAGGCGGCCGCGGGTGCCGGTGGTGGCGGTGGAATTGGAGCGCGCGGCGCAGGCGGCGATGGCGCCGGAGGCGTTCGCCTACATCGCGGGCGGCGCGGGGCGCGAGAGCACGATGGCCAACAACCGCGCGGCGCTCGAGCGCTGGCAAATCGTGCCGCGGCGGCTGCGCGACTGCGAGCAGCGCGACACGTCGGTCGAGTTGTTCGGGCGCAAGCTCGCGACGCCGCTGCTGCTTGCGCCGATCGGCGTAGCGGAGATGGCGCATCGCGAGGCCGACCTCGCGGTCGCGCGCGCGGCGGCGTCACTGGGCGTGCCGCACGTTTTCTCCAATCAGGCGTCGGTGCCGATGGAGGCGTGCGCGGCGGCGATGGGCGATGCACCGCGCTGGTTTCAGCTCTATTGGAGCAAGTCCAACGACGTCGTCGCCAGCTTCGTGCGGCGCGCGGAGGCGTGCGGGTGCGAGGCGATCGTGCTCACGCTCGACACGACGATGCTCGGCTGGCGGCCGCGCGATCTCGATCTCGGTTATCTGCCGTTTCTCGAGGGGAAGGGCATCGCGCAGTATACGAGCGATCCGGTGTTCATGCGCGAGGTGAGGGAAGGGCGGTTGGGGGCAACCGCCCCTACCGAGGCGCGCCCGCCGTTGACGCTGCGCACCATCGCCACGGCGCTGGCGCAGAAGGCGAATTTCCCGGGCGGACTCCTGAAGAACCTCGCGTCGGCCGAGCCGCGCGCGGCGGTGGCGCGGTTCGTCGCGACTTACTCGCGCTCGAATATCACGTGGGACGATCTGGAATTTCTGCGGCAGCACACGAAACTCCCGATCGTGCTCAAGGGCATCCTGCACGCCGACGATGCGCGGCTCGCTGTGCAGCACGGTGCGGACGGGATCATCGTTTCCAATCACGGCGGGCGGCAGATCGATGGCGAGATCGCGTCGATCGATGCGTTGCCGGGCGTCGTCGCGGCGGTCGACGGAAAAATCCCCGTGCTCTTCGACAGCGGCGTGCGCGGTGGCGCGGATGTTTTCAAGGCGCTCGCGCTGGGCGCGCGTGCGGTGTGTCTTGGTCGGCCTTACGTCTACGGGCTGGCGCTCGCGGGCGAGGCAGGCGTGCGCGAAGTGATTGCGAACGTGTTGGCCGAGTTCGACCTGACGATGGGGCTCGCGGGTTGCCGGAGCGTGGGCGAGATCACGCCGGCGGCGCTGGCGCGAGGGTAGGGCGGCGAGTCCCTTCGCCGCCGCGGCGAGGAACGGAGTCCGCGCCCTACCTCCAATCATCGCGCCGCGCGACGGCGGCGGACGAATGCGCCGCCGAGCGCGGCGAAGCCCGCGAACAGCGCGTAAGTCGACGGTTCGGGCACGGCGCTGGCGCCGGTGTAGGTGAGAGCGAGATCGTTGCCGCCGTTGGCCAAGGCGAGCGCCCAAGTGCCGTCGAACGCGTTCGCGAAGCCGGAGGTGTCGAGGGTGAACTTGTCGGTCGAAAATCCGCTGATGCCGCTCGTGGTGCTGACGAGCGTGAACGAATAGCTGGCGTTGGTGGAGAAGCCGGTCGCGAGGCCGGCGGCGTTGCCCGATGTGAGCGAGGTGACGTCGATGGTGAACGGGTCGGCGTTGGTGGCGCTGATCGTGAGTCCGCCGGTGACGGCCAGGAGGTCCCAGCCCGGATCGGCGCCGGCGGTGCCGTTGACGTTATTGATTTCCCAGAGGTAACTGCCGCCGCTGGCAAAAGTGGTCGCGCCGGCGTGGAGCGTGCCCGGCGAGTTGCCGGGTGCAATCGTGCCGCCGTTGTCGACGGTGAGCGCGCCGAGCGTGCCGGAGCCGGACAGAATGCCGCCGGCGACGGTGAACGCGCTGTTGGCGGCCGAGCCGCTGAGTTTGAGCGTGCCGGCGGAAAGCGTGGTCGCGCCGCTGTAGGTGTTCGTGCCGGACAAGGTCAGCGTGCCGGCGCCGGATTTGGTGACGGCGCCGGAGCCGGAGATGATGCCGCTGTAGGTGAGGGCGTCGGAGCGGTTGAAGGCGACGGTGGCGTTGTTGGTGATGTTGCTCGCGAGGCTGCCGCTGGTGCCGCCGTTGCCGATCCGGAGCGTGCCGGCAGAGACGGTGGTGGTGCCGGAGTAGGTGTTGGCGCCGGTGAGGGTGAGCGTGCCGGTGCCGGACTTGGTCAACGTGCCACCGGAACTGGTGAGTCCGGTGCCGAGAGTGACGTTCTGGCCGTTGGTGTCGAAAGCGTAGGCCTGGCCCGCCGCCGTGCTGAAACGCGCAGAGTAGTCCGTGGTGTTGCTCGCGGTGAATTTCAGCGTGCCGCCGCTGAACGAGAGGGTGCCGCTGGACCCCAGCGCGCCGCTGCCGCCCAGCGCGATCGTGCCGCCGGCAAGAGTGGTGCCGCCGGAATGGGAGCTGTTGCTGAGCGTCAGCGTGCCGGTGCCGGTCTTGTTGAGCGTGCCGGTGCCACTGATCGAATTGCCAAAGGTGACATCGAACCCATTGGTATCGAAGGCTGAGTCAGCCCCACCGAGGGTGATGGAGCCAGAGCCGGAACTGGTGAAGGCCGCGCCGGCCTTGAAGATGCCGCCGCTGTTGATCGCGACGCCTCCGCTGATACTGCTGCTAAATGAGGAGGTGGTCAGGGTGGAGTTGCTGATGTTGGCGGACGAGCCGGTGCCAAAGCCGATGGTGGTCACCTCACCCTGGTTGATCGTCAACGAGCCCGCGATCCTGCCGCTGAGGGCCAGCGTGCCAGCGCCGGTTTTGACGATCCCGGCGGTGTTGGTGGAGAGCGAATTGTTGCCGGAATCGATGCCGACCGAGATCGTGTAGCTGTTGGTGTCGATGGTGAGAGTGCCGTTGCTCGCGACCGTAATGTTGCCCCCCACGCTGAGCGCGCCGGTCGCGCGAAGGGTCGCTGTCCCGCCATACAAGGCGATCGAGTTCTGAAATGGACTCCCGGCGATGGTGCCGCTGGTTTCCAAAGTTTGCCCATTGGTCATGGTGATCGTTTGGCTGAAGACGGAGGGCAGGAGAACCAAGAGTGCGAAGACGCCAGACAGGCCGCGAGCCAGCGAGGCGACGAAGGAGAAACGGAAGGTGCCGGAGTGCATGGCACCGAGAAACACTCCTGAATCTGGACACGCGACGTGGCGGTGACCAGCGACGCAGCTTTGTGACGAGTTACGACGCGGCCGCTCCGTCGAGGTGCAGCTTGAGCGCGGCGATGAAGCTGCGGCTGACGGGCACAGGGGCCTTCACGCCAACGAGAGCGAGTTCGAGCGTCTCCCGGGTGTCGCGGCGGTGATTTTCGATCGCGGCGAGATTCACGATGGCCTGGCGGTGCACGCGGAGGAATTGCGCGGCAGGGAGAATATCTTCCCACGTCTTCATCGTGCGGCGCGTGAGCAGACGCTCGCCGGTGCGGAGCAGGACGTCGGAGTAATTCTCGCTCGACAACACGGCGCTGATGTCGGCGAGCGGGACGAAGCGTTTACCTTCGTCGGTCTGGATGAACACGGTGTCGTCGGCGCGAAAGGCCGCGCGAGGCGCTGCGGCGGAATCGCTGGTGGATTTGGCGAGCGCGACGGCGAAGCGTTCGGTGGAGACTGGCTTGAGCAGGTAATCGAGGGCGTTCACCTCGAAGGCGCGCACGGCGAACTTGTCGAAGGCTGTCACGAAAATGATCCGCGCGGCGCGCGCGACGTGCGGCACGAGATCGAAGCCGTTGCCGCCGACCAGCTGCACGTCGAGGAACACCAGGTCGTAGTCGTGCTCGTCGAGCCGGGCGCGTGCGCGGGCGAACGTCGCGGCTTCGCCGACGACGGTGTGCCCTTCGTAGGGCGAAAGCAGCCAGCGCAATTCGGCGCGGGCGGGGGCTTCGTCATCGATCAGCAATATTCGTCGCATCGCGGGGCGAGAGTGGGAGCGCGGCGGGGAGGAAGGAAAGCGCACGGTGACGGACGACGCACTTAGAGTGACGAGCTACGCGGGACGCGCGAGGCGATCGGCCGGTAGAGGCGGACTCGCATCACGACCCACGGCCCCGCGGTCTCCGTTGCGAATTCGTGCGCGCCGGGGAAATACCGATCGAGACGCTGGCGGAGGTTTTCGAGGCCGATGCCGGTTGAGGGCGCCGAATGCGCACCGGGTTCGAGCCATTCACCGGTGTTGGCGACAGTGATTTCGACGCCACGCTCGCCGTCGCGCCGGACCGTCAGCTTGATGCCGAGACGCTCCGCGCTGGTGGCGGCGCCGTATTTCACGGCATTCTCCACGAGCGGCAGGAGCAGGAAGGGCGGCAGTGCGAAATCGTCCAGCGCGGCGTCGGATTGAATCTCGACGTTCATCAATTCGCCGAGGCGGGCCTGCTCGATCTCGAGGTAAGCGCGGAGCAGGCGCAGTTCCTCGCCGAGCGTCATGGCGGCTTCGGCGTCGCCGGGGCGATGGAGCGTGAGGCGGCAGAAATCGGCGAGGCGCACGACCATGCTCCGCGCGGCGACGGGGTCCTGGATGATTTGCGCGCAGACGGAATTCAGCGCGTTGAAGAGGAAGTGCGGGTTGAGCTGATAGCGCAGCACTTCGAGACGCGCCTTTTCCTCGGCGAGGCGGGCGGAGGTTTTTTCGTCGAGTTCGAGACGGTGCAGGCGCGCGAGCTCGCGGTTTTGCTCGTGGAGCTCGCGGGTGCGGAGCGCGACGGCGGATTCGAGCTGCGTGTTGCGGCGACGCAGCGCGGTGGTGCGCAGGCGGAAAATCGCCAGCACGCCCGAGAACAGCAGCGCACCATACCCGGCGAACGCGGCCGGTGTGAGCCACCACGGCGGAGCGATGCGGAAGGCGAACGAGGTCGGCGCGCTGACTCGACCGTTCAAATCGCGGGCTTCGACGTGGAAGCGCAGGTCGCGGTAGGGCAGGTTGGTGAAATCGCGCTGCGTCGCCTCGCTCCACTCGGTCCAGGCCGTTTCGTAGCCTTCGAGGCGCGTGCGGTATTGGGTGATGGTGCGGCCGCGGTAGTCGGGCTGGAACGTCGGTGCGGCGAACGCGATCGTGAGCGAATCCTGCGCCGCGGCGAGTTGGCGCGTCGTGCCCGCGACGCTCGGGTCCACGCGCAGAGTGCCGTCGTGGGAGCGAACTTCACGCACGACGACGTGGAGCGGCGGCGGCGGACGCACCGCGCGCCAGTCGAGCGCGATGGAAACCAGCACGCCCTGGCCGGCGAGCCAGACGGTGCGCGCGGCGAGATCCGGATAAAGGCCGTTGGCGACGAGGCCGGCGAGCGCGTTGGCCGGCAAGGGCTCGAGACGCCACGCGTTCGCTCCGTCGGGAGAGACGCGGGCGATGGCGCGTGATGGCGGGCCGAGTCGCAGCCAGAGATTTTCTTCGGTGTCGCGCTCGGCTTCGGTGACGCCCAGTTGTCTGCCGTCGATGCCGGCGAGGCGGGTCTCGGGGACAAAGCGATCCGCGGCGGCGTCGTAGCGGCGAAGCGCCTGGGCGTTGCCGACGACGAGATCGCCGCCGAGTTCGAACAGCAGCGGCTCGTCGCGCCGACGGGCGGGAGCCAAACCATCGTTCTCGCCATAGGCGCGCGCCGCCGCATCGAGACTCAGGCCGCCGCGGAAATCGACGCGCCACACGGTGCCGTCGGGATTGGTGGCCCACACGAAACCGTCGCCGCGATCGAGCAGGTGCGTAATCGCGCCGCGCACGGATTTGACGGCGCCGGTCGGAGTCAGCTTCTCGCCCTCCCAGCGGAAGAGCCACAGGCCGGTGGTGGAGCCGCCGATCATGGCGCTCGGGTCGCGGCGGGATTCGAGGAACGGCTGCAACACCTGTCGCGCCAGGAGTCGCGTCGAGTCATCGGGCATCACCTCGCGAATCGCACCGGACGTGACGAGCAGGCGGCCCGCGGACGTGACGAAGCGATTGGCGCCGGTGCGCACGCCGAGGATTTCGCGGAAGCGGCCGTCGTCGTCGAGCAGGGCCAATCCCTCGGAGTGCGCGACGTAGAGGCTGCCGTTGTGACGCTGCAAGGCGCGCGGTCCGCCCTGCAGACCTTGCGAGAGACCGTGGACGGCGAAGGGACTGTCGAGTTGGATGCGCGTGATGCCGCTGCGTTGCGCGAGCCACAAGCCGCCCTCGGTGTCCTCCATCAAGTGATCGATGCGATTGCCCGGGAGGCCGGCGTTGCGGTCGACGCGTTGGCTCAGCTGGCCGGAGGCGTCGAAAACCAACAGGCCCTCGCGCGCGGTCGAGCAAGCGTAGCCGCCGTTCGCGAGGAGCACCGCGGCGGTGATCTGGCCTTCGCCCGAGAGGTCCGCGGGGGCCAGAAAAGTGGCCGTGGCCTGGGACGCGCCCGGTGCGGACGTGAGCACGCCGCGATTGGTCGCGAATCGCCAGCGGCCATCGACCGTCGGCAGCGCATGGTAGACGATGCGGTTGGTGCCGAGGCGCGTCCCTGCGACGGTCAGCGGCAGATCGGTCGGCTGCAGTTGGCGATCACGCAAGCGCAGAACTTCGCCGCCGCTGAGTGCGAGATACACGCTCTCGTTGGCGGTCCAGAGGCTCGTGATCGCGGCCGACGGCTCGAGCGCGAACGCGTCGCCGACGGTGGGAAAAACAAACAGCGCGCGCGGACTCGCGAACGCGACCAACTCGCGGTTGGCGGTGGCGAAACCGATGCTGCCGATTTCGCGTGCGTCGGGCCGCAACCGCGCGAGTTGGGAGCGCGCTTGCAGCAGACCGTTCGCATCCGGCTCGAGTCGCACGATGTCGTCGCCGGCGGCCCAGACGTGCCCGGCGGCGTCGAGGACGAGGGTGCGTGCGCGGCCCTCGTTGGGCAACTCGACGAGGCGCCACGAGGCGGAGTCGAATTCGAGCACGCCGTAGTTATTGGCGACGTAGATGAAGCCGGTCTGCGGCCGCTGGAGGATGTGCCAGTTGACCGGTGCGGCGCGGTAATCCTCGCCCGTCCACGTGCGCAGAAACGGCGTGCCGGTGCGGTGCGGGTCGGGCGGCGGCGGTGCGGGGGCGGCCTGCGCGCGCACGGCGCAGACGAACAACCAGAGGCAGACCAGGCGTGGAGCGACGAGTCTCAAGGGGGCGGGCCGAACAAGGACGCAAACGCTGCGCCCGGCGAGCGCGTAATCGGGGCGGCACGAGTCGGTGCGGTTTTCCGAAACGGAAGTGGCGCTGGCGTCTCGCCTGCATCGGCCGGCGCAGGCGAGACGCCTGCGCACCTTCAAATCACCGCGTAGCGCGGACGCGGCAGCGCGGCGACGCGGGCGAAGATGCGGTCGCTCGCGATTTGGTAGCGCTCTTTGCCCGCGCGTGGATCGTCGTATTCCGCGGCGGTGATCGGCGGGCCGAAGACGACGTCGACGCGCGTGCCGAACTGCGGGACCTTGGCGCCTTTGCCGAAGGCTTCGAACGAGCCGTAGATGCGCGCGGGCACGACCGGCACGCCGGTCTTGCACGCCATGAGGCCGACGCCGGCCTTCGGTTTTTGGAGATGACCGTCGGGCGAGCGCGTGCCCTCGGGAAAGAGGATGATGCCGCGGTTCTCGTGCAGCGCCTGCAGCACTTTGCGAATGGCGCCGACATCGCCGCCGTCGCGATCGACGGGGATGCACTCCACTTGGTCGAGCCACCAGCTGAAAACTTTGCCGCTCCACAGCGTCTTGCGGGCGAAGGGGCGCATCTGCCGCGGCACCTGACAGCCGACGAACGGCGGATCGAGGTGACTGGCGTGATTCGACGCGATCAAGAACGGCCCGGCGACGGGAATGTTCTCCGTGCCGGCCACTTCACCGCGGAACCACATCGAGTGCCACTGCGCCATCCAATAGTGGAAGAACGCGTAGAACGGCCGCATGGCGAGATGGTCGGTGGTGTGCGGCATGGTGCGTCAGGCTCCGAGTTTTTCGGCGATGAGCTTGGCCATCGTGTCGACGACCTGCTCGAGCGTCAGGTAAGTGCTGTCGATCGCGATCGCGCCTTGCGCGCTCTGATTGAGGCGCACGCTGTCGATCGTGTCGCGTTTGCCGATCACGTCCTGACGACCCTCGGCGGCGCGGCGTTTCGCTCGTTCGGCGGGATCGGCGAAAAGGAAAAAGCGGCAGTCGGCGTCGGGGAAAATCTTCGAGCCGATGTCGCGGCCCTCCATCACGAGGCCACGGAAGCCGTGCTGCTTGGCGACGTCGGCCTGCCCACGCTGGTAGCCGATGAGAATCTCGCGCACCTCGGGCACGGCGGCGTAGTGCGCGACGTGTTCGTTGACGCCGGCGCTGCGAATCTCGTCGCCGGCGGGTTGGCCGCCAATGAGCATGCGGGCGGAGCGGCCTTCGAGGCGCGTGTCGAACTTCAGTTCCGGCAACACGGCGCGGAGGCCGGCGAGATCGGTGTGCGGGACGTTGCGCCGGAGCAGTTCGCTCGTGATGTGGCGGTAAAACGAACCGGTGTCGACGTGGAGCAGGTTGAACCGCTCGGCGAGGATGCGGGACGAGCTGGATTTGCCGGAGGCGGCGCCGCCGTCGATCGCGACGATGATGAAAGGGAGGCCCATGCGCGCCTCAATGTGAGGCAGCGTGCAGGCGGGCCAGCAAGTCAAAGAATTCCGGGAAGGTCTTCGAGCAGCACGCCGGGTCCTGAATTGTGAGCCACGGGCGGCCATCGCCGTGCCGGTCGTGACAGCCGAGAATCCCGAAACTCATCGCGAAACGATGGTCGTGATACGTCTCGATTTTCACGTCCGCCACGAGCGGGCGCGGGTGGATTTCGAGCGAGTCTTCCTGCTCGATCACGTGCTGGCCGAGCTTGCGCAACTCGCGCGCCATGCCGGCGACGCGGTCGGTTTCCTGTTTGCGCGTGTGGGCGATGCCGCTGATGCGCGTCGGTCCGTCGAGCAGCGGGGCGATCGCCGCGAGCGTGAGGAAGGTGTCGGAAAATTCGCGGAAGTTGCGCGTCACGCCGCGATGGCGCGCGCCGCGCGGGGCGGAGCAGGTGAAGGAGCCGGTTGCTGACGACGTGTGCAGACCGACTTCGGCGAGCACGTCGCGGAACTTGAAATCGCCCTGGAGCGTGCCGTGGTAGTTGGGCAGGGCGAGTTCGCCGCCGGTGACGAGCGGCAGCGCCAGAAAATAGCTGGCGGCGGACGCGTCGCCCTCGATGTCGTAGACGGCCGGCGCGGGCGAAAATTGTTTCACCATCGCCTCGGTCATCACCACGAACGGCTTCGAGCCCGCCTCGCTGGTGAGGCGCACGTGCAGCGGAGTGCGCGCGTGCGGTGCGACCATCAGCAGCGCGGACAGCATCTGGCTGCTCTCGGAGGCGTCGAGCGCGACGGTGCCGCCGGGCAGACCTGCGGTGCGGAGCGTAAACGGGAACGAACGCGAGTCGGCCTGCGCGCCTTGCATGGCGAGCGCATCGAGCAGCGCGCCGATCGGACGCCGGCGCATGGCTTCGTCGCCATCGAAATGATAGACGCCGTCGGGCCGCAGGCAGACGAACGCGGTGAGAAAGCGCGCGGCGGTGCCGGCGTTGCCGACGTCGATGCGCGCCTCGCGATTCGGAATGAGTCCGCCGCGGCCGGTGATCGTGATCGTCAGCGCGTGTTCGTCGAACTCGACGGTGAAACCCAGCGCACGCAGCGCGGCGATCATGATGCGCGTGTCACGGCTGAAAAGCGCGCCGCGCAGCGTGACGGTGCGATCGGAGAGCGCGGCGAGGATGAGCGCGCGATTCGTGATGCTTTTCGAGCCGGGCAGCGAGGCGGTGCCGCGGACGGGGCGCGTGAAGGGGCGAATCGGAAGTTCGGCGGGGAGAGACATGGTGAGAGCTGTAGCGGCGGTCTGTGACCGCCGAGACGGCGCTCATAGAGCGCCGCTACAGGTTAGGCGGGCGGTGGGCGGAACTGGTCGCGATACGCGCGGCCGCGTTCGAGGATGGCCTGCACTTCGAACCAGTCGCGGTTGGCCAACGCCCGTTCCATGCCGTGCAACTCGTCCTGGTAGGCGCGGAGAGCGCGGAGGACCTCGTCGCGGTTTTGCTCGAGGATGGTCTTCCAGAGTTTCGGGTCGCTGCCGGCGATGCGCGTGGTGTCGCGCAGGCCGCCGCCGGAAAAATTGCGCCAGCCGTGCTCGCGCTTCGCGAGCGAGGCGCAGAGCGTGGACGCGAGCACCTGCGGCAGATGACTGATGTGCGCGACGATCTCATCGTGGACGTCGGGCGCGACCGTGGCGACTTCGGCATCGAGGGCCTGCCAAAAGGCGGCGACGCGCTCGGCCGCCGTCGTGTCGGTCTCGGGTAAAGGCGTGACGAAGACGACGCGGCGCGCGAAGAGATCGGGACGGGCGTGTTCCCAGCCGGTTTTCTCCGAGCCCGCCATCGGATGTGAGCCGACGAAGGTCGCGCGTCCGGCGAGTGCGGTCGTCGCGTGGCGGCAGATTTCGCCTTTCACGCTGCCCACGTCGGTGACGATCGCGTGCGGCGCGAGGGCGGGGGCGATTTCCTGGGCGAGCGGCACGATGCGGTCGACCGGCGAGCAAATGATCACGACGTCGGCGCCGCTCGCGGCGGCGGCGGGAGTGTCCGCGACGGCGTCGCACCACGGCTGATCACGCAGCGCGAGGCGCGCTTCGGGTTTGCGCGCCCAGAGCGTGACGTGCGACGCGGCGCCAAAATGCTTCGCTGCCTGCGCGACGGAACCGCCGAGCAGGCCGGGCGCGAGGATGGCGAGCCGCGGATGCATCCGGCGCACCTAACCGGCTCGCCGCGCGGTTGTCCAGCGCGCGGGCGGCAATCGCGTTGCCATGACGCGAAAAGCGCGCTGCGCTGGTGTCGTGCGTTTCGACAAGGAAGCGGAGTTCGTGGAGGAGACCGCGACACAACGTTGGCGGCGGAGGCTGACCATTGCGGGCGGTCTGGTGCTGCTGAGCGGAGCAGCTGCCGGCTGGTGGTTCTGGGCGGAACAGCGGGGAGACGCGCGCGACAAGGTGGAGCATGCCGCGGCGGTGGCGGCGGCGGAGACCCAATTGACGGCGGCGCAAGCGGCGCTGCAGGAGCCCAATCTGGCGGCGGACGAAGAGATTCGCCGACTCGAAGCCCTGGCGACCGGGCAGCGGCGAATGGCGGCGCTGCGACCGGAACGATTTGAGGAGCAACTCGAGGAGGTGCAAAAAACCGAGCAACGCGTCGCGGAGGCGCGCGCCGTGCTCGCCCGGCGCCGGAGCGACGAGGCGGAAGCGCAGGCTCACGCGCGGCGGGCGGCGGGCGATATGGCCGGCGGCGCGGAGCAGTTGCGCGAGGCGCTGAGATTACAGCGCGAGGTGAACGCGGGGGCGTCGGACTCGGTTCGCAACTTCGATCGCGAACTGCGTCTGCAGCGCGAGTTGGCGGAAATCGTGGCGGAGCCGCTGCTGCAAACGGTCACGTTGAAAACCGACCAGGCGAAGGCGGCGATCGCCGGTGAACGTTGGGAGGAGGCGCTCGGGCTTTTTCGCGAGGCGCGGGAAATCCAGGAGCGGCTCAACCGCGAGTTTCCCCGCACGCGCTATTCCGATTTATCGGCGATCGCGCGGCTCGAGGCGGAGATCGCGGCGTTGACCGCAGATGGTCTCGATGCGCAGGTGAATGATCGGGTGCAGCGAGCGCGTCAGCTGGCGACCGGAGGAAGGACGGAGGAGGCCGTGAAGGAACTGGTGGCGGCGGCCGCGGCGCAGCGGCAGCTCAACGAGCATTTTGGCAAGAGCCGCTTCGTCTCGATGGAGCGCCTGGAAGAGATCGAAGTGGAGCGGCAGACACTGCTCGTGGAAGAGCCGTTGCGGGCGGCGCGGGCGAAGGCCGAGGACGGGCGGCGCTTTTTGCGGAAGCGGCAGATTTTTCAATTTCAGCAGAGTGTTCGGGAAGCGCTGGAGGCGATGGAGGATTTGAAAGCGCGCTTTCCCAAGGCGCGGCTGCGCGACGAGGAGCTGCGGATGGCTTTGGCGTTTCTCAATCTGCGCTCGGCGGACATCGCGGCGTTGCAGGATCGGATCTACGATCAGCTCGCGCCGCTCGGCGACGGCCCGCGGGCGATGCTCCGCGCGGAGGTGCTGCAGGCGGATTTCGCCAAAGTGGTGGGCCTGAATCCGAGCCGGAATCCCGGGCGCGCGCTGCCGGTGGACTCCATCACGTATGCGGAGGCGGAGGAGTTTTGCCGGCGGCTCGGCTGGGTTCTCGGGTGGCGCGTGCGGTTGCCGAGCGACGACGAGATGCGCAGCGCGCAGGCGACCGGCGCGGATTTTCAGAACGTAAACGGCGGCCTCGCGGAGTGGATCGCGAGCGCGGGCGGCCGGGAAACTCCGGACGCGTCGGTCTGGCTGAACACCGGGGAAATCGCACGAGCGCCGCGCAACGAGCGCGTGCGCACGCGGGGATTCCGCGTGGTGGTGGAGGTGGACCTCGCGCGGCTGGGCGAGGAGTGAGCGAGCGCTGGCTTAGCTGGATTTCGCTCCCGCGAGTTTGAGAATCCGCGCGAATTCGGCGGGTTTCACCGGTTGCACGGAGAGGCGGCTGATGCGGACGAGCGCGATGTCTTTCAGCGCGGCGTCGGCTTTCACTTGCGCGAGCGTGACAGGCTGCGGCAGCGGTTTGCCGGCGGCGAGTTCGACGGCGACCCAGCCTTCGTCGGGCGAGTCCGCGGTCGGATCGGGAAAGGCGGTGCGCTTCACTCGGGCGAGGCCGACGATGCATTTGTCGTCACCGCTGTGATAATAAAACACCTCGTCGCCGGCGCGCATGGCCTTGAGGTGATTGCGGGCGGCGTAGTTGCGGACGCCGGTCCAGGCGGTCGTGCCGTCGCGCACGAAATCGTCCCACGAGTAGTCCTCGGGTTCCTGTTTCACGAGCCAGTATTGCGTTGTCATGCGGGGAGGAGCGGGGTTTCTTGCCGCCCATGGAGGAGCAAGATCCGGAGTTGATGAAGAAAGCGCAGCGAGCGCAATGGATCCTTTACGGAGTGATGCTCCTGTTCCTGGTGATTCCGTTCGTGGTGCTGTGGTATTTGCGGCGCGGAACGCCCTGAGCCATGAAGAAGACACTGCTCACGATCCGCCTGTGTTTCCTCGCGCTGTGCGTGCTCGGGTCGTGGCTGCTGTGCTACACGATCCCGGAGTGGGATCATTATCGCGGCGTGGCGATGACCGTCGGCGGGTTGATCGGCATCCTCGTGGTGTTGGTCGACGTGCTGCTGAAGGGGTTTTCGCTGCGCGGGCTTTCGGCCATCACGTTCGGGCTCGCGATCGGCGCGCTGGTCGCGTGGCTGCTGGGCACCTCGCCGCTGCTGAAGCGGGCGGATGAGCAGATGATTTATCTCAGCCAACTCGCGCTGTTCATTATCTGCAGCTACCTCGGCGCCGTCATCGCTCTGCGCGGGAAGGACGAGTTCAATCTGGTGATTCCCTACGTGCGCTTCGTGCCGCACGACGTCGATGTGCCGTTGGTGGTGGTGGACACCAGCGCGTTGATCGATGGACGCATCGCGCGGATTTGCGAAACGCAGTTTCTCGGCGCGGCGCTGGTGATCCCGTCCTTCGTGCTGAGCGAACTGCAACACGTCGCCGATTCGTCCGACCCGGTGAAACAGGCGCGCGGTCGCCGCGGCCTCGAGGTGCTCAACGAGCTGCGCCGCATCAAGCATCTCGATATTCGCATTCACCAAAGCGACGTCACCCGCCGCCAGGATCTCGAGGCGAAGCTCGTCTTCCTCGCGCAATCGATGCGCGCGAAGCTGCTCACGACCGACTACAATCTCGCCAAGATGGCGCAGTTTCACGGCGTGGCGTGGCTGAACCTGCACGCGCTCGACAAGGCGCTGCGCCCGGAAATCGTCATCGGCGAAAGCGTGGAGGTGGAGCTGAGCAAGCCCGGCAAGGACGAAGGGCAGGCAGTCGGTTATCTGAGCGACGGCTCCATGGTGGTCGTGAACAACGGCCGCGCCTACCTCGGCAAGCGCGTCGCGGCGGAAATCACCGGCGTGCTGCCCACGAGCGGCGGGAAGATGATCTTCGCCAATCTGCTCGGCGAAGCGGACGCCTCCTAAGCGCGCAGTATTTTTCGGCTGTGGCAAATTCGGCTTGCTGTCCTATCTGTCCTAGTGCTTATAGGACAGTGTGAGCCCCGTCCATGGTTTGTTTTTGTTCGGTATCCTGATCTGCGCCTACTCCGCCCAAGCCTGGGCGAAGAAGTGCCACGATGAACTGAAGGCGATCCGGCGGGAGCTCGAGCGACGGGACTGAGCTGCCCATGCTGCCGTTCTCCATCGAGCTGAAGCCCGGCCTGCCCATCACAGAGCAGGTGTTGTTCGCCGTGAAGAAGGCGGTGGTGGCGGGCCAGCTTAAAGCAGGAGCGCCGTTCCCGTCCGTGCGCGTGCTGAGCCAGGAGCTGCAGATCAATCCGAACACGGCGCACAAGATCATCGCCACGCTGGTGGCCGAGGGCGTGCTCGTGACGACACCGGCGGTGGGCAGCATCGTCGCCGAGCGCGGCGTGGTGGACCGGGCGGCGAAGGCGGAGCTGCTCGGCGACGAGTTGGAGCGCGTGGTGGTGGAGGCCAAGAAACTCGGCCTCACGCTCGATGAAGTGCAGAGCGGGCTCGCGGCGCACTGGAAGCGCCTCGGCCGGAAATGATTTCCCCATGAACCCCATCGAAACCGAAGGCCTGACGCGCCGCTACTGGCGCCACGAGGCGGTGCACGATCTGAGCTTTCACGTGCCGGAGGGCAGCGTCAGCGCGCTGCTCGGGCCGAACGGCGCTGGCAAGACGACGACGCTGAAGATGCTGATGAATCTGCTCGCGCCCAGCTCCGGCGTGGCGCGCGTGCTGGGCGTGGAGGCCGCGCGGTTGGGCGAGCGCGAGCGCCAGCAGATTGGCTACGTTTCGGAAAACCAGCAGCAGCCGCTGTGGATGACGGTGCGGCAACTGCTGGATTACTGTCGGCCGTTTTACCCCACGTGGGATCGAGAGCTGGAAGCGAAACTGCTCGTCGACTTCGATCTGCCGGAGAAGCGCAAGCTGTCGCAGCTCTCGCGCGGTATGCTCATGAAAGCGGTGCTGCTTTCGTCGCTCGCGTATCGGCCGAAGCTGCTGGTGCTCGATGAGCCGTTCAGCGGACTCGACCCGCTGGCGCGTCACGAGTTTGTCGCGGGATTGATCGAGGCGGCGCGGCTGGGCGATTGGACCGTGCTGGTGTCCTCGCACGACATCGATGACGTGGAAAAACTCGTCGATCGCGCCGTGATGATCGATGCCGGCCGGCTGGTTTTGCAGGAAAGCACCGACGAGTTGGCGGCGCGATTCCGTCGCGTGGAAGTGCAACTCGAGGCGACGACGCCGACCGCATTCGCTGGTGCGCCGTTGGCCACTTGGTGGGAGTGGGCGCACGAAGGCGCGCGCGTGCAGTTCGTCGACAGCGACTTCGATCCCGCGCGCACCGAGGCGGCGTGCCGCGAGTGTTTTCCGGCGGCGCAGGTGCGCGCGCTGCCGATGAGTTTGCGGGAAATCTTCATCAGTCTGGCGCGGGCCCGCCGGCGCAGTGCGAAAGGAGCGGCGGCATGAAACTCGTGTGGCACATCGTGGCGAAAGATCTGCGGCGGCATCAGTTGCCGTATGGATTGTGGCTCTGTCTGCTGCTCGCGAAGCAGGCGGTGCTGGTGCTCGCGTTTTCTGATTGGTCGGTCGACGCGGAGTGGTTCGAACATCTGCAGACCGGCGACATGGTGCTGAGCGTGGTGGAGAGCGTTGTAGCCTTTCTGCTGGTGGGCGGCTGGGTGCTGGAAGATCCGTTGGTGGGCTCGACGCAATTCTGGGTCACGCGTCCGGTGAGTGGACGGCGCCTGCTCGGAGCGAAGGCACTCGGGGTCGCGTTACTGTTTGTGGCGGTGCCGTTGGTCGTGGCGGGGACGGGGTGGCTCGCTTGTGGGCTGACGGGAACGGAATTGGGGCAGCAAGCGATCATTTTCCTCAGCGTGCAGATGGCGCTCGTCGCGATCGCTTTCGTGATCGGCGCGCTCTCGGATCGCGGCAGCCGGTTCCTGTTGCTGTTGTTGGGCGTGGCGGTGGCTGTGTTCGTGCTGACGCCGCTGGTGCCGAAGCTTTTCACGGTCTACCCGGAGACGCGGGCGCTGGCGGCGACGCGCGTCGTCGTAGGTTTGGCTCTCATCGGGGCTGCGATGATGGGGGCGATCTGGCTGCAATACGTTCCGCGGCGCGCCCTCGCCGGTGCGGCGTGGCTGCTGGGCGGTGTGGCACTCGGAATCGCGGCGTGGAATCAGTTTCCCATCGAACTGCACCGCGGATGGCGGCATCTGCCCGAGCCGTTGACCGAAGCGCAAGGAGTGCAATTGGAGATTCGCGGTGTGCGGCCGGCCCAGCCGACCACCTATCAGAAGACGCCGTCCGGGAAGCGCTGGGTCGATGTGATTTGCGCCGTGCAGAACGTGCCCGCGCACTTGCGGTTGAGCGTTTCCTATGGGCGCCTCGTGTTTACCGCCGCCGATGGCCAACGCCACGAAGCGGAACGCGTGCTCACCGCCACGCAGGGTGGGTTCGAGGAAGAGGTGCGCGCCGCGCTGGAGGTGCGACCCTACGCTTTTGCCAACGACGCGGAAACCGTCGCGCATCTTCCCGCGAAGGTGGAGGAGCCAGAGCGGCGCTGGGACGACATTCAGAAAGATCTCGCCGCAGGCAAACTGAGCCCGAACCAAGCCGCGGAGCAGTTGCGGGTCCTCAAGCCGGTAATCGGCGGGCGCGAGATGCCAACTCTGACGGCACACTTGCTCGTGCCCGATTGGCTGGTGACGCAACTGACGACAGGCACCGTGAGCATGGAGGTGCAGGCCGACGTGAAATTTGCGCGGCTCCGCCGGCGAGGCGAGGCCTCGTTGGATGAACCTGGCTCCTGGTGTATGGACGGGTTCCGGGCGCGGATGGTCGGCGACGCACTCGTGCATCACCCGGGCCGCAGCGTGCTCGACGTTACGATTGTCTCGACGAGGACGGCGGCCCAGACGCGACCGCACTATTACGTCCTGAATCGTGAGATCGGCTATGTGAGTGCGCCTGCCAGCAAGCGGTCGAAGGGGCCGCTGCCGGTGCCGACGTTCGCGGCAGTGCGCTTTGGCATCAATGAAGCGTTGCCGCGCATCTGGCGCGACGGTGGGTGGAGCGTCGCGCCGCGCGTCGAGCACGGGCTGACTTTGGCGGCTCTCACGATCGACGAAGTCGGTCTTGTGCGGCGCTCGGCGCAGCGGACCAATGTGCCGTGGGGCGTGCAGTTGAAATAACCAAGCCGCCGCTTCCACCTTTGGGGATGTTGTAGCGCATAACGCACATCCTCGTGCAGAGTAACGTGGGCCGGGCTCATTGGGTGAGCCCGGCTCATCTGCGAGAGCGGCCGGGCGCTGTGGTTCAGTGGCCCGCCAGCCAGGCTTCGAGATCGGCGGCGGTGGAGAGTTCGCGATACTGCTGGCACTCGGGATCGAGGAGTGCGGCGTAGCTGGGCTCGGCGAAGCGTTTGCAGTGCAGCAACACTTTCGCGCGGTGACCGGGACCGCGCACGAGGCGGCCGAGGGCTTGGTTCACTTTTTGCAGGCCGGGAATTTGGTAGACGCGGCGGAAGGCGGCGTCTCGGCCGAGGCCGCTGAACGCATCGAGGCGCGCGCGTTGCAC
The DNA here is from genome assembly GCA_023432225.1 of Verrucomicrobiota bacterium. Classification (GTDB taxonomy): domain Bacteria; phylum Verrucomicrobiota; class Verrucomicrobiia; order Opitutales; family Opitutaceae; genus Didemnitutus. Next base: position 113,055 of record JAEYUW010000043.1, read on the forward strand.
AGCGTTCACTTCCGGCAAGGCCGGACCGACGACCATCGCGTGCGACACGCGTCCACCAAGCAGATCAATGCTTTCGGCGAAGCTGCTGCCGAGCACGAGGAAGAGCGCGTCGGCGAACGCGAGGTTTTCCTCCACCCACGCAGCCTGCGCAGCGAGGTCGGGGAGTTTTGGTTGCAACGACACGCGCACGACGGAGCCGATTTGCTCGAGCGTGCGCTGGATCGCCTCGGCGTAGGCGTAGGACGGAAAGAAAACGACGACAGCGCGGCCGGAGGCGCCGAAGAGCTGTTCGATCGTCGCGGCCGTGGTTCGGTAATTCGCGGTGCGTTCACGCAGCGTGGTCGCCACGCGCAGATCGACGGCGACGTCGTAGGCGCCGTGGCGCCAGGGGGCCGGGGCGCGGAGCGCGGCGAAGCCGTCGGTTGGCAAGCCGCAGGACGCGGCGAATTGGTCGAAGGGCGCGAGCGTGGCGGACATCAGCAGCGCGCCGCCGAAGGCGCTGAGCGATTCGCCGATCGCGGCGCTCGCGTCGACGCAGGTGAACTCGAGTTCACCCTCACGGCGCGACCAGAGCAGGCGGTGCAGGCGCGTGTCGTCGAGGAAGTCGTGGAGCTTGGCGAACTGCCAGAGTGTCTCGCTGTGGTGCGGGCCGATCGCGGCGTAGTCGAGCGGCAGCGTGGTGACGAGCTCGGCGAGGCGAGCGAGCGCGTCGCGGACGTCGGCTTCGAGCGCGCCGTCGAGGATTTCGCAGGGCGAAACGCTCGCGAGCGTGCGCGCCCAGCTTTCGACGGCGAGGATGAGCGGCGTCGGCGCGCGTTGATGATCGAGTTCGGCGAGGAGCACGCGAACGTCGCCATCGTGCGCAGTGTGCGAGTAGGCGTCGGCGACGCGGGAGGGCAGGTTGTGCGCTTCGTCGATGACCAGCAGCGTGCGTGCGGCGTCGAAGCCCGGTTGGTCGAAGAAGAGGCCGCGGTTGTCGGGCGCGAAGACGTAGTTGTAGTCGCCGATCCAGACGTCGTTAAACGCGAGCGCGGTCCGCGTGATCTCGTAGGGACAGATCAGTGTCTCGCGGCCGGCGGTGCGCAGGGCGTCGAGGTCGTGGCGTTGCGCGGGATCGCGGTAGAAGCGGGCGAGTCCGCTCGCGGGCCAGCGTTCCTCGGCGCCGGCGAGGAAGGTGCAGTTGTGGCGCACGCAGTGGAACTCGACGTTCACGCAGTGCTCGCCCTTGTTGCGCACTTGCCAGAAGGCGAGGTCGCCGGCGGCGGCGGTCATGCGGCGGAGCGTTTCGATGACTTGGAGTTGGCCGGTGGATTTTCCCGTCAGCCAGATGAGGCGGTCGTAGTGGCCAGACTTCAGCTCGCCGAGGGCGAACTCGAGGGCGCAGCCGGTTTTGCCGTAGCCGGTGGGAGCTTCGAGAAAGACAATTTTGGATTCTCGATGGCTGAGGCCCTGCGGGCTGAACTCGATTTTCGATTGATCGCGGGAGATCGAGGCGTGGAAGGCGGTGGCGAGGTCTTGGTGGATTGTTTCCTGGCCGGGGCGGAGCGACGGGAACGGCGAGTGAAAGGCGAGCCGGTGGCGGCGCTCGGCGGCGCGGAGCTGCAGCTCGAGAAAGTCGACGACGGCGTCCAGCTGATGATGAACGAGTGCTTCGTCGAACGCGGTGAGCGTGAGCGTTTGCGAGAGGCCGGAAGCGGCTTCGACGAAGATGAGTTCGGCGCGGAGCGCGGAGCGGTCGGCGGCGGCGAGCGGCGAGTCGAGTGACGCGGCGCGGGCGAGGACGACGTAGGTGGCGAGCTGGAGAAAATAGGGGCCGTAGTCGGCGCGCAGTTCGGCTTCGTCGACGGGAAGGGGGCGCGTGACGGTTTTGATTTCGCGCAGGGTGGTGCCGACGAGTTGGTCGATGCGGCCGCCGAGGGAGAGTGTCCAGCCGCGGTGCACGAGGCGGCCTTCGATGGGGATTTCGAACGCGACGTCGGGGCGGAGCGCGCCTCCCTCAGTATGGGCGCGTTCGGCTTGGGCGCGGAGTTCGTTGTGCCAGTGCTGGCCGAGTTGTGCGCGCCAGATGCCGGCGGAGCCGCCGCCGGCGGAGTCGCGCGGGCCGAGGCAGAAATCCGAAAACTCTCCCACGCTCAGGCTGGCGGTCTGGGTGGCGAGGGAGAATTGCATCGAGGAACGAGATGAATTCTCCGCTTCGCGATGCGGCGCAAGCGAGGAGTGCGGCAGGGGCGGGCGAGTCGAGTGATCGCTGCTCAAGCCGAGGCGGCACTCATCCAGGTGGAGCGGATTGAGGTCAACGCGCTCCAGCTCGGGCGCGCGGACTACTGGAGGCGAATCTCGGTTTCGGCGGCGACCCACTCCTGGAGGCGCTCCGTGAGCCGGGCGACCGCGCGAGGCTCGGGATTCTGGCCGGCGAGAGGATGGTTGAGGATTTGCGCGGCGGCGTCGCGCTCGACGGAGCCGAGCTGTTGCCACCACTGCTGCTTCACGGGGTAGCCTTCGTCGCGGAGAAAAATGAAAAGGGATTTGAGCCAGACGAGATCGGGACGGCCGCCGGCTTCGAGCGCCGTGAGACTTTGGCGCAGGAGCGCGATGATCGGGCCGCGGGATTCATCGGAGACGGGGTTGCGGCTGATGAGCGCAGCGAGCGCGGCGGCGGCGCGCAGCGCGTCGTAGCTGCGTCCGATGCCCGGAAAGCGGCGGAGATGGCGGTGTTCCTTGATGAACCACGTGCGCCCTTGGGAGGACGATTCGAGGGTGAGTTCAGCTTCGTCGAAGAGGTCGAGGCGACTCTCGCTGGGCGCCGCCGAGCTGCGGCGGGTCGAGGTGGCGGTCTTGGGCAGGCGGGCAAGACAGAGGAGTGCGCCGTGTTCCTCGCTGAAGGCGGTGAGTTGTTCGAAGTTGTCCGAGCCCGACGTCTGCCGGCCGAGAATAAAGGCGACGGTCGTGAGTTGTTGGCCGGGCATGGGGACGGAGGACTGAGAACCCGAGAGCGGAGGACGGCGCGGCGGGAAACGAGGGGCCGGGCGCGCGGCGCTCAGGTGCCGGCGGCCCAGGTTTTCAGCGCGGCTTTGGCGGCGGCGGGGTCGCTCCAATGGGGGAGCACGGCGCCGCAGGAGATGACGGTTTTCATGCCGTCGCCGACGGACATATCGAGTTCGATGAGTTCGGCGGCGGGCAGATACATGAAAAAGCCGTTCACGGGACTCGGGCACGTCGGCACGAAGACGGCCCAGTGATCGCCTTGCAGGTGGTGATGTGGTTCGCCGCGGTTGGTGTTCGTGACGAAACCGATGGTGTAGGCGCCGGCGCGGGGAAACTGCACGAGGACGACTTTGCTGAACTGCGCGCGGTCCTTGGTGCCGAAGGTGTCGATGAATTGTTTGACGCTGTTGTAGAAGCTGCCGATGCCCGGGATGCCTTGGATGAAGCGCTCGGTGAGCATGCCGACCCATTGGCCGAGCAGGAGACGCGAAAGATAGCCGAGCGCGGCGATGAGGATGAGCACGATCACCGTGGTGGTTACGTCCCACACGAGATTCGGCAGATGGTTGAGCGCGTCGGGCAGGTAGGGGGTGAACAGCGGCGTAATCGAACCGCCGACAAAGCTGATGACCAGGCGCAGCGCCCAGATGGTCACGACGAACGGCGCGACCAGCACGAGGCCCGTGAGGAAGGCGTTGCGGAGTGAAGTGAGGCGGGTTTCGGCCATGAGGTGACGCGCCATTCCTCACGCAAACGGCGGCGGACGCAAAGGGAAATCAGCGCAGCTGGAAGTCCGGAATCGCGTCGTGGGCGGACAACAATTTCAGTGCGCGGGCTTCGGCGGCGCGCATGCGGCGCTTCTTGGTCGGTTGCAGGTCGTCGTAGCCGGCGAGGTGCAGCCAGCCGTGGACGAGGTAAAGCGTGAGCTCGGTGGCGAAATCGTGGCCGTGTTCGCGGGCGTAGTTGCGCGCGGTGTCGGCTGCGACGCAGATTTCGCCGGCGAGGCCGGTCGCGGCATCGCCCTCGAAGGTGATGACGTCGGTCGTGCTCGGATCGTCCATGAAATCCGCGTGCAGTTGCGCGAGCGCGGCGTCGGTGAGGAAGACGAGGGACAACTCGCCGGGCGGGCAGCCGCCGGGCGGGCAGCCGCCGGGCGGAATTTTCGATTTTCGATGGCTGAGGCTCTGCGAGCTGGACTCGATTTTCGGTTGAGTGCGGAGTTCGCGAATACGGTGGCGCGCGGCGGGCGCGAACGTCGGGAGGTCGGCGGGGACGATTTGGAAATGCTCGTCGAGGAGCGCGATCACGCGGCGAATTTGCGCGGCGGGGGCGCGCAGGCGCGGGTGGCGGTTTTGGATTTCGATCGAGCGGGGCGTCACGAGGAAGTCAGATGGATTGCTTTGTCGCCGCGCTCCTCGCAATGACGGAAACTGCGCCGTCGCGGTCGATGCTGACGCTACGGCGTGGGGTGGCCCGGGCGTTGGGCGTCTTCGCCGGAGGCTTTGGCGTGCTCGTAGGCGTCGATGATCTTCTGCACGAGCGGGTGGCGCACGACGTCGGTGGCGGTGAAGTGGTGGACTTCGATGCCCGGGATGTTGCGGAGGATGCGCGGCGCCTGGAGCAGGCCGGAGGGTTTCGTGCGCGGGAGGTCGATCTGCGTGACGTCGCCGGTGATGACCATGCGCGACTCGTCGCCGAGGCGCGTGAGGAACATCATCATTTGTTCCGGCGTGGTGTTCTGCGCCTCGTCGAGGATGATGAACGAGTTCGCGAGCGTGCGGCCGCGCATGTAGGCGAGCGGGGCGATTTCGATGATGCCTTTTTCGGCGAGCGTCGTGGCGTCCTCGGGCGAGAGCAGGTCGTGCATCGCGTCGTAGAGCGGACGGAGGTAGGGGAGAATTTTTTCGCGCAGGTCGCCGGGCAGGAAGCCGAGCGTCTCGCCGGCTTCGACGGCGGGGCGGGTGAGCACGACGCGCTGCACTTGGTTTTTCATCAGCGCGGTGATCGCGGCGGCCATCGCGAGGTAGGTCTTGCCGGTGCCCGCGGGGCCGATGCCGAAGACGACCGGGTTCTTCTGGATCGCCTGGAGATAGAGTTTTTGGCCGATCGTTTTCGGCACGATGGTCTTCTTGGCCGTGCCGATTTGGAGTGGCTCGGAGAAGAGCGCGCGCAGGCGCTCGGGGCCGCCGTCGGCAGTGAACGTCTCGAGCAGGCGCCGGAAATCGGCGGAGCGCATCGCCATGCCTTGGCTGCGGCCTTCGTTGAGGCGTTCGAAAAATTCCTCGGTGCGCGCGACGGCGGCCTCGGGGCCGTCGATCTTCAGCCAGTCATCGCGCGTGATGAGGCGGACGCCGAGTTTATGCTCCGCGAGCGTGAGGTTTTTCTCGTCGTTGCAATACAGCTGGGCGAGGTGACGCGCGTTGGGGAACGGAACGGTTTTGGAGGCGGAGGGCACGGACGGAATGAGAGGGAAAGTGAGAGTGAGAGGGGCGCGGTGCCGAGATGTCGCGCGTCGAGGTCGCGATGGCGCGTCAGACGTGCGTGGGGAGCTTCGGGAGCGTCTCGATGAGACGGCGATACATGGCTTCGAGCGATTGCGGGAGGACGCGCGTCTCGCCGATCACGGGCATGAAGTTGGTGTCGCCCTGCCAGCGCGGGACGATGTGCGCGTGGAGGTGCGGAATGCTGCCGCCGGAGGCGGAGCCGATGTTGAAGCCGATGTTGAACGCCTGCGGGTTGAGCGCGGCTTTGAGCAGCTCCTTGCCGAAGACGATTTCGTCCATCAGGTCGGCGCGTTCGGCCGCGGTGAGTTCGGTCAGGTCCGTCGCGGCGCGAAACGGGACGGCGAGAAGGTGGCCGGCGTTGTAAGGAAAGCGGTTGAGCACGAGATAGCTCAGGGTGCTGCGATGCACGATCAACGCCTGCGCATCGTCGCCGAGGGCGGGAAGCGCGGTGAAAATGTTGCCCGTGTCGGGCAGCCGCGGCGCTTCGATGTATTCCATGCGCCAGTAGGCGTGCAGGTGTTGCATGATTCGCGGCAAGGTGGGACAGCGGCGCGGGGTTGTCAAAGCTGGCGGGCGGGTGGCGATGACTGGAGCGCGAGGGAGGACTAGGTTCGGTAGGCCGCGCGCGCAGCGATGGCGGTTTGTCGCCGCTGGGGACAGCGGCGACCACCTCTCCGTTGCGGTCGAGGCCCGGCTTGACTCGGCGCTCCGGCTTAATATGACGAACGTCATACTAATCATATGCGTTACTCGGCTGGCCATAAACTCGCGACCCGTCGCCGCATCCTCGAAGCGGCGAGCGCGGCGTTTCGCGAGCGCGGCGTGGCGGGCACGGGCGTCGACGATGTGATGCGCCGGGCGGGGCTGACGCATGGCGGCTTCTACGCGCATTTTCGCGACAAGAACGAGCTGATCGCCGAGGCGTGCGCCACGGGCTTCGACATGGGGCAGGAAAATCTCACGCGCATCGCGGCGCTGCCGACGCGGCGCCAGCGCGTGCGTGCGCTCGTGGCGAGTTATCTCAGTGCGCATCACCGCGACGATCGCGCGGGCGGTTGTCTGGTGGCGGCGTTGGGCGCCGAGGCTTCGCGGCCGAAGGGCCGGGCGCAACGCGGCTACGCCGAGGCGCTGCAGCGGCACCGCAGCCGGCTGGCGGCGGCGCTGCGGCTGACCGACGATCCGGTGGAAAACGACCGGCTCACCACTTCGCTGCTGAGCATGTTGATCGGCGCGCTGATCATCGCGCGCTCGCTGCTCGACGAGGCGTCGAGCCGGCAGGTGCTCGCGCAAACGCGCGAGACGGCCATCGCCTGTTTCGGTTAACGATCCTCTTTTTTCCTTTCTCATGAACAACCCGCTCCAACAGCCGCGCCGTCGCGTGGTCATCACCGGCCTCGGTGCCGCAACTCCCGTCGGTCTCACCGCGCCGGATTCCTGGCGCGCGCTCGTGGCCGGCGAGTCCGGCATCGGCTCGATCACGCGTTTCGACACGGCGAATTGCCCGGTGACGATCGCGGGTGAGGTGAAGAACTTCGATCCGCTGCGCCCGCTGGCGCAGCCGGTCTTCCCGCGCGGTGCGGGCACGGAGCCGCTCACGGCGGCGTTCACGCCGAAGGATCCGAAAAAATTCGGACGCTTCACGCACCTCGGCTGCGTGGCGGCGCTCGAGGCCTACGTCGACAGCGGGCTCGATGCGCATCGCGCGACGCTGTCGGGCGACCGCATGGGTGTGAATCTCGGTGTCGGTCTCGGCGGCTTGCCCGAGATCGAGAGCACGCACGAAACGTGGCGCAAGGACGGTTACCGGAAGATTTCCCCGTTCTTCATCATTCAGATCGCGCCCAATCTGCTCGCCGGCCAGGTGAGCCTGATGCTCGACGCGCGCGGTCCGAACATGTGCGTTGCTTCCGCGTGCGCCACGAGCGGCCACGCGCTCGGCGAGGCGGCGGCGGCGATCGCGCGCGGCGATGCCGACGTGATGTTTGCCGGCGGCGCGGAATCGACGATCACGCCGCTCGCCATCGGCGCGTTCGCGCAGATGCGCGCGCTTTCGAAGCGCAACGACGACCCGAAGAAGGCCTCGCGGCCCTACGACGCGGACCGCGATGGTTTCGTGCTGAGCGAAGGCGCGGTCGTATTCGTGCTCGAGGAATACGAGCAGGCGAAAAAGCGCGGCGCGAAGATCTACGCGGAGCTGCGCGGCTATGGCGCGACGGCGGATGCGCATCATCTTTCCTCACTCGCGCCCGGCGGGGAAGGCTCGCAGCGCTCGATGCGTGCGGCACTGGCGACGGCGGGACTGCGACCCGACGAGATCGATTTCGTGTCCGCGCATGCGACGTCCACGCCCGGTGGCGATGGCGAAGAGGGTGCGGCGATTGCGGCGGTGTTTGCCGAAAACAAGGCCAACCTCAACGTCAGCGGCGTGAAGTCGATGACGGGTCACCTGCTCGGCGCGGCGGGCGCGATGGGCGCGTTTGCGGCGGTGATGGCGATCCGCGATGGCGTGGTGCCGCCGACGATCAATCTCGAGAATGTCGAACCGGCCTGCGCGGCTCTCGGCCTGAACTTCACGCCCAACACGGCGGTGCGGCGGCCGGTGCGCGCAGCGCTGTCGAATTGCTTCGGCTTCGGCGGCACGAACGCGTCGCTGGTGTTCGCGGCGGTGTAAGCGCGACGACGGGACGAAAATGCAGAACCGCGAAGCGTGGAGTAGGGCCGGCTTCAGCCGGCCTGGTTGGAGTTCCGCTCGCCTGCGTCGTGGGCGAATCAACGTCGAATGGGGCCGGCTGAAGCCGGTCCTACTGGGCGTCGCGACTCGCGCTTGCCATGAGTGAAATTCTTCTCGCGGCGGCGGCGAAGCGCGGCGTTCCGGTCCCGCCGGCGCCGCACGATGCGGACACGCTCGCGGAGCTGGCGGCGTCGATTTTCGTGCGACCGATGCGCGGCGTGCGGAAAATGCCGCGGGAACTCGGCTATCTTGAAACGGCGCGGCGTCGGACGTTGGCGACGCGTTTCGGCGAGATCGCCGTGTGGGAGTGGTCGCCGGCAAACTCCGCATTACGGAGTTTGGGCGGCGGGTCGGACGCGCCGCTCGTCGGGTTGGCGCACGGGTGGGAAGGGCACGGCGCGCAGCTGGGGGCGTTTGCCGCGCCGCTCGTGGCGGCGGGTTTTCGCGTGCTGGCGTTCGATGCGCCGGGGCATGGCGAGTCGACGGGCGACGAGGCGCATGTGCCGCTGCTGGCGCGCGTGCTCGCGGAGTTCGATCGCGAGGCGGGAAAGTTTTTTGCGCTGATCGGGCATTCAATGGGCGCCGCGGGCGCGGCGATGAGCACGACGCTCGGGGTGGCGCCGCGCGGATTGGTGTTGCTCGCGCCGCCGCAGAGCCAGCTGGAGCGGCTGACGCGGGTGGCGAACCGCCTGCAACTCGCCGGTGAGTTGCGCGAGAAGTTTTTCGCGGCGGTGGAGCGGCGGACCGCGGCGCGGAATGCCGAGGTCGACATGCGTGTGGTGGCGCGGACGGCTCCGTGTGCGTTGCAGGTGTTCCACGATCCGGCGGACGAGGATGCGAGTTACGCGGCAACGGAGGAGATCGTGGCGTTGTGGCGCGGGGCGCGGCTCGTGCCGGTGCCGGGACGGGGGCACTACCGGATTCTGGCGACGCCGGAAATTGTGCGGCAGGCCGTGGAGTTTTTGAGCGCGCTGCGGTGAGGGCGTAGAGTAGCGGGAGCTTCCAGCTCCCGTGTCTGGCTGGCGGTGGAGGGGCGGAGCTGGAACCTCCCGCTACTTTGTGGGAACGGTGCGGGCTTGTGTGTGCGGCGGGCGCGGGCAGGATCGCGGCGTGCTCGCGGAGTTTAAACAAGTGAAACAGGAAGCTGGCGGCGATCGCCGGCGCTGGTTCGAGGATGAGGCGATGGAGTTGATCGTGTGGTATCGCGGCAGCGACGCGGTGGAGGGATTTCAACTTTGCTATCCGGCGCCCGATGCGCAGGAGCGAGCGCTGACGTGGCGCGACGGACGTGGTTTTTCGCATGCGCGGGTCGATGCCGGCGACACGCGACCGGACAAGAATCTCACGCCGGTATTGATACCGGACGGCGCCGTGCCGTGGGCCGTGCTCGAAACGCAGTTCGCGGCGCGGTCCACGGAGTTGGAGCCGGCGCTGCGCGAGTTTGTCCTCACGCGCCTGAAAGCGAGGGCGGAGTGATGGACCGACGCTTGACGCTCTTCGTCGTATTGCTGCTGCCAATCCTCGGATGGTCGGCGGTGCGGCCGCATGATTTTTTCACGTGGTTTCTTGAGGTGGTGCCGGTGCTGATCGGCGTGCCGCTGATGATCGCGGTGCGGCGGCGGTTTCCATTGTCGACGTTGCTGCTCGTGCTGCTGTGGCTGCATTGCGTGGTGCTGATCGTGGGTGGGCACTACACGTATGCGCGGGTGCCGATGGGCGAGTGGTGGATGCAGTGGTTCGGCTGGACGCGGAACAACTACGACAAGCTGGGGCATCTGGCGCAGGGTTTCGTGCCGGCGATTTTGACGCGCGAGATTTTGCTGCGGACGTCGCCGCTGAGGGATCGAGGGGACGGCAGGCCGAGCCGGTGGATGGGGTTTCTCGTCGTGAGCGTGTGTCTGGCGTTCAGCGCGTTTTATGAGCTGATCGAGTGGGGCGCGGCGGTGCTCAGCGGTGCGGCGGCCGAGGACTTTCTGGGCACACAGGGTTACGCGTGGGACACGCAGTCGGATATGGCGCTGGCGCTGGTGGGCGCGATGGCTGCTTTGGCATTGCTGAGCGGCTGGCACGACCGTTCGATGGCGCGCGTCACGCATGGAAGCACCCAGTCCCTCCGTTGAAACGAAACCGGTCGACGCACCTGGCGCGAGCGCGCCGGTGCCCGGGAGTTTTCTCGCCGCGCTCGCGCTGTCCGGTGGGTTCGTGGCGTTTGTGGCGTGGGACCAGTCGCATTGGTGGCAGCGGAAAGAGGATTACTCGTTTGGCTGGCTCGTGCCGTTGTTCACGGCGTATGCGGTCTATGATCGTTGGCCGCAAATCCGGGCTCGGATCGCGGAGGCATCGCAGAGCGGGCCGGCGCCGGGTTGGGTGCGGTGGGCGTTGAACGCGGCGGCGGCGCTCGGGTTGGTCTGCGGCGCGCTTTTCTTTTTGCTCGGGGCGTTTTATCGCGCCGGCGCCGGCACCTCGCAGCCCGGGACGTTTGCGCTGACGTGTGGCATGGTGGCGATCGTGCTGCCGCTGCTGTTTTTCAATGTGCCGGTGGGCTCGAACTCGGGCGCGAGTGCGGGCGGAGCGGCGGAAAGGGCGGTTGGGGACAACCGCCCCTACCGCGGAATTGGTGCGCTGTTCGGGGAGGCGCGGTTTCGCGTGGCGGCGTTGTTCATTTTTCCGGTGTGCGTGTGGCTGATCTCGGCGCCGCTGGTTTCGGCGGTGGAACAGCAGGTTAGTTTGTTCCTGCTGCGGAAGGTCGTGACGGTGGTCGCGTTCGTCTTCGACGTGCTCGGTTATCCGGTCGAGCAGCAGGGCAACGTGCTGATGTTGCCGAAAGGGCCGGTGGGCGTGGCGGAGGCGTGCTCAGGTATCCGCTCGCTGACGGCGTGCCTGTTCGCGGGATCGTTTCTCGGTGCGATGTTTTTCACGCGGTTCTGGAAAAAGGTTTTCCTCGTCGCGGCGGCGATGGGGTTTGCGTTCGTGATGAATCTCGCACGCAGCCTGTTTCTGACCGCGTGGGCCTACGCCTACGGGCCGGCGGCGATCGATGGCTTGGTGCACGACACCGCGGGCTACGCGGTGCTCGGGGTGACGTGCCTCGGCTTGCTCGCGCTGGTCTGGCTGCTGAATTTGAAGCTGGAGAAGTTCTTCGCGCCGCCGCCAGCCGAGGGAGAAAAATCGGACAGCGCTGCGAGCTGAACGCGAAGGAGTCGTCTCCCGGACGGGAGACGGTCGTCGTCGCCCGCGATGAGGACGTCTGCTGACCGGTGCGCGGGCATAAAAAATCCGCGGCTGTGGGCAGCCGCGGACGGGAGTGTTTCGCGTTGATGGTTACGCGCTCGAGAGCAGAGCGCATTGAGGTCAATGCGCTCCACCTCGGACTGGCTTAGTTCGCCTTCTTGGGTTCGGGGAGCGAGATGAACTCGCTGGCCTTCGCCGGGTCGAGGAAGCGTTGCGCGAATTCCGTCAGCTCGGCGGGCGTGATCGATTCGATGTCGGCGAGGCGGTTGCGCGCCCATTCGAGGCGTTCGGGCTGTTCCTGCGCAGCACTGAGGACGCTGCCGAGCCAGTAGGGATTCGTGCGGACGGACTGGCGCGCGGCGGTGAGCGCGGGTTGCTTGGCGCGGACGAGCTCTTCGTCGGTCACACCTTTTTCGAACAGGCTGGCGGCGGCGGCTTTCATCGCGTCGGCCACGGCGCGGGCCTTGTCGGGGGCGACGGTCGCCTGCGCGACGATGTGGCCGTAACCCTTGTAGGTGTCGCTGAGGTTGGCGCCGGCGTCGGGCGAGTAGGTGTCGCCCATTTCCTCGCGAATCTTGACGCGGAGGCGGTCGTTGAAGACGGACGCGAGCAGGCTGACGCGGCGGGAGACCTTGGCATCAAGCGAGTCGGTCGCCGGCCAGAACATTTGCACGATGCCCTTCGGGATTTCGGTGACGACGAAGTATTGCTGGGCGGTCGGGGCGCCGAAGGTGACGTGGCGCTCGGTTTCGTAGGCGGGCTTCGTTTCGCGAGCGGGGAACGCGCCGAAGGTGGCGGCGACGGCGGCGGTGGCGTCCTTGGGATCGAAGTCACCGACGATCGCGACTTCGATCGGGCCGTGGGCGAATTGCGAGGTGAGCCAGGCTTTGGCTTCCGCGAGGGTGCGGGCGGTGGCGGCCTCCTTGGGCGGGACGCCAAAGCGCGGGTCGCCGTTGGCGAGAAGGCGCTGGACCTCGGTCTGCAGCGGGCCTTCGACGGTGTTGCCGAGGCGCGTGTAGAAGACCTCGACGCCTTTGGCGTATTGGCGCATCGCTTCGGGACGGAAGCCGGGGTCGGTAATGTAGGCGGCGAGCAACTGGAGTTGCAGCGCGAGGTCGTTGCGGTTGGTCGAACCCTGGAAGACGAAAGCGTCGCCGGCGATGGAGAAGTTGGTGCCGACGGTCTTGCCGGCGAGGACGCGCTGGAGGTCGTCGGCGCTGTGTTTGCCGAGGCCGCCGAGGAGGAAGGTGTTGCTCGTGAAGAACGCCAGGCCGGGAAGCTCCTTCGGCTCGGTCAAGCGGCCGCCGCCGATGCGCACGCTGAGGCGGATGCGGCTGGCTTCGAAGTCGGTGGGCTTGAGATTGAGGCGGACGCCATTGGCGAACTGGAGGAGCGTGGTGCCGAGGTCTTCGACCTTTTGCTCGTTTTTCACGGTGCCGGGCGCGCCGAAGGAGGTGTAGGCGAACGAGGCGTCTGCGATTTTCGCGGGCGGCTGCACGGCGACGGCGCGACTGGCTTCGTAGGCGGCGGCGATTTGTTGCTCGGCTTGATCGAGGGCGAGGTTGCCGGTGATGAAGATGCGACGGCCGGTCTTGTCGTCGAAGGTGGCGCGCAGGGCGGCGAGGCAGTCGTCGACGGTGATCTTGTCGAGGGCGGGGGCGAAGAGCTCGAGTTCGGTCTTCGGGTGAGTGAAGACGTTGTGGTCGGCGAAGCTGCCGACGAGTTCCATCGCGAGGCCGTCGGAGCGGCGGGTGGGGGCGGTGCGAACGGCTTGTTCGAGGGCGTTGCGGAGGCCGGCGACGGCTTCCTTCAACTCGGCGGGTTGGAAGCCGAATTGGAGGGCGCGGCGGAGTTCCTGTTCGCCGACGCCGAGCGCGGCGCGCCACTGGTCGGGCTTGCAGGTGAGCTCAACGGAGGCGTTGCGGAAGAAGTCGTATTGTTCGGTGGCGCCGACCTGGCCGCCCATGAACGGGGCGCCTTCCTGCTTGGCGAGGATGGAGAGGCGGCGGTTGAGGATGCGGAGGGCGAGTTGGCGCGGGAGGTATTTGAGGCGGTTGGCCGCGGTGTCGGGCTCGTAGCTGTAGGGCGTGATGGTCTGGATCGAAACCTGCACGGCCGCGGCCTCGGGTTCGGAGAGGAGCTTGGCGACGACGCCGTTCACCGGCGTGATGGTGCCGAGCGAAGGTTGGAGGGCGGCGGGCGCGCGCGGGGCGAGGGGGGCGAACTTCTCGCGGATGACGGCTTCGATCGCGGCGGGATCGAAGTCACCGACGGCGACGATGCTGATCAGATCGGGGCGATACCACGTGTTGTAGAAATCGACGAAGCGCTGGCGCGGGGCCTTGGCGATGACTTCCTCCATACCGATCGGAATGCGCTGGATGAAGCGCGCGTCGGGGAGGAGAAACTCGAACTCGCCGACGAATTGGCGGAACTCGATGGAGTCGCGGGCGCGCTTTTCGCTGAGGATGATGCCGCGCTCCTTGTTGATTTCGTCTTCGAACAGGAGAAGGCCGCCGGCGTAATCGGTGAAGAGCGTGACGGCCTTGTCGACGGTGTCGGGCTTGGTGTCGGGCAGCTCGAGCATGTAGACGGTGCGGTCGAAGCTGGTGAAGGCGTTCGTGTCGCCGCCGAAGCTCATGCCGAGGCGCTGGAAGAACTCGACGAGTGTGCCCGGCGCGTAGTGCGTCGAGCCGTTGAAGGCCATGTGCTCGAGGAAGTGCGCGAGGCCGCGCTGGTCGTCGGTCTCGTTGAGCGAGCCGGCGCGCACGACGAAGCGGAGGCTGGCGCGGCCCTTGGGTTCGTGATTCGGCAGGACCGCGTAGCGGATGCCGTTGTCGAGGCGGCCCCATTTCACCGAGGGATCGACGGGAAGGTCGGACGTTTCGTGGGGCAGCTGGGAGGTGATCGGCGCCGCGAACAGCGACGCGATCGCGAGGCAGGAGAGAAGCGCGATGCGGGACAACATGGCGGGGAAGCTTCTACAAGGCCGGCCGGGTGGCAAGCGCACCGCCTTAGTTATTTCGGGTGGTTTTTCGGCTTGTGCCCGCGGGGGAGGCGGCCGGCACGGGGACAAAATTTTTCGTGACCCCGCCGCACGCGAGCCTTCTACTTCCGCGAAAATGAAGAAAGCCAAACGCCAGACGAAACGCCCGGAAGACATCAATGCCGCCCTCGCGTCGAAGAAGGGACCGGTCTCGCAGTTCATCGCGGAGAACTACCGCCACTTCAACGCGGCCGCGCTGCTCGATGCCGCGAAGGGCTACGAGGCGCACCTCGCGGCGGGCGGCAAGATGCTCGTGACGCTCGCCGGCGCCATGTCGACCGCCGAGCTCGGCATCACGCTCGCCGAGATGATCCGCCAGGACAAGGTCCACGCCATCGTCTGCACCGGCGCCAATCTCGAAGAGGACATCTTCAACCTCGTCGCGCACGACTACTACGAGCGCGTGCCGCATTACCGCCACCTCACCGCGGCCGACGAGCAGGCGCTCCTCGACCGCCACATGAACCGCGTCACCGACACGTGCATCCCCGAAGGCGAAGCGATGCGCCGCATCGAGGCCGCCGTCGCCGAGGAGTGGGTCGCGGCCGACCAGAGCGGCCAGCGTTTCTTCCCGCACGAGTTCATGTATAAAATTCTTCGCTCGGGTAAGCTGAAGAAGTTCTACCAGATCGATCCGAAGAACTCGTGGATGCTCGCCGCCTGCGAGAAGAACCTCCCGATCATCGTCCCCGGCTGGGAAGACGCCACGCTCGGCAACATGTATGCCGGCCGCTGCGTCACCGGCGAGATCAAGAACGTCCACACCGTCCGCACCGGCATCGAATACATGGTGTGGCTCGCCGAGTGGTATACGAAGACCTCGAAGAAGCTCCGCAACGGCGAGGGCTCGATCGGCTTCTTCCAGATCGGCGGCGGCATCGCGGGCGACTTCCCGATCTGCGTCGTGCCGATGCTGCACCAGGACCTCGGCCGCACCAACGTGCCGCTCTGGGGCTACTTCGCGCAGGTCAGCGACTCGACCACGAGCTACGGCAGCTATTCCGGCGCCGTGCCGAACGAGAAGATCACGTGGGGCAAGCTCGGTCAGAAGACGCCGAAGTTCATCGTCGAATCCGACGCCACGATCGTCGCGCCGCTGATCTTCTCCTGGGTCTTGGGCAAGTAACCCGGAGAAGTCGCGAACCACTAATTCGCACTAAGACCTCACTAATTCGATTAGTGCTCATTAGTGTCCATTAGTGGTTCCTTCCGGTGATCTGGGTCTACCGCCTCTTGTTTCTTCCGGCGCTGCTCCTCGCGTCGCCGTATTATCTTTGGCGGATGCGGAAGCGCGGCGGCTACGCCGAGGGCTTCGGTGGCCGCTGGGGTGAGGTGCCCGAATTGCCGGCAAAGAGTTCGGCGCGCAAGCGCGTGTGGCTTCAGGCGGTCAGCGTCGGCGAGATGCTGGCGATCGGGCCGCTGCTCGAAGGACTCAAGCGCGACGGTTGCGAAATTTACCTCACGACCACCACGAGCACGGGCTACGCGCTGGCAAAGGAGAAATACGCGCTGCTCACGATCGGCATCGGCTACTTCCCGTTGGATTTTTGGGCCTTCAGCGCGCGCGCGTGGCGGCAAGTGCAGCCGGATCTCTGCATCCTCATGGAAGGCGAGCGCTGGCCCGAACATGTGCGCTCCGCGCGCACGCGCGGCGTGCCGGTCGTGTGTGTGAATGCGCGACTGTCCGACCGCAGCTTCCGGCGTTCGGCGCGGGCGAAGTGGGCGGTGCGGACGTTCGCGCGCGGGATCACCAGAATTCTCGCGTCGGCGAAGCGTGACGAGCAGCGCTTTCGCGCGCTCGGATTTCCGGCCGAGCGGTTGATGACGACGGGCAACCTAAAACTCGACGTGGCCATTCCGCTGCTCGACGACGCCGCGCGCGCGGTGTTGCGTCGCGAGGTCGGCTTGCCCGCGGGTGGACTGGTGTTGCTCGGCTCTTCGACGTGGCCGGGCGAGGAGGACGCGTTGCTCGATGCCCTCAAAAAAGCGCGTGCCGACGGGCACGACGTCTCGTTACTGATCGTGCCACGTCACGCAGAGCGGCGCGAAGAACTGCGCGCGCTGCTCGAACGCAGCGGGTTCTCGTTTCATTTTCGCTCGCAGGGCGCCGCGTCGAAAACGGTGGACGTCGCGGTGGGCGACACGACTGGCGAATTGCGCAAGCTCACGCAGCTCGCCGACCTCGTTTTCGTCGGCAAAAGCCTGCCGCCGCACGACGGCGGCCAGACGCCCGTCGAGGCCGCGATTCTCGGCAAGCCGGTGCTGCACGGGCCGATGATGACCAATTTCCGCGATATTATCCGCTCGCTCACCGACGCGAGTGCGGTGCGGCGCGTCGCGACGCACGACGAACTCGTGCACGTCGCGGTGGAGCTGCTGGAAAACGCCGCCGAGCGCGAGCAGCTCGCGGCTGCGGCGCGCGCGTGGAGCGAAGCCAACCGCGGCGCGACGGAGCGGACGCTGGCGGTGATTCGCGCGGAGCTGGGCGCGCGCTGAGTTGCAGAGCCCGGGGCGCGGTGCGGCCGGCTCTCTTCGGAGCGGCGATATTGTCTTGCCGCTCCTGGGCGCTCGCAGAGGTTGCGAGCTGAGTAGCATGCATCGCGCCCGAATTGTGGCGCAACGTCGCTCCAGCTCCGCGTGGGCTTCAATCCGTAAACTCTCCCCGCCATCACTCTCTCGTGTCCCGGCAATCATGGCGTAATACGCAATTTTGTCGGTTGCTGTGCTGGCGCCAGCAGCGAAAAGAAGGTCCGAAGCGACGAGCCGGTGCAGTTTGAGAATTATGGCGTATTACGCAATTTGGCGAGGGAGCGGCTCGGAGGTGGGGGGAGGGGATGCGAGGCGGGTGAGGACTTGCGAGGCAATGTCGCGGGCAGCGCTGGGGCGCGCGATGCGGCGGAGGTTGGCACGCATCTCGCGCCAGCGGGCGCAGTCGTGAGCGAAGAGCGTGTGCAGTGCCTGCGAGATTTCCGGCGGCGTCTCGGCGAGCGCGCCGGCGTCGTGGGCGCGCAGGAGTTGCCAGTTGCCCTCCTCCTGACCGGGCACGACTTGGTTCACGATCATCGGGCAGAGGGCGTTGATGGATTCCTGGGTGGTCGCGCCGCCGGCTTTGCTGATCACGACGTGATGCGTCATCAGCAGCTCAGGGATGCGGTCGGTCCAGCCGAGGATTTCACAGCGCGCGGGAGTGCCGTGCGTGAGGTAGGCGAGTTGCTGGCGCAGCACTTCGTCGCGGCCGACGGTGAACGTCACGTGCCAGTTCGACTCCCGGGTCAGGACGCGCGCGGTCTCGAGGGCGCGGGCGCGGCCGGAGTTGATCATGTAGAGAATGCGACGCTGGCGCGTGCGGGCGGGGTCGGGCGGCTGCAGCGTCGGGTCGCGATCGGCGAAGGCCGCAGCGACGGGAAAACCTGAAACGTGCACGCGCGCGGCGGGCACGCGGGCGCGGTGCAGGAAGTCGGCCGACATCGTGTCGGTGACGAACCAGCCTTCGGACGGCGCGCGATACCAGAGCGAATTGATGGTGAGCGCGTCGGTGACGACAGTGTAGATGGGCGGCAGCACGTAGCCGCTGGCGCGGAGCTGCTGGAGCAGCCAAGCGTAGACCGGATAGGTGCTGACGATGGCGTCGGGCCGGTGGGTGTGCAGGATGCGCGCGAGAGCTTGGGCGTGACCGCGCAAGGCGCGGAGGAGAAACGGCGCGCTCGGCGAGCGATCGAGCCATTGGTAGAACGTGCTCCAGAGGCGCGGGGCGTGGTTGATGACGCGGAGATAGGCGCGGCGAGAAATGCGATCGAGCCGCGGGGCCTGGTGGGCGAAGAGATCGAAGATTTCGACGGAGACGCCCGGGTGCTCGGCGAAGGCGGTGCGCAGCGCGCGGGCGGCGCTGTTGTGGCCTTCGCCGTAGCTGGCGCTGAGGATCAGGATGCGGCGCATGGGGAGTAGGGCCGGTCTGTGACCGGCCCGAGCGGTGAACGCGGCTGAGGAGCGGGGACGAGTTTTCGGACGTGAGGGAAGATGGCGCGGGTGCGGATGGGCCGGTTGAAAACCGGCCCTACTTCACGCCGTAAACGCGGCGAGCGCGATCGGGGGCGGCAGTTCGGCGAGATCGGCTTCGTCGCTGGCGGCGTCGGGCTGAGGCATCGGGAACTGAGCGAGGAAATCCTTGAAATAGATCAGCTCGAAGCGGCCGTCTTCGTGTTCGACGATGGCGCTCATCGTTTCGACCCAATCGCCGGAGTTCAGGTAGTGGACGCCGTCAATCTGCTTGTCGGCGGGCGTGTGGATGTGACCGCAGATGACGCCGACGCAGTTGCGTTCGCGGGCGAGGGAGGCGATCTGGGTTTCGAAGTTGCCGATGAAGGAGACCGCTTGCTTCACGCGGGCCTTGATGGCGGCGCTGAGCGAGAAGTATTCCTTGCCGCGGAGGCGGCGCCACGCGTTGTAGGCGCGGTTCAGGCGGAGGAGGAGCGCGTAGCCCATGTCGCCGAGGTGGGCGAGGAACACCATGTTCTTCACCACGCCGTCGAACACATCGCCGTGCAGCACGAGGTAACGCCCGCGGCTGGTCTCGAGCACGCAGTCCTCGACGAGTTGGATGCGTTCGAACGTCATCGGCAGCAGACGTGCGAGGAAGTCGTCGTGGTTGCCGCGGAGGTAGACGACTTCGGTGTCCTTTTTCTGCACGAGGGTGAGCACGCGGCGGATGAAGCGCGTGTGGGCTTTCGTCCAGCGGCCGTCACGGCGGAGGCGCCAGCCGTCGATGATGTCGCCGTTGAGAATGAGGCGATCGCAGCGGACGTGCTTGAGAAAGTGGGCGGCTTCGTCGGCTTTGGAGTGCGGCGTGCCGAGGTGCACGTCGGAGAGGATGGCGGTGCGGACGCGGAGGACGGGCTTGCTCATGATTGCGGATTGCGGAGTGCGGATTGCGGAATGGCGCCGGTCGCGGGCGGGGAAGATTTTCGATTTGGCTGAGGCGCTGCGCGCTGGACGAAGCTCGATTTTCGATTGGACGGGGTGGTGTCTTGGGGGGCGCGGTGTTCGTCGATCGCCTCGGCGAGGTCGCGCGCGAAGCCGTCGACGACGCTGTCCCAGGAGAGACGGGCGGTCGTGGCACGCGCGGCGCGAGCGAGACGGGCGCGGAGCGCGGCGTCATGGGCGAGACGGACGGCGTGAGCGATGAACGACCCTTCGTCGCCGGGGCGGGCGACGAGACCGTTTTGCTCGTGGCGGATGAATTCGTGTGCGGCGGCGTAGTCGAATGCGCTGACGGCGAGCCCGCTGGCCAGCGCCTCGGTGACGACGTTGCCGAACGTCTCGGTGTAGCTCGCGTGCAGGTAGAGGTCGCCGCTGGCGTAGTGGCGCGCGAGATTCACGCCGGTGTAGAAGCCGGTGAACACGGCGTCGGGACGCTGCCGTTGGTAGGTGGCGAGCATCGGGCCGTCGCCGACGAGGATGAGTCGGGCGCGGGGTTGGGCGGCCTTGATGGCGTCGTAAGCGCGGAAGAGCAGCGGGTAATTTTTCTCCGCGGCCATCCGACCGACATGGACGATCGCGAGGTCGCTGGGCTCGACGCCCCATGACGTGCGCAACTCGGGATCGCGGCGTTCGGGCGTGAAGAGCGTGGTGTCGACGCCGCGCGAGAGCAGGCGGAGATTCGCGTAGCCTTCGCCAGCGAGCCGGGCGCGGAGGTCGTGCGTCGGCACGAAGGTGCGGCGGGTGCGGTTGTGCACGCGCCGCAGCCACGCGGTGACGGCAGGCTTGAGAAAACCGAGTCGGTAATCGCGAGCGTATTGGTCGAAATTGGTGTGGAAGCTCGAGGTGATCGGGATGCCCAGCTCGAGCGCCGCGGTGATCGCGGACGATCCGAGCGGGCCCTCGGTGGCGACGTGGACGAGATCGGGCGCGTTGAGCGACCAGAGCTGACGGAGCCGGCGGCGGGCGGGGAAGCCGACCCGCAGTTGCGGATAGCCCGGCAGCGGGAACCCCGGCAGGCGCACCTGACGACAGGCGAGCCGCTGCGTGGTGGTGCAGCGGGGAGACTCGTGGCGCTGGCGCGGACGAATGACGGTCAAGCGGTGGCCGCGGGCGGCGAGGCCGTCGACGAGCCGGCCGAGCGTCATGGCGACGCCGTTGATTTCGGGAGCGTAGGTTTCGGTGACGAGCGCGAGGTGCAAAATGTTTTGCCCGGGCGGCGGCGCGGCCGGCCACCGAGCAGGGCGAGGTTCCCATACTCACGTGAAGAATCCGCGGCGGATGGGTGACGAATGCGTGAACAAAGCCGTCGCGCCGGTGACGAACGTAACAATCAGGTGACGCCGCCGCTTGCCTCTGGCCGTGCCGGCGGGGTGCCGTTAGCTGCGAGTCCGTTCCCATGAGCTCTGCCGTCAAACGTCCGAAACGTTCCTCGAAGATCACCGCTCCGGTCGGTCAGGCCCTCTCCGCGGGGGCCGGCGGACGGCGCCTGTATTTCAACCGCGAGTTGAGTTACCTGGCCTTCAACCGTCGCGTGCTCGAACAGGCGCAGAGCCCGGCGAATCCGTTGCTGGAACGGGTGAAGTTCCTCGCGATCGTGAGTTCGAATCTCGACGAGTTTTTCGAAATCCGGGTGGCCGGCCTGCAACAACAGCAGGACTCGCCGGGCGGCGAACCGAGTATCGACGGGCTCACCCCGAAGGAGCAGCTCCAGCAAATCCGCGCGGCGGTCGTGAAGCTCGTGCGCGATCAATACCGCTGCTGGCACGAATTGCTGATGCCGGCCCTCGCGAAAGAGGGCATCGCCTTCGTGACGCCGACGCAGCTCGAGGCAAAGCACCGGACGTGGGCCGAGAGTTATTTCGCGACGAACGTGCTGCCGGTGCTCACGCCCCTCGCGATCGATCAGGCGCATCCGTTTCCGCAGCTCGGCAACAAGACGATGAACGTGCTGCTGACGCTCGATAATCCCGAGACGCCGGAGAACGAGGCGCACCTCGCCATCCTCCCCGTGCCGCGCAGCCTGCCGCGTCTGATCCTGATCGACGGCGACGCGAAGGCGCAGCGCTTCGTGTTCCTGAGCGACATCATCAAGCTGTGCGCGGGCGCACTTTTTCCCGGCTACACGATCCGCAGCGCGCACGCTTTCCGCGTCACGCGCAACAGCGACCTCTACATCGACGAGGAGGAAGTCGAAAACCTGCTCAAGAAAATCGAAGAGGAGCTGCGCAACCTGCGGCGCGGTGCGGCGGTGCGCCTGGAGATCGAGGACGGCGTGGACGAGGAGTCGTTTCGCGAGTTGTGCCGTCACGTGACGCTGCCGTCCGAGAATGTCTTTCGCACACGCGGCCCGCTGAATCTGCTGCGCCTGATGAGTCTCTACGAGCGCACCGACCGGCCGGATCTGAAATACGCGCCCTTCGTGCCGATCGAGATGCCGGCGCTGCGCGCGAAGCCGCTGCTCTTCGACGTCATTCGCGAGCGCGACGTGCTATTGCACCATCCCTATGAGTCGTTCCTGCCCGTGGTGGATTTCATCGAGCAATCCGCTACCGATCCGCAGGTCCTCGCGATCAAGCAGACGCTTTACCGCACCAGCGGCGATTCACCGATCGTGCGTTCGCTGATCGAGGCTTCGCGTCTCGGCAAGCAAGTCACCGCGCTGGTGGAGCTGAAGGCGCGGTTCGACGAGGCGAACAACATCAAGTGGGCGCGCGAACTCGAGGAGGCGGGCGTGCACGTGGTGTTCGGACTTGTCGGACACAAGACGCATTGCAAGTGCAGCCTCGTGGTGCGTCAGGAGGCGGACGGATTGCGCCGCTACGTGCATCTCGGCACCGGCAACTACAATCCGAAGACGGCGCGCCTCTACACCGATCTTAGCCTGCTCACTGCGCGGACGGAACTCACCGCCGAAGTCGCGCAGCTCTTCAATGCGCTCACCGGTTTCGGCCGGACGCCGGAATTCAAGCACCTGCTGGTGGCGCCCTTCAACCTGCACGCGCGCATTCAGGAGCTGATCGCCGCCGAAGCCGCCCACGCGGCCGCCGGGCGGCCCGCGCGCATCATCGCGAAGATGAACAAACTCGTCGACCCGGTGACGATCGACAACCTCTACGCCGCCTCGCAGGCCGGCGTGCAGATCGACCTGATCGTGCGCGCGACGTGTTGCCTCGCACCGGGCATCAAGGGGCAGAGCGAAAACATCCGCGTGCGCAACCTCGTCGGTCGCTACCTCGAGCACGCGCGCATCTTCTACTTCGAGAACGGTGGCGAACCGCACGTTTTTGCCGGGAGTGCCGATTGGATGACGCGCAATTTCTTCCGTCGCGTCGAGGCGCTGTTTCCCATCTACGACCCGGAGCTGCGCCGTCGCATCGTCGGCGACATCCTGCCGGCCGAGTTGCGCGACAATGTCGATGCGCGCCGCTTGCAGGCGGACGCCGCTTACGTGCCGGTGCCGCGCGGCGAGGGCGAGATGGCGTTCGCGGCGCAGAGCTACTTCATGATGGAAGCTACCGCGCGCGCCGAGGCGGCGGTCGAAATCGTGTCTCCCTGAACGGCGCCATGCCCGGACGTCTCATCGCCATCGGCGACATCCACGGTTGCGCGGACGAGTTCGAAGAACTCCTCGAGAAGCTCGCCCTGCGCGCGGACGACCGCGTGGTGTTGCTTGGCGATCTCGTCAACCGCGGTCCCGATAGCGCGCGCGTCATCCAGCTGGCGCGCCAGCACGCGACGGTCGCGTTGCTCGGCAATCACGAGCTGCGGCTGCTCAACTTCCGCAAGACCGACGATCCGAGCCATCTCAAGAAATGCGACTACGCCACGCTCGAACAGTTGAATGGCAAGAGCTGGGATTATCTCGAGGCGATGCCACTGACCTACGAGGACGCGGAGCACGAGACGGTGCTCGTGCACGGCGGCTTTTTGCCCGGCGTGCCGTGGAAAAAACAACCGGCCCGCGTGGTGACGCGCATCCAGGTGGTCGATCGCGACGGCGAACCCCGCAAGCGGTCCGAGGCACCCGGCGCGCCGCATTGGTCGGAGTTGTGGAAAGGGCCGCCGTTTGTCGTCTATGGTCACACGCCGCGCGACAAAGTGGCCGAAACGAAATGGACGCTCGGGATCGATACGGGCTGCGTGTTGGGCGGCGCTCTGACCGCGGTGATCGTGCCGGATAGGCAGCTCGTGCAAGTGCGGGCGCGAAAGAAATATTACGCGTCGAGCTGAGAACTGCACTGAATGCAACGTTCCGCGACGCGGGCCGCCGCAGGAGAGTGTCGATGGCGCGGCACGCATTCAGTCGAGGCTTGCTCCGCCCGGAATGCCCGCAGTTCACGCACGGCGACAGAAACTCACGCGCCGGAGGAAATTTCGTCTGACTAGGGTATTTCCCGCTTGTCACCAAAACCGAAAATTAAGGGTTGCCGGTGGCTGTGGTGGCTTTTTAACGGAGAGCTTTTATCCGCATGAGTTCCCACGGGCCGAAGCGCGTCTACACTCCCCAGTCCTTGGAGTTCTGGTTCGAGAAGCTTGCGATCGAGTGGGAGCAGTTCTTCGGCACTGATCCGGTCGAGCGTGGCCACCAGATGTATCGCGACAGCGAGATTCGCGAAATCGAGCTCGGCGCCAAGGACGCGATCATCCACCGCAAGGTCGACAAGAAGGAGGAATACGCGGTCATCGAGTGGGAAGGGAGCGAGTTGCGCGTGCGCTCGTCGACGACTGACGAGGCGCTGGCACACGCGATCGCGGTCGCCGGTTTGCACGAGATCGAGGAACTCGTCGCCGACGAGATGTCGGGCAAGCTCGCGATCGGCAGCACGCCGCCAATGCCAATGACGAGAAACGGGCACACGACGGCGACGACCGGAGAGCCCAACGGCCACGCGACGAAGGCGGAGCCCGCGGGCAACGGCAAGGACCGCGACCTGCTGCTGAGTTTCACCGCGACGGGCGAAGGGTTGGTGTTTCTCGCGTTCTGGAAACAGGGCAAAAATCGCATCCCCGCGCTCGGCAACACCGCGATCCATCCGACCGCCACCGAGCGCGCGAAGCTGATCGCGCTCGCGACCTACGCGCGCAAGGCACACTTCCGCTACAATCAGGTCACGCATGCCTACGCGATGGAGGCGCTGGCGGATATCCCGGGCTTCCTCAAGGACGTGCTGCCGCATTGGAAGAAGCAGTTCGGCGTCGAGGTCGACGCGAAGGTCGACTCGCTGAAACTCGGCGCGCGCACGATCGAAATCGAGGCCGTCGCCGAGCGGAAGGCCGCGCGCGGCGCCGCCGGCGCGGGCGAGGCCGGCGGGCTGAATCTGCGCTGGATTTTCCGCGCGGGAGAGAAGCTGCTTACGGACGAACAGGCGGCCGCGTTGCTCAAGCATGGACGCACGCCGTTCCTCGTGCCGGACCTCGGCATCGTCACGATGGCGCAGGAAAAGTGGGACAGCCTGCACCAGTGGCAGAAGAACCTCGAGGAAACCGAGGCCGCCGGCGAAGTGCCGCCGTATCTGATTTTCTCCCTCTTCAACGACAGCCGCATCAGCGTGACGCTCGGGCCTGAACTCGAGGCGTGGCGCAAAAAGGTGCTCACGCCGCCCGTCGCCCCGCCAGCGTTGGCGGACTACCTGCGCAACTACCAGCGCCGTGGCGTCGAGTGGATGCACCACCTCTGCGAGACCGGCTGCCATGGCTTGCTGGCGGACGAAATGGGTCTCGGCAAGACGGCGCAGGTGATCGCGCTGCTCAAGGCGCGTCCGATGTCGGAGCACCGCCACATCGTCGTGTGCCCGGCGAGCGTCGTGCCCGTGTGGCGCGAGGAAATCGCGCGCTTCTTCCCGGAAGCGAAGGTCGAAACGCTGAAGGCCGGCCACGATTTCGCGACTACGAACAAGGAGCCGTGCATCTGGCTCGCGAGCTACACGCAGCTGCGCAAGCACCGCGCGCTGCTCGACAGCGCGAGCTTCGGCTACGCGGTGCTCGACGAGGGCCAGTTCATCAAGAACCCCGACGCGAAGGTCACGCAGGCGTGCTTCGCGCTGAAGGCGCAACACCGCCTCGTGCTCACCGGCACGCCTTTGGAGAATCGCCAGCTCGATCTCTGGTCGATCTTCCGCTACTTGCTGCCCGGATTGCTGGGTTCGCGCGCCTCGTTCGAGGCCGCGTTGGTTGCCGACCGCGACGGCACGATCCGCCGCCTGCGCGCGCAGATCGATCCGTTCAAGCTCCGCCGCACCAAGAACGAGGTCGCCACCGAATTGCCGCCGAAGGTCGAGATGGACCTGCTTTGTCCGCTCACCGAAGTGCAACGCGCCGAATACGCGCGCATCTGCACCGAGGGTCTGCAACGCCTCGGCGAGGACATCACGGTCGCGCTGCGCGAAAAATCCTTCGGTTTCCTCGCGCTGCTCACGCGCCTGCGCCAGGTCTGCTGCGACCCCGACCTGCTGCCGTGGCTCAACGCGCCGCTCAGCGACTCGGGCAAGCTCCAGCTGCTCGTCGAGAAGCTGCAGGAAGTCGTCGGCTCAGGGCACAAGGTCGTCATCTTCTCGCAATTCGTCACGCTGCTCGATCGCGTGCGCAGCGCGCTGGCGGCGCATTATCCGGACCTGCCGCGCTACGAGATCACCGGCATGACGGTTGATCGCCAGAAGCCGGTGAAGGATTTCCAGTCGGCGCAGGGCGCAGCCGTGATGCTCGTCTCGCTCAAGGCGGCCGGCACCGGCATCACGCTGCACGCGGCGGATTACGTGTTCCTGCTCGATCCTTGGTGGAACCCGGCGGTCGAGGACCAGGCGATCGATCGCGTGCACCGCATCGGCCAGACGAACACCGTGTTCGTCTATCGCATGGTCACGGCCGGCACGATCGAGGAGCGCATCCAGGCGCTGAAGGCCGACAAGAAGGCGCTCTTCGACCAGATCGTCGGCGGTCACGCCGGCGACTTCGAGTGGACGAAACACTTCTCGTCGCTGAACAACCTGATCCAACTCGGCGCCGTGGCGGCCGAGTCGGCCGAAACGAGCGGGTGAGGTCGTGAGGTGGGCGTCGCTGTCCCCAGCGACGCCGAGACGGTCGGGCGCGCCATGCGCATCGGCTGCTTAATGTCGCCGAGACAAGCGGGTGAGGAAGTAGGGCCGGTCTGTGACCGGCCAAATGGATTCTCGCTCGCGAAATCTTCCGGCGAGTGACGTTGAACTGGGCCGGTCGCAGACCGGCCCTACTTTTGCAGCGCGGTGAGGCTTTGTTTTCCGCTTTCGTCACACGGCCGTCACGAAGCCGTAACATTGGGCGTTTATTCTCCGCGGACGCGTCGGCTTTTTCCCGACGCGACCAACCGGAAAAACCAGCACCATGTTCCAACTGAAATCGAAACTGCTCGCGACCGCGGCCGCCTTGTTCGCCGCTTCCGTCGCGCTCGCCCAAGACAGCGGCGCCCTCATCGACCTGCTCGTGAAGAAGGGCGTGCTCAACGACCAGGAGGCCGAGGAGCTCCGCTCCGAGCTGACGAAGGACTTCGTCGCCAACACCTCGGCCGGCAAGCTCAACCTCGGCGGCCATGTCGCCGAGTTCAAGCTGGGCGGCGACGTGCGCCTGCGCCACCAGGTCGAGACGCAAGCGCCGCAAAACGGCGTCGTTTCGAACGAGCGCACCCGCGAGCGCTTCCGCTTCCGCTTCAACGGCGACGTCCTCATGCAAAAAGGCTGGGGCGCCGGCTTCGCGCTCGAGACGGCCTCCGCGGCCGACTCCGGCAATCAGACCTTCCAGGACGGCAACAACGACTACTCGATCTACCTCGCCCGCGCCTACGTCTCGTATCGCCCGAACCTGAATTGGAACTTCGTCGGCGGTAAGCAGAAGAATCCGTTCTACACGACCGACATGGTCTGGGACGGCGACATCAACCCGCAGGGCTTCTCGGAAATCTACACGCACTCCCTCGGCGGCAAGGACACGCTCGAACTTCGCGCCGGCCAGATCCTCATGGACGACCGCAGCGAGTCGACCGCCGGCCGCAATGGCCGCGATGCGTGGCTCTTCGCCCAGCAGGCGGTCTACACGCACTGGTTCGGCAAGGATTCGATCGGCAACGTCGTGAACAGCGTCGTGCTCGCTCCGGGCTTCATGGTTTACAACGACTCCACGCTCGACGGCCTCGACAATGAGACGCCGTTCAACGGCAGCACGGACGGCCTCGCGGTCTTCACGATGCCCGGCGAAGTGAACTGGATGAACGTCGCCGGCGCCGGCACGTCCTTCAAAGCCTACTGGGATCTCGCCTACAACTTCGAGGCCGAGCGCCGCGTCCGCAAAGTCTACGGCCTGCCCGGCGAGCCGAAGGACGCCACCTCGTGGCTCGTCGGCGTCGGTTACGCGTTCGGCTCCGGCAAGGTGCAGGGCGATTACAGCATCCGTCTCGACTACCGCAGCCTCGGCACCGGCTCGATCGATCCGAACCTCAGCGACTCCGACTTCGCCTTCGGCCGCGTGAACCAGGAAGGCTGGAAACTCGGCCTCGCCTACAACCTCACCGACTTCGCGAACGTCAACGCGACCTACTTCTACACCACCGACAAGCGCACCACGCAAAGCGGCCCGGTCAGCAACCTCGACCACTCGCAAATCCTCCAGCTCGACCTGGTCGTGAAATTCTAAGCAACAAACCAGCCACTGCTCTCTCTCATGAAACAACTCCTCTCCCTCGCTCTCGCCGCCACCGTCGCTACCAGCGCGCTCGCCGCCGAGAAGATCGTCATCAAGGGTTCCGACACGCTCGGCGCCAAGCTCGTCCCGATGCTCGCCGAAGACTACAAGGCGCGTAACTCGGGCGTCGCCTTCGAGATCGCCGCCGAAGGTTCGACCACCGGCATCACCGCGATCATCGACAGCACCGCGCAGATCGGCATGTCGTCCCGCCGCGCCAAGCCGACGGAGTCCTCCGCCGCGCTCGCCAAGGGCGTCACGCTCAAGCCCACGATCGTCGCCTTCGACGGCATCGGCGTCATCGTCAACGGTGGCAATAGCGTCACCTCGCTCACGAAGCGTCAGGTCGAGCAGATCTTCACCGGTGACATCACCGACTGGTCGCAGGTCGGCGGCGCGCCCGGCAAGATCTCGATCTACACCCGCAACACTTCGTCCGGCACCTATTCGGACTTCAAGGAACTCGCGATGAAGAAGCGCGACTACGCTGGGTCCTCCCAGAAGATGGCCGGCAACGAGCAGATCGCCGCCGAGGTCGCCAAGAACCCGAACGGCATCGGTTACGTCGGCCTCGCTTACCTCCACGACCCCGGCATCAAGACCGTCGCCATCGACGGCGCGCTGCCGACCGAGGAGAGCGTGATCGCCAAGAAGTATCCCTACGCCCGCCCGACGTTCTACTACACGAACGGCGAGCCGAGCGGTGAGGCGGCCAAGTTCGTCGAGTTCACCCTCAGCGACGAAGGCCAGCGCGTCGTGCGCAAGGTCGGCTTCGTGCCGGTCCGCATCATCAACTGAGTTTTGCGAGCCAGTCTGTGCTGACTTCGACGCCCGCAGCTGAAAACTGGCTGCGGGCGTTCTGTTTCCGTAGGTTGCGCGCTTGCGCGCAACAGTGGCGCGGCGAGCGCGCCACCGACCACGCGCCCGATGCGAGCTGTAGGGCTCGACCTTGTGTCGAGCCTCACACGCGAGCGCGGCGCACGCCGCGTCTTGCCGCCAAGGCCTCACACGAGGTGGGGCCCTACAAATGCCGGCCCGAAACATCCCAGCGCAACGCACGCCGAATGGTCCGGCTGAAGCCGGACCTACCTTGCATTGTCACAAAACCGTAACCCAGCCCGGTTGCACCGCTCCCGCCGCCTCTCCGAACTTTCACGGACCTATTTCATGGCCGAGACTCTCACACCCGCCCGCCCCACGCGCCTCCCGACGCGCGAAGCGCTCGTGCGCCGCAAGCGCAGCTGGTTCTTCGGCCTGAGCGGCGATCGCATCGCCAAGACCGTTTTCCAGAGCAACGCCGCGATCTCGATCCTCGTGCTCGCGCTGATCACGTTCACGATCTTCCGCGACGCCGTCGGCTTCGTGCCGCTGAACCGGCATAATCTCGAAAGCTACCGCCTCGCCGGACTCGAATTCACCGACCACCTCCGGCGCGAGGTCGAGGATTACTCGGCTTTCAACCGCTATCTGGGCGCTGTTCGCTCCGACCGCCTTGCTCAACTGACGAAATCCGGAATCGCCGTCGCCGCGGCCCAGGCGCAGCTCGCCGATTTTAACGCTTACGCGAATCGCGTCGCCGACGCCATCGCCGCGCACGAGACGATCCTCGGCACGCTGACCGAGACCGCCACGTCGTTGAAAGAACGCCAGAAGGTCGCGCAGGACACCGCCCACGCCCGTGCGGACCTTGAGCGCGCGTTGCCGACCGCGGCGCCCGCGCACGCCGCCGAGTTGCGTCAGCAGATTGCCCGGCTCACGCCCGGAAAAATCAATTTCATCGCCGAAGTGCAGACGATGAAGGACCAGCTGCCGGAGCTGAAGAACGCCAACGTCGCGCTCGCCACCACGATCGCCGAGTTGGCGGCGCAAGCGCCACGCTTCGGCGACGCCGCGATCGATCGCCGTCTGGCCCGCTTTACCGAACTGCTGCATGGCTTCCCGGCGCAGATGGACGCCGCGACGAAGCGCATGGAGACGTGGAACCAGCTGAAGCCGGTTTCATTTTGGGAGTCGGTCACGGCTTTCGCCTTCGGCCGCGATTGGGTCACGGCGAGCTTCTGGCAGGACTGGTATGGCATCCTGCCGTTGTTCTTCGGCTCGCTGCTCATCTCCGCGATCGCGCTCGTGATTGCCATTCCGCTCGGCATCGCCGCCGCCATCTACGTCAACCAGGTGGCGCGTCCGGTGGAGCAGAAGTTCATCAAACCGACGATCGAGTTCGTCTCGGCCATCCCGAGTGTCGTGCTCGGCTTCTTCGGCATCGCGGTGCTAGGCGAATCGCTGCGCAAACTCTCGCAACTGCCCGCGCTCGATTGGGTGCCCGGCTTTCCTTTTGCCGAGCGACTCAACGCCACCACGGCGGCGTGCCTGCTCGCGCTGATGGCGGTGCCGACGATCTTCTCCCTCGCGGAGGACGCGATCAACAACGTGCCGCGCTCCTTCAAGGAAGCGTCCCTCGCGCTCGGTTCCACGCGCCTCCAGACGATCGTGCATATCATCATCCCGTCGGCGCTCTCGGGCATCATGGCCGCGATTCTGCTCGGTCTCGGGCGCGTGATCGGCGAGACGATGGTCGTGCTGCTTTGCGCGGGCAACCGCATCGAGATTCCCGATTTCGCCGCCGGACTCGGCACGGCCTTCCAGCCCGTGCACACGATGACGGGCATCATCGCGCAGGAGATGGGCGAAGTCGTGCGCGGCAGCCTGCACTATCGCGCGCTCTTCATGGTCGGCGTCGTGCTCTTCCTGATTTCCCTCCTCATCAACTGGCTCGCGCAGAAAATCGTGCGCCGCTACCGGATCGCCGGCGCCTGACATGAGCACGAATCCCAATCGCCTTTTCACGCAGCCGACCTTCGCCAAGCGCGCCGAGCGTGCGGTGTTTTGGCTCCTGCGCGCCGCGACCTACTTCGTCCTGGCGTGTGCCGCGGTCATCTTCCTCGACATCGGCGTGAAGGGTGGGGCGGTGCTCTTCAAGACGCAGGCGCCGTTCATCAATACGACCTTCCTCACCGAGGCGCCGGAGACGTTGAACGTCTTCGAGCTGAACGGCGAGAAACGCCAGATGGGCGACCGCGAGTTCCGCGCCTTCAAGGCGCAGCACGAGGCCGAACTCAAGGGCGTGCGCGTCGAGACCTACGTCTACTCGGCGGGCGGCATTCTGCCGAACATCGTGGGCACTGTGCTGCTCGTCGTCGGCTCAATGGTCATCGCCCTCGTGCTCGGCGTGATCAGCGCGATTTACCTGAGCGAATACGCGGTCGATGGCCCGTTCATTCGCTTCCTGCGCCTCGCGATCGTGAACCTCGCGGGCGTGCCCTCCATCGTTTACGGCCTGTTTGGCTTCGGCCTCTTTGTTGTCGGACTGAACATGGGCGTCTCGCTCCTCGCGGGCTGGCTGACGCTGGCGTTCATGGTGCTGCCGATCATCATCACGGCTTCGGAAGAGGCGCTGCGCGCCGTGCCGAAGGGTTATCGCGAAGGGTCGCTCGCGCTCGGCGCGACGAAGCTCCAGACGATTTTCAAGAACGTGCTGCCTTACGCGCTGCCCGGCATTTTGACGTCGTCGGTGCTGTCGATCGCGCGCGTGGCGGGTGAGACGGCGCCGATCATGTTCACCGCGGCGTTCGTCGTGCGCGACGAGATGCCGTGGCAGGTGCAGCGCGCGATGGACTTCATGTTCCAAGGCGTGATGGCGTTGCCGTATCACATCTACGTAGTCGCCTCGAAGATCCCGCAGAACGACTACACGCGCGACGTCCAATACGGCACGGCGTTCGTCTTCCTCTTCACCGTGGCCGCGATCGCCGCGACGTCCGTCGTGCTCCGCGTCCGTTTGCGCAAGAAATACAAATGGTAACCGCCAATCTCATGTCCGAACCCGCTTCTTCGTCCCCTTCGCTCCGGTCGATCAGCGTGACGGCCCCGGCGACGTCCGCCGTGGCGCCGAACGGCACCACGCCGGCGCCACGCGCGCTGATCGAGATCGACGACGTCGATTTCTGTTACGGCGCCTCGCAGGCGCTGCACGACATCACGCTGAACATCCACGAGCGCGAGGTCACCGCCTTCATCGGCCCGTCGGGTTGCGGCAAGAGCACGCTGCTCCGCTGCCTGAACCGCATGAACGATCTCATCGACGGCGCGCGCGTCACCACCGGCCAGATCCGCATCGACGGCGTCGACATCCACGATCCGCGCGTCGATGCGATCGAGTTGCGCAAGCGCGTGGGCATGGTTTTTCAGAAGTCGAATCCGTTCCCGAAATCGATCTACGAAAACATCACCTACGGTCTTCGCATTCAGGGCGTGAAGAACAAGGCGCGCCTCGACGAGGTCGTGGAAAAGAGCCTCCGCGGCGCCGCTCTCTGGGACGAGGTGAAGGACCGTCTGCACCAGAGC
This sequence comes from Verrucomicrobiota bacterium, assembly GCA_023432225.1. Classification (GTDB taxonomy): domain Bacteria; phylum Verrucomicrobiota; class Verrucomicrobiia; order Opitutales; family Opitutaceae; genus Didemnitutus. The sequence continues at coordinate 145,636 of JAEYUW010000043.1, forward strand.
GCGCTCGGGCTTTCCGGCGGCCAGCAGCAGCGCCTCTGCATCGCGCGCGCCATCGCGGTCGAGCCCGAGATCATCCTCATGGACGAGCCGTGCTCCGCGCTCGACCCAATCGCGACGGCCAAGGTCGAGGAACTGATCCACGAATTGAAGTCCAAGTTCACGATCGTCATCGTGACCCACAACATGCAGCAGGCCGCCCGCTGCTCGGACCGCACGGCGTTCTTTTATCTCGGTCGCCTGATCGAATACGCCGAGACGCGCACGATCTTCATGAACCCGTCGAACCCGCAGACCGAAGCCTATGTTTCGGGGCGGTTCGGCTGAGCAGAATTTGAAACCACGAAACACACGAAACACACCAAAACATCCGGAGGAGAGCTGTTCTCTTTCGTGTATTTCGTGTGTTTCGTGGTGAACCCAATCCCATGAAACGCTTTTTCGACGCCGAACTCGAAGCCCTCCGCACGCATCTCTTGCAGATGGGCGATCGCGCCATCGACCAGACTCGCCGCGCCATCCGCGCGCTCGCCGAGGGTGATCTCCCGCTGGCCGACAAGGTCATCGCCGCCGACGACGAGATCGACAAATTCGAGGTGCAGATCGACGAGGAGGCCATCCGCTACATGACACTGCGCGGTCCGGTCGCTTCCGAGCTGCGGCTCGTGATCGTCGGCATGAAGGCCTCGCACGACCTCGAACGCGTGGGCGACGAGGCGACCAGCATCGCCCGCCGCGCGCGCAAGCTCGCCATCGAGCCGAAGGTCGAGCTTTACGCCGACATCCCGCGCATGGCGAACATCGCGCTCGAGATGTTGCGCGACGCGCTCGACTGCTTCGTCAACGAGGACGAGCAGAAGGCGCTCGCGGTCATCCGGCGCGATCCTGAAGTCGATAATCTCAACCGCCTCGTTTACCGCCGCCTCACCAGCTACATGCTCGAGAAACCCGAGACGATCGGGTGGGCGCTCGAGTTGATGTTCGTCTCGAAATCGATCGAGCGCATCGCCGACCACGCAACGAACATTGCCGAGGAGATGATCTATCTGGCGAAGGGCAAGGACGTGCGCCACTCCGAGGAGCTCAAGCAGGCGGTGCAGCCGAATTCGCAGGAGAAGTAAGACTGGCTTGACCGGTCGGGCGATGCCTCAGCGGTTGTGCTGCCGCGCCTGGCGCAAAGCAGAGCGCGGCTCTGCGATCACGAGAGCCGCGGCGTAGAGCGGCCAAGCCGGCGCCCGTGCGGCGCCGGATGTTCTCACTTATAGCCGAAGTGGCGCAGCGCCATTTCGCAGAGGAAGCCGAGCAGGCCGCAGACCGGGAGCGTCAGCACCCAGGCCCAAATGATGCGTTCGACGACGCCCCATTTGACCGCGCCGAATCGCTTCACCGCTCCCACGCCCATGATCGAGGTGGAGATGACGTGCGTGGTGGAAACCGGGATTCCCATGTCGGACGCGATGTGAATGATGCCGGCTGCGGTCGTCTCCGCCGCGAAGCCGTGGACCGGTTGCAGTTTCACCATCTTGTGGCCCATGGTGCGGATGATGCGCCAGCCGCCGGCGGCGGTGCCCGCGGCCATCGTGAGCGCGCAGAGAATGACGACCCACTTGGGGATATCCTTGAACTCCGCCACGCGCAGAAAATCGGCCCACGGCGGCAGGTCCACGAACACGCCCTGCGCGGTGCCCGTGGCAAGCGCGAGGGTGATAATGCCCATGGTCTTCTGCGCGTCGTTCGAACCGTGGCTGAATCCCATCATCGCGGCGCTCACCAGCTGCGCCTTGCCGAACCAGAAATTCACGAAGCGCGGCGTCCATTTTCGAATCACGATCAACACGAGGGACATCAGCACCGCACCGCCGATGAAACCGAGGATGGGCGAGCTGAACATCGGCGCGACGACCTTCGGCCAGAGGCCGGCGGCGGCGCCTTTCTTGTCGATGGTCGACCAGACCAGGACCGACCAATTGCCGTCGGCGGTCGCGAGGGCGGCGCCGCAAAGGCCGCCGATGAGGGCGTGACTGGAACTGGAGGGCAGGCCGAGCCACCAGGTGAGCAAGTTCCAGATGATCGCGGCGGTGAGAGCGCCGAGCAGTGTCACCATGGTGACGACGCCACCTTCGACGATGCCGCCGCTGATGGTCTTGGCGACGGCGGTGCCGGCGAGCGCGCCGATGAGATTGAAGAACGCCGCCAGCATGATCGCCTGGCGAGGAGTGAGCACCTTGGTCGAGACGACCGTGGCGATGGCGTTCGCGGCGTCGTGGAAGCCGTTGATGTATTCGAACACCAAGGCCGCGACGAGGACGATCAGGAAGATGGTCATGATCGGCGGTCGCGGGGCTCAGGAATATTTCAGCATGATCTGGAACACGACCTGGCCGGCGTCGCGCGCGCGGTCGACGGCCGTTTCGACGAGGTCGTAGAGTTCCATGAGGATGACGACTTCCTTGGCGTCATAGGGGCCGTTGTAGAGATCCTTCACGAGGGAGAGCATGACCTTGTCGGCTTCGCCTTCGGCGAACTGGAGGCGCGAGTGGGCGTCCTGGATGCGCTCGATGTTCGTGCCCTTGCGCAGTTGTCGGACCATGAAGTGCACGCTGTCGACCGCTTCCTCGAGCAGCACCACCTGGCGCTGCATGCTCTCGCGCGGCACGCGGGCGGGGCAGATCGTCAGGCGTTCGACGATCTTCTCAACGGTCTTGGGAATGCGGTAGAGGGCCAGCGAAAGGGCCTCGATGTCCTCGCGCTCGAGCGGGGTGACGAAGGTTTTGCAGAGTTCCTCGGTGATCTGCTGCGTGATGCGCTTATCCTTACGGCGCGTCTGGATGATATCGTGGATGCTCGACGCTTGGGCGGCGCTGTCGTTGGCGAGGATCTTCGCCAAGAGTCCGGCGGCTGACTTGGCCTCCTCCGCACTCGCGTCCAACAGGTCGTAGAACTTCTCCTCTTTGCCCAACAGCTTCTTGAACGAGATCATACCCGTTCACGGTTATCGGGCCGAACCCGACAGGCGAGGGTAATTTCACAAATGTCACGCGTCGGAAACTGCACTCAAAACGGCCGCGCCGGAAACCCCGAGAGAAGGGTTGACAGCGGGAAGTTCCGTGGGAAATTTCCGGGTTCAACTTTTACGGCGGCCATAGCTCAGCTGGTTAGAGCACAAGATTGTGGATCTTGGGGTCGCGGGTTCAAATCCCGTTGGTCGCCCCATTTTCAGTCCGAGAAAATCCCCCGTTGCGGGAAAGCCGGGGGCGATGTTCAGTATCCGGCATGGCGCGGATCCGGCTGTTGACCTACAACATCGCCCACGCTCGGGGCCTCAGTTTGCACCAGACCTTGCGGTCGCGGGCACGCATTCGCGCGCAACTCGTCAACATCGCGCACCTGATCAAGCGCCTCGACGCCGACATCGTGGCCCTCCAGGAGATCGACGAGAACTCGCGCTGGAACGGCAGTTTCGATCACCTCGCTTTTCTCGCGGAGCACACGGGGCTGCCGCACTTCGTGCACGGCGTGAACAACCGTCTCGCGCGCCTCGGCGGCCATCTTCACCTGAACTACGGCAACGCCGTGCTCTCGCGCTACCCGATCGCGCACTCCGAGAACGTGCCTTTCGGCCGACGGCTGCTCGGCGAAAAAGGCGCTCTCTTCGTCGAGCTCGAGACGCCCGCCGGCCGCGTGCCGGTCATGAGCGTCCACATGCACCACCGCTCGCGCGCCTCGCGTCTGAAGCAGGCCGCGCAGCTCATCGAGTTTCTCGACCGGCAGCGCGTCAACCGCAGCGCGCAGTGGCGGGCGAAGCCGATCGTGTGCGGCGACATGAACAACCCCTCCCACACGCCGGACGCGACCGCGATGCTGCTGGGCTATTTCGAGGAATTCGACAACTACATGCTGCTGCCGAAGGGGCTGGCCGGGCGCGCGCTGCACACCTTCCCCTCGTTTTTCCCCAGCCGCGCGCTCGATTACGTCTACCTGCCAAGCCAGTGCTGCGATCCGGAGGTGACAGTCGTGCGCAGCTATCTATCCGACCACCGGCCGGTGTTTGTGGAATTCCGGCTGTGAGTAGGACCGGCTTCAGCCGGTCCAGTTGAGCGTCCGATCCCGAATCGAGTTCGCGTCATGGCCGGCTGAAGCCGGACCTACACGCGGCTGTGAGCGTTGTCCCCTTTGCGTTCTACTCGCCCCGGCTGACGCACTTCCGCGTTGCTCCGCCGCGCGGGCGTGTGCTCTCTTCGACGCTCTCATGGATCGCATCGCCGACGCCTTTGCCCGCACCCGCGCCGAGAAACGCGCCGCTTTCGTGGCCTATCTATGCGCCGGCGATCCGGACTTCGACACGTCGCTCGCGGCCTGCCGCGCGGTCATCGAGGCCGGCGTCGATGTCCTCGAACTCGGCGTGCCGTTTTCCGATCCGCTGGCCGATGGCCTGACCAACCAACTCGCCGCGCAACGAGCGCTGGAGAGCGGCATGACGGTCGCGCGCGTGCTCGATCTGGTGCGCCGCATTCGCGATTTCAGCCAGGTGCCGGTGGTTTTCTACACCTACTACAACCTTGTGTTCGCGAACGGCGTCGACGCCGCGGTGCGCGCCGCGAAGGACGCGGGCGTCGATGGCATGCTCGTGCTCGACTTGCCGCCGGAGGAGGCCGGCGATTTCGCCACCGCGTGCCGCGCGCACGGCATGAAGAGCGTTTTCATCGTGGCGCCGACGACGCCTGACGCGCGCCTCGCGAAAATCTGCGGCGCCGCGACCGGCTTTCTCTATTACGTTTCCCGCGAAGGCGTGACCGGCGAGCGCGGCGAAGTGGCGACCGGCATCGGCGACGCCGTGGCGCGCATCAAGGCGCACACTCAGCTGCCCGTGGTCGTCGGCTTCGGCATTTCCAATCGCGAGCAGGTGCGCGCGGTGGCGGCATCGAAGACGGACGGCGTGGTCGTCGGCAGTGCGCTGGTGAACGTCATCAGAGCGAACCTTGCGACGCGGGCGGAGATCGCGCCGCAGTTGAAAGCGAAAGCTGCCGACCTCGTCGCCGGCGTGCGCGGCGCGGCCTGAGTCATGGCCACGCGTGCGCGCAGGATTCTGCTGATCGACGACGATCGTCTGCAGCACCATCTGGTGCAGGGTTTCGTCGGCAAGTTCCGCAGCGGGCCGTGGGAGCTCGAGGTCGCAGCCGACTACGACACGGGGCTGAAGAAGCTGCTTTCCGGCAAGTTTGCCGTGTGCCTGCTCGACTACCGTCTCGGCGAGCGCGACGGACTCGAGTTGCTGCGCGCCGCGCGCGCGGCCGACAGCGCGACGCCGGTGGTTTTTCTGACGGCGGACGCGAGTGACGAGATCGATGAAGCGGCGATGGAGGCCGGCGCGATGGATTTTCTGGTCAAGGCCGACCTCAACCCGCGCATCCTCGAGCACGCGATCCGTTACGCGCGCAAGCTGGGCGAGACGATGGGGCAGCTCAAGCAACTCGCCACGCGCGATGCGCTGACCGGCCTGCACAATCGTCGTGAGTTCGATCGCATGGTGGCCGAGGAATGTCAGCGCGCGGCGCGCTTCGGGCATCCGTTCGCGCTGGTGATGGCGGACATCGATTTTTTCAAAAAGATCAACGACACCCACGGTCATCAGGTCGGTGACGAGGTGTTGAAGCACGTCGCGAGTTTGCTCGCGGGTCAGTTGCGCGTGGTCGATCGCATTGCGCGCTACGGCGGCGAGGAGTTCGCCATTCTCATGGTGGAGACGGAGCGCAAGGCGGCGGTGGAGGGTTTGCAACGGCTCTTCGCCTTGCTGGCCGAGACGCCGTGTCAGCCGCCCGGCACTGATTTGACGCTCAACGTCACGCTCAGCGCCGGTCTGGCGGTGATGCCGGACGATGCGAGTGCATGCACCGAGCTAATCGCGCTGGCCGACAAGGCGCTCTACGCCGCGAAGCACGCGGGACGCAACCGCGTGGTCACGGCGCATAGTTTGAAGGATTGAGGTCGAGTGGCGCTGACCCTGCCAGCCGAATAGGTTGCGCGCTTGCGCGCAACTCGTCCGACGACCGCTGCAGTGGCGTGACAAGCACGCCACCTACATCGCGAGCGTGGACAGCCGCCATTTTTCGTCTGCCTTACCGGGTCACGATTCCGTTTCGATCACCGATTCACGCGGCACCATCACGCGCAGGCTGCGCGGCAGGACGGATACTTCGATGCGCGACGTCTCGGCTCGCGGTTCCCCGTCGGTGTGCATCCAGCCGGGTTTCGCGCGCTCGATCACGAACTGACTGCCTTGGAAATGTCGGACGTCGGGCACGCGATTGATCGAGCCGTGGAACAGACGCACGGCGAGCGGCACGGCGCGGAAGGCGTTCACGTGCGGCACGGCGACGATGTCGAGGCGACCGTCGCTGACGGAGGCATCGGGTGCGATGTAGGCGTTGTTGCCGTATTGGGACGAGTTCGCGATCGCCAAGGTGAAGGCTTCCACGGCATCGACACCGCCCGCGTGGTGGATCGTGTAGCGCTCGGGCCGGTAGCTCCACCAGGCCTTGGCGCTTTCCTTAAGATAGCCGGCGAAACCACGCGAGGAGAGCAGCGCGAAGCGCTCGGCAATGAGTGCTTCGAAGCCGGTGCCGGCGGCGCAAAAGAAGAGGTGCTGGTTCACCTTGCCGGCGTCGATCGTCATCACCGCGCCCTCCGCCAGCGTGCGAAACGCGCCGCGGCCGGCGCGCGGAATACCGAGGTGGCGGCCGAGTCCGTTACCCGATCCGCACGGGATCAGGCCGAACGCGGCGGGAGTGTTCACGAGGGCGCTGGCGACCTCGTTCATCGTGCCGTCCCCGCCGATGGCGACGACGAGCTCGCAGCCCTCATCCACCGCCTGGCGCGCGAGCTCCGTGGCGTGGCGCGGGCGCTCGGTCGAGACGACTTTGCCATCCCAGCCACAATGCGCGATGAACTCAGCCGCTTTGTCGCGCAGGTGCGGATTGCGGCGGTTGGAACCAGAGTGGGGATTGAAGATGAACCGGACTTTCAAGGCGCGTGAGGTCAGAAGAGCCGAAAGGCGCGGCCGGTTGAAGGCAAAAGGAGTTTGGCAACGATTGCGTGACGGCGTTCTGTGGCGCGCGTGAACGGCGTCATCCATGTGCTCACAGGCTGCACCGCGGTCGGCAAGACCGAGCTGGCGCTGCGCTGGGCCGAAGCGTGTGGCGCGGAGATCGTGTCGTGCGACTCGCTGCTGTTTTACCGCGGCATGGACATCGGCACGGCGAAACCGACGAAGGCCGAACTCGCGCGCGTGCCGCATCATTTGGTCGATGTGTGCGACGTGCGTGAGTCGGTGGATGTAACGTATTACGTTACAAACGCACGGCGGGCGGTGGCGGAGATTTTGGCGCGGGGGCGGAGCGTGCTGGTGACGGGCGGGAGCGGCTTTTATCTCGCGGCGTTCTTTGGGCCGGTGGCGGATGACGTCGCGGTCTCGGCCGAGTTGCGGGCGGAAGTGCGCGAGCGATTGGAGCGCGACGGACTCGCGGCGCTCGTCGCGGAGTTGCGCGCGCTGAATCCGACCGGGCTCGGCGCGCTCGATGTGCAGAATCCGCGGCGCGTCACGCGCGCGTTGGAGCGTTGCCGGGCGAGCGGGCGGACGCTCGCGGAGTTGCAGGCGGAGTTCGCGGCGCGGCCGGGGCCGTTCGCGGAGTATGAGGTGAAGCTTTGCGAACTCGTGCGCGAGCCGGAGGAGCTGGAACAACGCGTGGAGGCACGCGTGGGGCAGATGTTGCGTGACGGACTCGTCGAGGAAGTGCGCGGCTTGCTCGAGCGTGGGTTGAAGGACAATCCGAGCGCGGCGAAGGCGATCGGGTATCGGGAGACGATCGATTTTCTCGAAGGCCGGCTGAGCGAGGCCGAGCTGCTCCCGGCGATCGTGAAGAACACGCGCGGGCTCGTGAAGAAGCAGCGCACGTGGTTCAAGACGCAGTTGCCGGAGCACCGGAAGGTGGAGGCCGCGAGCGCGCGCGTGGAGGAACTGTTTGAAAATTCCCCATTGAAGTGACGCCGCGAAGGTAGGGCCGGATTTATCCGGCCCAGGAAAGCTGCGACGCCGGTCCGGGACCGGTTAAAACCGGTCCTACGCCAAAGGGCTTCGTCGCTCGTTCGGCAAAGTCGCAATCAGCCGACGATCGCGGCGGACCCAGCGGTCACGTCCCCCATTGCGCGTGGGTGCGCGATCGCTTCCGCTCTTGCGCGTCACTGGCTCGGCGGCGGACTACGGCTTTTTCGGCGCGCTGTTGACGAGGTCGAAGAGGCGCTGGTCGCTCGCGTCTTTAGCGCCGGCTGGTGCGTGGGGCGCGGACAGTGGCGCGCCGGGCATCGCGAACGGTGCGGGGGCGCCGGTGGCTTGCGCAATGAGCTGCTGGGCGAGCGTGGCGTTGCGACCGGTGGGGAAGCGCGCGAGATAGGCGTTCCAAGCCTCGATGGCTTTCGCCGGATTCTTCAGGTCTTCGAGGTAAAGGCCTCCTTGATTGAAGAGGCTGAACTCGTGTTGCGGGTTCATGCGCTGGGCGAGTTCGTATTGCGCGAGGGCGTCCTGCGGGCGGCCGGAGAAGCGGTAGGCGTTGCCGAGGTCGGTGCGGATGTCGGAGTCGTCGCTGCCTTGCTTGATGGCGGACTCGTAGCGGCGAATGGCTTCGGGCCAGTTCTGGTGGTCGTAGTAGAAGTTGCCGAGCGTGCGCTCGGCTTGGGCGGGCGGCATGCCGGCTGTGAGATTGACGGGCGGCGCGTGGTTGATGTCGGCCGGCATGGCGGCGTTCGCGGTGATGGGCATCGAGGTAGCCATGTTGGCGCGGGCGGCGCGCTCGAGCCGGGGGCGCAGGGCGAGGTAAGTGACCGTGGAGCCGAGGAGGGCGCCGACGATGCCGACCATGAGGAACGGAAACCAGAACGAGGATTGCGCCGGTGGCGGAGGCGGCGTGGAACGCGCGGATGACTTGGCCATGCGAGAGAAGATGCGCGTGCGGCCGGTGACGTCCAGCGCGCGGATGTGGCGTCTGTTGGCGAAGGGGCGCCGTCGTTTGCCGGGCCCGCGGCCCGGCGGGAAAGTCACGTAATACGTGACTTTGCTCTGTGCGGGGCGCCGGGCGAGCGCGTGTGGGCCGGAGCGATCAGGCGCGCGTGAGTGGGAGGAAGGTCACGGCGGGATCTCGGATGGAAAGTCACGTATTACGTGACTTTCCCCCGGGCGTGGGAGAGGCAGGGGAAGGGCTGCGCGAGGGGCCGGTGGGGGGGGCGGGCGAGCGGCTTACGGGCAGGCCAGCAGTGCGCCGTGGGTTGGCGCGAGCTTGGCGGTGAAGTGGCGGAGCAGCGGCGGGGCTTCGACGAGTTTCACTCCGCGGAGGCGCGACTTCAGGCTGTTCACGTAGAGGATGACTTCGAGCAGGTAGTCGACGTGGCTTTGCGTGTAGACGCGGCGCGGGAAGGCGAGGCGGACGAGTTCCATCGGCGCGGGCTTTTCCGTGCCATCGGGCTGGCGGCCGAACATCACGGAGCCGATCTCGACCGAGCGCACGCCGCCTTCGAGGTAGAGCGCGCACGAGAGCGCCCAAGCGGGGAACTCGCTTTGCGGAATGTGCGGGAGCATGCCTTTCGCGTCGATGTAGATGGCGTGGCCGCCGGGCGGTTGAACGATCGGGACGCCGGCGGCGGTGAGTCTTTCGCCGAGGTATTCGACGGAGCGGATACGGTAGCGCAGGTAGTCCTCGTCGAGCACTTCGCGCAGGCCGACGGCGAGCGCTTCGAGGTCGTAGCCGGCGAGACCGCCGTAGGTCGGAAAGCCTTCGGTGAGGATGAGATTGTTGCGGCACTTGGCGGCGAGGGCGTCGTCGTTGAGGGCGAGGAAGCCGCCGATGTTCACGAGACCGTCCTTCTTCGCGGACATCGTGCAGCCGTCGGCGTAACCGAACATCTCGCGCGCGATCTCGAGCGGCGTGCGATGCGCCTGGCCGGGCTCGCGTTGCTTGATGAACCACGCGTTCTCGGCGAAGCGGCAGCAGTCGAGGATCAGCGGCACGCCGTGGCGGCGGCAAATCGCGGCGGCGTCGCGGATGTTGGCGAGCGCGACGGGTTGGCCGCCGCCGGAGTTGTTCGTGACGGTGATCATGGCGAACGGCACGCGACCGGCGTTTTCCGCGAGGCAGCGTTCGAGCGCGGCGAGATCGATGTTGCCCTTGAACGGCGCGACGAGCGCGGGCTGCGTGGCTTCGGGGCAGCGCAGGTCGACGGCGCGCACGCCAAGTGCTTCGAGGTTGGCGCGCGTGGTGTCGAAGTGCGTGTTGTTCGGCACGACCTGGCCGGAGGCGCAGGCGCTCGAGAAGAGGATGCGCTCGGCGGCGCGGCCTTGGTGCGTGGGGATGATGTGCTTGAGGCCGGTGATGTCGCGGACGGCGTTCTCGAACTTGAAGAACGAACGCGCGCCGGCGTAGGACTCGTCGCCTTGCATCATGCCGGCCCATTGTGCGGCGGACATGGCGCCGGTGCCGGAGTCGGTGAGGAGGTCAATGATGACATCCTCGGCGCGGAGCTTGAAGAGGTTGTAGTCCGCGGCGGCGAGGGCGGTCTCGCGCTGCTCGCGCGTCGTGAAGCGGATGGGCTCGACCGCCTTGATGCGGAACGGCTCGATGATGGTCTGGAAGTGCATGCGGGGTTTTTGCCCGCAGGATATCGCGGCGTGCGGCACGCGGGCCAACGGAAAGTGGGTAGCCATTTTGGGCTAGCGGGGCGGAGGCGCGGGCGTGCAGCGTGCGCACAGAGGAATGAGACCGATGGGACGCATGGGACCTATGAGGCCAATGGGTGGAAAACAAAAAGGCCCCGCGAATTGCGGGGCCGGGAAGAGCGAGCGGGGCGAGTGGCCGGCTGGAAGCCGGCGGCACTTTACTCGAGCGTGATGCCGTAGCGCTGGAGGGCGCTGCCTTCGAGGCGGTAGAGGGCGGTGTAGGAGTTGCGGAGCGCGACCTTCGCCTGGAGCTCGTTGACCTTGGCGGTCTCGAGGTCGTTCTGCACTTGGAGCACGCGATAGGAAGTGGAGAGGCCGGCGTCGAAGCGGGCGCGCTCGAGTTCGTATTGCTTCTCGCTGAGTTCGCGGGCCTGCGCGGAGATTTTCACGCTTTCGGCGTTGGTCTCGACGGCGCGGACGGCGGCGCGGACCTGCACTTCGATGTTCTGCTCGAGGGAGCGGACCGTGATTTCCTGCTGGCTGAGGGCGGCGAGGGCCTGGCGGTAGCGGGCGCGGTCGGCTTTCTGGCCCCAAGGGAGTTCGACGCGGAGATCGAGCTGCCATGCGGTGCTGTCGCGGTCGAGGGCGCTGTCGATCGCGCGGCGGTTGCTGGTCGAAGCAAAAGAGTCGAAGCCGACAGCGCCGCCGACGCTGACGTCGGGAAGGCGGTTGCTCTTCGCGACACGGGCGTCGAGCTGGAGTTGATCGAGCGCCATTTTAGCGGCGAGGTAATCGGGCTGGTGGCGCTTCGCGGCGTCGTAGGAGGAGGCGAACGTGGGGAGCGCGGCGGCGGCGGCGGGGAGCGTCACGCGGCCGATCGGCGCATCGAGTTCGAACTGGCCGATGAGAGCGAGGAGGGATTCTTCGCTGTCCTTGACGTCTTGCTGGGCGAGGAGGACGCCGCGGCGGGCGTTGGCGACGCCGACGTCGGCTTGGAGCACGTCGAGATCGGTGGCGACGCCGGTCTGGCGGCGGGTCTGGGCTTCGTCGAGGAGGCGCTGGGCGAGGCTGAGGGTGAAGTTGCGGACCTCGAGCTGTTCGCGGGCGTAGGCGAGGGTGTAGTAGGCGTTCTCGGTGCTTTGGATGACGCTGAGGACGCTGGCCTGATAGGTGAGGTTGGCGCGTTCGAGGCCGATGCGCGCGCGCTGGATGGGGGCGCGGTTCACTTCGAGTCCGGCGCCGGCGAGGAGCGGCTGGCGGAGCGAAACGGTGACATCGGCGTTGTAGGCCGGGTTGACGGCGGAGGCGTAGGAGGTCTCGGTCCGGTCGAGTTTGGTGCTGACGGAGGCAGTGGTGCCGGTCGGGAAAATTTCGCTGACGCTGAGGCGCGTGTCGCCGGTTTCGATCTTGGTGCCGAGGGTGGCGCTGTTCTGCGCGGTGCGGGTGAGGCCGCGCGAGGTGCTGAACGAGAAGCTCGGCAGGTTGGCGCTCTGCGCGATGTCGATCTGGTCGGCGGCGATCTGCGGATTGAAGCGGTTGGCCTCGAGGGTGAAGTTTCGCTTCAGGGCGCGTTGGATGGCCTCCTCAATCGTGAGGGTGCCGGCCGGAGCGGCGGTTTGCGCGACAAGGCTCGCGGCGGCGAGCAGGGCCGAAGTGGCAAGGGCGAGACGGCGGAGTTTCATTCGAAAATTAAAGGGAGCGGCAAAAAGACACGCGGGCGGTCGGAAAGTTGGAGGATTCTACGCGCAAGGCGTGAGAGGCACGTGAGCTTGGCGCGAGTGGGAGGCAGTATGTTGTCCGCCGCAGCGAGGGCAGGAGGATTGCGGGCGGGCGGTCATGGAACGGGATAGACGGCGGTCGCTGCAGCGAGTTACGCGCATGACGCATCGAAGGGCGTCACGCTGGGGAAAAAGAAAGGGCGCAGCAAGTGCGCCCTTGGAGAAAGGAACTGGAGCGGCCGGTCAGGGCGCGGCGGTCTTCGCCGGCGCGTGCTTCTTGAGTTCGGCTTCGACCATGGCGGTGAGGACCGCGCTCTGGTTGGCCGCGGCGGTGTATTGCGCGAGTTGTTTCTGCACCTCGGCGAAGCGCGGGTTCGAGGGGCTCACGTCGGGGAGCTTCTTGTCGGCGACGTAAGTGAAGACGCCCTTGTCGCCGGTGGCGACCATCTCGGACACGGCGCCCTTTTCGAGCGAGGCTTGGAGGGCACCGTAGGCGGCGTAGGGAAGATCTTGCGGGGGCTGGCGCAGGGAGAAGTTCGCGAAGGATTTCACTTCGAGTTTTTCCGCCTTCGCGACTTCCTCGAAGTTTCCAGCTTTGGCCGCGGCTTCGAGCTTCGTGCGGAGCGCTTTGCCGGACTCGACGAAACGCTTGCGCTTCTCGGCGTCCTTGTAGTCGGCGGTGACCTTGTCCTTCACCTCGTTGAGCATGGGCTTGTGGCCGGCGACGGTGTCGTTCCACAGCAGCACGATGTAGCCTTCGGGCGACGGGACCGGGTCGGAGAAGAAGCGGTCCTTGTCGAGGCGGGAGATTTGCTCCGCGTAGTTCGCGAGCCACGGACGGTCGGCGGGCGGGCTGTCGAAGGTGAAGAGCGGCAGCTGCACGGCGGTGCGATGCTGCGCGGTGAGGAGGGCGGTGAGGTCAGCGGAGTTGGCGGTGGCCTTGCGCTCGTAGATCGCGACGGTGAAGTCGTTGGCGGCCTTCGAGGCGCGATTGCGGGCGGCGAGGTCCTTCATCGTTTGCTCGACCTGCGCACGAACCTTCGGGAAGTCGTCGGTCTTGGGGGCGTCGGCGTTGAGCGCGACGGCGGGCTTCTTGTCGTCGGCTTTGCTGGCCTCGGCCGGAGCGGGGAAGCGCTCTTTGTTCGCCTCATAGAAGGCGCGCATTTCCTGTTCGCTCGGCGGAGTCGGCGGGACGAACTCGGCGGACTTGAACTCCACGAGCGTCAGCTTCGGGCGGGCGGGAATCTCGTAGCGAAACGCGTTTTCGTCGAAAAATTTCTGGAGCGCGACGTCGTTGGCCTGCACGCCGGCGTCGAACGCGGCGTAGTCGCGGGAGGCGGTGACGAGAGACCAGGTGGCGTCGGCGCGCTTGAGCTGCTCGGCGACGTCGGAAGGGAGAACGTAGCCCGGGCCGGCGATGACTTTGCCGAGCGCTTCGAGGCGGGTGTCGTCGCGGAACACGCGGTTGGCGTCGGCGATCGTGAACTCGCGCGAGGTTTTGAGGCTGTCCTCAAATTGCTTGTAGCGGGCGGTGTTGAAGGCGCCGTTCTCGTCCTTGAAGGCGGGCAGCGTGGCGATGAACGCGCCGACTTCCTTCTCGGTGGGAACCGGGACGTGCAACTCGTCCGCGAGCGCGAGGCCGGCGATGCGGGTGAGGGAGTATTCCTGGAGCTGCGCGCCGCTGGCTTGATAGGCGCCGCGGAGCTGAGCGGAGAAATTGCCGTCACCGAACACGCGGCGGGCCTCTTGCTCGTTGCCGAGGTTGTGGCCGAAGAAAGGCTGCTCGAGCACCTTGTTGCCCGCGCGGCCGATGCCAGGCGCGGCGCCGATGGTGAACACGAACGAGATGATGACGCCGGCCAGGAGCACCGCGAAAACCGTGCGGAAGTGCTTCTGGAAGTAGGTTTGGATCCAAGAAATCATGGAATGGAAACTGAAGTCGCTAGGCGGCGCGCGCGGGGCTGTCAACCGCGGGTTCCGTTCGGTGCTGCGGTGCGGTTTGCGCCTGGGTGGTCGATGCGGGCGGACGCGCGCGTCAGGCGCGAGCGGACACGATTTTGATTCAGAATACGGTTGGCCCGCGCAGTCGGGTGACTAGCAAGGAGGCATGGTCTCCCCGGATCGACCCACGGCAAAAACGGCCACGCGCATCTGGGCGCGGGTGACCGGGTGGACGATGGAGCGTCTCACGGGGATGCCGAAAAGCGGACGCACAGGCGCGCTGGTTTGGATCGGGCTGTTTCTGGTGGCGATCGGCTTCATCGATTACATCACCGGCACGCGCGTCTCGATGGGGTTCTTTTATCTCGTGCCGGTGGCGCTGTCGGTGGTGTGGCTGGGGCTCGGCGCCGCTTCGCTCACGGCGCTGGCGTGCTGGGCGGTTCGCGTGGTGGCGGATCTGACCGACGCGCCGCAGTCGTTTCAGGAAACGTGGCTGTGGTGGAATTCCGCGTCGGCGCTGCTGATCTATTTCTCGGTGATTTGGATTCTGCATGCGCTGATCCAACTACACCGGCAACTGGAGCAACGCGTGCGGGAGCGCACTGAGGAGCTCGAGCGCGAGACGTTGAAGCGCCAGCAGGTGCAGCGGGAGCTGTTGGAGTTGAGCGAGAGCGAGCGCAGCGCGATGGGCCGGGAGCTGCACGATCAACTCGGCCAGCACCTCGTGGGCACGGCCATGGCGGCGCAGGTGCTCGCGCATCGGTTGCATGGCCGCGACGAGAGCGGCGCGCGCGAGGCCCGCAAGATTGCCGATCTGGTGGAGCAGGGTATCGCGCAAACGCGTCAGCTGGCGCGCGGTCTCCTGCTGGAGCGGGTCGAGCCGGAGCGCTTGGAATCGGAATTGGAAGAACTGTGCGCGGGACTGCGGCAGCAGTTTCCTGCGGTGGAGTGCGTCGCGAGCGTGGAGACGCCGGGGGGATTGCGCGACGCGTCGCGGGCCGCTCAGGTGTTTCGCATCGCACAAGAGGCGCTGCGCAACGCTTGCCGGCACAGCGGGGCGAAGCGGGTCGCGCTCACGTTGCGGGAGGAGCAAGGGGATTTGCTGGTGATGGTCGAGGATGATGGCCGCGGTTTGCCTCCGGAAGGGGAGCGCAACGAGGGCATGGGACTGCGCATCATGCAGCACCGGGCGGAGCATCTCGGCTCGAACCTGATGATCACCGCGCAAAGCGGGCGGGGCACGCGGGTGAGGTGTGTGGTGCCGCTGGGGGCGCCGGTCCGATTTTCCCATGAATCCTGATCCGGTCCGAATTTTTCTAGTGGATGACCATCCGCTCGTGCGCGAGTGGCT
This sequence comes from Verrucomicrobiota bacterium, assembly GCA_023432225.1. Classification (GTDB taxonomy): domain Bacteria; phylum Verrucomicrobiota; class Verrucomicrobiia; order Opitutales; family Opitutaceae; genus Didemnitutus. The sequence continues at coordinate 161,342 of JAEYUW010000043.1, forward strand.
GGAGCAATTGCTGCGGGGCGAACCTGGTTTCGAAGTCGTCGGCCAGGCCGAAGATGCGGCCGGTGCGCTCGCGGCGATGCGCGCGAATCCACCGCACATCGCCATCGTGGATCTCACGCTGCGCAGCGGCACCGGACTGGACCTGATCAAGGACCTGCGCGCGCAGTTGCCGGCCGTGCAGGTGATCGTGCTTTCGATGCATGAAGAGCTCGCGCAGGTGGAGCGCGCGCTGCGTGCCGGCGCGGCGGGTTACGTGATGAAACGCGAGTCGACCACGCGCATCGTCGAAGCGATCCGCACCGTGCGCAGCGGCAATGTCTACGCGAATCCGGAAGTGCTGGCGCGCCTGGCCGAGCGCATGGTCGGACGCCGCCAGACGACCGGTTCAGTCGACGCGTTGAGCGATCGCGAACTCGAGGTGTTCCGCCGCATGGGCGAAGGCCACGCGACCAAGCGCATCGCCACGGATCTGGGCGTGAGCATGAAGACCGTCCAGGAGTATCAGGCGCGCATCAAGGACAAGCTCGGGCTCGCCGATGCGGCGGAATTGATGCGAGCCGCCGTGCGCTGGACCGAAGGCGTGCTGTGAGGCGTCGGAGCAAGCCGGACAGCAGGTTTATCTCCGGTCGGACAGACGGCGCCGCGTTCCTCTGGTAAGGTCCGGCTGCGTGTTGGGTTACCTACACCAAGTGAATTAAGGCTAGTCTAGCAACCTACGTGCCGCTCGTCCGGGTGTTCAGCCGGGCGAGCGGTCTGCTTTTTGGGGCATGGATTCGATTTCGGCGGGACTGGTTGCTCTGACGCGCGCGGGCCTGCCACTCTGCGCGGGCATCGCACGTGACCGGCTAGCCGGTCCTACTTCATGCTCCGGGTGCGGCGAACGGCGCGCGCGTCACGTTCGATTCGAAGCTCTCGAGGAGTTCGTCGAGCGACTTCTGACCGAGCGCTTCGGGCAACGTGGCGGCGAGGCGGGCGTGGTAGTGCGCGAGAATCGGGTCGACGCTGTCGAGCATCTCGCCGCTGGGCGATTCGCCGTAGTGCGCGAAGAGCTGTTGGAATTGGAGGAGCGTCACCTTGTTCAGCGGGCGCGCGGGCTGGTAGCGATAGTCGTTCGGGTCCTTGTCCTCGGCCGAAGGCAGCTGGGCGATGAGTTCGAGGTCGCACAGGCGGTTGAGGCTTTCGTTGAGGACCTGCGACGGCACGCGGATGCGATGGGCCAGCTGCGTGACGGAGTAGGGCGGCAGGCACTCCTTGAAGCGACGCGCGATCAGCAGGAGCACCAGCAACGACAAGCTCTCGCGCGCGAAGTGATTGAGGCTGTGCCACGCCGTCTGGCTGCTGCGGTAGTGGACGTTTTGCACGGCGTAGGTGATCTGGCCGCCGACGAGCACGAAGAACCAGAAGATATAGAGACCGAGCATGAGCACGATCGGCAGCGCGACGGAGCCGTAGAGGCTCTTCGAGAGCACGACGCGTTTCACATAAAGAAACGCCAGCGTGTTGTTCAGAAACAACAGCGCAGTGACCACGATGGCGCCGATCACGGCGGCGCCCCAGCGAACACGGGTGTTCGGAATGGCGCGGTAAAAGAGCGTCAGGACGACGATGAGGAGGACGGCTGACGACGACGGCAGCATCCAGACGAAGAGGGCCTTCAACTGCTCACCGCCGGGCAGTTTTTCCAGAAACACGCCGACGACGGTGCCGGCCGACAGCAGCGTGAATGAGGTGAAGAACAACAGCGCGCCGAGGGTGATGACGGTCCAGTAATAAACGATGCGCGTGAGCCAGCTGCGGCCGCGGCGCACGCCCCAGATGTCGTTGAAGGCGTTCTCCACCGTCGTGAAGAGCTGCACGGCAATGATGAGCAGCGTGAGCAAGCCCACGGCACCGGCCGTGCCGGAGCGCGAACTCTCGATGAGGCGCGTGATGAACTTGACGAGCTCGGGATCGGGTTGGGGCGCGGCGGCGACGTGCGGCCCGGGCGGTTGTGCGGTGTGCAGTTCGGGCGCGGTGTTGTGCTCGGCGTCGGCGGTCGCGGTTGCACGATCGAATTGGGCCACCTGCGGCGCGACGAAGCTGATGATGTTGTTCAGGCCGCGCGCGAGGACGACAGGATCGCGGTCGCCGAGCGCGAAGCCGGCGATCAACACCGTGAGCGCGACCAGCGGGCCGATGCCGAGCAGCGAGCTGTAACTGAGCGCGGCGGCGCGGGCGGCGACCTTGAGCTCCTGCAGGCCCGAGATGGTGATCGAGAGCACGCGCAGCACGGCGTAGCCGCGGCCTTTGAGCGAGCGGTCGCGCGCGGTGGCGGCGGCCCAGATGTCCGTGTGCCAGAGCCGATGCAGGCGCGCGGCCAGTTGTTGCGGTCCGTTCATGCGAGCGCGGCCACGCGGGCCACGGGACTTAGAACAAATTCATCGCGGCCAGTGCCCCCATGCCGCCCAAGCCGGCGAGGAGCGCGACGCCGAGCGGCACGTAGTTCAGAAAAATCGTGCTGAAATAGAGTCCGGCCGAACCGGCCGCGAGCGCGACAATCGCGGTGGGATTGCCCTGGGTCCAGAGGATGAAGCCGAGAAAGCCGAGACCGAAGACCGCGCGGAAGCGCACGAACGGATAGAGGCTGATCACGCCGAGCAGGAGCAGCAGTCCGATGAAAAGGTCGAGCACGCCGAGAAACACGAGCGGCTTGTCGAGGAGTTTGCCGAAGTCCATCGCGGTGAGCGCCTCGAGTCCGGGGAGCATCAGCGCGATCGCGCTGATGAACATGATCACGGCCGCGCCCTTGGTGCCCCACATCGCCGCCTTCATCATGTCGAGCGATTTGTCCTTCTTGCCCTTGGTGTCGTCAGTTTTGCCTTCGGCGGCATCGAGAAACTGTTGGACGGTGATCGCCGGCGTGGCGTCGTCGGCCTTGTTGACCGCCTTGAACTCCTTTTCCTTGAAGCCGAGTTTTTTCTTCTCGGGCCAGATTGCGGCCTTCAACTCGGCGTTGCTTGCCAGGGTGAGCCACTGCTCGGTGTTGGCGTCGTAGTAGTAGGTCTCGGGCGTGACTTGGCCGGCTTCGGCGAGGGAAGCGAGCTGATCGACGGTGAACGGGCCGCGCGCTTCGGCGTCATTGATGCCGCGGACGTAATAATCAGGGCCGGAAGAGGTGGAGGCGCCGCTCGACATAGTGCGGCGAATGTTGGGCGCGCGCGAGGGTGTCGCAAGAGTGAATTGGTCCGCGAATGGCCCCGGCGGCGCGCGATCGCGAGGAAACTTACGCGGATTTCAAAGAGCAGGAAGTTCCGCGATCGCTACGGCGAGAGGTAGGGCTCGACCTTGTGTCGAGCCGATCCGGCGAGCGCGGCGTGCGCTGCGATCAGACGCGAGGCCTCACGCGAGGTGAGGCCCTACGATTCTGGGCGCGGGTTGCGAAAATCCCAGAACGCGTTGCGGTCAACGCGTTCCACCTCGATGCGCTGACTACTTGGCACCGCCGCTCACATCCGCTCGAGCGTGCGGAGGCCGAGCAGGTGCAGGCCGGTCTCGAGCACGATCAGCGTGCGGTGGCAGAGCAGCAAGCGGCGCGCGCGCACGGCGGGATCGTCGACGATGACCTTGTCCGCGGCGTAGAACGCGCTGTAGGCGCCGGCGAGTTCGTAGAGATAGAGGCAGAGAAAGTGCGGGCGCAGCTGGTTCGTGGCGAGTTGCACGGCGTCGGCGAACTGCACGAGCTTGCGCGCGAGAGCGAGTTCCTGCGGCGTCTCGGGCGCGGAAGCTTCGCCGACGGGCGGCTGCGCGGGATCGAGTTCGGCTTTGCGGAAGATCGAGCGCACGCGCGCCACGGCGTAGAGCAGGTAGGGCGCGGTGTTGCCGTCGAGCGCGAGCATCTTGTCCCAGGAGAAAACGTAGTTGCTCGAGCGGTTCTGCGAGAGATCCGCGTATTGCACCGAGCCGATGCCGACGGCGCGCGCGATGTCGCGGCGCTCGGTCTCGGAGAGTTCGGGGCTTTTTTCGGTGACGAGCGCGAACGCGCGCTCTTCCGCTTCGTCGAGCAGCGACTTGAGTTTGATCACGTCGCCGCTACGGGTCTTGAGCGCCTTGCCGTCCTCGCCGGTGACGGCGCCGAACGTGACGTGATGCAGCTCGGGCACGCGGTAGTTTTTCGCCGCGAACCATTTTCTCACCGTGAGGTAGAGCTGTTCGAAGTGATCCGCCTGGCGGAAATCGGTGACGACGACGATGCCGTCGGCCTTGAAATGCTCGGCGCGATACGCCGCGGTCGCGAGGTCGGTTGACGCGTAGTTCGACGCGCCGTCGGCTTTGCGGACGAGGAACGGCTGCGTCTTGAAGCGCGCGTGCTCCGGGTGGAAGACGACGAGCGCGCCTTCGCTTTCCTGCGCGAGACCCGTTTCGGTGAGCTCGCGATAAACGCGCTCGACCTTGTCGTTGTAGAAGGACTCGCCGAGGTTGTGGTCGAATTTGATGCCGAGGCGGTCGTAGATCTGTTGGAACGCGGCGAGGCTGACCTCGGAGAATTTTTGCCAGAGCGCGACATTTTCGGCGTCGCCGTTCTGGAGTTTCACGAGTTCGGCGCGGGCGATCTCTAGTTCGCGTGCGGCCTTCTCGGGCTCGGGCGATTTTTCGGGGTCGGTGGCGTTGTTGCCGAGTTTGTAGAGGCGCTCGAGCTCCTCGATCGCGTCGGCGGCGAGTGCGGCGGGATCGGCCCAGCGCTTGTAGCCGTAGATGAGTTTGCCGAACTGCGTGCCCCAGTCGCCGAGGTGATTGTCGCGGATCACGCGCGCGCCGGTGAACGCGAGCAGGCGGCAGATCGCCTCGCCGATCACGGCGGAGCGCAGATGGCCGACGTGCATTTGCTTCGCGGTGTTGGGCGACGAGTAATCGACGACCCACGTCTGTTGCGCGTGCGACGTCGCGGCGCCGGAGTGCAGATGCTCCTCGGAATCGTAGGCGCGCAGCCAGCCGAGCAGCGTGGCGGGCTTCAGGCGGAAATTGATGAAGCCCGGACCGGCGAGCGTGATGTCGAACGCGGCCTTCGTTTCCGCATTGAGCGCGTCGACGACCTGCTGGGCGAGCGCGCGCGGGTTTTGCTTCTCGCGCTTGGCGAAGGCGAGGGCGCCGTTGGCTTGGAAATCGCCGTGGGCGGGATCGGCGACGCGGACCTCGGGCTCAAAACCACGCTCCGCCAACCCCAAACGGGTGGCCGCAGCGCGCAGGGCCGCATCAACATGGCTGGCGACGTGAAACGGAAGGTCCATCCGGCCATTGAGAAATTGCGCTTGGTCCTGAGCAAGAAGGATTTTTGCGGCAGCCCACGACCGGTCTGAAGAGGCGCGAAAACCTCCGCAAACTGCGTGCTACCGTGACTTTAGACTTGCTAAAAGCGACAAAACTCTTTGCCTTTCCGGGCTTTGCGCCGCCCGGCCCGGCCGGGCTTCTTTTATACACCGTAACCACTCCATGAGAAAACGTCCCATTCCGACGCGCCGTTTCATTAAGCCGTCGTTCACCTCGTTGATCGAGAAAAAGCGCGACAATGGCGAATTCACCCAAGAGGAGATTCGCTTCATCATCGACTCGACCCTCGACGGTGAGATGCCTCAGCACCAGCTCGCTGCGCTCCTGATGGCGATTTATTTCGCCAACATGTCCGCGCAGGAGACGGCGATTCTCACGGAGGAAATGATGTTGTCCGGCGAAGTGATCGATCTCTCGCACATCAGCAAACCGAAGATCGACAAATACTCGACCGGCGGCGTCGGCGACAAAACCGCGCTCGTGCTCGCGCCCCTCGCGATGGCCAGCGGCGTTGTCGTCCCGATGATGGTGGGCGTCGAACAGCAATTCGTCATCAGCGCGCTCGACAAGCTCGCGGCGGTCCCCGGCTTCAAGAGTCACCTCTCGATCCAACAGTTCACCGATCAACTCGCCCGCGTCGGCGGCGCGATCGTCGAGCAGAGCAAGGAACTCGCTCCGGCCGATCAGAAATTCTACGACCTCCGCCTCGACACTGGCACGATCCCGAGCCTCCCGCTCATCACCGGCAGCGTGCTTTCCAAGAAGCTCGCCGAAGGCGCCGAAGGTCTCGTCATCGACGTGAAGTGGGGCAACGGCTCCTTCATCAAGGATCTCGAGCAAGCGAAGCAGCTCGCGCGTTCGATGACCCGCGTCGGTCGCTCGATGAAGCGCCGCTGCGTTGCGCTCGTCACCGACATGAACCAGCCGCTCGGCGACAGCGTCGGCACCGCGCTCGAAATCAAGGAAGCGATCCAGCTCCTCAAGGGCGAAGGCCCCGAGGACATGAAGGAACTCGTCCTCAAGCTCGGCATGGAAATCGTCCGCCTCGCCGGCGTCGCGGGCTCCACGCTCTCGGCCAAGCAGACGGTGCAGCGCCACCTCAGCGACGGCTCCGCGCTCGAGAAGTTCAAGGACATGATCCGCGCGCAAGGCGGCGACACGTCCTTCATCGATCACCCGGAAAAATTCCCGACCGCGAAACACATTCGCAAGCTGCCCGCCCCGAAGCGCGGCTACGTGCACACGATCAACGCATCGTTCATCGCGAAAGGCGTCTCGATCCTCGGCGCTGGCAAGGACTCGCACGGCAAGGTCGACCACGCGGTCGGCGTGTCCGAGATCAAGAAGGTCGGCACGCAGGTGAAGCAGGGCGAGCCGCTCATGATGATTCACTACAACGACGAATCGAAGCTCGAGCAGGCGTTGGACTACTTCAAGGAGGCCTATCGCCTCGCCCCGAAGCGTCCGATCCCGCCGCCGCTCGTCGTCGAGCGCGTCGCTTAAGACGCGAGACAAGTTTGCCGCCGTTGCTTTCGGCGCCCCTGGCCGGTCCTGTGCACACGGGACCGGCCCTTTTTTTCGTAGGTCCGGCTTCAGCCGGATCCGATCGAGCTACGTTTGGGAGCGCGGATTGAGAACGGGTGACTGCCGGGACCGGCTGAAGCCGGTCCTACGAATTGATTCGCGCGCGCCGCGCTCGCCCGCTTCCGTTTCGGCGAATGGCCGAAGAATTCGACGACGAACTCGAGAACCAGCCCGCTGCCGCGCCGGAGCCGAATCCGCTCATGCGCGAGAAGGCGCGACCCGCCACGCCCGAAGAGAAGGCGCAGTGGTCGCGGCCGTGGGCGCAGTTGAAGTTCGTCACGTTCCAGCCGGCGATTTTCCCGCGCATGCTGGGCGACGTTTCGCGCGACGCGCGGCCGGGCGATTTCGTTTCCGTCTACGACAAGTTCGGCAACCGCATCGGCGCGGGCCTCTTCAATCCGCGGGCGAAGATGCCGCTGCGCGTCGTCACGCACACGGCCGAGGCGGTGGGCGAGGAGTATTTCGAGACGGCGCTACGGCGCGCGGTCGCGCTGCGGCGCGATTTGTTCAAGCTCGATGAAGTGACCGACGCCTACCGCGTCGTCGGCTCCGACGGCGACGGCATCAGCGGGCTCACGATCGATCGCTACGGCGACACGCTGTTCTGCGACGTTTACTCGCTCGGCATTTTCCTGCGGCTTCCGAAATGGCTGCCGCTGCTCCACGAGTTGCTCGGCACGAAACACGTTCGCGTGCACGTGGACCACGACCTCGGCAGCCTCGAGGGCATCAAACCATCGATGATGAAGGAGCTCACCGCGAGCGCGCCGGACAAGGTGCGCATCCGCGAGCACGGCGTGCGCTTCGAGGTGGATTTCGCCGAGGGCCACAAGACCGGATTCTTCTGCGATCAGCGCGACAACCGCCGTCGCTTCGGCCAGCTCGCGAAAGGCGCGCGCGTGCTCGATCTCTGCAGCTACACCGGCGGCTTCTCGATCAATGCCGCGCTCGGCGGCGCGACGGAGGTGACCGCGGTCGATCTCGACGAGAAGGCGGTCGCGCAGGGACGTCGCAACGCGAACCTCAACCAGATTTCACCGAACAAACTGAAGTGGGTGCACGCCGACGCGTTCGCCTACGCGCGGCAGATGCAGAAGAACGGCGAGCAGTTCGACCTCGTGATGTGCGATCCGCCGAAGTTCGTCATGACGCGCGAGCCTGCCGGCGCCGCCGAGGGCATGCGAAAATACGCCGACCTGAACACGATCGCGGCGAGTCTCGTGAAGCCCGGCGGCCTGTTCGTGACGTGCTCGTGCTCGGGTCTGGTTTCGCTCGAGGATTTCGAACAAGTCGTGATCAAAGGCGTGCACCGTCTCAATCGCCGCCTGCAGCTCTTCGACCGCACCGGACCGGGCGTCGATCATCCCGTTTACTCAAACTGTCTTGAAAGCCGCTACCTGAAAGTGCTCTGGGCGCGGGTGGTGTGAGGGCGGCGGGTTGACTTCGTGGAGAGGTTCGCGCGTGATGGTCGCGCGGGCCGCTCCTCTATGAAATCGTCGAAGCTCTGGTTGGCTTCTTGTCTCCTGCTGCTCGCCTTGTGCTCTTGCGCGGCGCCGGTTTTGGTTCCGGTGCACAACGAAGTGCGCTTTACCGGAGACTACGTCGAGGTGGGGCAGTGCGATGCTCCGCCTCGGGCGGTTGAGCAGTTTCCGCCCTCATTTCCCGTATCGCTCCGGCACACGAATCACACGACCGGCGAGGCGGTGGTTCGGTTCATCATCGAGTCCGACGGACGCACGAGCGAAGTGCAGGTCGAGCATGCCACGGGTGGCGAGTTCGCGACGGCGGCGCGTGAGGCGGTGCGGAAGTGGCGGTTCTCCCCGCCGCTGAGACAGGGGCGTCCAGTGCGGGCGGCGTGCAAAATGCCCATTCATTTCCAAATCGTTCGTTGAGTCTCCGCCCATGAATCTCCGCTCTCGTTATTTTGCGTTCGCCCTGGTTGGGTTCGCCTTGTTGTCGCTCGTGGCGGTTGCTGCCGACGCCAAACCAGCGGGGAAGCCGCACGCGGTTCAGTTCAGCGGCGAATTCTACCTTGAAGGGAAAGTCACGGTCGCGCCGAAACCGGAAAAGACGGTCGCGCCCCGCTATCCGGTCGAGATGCGCCGTGCGGGACGGGAAGGCGTCGCGCGTGTGGCATTCATCGTCACAACGGATGGATTCGTGGAGGAGGCGCGCGTGGTCGATGCGACCGGGCCTGGCTTCGGCCCGGCCGCGATCGACGCTGTGAAGCAATGGCATTTCACACCGGGCGAAATGAACGGACGCCGCGTGCGCGTGGCGATGGTGCGGGATTTTCCATTCACGCTGGGCGGCAAGGCGAAGCGGTAATTCATGGCGCGCGATCGCCGCGCAGGCACCCGAAGCCGAGGCTTGACGGGCGAGCGGTGACGCGGCGTAGTCCGGGCTCGGGCCACCCTCCATGAAGAAATTGATCGTATTGTTTTGTGTGGCCGCGTGCGCGCTCGTGGCGCAGCCGCCGATCTTGAAGCCGGTGAAGAACGACGCCGTGTTTACCGGAACGTTCCTCTACCCGAAGGACGTGAGTGTCCCCGCCGAACCGGTGAACACTCCGGCCCCGAGCTATCCGAGTGAGTGGCGAGATCGCGACGTGAAGGGCGAGGTTCAGATCGCCTATCTCATCAACGAAAAGGGCCGCACCGAGCAGGTTCAGGTGATCACCGCGAATGACGAGCAATTCGGCAAAGTGGCCGTAGAGGCGGCGAAGAAGTGGAGGTTCCGGCCGGCGAAAAAAGACGGTAAACCTGTGCGCGTCCTGATGTCGCACCCGATCATGTTTACGGTGTTGCCGTGAGGCGGTAGGTGCGCGCTCCGGCGATCAACTGTCGGTCGCGGTGAGCACGACGGCCCACTTGGCAGGGAGCGCGACAGTGAGCTGGCCGTCGTGGGCTTGGTAGACGGTGCCGGAGATCTCGTCGCGGTAGGCGCCGTCTTCCAGATTGCTCACGAGGTGCGTCGTCGGATTTTCCGCGTTGTTGAAAATCACGAGCACGCGTTCGTCGCCGAGTGTCCGCTCAAACGCGAAGAGGTCGCGGGTGTCGTCGGCGAGCACGGTGCGGTAGTCGCCGCGGAGGAGGGCAGGGTGCGCGCGGCGCAGCGCGATCATCTTTTGATAGTGCTCGAGCAGGTCGCGGCGGATTTCGACTCGGTCGGGCTCGTGCGTCGTCTTCGCGTCGGGGCCGTAGACTTCGTCGGCGTAGGCGACGTCGGGCCAGAGCATCGGTTTGCGGCAATCGGGATCGTTGCCGCCCCACAGGCCGACTTCGTCGCCGTAGTAAATCATCGGGGCGCCGGGGTAGGTCATTTGAAAAATCACGAGCAACTTCTGGAGTGCGTAGTCGGCATCGCTCGGCTTGCGGGCGCTGTAAGCGGGGTTCTCGGCGGTTTTTGAGAGCGAGTAGAATTTGCCCCACTCGCGGTAGCGACCGACGCCGCGGTTGCGGATGTAGGAGCTGATGCGGTTGGTGTCGTGGCTGCCGAGCAGGTTCATCGCCACGCTCGCTACGCCGGGCGGATAGAGCTCGCGGAGGTGCTGGAGCTTCGCGTCGAACTCGCTCGCACGGATTCGTTGCGACGGCGGATCGATGAAGAACTCCACGACGGTGAACGCCCAGTTGTAGTTCATCTCGGTGTCGAACTCGTCGCCTTGCACGTAGGGCGCTACTTTCTCCGGCACGTCGACGATTTCGGCGGCGAGATAAGCCTCGGGGTTCAGGCGCTTCACGTGGGCGCGCCAAGCTTTCCAGAATGGATGCGCGACACAGAAGGCCACGTCGAGGCGCCAGCCGTCAATGCCGTGCGTGGCGCCGCGACCCTTCGGGTTCATCCAGCGCGCGGTCGCGGCGAAGATGTAGGCGCGCGGGCCGGCGACGATGCCGTCCTCGTCCTCGCGGAGCTCGGGCAGTGACTTCGCGCCGAACCATCCAGCGTAATTGAACTTCGTGCCGACGGCCGCGTCGTCCCACGAGTTCACCGTGAACCAGTCGCGATAGGGCGAGCGCTGCTGGTTTTTCACGACGTCGCGAAACGCGAATGAGTTCACGCCCATGTGATTGAAAACGCCGTCGAAGATGATGCGCAGGCCGGCGGCGTGCGCGGAGTCGATGAGTTGGAGCGCAAGCTCGTCGGCCCTCGTCCAAACCCAGGTGCTCGGGTCGAGCGGGTTCTCGTGGGCCATCAGCGCACGGTCACCGGCCGGATCGGGACCGAAGTTCGGATCGATGTGGTGATAGCTGGCGCCGTCGTATTTGTGCAGCGAGGGCGCGTCGAAGACCGGATTCAGGTAGAGCGCGGTGACGCCGAGCTTTTTCAGGTAGGGCAGCTGGTCGAGGATGCCCTGCAGGTCGCCGCCGTAGCGCCGACGGAGGAGATGCTTCCACAGCTCAGGCTCGCCGTTTTGTTTTTCCCAGGGTTGGAGTTCGAACCAGTCGCTGCCCCACGGCGAAACGCCCCACGCTTTCGGCGGCTCCGTCGGATCGGCGCCGTGGATGTCTTCGACACGCGGGTCGTTGGTCGGATCGCCGTTGCGGAAGCGTTCCGGGAAAATCTGATACCAGATCGCCTCTTTGGCCCAAGCGGGGACGAACTCCTTCGTCTCATTCGGCGCCGCGGTGGCAACGGCTGCGGGGAACAGCAGCACAGACAGGAGCCGCATCTTCATGCGAGATATCGTGCGCGCGCTGAAGCCACGGCACAAGGCTGCGGAAGGGGGCCGCGCGGTGACCGGGATAGGGCTTCCCAGCACGCCGCACTTCTCTCAACGTCGCTGCTGCATGCATCAGCTTCCACACCTGTTTGCGCAGAACAAAGCCTGGGCCGCGGCGATCAAGCAGCGCGATCCGGAGTTTTTCGCGAAGCTCTCGCGACAGCAAAACCCCGAGTATCTCTGGATCGGTTGCTCGGATTCACGTGTGCCCGCGAATGAGATTATCGGGCTGCTGCCCGGTGAGGTGTTTGTGCACCGCAACATCGCCAACGTCGTCGTGCATGCGGACCTGAACGCGCTTTCGGTGATCCAGTTCGCCGTCGAGATGCTGAAGGTGAAGCACATCATGGTCGTGGGCCACTACGGCTGTGGCGGTGTGAATGCGGTGTTGCGCTGCCAGCGTGTCGGCCTCGCGGACAATTGGCTGCGGCATGTGCAGGACGTGAAGATGAAACACGAGAGTTGCCTCTGCCAGTTGCCCGACGACACCGCGCGGAGCGCGCGGTTGTGCGAGTTGAACGTCATCGAGCAGGTCTCCAACGTGTGTGCCACGACGATCATCCAGGATGCGTGGGCGCGCGGACAGGACCTCACCGTGCACGGCTGGGTTTATGGACTGCGCGACGGTTTAATCCGCGACCTGCGCACGTCGGCGAGCAACGCCGACGAAGCGAGCACAGCTTATCGGACGGCGGTCGAAGCACTCTCCCGGCGCGATGCGACCTCGGTGCCGTGGTGAGGCGACGCTCGACGCGCCGGTGAGCGCGCACTAGTTTCACGCCCATGATCAAGCAGCTCGCGCATCTCTGTTTCATGTCGAACCGCCTGCCGGAGATGCTCGCGTTTTACCGCGACGTGCTCGGGTTGCCGGTGAAGTTCGCGCTCAAGCACGACGATGGCACGCCGTTCGGTTACTACCTCGCGACCGGGCAGACGACGTTCATCGAGATCTTCGATCAACACGGCGCGGCGAAACAGTGGGGCGGGGAACCGACGCAGATGCGCCCGAACGCTGGCACGTGCTACAACCACTTTTGTTTCGAGGTCACGGCGCTCGAAGCGCTTTGCGCGACGCTGCGCGGGCGCGGGGTCGAGATCACGCCGATCAAAGTCGGCATGGATCACTCGAAGCAGGCCTGGCTGAAAGACCCTGATGGCAACGCAATCGAGCTGATGGAATACACGCCGGCGAGCTTGCAGCGCTGAGTGAACGTAGCAGAGCATCTCCCGCGGATTCCGCGAATAGTCACGAATTCGGAAGAGAAGGCAGGCCAGCGTTCGTCCGTTGGCGCGATGGCATCAGCGGTTGCGCCAGACAGAGGAGTTACCTTCGAGGGAAATTCGCGGGTGACTGCCTGGGTCGGGCGCAGTTCTGGCGTGGCGGAATCGCCCGTCATTGAATTGAGCAGGAGCGGCACCGCGGTGGCTGCTCTCGTTCCCGTCGCGTGAGTCGCGGCCCGGCGGGGACGCCTCGCCCGGCTACTCGCGACCGCGCGGCACAGCCGCACAAAACAAAAACCCGTGGCGCGGGCCGCGGGTTTGTTTTCAGAAAACTGAAAGCTGATCGCTGAGAGCTGACCGCTCGTTCGCTCAGGCGCGGCCCATGTAGGAACCGTCGAGCGTGCTGACGCGGACCAGTTCGCCTTCCTTGATGAAGAGCGGGACCTGAATGACCAGGCCGGTTTCGCAGGTGGCGGGTTTCTGGACGTTGGAAGCGGTGTCGCCCTTGATGCCTTCGGCGCTTTCGATGACCTTGAGCGTGACGGTGGAAGGCAGGTCGATCGTGACCGGGTTTTCGTTGATGAAGAGCACTTCGGCCTTACCGCCGGCGACGAGGTAGTTCTTCGAGTCGCCGATCATCGTCGCAGTCAGTTCGAACGTCTCGAACGTCTCCGGGTCCATGAAGGAAAACGTGTCGCGGTCCGCGTAGCTGAACTCCAGCGTGCGGCGGTCGGTCGGGAGCACTTCCACCGGGTCCGGTGAGTTGAAGCGCTGTTCGAGCGACTTGCCGTAGCGCAGATTGCGCATCTTCACCTGCACGAAGGCGCGGAGGTTGCCCGGCGTGCGGTGCTGGGTCTCCATGACGAGGTGGGGCTCGCCGTTGAACTTGATGACTTGGCCTTTGCGGAGGTCGTTGGCTGCGGGCATGACGGAATCGGATCGAAGTTGAGTTAGGAAAGGGGACAGAGTTACCCAGTCACTTTTCCCTCTGTCAACAGCCGTCTCGGCTAATTTCTAGAGTGGCGGGAGCATCCTGCTCCCGCGCCTCAAGGGGACGGCCAAACGGGAGCTGGAAGCTCCCGCTACTTTGCCGGCGGGAACCCGGCGCCACTCGCCGCGAACCATCTCCAAGCTTGTCATTTCCAAGGGCCTCCGGACACTCGGCCGGACACTCACATGAAGCAGCGCTCCCTTCTGCGCGAGGTCTCCATCAAGGGCAATGCCCTGCATACCGGAGACGCCGTGCACATGACTTTCAAGCCCGCACCGGCGAATCACGGCATCGTGTTCAAGCGGATGGACCTTCACGGCCACCCCGAGATCAAGCCGCGCGTCGACCTCGTCACGGACCTCGTGCGCGCCACCACGATCCAGCAGGGGCACGCGAAAATCCACACCGTCGAGCACGTGCTCAGCGCGCTGAGCGGCTGCGGTATCGACAATCTCCTTATCGAAATGGACGCCGGCGAGCCGCCGATCATGGATGGCTCTGCGCGCGAGTTCGTGAAGATGATCCAGCAGGGCGAGCCCGTTGAACAGGACGCCGAGCGCGAATACTTCACGCTCACCGAGCCGATCTCCGTCTCGCGCGGCAACTCGTCGGTCATCGCGCTGCCTTACGACGGCCTGAAAATTTCCTGCACCAGCGCCGACGATCGCGGCATCCACACGCAGCACCTCTCGCTCACGATCGACCCCGACGTCTACGTCACGCAGGTTGCAGCGTCGCGCACGTTCACCGTTTACGAGGACATCGAAGGCCTGCTGAAAATGGGCAAGATCAAGGGTGGCTCGCTCGATTGCGCCGTCGTGATCAAGGGCGACAAGATCATCTCGAAGGAGCCGCTGCGCTTCGCCGACGAGTTCGTCCGCCACAAGATTCTCGATATCGTCGGCGACATCACCTTGCTCGGTGTGCCGCTGAAAGCCCACATCGTCGCCACGCGTCCGGGTCACGCCATCAACGCCGAACTCACGAAGCTCCTGCTCGAAAAATACGAGGCGTGGAAAAAGGGCGGCAAGAAACCGGCAAAACCCGCCACGCCGAAAGCCGAGATCACCACCGAGACCACGCTCGATATCCGTCGCGTGCTCGACACGATCCCGCACCGCTACCCGTTCGTGATGATCGACCGCGTGGTCGAAGTCGGCGACGACACCCTCACCGCCATCAAGAACGTCTCGATCAACGAACCGTATTTCCAAGGCCACTATCCCGGCAATCCCGTCATGCCTGGCGTCCTCCAGATCGAGGCGATGGCGCAGGCCGCCGGTATTCTCCTCATCCGCCGCACCAGCGGGATCGAGAACAAGACTGCGCTCTTCATGAGCTGCAACAACGTGAAGTGGCGCAAACCGGTTCGTCCCGGCGACCAGCTCAGCATCAAGGTGAAGATGACGAAGTCGCGCGGCTCCATCGCCTGCGCGGAAGGCGAGTGCTCCGTGGGCGGCCAAGTCGTCTCGTCGGGCGAACTGATGTTCGCGCTCGTCGACACCTCGCAGATGGACTGAGCCATGGCGTCAAACATCCATCCCACCGCCATCGTCGAAGCCGGCGCGCAGCTCGGTGCCGACGTCACTTTGGGCGCCTACTCGTTCGTCGGCCGCGAGACCACGATCGGAGACGGCACCATCCTGCACCACCACGCCACCGTCGAAGGCTACACCTTCGTCGGGAAACAGTGCGAAATTTACCCGTTCACCTGCATCGGCACCAAGACGCAGGATTTGAAATACAAAGGCGGCCGCCCCGGCACGCGCATCGGCGATCGCAACGTGTTTCGCGAATACGTCAGCGTCCACTCCGCGACGAACGACGGTGAGTTCACCACGATCGGCAACGACAACCTGCTGCTCGCCTATTGCCACGTCGCACACGATTGCCAGATCGGCAATCACCTCATCGCGAGCAATTCCGTCGGTCTTGCCGGCCACGTCATCGTCGATGATCACGTGACGCTCGGCGCGAAGTGTGGCGTGCACCAGTTTTGCCGCATCGGCGCCTACGTGATGGTGGGCGCGATGTCGAAAGTCGTGCAGGACGTGCCCCCGTATCTGATCGCCGACGGCAATCCCGCGATCGCGCGCTCGATCAACAAAATCGGGCTCGAGCGCCACGGCTTCACGCCCGAGCGGCTCGAGGCCGTGAAGCACGCCTTCCGCCTTTTCTACCGCGCCGGTCACAATCGCACCCAGGCCCTCGACGCCTTGAACTCGCACGCGCTCGCCTCGAGCGACGAGTTCAAAGCGTTCCTGAAGTTCGTGACCTCGAGCGATCGCGGCCTCGTCGCCGGTCGCTGAAGTAGCGCAGGCGTCCCGCCTGCCACGAACATCGAAGCAGGCGAGACGCCTGCTCTACGCCAAATGTCGTGCAATCGTGGCCCGTTGCTGGCGGCCGAGTAGCCACGTAGGTTGCGCGCTCGCGCGCAACTGGTTCGCGGGAATTGCGCCGTCCACGTTGTGGCGCGCAAGCGCGCCACCTACACGAACGGGAGCGCATCGCGCGTGGAGCGACGATACGCGATCCGATTCCTCGCTCAGCTCGCCCCCAGCTCCCGCAACAACGCGTAGCTATACAAACCCGTGCGGTGCCCGTCGCTGAAATCGAAACGGATCGCGTAGTTGCCGACCTGCTCCCAGTCGAGCACCGCGATGCCCGCGTGACTCTTCTTCGCCTCGCCGCCGTATTGGTTGCCGAAGATGTCCTGCTCGCCCTTCACCTCGGCGCTCGGCGAGTTCGCGCGCAACTTGTCCGCGGCGATGTAGCTCTCCGCGCCGTCGCTCCAGCGGATGGCGATTTCGGAGCCGATGAGTTGCACGTCGGTGGGGCGGAGAGCGTCTTGCATGCGGCGTGAACTAGACGCGATTTTCGCGCGGTGAAAAGCGCCGAAAATCGCGCCGTGCGGACAAGTAGTCCTCCGGTGCGCAACTCGCGTGAGGTGGAGCGCGTTGACCCCAACGCGCTCGGGCGAGAACGCGTTGAGGTCAACGCGTTCCACCCCGCTTCTGCCGCGATCGTTAGTCGCACTGCACGGCGCGTGAAGCCGGGCTATTACCCACGGCGTTGCCGGGCAAATTCGCCCTTCGGTCCATGGCCTTGCGCCCGATTCGGGTTTAGCCTCCTCGCATGACAGCGTCCACGTCCGCTCGTCTCCCGCATGTGGTGGTCCTCGGTGCCGGCTTCGGCGGCCTCGCGTTCGCGCAACACTTCCCATCACACGTCGCGCGCGTCACGGTCGTCGATCGGCAGAACCATCACCTGTTTCAGCCGCTGCTCTATCAAGTCGCCACCGCCGGCCTCGCCGCCCCCGACATCGCGCAACCGATCCGGCACATCCTGCGCGACAAGCCGAACCTCGCCGTCCAACTCGGCAGCGTGCAGCGCATCGACCTCGCCGCGCGCCGGGTCGAGCTCGACACTGGCGTCCTCGACTTCGACTGGCTCGTCATCGCGCTCGGCAACCGCACGACCTACTTCGGCCACGACGAATGGGAGCAATTTGCGCCCGGTCTCAAGACGCTCGACGACGCCATGCTGCTGCGCCGCCGCATGCTGCTCGCCTACGAGCGCGCCGAACTCGAGCCCGATCCGCAGCGCCGCGCCGAGCTGATGACCACGGTCGTCGTGGGCGGCGGTCCGACCGGCGTCGAACTCGCGGGCACGTTCGCCGAGCTCGCGCGCACCGTGCTTTACCGCGATTTCGACCACATCGACGCGCGCCAGGCGCGCATTCTCCTCGTCGAGGGTGGGCCGCGCGTGCTCGGGACGTTTCCGCCGTCGCTCTCGGAGAGTGCGCACGAGCAGTTGACCAAACTCGGCGTCGAGGTGCGCGTGAACACGCTCGTGAAATCCATCGGCGACGGCGAAGTGCAGCTCGGCGACCAAGTGGTCCGCGCGGGCAACATCGTGTGGGCGGCCGGTGTCGGCGCCGTGCCGATCACAAGAACGCTCGGCGTCGAAACCGATCGCGCCGGTCGCATCAAGGTCCTGCCGGACTTCAGCGTGCCGGGACACCCGCGAGTCTTCGCGATCGGCGACCTCGCGACGCTCGTCGACGCGACCGGCGTCGTCGTGCCCGGCGTGGCGCAAGGCGCGATGCAGGCCGGTGCGCACGTGGCGCGCGAGATCGCCTTCGACCTCACGACGCGCGAGCGGCCGCCATTGGAGCGCGCGGCGTTTCGTTACCGCGACAAAGGCAACATGGCGACGATTGGCCGCTCAAAGGCCGTCGCGCAGATCGGCAAGCTGCACCTGAGCGGCTTTCCGGCGTGGGCGGCGTGGCTCGCGATCCACCTCGTGTTTCTGATCGGCTTCCGCAACCGCATCGCGGTGTTCGTGCAGTGGGTCTACGCGTATTTCTTCCATCAGCGCGGCGCGCGCATCATCACGGGACTGAAGTAGGGCCAGTCTTCGACTGGCCCAAGGACATTATGCCGCGAGCCAGATCGCCGCTGAGGACAGCCGCGACCACCCGCGTTGCCGCGCGAAACCTCAGCACCATCGGTTCTCGATTCACGAGGTTGTGACACATTCAGCGTCGGGCCTGTCGAGGCCTGGCTCCTCCAGGCACTCGCATCTCCGCCCGCCTTTTGCGCGAAAATCGCGCGCGAAGATTCCGCCCGAATCGGCCAGTCGCAGACTGGCCCCACTCACCAAACTTCCGGCTCGGCCGGCGGCGGCAGCTTCTTCGCTGGCTTCTTCAGCCGGCCCTCGTAGCTACGGTCGATCTCTTCGATCTCCGGCTCCGGGATGCGCGTGAATGCGATGCGCATCGGTGCGTCCTTCGTCGCGCCGTGCGCGCCGCCGAGGTAGACGGTGTTTTTGCCCAGCACCTTGTTGAGGTGGTCGACGGCCTTGAAGAGTTCGCCGCGCGCTTTTTCCGTTTTCTCCTCGAAGAGGTCGGGCGTGTGCAGCTTGAGATCGATGAGACGCGTGAGGTGCACGCCGACGCGCAACGGTTTCAAGCGCGAGAACTTCGCTGGCCGCCGCGCCCACAGATCGTTCAGCGCATGCGTGAGCCGCAACGTGTCCTGCGTTTCGGTGAGCGTCAGTTCGTCCGCCCAGCTCTGCTCGCCGACGTAATCGACCGATATACTCAGCGCGCCCGCGTAGAGCTGCGAGTGGCGCAGGCGCATCGCGGCTTTTTGCAGGAGGCGATGCAGCGCGGCGAGCGCGGCCTCGTGGTTGCGCCGCTCGGGCGGCAGCACGTTACCGTGGCCGATCGTTTGACCGGTTTTCTGTTCGAAGTAGGGGAGGTCTTCACCGTGTAGCAGTCGCCAAATCTGCTCGCCGCGCACGCCGCCCCACACGCCGCGAAACACTTGTGCGTTCGCGACCCACAGTTGCTCCATCGTCGTGATGCCGTGCTCGCTAAGGCGGCGCTGGATGTTTGGGCCGATGCCGGCGATGTCGCCGGGCGCGAGGTGCAGCAGGCGCGCGGGCAGATCCTCGTCGTCGAGAATCACGAGGCCGTCGGGTTTCTGCATGTCGGACGCGACTTTCGCGAGCAGCCACGTCGGCGCGATGCCGATCGAGCTGCGGAGCAGCGGACCGACCTCGCGCGTGATCTTCGCCTTGATCGTGTGCGCGAGTTTCTCGGCATCGGCGCGCGTTGTGATCAATCCCGTGACGCACGCCGTGACCTCGTCGATTGACTGCACCGTCAGCTCCGGCGTGCACGACGCGATCACGTCGCGCAGCCGGCGGTGGTAATTGATATAAACTTCCGGCCGCGCTTCGACGATCACGATGCCGGGACAAATCTGCCGCGCTTCGGCGACGCGTGCGTTGCGCTTCAAGCCTGCGGCTTTCGCTTCGAGGCTGACGGCGACGCAGCCGGTCGTCTCGGCCATCACGGGCACAATGCCCACGGGCTGGCCGCGCAACTCCGGACGCTCCTGCTGCTCGACGGAGGCGAAGAACGAGTTGAAGTCGATGGTGAGGTAGCGCAGCGCCACGGCGGAAAAATTGCCGGGCCGCGTGCCGAGTCAAAGCGGTAGAAACCGGTTTCGCAGCCGCTGCGGTGACGCGGCGCGCGGAGTAGCCGTGCTTGAGGCGGAGGCGTTCCGAGCGAAGCGAGATTCGGCCACGCTTGGCTGGCCGCGTGGTTGCTGCACGCCAACCCGGCTACGCTCTGCTGCGGGACGATGCGCTGCGCGACCTTGCCACCGCACAGGTCGAAGACGATCGAGCGTCCACCCGACAAATCGATCGCGGCCCCTGACGTCGTTTCCCGTCAGGCTGCGGGCTCCGTCTTCGCCACGTTCGGTCGGTTGGCAACGTTGGCCGTCCACAGCGTCGCTACCGCCGACGCGACGCGTTCCACCCACGAGTTTGACTCATCCGCGCGCCGACTTTGGACGGCCGCCGAACCTGCCTTAACCGCTCCAAATGGAGCGTCCAACCCAACCCGAACGGCGCAGTTGACCCTAGTTTCGGTTTGTTAGCTGGTTGTGAATAAGAATCGGGAATCCTCCACGTGTTTTTCCTTGAGTCAGGGGTGTAAAATGGGGACAAATGGGGCGTTCTGGGGCGCGGGACACGACACGCTCCGAACACCACCCGTTTCATGGCGCAAGCAGGCACAACGATCTATTCCGGCCGTTTTGAGCACACGCTCGACGACAAGAATCGTCTCACGATTCCGTCGCTCTGGCGTTGGGTTCACACGGACGCGGAGACGTTTTTGGCCATGCCGCACCCGGATGGTTACATCGCCGTGCTGCCGCCGGCGCGCGTCGAGAAGCTGCTCGCGCAGATCGGTGAGATGAAGCTGTCGGATCGCGACGCGCAGGCCGTGAAGGCGCGCATCTTTTCCACGGCACAACAGTTCACGTTCGACAAGCAGGGCCGCTTCGGCGCGAACGCCGACCTGCTCGCTCACGCCGGCATCGCGAAGGACGCGGTGCTCGTGGGCATGGGCGATACTTTCAACATCATGAGCCCGTCGCGCTGGCAGGACATGCAGCGCGCCACGGCGGGCGAAAACTTCGGCGACATGATGCGCCGTATCGGCCTCTGAGCCACGCAACCCACGACCATGCACACTCCGCCTGTCCGCCCTCAGCCTTTGCCCAAGCTTGCCATGGTCCGTTGCGCCAACCGGCGTGACGTGCGCGGAGCGTCGTCGCTCCGCCCGAAGAAGACCCATGTGCGCCGCGTCGCTTGAGCTTCCGACCCGGACCATGATCGCGGGGCACCAGCCGGTTCTCCTGAACGAGGTAATTGAATACCTCGCGCCGGAGAGCGGCCGGACCTATCTCGACTGCACTTTCGGCGGTGGTGGCCATACGCAGGAAATTCTGCGCCGTGGCGCCAGTGTGGTAGCACTGGACCGGGATCCATCCGCCCAACCCCGGGCTGCGCTGGTGCAGGCGCAGTTTCCGGGCGCCTTTACGTTCGTCGATCTGAACTTCGGCGATCTGCCGCTGCTGCCGCAGCAAGGTTTCGCGGGCATCCTCTTCGACCTCGGCGTCTCGTCGTTTCAACTCGACGAAGTCGAGCGCGGCTTCGCGTTCCGTCACGATGCGCCGGCCGACATGCGCATGAATCCGCGCGAAGGCCAGCCGGCCGCGCGCTGGCTCGAGGTCGCGTCGCACGACGCGCTCGTTCGCGCCATCCGCGACTACGGCGAAGAGCAGAACTGGCGCCGCGTCGTCACCGCGATCGAGGCCGCGCGCGGCACCGGCCAGCTCGCGCGCACCGCTTCGCTCGCGCAGCTCATCGCCGACGCGATCCCGGCCGCGGTGAAGCGCGACAGCAAGATCCACCCGGCCACGCGCGCCTTCCAAGGCATCCGCATCGCGGTGAACGACGAACTCGGCGCCATCGATCGTGCGCTGCCCGCCGCGTTCGAGCGCCTCGCCGTCGGCGGCGTGCTCGCGGTCATCAGCTTCCATTCGCTCGAAGATCGCCCGGTGAAGCAGTTCTTCCGCCGCCTGTGCGGTCTGCCGGTCGATGCCAACGACTCCACGCCGCAACAGCTCCGCGAGAAACACGCCGAGCTGCTCACGCGCAAGCCGGTCGTGCCGACCGACGCCGAGATTTCCGCCAACCCCCGCAGCCGTTCCGCGAAGCTGCGCGTCCTCCGCAAACTCTAAAAGCCGTTCCCACCACTCCCGATGAAGCCGCCTCCGCCCAACGCGCTCGTCAACAAAGTCGTCCTTCTCTCGCTCGCGCTCCTCATGTTCGCCGGCACCCTCGGCCTCGGCGCCGTCTGGGTGCGCCAGGAAATTTTCGCCACTGCCAACCGCATCCGCGTCCTCGAAGGCGAGACCGCCGACGTGGTGCGCAAGCTCGACGAAGTCGGCGCGCAGATCGCGACCGCGGAGAGTGTGGCCACGTTGCTGCAATCGAACGAATCCCTGCGTCTCGGCCTCGCGACCGCCAAAGAAATCCAGGTCGTCCGCGTCGAACGTGATCCGTTGCTCGAGCTGAGCCGCAAGCGCGCGGCCGAAGCGATCTTCCGCTCGGCTGAAGCTGCGCAAAACGCCAACGCCTTCGCGTTCCGCGTCATTCCCGCCTCGCTGGCCCGCTGAGATGTCGAAGGGTTTCGCCTCCAACGTTCGCATGACGCTCCTCGCCGTGGGCGTGCTCGGCCTGTTCACGGCCGTGGGCGTCCGCCTGGTGTTCCTGCACGTGCTGGATCGCGACGAGCTTTTGCGCTTCGTGGAGAAGGCCCGCCGCCAGATCGTCGTCGAGCACGCGCGCCGCGGTGCGATTCTCGATACCAAGGGCAACGTCCTCGCCACCTCGCGCTCCTACATCGTCCTCGGCGTCGACCCCGAGATGCTCAAGGACACCGACAGCTCCAAGTGGGCCGACCTCGCGCGCTTGCTCGGTGTCAACTACCTCGAACTCGACAAGACGCTCCGCAAGTCGATCGCCGCCTCCCAACTCGCGCTCGCCTCGACCGACCAGACCGCGAAGGAGAAGCGCATCCGCTACGTGAAGCTCGCCGACGAAGTCGACGAGGCCGTCTACGACAAGATCATGGCGCTGCGCATCCGCGGCATCTACGGCTCGCGCGGCTACAAGCGCGTCTATCCGGGCAACCAGCTCGCCGCGCACGTCCTCGGCTACATTAATAAAGAGAACACGCCCGTCACCGGCGCCGAGAAGCACCTCGACCTTTACCTCAAAGGCCAGGACGGCTGGATCGAATCCGAGAAAGACGGCGCGCGCCGCGAGATGGCGCAGTTCCGCACGCGCGAAGTCGACCCGCAGGACGGCCACGATGTCGTCCTCACGATCGATTCGGTCATCCAGAACATCATCGAGCGCGAACTCGATGCCATCGCGGCGAAATACAATCCGAAGTTCGCCACCATCATCGTCAGCGATCCGCAGACCGGCGCGATCCTCGGCATGGCCAACTGGCCGAGCTACAACCTCAACGAGTTCTTCAAGGCCCCGCTCGACGTTCAGCGCAACAACGCTGTCACCGACATCATCGAACCCGGCTCCACCTTCAAGATCGTCGCCGCCGGCGGCGGCCTCAACGACGGCACGGTGACGCCGGCCACCGCCTTCGATTGCGAGAACCCGACCGTTTTCATCGGCGGCAAGGAGCGCAAGCTGCCGAAGGAAGACCACTTCATGGGCACGCTCTCGGTGCGCGAGATCGTCAGCCACTCCAGCAACCGCGGCGCCGCCCACATCGCGATGGCGATGGGCGCCCAGCGCTTCTACGAATACGCGAAACTCTACGGCTTCGGCGAGGCGACCAAGTTCGGCCTCGGCGGCGAAGTGCGCGGCATCCTCGAACCTCCCGCGAAATGGGACGGCCTCACCCTCACGCGCATGCCCATGGGCCACGCCGTCGCTGCCACGCCGCTGCAAGTGCACATGGCGATGAGCGTCGTCGCCAACGGCGGCACGCTGCTCCGTCCGCAAATCATCAAGGAAATCCGCGACACCGAAGGGCACGTCGTGCGTTCGTTCGCGCCGGAAAAGCGTCAACAGGTCCTCAAGCCCAGCACCGCCGCCACACTCGCGCAGATGCTGCACGGCACCGTGGTTGAGGGCACCGCGAAGGGCTTCGACATCGAAGGCTTCGAAATCGCGGGCAAGACCGGCACGACCCAGAAGATCATCGACGGCAAATATTCCACCACGCGTCACGTCGCGTCCTTCGTCGGGTTCTTCCCGGCGAGCCGCCCGGAAGTCGTGCTCTCCGTTATCGTCGACGACGCAAAGGTCCCGGGCGGCTTCGCCTACGGCCGCGCCGTCTCCGCCCCCGCGTTCAAAAACGTCGCGGAACAACTCATCCAATACCTTGACATCAAGCCTGTGCGCGCGCCGTCGCGCATCGCACTGGCGATGACCGGAGCCGCCCAATGATCGGCTATCTCACGCCCAACTATCCGCTCGTCGCGGCCTTCCGCTCGCTGCCGGCCACCCGCCGCCGCCCGGTCGACCGCGTGTCCCAACAAATCTTCAAGATGGCCCCGAAGCTCTCCGACTTCCTCAACGACGATGAAATCGTCGCGAGCAAGGGCGATCTCGATCGCCCGATTTCCGGCCTCGCCATGGACAGCCGCCGCGTGATGCACGGCAATCTGTTCTTCGCGATTCCCGGTCGGCGTGCGGATGGCAATCTCTTCATCGACGAAGCCATCGCGCGCGGTGCCGTCGCGATCATTGCCGAGAAAATTCCGTCGGTCACCTCGCAGCGCGTCACCTACGTGCAGGTTGCGGACGCCCGCCGCGTGCTCGCGCGCGTGTCGCAGCGTTTCTTCAAGTTTCCGGATCGCTCGCTCGACCTCGTCGGCATCACCGGCACCAACGGCAAGACCACGGTTGCCGCGCTCGCGAAGCATTTGCTCTCCACGGATCACCAGCGCGTCGGCCTGATCGGCACGGTCAACTACGACCTCGGCGCGCGCGTCGTGCCGTCTTATCGCACCACGCCCGAGGCGCTCGACCTCTTCGGCATGCTCGCGCAGATGCGTGACGCCGGTTGCCGCCAGGCGGTGATGGAAGTCAGCTCGCACGGCATCGACCAGCATCGCGTGCTCGGCATGCAGTTCGGCGTCGCGGTGTTCACCAACCTAACGCAGGACCACCTCGATTATCACGGTTCGCTCGACGCCTACTTCGCGGTGAAAGCGCGCCTCTTCCGCGGCGAAACCGCGCCGGCTCCACGCGCAGTGGCGATCAACCTCGACGATCCGCACGGTCGCCGCCTCGCCGCCGAAGTGCCCGCCGGCATGAAGCTCGTCACCTTCGGCGAAACGCCGGACGCGATGATCCGCGCCGAGAACGTCCGCCTCTCGTTCAAGAGCGCGGCGCTGACGCTCGTCTGGCCGGAAGGTCGCGTGGAAATCGAGAGCCCGCTCATCGGCCGCTACAACGTTTCGAACCTGCTCGCCGCGTTCGCTGCGTGCTACGCGCTCGGCCGCGATCCGCAGATCATTGCCACGCGGCTCAAGAGCTTCGCCGGCGTCTCCGGCCGCATGGAGCGCATCGATGTCGGCCAGCCGTTCAACGTGCTCGTCGATTACGCGCACACCGACGATGCGCTGCGCAACGCGCTCGGCATGCTCAAGGCCATCACGCCCGGCCGCCTGTTTGTCGTCTTCGGTTGCGGCGGCAACCGCGACCGCTCCAAGCGCGCGCTCATGACCGCCGCCGTGCAGGAATTCGCCGACGGCGCGTGGGCCACCGCGGACAACCCGCGCAACGAACCGCTGCTGCAGATTTTCTCCGACATGAAGCCGGGCGTCGCCGACGCTGCGAAGATCACCTTCGTCGAGGACCGCCGCCGCGCCATCAGCCTTGCGCTCGACGCCGCGCGCGAAGGCGACTGCCTCCTCATCGCCGGCAAGGGCCACGAGACCTTCCAGGAACTTGCGGACACCGTCGTCCCGTTCGACGACCGCCAGGTCGTCCGCGAACTCATCGGCATCAAGCAGCTCAAGTCGCTTTGATTGCAGTGACGCCCGCCACCAACAACTCCCCGCGCCCGGAGGGTAAACCCACCGCTGCTGACACGAAGTCGGCGGCGACCTGGGTGCGCGCCAAGCGCGCTCCCCGGCGCAAGCGCGTCGACGGCGCCAACGCGCTTCAGCTCGGCGCCATCAACCTCGCGAGCAACCGCCATGCGTGAGTTCGTCGCTCAGTCGCTCGCGTTGTGGACCGGTGGTCGTTGGACAACGATGCCGGTCTCGTCGCTTTCGGGCTTCAATCAAGACACCCGCGCTCTGACTGCGGGCCAGGTTTTTGTCGCGCTCAAGACCGACAAGCGCGACGGCCATGACTTTCTCGCCGACGCCGCCGCGAAAGGCGCCGTCGCCGCGCTCGTCGCGCGCGAGGTGCCCGGCGCGCCGCTGCCGCAGCTCGTCGTGGTGGATCCGTTGCGCGCCTTTCAAACGATCGCGGCGGAATACCGCCGCGCGTTCCCCGGCCGCGTCATCGGCATCACGGGCAGTGCAGGCAAGACGTCGACCAAGGATCTGGTGGCCACGCTGCTGGAAGTAGGGCCGGTCTTCGACCGGCCCAGTTCGACTCGCGAATCGTCTGATTTGTCCGCTTCGACCGCTCAACCGGGCCGGTCACAGACCGGCCCTACTCACGCTGCGCACGTTCTCTCCCGCGTCCTCGCCACGCAGGGCAATCTCAACAATTTCATCGGTGTTCCACTCACGCTGACACAGCTCGACTCTGCGCTGCACCACACGGCGGTGATCGAGGCCGGCATCAACATGCCGGGTGAGATGCGCGATCTAGCGGGAATGATTCAGCCCGATCACGCGATCGTGACGATGGTCGGTCCGGCGCACTTGGAACAGCTCGGGTCGCTCGAAGGCGTCGCGGCGGAGAAGGCGACGTTGCTGGCGTTCACCGCACGAGGCGGTCTCCAGGTTTTTCCAGTCTCGTGCTGGCAATACGAGCCCTTCCAGATGCTCGCCAACCCGCTCGTGCTCGTCCCAGCCAACGAGGCGATGGTGCGCGTCGACGGTCGCACCGTGCAATTCACCGTGCTGCACCGTCCTGATCGCACGGAGGTGACGCTCGGCGCCAAGCGCACATTCGTTCTCCGCCGTGTCTCGAGCGGCATGGCGCAAAACGCCGCGCTCGCCCTCGCGCTCGCGTCCGAACTCGGCGTCGACGACGCGACGCTCCAGCAGCGGCTCGCGCTGTGGCAGCCCTCGAAATGGCGCGGTGAGATGCAGCGGGTAGGGGAGGCGGAGGTTTATTGTGATTTCTACAACGCGAATCCCGCCTCGATGGCCGATGCCATCGCAACGTTCGCGAGCCTCGCGCGTTCCGAATTGCCGCGCCTCTACGTCCTCGGCGGCATGGAGGAACTCGGCGCGCAGGCGGCGGAATTTCACCAGCAACTCGGACGCACGATCCTGCTCCGGCCCGGCGATTTCCTTTTCACGATCGGCACGCACGCCGCGGCGTTGCGCGAAGGCTTGCTCGAGAACGGCAACGATCCCGCGCAGATCGCGGTCGTGACTGAGCTCGCGCCCGTGCGCGAACGACTCGCGGCGTTCAAGGGCGCGGCGTTTCTGAAAGGGAGCCGCCGTTACCGTCTCGAAACCGTGCTCGATCCGCACGGCGGCACGCATTGAGCCATGAAACTCGCCGGCATCACCTCCTTTGTAGGGCCTGACCTCGCGTCAGGCCTAGGCTCGACGCAAGGTCGAGCCCTACCGAATTCGGAGGGAGCCGGTTTCGATGATTTCGTCGTGCCCACAATGACGATCGGCGATGCACCCGCGGGGTCTGCATTTTCGCTGACCGAGAACGCGGCGTGGAGCGCCCGCGTCGCACTGAATCTCTCTTCTCTCTCCGAGTCTCCCTCCTTCGTCGCGCGTGCCATTCGCGAGACCTACGGACGCTACCTTTCCGCGCGGCCCCGCCGCTTTCACGCCCATGCTTAGCTACCTCGCCGACTACGAGCAGTATTTCGGACCACTGCGCCTCTTTGCGTCGCAGACGTTCCGCATCATCGGCGGCTCGGCCACCGCGTTGCTCATCGGCTTCCTCATCGGGCCGTGGCTCATCCGCCGCTTTCGCGAGCTGAAGTTTGGCCACGGCTACATCGACGAACGCACGGGCGCGCTCGGCGCCACCTATTTCGACAAGAAGCACACGCCCACGATGGGCGGGCTGATCATCTTTCTCTCGGTCTTCCTCAGCAGCGTGCTCTGGGCGCGGCCGAACGTCTGGGTGTTCGTCGCGCTTTTCGTCTACACGGCGCTCACCGTTCCCGGCTGGCGCGACGACTACCTGAAGGTCGTTCACAAGAACAAGGACGGCATCAAACCGTGGGAAAAGATCGGCTGGCAGTCGCTCGCGACCGGCGTCGCGCTCTTGGTGTTGCTGAACCACCCGACGAGTGCGGTGAAGATTCGCGAGCTGTGGGTGCCGTTTTTCAAGGACGCCGTGATTCCGCACATGCACTGGGCGCTGCTGCTCGTGCTGATCTATCTCTGGATCGTCGGCTTCTCGAACGCCATCAACCTCACCGACGGTCTCGATGGTCTCGCCGTCGGTTGCACGATTACGGTCGCGCTCGTGCTCGGCATCATGGCCTACATCGCGGGCAATTCGATTTTCTCCGAATACCTGCTGCTCAGTCACGTCCCCGGCGCCGGCGAACTCACGGTTATTTGCGGCGCACTGATCGGCGCGTGCATGGCGTTCCTGTGGTTCAACTCGCATCCCGCCGAGGTGTTCATGGGTGACACCGGCTCGCTCGCGCTCGGCGGCCTGATCGGCGTCGTGGCGTTCATGATCCACCAACCGTTCACGCTCGTGATCATCGGTGGCGTGTTCGTGATCGAGCTGCTCTCCGTCGTGTTCCAGGTCGGCTGGTTCAAGTTCACCAAACGCCGCTACGGCGAAGGCCGCCGGCTCCTGCGCATGGCGCCTATTCATCATCATTTCCAGAAGCTCGGCTGGCCGGAGACCAAAGTCGTGCTCCGCTTCTGGGTCGTCTCCCTCGGCTTCGCCCTCGTGGGCCTCGCGACACTCAAACTCCGCTGACGCGGTAAATCTCAAACGCCAAACGTCCAAATCTCAAAAAATGCTCACGCGCGTTCACGCTCCCGTCTCCGTGCTTTGGCGTTTGGACGTTTGGAGTTTGGCCCTTTCGGCGCCCACGGCGCCATGAAATCGAGAATCCAAAATCGAAAATCCCCAATCCCCATGCCCGTCGACTTCAGCTCCGATCTCTCGCCCAGCTTTCGTGAAATTTCCCATGCCGGTCTGCTGCTCCTCAAGCAGCCGCTCGTGCGCTCGAGTTCCAAGCTCCGCCGCCTCCGTCGCGGCGTGACGCTGCCCGAGTTGCCGCTGAAGACCGCCCGCACTTTCGCAGGAGTCCGCTGACAGGTTCTTTATCCAACATCCTCACCGGAACCAAAACCACCCGCTGTCGTCGGACCCCTGCTCGCTTTCGCCATGATGGCACTCCTCGTTATCGCCCTGTTGCTCTTCCACGCGCTTGTCTCCCTCGACAACACGCCGCGGACCGATCCGTAACGATGATGCTCGGCACGAAAATGGCCGTCACCGCCGTCGCGCTGAGCGCCGGTGTTTTCGCGTGGGCCCACTGGCCCGCGGCTCGTCTCGATCGCGCCGTGCGCGCCGATCGCTTGGTGGTCGAGAAAGCGGCGCGGCGCCTGCTCTTGCTCAAGGATGGCCGCGTGCTGAAAACTTACCGCATTGCGCTCGGCGGAAATCCGCTCGGCCACAAGCAACGGGAGGGCGATCAACGGACGCCGGAAGGTGAATACCTGATCGATCGCCGCAATCCCGCGTCCTCGTATCATCTCGCGCTCCACGTTTCTTACCCCTCGTCCGAGGATGCCGGCCGGGCCGCCCGCGCGCAGGTGTCGCCCGGAGGCGACATCATGATTCACGGCGCACCGAACGGATTCGGGTGGATGGGCCGGCTGCATCGCCTGCGCGACTGGACCGCCGGCTGTGTGGCCGTGACGGATCACGAGATCGAAGAAATCTGGAACGCGGTGCCCGACGGCACGCCGATTTCGCTCCGGCCGTGAGCGTTTCGTGAATCTCTGCCCACCTGCCGCGCGCAACCCATTTTGAGATAGCAAATCGCTGAATCACCGACCCATACTTCCGCCATGAAAATCCTGCAGATCTTCGGAGCAGTCGTTGCCGTGCACCTGCTCGCGTTTATCTTCATTTTCGCCAGCCCGGGCTGCCAATCGAGCCCGCGCAACATTCCGACGCCGGACGCCACCGTGCCCACCGCCAGCGGTGAGGTCGCCGGAACGCCGGTCAGCTACAATCCCGCGCCCGCCGACACCGGCGCCGTGGCTTACGCGCCGCCCGCGCAATACGGTCGCGCCGAGCCCACGCGCCCGGGCTCACCCAACGCCGTCGCCATCGCGCCCGCGAAGCAGGCCGAGGAGGTCGCGCCCGTCAGCACTTACACGATTGGCCGTGGTGACAGCCTCTGGAGCATCGCGAAGAAAAACCACCTGACCGTCGCCGAACTCGCGAAGGCCAACAACCTCGCCGTCGGCGCTACCCTCCAACCGGGCAAGAAGCTCATCATTCCGGGCAAGGCGCCGTCGCCGAAGGATCTCGCGACGACTGCCGCCGCCGCGGAGACCAAAGCCGCGACAACCGCCGCCGCCACCTCCGCCCGCACCGGCGACGCCGTGCGCCACACCGTGCAACCCGGCGAGAGCCTCGGCACGATCGCGCGCAAGTTTCAGGTCACGGTGGGCGAACTCGCCGCCGCCAACAGCATCACCGATCCCGCGAAAGTGCGCGCGGGTCAGACGCTGATCATTCCTGGTTTCAAGGCTGTCCCGTCCAAGTCCACCGCCGCGAAGTCGAGCGCACCGAAAGCCGCCAGTCCGGCGCCGAAATCCGCGCCCGCCAACACCGCCGCGGCCACGCCCGCCGAGCAGTCCGCCGAGCCGACGATCAGCACGGCACCCCATTTCGATATCACGCCGCCTCCTCCGGGCCAGGACCTCGATGCCGGCCTGAAGGATCAACCGGCCGACGTGCCGACGATCAAGGTCGAGGAACCGAAGACGACTCAGCCGCCGAAGGGCTAACGCCGCACCGCCCATCCTCCGGTGAGTTCGAGCGACGCGATACCTTCTCCCCGCCGCCACCTCACGATCACTCCCGCGAGCGTCATCCTCGTGTGCGTGGCCGCGTTGCTGGCCATGGGACTGACCGTGCTGTTCAGCGCGAGCTCGACGGTCAAAGGCGCCGCGCCGACCGCGTTTCTCTACAAGCAGCTCATCTTTCTGGCGTTTTCCATCGGCGCGGCGTGGATCGTCGCGCGCTCCGATCTCGAGCGGGCGCGCAACTTCGCGTGGATCATCGCGGCGGTCACGATTGTCGGCCTCATTCTGGTGCTGACTCCGGTCGGCATCAAAGTGAACGGCAGCCGCCGCTGGCTCGGCTTCGGCAGCTTGCGCTTGCAGGTTTCCGAATTCGCCAAGCTCGCGATCGTGTTCGGCCTGTCGCACTACCTCGCGCTCAATCAGAACAAGATGGACGACCTGAAGCGCGGCTTCCTTTACCCGTGCGCGGGCATCGGCGTTTTCGCGGCGCTCATCATTCTCGAGCCGGACTTCGGCACGGCGTTTCTCTGCGGCGCCGTCGGCATGATCCTGCTCTTTCTCGCGGGTGGCCGGCTGAAATTTATCCTGCCCTCGATCGCGCTCGCGCTGATGGGCTTCGTGGTCCTCGTCCTGAACAACCCGAATCGCCTGCGCCGCATCACCGCCTTCATGGACGTGGAGGCCAATCGCGGCGACGGCACCTATCAGCTCTGGCAGGCGATCCTCGCCTTCGCTGCCGGCGGCGTGCAGGGCGTCGGTATCGGCAACGGTCGCCAGCAACAGTCGTTCCTGCCGGAGGCGCACACGGATTTCATCTTCGCGATCATGGGCGAGGAAATGGGGCTGATCTTCACGTTGCTCACGGTGGCGTTGTTCATCACGATCTTCGTCGCCGGTCTCATCCACGTGCGCCGCGCACCGAATCTCTTTCAATTCCTCCTCGTGACCGGCTGTCTGCTGCTCATGTGCCTGCAAGCGATCATCAATCTCGCCGTGGTCACGGGCATGATGCCCACGAAAGGCATGTCGCTGCCGTTCATCTCGTATGGCGGCTCCAATCTTCTGCTGATGGGCCTGCTCGTCGGCGTCATCGTCAACACCGCGCGCACTTGGGAGCGGCCCAAGCCCCTTCAGCGCAAGCGCGCGCTCGCGGAAGTCGAAGCGTGAACAGAAAACTCCAAACACCAGTTTCCAAACTCCAAACCTCGCGATCCGAACGAGGCCGCGCACCGGCGTCTCTCTGTTGGGCGTTTGGAATTTGGCGTTTGGGATTTGACGACGAAAGGAGCGGATCGTGAGTCGCTTCCTCATCGCCTGCGGCGGCACCGGCGGACACCTCGCCCCGGGCATCGCGCTTGCCGAAGCGCTCCGCGCGCGGGGCCACGATGTGCGCCTGTTCATCTCGCACAAAAAGGTCGATTCCCGCCTCGCCGAAAAATATCCGCACCTCACGACGGCGGCGGTGCCGGGCGCGCCGTTCGGCTTGCGGCCGGACGTGCTCGCGCGCTGCGTTTTCAAGCAAGCGCACGGCGTCATCTTCTCGCTCCGCTACCTCGCGCGATTCCGCCCGCACGCGGTCGTCGGCTTTGGCGGTTTCACCAATGCCGGTGTCACGCTGGCCGCGCGCTTCCTCGATATTCCGGTTGCGTTGCACGAGGCCAATCGCGTGCCCGGTCGCGCCGTGCGGATGCTTTCGCGTTTTGCGCAGCGCCTTTACCTGCCGCCGGGCGTGCGGCTGCCTGGCCGCGTTGGCGTCACCGTGCGCCACACCGGTTTGCCGGTGCGCTCGGAAGTCGTGCGGCTCCCGCGGGCGGAGGCCCGCGCTCAACTCGGCGTCGATCCGACGCAGAAGATGCTCGTCGTCATCGGCGGCAGCCAGGGCTCCGGCAACCTGAACCAGTGGGTCACGGACAATTTGGCGGCGCTCGCGGCGGAGGGCGTGCAAGTCTGGTGCGTGACCGGTCTCGGCAAAGGCGACGCTGCCATCCGCGAACTCCGCACGAAGACCGGCGAAGTCGTCCGCGCGTGGTTCGAGCCGTTCACCGATCGCGTGGGCGTGTTGCTGTCCGCGGCCGATCTCGTCGTGAGCCGCGCCGGTGCTGGCACGATCGCCGAACTCGTCCGCTGCGAAGCCCCCGCCGTGCTCGTGCCGTATCCGTTTGCGGCCGACAATCACCAGTGGGCCAACGCGCGGTATTTCGAGCAGCAGGGCGGGGGACTGGTTATCGATCAAAACACGCTTTCGCTCCTGCGGCAGGAGGTGTTCGACACGCTCTTCAACGACTGGCTGCTGAACAAATTTCGCGAGAATCTCCACCGCATGGCGCACGAGGATGCCGTGGCCACCATCGTGCAAGACCTCGAAGAAGTCGCCCAGCGGCTCCCCCCGCGCCGGCACCTGCGCCACACGCCCGCGTCGGCGACGAACCCGTGATGAGCCCGCACACCGCCTTCTTCATTTGTAGGGCCTCACCTTGCGTGAGGCCGTGGCGGCACACGAGCCGCGTGCCGCGTTCGCGGGCGCGGCTCGACGCGACGTCGAGCCCTACACCATGAGCGGCGTCGCCTCCAATACTTGGTCCGCCTTCCTCGCCGCCGTGCGCCCTGCGCTCGACGCCGCGACGAAGCTCGTCGAACTCGAGCCGCTCGGCCCGAAGACGACGATGCGGGTCGGTGGTCCAGCGCGCGTCTACGCCGAACCGGCGAATGCCGCGGATCTTTCCGCTTTGCTCGCCGCGGCGCACGCTCGCGGCCTGCCGGTCTACATGCTCGGACGCGGGTCGAATCTCATCGTGCCCGACGAAGGTGTCGACGGCCTCGTGATCAGCCTCGCGCACCCGAGTTGGCAGGCTTTTGAGCCGCAACCGGACGGTCGTGTCTGGGTCGGCGCGGGCCTGCGGCTGAAAAACCTCTGCGGCCTCGCGGCGAAGGCGGGCTTGTCAGGCTTCGAATTCATGGAAGGCATTCCCGCCAGCATCGGCGGCGCGCTGCGCATGAATGCCGGCGCGATGGGCGGCTGGACCTTCGACGTCGTCGACGAGGTGCATCTCATGACGCTCGCCGGCGAGAAACGCGTGATGAAGAAAGCGGCGATGCACGTCGACTACCGCCATTGCGCGGAACTCGAAACGGCGGTCGCACTCGGCGCTTTCCTTGTGCCGCGCCAACACACGGATGCCGCGGCGATCAAACAGCAGATCGAGGCCTACACGAAAAAGCGGCAGGAGTCGCAGCCGCGCGAGCCCAGTGCCGGTTGCATTTTCAAAAACCCGCCGGGCACGTCCGCGGGTAAGGTGATCGACGAGTGCGGCCTGAAGGGCGAGCGCGTCGGCGGCGCCGAAGTCTCGCGCGTGCATGCGAATTTCATCGTGAATCGCGGCGGCGCCACCGCCGCCGACATCCTTGGCTTGGTGCGCGTGATCCGCGCCCGCGTGAAAGCCGCCCGCGGCATCGACCTCGAGCCCGAAGTGATGCTCTTCGGGAGCGATTGGAGGAAGGTGCTGTGAATTGCGGAATGCGGATTGTGGATTGCGGAATGAGCGGAAGTGCGATGCAGGCCG
Source organism: Verrucomicrobiota bacterium (assembly GCA_023432225.1). Classification (GTDB taxonomy): domain Bacteria; phylum Verrucomicrobiota; class Verrucomicrobiia; order Opitutales; family Opitutaceae; genus Didemnitutus. Next base: position 195,806 of record JAEYUW010000043.1, read on the forward strand.
CGTCCGCTGGTAATTGCACATCTGAATCCGACTCTCAGTCCGATCGCTCACCCGCTCGGGGCTTTCTCTTCGCCAATCCGCAATCCGAATTCCGCAATCCGCAATCTCCATGAGTTCTCCCCTCATCGCCGTCTTCGCTGGCGGCACCTCTCCCGAACGCGAAGTCTCCCTCGGCTCCGGCAAAGCGGCCGCGCTGGCCATGGCGACCTCGTTTCCCACGCAGCTGTTTAACATCGAGACCGACGCTCTGCCCGTGGACCTCGACCCGAAACGCCACGTCGTCTTCTCGACGCTGCACGGCGTGTTCGGCGAGGACGGCGGCATGCAGCGCCTGCTCGAACAGGCGGGCGTCGCCTATGCGGGCTGCGATGCGGCCGGCAGCGAACTCTGCTTCGATAAGTGGCGCACGCGCCAGGCCGTTTCTGCGATGGGCGTGCGCGTCGCGCCGGGTCGAGCTTTCGATGTCACGAGCAAGCCGAAGGCGTCCGTCCTCTCGGACGAACTCGGCGAGCAAGTCGTGCTGAAGCCGAATCGCCAGGGCAGCAGCGTCGGCTTGCAGATGATCACTTCGCGCGCCGGCCTCGAGATCGCGATCGCCGGCATTCGCCACGGCGACTGGGTGATTGAAAAGCGGATCGTCGGTCGCGAGCTCACCGTCGGCATCCTCCGCGGTCGCGCCATGGGCGTCGTGGAAATCGCGCCGAAGTCGGGCGTGTTCGACTACACCAGCAAATACACCAAGGGCCTGACGGAATACACCGCGCCTGCGCCGCTCTCGGCGGAGCAGACGGCCGAAGTGCAGCGCGCGGCAGAAACGGCATTCGCCGCGTGCGGTTGCCGTGACTACGCGCGCATCGATTTCATCCTCACTCCGGACGGCGAACTTTATCTGCTGGAAATCAACACGCTCCCCGGCATGAAGGAAACGAGCCTCTTGCCGATGAGCGCTCGCTGCGTGGGCCTCGATTTCAACGCGCTTTGCCGCGAATTGGTCGCGCCCGCTCTCGAGCGTTTTGCCGGAGCCACCACGAAGAAATGAGCGAGGAGAAGGACAACGCCGCGTCCGAGCGTTCCTGGCGCACCATTCGCCAGGACGTGATGCCGCGCGCGATGTCCGCCCGTGGCCGCCGCCGGCGCCAGCTGGCCGCGCTGAAGGCCGTCGCGGTGGTGGCGGTGATTGGCGTCGCGGCTTGGGGCATCTACGAGATGGTCCACACGTGGGAAAACGACCGCGCGGCCATCGCGTCGGCGGTGAAAAGCGAGCCCGTGAAGGATATCGTGGTCGTCACCGACGGCGTGCTCGGCAAGGACTGGGCCGCGCACGTGCTCGCGCTCCCGCGGAACACGACGCTCATGTCGCTCGATCTCGCCGCGCTGCGCGAAAAACTCATCGCCGCCGGTCAGGTTCGGGTTGCGGTGCTCACGCGAAACTTCCCGGACACGCTCGTAGTCAATCTGCAGGAGCGCACGCCGGTCGCGCGCTTGCAGGTCGAGGATGGCTTGGAGAAAAAACAGCTGCTCGTTGCCAAGGACGGCGTGGTTTACGAAGGCGTGGCCTACGACAAGTCGCTGCTCGCGACGCTCCCGTGGCTCGACGGTTTCCGGCTGCGTCGTGCAGACGACGGCCGCGGCTACGCGCCGATCGACGGCATGAAATCCGTCGCCGATCTGCTCACGACCGCGCAACTGCAGGCGCCGCACCTTTACCGCGAGTGGCTTTTCGTCTCGCTCGCCCGTCTCGCCAGCCACGAGGAGATCACGATCAAGGCGCAGGAGATTCCCGAGATCGTCTTCAGCGCGAAGCAGGACTTCTTCCGCCAGATCGCGCAGCTTGACTACATCATCGACGAGACGAAGCGCACGCTCGTCGATCCGCAGCTCCAGTCGATCAACCTCGCGCTCGGTCCTCAAGTGCCGGTGAAGCTCGCGCAGACGCCCGAGCAACTCGCCCAACAGGCCAAGGCCGGCGGCACCGTGCCGACGTTCAATTTCAACGCTCCCTCTCCTTCGAAACAGAAACCTTCTCGTGATCTCTAACGGCAGCAGAATCATCGGTGCGGTCGAAATCGGCACCGGCAAAATCGCGGTCCTCGTGGGCGAAATCGCCCGCGGCCGCGCGCTCAACATCATCGGCGTCGGCCTCTCCCAGTCGCGCGGCGTGATGAAGGGCGAAGTCGTCGACTACAAGGCCGCCTCCGAAGCCGCGCACCACGCGCTCGAAATGGCCGAGAAAAAAGCCGGCGCCCGCCTCGACGAAGTCTGGCTCGCGCAAACCGGCCCGCACTTGGACGGTTTCTACAACGAAGCGTCGGTGAACGTGAAGTCAGCCGACAACACCGTCACGCAGCTCGACATCGGCACGGTGTGCGACCTCGCGAAAGAAAAGGAGCTCCCGCCCGGCCGCACCCGCATCCACGAGATGCGTCGCCCGTTTCGCCTCGATGGCCGCGTCGTCGCCGATCCCGAACACCTTTCCGGCAACCGTCTCGAAGTGGGCTATTGGATCGTCCACGGTCAGGAGGCAAAGGTCAGCGACAACATCCACGTCGTCGGCGGCTACCACCTCGAAGTGCGCGAACTCGTGCTCGCGTCGCTCGCCAGCGGCTCGCTGCTCACGACGCAGGAAGAGCGCATTCACGGCGCGCTGGTCCTCGACATCGGCAAGGGCATCACGGACTACGTTCTCTACCGCGACGGCCACGTCGCCGCGACCGGCACGCTGCCGGTGGGCGGCGAGCACGTGACGAACGATCTCGCACTCGGGCTGCGCGTCACCACGACGCAAGCCGAGATGCTGAAGCTGCGCCACGGTCGCGGCACGGTGCAGACGCGCGACAAGTCCGACAAGGTTTGGCTGAACGGCGACATGTCCTTCGGCGATCGCCAGATTGCGCGCGGCGCCATCGAGACGATCGCGTCGGCCCGCGTGCAGGAGATTTTTGAGATCGTGCAGAAGAAACTCGGCGCGAAGCTCTCGCCCGAGCATTGCGGCGCTGGCGTCGTCCTCACGGGCGGCACCGCCAAGATGCCCGGCATCGACGAAGCGGCGAGCCGCGTGTTCGGCTTGCCGGTCCGGCGCGGCGAAGCGCCGTCGTGGGTGAAGGACGAGTTGAAGGATCCGATGTTCAGCACCGTGCTCGGCGTCTTTCAATTCGGCTTCAAGCACGCTTCGGAACACCACGTGCCTGCGCGGCGCAAGTCAGGCGGCCTGTTGTCCGGTCTGACGAAACTCTTCGGCTGAGGACGTGACCATGAACAACGAACTTCCCCTCGAAGCGCTCACGGACCGCGACATCGGCATCAAGCTCATCGGCATCGGCGGCGGCGGATCGAACGCCGTCGATCGGTTGAAGATGGAGAATCTCGACCGTCTCCAGCTCGCCGTCATCAACACCGATTTCAAGGCGCTGAGCTCGTCGCCCGTGCAGGACAAGATCCTCATCGGCACCAGCGTCACGCGCGGCCTCAGTGCCGGCGGCGATCCCGTGCTCGGTTACCAGGCCGCGGACGCCGATCGCGAAAAGATCACCGACCTCGTGCGCGAGAACGATCTCGTCTTCCTGCTCGCCGGCCTCGGCGGCGGCACCGGCTCGGGCGCGACGCCCGTTGTCGCGGAGATTGCCCGCGAGTCCGGCGCGCTCGTGATCGCGTTTGTTACGCTGCCGTTCAGCTTCGAAGGTGGCCGCCGCCGCAAGCAGGCGGAGGAAGCGCTGGACGAATTGCGCAAGCAGTGCCACGCGGTCATTCCGCTCTCCAACGATCTGTTGCTGCAAGAGGGCACGGAGCAGACGAGCGTGCTCGACTCGTTCGCGCGCGCCGACGTGTGGATGGGACGCGGCGTGAAATCGATCTGGGCCATGCTTTCGCAAACGGGTCTGATCAACGTGGACTTTCAAGCGTTGCGCACCGCGTTTCAGACACGCGGCGGCAAGACGCTCTTCGGCCTCGGGACCGGCGAAGGTGAGAACGCTGCGCAAGCCGCATTCGAAGATCTCAAGAACTGCCCACTGCTCGCCACGCCGGAGTTCGCCCGCAAGGCCGATCGCTTGATGGTGAACATCACCGGCGGCGCGGATCTGAGCCTGACGAAGGTCAACGAACTCATGACCGCGGTGACCGAGGAATTCGGCCGCGAAGCGCACGTGATCATGGGCGCAGTCATCGACGAGGCGCTGCAGGGCAGGGTGGAGGTCTGCGTTATCGGCGCGACTGACATCGGCGGACGGACTTTCACGCGCGCGAAGCCCAACACCCCCGCTCGGCGTCCCGAGCGCGCGCCGGCGGAAGGCGATGTTGCCGAAGTCGCTTCGGCACCGATCAAAACGTCCGCACCGTCGGAGCGTGAGCGCTCCACCCGTGCAAGCGGCTCGTCCGCGAAAGCGCCCGCCGCTCACGATCCGAACAAGCCGCAGCAGGAGGAATTCGGCTTTGGGGGTAACGCCGAGTCAGAGGCGAATCGCGGGTCATTCGACAAGTCCGACCGCAACCTTTTCGAAGGTCAGGATCTCGACGTGCCGACTTACCTGCGACGCGGGATCAAGGTGACGGTTTGACCTCAGAGATGGCGGAGCACGCCTCGGTGTTGCTGGTGCCGGGTTACTCCGGTGGAGGGCCCAAACACTGGATGCGCGTCTGGCACGCGGCGCATCCGCATTGGTCGCGCATGGCGCTGGCCGACTGGATGTCCACGTCGCCGGGAGAATGGGATCGTGCGCTCGAACAGGCCCTCGCGCCGCTGTCAGAGCCTGTGCTCGTGATCGCGCATAGTCTCGGCTGTATCACCGTTGCGCGCTACACGGCGCGAAGCGGACGCAAGATCGCCGGGGCTTTGCTCGTCGCGCCAGGCGATGTCGAGCAAGCGCCGGATCTGACGATGTTACGCGGCTTCGGACCAATCCCGCGCGAGCCGCTGCCGTTTCCTGCGATCGTAGTGGCGAGCACGAATGATCCCTACGCGACCGTCGCGCGCGCGGGTGAGTTTGCCGCAGCGTGGGGCGCTGACTTTCGGGTGATCGGAGCGGTCGGGCACATCAACTCCGACTCCGACCTTGACGAATGGCTCGTGGGGCAAGCGATGTGGGCTGAACTGCAGGCGCGCGTTCGACGCGCCTAACTCCGCTTGGCAAGCGCGCGGGATTCTGCACCGTAGGCGGCATGTTCATCGACGAATGCACCATCAAAGCCCGCGCCGGCGACGGAGGCCGCGGCTGCGTGAGCTTTCGCCGCGAAAAATACGAGCCGTGGGGCGGACCCAACGGCGGCGACGGCGGGCGCGGCGGTCACGTGGTCCTGCGCGGCGACGACGACCAGAACAATCTCATCGATTTCAAATACAAGCCGCACTGGAACGCCGAGCGCGGCGAACACGGCCAGGGCAAGGACTGCAACGGCCGCGAAGGCCGCCCGGCGGTGCTGCGCGTGCCGCTTGGCACGATCGTCTACAACCTCGAGACGGGCGAGATGGTCACCGAGATTCTCGAGGACGGTCAGGAGTTCATCTTGTGCAAAGGCGGCAAGGGCGGCTTCGGCAACACGCGTTTCAAGTCCTCCATCAACCGTGCCCCTCGCAACTTCGGTCCCGGCGAGCCGGGCGAGTTCGGCGAGTATCGCCTCGAGCTGAAGAGCATCGCGGACGTCGGCTTGGTTGGTTTTCCGAATGCCGGCAAATCCTCGCTCACCGGTCTCATTACGAAGGCGCACCCGAAGGTCGCGGCGTATCCGTTCACGACGCTCCAGCCGCAGATCGGCATCATCGACTACGTCGAGGAATACGATCGCCTCATCCTCGCGGACATCCCCGGCCTCATCGCCGGTGCGAGTGAGAACAAGGGCCTCGGCCACCGTTTTCTGCGCCACATCGAACGCTGCGCGGTGTTGCTCGTCATCGTCGACATGGCGGGCACCGACAACCGCGATCCGCGCGACGACTACAAGCAGCTCCTCAAGGAACTCGAGCTCTACGACAAGCAGCTGCTGAAGAAGCCGCGCCTCGTCGCCGCGAACAAGATGGACGAGGACGCCGCAGTCGTGAACCTCAAGAAGTTCAAGACGCGCTACAAGACCGTCGATATCGTGCCGATCTCGTGCCTCAGCGAAGAAGGCATCCCCAAGCTTAAGAAAGAACTGCTAAAACGCGTGCGGAAGCTGCGGAAGAAACAAAAGGCATCGCCAGCGCCCGCCGCTTGATTCCATCTTCGTCACTCCCATGACGGAACATCGGCCACTCCTCATGCGCGCCAACCGCCTCCTCGGTTCGGCGCTCGTGGAGCACAACCTCGTGAAGTTCGAGGACCTCGAAGTCGCCAACGAACGCGTGCTTGAGTTGGCGGGGCAGGGCGATTTCCGTCAGGCGACCGTGCTCGGTATTCTCGCGCTCGAGAAGAAAGTGGTGCGCGAGGAAGACGTGCTTCACGCCGTCATGGAAGAGCACCAACTTGGCGTGGTCGACCTGCGCCACTACGACGTGCCCGAGGACATTCGCAAGAACCTCGATCTCGGCATGTGTTGGGCAAGTTGGACCGTGCCCTACGACAAGGAGGAGGATTTCTGGCTCGTCGCGACCGCCTATTATCTGAGCCCCGCGGTGCGCACAGCTTGGGAAAAGAAACTCGGCGGCACCATCGTCTGGCATGTCACTACGATGGACGTGATCGCCGATTTCCTCGATCGCCAGCAAGCCGACCGCGACGCGCACGCGAAGGCTCACCCCGCTTCCTGACATGCCGCTCGGACGCGTCCAGACCCAGATTGTCGACAAACTCGTCGAGCTCGGAAAACTCACGCCCGAGGCGCGCACCGCCGTCGTCAACCATGCCGACGACCTGACCGGCGAACAGCTCGACGCGTTGCTGCAGACTGAGCACAAGGTCACGCCGTTTCCGCTCCACCTCGCAAAGTGCCGCGCGCTCGGCCTGACGCCGTTCAACGTCGCCCGCTACAAGCTGCACAACGCGACGTTCGAGAAGATCGATTTGGAGTTCTGCCAGAAGAACACGATCCTGCCCGTCGGCCAGGTCGGCGACATGCTGCTGGTGGCGTTCGCGAATCCCTTCGACACCGCGCTGGCCGCGAAGATTGCCGAAAAAACCGGCATGCGTGTCGCGCGCCTCCTCGGCACGGAGAAGGACATCAAGGACAAGCTGAAGAAGGACAACGCGCCCGAGCAGGTGCAGTTCTCGGACGTCGTCGACCAACTCGGCGCGCAGTTCTCCGACGACGACGGCGAGATCAAGGACGAGGATCTCACGCACGAGGACTCGGCGCCGATCATCCAGCTCGCGAACCGCATCATCGAGGACGCGTATTTTTCCGGCACGTCGGACATCCACATCGAGCCGCAGGAAAAGGATCTCGTCGTCCGCTACCGCATCGACGGTCTCACGCAGGAAAAGCTCCGCCTCCCCGCCAAGGTCACGGGCGCGCTCGTCGCGCGCTTGAAGATCATGTGCAACCTCGACATCGCGGAACGCCGCTTGCCGCAGGACGGGCGCATCGTTTTCAAGCAATTCAACAAGAAGGGCGTCGATATCGATCTCCGCGTCTCCACCGCGCCGCTCAACTACGGCGAAGGCGTGGTCATGCGTATCCTCGACAAGCAAAAGTCGACGCTGCCGCTTCCCGCGCTCGGCTTCACCGAGGAGAATCTCGCAAAATACCGCGAGTGCATCCGCCAGCCCTACGGCATGATTCTGCACTGCGGACCAACCGGCTCCGGCAAGTCGATGACGCTCTACTCGGCGCTCAACGAGATCAACGCGCCGGACCTGGTCATTCGCACGGCGGAGGACCCGATCGAATACACGCTGGCCGGCATCAACCAGATGCAGATGCACCGGCAGATCGGGCTGACGTTTGCCGCCGCGCTGCGCGCCTTTCTCCGCCAGGACCCCGACATCATTCTCGTCGGTGAAATTCGTGACAAGGAAACGGCCAACATCGCGGTCGAAGCCGCGCTGACCGGCCATTTGCTGATTTCGACGCTGCACACGAACGATGCGCCTTCCACCGTCGCCCGTCTCACGGACATGGGTGTGGAGCCGTTCATGATCTCATCGTCGCTCCTGTGCGTTTGTGCGCAGCGCCTGTTGCGCCGGGTGTGCAAGCAGTGCCGCCAAGCGTACGAACCGGACGGCCGCGCGAGGGAAATTCTCGAGAAGTCGATCGGCTGGAGCGGCACCATCTACCGCGCCAAACCCAAGGGG
>JAEYUW010000046.1 GCA_023432225.1 Verrucomicrobiota bacterium
GCCCTCGAGCAGGACGATCGGGAACTTGGCCGGCAGCGTGACCGGCTCCTTCGTCCGGCCGTCGTTGCTAATCTGACAGGTGGTGGTCTTCGGGTTGATGAGCACCTCGCGGGCAAAGGGCGTCAGGCGGGCCTCGATGTAGCGGGGCGCGGCCGCCTCGTCGCCGGTGAGCAGGTTGCCGTAGTTGCCCTGCGGCTCGATGAGCCAGCCGCGCTGGCCGATGCTCACGAGGGCGGCGCCGATGGAGGCGTCGCCGTGCGGGTGGAGCTTCATCGTGGCGCCGACGGCGTTGGCCACCTTGTGGAAGCGACCGTCGTCCATCTCCCACAGCGTGTGGAGAACACGGCGCTGCACGGGCTTCAGGCCGTCGTCCATGTGCGGGACGGCGCGGTCGAGGATGACGTAGGAGGCGTAGTCGAGGAACCAGTTGCGGTAATGCTGGGCCAGCGGAGCCTGCTCGTCCTGGACTTTTTCGCCTTTCTTGCGCTTCGGCGCCTCCGGCATCGAAGCGGGGTCAGGGGTGATGGGTGATGGGGCATGGGTGGCGGGTGCCTGGCCCACGACCTCGCCCTCCGGGGTGTCTGCACCACCGAGGGGCAGCTCCGGTTGCTCGCTGTTTGGTTTCTTGCGCTTTGCCATCTGAAATATGCTGGGAGTTGAGTGCTTAAGATGCGATGAGCGGTACTTTATCTAGACCCATCACCTATAACCGATGACCCATAACCCAGTGGAGGCTCACGCCTCCACCAGGTCCTTCTCGACCCGGAGGTTGTCGATGATGAAGTCCTGCCGCTCCGGGGTGTTCTTGCCCATGAAGAACGCGAGGAGCTCGTCGGAGCTGGCGAGGTGGTGCAGGTTCACGGGCTCGAGGCGGATGTTCTCGCCGATGAAGTCCTTGAACTCGCCGGCGGAGATTTCGCCGAGACCCTTGAACCGCGTGATCTCGTGGCTGGCGCCGAGCTTGGTCATCGCCGCCTGCTTCTCCGCCTCGGAGTAGCAGTAGATGGTCTCCTTCTTGTTGCGCACGCGGAAGAGCGGCGTGTCGAGGATGAAGAGGTGGGCGTTGGGGATGAGGTCCGGGAAAAACTGCAGGAAAAACGAGATCAGCAGCAGGCGGATGTGCATGCCGGCGACGTCGGCGTCGGTGGCGATCACGACCCGGTTGTACCGCAGGCCATCCATGCCCTCCTCGATGTTGAGGGCCGACTGCAGGAGGTGGAACTCCTCGTTCTCGTAGATGACCTTCTTGGTGAGGCCGTAGGTGTTGAGCGGTTTGCCCTTGAGGGCGAAGACGGCCTGGGTCTGCACGTCGCGCGTGGCGGTGAGGGAACCGGCGGCCGAGTCGCCCTCGACGATGAAGAGGGTGCTCTCCTCGGCGCGCTCGTTGCGGTCGCCGAGGTGCAGGCGGCAGTCGCGGAGCTTGCGGTTGTGGAGCGAAGCCTTCTTGGCGCGCTCGCGGGCGATGTTGCGGATGCCGGCGAGTTCCTTCCGCTCGTGCTCGTTCTCCTCGATCTTGCGCTTGATGGTCTCGGCGGCCTCACGGTTCTTGTGCAGCCAGGTGTCGAGCGACTGCTGGAGGAACTTGCCCACGAACTCGCGGATCGACGGGCCCTTGGGACCGATGTCGGTGGAGCCGAGCTTGGTCTTGGTCTGCGACTCGAACACCGGCTCCTGCACGCGCACGGCGACGGCGGCGTCGATGGACTGCCGGATGTCGGCCGCCTCGTAGTCCTTCTTGAAGTGGTTGCGCACGGTCTCGACCAGCGCCTCGCGGAACGCCGCCAGGTGCGTGCCGCCCATGGTCGTGTGCTGGCCGTTGACGAACGACCAGTATTCCTCGCCGTAGTGGTTGCCGTGGGTGAACGCGACCTCGATGTCCTCGCCCTCGAGGTGGATGATCGGATAGAGCGGCTCGCCTGAGATTTCCTTGGTGAGCAGGTCCTTGAGCCCGTTCTCGGAGCGGAAGGGCTTGCCGTTGAGCGTGAGCGTGAGGCCGCGGTTGAGGAAGGCGTAGTTCCACAGCATGTCCTCGATGAACTCGGTGCGGAACTTGAAGTCCTTGCCGAAGAGCGCCTCGTCGGGCGTGAACTCGATCAGGGTGCCGTAGCGGTCGGTGGTCTTGGTGACCCGTGACTGGGACTTCAGCTTGCCGCGCTCGAAGTCGACCACCTTGGTCTCGCCCTCGCGGATGGCCTGGGCGCGGTAGTTGAAGGAGAGGGCGTTGACCGCCTTCTGGCCGACGCCGTTGAGGCCGACGGCCTTCTGGAAGGTCTCGGAGTCGTATTTGGCACCCGTGTTGATGATCGACACGCAGTCCACGAGCTTGCCGAGCGGGATGCCGCGACCGTAGTCGCGCACGCGCACGGTGCGGTCGGTGAGCTCGACCTCGATCTTGCGGCCGGCCCCCATGGTGAATTCATCGATGGAGTTGTCGATGGTCTCCTTGAGCAGCACATAGATGCCATCCTCGGCGTGGCTGCCGTTGCCGAGCCGCCCGATGTACATGCCGGGGCGGAGGCGGATGTGCTCGAGGGAGCTGAGGGTCTTGATGCTGGCTTCGGTGTAGTTGGACGCCATCGCGGAAGAGAGAGGGAGAGTGAAAGTGAAGGAGGCGCGACGCCCGGTGCGGACGAGGCGCGCGCGTGGAGTGGCGCAAAATAGAGAGAGTCCGCGCGGCGGTGTGGCAAGCGCGATTCAGATGCCGGGGAGTGGCGTGAAAAACACGACATCCGCCCGGTCACGTCATCGCAGAGAGAGACGAACCGCGGACAAACGAGAGCGCCGAAGCTGCTGGCTTCGGCGTCGCGGAACAAGGAGCGGAATCTTTTCGCGGCTCGCGCGGGAAACGCGGAGCGTTGGGTATCAGGCGTCGGCGAAGAAATCCTTCTGCGAGTCGACGTGAGCCGAGACCGGTGCGGGGGCCGCGGCGTTCGCGCGCGGCGCGGGACCGGTGCTCGCTCGCGCGGCGCGCGGGGCGGCGGCGTGGGGGCGGGCGGGCGTCTTTTCGAGCGGCGCGGTGCGGCGCGTGCCGCCGTCGATGAGCACGTGGAGCTCTTCGACGCTTTCGGCGAGCGTGACGGATTGCGCGGTGAGTTCCTCGGCGGCGGCGGCGGTTTCCTCGGCGTTGGCGGCGTTGCCTTGGGTGACCTTGTCCATCTGGCGGACGGCGGTGTTGATCTGGCCGATGCCCTGCGTCTGTTCGTTCGAAGCGGTCGCAATCTGCGCGACGATCTCGTCGACTTGGCGGGCCTTGCCGACGATGACGTCGAGGGACGAGGCGACTTTGTCCGAGATGCGCACGCCGTGTTCGCCGTTCTGGATCGCGATTTCGATTTGCGAGGCGGTTTCCTTGGCGGATTGCGCGGAGCGCTGGGCGAGGGCGCGGACTTCGTCGGCGACGACGGCAAAACCGGCGCCGGCCTCGCCGGCGCGCGCGGCTTCGACCGCGGCGTTGAGGGCGAGGATGTTGGTCTGGAAGGCGATTTCGTCGATGGTCTTGATGATTTTGGCGATGTCGGCGGAGGACGTCTTGATGGCGTTCATGGCCTCGCGCATCTCGGCCATGTCGCGGTGGCCGGTCTCGGCGGCGTTGCGGGTTTCGCCGGAGAGCGTTTTGGCGGAGGCGGCGCTGTCGGCGTTGCGCTTGGTCATGGAGGAGAGTTCCTCGAGCGAGGCGCCGGTTTCCTCGAGGCTGGCGGCCTGTTCGCTGGCGCCGGAAGCGAGCGACTGGCTGGAGGTGGAGACTTGCGCGGCGGCGGCGGCGGTCTGTTCGGCGCCGGCGGAGAGCTGGGCGGTGACGCGCTGGATCGGGCGGGTGATGGCGCGCGTGATCAGGAAGCCGAGCACGATGGCGGCGACGGTGCCGACGAGCATGGCGGCGAGGGAGAATGTTTTCAGGAAAGCGCCTTGCTGATTGGATTCGCGAACGGTGCGGGCGGCGCTGTCGCGGTTGATTTGGACGAGCTTGTTGAGGGCGGCGAGGGCGGCTTCCTGGGCGCGGTGAACCGTGCCGTCCACGTGTTCTTCGATCCGGTCGTGGAGCGCGACCGCCTCTGCGGTGGTGGTGCGCATGGTGTCGAAGTGCTGGAAGACCTCGCTCATCGCCGGAGTCATTTCCTGCTGATAGACATGGGCGGCCTCGTCGAATTTATGTTCGGCGGCGAGTCGCTTGATGTTGCCGATGGCGGCGTGGAATTGGCGGTGGGATGCCGCGATTTCTTTCGTCGCGGCAGCGAGCCTCGGGTTGGCTGTGTTGAAGGTCGGCAACCATTTGCCGGCGTTGCATGCGGTGTGGTCGTCGCCGCCGGCGAATGCGCCGTCCTTGCTGCGGAGCAACAAGAGGATTTTTTGCGCGACGACGTAGTGGTCCTTCGTGAATTGCTCGATTTTGAGCGCAAGCGCCTGCGGGTCGACGATGCCGATGCGTTCGAACTCCTGGCCCATTTCGAGCGCTTGGTTGTTTTCGGCGCGCCAATTCGCGACTAGACTCATGAAGTCGCGGGTGAGCGCTGCTTCTTCCGGCGTTTTCGGCAGCGCTTCGTAAGTTTTCAGAGCCGCGCCATAATTGGCGCGAACTTGGGCGAGTTCGTCCAAGAGCAGCTTGCGGCGTTCGGGCGTCAGATCGGCGCGGGTGAGTCCTTCGACCAGGCTTTGGATTTTTTCGATGTCGGCTTTGGCAAACAGCAGGCTATCGACGCTGGCCAAGCGCACCGAGCCGGTCTCGTGCATCGCCGCTTCATTGCGGGTGGCGCCGTAATATCCGACGGAGCCGATGATCAGTGTGATCGCGGCGACGGTGCCGAAGGCGAGGAGCAGTAGGGTGCTGAGTTTCAGTTTAGCTTTCATGCGAGGTGTAGAATGCGAGGTGCAGCGCGGGCCGGGGCCGCGGTCGACGGGTGTCTTCATGTTGAGCGGTAACCGGGCGTGCGGTTGCCCGATCACGCTTGCTTCCTGAGACTTTCCGGCCGTGGCGGACCGATCCAGGCGGTCGCGCCGATGGCGCACCGCAAACGCCCCCTATTATTCGACACGCTGCATCCCCGGTTGAGATGGGTTTTTGCCCAGATGGGCCGGCGGGCGATCGAGGAAAACGACGGCTAAGCCGGCGTCGGTGCCAGCGGCGGAGAGGCGCGGCGGGGCGTGGAGGCGATGCGATCGGCGGGTGGCGGTGCCGACCGGAGCTCGTCCGCCGGTGCGCCGGATGGGGAGTCGGCGCCGCCGACGAGTTCCTGCAGGGCCTGCACGGCGGCGCGGAGTGCGTTGGCTTGCGCATTCAATTCCGTCGCGGCGGCGGCGCCTTCCTCGGCGCTGGCGGCGTTGGTCTGGACGACTTGATCGACTTGGGTGACGGCGCGGTTGATCTGCGCGACGCCCTGGCTCTGGTCCTTGCTGGCGGTGGCGACTTCCGTGACGAGGCGGTCGAGCGTGCGGACCTGTTGGACGATTTCGCTCAAGGCCTTCGCGACGCGCTCGCTCAGCGTGACGCCTTGCGCGGTGGTGGAGATGGCGGTCTCGATCTTGCCGGCGGTCTCTTTGGCGGCGGCGGCGGAGCGCTGGGCGAGAGCGCGGACTTCCTCGGCGACGACGGCGAAGCCGGCGCCGGCCTCGCCGGCACGGGCGGCTTCGACGGCGGCGTTGAGCGCGAGGATGTTCGTCTGAAATGCGATCTCGTCGATCGTCTTGATGATCTTCGCGACGTCGTCCGAGGACGCCTTGATGGCGCGCATCGCCTGGTCCATCGCCTGCATGTCGACGGCGCCGGTATCGGCGGAGGTGCGGGTCTGGCTGGCGAGGGTGTTGGCCTGGGAGGCGTTCTCGGCGTTGCGCTCGGTCATGCTGCGCATCTCCTCGAGCGAGGCGCTGGTTTCCTCGAGGGCGGAGGCTTGTTCGCTGGCGCCTTGGGCGAGCGACTGACTCGAATCGGCCATCTGGCCGGCGGCGACGGTGATCTCGTCGGAGCTGCCACGGAGGCTGGCGATGATCGCGATGATCGGGCGCGTGATGCTGCCGGCGATAAGAATGCCCGCGATCGTCGCGAGGAACGCCACGATGCCGGCGGTGATGGCGAGCGAAGTGACCAGGTGAGTCTCGGCGTCTTCGATCTGCGCGCGCACGTCGGCGAAGTCTTCCTCGTAGGCGCCGGCGCCGATGACCCAGTCCCACGGGGCGTAGTAGGCGAGCGCGACGATTTTCTCGCGGGGGCGCGCGTCGCCGGGATTGGCCCACAGGTAGGAATCGAAATCGATGGCCTTCGCCTCAGTGAGGCGCAGGGCCTTGCCGACGAGCGATTGGACGAAGGTGTGGCCGTCGGCGTCGCGGGCGTCCCAGATGTTTTCGCCGTCGCGCTGGCCTTTCTGCGAGACGATGTATTTGCCACGTTGGTCGCCTTTGCCGCCGAGGACAAAGACGTAGCCGGTCTTGCCGACGGTCATGGACGTGATCGCGTCCTGGAGCTCGCGGTTAATGACGCCCAGCGCGACGCCGGTGTAGAGCATGCCGATGACGCGCTGGTGCCCGGCGTCCCAGATCGGCTCGTAGGCGGCGGCGTGCCAGTCGTTCACGACGAACGCGCGGCCGCGGTAGGTTTCGCCGCGAAGCACGGTTTGCACGACGGCGTTGGACGTGCCGTCGAGGTTGCGGGCCGGCACGAACGTGCCGAGTGCGCGCGTGCCGTCGGTCTTCACCACACTGGTGCCGACACGCAGCATGTCGCCGGCGTCGTTCATGCGCTGGAAGATCGTGCAGAAGTGGCCGGTGAGGCGACGGACCTCGTCGACGACGGGCACGGACTCGTGCGTGGTGCTGATCTGGCCGAGCCAGCGATCGGCGAGGAGCATCTTGGGCAACGTGACCGACTGGGCCTCTTGGGAGAACTGGTTCACCGCGCGCCAGGTCACGGTTTCGTTCGCGAGGCGCAGGCCGCCGGCTTGGGCGACGAAGTCGTGGGCGACGCCGAGTCCGTGGGCGAGTTCGCGCTGGTTGCGCGCTTCCACGCTGGCGCAGAGGATCTGGACGTTCTGGGCGATCTTGGCGCATTCGCTGCGCGCCTGTCCCTGGACGCTTTGGCTGATCTGCTCGTCGAGCTGATGGCGCAACAGCAGCAGCGTGCCGAACGTGACCGCCAGAGCGGTGAGAACGGGGCAAATCGCCAGGAGCGTGATTTTGGTTCCGATGCGCGAAACCGAGAAGACACGGCGTAGATTCATAGGCAGGCTCCGCACGACGAGACGGCCGTGGCACCGTGTTCGCTGGTCGGTTGAAAGAGGTGGAGAGGTGAGACGCGCCGGCCGCATTCCATCGCGGAGGCGAGGGGACACGGCTGATGCGTCACCGTTAGGCATCGGCACGCGCCGCGTGCGGTTAAGGCAGAAGCCGCCGCGAGCGGGGCATGTCCCGGCGGATGACAGGAGCGTTGGCGGGGGAAACTTTAGCCGGCGAGGTAGCGCACGCGCGCGAACAACGGCTTGTCCAATCCGATGCCTTCCACGCTGCCGGGGGAGAAACCGACGGGGCACATGATCGTGATCCAACGACCCTTGGGGGCGTGGATCGTGATGTGCGACGCGCTCATGGCGACGACTTCGGGTTCATCGACGAGCGAACTGGCCGGCGCGGGGACAGCGGCACTGGGGAAGGGCGGGGAAGAGACGGGGGCTTGCACGACGAGAAGCGCGGGGAGCGCCCCGCGTCCGGGTATATCGGTCGGGTTGATCGGGACTTAAGGCCGGAAGCGTGAGAGGTGTGGCTTGCAGGACCGGGCTGCCGGGTTAGGTTGCGGGCCAATCCTCCCCGCCCATGAAAAAACTCCTCCTTGTCGTTCTCGTGCTGGTGCTCGTCGGTTATGTTGGCGGCATGTTTTTCCTCGGCTCGATCGTGAAAGCCGGGGTGAACACGTTCGGTCCGAAGTTCACGCAGACCAAAGTCGAGCTCGCGAGCGCGACGATCTCGCCGCTGACCGGCTCAGGCACCTTGAGCGGTCTCGCCGTGGGCAACCCCAAGGGTTGGTCGGAAAACAACGCGTTCAAACTCGGCAAAGTGCACGTCGACATCGCGCCGATGTCGCTCTTCGGCGACCACATCGTGATCGAGGAAATCACGGTCGACGGACCGGAGTTTCTCTACGAGACCAAGATCGTTTCGAGCAACATCAAGGATCTGCTCAAGAACATCGAGCAGTTCACCGGCAGCAAAAATGCCGAGGCGCAGCCGGCCGACAAGGCGGGCAAGCCGATCAAGTTTGAGATCAAAAAATTCCGGCTCACGCACGGCGTCGCCCGCCTGGGCGTCGGCCCGGCCGCGGTGCCGGTGCCGCTGCCGCCCATCTCGATCGACAACCTCGGCACGGCGGAAGGCGGCATCACGCCCGATCAGGCGGCTGGCGCCATCATGCGCAACGTGCTCGGCGGAATCGTGAGCGGCACGGCGGAGGCGCTGAGCAAAACCGCCGGCACGCTAGGCGCCAACACGGTGGAGCAAACGAAGGACGCCGCGAAAAAAGCCGGCGAGAGCATCAAGAAGATTTTCGGCGGCAAACCCTGAGCCGCGGACCTCCGTGGCGGCTCGTCGCGTTCCGCGGCGGGCCTGCAATGGGACGCGACAGGCAGCGGAAACGCGCGCGAGCGGTTAAGGTCCGGCGGCTGTGTTGCCGGCTGGTGCTGCGGGCTGTGCTGCCGCCGCGGTTTTGGTCACTCGACGTGCGGGCCGGGGGCGTTTCGCTCCGTGCATGCCGTCGAGCGAGTGGCCGGTTTTTCTCCTGATGTGCGTGACGATGTCGCTCACGCCCGGGCCGAACATGATGTATCTGACCTCGCGCGCGATCTGCCAGGGCCGGCGGGCGGCGATCCTTTCACTGTGCGGCGTGGCGGCGGGTTTCCTGATTCATCTCTCGGTGGCCGCGAGCGGACTGGCGGCGGTGTTGCGGGCCTCGCCGGCCGCTTACCAGGCGATTCGCTACGCCGGCGTGGCCTATCTGCTCTGGCTCGCTTGGAAAGCGCTGCGGCCGGGTGGTGGCGCTCTGCACACCAGCCAACTGCCGGATGCGACGCCGCGGCAGTTGCTCGTCATGGGCTTCATGACGAATGCGCTGAATCCGCAGGCGGCGTTTCTCTACCTGTCGATCTTCTCGCAATTCATCCATCCCGAGCGCGGGGGCGTGCTGGGGCAGAGCATCGTCCTGGGCGGCGTGCAGATTTCGATCAGCTTTGGCTGCAATTTTCTGATCATCCTCGGGGCGGCCGCGCTCGGACGCGCGGTGGCGGAGAAGCCGTGGGGTTTGAAGATCCAGCGTTGGGTTATGGGCGGCGTGCTGGGTGCGCTGGCCGTGCGGCTGGCACTGGTGGCGCCGCGGTGAGGCGAAATCTCCGCGGGGCGGAGCCGAAAAGAAGAGCGCCGCGACAGACTCCTGCCGCGGCGCTCCCTGTTCACTTTTGGTCCCTGTGCAGTCAGGAATTCTCGAAAAACTGATCGGCATCGTTGCCGGTGGCCGCGGTGACGGCGGGCGCGGCGGCGCGGTTCGCACGAGTGGGCTTGGACATGGCGCGGGCGGGTGAAGCGATCGGCGCAGTGGAAGCGGCGACGGCGCGGGATTCGCGCGCGGGGGCGTGAGCCACGGTGGTGGTGGCGGCGCCGTCGACGAGGATCTGGAGTTCGGTGATCGCTTCCTTGAGCGCGACGGATTGGGCGCTGAGCTCCTCGGCGGCGGCGGCGCTTTCCTCGGCGGTGGCGGCGTTGGATTGCGTGACCTTGTCCATCTGCGACACGGCGAGCGACACTTGGTGAATGCCCTGGCTTTGTTCGCCGGCGGCATTGGCGATCTCGGCGACGAGTTCGTCGAGATTCTGAATGTCGTGCTGGATGTCCGCGAAGCTGCGAGCGGCATCGGCGGTGATGGTGACGCCCTGGCGGGTCTTGGCGACGGAGTCCTCGATCTTGGCGGCGGTCTCGCGGGCGGCGCTGGCGCAACGCTGGGCCAGGGCGCGAACTTCGTCGGCGACGACGGCGAAGCCGGCGCCGTGCTCGCCGGCGCGGGCGGCTTCGACGGCGGCGTTGAGGGCGAGGATGTTCGTCTGGAAGGCGATTTCGTCGATCGTCTTGAGGATTTTGGCGATGTCGGCGCTGGCGGCTTGGATGGCTTTGGTGGACTCCTGCATCGTGGCCATCTGGCGCGCGCCGGCTTCGGCCGAGGTGCGGGCTTGGGCGGCGGCCTTGCGGGCGCGCTCGGCGCTCTCGGCGTTGCGCTTGGTCATCGAGGACATCTCCTCGAGCGAGGCGGCCGTTTCTTCGAGGGAGGCGGCTTGTTCGGTGGAGCCCTCGGCGAGGGTCTGGCTCGAAGCGGCGATCTGGACCGCGGCGTCGGCGGTCTGTGTGCTGGCGGCGTCGATGTGTTCGATGGCGGTATCCAGCGGGCGATTGATGAAGCGGTGATTGAAGACGTAGAAGCAGCCGATGGCACCGAGCAGCAGGATGCCGCTGACGAGCGTCATGCTCTTCATGGTGCGCATCATGACGCTGTCGAAAGTCAGCGGGGCTTTGAGCACGAACGCGCCTTTGATGTCGCCCAGCTTCATGTTTTCCATGGCGAAGCCGAGGATGTCCTTGCCGTCGCGCGTCGGACTGAGGCTCGGATCGCCGTGGCAGGAGAGGCAGCTTTCAGAGAGGTTCACCGGACGAGCGAGGATGAGCGTGTTCGTGTCGTGGTCCTGCACGAAGTATTCCTCCTTGCCGGCGGCGAAGGCCTTGAACGCCTCGGCGTATTGCGCGCTGGTGTCGTTCTTCGGGTTGCGGGAGGTGGTGCCGGGAGCGGAGGGCGTATAAAATTCGAAACCTTGCTGCTTGGCCGACTCGGCCGCGGCCTGCCACGAGGCGACGATCGGGATCGTGTTATAGAGGGCGGTGCTGCGATAAATTTCGTTTAGCGGGCGGCCGCCGCTTTCCGCTTTGGCGGCGGCGACGAGGCCGGGCAGATCGAACGACTTGGCGCGATGCATCCGGTCCATGTTTTGCGCCATGGTATGAGCCTGACGCAGGACGACGTTCATCTGTTCATGAAGCGCGTCGATGCGGTTGGCCTTGGAAAGGAAATACACTGTCGTGGTGCCGCCGGCGGCGACGGCGACCACCGTCACAATGACGGTGATGATGATCTTGGTGCTGATTTTCATGACAGGCCGGAACGAGGTCAGGAGCGCGCGCCGAGCGCGTGGGTCGGGGTGTAGACGATGTAGGCGGCGAGGGGCACCACGCCATTGCGCCACGGAGTGCCGGGTGTCACCCCGGCCGGGCAGAGCTGGCGGACGCGCGGCAGCAGCGCCGAGTGAGCGGAGAAGAGCGTGCTGGCGGCGGAATCGCCGGCCGGAGCGGAGCGAGGAGAGGGACTTTCGGAAGTGAGCATGAGAGTCTATTCACCGAGTCGGCACGCGACCCAGTTGAACGTTGCTCCTTTGCTTACCAGCCGTTGCCGGTCCGAAAGAGGCGGTCGCATCAAGAGGATGCACCGCAACGTTGGAGCGAGAAATCGGCCGCCGGAAAACGAACTTTAGGCGGATTTTCTAAAAAATCGCGCGAACGGTGTGCGCGAATCAGCCGCCGTTTTGCGCTACGAGCATCTGCTGGAGGCGCTGGCGGAGCTCGCCGAGCTCTTTGGAGCGGAAATTACGCTTCGTCTTCTCGAGCACGGAGATCGTTTCCACGATCGCGGAGCGCAGGGGCAACTCCGCGGGCGCCGTGGGCACCACGCTGCGCGCGCTGCGAGCGGTTTCCCGGGCCAGGCATTGGGTCAAAAGCAGCAGACGTTCGCGCAACGAGTCGCGATTGCCGGTCGGCTCGCGGTCGAGCTCGGGGTCGGCGAGCAGCAGGGCAGCCTGATGGGCGAGGGCGCGAAGTTCGGTGCGGGCCTGCTGTTCGGCGATCAGTCGGCCGACGAGTTCGCCCAGCACGGCGAAATCGAGCGGTTTCACCAGATAGCCGGCGAGGGGAAGATTGGCGGCGCTGAGCGTCGATTCGAGTTCCGGATTGCCGGTGATCATGACCACAGCCGGCGCTTCGGGACGGGCGACGAGCGTGCGCACCCAGCCGAGGCGTTGATTGCCCGGCAGATGCACATCGCAAAGAACGACGTCGAACAACTGGCGTTGCAGCGCCGCGTCCGCCTCGACGGTGGAGCCCGCGACTTCGCAAAACGCTCCGAAATGAAGGCACCACGCCTCGAGCATTTCGCGCGTCAGGGCGTCGTCGTCGACAATCAGGATGGAGGCGTTTTTCATGTTCCCACGTTCTGCAAAGTGGCAGTGGAAAGCACGATGTCAGGCCTCCAGTCGGCCCGTCCACGCTGAAATTCAGGGAGTGGTCGCCACCACGGGGAAGTGGCAATGAAAGGCCGTGCCGGTGCCGACTGCCGTCTCCACTTCGACGAAGCCGCCGTGGCGGCGCACGAGGCGCAGCACGGTGGCGAGGCCGAGACCGGTGCCCTTGCCCTTCGGCTTGGTGGTGAAAAACGGGTCGAAGAGGCGCGCGCGGACATGAGGCGGAATGCCGGTGCCGCCATCGCGCACGGTGAGGACGACGTAGTCGCCCGGGCGGGCGTCGGGGCTGAGCGTGGGCGCCACATCGGCCGAAATCTGCCGGCGCGAGGCGCGGATGGCGAGGTCGCCGCCGTCAGGCATGGCGTCGCGGGCGTTGACGCAGAGATTCATCAACACCTGGTGGATCTGGGTCGAGTCGGCGGGGATATCGGGGAGGTGGGGTTCGGCCTCGAACGAGACGATGTAGCAACCGCCAAACGATTCGCGCACGAGGCTGGCGATTTCGCCGGCGACTTCGGCCGGATGCAGTTGCTCGAGCGGGCCGTCGCTGCCGCGGGCAAAATGCAGGAGCTGACGGAGCATGTTTGCGCCGCGTTGGACGGCGGTCCGGATGTTGGTGAGGTGGCGCGGCGTGTTGGGACTGCTGGGGTCGAACTCAATCAGGCCGGCGCTGCCACCGATGGCGGCGAGAATGTTGTTCATGTCGTGCACCACGCTGCCGGAGAGCTGGCCGAGCAGCTCGATGCGTTGCGAGCGGAGCAGCTGGGCTTCGAGGCTCTTCTTTTCGGTGAGGTCCCGGACGTGAAACTGCGCGAGCGTGCGGCCTTCCCACGGCACGAGGCCGGCGGAAATTTCCACGGTGGTCGGATTGGCGCGGCCGAACAACAAGGGCACTTCGACGGAGCGCAGGACTTGGTGGCGGTCTTTCTCGGGATGCAGCCGCTCGGCGTCGGCGGCGTGGAAATACTCGAAGAAGTTGGGCAGATTGCCTTGCTCCGGTTGGAGGAGGCCGGTGAAGGCGGCGTTGCGGAGCAGGATGGTGCCGTCGAGTTCGGCGAGCACGATGCCTTCCTCGGAATGGCGGATGGCGGCTTCGTAGCGCGAACTTTCCTCGTAGAGGCGACGGTAGCGGTTGAGCCGGAAAATCGTGCGCAGCCGGATGCGCAGCTCGACCGCGTCGAAGGGTTTGGTGAGGAAGTCGTCCGCGCCGGCGGCGAGACCCTGCAGACGTGATTCCCGATCGTCGAGGGCCGTGAGGAGCAGAATGGGAATCGTGGCCAGCTCGGGCGTGGCGCGGAGCTGGCGGCAGACTTCGAAGCCGTCGGTGTCCGGCATCATGACGTCGAGGAGGATCGCATCCGGGCGTTCCTGGCCGGCGAGGCGCAGCGCGGTGAGGCCGTCGCTGGCTGTGAGGACGCGGTGACCTTCGGGTTCGATCACGTTGCGCAAGAGCATCAGGGCCTTCGGCTCGTCGTCGACGGCCAGCACAGTGGAAACGGTCTTCATGAGGCGGAAGGGACAGGAGTGAGCGCCTCGGCAACATGACGCGTGAGTTCGCGCAGGTCGATGGGTTTGCTCAGGTAGGAAGTGGCGCCGGCTTCGAGGCAGCGCGTGCGGTCCTCGGCCATCGCGAGCGCCGTGACGACGATGATCGGCACGTTCGCGGTGCGCGGATCGGCGCGCAGCCGGCGCGTGGCGGTGAGGCCGTCGAGGACGGGCATCTGCACGTCCATCACGATCAGGTGCGGCGGATCGGCGAGCGCCGCGTCGATCGCGGCCTGGCCGTTGCGCACGAACCGGAGCCCGCAGCCGGCGAACACCGGGCTGCGTTCGTAGATGAGCGCGTTGACCTCGTTATCCTCGGCGATGAGGACGCGGGTGCCGGGCGGCGCGCGGAAGGTGGCGGCGGCCGGGACGATGGAAACGAGGGGCGTCGTCGCGGTCGGTGCGCGCCGGGGCAGGGTGAGCGTGAAGCAGGAGCCGCGTCCGGGTTCGCTTTCCACGGTGAGCGTGCCGCCGTGCAACTCGGCCATGCGGCGCGCGAGCGCGAGACCGAGGCCGGTGCCGCCGTGGCGGCGGGTGAGCGCGCCGTCCACTTGGTAGAACGCCCGGAAGAGGAGCGCCTGTTGCTCGCGGGTGATGCCGATGCCGTTGTCGATGACGCGGAAAATCACCTCCGTGGCCGAGGGGGCCGCGGCGACTTCGAGACGGATGTGGCCCTCGTCCGCGGTGAATTTCACGGCGTTGGAGAGCAGGTTGACGAGGATCTGCTTCAGGCGGCGCTGGTCGGCAGTGACGAAATCCAGCTCCGGTGGGCAATGCAGTTCGAGCCGGTGGCGCTTGCGGTCGGCCGCGGTGCGCACGAAGCGGAGGCTGGCTTCGCAGGTGGCGCGGATGTCGGTTTCCTGCACGCTGAGGGAGAATTTGCCGGCTTCGATCTTGGAGAGGTCGAGCAGGTCGTTGATCAGCGACAGGAGGTGGCGGCCGCTTTCGTCGATGGCGGCGATGCTCTCCTGCTGGCGGGAATTGAGTTCGCCAAGCGAACGTTCGAGGAGCACCTCGGACATGCCGAGGATGACGTTGAGCGGCGTGCGCAATTCGTGGCTGGTGCTGGCGATGAACTCGCTCTTGGCGCGGTTGGCGGATTCGGCGCTTTCGAGGGCGTCCTCGAGCTGCCGGGTGCGCTGGCGGACCTTGTCGTCGAGGTGCAGGAGCACTTGCCGCAGTTGCTGATGCGTTTTGCTCTGTTGCTCCAGTGCGGCGGCCAGCTCGGCGTTGGTGCGGCTGAGCACGAGCGTGGCGTTCTCCACGGCGGTGCCCATTTGGGCGAGCTCGCGGGACGCGTAGCGCCGGTCGTTCGGCGGCTGCGTCGTGCCGCGGCTGAGCGCTTCGACGGAGGTCACCAGACGTTCCAGCGGTGCGGTGAGCGTGCGGGCGGTCGCGCGGGCGAGGAGCAGGGCGATCGCAATCGCCAGTCCGGCGGTGAGCGTCGTGATGGCGTAGTAGCCGGCGATCGCCTGCTGGGTTCGCCAGATGGGCTCGGCGAGGTAGATGCGCCAGTCGCTGCCGGGCACGTCCGCGCGGGCGACGATGAAGCGCTCCATCGCGTGGTCGCGACTGGGTTGGTTGAACAGGTAAACGTCGCCTTCGGCGGAATCGCCCGCGACCACGAGGGCGTCGCGACGGAGGTTGGCGAGCGTCGGGCGGCCGAGGTCGCCGCGGCTCGCGACGACTTGTCCGGTGTGGTCGAGGATGAGCACGCTGCGCTCGTTGAAATAGCTGGGCGCGGGCTGCATTTCGACGAGGCCGCGGAGATTGAGCGATCCCTCGATGAGCAGCGCGGGTTGCCCGCGGTGGTCGAGCACGGGTTCGCTGAGTGCGATGATGAGGTCAGCGCCAAAACCACGGCCGCGAAACACCGCGCTCATGAAGGGTTTTCCGTCGCGCATCGGGTGCTGAAAGTAGTCGCGGTCGGCGATGGAAATGCCGCTGTCGGAAATCCGCTCGCCGGTGGCGGTCAGGTCGGGCGCGCCGGCGATGATGACGCCGTCGCGTCTGGCGACGAGCAGGGTGAGGAAGCCATCGTATTGATGGCGGACGGCGGCCAGGCGGGCCGCCAACTCCGCCGGCGTGGAGTCCGGGCGCGATTCCCGGACGGCGAGGCTGAGGACATCGCGATGTCGCGCGATGTCGCGCGCCAGATCGCGGGCAGCCTCCGCAGCGTCGCGGCTGAGGGCTTCCGCCGCCATGCGCCGCGTGTCCAGGTCGCGATTGTGGCCGATGAAAATCGCCAGCCCCGCGATCGCGAGACCGACGATGACGCTGAAGCGGCGAAAGAGCACGCGTTCGAGTGAATCCGTGGCGTCGCGGTCTTCTCCGCCGAGCCAGCGATTCACGGCCGACAGTTGATAGATCGGCAGCGCCACCATCGTCATCAGCAGGCTGTTTAGCGGATACTTCGTGACGATGGCCCAATTGCTCGGAAACGGAATGTTCGTGAACCCGAAGATGCCGATCGCCACCAAGGGCAGGCCGAGCACCAACCAATAGTAAACGCTCGCGCGCGCTCCGCCCAGACCGCGCCGGCGCACGGCCCAGCCCACCGCGACCGCTTCGAGCCCGAAGCAAAGCAGGCCCCACGGGTGCGCCCAGGCGATCACCGTGGACGAGAAGGCGATCGCGGCCGCAAGCCCGCCGCACCACGGACCGAACGCATACGCGACCATGAGCGGCAACCAGCCGCCGAACACAATCTCGGTGCCGCCGAAGATCGGAAGAGGGAATTGGTTAATGGCCAGCGCCACCAACCCTGCGCCGACGGAGAGCAGCCAGGGGTGCGGGCGGATAGCGCGACGAGAAGTGGTCAATGGGAGGTAAATTAATCGACGCGAACGTCGGCAGCTTGAGCGCCGAAAAGCGCGGTAGCCATTGAAAATCGGGCGGGGCCGATGCCTGTGCTGGCCGCCGCGAGCGGGGGCTGCACCCGCACCGGAAGGAGCCGCGGATTGACGCGGCGGCGCCCGGGCCCCGACGCTGCGGGAATGCAGATCACCTATTACCTCGAAGTGACATCGTCGTGGTGCTTCTGGGCGGAGCCGACTTGGGCGGAACTGAAGCGGCGCTATGCCGGCCGGGCGACTTTTCAGTGGAAGACAGCGCTGATGGATCGCGCCGATTTCCCCGCGAGCCACGCGCAATACGACTGGTTTCTGCAGCGCAGCGCGGCGGTGATGGCTTCGTCGTTCGTGCCGAACTCCGCGTATTACGAGTGGCCGCTGCCGGGCGGCTATCCAGCGGCGAGCGCCGTGGCCGAGGCGGCGCGGAATCTCGGCGCGACGGGCGACGAGGTGCGTTGTGCGCTGTCGCACGCCGCCTACCGCGAGGGGCAAAAGGTCGGCCGGTTGGATGTGGCGGCGGCGATCGCGGCGCGGGTGAGCGGACTCGACGTCGCCGCGCTGCAGGCAGGCGCTCAGTCCGGCGTCGTGGCGGCGCGGATGCAGCAGACGACGGCGGAATTTCATGCGCTCCGAGTGGCGCAGCGGCCGACGTTCGTGATCGAGGACGCGATCGGTGACCGCGCGGTTTTTTCCGGACTCGTGCGACTCGAGCCACTCGTGGCCACGATCGAGGCGATGCAGGCGGACGTGGCGGCTTACGCGGACTTCCAGGCGCGTCGCCCGGGCCCGCCGGCTTGAAAAGAGCAAGTAGCACGCTTTCTCGCGCCGGCGCCGGTCGCAAAAAGTGCACAGGCAATTTGCGCGCGGGGTTCACCAACCGATGCGAGGCGCTGTCCCCGCGAATGCGCTAACATGGGCGCGTTGTCAGAACGTTCTCTTCACCCCTCTTCAGTCCGGTCAGCATCTCGAGGGGAACATTTTGACGGGAGAATTTAGCGCAGTGTAACTGCGCACCAAACGACAGGGCGGGCAGCGTGGAGCCCGCCCTGTTCGTTTGGCGGGGACGAAACCCGCGGAAAAACGAGTGACCGTCCGGACGCGCGGGACGCGTTCCGGTGGTGCGGTGACTTAGCCGGAACGTTGCAGTCCGTCCGCCGGTTGAGGTAGGGCCTCACCTTGTGTGAGGCCTCGGCTACGAGTGGAGCATGAGCCCCGCTCGCACGTTAGGCTCGACACAAGGTCGAGCCCTACAAATTACCAAGCGGTTCTCCTCGATTCATTCGAAGATTCGTTCCAACTGCACGTTTCCGCCTCAGCGGACGACGCTTGTCAGGTGTTTTTGTCGGCGTGTGGCACGATGATGATGCCGCACGTCGCCCGCTTCATCACGCCGCTCGCGGTGCTGCCGACGAGGAAGTCATAGAGCTTCCCGTGACCGTGCGACCCCATGACGATGAAGTCGGCGCTCACCCGCGCGGCCTCTTCGCGGATCATCGTCACCGGCGGGCCGTGGGTGA
Source organism: Verrucomicrobiota bacterium (assembly GCA_023432225.1). Taxonomy (GTDB): domain Bacteria; phylum Verrucomicrobiota; class Verrucomicrobiia; order Opitutales; family Opitutaceae; genus Didemnitutus. The sequence goes on from JAEYUW010000046.1 coordinate 18,214, forward strand.
CTTTCGCTTCGCACGGAATGCCGGCGTTGCGGAACATGGCCACGTAGGTCTCGAGCTTGCCGACGGCGGCGCGCTCACCCGCACTCACAGCCTCCTGCAACACCTCGACGGGCAACGCAAACTCGCTGGTCACGACCGGCGGCTGCACGACGTGGATCAACGCTACCTTGCCTTGGAACGCCCGGGCAAAGCTCACGGCGGTGTCGATCACTTCCTCGGTGACCGTAGAGAAGTCGATGGGAACGAGGAACGTTTTCATGCGCCCATTATTGCTCCGAGACGGCGCGAGTGCACCGCAATTCTTGCGGTGAGTTTCGCTTTCTTACGCCGGGCCGGAGTCTGCGCCGGACCCGGTGCAGCATGCCGCTTCGCATTTGCCATCGGGCCGCGGGCGCGGAAAATCGCGTCCGCACTCCACCCGTTATGGACAAAACCACCGCGCCCCACAGTTGGAAATTCTTCCGCACCGGCGGACTGGACCAAGTTGCCCTCGAGACGGCCGCCGATCTCCAGCACCTGGACGAACTCGATGCCAAGCTCTGGGTGGCACTCAGCTGCCCGGTGAAGGGCCTCGAGTTGCCTGAGAAGACGCTGGCGCTGATCGACACCGACAACGACGGACGCATCCGCGTGCCGGAGCTGCTCGCGGCGGTGAAGTGGGCGTCGGCGCGCCTGAAGGAGCCGGCCGAACTCCTCCAGGGGGACGCGGCGCTCCCGCTCGCCGCGATCAACGACGCCACGCCCGACGGCCAGGCGCTGGTCGCCTCCGCGCGTCGCGTGCTGGCCAATCTGGGCAAAGCCGACGCCGCGGCGATCTCACCCGCCGACACCAGCGACACGGCGAAGATTTTTGCGAGCAGCTCCGTCAACGGCGATGGCGTCATCCCGCCCGATGCGACCGACGACGCGGTGGTGCAGGCGTTGATCAAGGACATCCTTGGCTCCGTTGGCGGCGCGGCCGATCGCGCCGGCTCGCAGGGCGTCACCGGCGAGAAGGTCGATGAATTTTTCAAGGAACTCGCGGCCTACGTCGATTGGGTCGGGAAGAGTTCGGCCAAGGAAATTGCCGTGCTCGGCGAGCACACGGATGCGGCCGTGTCGGCGATTCGCGCGGTGCGGCCGAAGGTGGAGGACTATTTCGCCCGCTGCCGGCTGGCGGCGTTCGATGCGCGTGCGATCGGTGCGCTGAACCGCGCCGAGGCGGACTACCTCGCCGTGGCCGCGAAGGATCTGAAGCTCGGGGCGGAGGAAGTCGCCGGTTTCCCGCTGGCACGCATCGCTCCGGCGCAGCCGCTGCCGTTGCTCGAAGGCGTCAATCCCGCCTGGGCCGCGGCGCTCGCGACGCTGCACCGCGCGGCGGTCGCTCCGGTGCATGGTGCCGCAAAGGATTCGCTGACCGAGGACGAGTGGCGCGCGCTGAGCGCGCAGTTCGCGGCCTACGAAACCTGGCTGGGCACGAAGGGCGGCAGCACCGTGGAAAAACTCGGGCTGGCGCGCGTGAAGGAGATTCTCGCGGGCGACGGTCGCGCGAAACTCGCCGCGCTCGTGGCGAAGGACAAGGCGCTCGAGCCGCAGTTCAAGGCGTTGAGCGATGTCGACCGCCTCGTGCACTACTACCGCGACCTGCGCGCGCTGCTGCACAATTTCGTCAACTTTGCGGATTTCTATTCGCGCGATCGTTGGGCCATTTTCCAGTCCGGCACGCTCTACCTCGACAGCCGCAGCACCGAGTTGTGCGTGCGGGTCGACGGGCCGAGTCCGCTCGCCGCGATGAGCAAGACCTACATCGCCTACTGCACCTGCACGCGGCAGGGAAAGACGATGGCCATCGCGGCCTGCTTCACGCAGGGCGACAGCGATTACCTCTTCGTCGGGCGCCACGGCGTGTTCTGGGATCGCGCGGGCAACGATTGGGACGCAGTCATCACGAACATCGTCGATAATCCGATCAGCATCAGCCAGGCGTTCTGGTCGCCCTACAAGAAGTTCATCCGGATGATCGAGGAGCAGGTGGCCAAGCGCGCCGCCGCGGCGGAGGCGGCTTCCAGCTCCAAGCTCGCCACGGCGGCCGAGCACACGGCCAACGTCGACAAAAACGCTCCTGCTCCTGGCGCGCCGCCGAAGAAAATCGATGTCGGCACCGTGGCCGCGTTGGGCGTCGCGGCCGGTGCGATCATGGGCGCGCTGGGTGCGATCGCGACCGGCCTCGCGCGGCTCGCGCCGTGGCAGCTGCCGCTGGTCGTGATCGGCATCATGTTGGTCATCTCGCTTCCGTCGATGGCGATCGCCTGGCTCAAACTCCGCCAGCGCACGCTCGGGCCGCTGCTCGAAGCGAATGGCTGGGCGGTGAACGGACGCGTGAAGATCAACATCCCGTTCGGCTCCGCGCTCACCGCGATGGCGAAAAAGCCCGCGGGCTCGCGGCTGTCGCTGGAGGATCCTTACGAGGACAAGGAAGCCGCGCGCCGCAAGCGCCTCACGATCTTCTGGGTCGTCGTGGTTGTGCTCGTCGGTGCGGCGGCCTGGATCCGCTGGGACGCCATCAAGCACGCCGACGCGCACGGCAAAGCGCGCTATCTCTGGCAGGACCGGACGGCGCCGGCGAAGGCGGATGTCCCGCCCGCGGATGCGCCGAAGGACGCCGCGCCCGCTGACGCGGCGTCGGAGCCGAAGAAGGGCTGAGGCCGGTCGAGCGGGCCAGCGTTCTCGCTCGCGTTGGAGGTGGCGCGCTTGCCGCGCCACTCGTGCGAGCGAGAACCGAGTGCCGTTCGGGAAAGTTGCGCGCGAGCGCGCAACCCGCCTCGGTTGCATTGCCGTGCTCGCGGCGAGGGTGAAGGACGCGTGCGGAAGTTGAGGGGCGGGCGCGCCGTGAATAGGATGCCGTTCGGCGTCCGTCGGTGTGGCGTTTCCTGCGTGCGGGGTAGCGGAATTCGTCAGAATTTCGCCGTGCTCGCTGGGCGAAAGCCTCACGGCTTCCGCTACATTTCGGAGCGAATCAGGTCCCGCTCGGCGCCTTGGCTGGCTCCGCCGGTTTCGTTTCGTTCGGCTTCGGCTCCGTCGGCTTCGGTTCGCTCGGTTTCTCGGCGGGCTTCGTGCCGCCGCCGAGAATCGAGACGGACCAACTCGGTTTCTGGATCGGTCCGGTGAGGTGCAGATCGAGAATGCTCGCGAGCGGATTCACCACGATGCCGACCACGAATGTGAGCGGGTTTTTGTTTTCTTCGTAGGGCTTGAACTTCGCGGTGAAATCAAGCGTGCGATCCACGAGGCGATAGTCGCCGCGCGCCTCGATCAGCGCGGTCGGACCGGTGACGCGCACGTCCGGGAAATGCGCGACGCCGTTCGCGACCTGATAGCTGGCGCGGAGCGTGTCGAGTTTCAGCGAGGAGAAGTTGAGCGAGAGGCTGGAGAGCACCTGCGAGAGCAGGCCGAAGAGGTGGACCTCACCGAGTTCGGCGCCGGCGAGCTGGACGTTGCCGCTGCCGACGAAGGATTTCAGGTCGCTGGGATTGCCACTGGCGGAGACGGCGAAGGTCAATTTGCCGCCGCTCGCGCGCTGGAGGAGCTCCTTGTTCGGCGAGGCGGCGGGATCGAGCCCGCCGCGCGCGACCTCGTATTCGTGCATGGCGCGGATGGCGCGCACCATGTCGGCGTTCTCGATGTAGAAATCGAACCCGAGCTTGCGCTCGCTCTCGGGCATGAGGAACGACGCCTTCGCGGTGCCGCGGCCGCCGGCGACGCCGATGAGGATGCGGTCGAGTTTCACTTCGGGGCCCTTCACGGAGCCCTCCGCGTCGATCGTATCGAGGGGAAAGCCTTCGTAACTCAGCCCGTTCGCGGCTGAGCCGGCGAAGCGCAAGTCGGACGAGCTTTGACCGTTGGCGAAATCGGTGGCGCCCCAGAAATGGATGTCCGGCGCGCGATTGAAGACCCACGGTTTCAGGAGCGACTGTGCCGTCTCGCGACCGAGGAAGCGCAGCGTGTCGGGCTCGAGATTGCCGGTCAGGTCGAACTCGAGACGGCGCTGTTCGTGCGTGATCGAATCGGCGTAGCGCTTGAACCAGCCGCGCGCGCGCTGCGTGCCGCCGGCGCGTTCGACACGCAGGTCGAACGCGTGGGCAAATAGCGGACGCACGAACACGATGGCGTGGGCGCGCTCGAAGTCGGCGCCGAGGACTTTCGCGGCGACGGCGTCGGTGCTGCCGTAGTAGGCGGTCTTGGTGGCATCGCGCCAGTTGCCGATGACGTCGACGTCGGCGGCCGGCGCGGCGCTGGGAAACGCGAAGTTGGTTTCCCAGAATTTCGGCCACCAATCCGAGCGGAACCAGCCGGCAATGGAAACCGGGTGCAACTCGCCCGTGAGCAGGAAGCGATAGTCCCACGAGCGGAAGTTCATGAAGTAGCTGCCGCGGCCGAAGTTTTCCCCGATATGCGCGACGGCATCGCGGGCGAAGAAGTTTCCTGCGCGATCGACGTCGATGCGGCCGTGCGCATGCGTCACCGGCACGCCGTGCGAGTTCAGGCGCATCACGCGCACGCGCGATTGCAGCGTCTCGAATTGCCAGCCTTCGCCGATGGCGACTTCGGCGTGCACAGCGACGGGATCGCCGAAAACGAAATACGGTGCGAGCTTGGGCGAGCGGCGCGGGAGCACGTCGTCGACGAGGGAAGGCGGCACGCGGCCGTCGAAAATCACGCGGCCGCTCTCGCTCGCGACGTCGAGTTCGGAGGTGAGCGCGAAGGCGGCGGCGTGCGCGCGGAGGCCGAGCGTGGCGCGGATCGGACGCTCCTGCTGCCAGTTCAGGCGCAGGACCGGCGCGGCAATCTGTTCGCCGAAGGCGGTGACGTTTTGCACCGCGAGTGACACAACCGCGGAGCGGGGCGGCTGAGGCTTCATCGGCGTGACCTCGGTGGCGACGATGCCGCGGAGTCGCTCGAGCTGGATTTGATCGCGCACGGTGACGCCGTCGGCGGTGAAGGCGACGCGGACCGGCCGGGCCTCGGCGCCGTCGAGACGCAGTGTGGTGCGGGCGAGCACCCCGTGCGCCGTCACGGGCCAGCGGCTGTCGAGGCGAAACGCGTCGGCGGTGACCCGGATTTCGGCGAGATTGCCGACACCCGGCGTGGCCTGAAACACCACCTCGAGGCGGGGCTGTTCGAAGGCCTCCAGTTTTTCGAGATGCCGGACGAGGCGGCGGCCGTGTTGCAGGGCTTGAGCGATGAGGAGGGCGGGATTGGCGGGTTCGGGGCTGCGCGGTGGCAGCTGAATATCGCCGCGGGCGGTCACGATCAATGAGCCGGCGCGGAAGTTCAGTTGATCGATGTGGAGCAGACTGCGCTCCACGCGCAACGTGGCGCTGATGTCGCTCAGCACGGGCTCCGCGGTGCCGCTGGGGGAGAGCGGCGCGGGGAGCTGAAGCGTGCCGCCCTCGATGCGGATCTCGTCGGGGGCGTGTTGGCCGGAGAGGTAGGACCAGACGCTCTTGCGCACGTAGAGGCTGCGGCCGGTGAGGAGCGGATCTTCGAATTGCCGGGAGCGCACGCGGACATTTTCGACGAGGAACTTTCCGGTCGGATCGAACTGGGCGCGCGCGAAGCTCGCCTCGAGGTTGGCCTCCGCGAGACGCGCTTCGAGTCCGCGCAAAACGAACTTCGGCACGGGCAACTCGTGGGCGATGACGATCCAGATCTGCGCCGCGAGGAGAACGCCCAGCACAATCCACAGCGCCCAGCACGCCAGCGTCGCGAGCGACGAGAGGCAGAAGCGGGTGAGCGTGGCGGCAGACGTTGGACGGCGGTGCGGCAAGACGGAGGACGAGGACGGCGGTCATAGACCGCCGCTACAGGAAGCAGCAGTCGTTAGCCTTTTGGCTTTTCGACCGGTGCGGGAGTGGTCGCCGGCGCCGCGGGCGGCGGGCCGGGGTCGTGTTGCGGGGCGTAGGTCAGCGCGAAGAGCGCGTCGACGAGTTCCTGCGGGAGTTCGTAGGTTACGCCGCCGAATTCCTCGGTGCCGGCGAGCTGCGTGGTGCCGCCCAAGCGCTCGGTGAGCAGGAGCCGCGAGGTCAACGTCTGGGCGGTGCCGCCGGTGAGCGTGAGCGCCACGTCGAGGCGGTAGCGCCAGGCGGGAGTGCTGCTGTTGAGCGTCGCGCGCGTCGCGTCGAAGGTGTCGGCGACAAAGCGCTTGGCGCGGAGTTTTCGCATCTCGGTGAGCAGCGTCGTGAGGGCGGCGCGTTTGGCTTCGGGGGCGTCGGACGCGGCGATGCTTTGCGCGCTGAGTTCGGCGCCGGCCGCGGCGTTGATGGAGACCACGACGGTGTTGCTCGATAGATCGGTCAGGCTCAGGCCGGTGACGTGGGTGCCTTCGGGGAGTTCGCGCAGGACGCGTTGGCGGAAATAGAGGGCGTTGATCGGGATGTCCTCGAGCAGGTCGGGCGGGATTTCGTAGACGAAGGGCGCGTTGGCGACGCGGGCGTAGGCGACGCCGGGCGTGGCGGGCTTGGTGCCGATCTGGAGCGTGAGGGTGGAGGCTTCGTCGCCTTTCGGGCCGCCGCCGGTGCGGAGGTTGAGCGTGATCTCGCGATCGGGGCGATTGAAGCCGTAGCTTTCGAGATCGGCGGCGGAGGGCGCGTCGCTGAGGAAGGCGGCGGCCTGGAGGAATTTCAGGCGCTGGAGAAAATCCTGCACGATCGTGGGGTCGGCCGGAATGGTCTGCGGAATCTGTCCGGCGGCGCCGCGGGCGACGATTTGCCAGGATCCGCTGGCGCTTTGCGCGGCGTCGAGGCGCTGGAGACTCAGCTCGGGGCGGTCGGGGGCGGCGAGGGTCAGCGCGGTGACGTTGGCGAAATCGAAATCGACGACGTGCTTGTCGCGGAGTTTGTCCTGAGCGAGGCGGAGGCGGTCGAGCAGGCCGACTTGGTCGCCGGTGATCTGACCGGTGCTGAGGCGCGTGATGAAGACGGAGGGTTTGTCCTCGAGCTTGGCGAAGACCTCGACGGGGGCGATGGCGTTGAGGTTGGTGGCGGGAGCGACGAGATTGCCGAGGAGGAGCGTTTCGCGGCGGGCGTTGCCTTCGAGGGTCACGCGCAACTGCGGATTGGCGAGGCCGGTGCGGGCGGGGTCGGCGTCGCGGGCTTCGAGGAAGCGGCGCACTTGCAGGCCGGTGAGTTCGGTGAGGGTCGTCTCGGTCTCGGCCTTCGCGGCACGGGCGGCGATGGGGGCTTCGAGGGCCCAGCGTTGGTTTTCGCGGCGGAGGCGGATTTTGGCGTTGGCGGTTTGGACGGCGAGCGAGCGGACTTCGAAAACGGGAATGGTGAAGACGGCGTCGGAGCGGAGCTGCTCGGCGCCGAGGCCGAGGCTGTCGGCGAGACCGCGGTTGACGACGTGGATGCGCGTGCCGTCCGGCGAGAGGAGGTAGAGGCGGTTGGTGGTTTCCGTGCCGCTGCCGATCTTGAGCGTGTAATCGCGGCCGCCGGAGGTGAACGTGAAGGTCATCGCCGGGTCGGCGAGGCCGAAGTCGGCGAGCGATTGACCGCTCTTGGCAATCTCGGCGACGGAGAAGCTCGTGGCGTGTTCGAGCAGTTGAAGTTCGTGGAGAACGTGGTCGATGGCGTTGCGATTGGCGGGCCACTCGAACGGCTGCGTGAGCCACCAGTTGTCGCCGCGTTTGTCGTCGCGCTTCTCGACGGTGATCGTGGGGGAGTTGCGGGCGGTGCGGGTGAACTTCTCGATGTTGGCCGTCTCGGCGCCGAGGACGCGTTTGGTGGTTTCGTGAATCTGAACGCGGCCCTCGTAATTGAAGATGTAGTAGAACAGGAGGACGTTCAGGAAAAGGAGGACGACGGTGACTTTGGAGCGCATGGCGATGGCGGACTAGCTGCGGCGGGTCCAGTAAACGATGAGACCGAGGAGGGCGACGGCGCCCGGGACGACGAGGAGGAGGCCGAGGCGGAGGCGGTCGAGTTCCTCCTTCGAGAGCGCGAGTTGGAAGCGCTCGATCGGACGGGCGGGGATGTTGAGGTCGACATCGCGTTCGGCGGCCCAGTTCACGGTGTTGAGGAAGAGCGTGAGGTTGCCGAGCGTGATGATGCGGTTGTTGGTGATGAGATCGGAGGTGCCGAAAACGGCGAGGCGGCCGCCGGGAACGCTGAGGGGAAGATTGGCGGGTTTGACGCGCTCGGAGATGGTGAGCACGCCGAGGTTGCCGCGGAGATCCTGACCGGGCGTGTATTGCCGCGGGCCGGGCGAGCGATAGCCGCGCTCGCCCCAGGCATTCTCGCTGGTGGCGGCGAGCGTGAGGACCTTGATGCCGTCCTCCACCGGAGCGCCGGGGTCGGCGGCAACGGTGCGGGCCCAGCCGATCAGCACCGCCATCTGGTTGCCGAGGAGGGTTTCGGTGACGGGGTGCTTGGCGTAATTGCTAATCAGGATCTCGCCGCCCTCCGCGGTGGCCGCGGCGCTCGGGTCGTAGATGACGTCGTCGTAGGCGATGATGCCCCAGTCGAAGAGGAGAATGTCGAGGCCGTGCTGCTTGCCGGGGTCGAGCATCAGCACGATGCGGCCGGCGCGCGTTTGCAGGTAGTCGCGCAGGAGTTCCTCTTCGAACCGCTGGAAAGGCCGCGTGGGGCCGACGATGAGCAGCAGTGCGGCATCGTCGGGGATCTTGCGGGCGCGGGGCAGGTCGAGCGCGCCGAGTTCGTAGTTGCGCTGGCGCAGGGCGTCGCGGAGTTGCGAGAGGCCGCGCTCGCTGACGTCGTCGGGTTGGACCTCGCCGTGACCGAGCACGAAGTAAATTTTTTTGCGCTCGGAGGCAGTCACGTCGAGAATGGCGGCGGTCAGGGTGGCTTCACCGCGGAAGGCCTCGCGCGTCTTCTTGTTCTTGATGCGGTAGAGTTCGTCGATGGTGACGAGGCGTCGGCGCTCGCCGGAGGTGACGATGACGGCGTTGTCGGCCTGCTCGATGCCGAGGGACTGGGCCTGCTTGGGGTTTTTATAGACGTCGACGAAGTCGACGGTGACGCGGCGTTGCTCGTCGTTGTTGCGCGTGACGTAGACGTATTCGCGGAGCAGGCCGCGGAGGTCGGAGTAGGCTTGGTCGAGCTCCTCGTCCTTCGTGTCGTCGCGGAACGTGACGTAGATGCGCACGGGCTGGGCGAGCGCGGAAAGATAAGAACGCGTCTCGGCGGAGAGCGAGTAGCGGCGGGCTTTCGTGAGGTCGAAGCGGCCGAAGTGGTTTTGCGCGACGTAATTCAGGCCGGCGAAAAGGGTGAGGAAGAGCACCGCCTGCAGCAGCAGGTTGATGATGCGGATCCACCGCGCGGTGCGGAAGCTCTCGGCGAGGTGCATGCGGTCAGCCTTGGAGGAGCTTCGCCTCGACGCCGAGGATGCTGAAGATCAGCCCGAGCACGGCGCCCGTGAGGTAGAAAAACACCTGGCGCGTATCGATGACGCCGTGGGTGAAGTCGGCGAGGTGGCCGAAAATTTGCAGCGATTCGGCGGTGCTTTTCAGAGGCGAGAAGGCCTCCTGTTGCAGAAGTGCCGCGTCCGCGAGGTAACTCAGGCCCATGATCAGCGCGAAGAGGATCGTGAAGCACAGGATGCCGGCGACGGCCTGGCTCCGCGTGACGGCGCTGGAGAAAATCCCGACCGCGATGAACATCAGGCCGCTGATCGCGATGAAGGCGTAGCCGCCGACGAGCGGGCCCCAGTCGAGCAGGCGGGCGTCGCGCGCGTAGTGCACCAGCACGTAGTGAAAGCCCGCGGTGGAGCCCCACAGCAGGATGTAGAGCAGGTAAGCGGCGCCGAATTTGCCGAGGACGACTTCCGTCGTGGTGACGGGCGTCGTGAGCAGCGTCTCGAGCGTGCCGAGGCGGCGTTCCTCGGCGAGCGACTTCATCGTGAGCAGCGGCACCATGAAGAACACGGGAATCCAGAAAAACTGGAAAAAGGTCGCGGCCGGCAGCGCTTCGCGGGGCGCGCTCGTGTAGTCGTCGAGCATGATCGCGAAGATGAACCCCATCACGCCGAGGAAGAGCACGGCCGCGACGTAGGTGCTCGGGTTGAAGAGCAGCGAGCGGATTTCGTGCGAGAGGATGGTGAGAAAGTGGCGCATGGGTGAGGAGCGGTCAGCGATCAGCGATCAGCGGTCAGCGTTCAGCTCGGAAGGGTGAATGCGTGGTGGCTCCGCCACGAGACGGCGACGAGCGCTCAAGCAGGCGCCAATCGACGGTCAGCCGCCGAAGGCAGGGCGCTGAAAGCTGACCGCTGAAAGCTGACGGCTTCATATTTTCGGCAGCGGCGGGCGGCTCGGGGCTTCCGTGGGGGATTTGTCCGGCGCGCGCGCGTCCCAGCTGCGGCGCGTGGCGGCGAGGAAGACGTCCTCGAGCGTAGGCAACGAGCGGCTCAGGGCGCGCAGGCGGTAGCCGCGGGTCGGGAGCGCTTGCAGGAGTTTTTCGCCGAGATCGGTTTCAGAAGCGGTCGTGAGCATCACGACGCAGAAGCCGTCCGGCGCGCAGTCGCTCACGCTTGCGATCTTGATCGTCGGATCGATGTCGGCGAGCAGCACGGGCAACGCGGCGCTGTCGCCGGAGAGTTCGAGGCGGTAAGTGGAGTGGCCGAAAATTTCCTGGCGCAGGTGCGCGGGCGAACCCTGCGCGACGATCCGGCCGCCGTTGATGATGAGCACGCGGTCGCAGGTGACTTCGATCTCGGGCAGGATGTGCGAGGAGATGATGACGCTCATACGGCCGCGGAGGCTGGCGATGAGATCGCGGACGATGAGAATCTGGTGCGGATCGAGGCCGATCGTGGGCTCGTCCATGATGATGACGTCCGGTTCGGCGAGGATCGCTTCGGCGATGCCGACGCGCTGCTTGTTGCCCTTGGAGAGGCGGCCGATGATCTTGTGGCGGTTGCGCTTCAGGTCGCAGAGTTCGAGAACTTCGTCGATGCGGGCACGGAGTTTGGAACGCGGCATCTCCTTCAGACGTCCGCGGAACCAAAGGTATTCGGAAACGCGCAGATCCTCGGGCAGCGGATTGTTTTCCGGCATGTAGCCGACGTGGTGCTTCGTGAGCTCCGGGTGGCTGGCGACGGGATGGCCGCAGATGCGCACGGAGCCGGTGGTGGCGGGCAGATAGCCGGTGAGAATACGCATCGTCGTGCTCTTGCCGGCGCCGTTGGGGCCGAGCAGGCCGACGATCTCGCCGCGTTTCACCGTAAAGCTGAGATCGTTCACGGCCGTGAGGGAGCCGTAGTGCTTGGTGAGGTGCTCGACCTCGATGGTGTTGTCGGGAATTTCTGCCATGCGGCAAAGTGCGGACGCTGCGCCATTAACACGGGCTTTTGACGTGTGTCGCAAGCGCCGAAGTCGCGTGAGGCGCCCGCAGACTCCGGTCGCGAGAATCCCGTGCACGGAGCGCCCGAGCTACCGAGAAAACCGCACGCTAGGCCACTTCCTTGCCTAACGTGACCTCGCCGGCGCGGAAGCGTTCCGTCGCGCCCGCGTCGGTGCGCACGATCAGCGAGCCTTCGTCGTCGATGCCGATGGCCGTGCCGCGGACCGTGCGGGTGCCTTGGATGACGGAGACGGGTTTGCCGCGCAGCGTGTCGTAGCGGTGCCACAGCTCGGCGAAGCGCGCGCGATACGAGCCGTCGAGGAACTGGGCGTAGGCGTGCAGCACGCGACCGATGAGGGCGGCGGCGAATTTGTTCAGGTCGAGCGGCGCGCCAGTCTCGTCGGCGAGCGAGGTGGCGATGCGGCGCAAGTCGGGCGGCAGATCGGTGGCGCGGCCGTTGACGTTGAGCCCGAGGCCGAAGACGAGGTCGCGCACTTGGTCGGCATCGATGCGCGCTTCGGTGAGCATGCCGCCGGCCTTGCGGCCGCTGAGGAAGAGATCGTTGGGCCACTTGAGGCCGGGCGAGAGCTTGCAGAAATTTTCCACGAGTTCGCACACGCTGACGCCGAGCCAGAGCGTGAAATCTTGCAGGCGCGCGGGCTCGAGTTGCGGACGGAAGACGAACGTCGCGTAGAGATTGCCGCTGTGGGTGCTGTGCCACGGCCGACCGCGCCGACCCCGGCCGCGCGTCTGGGCGCGGGCGAGAATGACGAGCGGCACGGCTTCGTCGGCGGCGAGGCGGCGTTCGGCTTCGCTGTTGGTGCTGTCGACGGTGTCGAGGCACACGAGGTGCGGCACGCGCGTGCGTCCGAGGTGCGTGCGGATGAGCGCATCGTGAAGCTTGGCGGGAGGCGCGATCAGCCGGTAACCGCGGCGCGGCTCGGAGCGGATATCGAAGCCTTCCTCGATGAGGCGCTTCAGGTGAAAAAAGACCGCGACGCGGGAGACGCCGAGCTGTTTGGCCAGTCGCGTGCCGGTGACGAGTTCGCCGGGGTGGGCGAGGAATTCGCGCAGGATCGTGACGTCGGTGTCGGGCACGCGGGGGAAATTGGCGCGGTGTTCGCGTCGAGGCAAGCGGTGCTACTTTTTCGCGCCGTTTGAAACGTCGATCACGTGCTGGAGCCGTTCGTTTTCCTCGGCGGCTTTTTGCGCTTCGTAGGCGGCGCGCGCGCGATCGGAGAAGGAGGGCGTGAGGAAGGGGATGTGCCAGCGGTTGAGCGCCATGTCCAAGGCGTTCATGTTCGCTTCGGCGAGGCGGACGGCCTTCCTCGTGATTTCCTGCTGGCTGAGCGCGTCGTCGCCGCGGAGTTCCTGCTGTTTTTTTTCCACGACCTTGTAGTCGGGCAGGTAGACGATGCCGTCTTTCTCGACGGTCTCGGTGTTGCCGGAAGCGGCGGCGGTGGCTTTGCGGGCGGCTTCCTCTTTCGCGGCTTTTTTGGCGGCGTCGCTCTTGGCGGGATTGAACTTCGGCAGGCGGGAAAGCAGCGCCTCGCTCGTGCGAACGGAGGAGGTGGGCGTCGGCGGCGGCGGATCGGCGCGCAGCGGCAAAGCGGCGAGGAGAATGGCCGAGATGATCGGCGCGAGAAGGCGTCGGGGCGGGCGCATCACGGCAACGACAAGGTGGCGCGGCGAAGGTTTGGGGCGCGAGCGGTTATTTCCGGCCTTCCTTGGGGAGTTTGCGGAAGTCGAGGGCGTCGCGGAGTTCCTGCGCGGCGCGGGGATCGATGCGTTCCACGGCACCGGCCAGATCGAGGAAGCGCGTGAACTCGCTGCGGAAGCGCTGCGATTCATAACGGGACCGGGCGCGCGCGCTGAACGGGGCCGAGAGGAGCGGGATGTGCCAGCGGTTGAGCAGCAGCTCGAGGTTCGTCATGTCCGCCTCGAGGCGGCGGATTTCGCGGCGGGTGATGGTGTCACTTTTCAACCAGTCGTCCGCGCGCGGCTCGGCGACTTTCTTTTCGATGACGGTGTAGTCGGGGAAGATGACTACGCCGTCCTTTTCGATGGGGCCGTCGGCGGCTTCGACGGAGGTGGCCGCGGGCTTGGGTAAGGCCGATTGCGCGGCGTCGAATTTTGGCAGCAAAGCTCGCACGGCATTTTGCGTGCGCGGCGACAAGCGCGGCGCGGGAGGGTCGGCCCGAAGTGGAACTGTCAAGCAGCCGGCAGCGAACCAGCAAACGATCGTGCACCGGGGCGAGCGCATCACGGGTGCGACAGTGATGCGTCCGGGAAGTTCGGTCAAACGACCGTTACGGCTTGCCGAAGTCCTCGGCGTGCGCGCGCAGGCGCGGCCAGTGGATGTCGGGGATCGAGGCGCCGAGGTGTTGCACGGTCTCGGCGCCCATGCGCGAGCCGATCGCGCCGGCGAGGGCGAGCGATTTGTCGCGGAGGTAGCCGTAGAGAAAACCCGCGGCCCACGCGTCGCCGGCGCCGGTGGTGTCGATCACGCGTTCGACGCTGACGGGGAAGATGCGGTGCAGCTCGCTGCCTTGGGCGACCCACGCGCCGTCTTTGCCCATCTTCACGGCGGCGACCCCGCCGAACTGCGCGAGTTCGCGGGCGTAGTTTTCGTAGCTGTCGTCGCGACGGAAGAGCGCTTTGGCTTCGTCTTCGTTGCCGATGACGACGTCGATGCCCTGGCGCAGTTGGGCGAAGATCCAGTCGCGCGCGACGTTGACGACTTCGAAGGAGGCGAGGTCGAGGCTGAGCGTGCAGCCGGCGGCGCGGGCGGTGGTCATGACTTTCTCGGCCAGCGCAGGGTTGAACATCAGGTAGCCTTCGATGTGGGCGTGGCGGCAGCCTTTGAAGTCGTCGACGCTGATCTCTTCCGGACGCAGCGTCATGGCGGCGCCGAGGTGCGTGCGCATGGTGCGCTGGCCGTCGGGCGTGACCATGGACAGGCAGCGGCCGTTGGGGAGCGTGGCGCGCTTGAAGCGCGAGCCGTCGCCGCCGGCGGCGACGAAGTTCTCGTAGTAGTTCTCCGCGGTGATGTCGCCGCCGATCTTGCCGAGGAAAGTGGTTTTGAGGCCGAGCTTGGTGGCGCCGAGCGTGGTGTTGGCCGCGGAGCCGCCGGGCATCATGGCGATGCGCTCGCCGATGTGGCGCAGCAGGGCGACGATGTCTTCGTCGTCGACGAGCACCATGCCACCTTTTTCGCCGGGGACGTGCTGTTTCAGAAAGGCGTCGTCGATGTGCGCGAGCAGATCCATGATCGGATTGCCGACGCCGATGAGTTCAAAGGAGTGCGGTGCGGTGTGCTTGGCCATGGGCGGAGGACGGAAAACAGAGGACGAGGGCAGCGGACGGGAACGGAGGAGGCGGGCGGCGCGCTGAGCTTCGGAAGAGGCGCGGCTCAGAGCGTGACCGTCATGCTCGTGGCGAGGATCGGTTCTTCGTCGACTTCGATGAGAATCGAGTAGTCGCCGGGTTGTTGGAACGTGAGGTTGCGCACTTCGTTGATCAGATTGATGCGGTGCAGCGGGCTGCCGGACTCGAATTCGCGGTGGATGAGTTCGCTGAGCCGCGTGGGATCGAGCCCCATGGAGATTTTGATGCGGTGTTTGCCGGGCGTGACGTCCGTCAACGTCATGAACCACACCATGTAGGGGTGGACGACGGGGAAGGCGCGGCCCTTGATGTTCGAGAAGACACCGAGGATCGTGTGTTTACCGGTGCCCGGGTCGATGTGGACACCGTCGCACGTCAACCAGACGAGAAGCTGAGGTTTGGCCTGCACAGCGCAGCAAAATCCGGGGGCGGCGCCGTGCTGGCAAAGCTTTTTCTGCGGAGGGTAGGCCCAGACTTCGACTGGCCCGAATGAATCTCGCTCACGCGCCGCCCTGATGTATCCCGAGTCGGTCATGTGATTGGGGGCGTGGTCGCCCGCTTGTTGGCTACGTTTTTGGGCCGGTCACAGACCGGCCCTACCGCTCCTTCGCCGCGGCACATTTCACGCGCGCTGCCCCAGCTTTTTCTTGTGTCGCGACATGGCGCACCCGATACCCTAAAGCCCGTGAAATACATTTTCGTGACAGGCGGTGTGGTTTCATCCTTGGGCAAGGGTCTCACGGCGGGCTCGCTCGGCGCGTTGCTCGAGACGCGTGGGCTCTCCGTGCGCATCCAGAAATTCGACCCGTATCTCAACGTCGATCCGGGCACGATGAGCCCGTATCAGCACGGCGAGGTTTACGTGCTCGACGACGGCGCGGAGACCGACCTCGACCTGGGCCATTACGAGCGCTTCACGAGCGGCAAACTCAGCCGCGCGAACAGCCTTTCGTCCGGCCAGATCTACGAGGCCGTGATCGCGAAGGAGCGGCGCGGTGACTATCTCGGCAAGACCGTGCAGGTGATCCCGCACGTCACGAACGAGATCAAGGACCGCATCTACAAGGGCGGCAAGGGCGTCGACGTGCTCATCACCGAGATCGGCGGCACGACCGGCGACATCGAGGGCCTGCCGTTCATCGAGGCGCTGCGTCAGTTCGCGCTCGAGGTCGGTCCGCGCGAGTGCGTTTTCATTCACGTGACGCTCGTCCCCTACGTCGGCGCGGCCGGTGAGATGAAGACGAAGCCCACGCAGCAATCCGTCGCGAAGCTGCGCGAGATCGGCATTCAGCCGCACATCGTCGTGTGCCGTTGCGAGCACCCGTTGCCGCTCGAGATGCGCGAGAAAATCTCGATGTTCTGCAACGTCCCGGTGAAGGCAGTCATCGCCGCCGAGGACGTCGAGTCGTCGATCTACGAACTGCCGCTCATGCTCCAGAACCAGGGCATGGACCAGCTCGTGTGCGATCTGCTCGGCATCAAAAACAAGGCACCCGCGAAAAACATCTGGAGCGACATCGTCCACCGCATCAAGTCGCCCAAACACGAGGTGAACATCGGTGTCGTCGGCAAATACATCGAGCTGCAGGACGCCTACAAGTCCGTCTACGAGTCGCTCGCGCACGCCGGCATCGCGAATCATTGCCGCGTGAACATCATTCGCGTCGACGCGGAGGACCTCGAAACGAAGAGCGGCCTCGCGGCGCTCAAGAAGCTCGACGGCATCCTCGTGCCCGGCGGCTTTGGCGACCGCGGCATCGAGGGCAAGATCGCGGCGGCGAAGTTCGCCCGCGAAAACAAACTGCCTTATTGGGGCCTCTGCCTCGGCATGCAGGTCGCGGTGATCGAGTTTACCCGCAACGTCCTCGGTTTGAAGAAAGCGAACTCCATGGAGTTCGACGAGAAGACGCCCGATCCCGTGATCGCGCTCATGGATGAACAGCGCAACGTCGTCCAGAAGGGCGGCACGATGCGCCTCGGCGCCTACGCGTGTCAGCTGAAGGCCGGCACGCTCGCGCGCCGCGCTTACGGCCAGGACACCGTGACGGAGCGCCACCGCCATCGTTACGAGGTCAACAACGACTACATCGAGCGCCTCGAGAAAAAAGGCATGGTCATCTCCGGCTGGAATCCGAAGCGCGGCCTCGTCGAAGTCATCGAGCTGAAGGATCACCCGTGGTTCGTCGGCACGCAGGCGCACCCTGAGTTCCAGTCCAAGCCCAACAAGGCGCACCCGCTCTTTGCTTCGTTCATCGCGGCCGCGATCAAACGGCACGGTGCGAAGAAGTAAGTTGAACCACAGACGAACACTGATGGACACCGCTGCTTGGCCCATCTGATCTTCGGAAGAAATCTATGAACCGCCCTCGTCTCGTCCTCACGCTTTGCACCCTGTGTGTTTTGCTCCTGGCGGGGTGTTCCGTCTTCAAATCCTCTCAGCCTCCATCTCGTCAAATTGGCGAGCCGAGTAACGACGAACAGCAGCGCCAGGCCGACCGGAAGGCGCTCCAGACCGGCCAGAAGCCGCAGCCCGTCAGTCACACGCGGGAGTGAAACAATCGGCTCGCGCTCGGCCTCACTTCATCTGTGTGAATCTGTGTTCATCTGTGGTTAGTTTCCCGCCTTCATGATTTTCGATCCGAAGAAGCTCCTCCTCATCGCCGGCCCGTGTTCGCTCGAGAACGAGACCGTTTGCCGCGCCGTCGCCACCACGCTCCAGCAACTCGCCGCGACGCACCCGGAGCTGAACATCGTTTTCAAAGGCTCGTTCGACAAAGCCAACCGCACCTCGTTGGGCGGCGATCGCGGCACGGGCATGGAGGAAGGCCTCAAGCTCCTCGCGCTCATCAAACGCGAGTTCGGTTTCCCGGTGCTCACCGACATCCACGAGCGTCTGCAAGCCGAGCCCGTCGCGCAGGTGTGCGACGTGTTGCAGATTCCCGCGTTCCTCTGCCGTCAGACCGATCTGCTCCTCGCCGCCGCCGCCACCGGCAAGACGGTGAACGTGAAGAAGGGCCAGTTTCTTTCGCCGCAGGAAATGGAGTTCGTCGTCGGCAAATTGCGCGACGGCAAAGCCGCCGAAATCTGGCAGACCGAGCGCGGCACGACTTTCGGTTATCAAAACCTCGTCGTCGACATGCGCTCGTTCGCGATGATGAAGGCGCTCGGCTATCCCGCGATCTTCGACGCCACGCACAGCGTCCAGCTGCCCGGCGCGGCCGGTGGCAAGTCCGGCGGACGCCGCGAGTTCGTGCCGCCGCTCGCGAAGGCCGCGCTCGCCGCCGGTGCCGACGGACTCTTCATCGAAACGCATCCCGATCCGGCTAACGCGATCTCCGATGGTCCGAACATGATTCCCCTGCCGGAGTTGCCGAAGCTCATCGCGCAGTGCCTCGCGATCTGGCGCGCGGCGCGGTAGGGCCGGTTTTAACCGGCCCGAGGACTTGCGATTCCGAGCGCAACGCTGCGGACGGCGAGCGCGCTGCCGTTGCGCGAAGATCTCGCTGCGCCTCGCCTTCGTGGGCCGGTTAAAACCGGCCCTACCGCAATCACCATAAGCGCTCGCTCGCGCCGCCACCGTCGTTTTTCTACCCACGCAACGCGTCCTTCCTCCGCCCGCCGCGGCATTGACCGACACGGCCCGCCGCCGCAACTTCGCGCAAAACAACATCCTCATGTCCACGTTCCTGATCGACGTTCCGATGCCCTCGATGGGCGCCACGGTGAGCGAACTCACCATCATCAACATCGTCGTCGCGCCCGGCACCCAGGTCGCCAAGGGCCAAAAGCTCGCCGAACTCGAGAGCGATAAATCGGCGTTCGATTTCGAGTCGCCCGCCGAAGGCACGATCATCGAGGTGAAGGGCAACAAGGGCGACGTGAAGCGCTCCGGCGAAGCGCTCTTCCGCATGGAAACGGCCGATGCGAGCCTGCAACACCTCGCGATCGCCACGGCGAAGCACGACGCCGAAGTCGCCGCGCACGCCGCGCCGCACGCGCCCGCTCCGACCGCGAAGTCCCTCGTCTGGACGCCTCGCGCGACGAAGATGGCGCAGGAGGCCGGCCTCGATCCGACGAAGATTTTCGACATCGAAGCCACCGGTCCCGGCGGCCGCGTCTCGGGCGATGACGTGACGAAATACCTCGCGACCCGGAAGAGCTGAGCGAAGACCGCTCGCGAGTTGCGCCCTCGTTGGTCGCTTGAGCGCATTGAGGTCAATGCGCTCCACCTGAGCGGGACGAGTCGGCGGCGGAGTGAGGTAGGGCGCGACCGCTGGGCGCACCGGGAGCGTCACCGGACTCGCGAGAGAGGCTCCAACAAAAGTGTAGGTGCGTTTGAGCCGAAGGCGTCACGAACTGAGCGGGATGAAGTCACGCTGCGAAGTAGGGCCGGATTTATCCGGCCCAAGGACGCTACGACACCGGTTCGGGACCGGTTGAACCGGTCCCACGCCAAAGAGCGTCGTCCCTGTTTGGCGTAAGGTTCAAGCATGCCGCGCACGCGGCGGGCCCAGCGGTCCCCCCTACCATCGGTGCGCCAGCCGTGGCTGATATGACGGCGCCGTCAGAGCTTCAGCAACTCCTGCACCTTCGGATCGTGCAGGTTGTCTTTCGTGATCACCACGAAATCGGTGTGAATCACCGGCGGCACGCTCTTGCCGTTGAGCAAATCCAGTGCGGCTTCGACCGCGGTGCGGCCGATCTCGACCGGCAACTGCGCGACCCAGCCGTGCATCGTGCCGGCTTCCAAGGCGCTCGCGACCGTCGCGTTCAGATTCATGCCGAAGCCGACGAACTTCACCGGTCGCGGTTGCTTCGTGAGCAGTTCGCACATTGCCATCGTGCCGGGAGTGCCGGAGGCCAGGATCGCTTGGGTTTGCGGGTAACGGGTGAAGACCAGCGCGGCGCGCTCTCCTTCGACGCCATTCTCCGTGCTTGCGTAAATGTCGGCGTGCACGGGCGCCTTCGGGTGAGCCTCGCGCAGTTTTTCGAGAGCGCCATTCTCGCGGTCGCCGGTGGCGGCGTTGTTTTGCGCGTGGCGCAGGATGGAAATCTCGTCGGTGTCCTTGATCAGCGTGGCGAGTAGCTGGCCGGCGGCTTCGCCTGCGGCGCGGTGGTTCGTGCCGATGAAGGTCGCGCCCGCGGAGCCTGCGAGCGGGGAATCGATCACGACGATCTTCACGCCCTTGGCCGCGAGAGCGGCCGCGGGTTCGGCCAGGGCATCTTTGCTCGTTGGCGCGATGATGATCGCCTGCACGCCGGCGGCGCCGAGGGCGTTGAGCAATTGAATCTGCACGGCGACGTCCGTCTCGGCGGGAGGTGCCTTGACGATGATCTCCGCGCCCCGAGCGGTGGCGGCCGCGGTCGCGGATTGCTCAACGACCTGCCAGAACTTCGCCCGGCCTTTGAGGAGCACGCCGATTTTCGGACCGGCAGCGAGGGCGGACGAGACGCAGCTCAGCAGGAGCGCGCCGAACACGAGGCGAACGAGAGTGCGGGTCATGGGGGTGGGATAACGCCCCCATCTCATCGGCACAAAACCCGCGCGATTGAGCGCCCGCTAGGACTGCAACTCGTAGCTGAGCACGCTGAGCGCCGACACCGCGGCCGTGTCACAGCGCAGCACGAGTGGCCCGAGCGTGACCGGCACGCAACCGGCCGCGGCGCACGCGGCCATCTCGGTGGGCGAGAAGTCGCCTTCGGGCCCGACGAGCCACAGGGCTTGGTGCGGCGGGCGGTTGTGCTCGGCGCGCCAGTTGTCGACCACGCCGCGCAAGGGGCGCGCGCCCGCATGCAGGCTGGCGACAAATTTGAGATCAAAACCCGGCGTCTGCACGTTGCCCGCCGGGACCGACGACGTCGCTGAGGCGGTCGTCCCGCGCAGGAAGGTCTCCAGGCTCTGCACCGGCGCGATCTCGGGCACCCACGGATTGCCGCACTGCTTGGCGGCTTCGATGGCCGCGACGCGCCATTTCTCGACCTTCTTCTCGGCGCGGGCGCCCTCGAGGTGCACTTGGGTGCGTTCGGTGATGAGCGGGACGATGCGAGCGGCACCGAGCTCCGTCGCTTGGCGGACGATTTCGTCCATCGTCGCGCCTTTCGGGAGAGCTTGCGCGAGCGTGATCGCGCACGGCAGCGGCGCGGATGGGTGAGTGGACTTTACCCGCAGCACAGTCGCCGTCTTCGCGGGATCAGCGCATTCGCATTCCCACTCCCGGCCGCGGCCGTCGAAGGCCACAACTGGATCGCCGCGCTGGCACCGGTTCACGACGACGAGGTGATGGCTCTCATCCGCGGCGAGCAGGATCTCGGTGGCGTTGACCGATGCGTCGGGAGCATAAGCGCGAAAATCGGGCATGCCGCAGTGTCGCGTGCCCACGGCGTTGCGTCAACGTCCCGCCCGCGGCGAATTGACGGCGCGCACGACGGCTGGCACCTAAGAACCGCGCGGTGCGCGCGTAGATCTGATCATGAAGCTACCCCGTGTCCGTTTCGTTACCGTTGTGGCGGTGTTACTGTGGAGCAGCGTCATCGTGCTCGGCGCGTGGCTGGCCGCTTATCAGCACCGCAAGGATTTCGCGGATTACTCGCCCAGCGAGCAGATCGACCAGTTCACCCCGACGCGGTTGGTGCATCATCTCTTGCTCGATGGCGGCACCCAGATTTTCGAAGCGACGTCGCCGGATGGAAGCTACGTGGTCAGGATGCGACACGATGCGACGACGCCCGTGCTGGTTGAACTCTGCACGGCGCCCGCCGGGACGGCGCTCGATCCCACCGCGCCCGAGACGGCCGCCTTGCAGCGGTCGCTCGAGCGGGCGCTAGCCTCCGGGCAACTGAGCGCGGACTCGGACGGGGCCGCGCGAGCGTTGCAGAAGCTGCTGGCCCGTGACGTGGCGGCGCGCTGACGGACAAAAATCAGGGTTTACTTCGGCGCGCGGCGCGGTTTCTTTCGCGGCCTTGGCTCGCCCGAATGGCGGAATTGGCAGACGCAACGGACTCAAAATCCGTCGCCCTCTAAAGGCGTGTGGGTTCGACCCCCTCTTCGGGCACCAAATTTCTTTCGCGAGGCGAAAGAAATTTGTCCGCCGTGGCCGCGGCGAAGGCGGACCAACCGCGGCAAATTTCCGGATAGGATCCGGGTTGGCCGGCCCACTCCGAGCAGCGAGTCACGCGCGGCGATCGGACCAGCGGGCGATTATTTCTTCGCTGGGGCCGGCTTCGGTTCGTCGACGCCGAGAATGATCAGTTCGCCGGGGGTCGCATAGCCGCGGCGGATGCCGGCGCGTTGGGTCGTGGGCTTGTCCGTGGTGCGGCCGAAGAACTCTGCTCCGACCTGGCTCATCCGGTTCACCGCGATCGGGAAGTTGGAGCCCGCCGCGCGCATGTTGACGTGGGCGACCCACAGGGGCTTTCGCTTCTGCCCTGGTTCCAGTCGGGTGCGGACATCGTAGGCGACTAATACGATCAGGTAGCGCTCGGTGGTGAGATCGGCGTGCAGCACGTCCCGTTCGGCGCTGCCAAAGACCTTCCCCTCGAGTTCCCGCATGGTTTTGGTGTAGCCGAGCAACTGGGCGTTGCTCGCCTCACCGTAAGCGCGTGCGGCCTCGTCGCTGAGCCCTTTGATGAGGTCGAAAGTCGGAGAGATTTCCCAGCCTCGCAGTGAGCCGGAGACTTCAGTGGGTGACGGATCGCCCATGCCTTCGGTGTCGTGCGACGGTTCGGGATCCTTGAGCAGCTGGTCGGCGGCGGTGTTGTCGGCGTGCGGTGTGTTGCGCGGATCGAACGACAACGTCGTGATATCCTGCGCCTCGCGCATCGATTGGTGCGGCGTGGTGACGCCCCAGTGCACCACGATCAACAGGTCGGCGGTTGCGAGGTCCTTGGCCGGCCAATAGGCCTGACGCGCCAGTTCCGGTGCGAGTGACTGCGCGAGCTGGCGTATCGTCATCCGCTCCAGGGAGCGGTCTGCCGTGATGCCGCCGAAGTAGCTGCCTTCGCCGATCACATAGGTCTCCTGTTTCACTTCCGCGCCTTCGAATTTTCGTTGCGTGTAGGCCGGGTCCGCCCGGGCGCTGACCACCACGTGATCGTCGGCCCAGGCCGTCTGAGACACAGCCCAAGCCACGCTCAACGTGAGCGCGAGGCGGAACGTGGGGCAGGGGCTCATGGGGGTATTCCCGACTACACGGGGTCGGTCGTCAGGGTGCAAGGCGGGCGCTGGAACGGTAGATCGCAGTTTATCTGTCAGTCAGATCGCCAATTGGGCGTCGCCGCCCACGCCGCCACCTGCGCGGGGTGGCGCGCAGATCGGATTTGCGCGCGGGGTGAATCGATGCAAGTAAGCACTTGCATGAAAAATCGCTCCGCGCCTGTCGCACCCGCCCGCGACCGCCTTCTGCAGGCGGCGGCCCGGGTTTATGCCCGTCATGGACTGAGCGGAGCGACCACGCGCGCGATCGCGAACGAAGCCGGGGTCAACGAGGTCACGCTCTTTCGCATTTTTGAGACCAAGGAGCGCCTGCTCGACGCTGTGGTGCAGGCGCAGTTTTCCGCGCCCGGCGATCTGCCGGTGGCTCCGCCGCGGTCGGCGCGCGGCAATCTTCGGGCCGACTTGTTGGAGCAGGCCCGGCGCTACGAAGAGCGCGTGCAGGAGAACTTGCTGCTGATCCGGACGATGATCGGCGAGATTCACCGACACGGCGACAACGAGCGACGCGTTTACCAATCCCTCTTCCGGCCGTTGCGGGATGCGATGGTGGAGCGGTTCTCCGAGGCGCAAAACCGGCGCGAACTGCGCAAAGGCGTCTCGCCGACGCTGCTGGCCGATCTCCTGGTGGGGATGATTTTTACCGGGGTGCTGCGGCGATCGTCCGCGCATTTCCACCGCGACTACTCGGCCGCCGAGTATCTTGAAACTGCGGTGGACCTCGTGCTCCGCGGCGCCACTCCCTGAATCACCAGCCTGTCGCTCTCCTTTCTCATGTCCGATACCGTCACCTCTTCTTCTGCTCCCCGTGAAACTCGCCGCGGCCTGCGTCGCGTGCTGTTGCTCGCCGGGCCGCTCGTGCTCGTCGCCGCCGGGCTTTACTTCTATCTGCACGGCGGACGCGTCGTCTCGAGCGACAATGCTTACGTTCACGCCGACAAGCTGACCGTCACCACCGAAGTTGCCGGCACGGTTCGCGAGGTGCTTGTCGCAGACAACCAGCGTGTCACCGCGGGCGCGGTGCTGTTCCGCCTCGATGAGGAACCCTATCGCATCGCGCTCGCGCAGGCGCGGGCCCAGCTTGAGTCGACGCGCCTGGATCTCGCCACCACGCGGGGCAGCTACGGGCAGAAACTCGCCGCCATCGCCGAAGCGCGCGAGCAGGCGGGGTTCGCTCAGCGCGAGTTTCGCCGCCAGGAAGCGCTCACGGAGCGCAACGTGAACACCGAAGCCGCGCTCGATCAGGCGCGCCATGCCGTTGCGGCCGCCGCGGCGCGCGTCGCCACGCTCGAGCGCGATGCCGCCACGACGCTCGCCTCGCTCGGCGGGGAAGACGCCGTCGATGATCGCAACCCGCGCGTGCTCGCGGCTCAGGCCAAGGTCGACGCCGCCGAGCGCGACCTGCGCAAATGCGTCGTGCGTGCGCCGATCGACGGCATCGTCGCCAACGTCACCAATCTCCCGGTCGGCCGCTACCTGCAGACCGCGCAAGCGGCCTTCACGCTGGTCGCCACCGATCACGTCTGGATCGAAGCAAATCTGAAGGAAACCGAGCTCACCTACGTCGCGAGCGGCAACCCGGTGGAAATTGAGATCGACACTTATCCGCACCGCAAGTGGCGCGGTCACGTGGAGGCGGTTGGCGCGGCCACCGGCGCCGAGTTTGCGCTTATCCCGGCGCAGAACGCGTCTGGCAACTGGGTGAAAACGGTGCAGCGCATTCCCGTGCGCGTGCGCCTCGAGACCACGGATCGCGAGCACCCGCTCCGCGCCGGTATGAGCGCACAGGTCGAGATCGACACAGGCCACCGGCGCTCGTTGGGCGACCTGGCCCGGGGCTTTCACCGCGACGACGACCGGACCTGACGCGTGGCCACGCTGCCCGGACAACCCTCGCATCGCGGGGCGATCACGATTTGCGTGATGCTCGCGACGATCATGCAGGCGCTCGACACCACGATCGCCAACGTCGCTCTGCCTTACATGCAGAGCAGTCTCTCGGCTGGCGCGGACCAGATTAATTTGGTGCTCACGTCCTACATCGTTGCCGCGGCGATCATGATGCCGGCCACCGGTTGGCTCGCCGCGCGTTTGGGACGGAAGAACCTCTTTCTGATCTCCGTCGTCGGCTTCACCTTCGCTTCGGTGCTGTGTGGACTGGCGATGTCGCTCGAGCAAATGGTGCTCTACCGGCTGTTGCAGGGCG
This sequence comes from Verrucomicrobiota bacterium, assembly GCA_023432225.1. GTDB lineage: Bacteria > Verrucomicrobiota > Verrucomicrobiia > Opitutales > Opitutaceae > Didemnitutus. The sequence goes on from JAEYUW010000046.1 coordinate 43,349, forward strand.
TGTTCGGCGCGACACTCGTGCCGCTCTCGCAGGCTGTGTTGCTCGATGAATATCCGAAGGAGCAACACGGCTCCGCCATGGCGTTATGGGGCGTCGGCGTGATGGTCGGACCGATTCTCGGGCCGACGCTCGGCGGGTGGCTGACGGAACTCTACGACTGGCGCTGGGTGTTCTACATCAATCTGCCGGTGGGCGTGCTCACGTTTCTCGGCCTCTCGGCGTATCTCCACAAGTCGGAGCCGCAGAAGGGACTTTATTTCGACTGGTTTGGTTTTCTCACGCTGGCGCTCGCGATCGGTGCACTGCAGATGATGCTCGATCGCGGCGAACAACTTGAATGGTTCGACTCGCCGGAGATCGTAATCGAAGCCGCGCTCTCGGGCCTCGGCTTCTACTTGTTCATCGCGCACACGCTCACGGCGACGCGACCGTTCCTGGATATGCGGCTGTTCCGCGACCGGAATTTCGCGACCGGCATGGTGTTCATTTTTATCGTGGGCATCATCTTGCTCGCGACGCTGGCGTTGCTCACGCCGTTCCTGCAGACGTTGCTCGGCTATCCGGTGATGACGGCAGGCATGCTGCTCGCGCCGCGCGGCATCGGCACGATGCTGGCGATGATCATCGTCGGCCGGCTCGTGACGCGCGTCGATCCGCGCTGGCTGGTGGGGCTCGGGCTGCTGCTGACGTCGCTCGCGCTGTGGCAAATGAGCCAGTTCTCGCTCGATGTCACAGCGCGCATGCTCGTGACGTCCGGCGTAATTCAAGGCCTCGGGCTGGGGTTCCTTTTTGTGCCTTTGAGCACGATGACCTTCGCCACGCTGCCCGCGGACCTGCGCACCTCTGGCACGGCGCTCTACAGTCTCTCGCGCAATCTCGGTTCGAGCATCGGCATCTCGGTCGTCGTGTTCGAACTCGGCCAGTTCAGCAGCCAGTCGCACGCGGCGCTGGCCGAGTTCGTGAATCCGTTTCGTCCCGCGATGCAGCAGCTTCCGTCTCTGCTCGATCCCAGCGCGGTGGGCGGCCGGGCGCTGCTCGACGCGTTGGTGCAGAAGCAGGCGGCGCTGCTGGCGTTTCTGGCGGATTTTAAGCTGATGCTGTTCGTGACGCTCGCTGCGCTGCCGCTGGTTTTTGTGATGCGCCGACCCGCACCACACGCCACCAGCGACGAAGAAATAGCGGCGGCACTGGAGTAAACGTTGGGCGGAAAAGTTCCGCTTGGACCGTGGGGCGAACCGCGGGGCGCGGACGGGCTGCTTATTGCCGTGACATGCACGCGGCGGGAGGAGACTCGCCGCCCTACCATCGCGCGGCGCGGCGTGCTCAATTCGCTTCTGCACCCGCGACCAGCAGGAACGCGTGCAGCGCCGGCTCGGGTGCGGCGTCCTTCCGCCAGCCGAGAACGAGCCGGCTCTCCGGCGCGGGACCGTCGATCGCGCGAAAGCTCACTTCGGCGGGCAACTGCTTGGCCTCGGAGGGACACATGAACGTCGCGCCGAGTCCGGCGCGGACGAGACCCATGGCGTTGGCGCGCGGCCACACTTCGTCGGCGATGCGCGGCGTGACGCCGGCTTGCTGAAACGCGGCGAGCACGCGGTCGTAGAAGCCCGGGTTGTGCGCGCGAGGAAACAGCACGAACGGCGTGCCGGCGAGATCGCGGAGCTTGAGGGTCTTGGCGTGGGCGAGGGGATGATCGGCGGGCAGTAGCACGCCGTTTTTTTCGCGAAGGAGCACCTGCGTGCGCAGGCCGGGCGGCGTTTGCTCGTCGGGATGGAAAAAGCCGCAGGCGAGTTCGCCGGCTTTCAGCGCTTCAAGCTGAGCGGACGTGGGGGACTCGTTGAGTTCCACGCGGACGCCGGGGTAGCGACGGTTGAATTCCCGCAGAATACCCGGCAACACCGTCGCCATCGCGAGGCCGGTGAATGCCACGCGCACGTGCCCGGCCTGCCCGCCGGCGAGCGCCTGGATATCGCGCGGCACGGCGGCCAGCGCGCGCAGCAGCGGCTCGATGCGTTCGAGGAACGCTTTGCCGGCCGCAGTCAGCTCCACCCGGCGTTGCGTGCGGTTGAGGAGATCGACGCCGAGCGACGTCTCGAGTTGCGCGATGCTGCGCGAGAGCGCCGGTTGCGCGATCGCGAGGGACTCCGCGGCCTTGCGGTAATGGAGCTGGCGCGCGACCTCGCGGAAGTAAACGAGGTGGCGAAGCTCGAAAGGGTATTGATACTCGCGCGGCATCAATCGCGATGAAAGAGGTATTTCCGGTTATGGCAAGAAGCTGGTAGCATGGCCCTCAATCAATCTCCGCGGATGACGCGGATGAACGCGGATCAAATGCTCGCTTGAATTCATCCGCGCCCATCCGCGATATCCGCGGGAAAACTCCTCTTTCATGTCCGCCCCGAAATCCCTCTTCGAAAAAGTCTGGGACGCTCACACCGTCCGGAAACTGGCCAACGGCCAGACGCAGCTGCTCATCGGCACGCACCTCATCCACGAGGTCACGTCGCCGCAGGCCTTTGGCATGTTGCGCGACCTCAAGCTCCCGGTGCTCATGCCGCACCGCACCTTCGCGACGGTCGACCACATCGTGCCGACCGACCAGCTCGTCGAGCCCTACGCCGATCCGCTGGCGCAGGCGATGATGGACGAGTTGCGGAAGAACTGCGCGCAGTTCGGCATCACGTTTTTCGATCGCGCGAGCGGCAAGCAGGGCATCGTGCACATCGTCGGACCCGAGCAAGGCATCACGCAGCCCGGCACGACGATCGCGTGCGGCGACTCGCACACGAGCACGCACGGCGCGTTCGGTGCGATCGCGTTCGGCATCGGCACTTCGCAGGTGCGCGATGTGCTCGCGACGCAGACGATGGCGCTGGGCCAGCTGAAGGTCCGTCGCATCGAGGTGAACGGCCAGTTGCGCCCGGGCGTCTATGCGAAGGACGTTATTCTCCACATCATCCGCACGCTCGGCGTGAACGGCGGCACTGGCTACGCCTACGAGTATGCCGGCAGCGTGTTCGACGGCTTCTCGATGGAAGAGCGCATGACCGTGTGCAACATGTCGATCGAGGGCGGCGCGCGCGTCGGCTACGTCAATCCCGACGAGACCACGTTCGCCTACTTGAAAGGCCGCCCGTATGCGCCGCAGGGCGCCGCGTGGGACGCGGCGGTTGCGCGTTGGAAATCCTTCGCGAGCGACGCCGGCTGCCATTACGACGACGTCGTGAAGATCGCCGCCGCGGACATCGCGCCGACGGTCACCTGGGGCATCAACCCGGGCCAAGGCATCTCGATTAACGAGAACATTCCCGATCCGACGAAGGCCACCGCGGCGGACGAGAAGGCGAGCATCGAGGAGGCGCTCGCCTACATGAAGCTGAAGCCCGGCGCGCCCATCAAGGGCACGAAGATCGACGTCGCGTTTCTCGGCTCCTGCACGAACGGCCGCCTCTCGGATTTCCGCGAGGTCGCGAAATATTTGAAGGGCAAGCGCGTCGCTCCCGGCGTGAAGGCCATCGCCGTCCCCGGCTCGCAGATCGTCGCGCTCCAGTGCGAGAAGGAAGGCCTCGACAAGGTCATCGCCGCCGCCGGCTTCGAATGGCGCGGCGCCGGCTGCTCGATGTGTCTCGCGATGAATCCCGACAAACTCGTCGGCGACCAGCTCTGCGCCAGCTCGTCGAATCGCAACTTCAAGGGCCGCCAAGGCTCCGTCACCGGCCGCACGATCCTCATGAGCCCGCTCATGGTCGCCGCCGCCGCCGTCACCGGCACGGTTGCCGATGCCCGCGAAGTTTTCGCGGTGAACTGAAACAGTAGCGAGTAGCGGGTAGTGAGTAGCGAGCATCACGCAAACTCTCACTCTGCCACCTACTCGCTACCCACTACTCGCTACTCACTACTTTAAAATCATGGCCCTCGCAAAAATCACTTCCGTCACCGGCCGCGCCGTTCCTGTGCTCGGCAACGACATCGACACCGACCGCATCATCCCGGCGCGCTTCATGAAGTGCGTGACGTTCGACGGTCTCGGCGAATTTCTCTTCCACGACGTCCGCCATCATCCGGACGGCTCGAAGGCCGCGCACCCGCTGAACGAGCCGCGCTACGCGGGCGCGACGATTCTGCTCTCCGGCGCCAACTTCGGCTGCGGCTCCTCGCGTGAGCACGCGCCGCAGGCGATCCAGAAATACGGTTTCAAGGCGGTCATCGCGGAAAACTTCGCCGAGATTTTCTTCGGCAATAGCACGACGCTCGGCATGCCGTGCGTCAGCGCCAAGCGCGAGGACATCGCGCAGATCGCCGCGTTCGTGCAGGCGAATCCGTCCGCCGAGATCACGATCGATCTCGAAAGACTCGAGGTGCGCTTCGGTGGCCAGAGCGTGCCGATCACGCAGCGCGACAGCGCGCGCGATGCGCTCATCAACGGCCGCTGGGACGCCATCGGCGAGCTGCTCGACGGCATCCCGGCCGTGAGGGACACGGCGAAGAAGCTGCCGTATCTCGCGGCGTAGGAGAGTAGCGCAGGCTTCCAGCCTGCAACGAGCGGCAGAGCAGGCGAGACGCCTGCGCTACGCGATCCGAGCGCGCGGTTCGCCGCGCGCTTTTCCATTTTCGGGTGAGACGAACCGTCCTCGGTGAGCCGCGGCTCGGCGAGGACGCCTCGCCCTACCTTGCGCGGGACGTGCGCTCGACTTTGGCGCGCGGCGAGATTTCTTTTTGCCGCATGAATCGCCCGCGCGTGACTTGTTTCATGATGACGTCGCTGGATGGACGCATCCGCGGCAACAACTGGCGCGTTCGCCGCGCCCACGAAATCTACGAGGCGCAAGCGGCGAAGATTCCGTGGGACGCGTGGATCGTCGGTCGTGTGACGATGGGCGGCTTCACGAACACGAAGCCGCAGCTGGCGCGGCGTGGAAAGTTCCGCGTGCCACCGGGCGATTTTGTGGCGGCGCACGGCGCCAAGCGCTTCGCCGTCGGGCTCGATCCGCAGGGCAAGCTGAAGTTCAAGCGCAACGATGCGGAAGGTGAGCACATCGTCGTCGTGTTGACCGAGCAGGTGCCGGCCGAGCATCGCGCTTACCTGCGCGAGAAGAACGTTTCCTACCTCATCGCCGGCGAGCGCACGATCAACCTGCGCGTTGCGCTGCGAAAGCTGGCGCGACTTTTCCCGATCAAACGCCTCTCGCTCCAAGGCGGAGGCAAGATCAACGGTTCGTTCCTGAAGGCCGGTCTGATCGATGAACTGATTTTGCTGATGATGCCGATTGGCGACGGCTCGCTCGGCACGCCGACGCTGTTCGATACCGAGGAAGGTTACACGCGGCGGCCGGCGCAGCATTTTCGTTTGAAGTCTGCGACGCCGGTGAAGGACAGCGCGCTGCTGCTGCACTACGTGGCGAAACGCGCGAAATAGCGCGGGATGAGAAGGCGCTCGCCCGCGTTTTCGTGCGGCCGCGATGCGTGCGGCAGGGCGCGACCGCTGGGCGCGCCGGGAACGTGATGCTGCTCGCGCGGCGGTCCCAGCAGTCCCGCCCGACCGCGTGGGCAGACGAGTTCGGTGACTCGACGCGGCTTTGTGGCCGTCGGGGGCGACAGCGACCACCGCGAGCACGCGAGGGTGGAAACGAAAAGGGCGCACGTTGCCGTGCGCCCTTGGGAGAATGCGTGCCTGGTCGCTTACTTCGCTGCGACTTCGCGGTATTGGCCGAGTTCGCGGTAGCGCTCGTAGCGGTCGTCGAGGAGTTCGTCTTCGGACTTTTCAAGCAGCTCGTCGAGATGGCGCTTGAAGGCGGCCTTGAGCGACGCCGCAGCCGCCGCGGTGTCGTTGTGCGCGCCGCCGAGCGGCTCGGGGATGACCTCGTCGACGATGCCGAATTCCTTCAAGTTCGCGGCGTTCAGCTTCAGGGCTTCGGCGGCTTTCGCCGCTTGGGCGCGATCCTTCCAGAGGATCGCGGCGCAGCCTTCGGGCGAGATGACCGAGTAGTAGCTGTTCTCGAAAATGAGCACGCGGTCGGTGACGCCGATGCCGAGCGCGCCGCCGGAGCCGCCTTCGCCGACGATGACGGCAATCGATGGAACCTTCAGCATGGCCATTTCGCGGAGATTCACCGCGATGGCCTCGGAGACGTGGCGCGCCTCGGACTCGACGCCGGGGAACGCTCCGGGCGTGTCGATGAACGTGAGCACGGGCAGGCCGAATTTCTCGGCGAGCTTCATCAGGCGGAGCGCCTTCCGATAACCCTCGGGCTGCGGCATGCCGAAGTTGCGGAGGATGTTCTCCTTGGTGTCGCGGCCTTTTTGCTGGGCGATGATCATCACGGCGCGGCCGTCGAAGAAGGCGGTGCCGCCGATCAGCGCCTGGTCGTCCTTGAACTGGCGGTCGCCGTGCAACTCCTGGAAGTCCGTGCAGAGCGCCGCGACGTAATCGAGGGCGTAGGGGCGCTTCGGGTGGCGAGCGACGAGCACGCGCTGCCACGGCGTGAGGCTCGAGTAGATCTCCCGTTTGGTGACGTCGATCTTCTGCTCGATCGTGCCAAGCTCGGCGGTCATATCGATGTTGTTCTCGAGCGACTGCTGGTGCAGGGCATCGAGCTGCTTTTCCAGTTCGCGGAGCGGCTTCTCGAACTCGAGCAAGTAGGCGGGACGATCCATAAGGCGCGCAGGGTAGGGAGCGCCCCGGGTGCGTGTCAACGGGCGGTCCGCCCCCGCGCGGCCTGATGTTGGGAGCGTTTGTCCTTGCCGGATAGGGTGTTTTCCCGTGGCTTCTGGGGGCAGTGAGCCAAGCCTCAGGCGATCAAACACCTCTGAACTCTGCCGGCCCGACGCCGGGCGGCGAAATCTCACCGCCGGCAGGGGGCAGTTGGCCCCCGCTGCCGCCGCCGCTGGTCAATCGTCTGGTCTCGTCTGCTACCGCCGTGCCTTTCGTGCCGGAAGAAAAGCGTCCCGTGGTGGTGGACACTTCCTTTTCCTGTGTCGTCGAGCCTCCCGCCAAGCGTCGGCGCTCAAACGGCGCGGCTGACGGCGCTGAGACGTCGGTCCGGAGCGTGGTGCCGACGGCTGCGCCGACCGCCGGCGCAGGAGCGCCCGCCGTGACGCCGAATCCGGCGCTGATCGGGGCGCGTCCGCCGACGAGCAACGCCGTGGCGACCGCACCGATGGCGACGATGCCGCCATTCGCGCACGGCGGAACGACCGCGCCGTTCACGCCTCCGGGCAGCGCGGCGCCGTATGAGTTCAACCCTGCGAAGCCACCGCAGGTGCGATGGCTGAGTTGGTCGACGCTCTTGCTGCTGGCGGGATGCGTGGCGGGATATTTTCAGTATCAACGGATGCAGCAGGCCCAGGCTGCGGCGCCGACGGCTTCGGTGTCGACGGTCGCCGCGCCGGTGCCGCCGACCGCGGGCACTTCGACAGTGTCTTCTTTGGCGACGCCGTTCACTGCACTCAAGCAAGCCAAAGCGACGATCAAGGACGCCGGCGAGAAGCACAAAGCGAGCTACGAACTCGTCGAGAAAATGCTCGATGACCCGAATGCCGCCATGGACGTCGCTCCGAAGCCAGTGGTGGCGGCAGCGGTCGCGACGCCGGTCGAACCTGAACCCAGCGGCCGTCCGAAACGCGATGCAGTGACGGCGCTGCTCGGGAGTGATGGGGAATTTTTCGTGCCGGCGGGCTCGCCGAAGCCGAGCTTGGCGTTCGCGCGTTGGCTGCGGAGCGTGAAGATCGGCGGAGCCCGACTCAGCGACCGACCACGCGTGTTGGTCGGCGCGGGGGCGTTCATGTTCGGCGACGTCGTGGAGTTGAATCTCGGGATCGTGCTCGAAGGCTACAACGCCGAGCGGCGTGCGTTGCGGTTCAAGGAAACCTCGACCGGCGCGCTGATCGAGCGACGCTTGTGAGCGGACGAGCGTCGGAGCGGAAAATGCATGCGCCGCAGAAGTGACGCTTGCTTCGCATCAAGCTTCGGGATTGTAGTTTTTTCACTGGGCCACGTTGGAGTATTCTGCGCACGCACATGAACTCATTGGCCTTGATCGATCAAATTGGCGGTTGGTGGAACGAGCTGACGCTCGCGAAACAGCTCTTCTACGGCATCGGCATGATGGCTGCGCTGGTCTCGCTCGTGCTCGCCGTGCTCGCGCTCTTCGGCGGCGATGGCGCGCACGATTTCGACGGCCCCGACGCCGGCGATGTCGATCATGGCGGGGGGATTTTCTCCGTGAAACCGCTCACCGGCTTCTTCCTCGGCTTCGGCTGGGCGGGCGGCATCGCGATGGATCGTGGTCTGTCCTTGCTCGCGGCGCTGTTGATCGCGTTGGCGGCGGGCGGTGCGCTGATGGCGGCCGTCGTCGCGATGGTGCGCATGATTTTGTCGGTCCGCAGCGACGGCACGATGCAGATCGAGCAGGCGCTCGGTGCGGTCGGCACTGTTTACGTGACAGTGCCACCGGCGAAAGCTTCCGGTGGTCAGGTGATCGTGAACTTCAGCGGCCGTCAGGAAACGCTTGGCGCGCTCACGGCCGCGCCGCAGCCGATCGCGAGCGGCGACAAGATCAAGGTCACTGCCATCATCGACCGCCAAACGGTGCTCGTCGAAGCGCTCTAGCAACGCCGCTGGCGCGCGCTCGACCTCGATCTCGGCAGCGCGCGTGCGTGGCCAAAAATTTCTTCGTTCCTCCCTCCCATGATCCAAATCATCGCTATCGCGTCAGTCGTCCTCTTCCTGCTGATCATCGTCTTCACGCTGATCTCCCGCTACCGGATGTGTCCACCCGACCGCATCCTGGTGGTTTACGGCAAACTGGCGAATGGCCAGTCCTCGAAATGTTACCACGGCGGCTCGACGTTTGTGATGCCGTTCTTCCAGAGCTACGGCTACCTCGACCTCACGCCGATTAACATGGAGATCGACCTGAAAGGCGCTCTCTCCAGCCAGAACATCCGCATCGACGCGCCGGCGTCGTTCACGATCGGTATCTCGACCGATCCCGAAGTGATGCAAAACGCCGCCACGCGTCTACTCGGCCGCTCGCTCGACGAAATCCAGCAACTCGCTTCCGAAATCATCATGGGTCAGATGCGCGTCGTGTTCGCTTCGATGAGCATCGAGGAGATCAACACCGACCGCGAAAAACTCATCGCGCTCATCACGAAGGGCGTCGAAGTCGAGCTCCACAAAGTCGGCCTCCGGATGATCAACGGCAACATTCGCGATATCCGGGACCACTCCGGCTACATTGACGCGCTCGGCAAGGAGGCCGCCGCCAAAGCCATCAACGACGCGCAGATCCGCGTTGCGCAGGAGAACCAACGCGGTGCCGTCGGCAAGGCCGAAGCCGAGCGCGAGCAGGCGATCCGTGTGGCCACCGCCCAAGCCGAAGCGCGCAAGGGCGAGAACACCGCACAGGTCGTGATCGCGAAATCCAACGCCGATCTCGCCACCGAACAGGCCGAGGCGAAACGCCGCACCGAAGCCGCGCAGAAAGTCGCCGAAGCCCGCGCGCTCCAGGAATCCTACAAAGCCCAGCAGGAAGCCGAACTCGCTCGCGCCGCCCGCGAGAAAGCCGCGCAGCAAGCCGACCAGATCGTGAAGGCCGAAGTGGAAAAGGAGCGCATCCGCATCGACTCCGAAGCGAAAGCCGCGCAGGCGAAGATTCTCCAGGAAGGTCAGGCCGCAGCCTACCTCATCCAAAAGCAGGCCGAGGCTGATGCGATCAAGCGCGTCGCCGAAGGCGAAGCGGACGGCACGCGCGCGAAGCTCAACGCCGAAGCAAGCGGTATTCAGGCGAAGCTCACGGCGGAAGCCGAAGGCACGCGCGCGTTGCTCGACGCGAAAGCGCAGGGTTTCGAGAAACTGCTCAAAGTCGCCGACGACACCGGCGGCGCGACGCAGTTGCTCATCGCCGAAAACATCGTGCGCATTGCCGAGATTCAGGCCGGCGCGATCAAGGGCCTGCAGTTCGAGAAGGTCGTGGTCATGAGCGGCGCGGGCGGCAGCGGCACCGCGCCGACGGGCCCGGGACAATTCGTGCAGGACCTCTACAAGGGCGTGCTGCCGATCAACGAACTGGCGAAGAGCGTTGGCCTGAACCTGCCGAGCTTCCTCGGTCAGCAGACTCCGACCGGGTCCGGTGCGACGCCGACCGAGCGCGCTACGGGTGGCACGCCGCCACAAGCGACGTGAGTTAAGCCGACGCGCGGCAACGCGTCCGCGTCAGCAAATCATCGGCCCGCGTTAGTCCCGCGGGCCTTTTGTTAAGCGGATTGCTTCGTCGCTGGCGCTCCTCGCCATGAAAACAAAGGAAGCGTGCGTCACTTGTTGGAGATGCGATCGAGGCGGACGATGCGTTCGCCATGTAGGGCTCGACCTCGTGTCGAGCCTCGCCTGCGAGCGCGGCGCGAGCCGACTTCACGATCGAGGCCTCACGCAAGGTGAGGCCCTACAGGAGTAAAACGATTTCGGTGTCCACTTTCGGCGCCGCGCCGGTGGGTTGCCTCGCGTTTCCCGCTACAGCCCCTTCGCCGCGTCCGGATTCTTCAGCTGTTCCTTCCAACTGGCGATCTTCGCTTGGGCGCCGAAGTGCTCGGCCTTGGCCTTGTCGCCTTTTTCCATCCAGACGCGCGAGAGGGTCGTATTGATGAAGAGGTCGTCAGGCCGCAAACGGTGCGCTTGCTCAGCTGCGCGCAGGGCGTCGTCGAAGCGGCGCAAACTGAAATTGATTTCCGCGGCGGCGTGCCAGGCCGCGAACGAGTCGGGCGCGGCGGCGGTGGCGCGCGCGAGCTTGGCCAGCGCGGCATCATTGTCGCCCATCGTGTAGTCGAAGGTCGCGTCTTCGATCAGGTGTTGCAGTTCGTCGGCGGTCACGCGCGGACGGTAACAAGGCGCGGGCAAAAAGAAAGGACGGCCTCGCGGCCGTCCTTCTTGCGTGGAGGGAAATCAGGCGGTCGATCAGGCCTGCGGGGCGCTGCCGACGATGCCGAGGGAGAGCTTCACCTCGGGGTTCACCTTGTCTTCGTTCTTGCCCGGCTGGATGCCGTAGTCGCCGCGGTTGATGGTGAACTCGCCGCGGATGACGAGCAGGTCACCTTTGACCTCGGGCTTGCCGATGCGCTTGCCGAACGCGCCGGCCAGGTGGGTGATCTTCACCGGAACGGCGATGTCCTTGCTCACGCCCTTGAGCGTGAACTTGCCGTGCGCGGTGGCGGTGGTCTCGTTGCCCTTGGTGACGACGTTGTCGAGCTTGGTGACGTCGAACGAGATTTCCGGATTCGCGGCAGCGTCAATCCAGTTCGGGCTGAGCAGGTGCTCCGTCATCATTTTATTCGAGACGGTGAGCGAGGACGTAGCGACGACGATCTTGCCCGTGGTGGCCGCGGGGGCCGCCGGATCGAAGCTGACGGTGCCGGATATGCCGCCGGCGGTGCCGGAGATCGGCTCAAGCAGCGAGTCGAGGTGGAATTGGACGGCGTTCACGCCCTTCGGATCCTTGAAATCGAAGGAAATCGGAGCCGCGGACAGCGCGGCGGCCGAGACGAGGGCGAGGAGGGAAGCGAACAGGGATTTCTTCATGTGGTGGAGTTGGGTTTTTGACGGACGAAAAAAGATACGACCAAGAGGAGCGCCGAGATGCCGAGCCCACCGCCGAGGAAGTCGACGCCGGGCACGTAACGATCCTCGTAGGTGATGTGCTCGAGCCCGGTGATCTCGTCGACTTGCTTAACCGGCACGCGGTCCTGGCTCCAACCGCGGTACGCGCCCTTCGCGGCCCAGAACGAGACGGTGCCGAGGGCGAGGACGAGCGCGAGCAGGCGGATGGTTTTCTTCATGGCGTGGACGAGTGAGCGCCGGAAGAAGGGCGGCTTTGTTGCAAACGCAACTAATTTTTCGCACGGCCTCTCGCAGACGATGATGTTGCTCGGTGGTGGTGCTGAGTTTCGTCGTGACCGTCGCGGTGCCGGCTGCGCGCGTGAGCCCGTAAATGGCGTATTACGCCACAAGTCCCACCGGCCTGTTTTCAGAGGGAATATGGCGTAATACGCCATGTCTGGTGTGAACGGAGTATGAGGCGGCGCGGCGCGCCTAGAGGATCAGCATGGCGTCGCCGTAACTCAGGAAGCGATAGCCGCGCGCCGCGGCCTCGGAGTAGATTTCGCGGAACCACTCCACGCCGTCGCTGCTGCCGGGTGCCAGAAACGCGGCGACGAGGCAGAGCAGCGTGGAACGGGGCTGGTGGAAATTCGTGATCAATGCGTCGACTGCGGCGAACGTTGCGGGCGGATAGACGTAGATGTCGGCTTCGCCAAAGTAGTCGCGCCCGAGAGGCGCGGCGTGACGCCGGCGGAAGTCCTCGAGCGTGCGCAGCGAGGTGGTGCCGACGGCGATGCGGCGCGACGCGCTGGCGAGCTTAGGCGCGGACGGTGCGGCGGCGCGGGACGGGGTGAACAGTGCGGCCTGCGTCGCGACGGGCACTTCGTAGACTTCGCGGTGGATGACGTGCTCCTCGACGTTTTCGGCGGTGATCGGACGAAACGTGCCGAGTCCGACATGGAGCGTCACGTCCGCGAAGCGCACGTCGGCGCGCGCGAGTTCGTCGAGCAGTTGCGGCGTAAAGTGCAGGCCGGCGGTCGGCGCAGCGGCGGCGACTTGGTGTCCGCGATCGGCGTAGACGGTCTGGTAGCGTTCGCGGTCGACGGCTTTAGCGGAATCCTCCGTGCGTTCCGCGATGTAGGGCGGAAGCGGCATCTCACCGATGCGGTTGGCGACGGCGAGAATGTCGGCGCCGCCGTCGCATGCGAATGCGACGCGGAAGAGTCCTTCGGCATTTTTCTCGCGGACAGTCGCCATGAATTGGCCGGCTAGGCCGAACGTCTCGCCGGGCGGGAGTTTGCGGCCGGGGCGCAGCAGGCACCACCATTCGCTCGATTGAGGATTGCGGATCGCGGACTGCGGATTGGCTGAACCGGAGGAATGTGCGCTCTGGTCGTCGGCGTCGCCTGTCGCCACGCCGAATTCGACGGGGCGCAGCAGCAGGCACTCGACGGCGCCGCCGGTCGGGCGGCGGGCATGTAGACGCGCGGGGATGACGGCGGCGTTGTTGCGAAAGAGCGTGTCGCCGGCGCGCAGGTAGTCGCCGATCTCGCGAAAGTGCCGGTGCTCGATCCGCCGCTCGGCGCGGTGCACGACCAGCAGGCGCGAGGCGTCGCGTTGCGCGGCGGGCGTCTGTGCGATGAGGTGCTCGGGTAGCGGGTAGTCGAAGAGATCGGTTTTCAAGCGGGCGAGGACGCGGTTGTTTCCCGGCTGGAGTCGATGGTCAAGAGCTGGCAACGGTGTTCGATGGCCGCTGTCCCGCCAACTTGGAAAACGCCCGCGTTGTGGATCGCCGCGTGTGCCTGCGCGCTGCCGTGGGTCACGCCGCCGGTGGCGTTATTTGCCGGGTTGGTTTTTGCGGTTTTCGTGGGCAACACCGACGCGAAACGGGCGGCGAAGGTGCAGAAATATCTGCTGCAAGGGTCGGTCGTCGGACTCGGCTTCGGCATCCAGTTCAGCGCCGTCGTGAAAGCGGGCTCGACTGGCGTCGTCACGACTGCGCTCACGCTGGCGGCGACGATGGGGCTCGGGTTTCTGTTGGCGCGGTGGTTTGCCGTCGAACGCGTCACCGGACATTTGGTTTCGACGGGCACGGCAATCTGCGGTGGCAGTGCGATCGCGGCGATGGGGCCGGTGCTCGGCGCGGAAGCGGGCGTGATGTCCGTGGCGCTGGGCTGCGTGTTCGTGCTGAATGCGGTGGCGCTTTTTGCTTTCCCGGCGGTTGGCCATGCGGTCGGGCTGACGCCGGAGCAATTCGGCTATTGGTCCGCGATCGCGATTCACGACACGAGTTCGGTCGTCGGCGCGGCGGCGAAATACTCCGCGGCCTCGCTGGCCATCGCGGTGCCGGTGAAATTGGCGCGCGCGCTGTGGATTCTACCGATGGTGGCGGTCGCCGCGTGGTTCGAGAAGCAGCGGGGCGCTAAAGCCGTGATTCCGTGGTTCGTCCTCTTCTTTATAGCGGCCTCGGCGCTCGCTTCTGCTTTTCCGGCCGGGGTTCAAGTGTATCAATTCTGGGTCAGTGCGGCGAAGGCAGGACTGGCCGTCACGCTGTTTTTGATCGGCGCTTCGCTCTCGCGAGACAACCTGCGCTCGGTCGGCTGGCGGCCGTTTGCCATGGGAATCACTCTGTGGCTGGCAGTTAGCGTGATTTCGCTGTTCGTGATTCGCCGCGTGGTGTGAGTGCTGTCATAAAGAAACAGCGCCGTTGACCGATTCTCCTCTGGCGCGCAGAAATTCGCCCGTCTCTTTTTCGAATGACGTCGAGCCTCAAGGTCTCCCTTCACCTCTTCACCGCTCTTATTATTGCGGTCGTCATTCTGCTTACCCCCTCCAACGGGCGGCTTTCGCACAACTAAAGAGAGATAAATCTCCCAAGTTTCGAAAAGGCCGCCCAACCCGGGTGGCCTTTCTTTTTTCCGAATGAAAACCCTGCTGAATCTCCACCTCAACCGCCTCGCCACGGGGGCCGCACGCGCATGAGCGAAGATCTCCGTAAAAACTCCCGTGCGATCACCGAGGGCGTGAGCCGCGCGCCCGCTCGCGCCATGCTCAAGGCGGTCGGCTTCACCGACGAAGACCTCAAGAAGCCGCTCATCGGCATCGCGAACACCTGGACCGAAATTGGTCCATGCAACTACCACCTGCGCGAACTCGCCGAGGCGGTGAAGGCGGGCGTGCGCGCCGCGGGCGGCACGCCGATGGAGTTCAACACCGTTTCCATCTCGGATGGCATCACGATGGGCACCGAGGGCATGAAGACCTCGCTCATCTCGCGCGAAGTCATTGCCGACTCGATCGAGCTCGTCGCGCGCGGCAATTACCTCGACGGTCTCGTCTGCCTCTCGGGCTGCGACAAGACCAACCCGGGCGTCATGATGGCGCTCGCCCGCCTCAACATCCCCGGCCTCGCGCTCTACGGTGGCTCGATCAATCACGGCGAGCACCACGGCAAGGCGCTGACGGTGCAGGACGTGTTCGAAGCCGTCGGTGCGTTCAACGCCGGTAAGATCGACGAAAAGGAATTCAACTGCGTCGAGAACGCCGCGTGCCCGACCGCCGGCTCGTGCGGTGGCCAGTTTACGGCGAACACGATGGCGACTGTCATGGAAGCCATCGGCATCTCGCCTGCGGGCCTGAACGGCATTCCCGCGGTCGACCCGAAGAAAATCGAAGCGGCGCGCCGCTGCGGTGAGATCGCGGTCGATCTCGTGCGGCGTGACCTGCGTCCGGCGCAGATTTTCATCCGCCCGGCGTTCGAAAACGCCATCCGCTCCGTTGCGGCCTCGGGCGGTTCGACCAATGCCGTGTTGCACCTTACCGCGCTCGCCCACGAAGTCGGCGTGCCGCTCTCGCTCGAGGATTTCGATCGTTTGAGCGATCAGACGCCGACGATCGCCACGCTGAAGCCCGGCGGCCTCTACACCGCGACCGAGATGCACGCCGCCGGCGGCATCACGCTGCTCCTGCGCCGTCTGCTCGAAGGCGGCCTGCTCACGGGCGGTTGCCCGACGGTCACTGGTCGCTCGCTCGCCGAGGAAGTGAAGAACGCACCCGAGGCGCCGGGCCAGTTGGTCATCCGTCCCGTCGCCAAAGCTTTCAAGCCGCACGGCGGCCTCGTCATCCTCCGCGGCAATCTCGCCGAGGAAGGCTGCGTCCTCAAAGTCGCCGGCAGCAGCGTGCAAAAGCACCGCGGTCCGGCGCGCGTGTTCAACTGCGAGGAGGACGCGATGGCCGCGGCCACCGCGCAGAAGATCAAGGCGGGCGATGTCGTCGTCATCCGCTACGAAGGGCCGAAGGGCGGCCCTGGCATGCGCGAGATGCTCGGCGTCACCGCCGCGCTCGCGGGCGCCGGTCTCGCCGACTCGGTGGCGTTGCTCACCGACGGTCGCTTCTCCGGCGCGACGCGCGGCATGTCGATCGGCCACGTCGCACCCGAGGCGTTCGTGGGCGGCGCGATCGCGTTCGTGCGCGAAGGCGACATCGTCGAAATCGACGTCGCCGCGCGCAAGTTGCACGTCGAGGTGAGCGCGGAGGAATTCTCCACCCGCCGCCAAGGCTGGACGCCGCCCGCTCCGCGCTACACGCGCGGCGTCATGGCGAAATACGCCAACACCGTCTCCTCCGCCGCGCAGGGCGCGGTGACTTCCTGAGTTTTCCTCCCAACCCCAAAAATTCTTTCACGCATGAAACTCACTGGCGCAGAAATCATCTGGGAATGCCTCCTCCGCGAAGGCGTGGATGTGGTGTTCGGTTACCCGGGCGGCGCGATCCTGCCGACCTACGACGCGATGACGAAGTATCCGCAGATTCATCACGTCCTCACGCGCCACGAACAGGGCGCCACGCACATGGCTGACGGCTATGCGCGCGCCAGCGGCAAAGTCGGCGTCGCCATCGCGACGTCGGGCCCCGGCGCCACGAACATGGTCACCGGCATCGCCACCGCGATGATGGACTCGTCCCCGATCGTGTGCATCACGGGTCAGGTCGGTTCGCGCGCGCTCGGCACCGATGCGTTCCAGGAGACCGACGTCACCGGCGTCACGCTCCCGGTCACGAAGCACAATTACCTCGTCACGAAAACGGCCGACATCGCGCGCGTCATCCGCGAGGCGTTCTACATCGCGAAGAGCGGTCGTCCGGGCCCGGTGCTCGTCGACATCACGAAGGACGCGCAGCAACTCACCGCTGAGTTCGACTGGGATGGGGTGCCGCCGAAGCTCCCGGGCTATCGCCCGAGTCTCCGCGCGTTGCCGAGCGAATACGAGCGCGCGCTCGAGTTGATCAACTCCGCGAAGCGCCCCGTGATTCTCGCCGGTCAGGGCATCAAGCTCTCCGGCGCCACCGCGCAAGTGCTCGAGCTCGCCGACACCGCGCGCATCCCGATCGCCGTCACGCTGCTCGGCCTCGGCGTCATCCCGGCGTCGTCGCAATACAATCTTGGCATGATGGGCATGCACGGCGAGGCGTGGGTCAACCAGGCCATTCAGCAAGCCGACTTGCTGATCGCGCTCGGCATGCGGTTCGACGACCGCGTCACGGGCAACCTCAAGACCTACGCACCGCACGCGAAGAAGATCCACGTCGAGATCGATCCGTCCGAGGTGAACAAGAACGTTCACGTCGACGTGCCGCTCATCGGCGACCTCCGCGAAGTGCTCGAGGAATTGCTCCCGAAGGTCCGCACGTCGGACCGCGGCGAGTGGTGGAGCAAGATCGCCGAGATGAAGGGCGACTCAGCCGTGCGCGACATCCAGGCCTTGCCCGACAACGGCCACCTCTACGCCGCGCACGTGATCAACGATCTCTGGCGCGCCACGAAAGACCGCGAGACAATCGTCGTCACCGACGTCGGCCAGCACCAGATGTGGGAAGCGCAGTATTATCGCCACGAGAAGCCTCGCTCGCTCATCACCTCCGGCGGCCTCGGCACGATGGGTTTCGCGCTTCCCGCGGCCATCGGCGCCAAGTTCGCCTGCCCGGAAAAGGACGTATGGGTGGTCGTCGGCGACGGCGGCTTCCAGATGACTTCGTGCGAACTGGCCACGGCCGAGCAGGAGGGCATCAAGGTCAACGTCGCGATCATCAACAACGCGTTCCTCGGCATGGTGCGCCAGTGGCAGGAATTTTTCTACGACAAGCGCTACGCCGCCACGCCGATGACGGGCCCGGATTTCGTCAAACTCGCCGAAGCCTACCGCCTCAACGGTCTGCGCTGCGACAAGCGCGCCGAGGTAAACGCCACCGTGAAAGCCACGCTCGCCGACAAGCGCACAACGGTGGTCGATTTCGTGGTCGAGCAGGAGGACGCCGTGTTCCCCATGGTTCCCGCCGGCGCCGACCTCGACGCGATGATCCGCCGTCCGAAGCGCGACGTCCTCGTCGAAACCGGCGCGGACAAGGAGTGGCAGATGCCCAACGGCGAAACCGCCGCCGTCTCCGAACTCACGCTTACGGGCGGCGAGTCGCGCGCAGCCACCGTGCCGGCCGCCCAGCGCAAGCAAGCGCCGTCATTGAAGAAAAAATCCGCCGCGCCGGCCAAGAAATCGAGCCGCACCGTTGCGACGAAAACCGCCAAGTCCGGCAAGCGCCGCTAACCTGAGGAGAACTCCACCATGCCGAAACACACTCTCATCGCCTACGTCGAGGACGTGCCCGGTGTGCTGAACCGCGTCGCCTCGCTGTTCCGCCGCCGCAACTTCAACATCGATTCGCTCACCGTCGGCCGCACCGAGCAGGCCGGCGTCTCGCGCCTCACCGTCGTGGTCGACGCCACCGACGCCGGCGCGCGCATCGTCGAGGCCAACCTCTACAAACTCGTCAACGTCATCCGCGTCGACGATCTCACGCACAAGCCCGCGCTCAACCGCGAGCTCGGTCTCGTGAAGGTCAAGGTCACGCCCGACACGCGTTCGCAGGTGCTCGAACTCGTCGATGTCTTTCGCGCCCGCGTGGTCGACGTCGACGAGGAGTCCGTCGTCATCGAAGTCACCGGAACGCCGGAAAAGATCGGCAAGTTCGAGATGGTGATGCGTCCCTACGGCATCCTCGAACTCGTCCGCACCGGCTCCGTCTCGATGGCGCGCGGCCACGACAAGCTCTCGGCCAACCCGCCGCTCGTCCGCGCCGAAGTGCGCAACGGCGCCGCGGCCGACGACCACAGTCACGCCGGCATCTCGATGTCTGTATGACGATGAGCAATCAGCTGTCAGCTTTCAGCGATCAGCGCACGGATGCCCGCGCGCCATCGCTCACCGAGTTTTTCGACGAATCGTCTTCCGCCCAGCCTGCACCGGCGGCGGCGGACTACGATTTTTTCGGCGACTCGCATTTCACGCCGGAGGCTCCGCGCTGAACGCATTTGTAGGGCCTCACCTCGTGTGAGGCCTAGGCTTGACGCAAGGTCGAGCCCTACAGAACCCACGAACAACACCAACCCCACATCCCTCGTTTTTAATCATGGCTAAAATCTATTACGACAAGCAGGCGGACCTCTCGCTGATCCGCGCCCGCAAAGTTGCGATCGTCGGCTACGGCTCCCAAGGCCACGCCCACGCGCTCAATCTCCGCGACAGCGGCGTCGACGTCCGCGTCGGTCTGGCGAAGGACTCCAAGTCCCGCCCGAAGGCCAAGAAGGCCGGCCTGAAGGTCGACACCGTCGAGGCCGTCGCGAAATGGGCCGACGTCATCATGATGCTCGTGCCCGACCACGTCGCCGCGCGCGTCTATCGCGAGTCCGTCGCCCCGCACCTGACGAAGGGCAAGGCGCTGTTCTTCGCCCACGGCTTCAACATCCGCTTCGGTGGCATCAAGCCGCCGGCAGATGTCGACGTGTGCATGGTTGCTCCGAAGAGCCCCGGCCACCGCGTGCGCGAAGTGTTTCAGGAGGGCGGCGGCGTCCCCGGACTCTACGCCGTGCACCAGGACGCTTCCGGCAAGGCCAAGGCGCTCGCGCTTTCTTACGCGCGCGGCATCGGCTGCACTCGCGCCGGCGTGCTCGAGACGACGTTCACCGAGGAAACCGAGACCGACTTGTTCGGCGAACAGGCCGTGTTGTGCGGCGGTTGCTCCGAGCTCGTGAAGGCCGGATTCAAGACGCTCGTCGACGCCGGTTATCAGCCCGAGATCGCCTACTTCGAGTGCCTCCACGAGCTGAAGCTCATCGTCGACCTCATGTATCGCGGCGGCCTGAACTACATGCGCTACTCTGTCTCCGACACGGCGGAGTGGGGCGATTATCAGAGCGGCCCGCGCGTGATCACGAAAGAAACGCAGCAGGAAATGAAGCGCATCCTCGCCGACATCCAGAGCGGCAAGTTCGCCAAGCGCTTCATGGACGAAAACGAGAAGCACGGTCGCAAGACGATGAACGCCTTCCGCAAAAAGGAGCGTAGCCAACCGATCGAGAAGGTCGGCGTGAAGCTCCGCGGGATGATGCCGTTCCTCAACCCGGTCGTCATCTCCAAGTAACCGATTTGGTGTTGTGTTACCCCGGCGGGCGGTCGCTCGCGGCCGCCCGCCTTTACTCCTCCGATTTCTGAACAACGAATCGCCATGAACAAACCTGCCTCCTCCAACCGCAGCGAAGAATCCTTTCGCGTGACGGACTTGTTCTCGCCGAACGATGCCCATGCGGACCCGCGCAGCCAGCGCCCCGCCGCCGAGCCCGCGACGCGTCCTTCCGTCGCCGGCGTCCCCGACTCGTTCGTCTTCGTTAATCCTTTGTTTTCCTCTCCGCGCGATCCGCGCCCCTCCACGCAGCGATAACCGCTGCGTTTTTCGTTTCTCAACCCGCACCTGCCATGGACTCGAACTACATCCGCATTTTCGACACCAGCCTGCGCGACGGCGAGCAAGCTCCCGGCGCCTCCATGACCTCCAGCGAAAAGCTTGAGGTTGCCCGCACGCTGGCGCGACTTGGCGTCGATGTGATCGAGGCAGGGTTCCCCGCGGCGTCGCCCGACGACCTCGCGGCGGTCCAAGCGATCGCGGCCGAGGTCGGCCAAACGCCGATCGAAGGACGCCCGCAAGCCGAGCCGCCGATCATCTGCGGCCTCGCACGCTGCACGCGCAACGAC
Organism: Verrucomicrobiota bacterium; assembly: GCA_023432225.1. Lineage (GTDB taxonomy): Bacteria > Verrucomicrobiota > Verrucomicrobiia > Opitutales > Opitutaceae > Didemnitutus. Next base: position 64,019 of record JAEYUW010000046.1, read on the forward strand.
ATCGCGACCGCGTGGGAAGGCGTCAAAGGCGCGAAGCGCCCGCGCATCCACACTTTCCTCGCGACGAGCGACATTCACCTGCAGCACAAGCTCCGCATGACGCGACCCGAGGTCGTAGCGCGTGCGGTCGAGATGGTGACGTTCGCGCGCTCGCTCTGCGCCGATATCGAGTTCTCGCCCGAGGACGCTGGCCGCAGCGATCCGCAATTTCTCTACGAGGTGCTCGCCGCCGTCATCAAAGCCGGCGCGACCACGCTCAACATCCCCGACACCGTGGGCTACACGATGCCCGACGAATACGGCGCGATGATCGCCGGTGTCATCGCGAACACGCCCGGCGCGAAGGACGTTATCATTTCCACGCACTGCCACGACGATCTCGGCCTCGCCGTCGCCAACACGCTCGCGGGCCTCCGCGCCGGCGCGCGCCAGGCGGAAGTCACGCTCAACGGCATCGGCGAGCGCGCGGGCAACGCCTCGCTCGAGGAACTCGTCATGGCCATCCGCACGCGCGGCGAGAAGCTCGGCCTGCACAGCGGGATCGACACGAAGCAGCTCTGCCGCGCCTCGAAGCTCATCTCGCGCGTCACCAGTTATCCCGTCCCGCCGAACAAGGCCATCGTCGGCGCCAACGCCTTCGCGCACGAGTCCGGCATCCACCAGGACGGCATGATCAAGAACGCGCAGACCTACGAGATCATGCGCCCCGAGGACGTCGGCGCCACGCAGACGACGCTCGTGCTCGGCAAACACTCCGGCCGCAACGCCGTCTCGAAACGCCTCGCCGAACTCGGTTATCCGCTCGAAGGCGAAGCACTCGCGCGTGCGTTCGCCGAGTTCAAGAAACTCGCCGATCGCAAGAAATCGGTGCACGACGCCGATCTCATCGCGCTCGCGAGCGACGAGCGCACGCAGGCGCCCGAACTCTGGACGTTGCAGGATCTCCAAGTGGCGTGCGGCACGACCGGACTCCCGACGGCGACGGTCCGCCTCAAGGGGCCGGATGGCAAACTGCACGTCCATGCCGCCGTCGGCACTGGTCCGGTCGACGCGAGCTACAAGGCGATCGCCACGATCGTCGGCGTGCCGGTCGAACTGCTCGAGTTCGTCGTCAACGCCGTCACCGAAGGCATCGACGCGCTCGGCGAAGTTTCCGTGCGCGTGAAGCACGACGACCAGCGCTCCGCGCACGGTCACGGTGCCGATACCGACATCATTGTCGCGAGTGCGAAAGCTTACCTCGCGGCCGTGAACCTCGTGCTCTCGCGGCAGACCGCCGCGCCGGTGCACGCGCAGAAGTCGAGCGTTCCCGCCGAAGCCACCGCGACATGAGCGAAGGTCTTCGCAGTAGGACCGGCTTCAGCCGGTCCCAAAAAACTCCCGCCACCGCGCACCGCGCGACCTTGACCGGGGCTGCAGCATGCTCGCGCGCATCCTTCAGGCCGGCTGAAGCCGGCCCTACCACCTCCACGTTTTCCGCACCATGAGCCGCGATCCGAATCTTCCCGCGACCGTTGAAGTCTTCGACACCACGCTGCGCGACGGCGCGCAGACCGAGGGCATCTCATATTCCCTCGAGGACAAACTGCGCATCGCGCAGAAACTCGATGAACTCGGCGTGACCTTCATTGAGGGCGGCTGGCCGGGCTCAAATCCCAAGGACGCCGCGTTCTTCGACGCCGCTCGCACGCGCCAATGGAAGACGGCGAAGATCGTCGCCTTCGGCGCCACGCGCCGCGCCAACATCGCCCCCGCCGACGATCCGAGCGTCCAGGCGCTCGTCGCGGCCGGCACGGAGGTCTGCTGCATCTTCGGCAAGTCCTCCGTCATGCAGGTCGAGGAAGTGCTGCGCACGACGCTCGACGAGAACCTGCGCATGATCGAGGACACCGTCGCTTACCTGCGCGGGCAGGGGAAGCGCGTGATCTACGACGCGGAGCATTTCTTTGACGCGTTCGACGCGAACTCCGATTACGCGCTCAAGACGCTCGCCGCGGCGCAGAAGGGTGGGGCGGAGACGCTGACGCTCTGCGACACCAACGGCGGTCATCTGCCGTGGCAGGTTGAGGAGATCGTCCGCGCGGTCCGCGCGCGTTTCGGTCCCTCACAGCGCATCGGCATGCACACGCACGACGACACGGGTTGCGGCGTGGCCAACACCATCGCGGGCGTCCGCGCCGGCGCCGCGCACGTGCAGGGCACGATCAACGGCTACGGTGAACGCTGCGGCAACGCGAACCTCTGCATCGTCGTGCCGAATCTCGAGCTGAAGCTCGGTCTGCGCGCGCTGCCTGAAGGTTCGTTGCCGCGCCTGCACGACGTGGCGCGCTTCGTCGCCGAAGTCGCGAACCTCTCGCTCAACGAGCACATGGCCTACGTCGGCCGCAGCGCGTTTGCGCACAAGGCCGGCGTGCACGTCTCGGCGATGCTTCGTCACCCGGACGCGTATCAGCACATCGACCCGACGAAGGTCGGCAACGAGATGCGCGTGGTCGTCAGCGAACTCTCCGGTCGCGCCAACCTCGTTTCGAAAGCTGAGAATTTCGGCCTCACCGAACTCGACGCGCAGACCGGCGCGAAGGTCGTCGAGGACATCAAGGCGCTGGAGAACGAGGGTTTCTCGTTCGAGGCCGCCGAAGCCAGCGTCGCGCTGCTCGTGCGGCGTCGCGCGGCGGATTACGCGGCGCCGTTCAAGCTGATCGACTACCGCGTTATGGTGACGCGGCACGACGAGAAGCGCTTCGCCGACGCGACGATCAAGCTCCAGGTCGAGGCGGACGAGGTGCACACCGCCGCCAGCGGCGACGGTCCGGTGCACGCCTTCGACCGCGCGCTGCGCAAGGCGCTCGAGCCGCATTTCCCGGTGGTCCGCGGCATTCACCTCGCCGACTACAAGGTCCGCATCCTGAACACCGGGGCCGGCACCGCTGCGATCACGCGCGTGCTGATCGACTGGCACAACGGCGACGCGCGGTGGAGCACCGTCGGCGCCGGCACGAACATTCTCGAAGCCACTTGGCTCGCATTGGCCGATGGCTACGAGTTCGGGCTCACTCCCGTTTCCACGAAAACGCCGGCCGCCGTGTAAAAAAACGGTTGGTCAGCAATTCCCAATCCACGCGGCGCACGGCCGTTATTTCCCGTGCAAAATACTCAGCATCAATGAAGGCAACCATCGCACTCACCCCCGGGGACGGCATCGGCCCCGAAGTCGTCCAGGAGGCACGACTTCTGCTCTCCGATGTGGCGAGTCACTATGGTCACCAATTTCAATTCACCGAGCACCTTTTGGGCGGCTGTGCGATCGATCGCCACGGCACTGCACTTCCGGACGAAACGCTTCAGGGCTGTCGTCGCGCGGATGCTGTGCTGCTCGGCGCCGTTGGTGGACCTAAATGGGACGACCCGCAGGCCAAAGTTCGCCCCGAGCAAGGCCTCCTCGCGATCCGCAAGGCGCTCGGACTTTACGCCAATCTCCGGCCCATCAGCCCGCATCCCGCGCTCGCCAAGCTTTCTCCGCTCAAGCCCGAACGCGTGGCCGGAGTCGACTTCATCGTCGTTCGCGAACTCACCGGTGGACTCTATTTCGGAACTCCTAAGGGACGCGAGCAGACGCCCGACGGCGAGCGCGCCATCGACACGCTCGTCTACACCGAGGCCGAGATTCGACGTATCGTGAAACTCGCCTTCCAGCTTGCGCAACAGCGCCGGAAGCTCGTCACCTCGGTCGACAAGGCCAACGTGCTCGAATCCTCCCGGCTCTGGCGCAAGGTGGCGATCGAGGTCGGCAAGGAGTTCCCTGACGTAAAGCTGGAGCACCAGCTCGTCGATTCCTGCGCCATGCGCCTGATCACGCACGCGCCGTCGTTCGACGTGATCGTCACCGAAAACATGTTCGGCGACATCCTCACCGACGAAGCCGCCGTGCTCGCCGGCTCACTCGGCATGTGCCCCAGCGCCTCGCTCGGCGAAGGCCGCATCGGCCTCTACGAGCCGATTCACGGCTCCGCACCCGACATCGCCGGCAAAGGCATTGCCAATCCCACCGGCACGATTCTTTCCGCCGCCCTGTTGCTCCGCCACTCGCTCGGTCTCGAAGCCGAGGCGAAGGCCGTCGAGGCCGCCGTCTCCGCGACGATCGACGCCGGCCAGCTCACGGGCGACCTCGGCGCCACGAAGCCGCTGACGACCGCGCAAATGGGCGCGGCCATCCGCGAGCGCCTCGCTGCCGCGCGGAACTGATTTCTGCTCTCCTGTTTCCCATGATCGCTACAACCAACCGCTACAGCTCCGAGGTCGGTGCCACTTCCAGTGGCACGATGGAAGCCCCGCGCGACGCCATTCGTCGCTCGGTCGGCGCCGTCGATCCCTCGCTCGCGTTCCCGCGCACTTCGGTGCGCGTGCGCGAGTCGAACCCGAACCACCACCTCTGGAACAACAACGGAACGTGGTATGTGCACTACACCGTGCACCCGACGCCGCTCACCAAGTCGCGCGTCCGGATGTCGCTCGAGACTAAAGACCTCGAGACTGCTCGCCAACGTCGCGACGAAATCCTCGTTCGCGCCGGCGCCTGCCTCTAAAAACTACTGCGCTTCCGAATCGGCGCGCCGTTAACGCGGTGCGCCGCTGCCAGAGAATCTTCCACCCACTTAATCACCGCAACCGGGCGGAGGGCCCGGTTTTTTTGTGTCCGGAAGAGGCGTGCAGGGGCGAATCAGAGCGAGCGCTCGTAGCGTTCAGACAGTCGATGGCGCGAGGAACGCGTGGGGGAGCAACGAGCAATCTTCCGTTCGTTTCGCCGAGTCTGAGGTAGGGCGGCGTTCCGAGCGCAGCGAGAAGACCGGACGCACAGCGGGCCGGCCATCCCTTCGCCGCCGCAAACTCGCGGTGTGGAGCGGAGTCCGCGCCCTACGTTGCGCTCCGTTACACCTTTCACGCCGCATGAAGTATCTGGACTGGCGGAAATTTGCGTCGTGCCGCGTTCGGGATAAAAACGTGCTTGCCAGTAAGCGGGCCGCTCCGCGAAATCGGCCCCTCGTTCTTTCGCCAACATAGCTCAGTTGGTAGAGCAGCGCTTTCGTAAAGCGCGGGTCGCTGGTTCAAGTCCAGTTGTTGGCTCCATTTTCAGACGCCCGGTTTCCGACGAGGAAGCCGGGCGTTTTGCGTATCAGGGCGCGGCTTTCTGTCGCCCTGGCCGGGCCGTTGAAAGCGGATCTGCCGCTCACGATAATCGATGGTGGCTCCCAGCGCGTGCAACAGATCGGCGCCGAGCAGACCACGCACCACGGGCAGCCCTTCACGCTCCCAATGCGAGTTGCGCCGCTCGATCATCGGTATTTTCCCCACCATCAGCGGCCAATGCTCAATGACGGCGAAGCCCAGATCGACGCGTGTCGCCGCGGTTCGTTTGAACACCGTCTTCGAACTGCCCAAACCTTGAACGATCACGTCCTCTGTCGCGACAAGCCCCTTGATCAGACATAGCTCGGGCGAGATCCAGGTGCGGCTGGCGCCGGTATCGATCACGAAAAGCTCCTCCGTGCCGAGAAACGGCAGAAAGACGGCGAGATCAGTCGGGGCGTCGTCTTCGGTCACGACCGCGAGCGGAAGCGCGACGGTGCTCTTGCCACTCGTCCATCGCACAACGGGTTGCCCGATCGGTGGGCTGGAGGCCGGCGGGCGGCTCACGCAGCCGCTGGCGCAGATTGCCACGAGCAAGGCCGCCGCCGCGAATATCCTCATGGCTCAACAATTCTCATCGCCTCGCGCGATCGTCACCCCTTCGTCGGCTCGCCGCTGATCGCGCGGTGCATCGCGCGGGCGAGTTCCTCGTTCGTGAAAGGTTTCGAGAGCAGGGCGACGTGGCCGATCTGCGCGAGTTTCTCGGGCGAGATGCGCGAGAAGTAGCCGGACATGATCACGACCGGCAGTTGCGGCGCGAAGGTGCGGATCTCCGCGGCGAGTTCGATTCCCTTCATCACCGGCATTGTTTGGTCGGTGAGCAGCACCGAGTAGTCCGCCGCGTTGCGCCGGACGACTTCGAGGCATTGCGCGGGCGAATCAAACGAGGCGACGCGGTAGCCGTTTTTTTCGAGCGCCATTTGCGCGAAGCTGCGGACGATGTCTTCGTCGTCCACCACCGCGATCAACTCGCCGCTGCCGCGCGGCACGAGATCCATCGGCGCGGTCGATTCGGTCGACGGCTGTTGCGCGATCGGCAGGAAGAGCGTGAACGTCGCGCCTTTGCCCGGCGCGCTGTCGACGGTGATCGCGCCGCGGTGCGCTTGGATGATGCCGTGCACGACGGAGAGGCCGAGGCCGGTGCCTTGGCCGACTTCCTTGGTCGTGAAGAACGGATCGAAGATGCGTTTGCGCGTCTCCTCGTCCATGCCGTGGCCGGTGTCGGAGAAGTCGAGGCGTGCGTAGTCGCCGGGAGCGACGTTGCTGAGCGCGCTCGCGGCCTCCTCGTCGAGGTGGGTCTGGGTGAGCAGGAGTCGCATCGTTCCGCCGGTCGCGCGCATAGCGTGCGCGGCGTTTGAGCCGAGGTTGAGCAATACCTGGTGGATCTGCGTCGCGTCGGCGAGCACGCGGCCGCAGGCGGCGGAGGTGTCGACCTCGATGCGAATCGTGGCGGGCACGGTGGCGCGGAGGAAGCGGCGCGCGTCTTCGACGACTTGCGTGAAGCTGACGGGCACTTTCTCGCTGTCGGCCTGCCGGCTGAACGTGAGAATCTGGTCCACCAGTTCACGGGCGCGCAGCGAGGCGTCGCGCGCGGCGCCGAGATAATTGCGGGCGGCGTCGTCCTCGGGCAGCGTGTCCAGCGCGAGATCCTGATAGCCGAGAATGCCGGTGAGGAGATTGTTGAAATCGTGCGCGATGCCGCCGGCGAGCGTGCCGAGCGTTTCCATTTTCTGCGCCTGGAACAACTGGCCCTCGAGCTGGCGGCGCATTTCCTCGGCGTCGCGGCGGCCGGTGATGTCCTGGAACGCGCCGTAGAGCCGCGTGGCGCGACCGTCCTTGAGCTGCGCGCGGCCGAGCACGCGAACCCAGAGCTTGTGGCCGCGGGCGTTGATGAAAGGTAGTTCGAGATCGAACCCGGCGCCGGCGCGCACGGCGTGTTCCATCGCGTCGGTGAGGGTCTGGCGGGCCTCGGGCGGATAAAAGGAGAGCGTCTTTTCCAGCGTGGGTTCGAAGCCGAGTTCGACTTCGTGGATGCGGAACATCTCCGGCGACCACGTGAGCCGCGCGGTGTTGAGATCCCATTCCCACGCGCCGATGTGGGCGAGGCGGGAGAGCTGCAGCGACATTTCCTCGCCGTGCCGGAGGCGTTCCTCGAGTTCCTTGCGCTGGGTGATGTCGGTCTGCGTGCCGACGACGCGCGTCGGGTGACCGTTGCTGTCGCGCGCCACCACTTTGCCGCGGCCGAGCACCCAGACCCAGTGTCCGTCCTTGTGGCGCAGGCGGTATTCCGCCTGGTAAATCGGGGTGCGGCCGGCGAGGTGATCTTCCATCGCCCGCTCGACGTGGCTGACGTCGTCGGCGTGACCGAGGTCCAGCCAGACGTGGCGCGCCGGGAGCTCTTCGACCAGATAGCCCAGCATCGCGGCATAGCGGGTGTCGCGGAAAATCTGGTGCGTGGCGAGGTCCCAGTCCCACACGCCGTCGTTCGTGCCCGAGAGGGCGAGTTGCCAACGTTCCTGCGAAATGCGCAGCTCCTCGCGCAATTCCTTCGCTTCGGTGACGTCGCGGTCGAGGCCGACCATGCGAACGGCCCGCCCGTCGCGCTCGCGCTGGATAATGCCGAGCGCTTCGATGTGCCGCAGGGAACCGTCCGGGCGGCGAAGGCGGAAACTGTTCTGATAAATCGGCGTCTTGCCCGCGATCGCATCGGCGATGGCTTGGTCGTCCTGCGCGACGTCCTCGGGCAGCACGCGGTCGTGCCATTCGTGTGCTTCGCCGCTGAAGGCGCTGCGCTCGATGCCGTAAATTTCGAGCATGCGGTCGTCCCAGATCATCTGGCGCGTCGCCAGGTCCATTTCCCACACGCCGTAGCCGGTGGCCTTGATCGCGAGTTGGAGGCGGTCGTTCAGCGAGGCAAGTTCACGGGCGCGCGCGTCCTCGTCGGTGACGTCGCGGTCGATGCCGACGACACGGATGACGCGGCCGTTGGCGTCACGGCGCAGGACCCCCAGCGTCTGGACGTGGCGCTCGGTGCCATCGGGCAGACGCGTGCGGAATTGCGTTTCGAAGCCTTCGTCCGCGGCGAGCGCGCGTCCGATCTCGTCCTGCACCTGTTCGCGGTCGTCCGGATGCATGCGGGCAAGCCACGCGCCCGTGGTGCCGTCGAATTCCTCCGGCGTATAGCCGTAGAGCGCACATTGGCGCGGGTCCCAATAAACGCGCTTGTTCACCAGGTCCCAATCCCACACGCCGAAGCCGCCGGCGCGCAGCGCGAGATCGAGGCGCTCGGTGGTCTTCTGGAGCTCCTGGGTGCGCTCGCCCACCAGCACCTCGAGGTTGGCGGCTTGTTGCTGCAAACGCGCCAGCAGGGCGTCGCGCGAGGCCTCCGCATCGGCGCGGCGCTGGTCGAGCGTATCCATCCGCCGCAGGGCGTAGGTCAGCACGCCGAAAATCACCACGCTGTAGGCCATGTCGAGGAGCAGGCCCGTGTCGTGCAGCTCCGGGAGCACGGGCAGCAGCCACCAGCTCAGCGCCATGAACAGGAGCACCGGCACGAACAGCCCGATGGCCATCAGCACGAGCGAGAAGTAGCCGAGCGGATGCGCGCGCGAAAACACTGACATCAACTCGCCACTCAGCCGCGCGCACACGATGCCGATGCCGAGCGCGAGCAGACCGGCACCGCTCATCATGGAAATCGAAGCTCCCGCCGGGTTGACTGCCGTGCCGCCAAGGGTAAGCAGCGCGAAACTCGCCACCGCGAGACCGAGCCAGTTCGAGACGCCGAACCAGTGGCGACGCTCGTGCGCCAAGGCGAGCAGCCCGAGCCCGGCGAAACAGAGCGGCAGGGCCGTGTTGACGAGCGTGGTCGGCAGGCGTGCGCTCACGGTGGCCGTGGTCGGGCCGGCGAGCGGGCCAAAATCGAATCCCATCATGATCCCCACGGCAGCGGATGCGCCGGCGATCGCGACTAGCAGAGCGAGCCCCTGGCCGATGATGCGTCGCGCGCCACTGCCGGGCTGTTGCAGCAGCAGCAGGCTGACCGCCGCGGCGATCAAACCGACGCCACTATTCGGGTGCATCGGCTTCCAGGTCGGCCACAGCCGGCGCAGAATATCGATCTCGGTCGCCCAGCCGATCAGACCGAGCAGGCCGAGCGCGAGTGCGAACCAGGCGGCGTTGCGGGCAATCAGGCTGAGCTTCAAATCGCGAGCGAGCACGGGAAGTGCACGTTTGGGGCCGCAGCGGAAGCGGGCAACACTTATGCACGCTGGGTAGGGTTTCTCTCCTTCAGGCGGGCACGGCGTGAGCCGATATTGTTGGAGCGGGCCTCATTTCGGGGATTGTTACTCGAAATTAACTAAAGGAATGGGCGCGTTTGTCCGATGTAGCCCGATGCAGTCATGAAAATCCCCTTGCTCTTACTGTTGGCCGTTCTCGCCCTTTCCCTCGGCTCGGTGGCCGTGCGGGCAGAAACGGGTATCGAGGCTCCCGTCCCCGTTCGTATGGTGCCCCCGAAGTTCCCGCCCGAGATGCGGCGCGAAGGCACCGGCGGCGTGGTGACCATCAAGTGCATCATCGACGAAAAAGGCAACGTGACCGAGCCGGTCGTCGAAAAAGCCTCCAACGACGCCTTCGTGCAGCCCGCGCTCGATGCGTTGCGGAAGTGGAAGTTCAAGCCCGCCAAGAAAGACGGCACTCCGGTCCCGCTGAAAGTCAGCATCCCGATCCAGTTCAGCATTAGCGACGAGTAAGTCCCTGCATCCCTCTCCCTGTTCACCTCCCTGTTCCTGTCATGTCCACTCGCACTCTGACCATCGGGCGTCGCATCGCGCTCGGATTCACTCTTGTGTTCGTTCTGCTCGGAGCCATCGCCGCAGTGGCGTGGATCGCGCTGGGCGCCTCCGGCCGCAAACTCTCCGAATACGCCGGCAGCGCCAAGGAGACCAACACCGCCGCCGGCCTCGCCGCCGCGATGATCGAGGTCAAGCTGCAGGTGAATGAATATCTCGCGGTCTCGGATACCGAGCACGCGCAGGCCTACAAGGCAGCCAAGCACAAGCTAGATCAGGAGATGACCGTCGCCGCCAAGATCATCACCGAGCCGACTCGCGCTGCGCAGGTGACCGATGCGGCGAAGCTCCTGGTGCAATACGACGACGCGTTCCAGAAGATCGTCGTCATCACCGGCAAGCTCGATACCGTCGTCGCCGAGCAGCTCACCCCCCGCGGCGACGAGATCGCCGCCGGCCTGCAGAAGGTCCTCGCCGACGCCAAGAACAACGGCGACATGAACGGCGCCTTCAAGGTCTCGAACGCGCTCAAGGCTTACTTCGAAAGCTCGAGCCTAGCGAATTCCTTCATGCTCACCTCCCGTCTCGACTTCGCGGACGCGGCGAAGAAATCCATCGCCGGCGTCTCCGAGGCGATCGTGAAGATGCAGCAGGATCAGGAAGAGCTCGTGAAGCTCGACGCCTCGCTGAAGGACGAAAACAAGGACGCCCTCCTGAAGTCTCTCGCCGTCGCCGCCGGCGCCTACGCCAGCGCGTTGAACGACATCATTGCCGCCAAGCAGGAACGCAACGGCCTCATCACCGGCCAGCTCAACCGCATCGCGCCGCAGTTCACCGCGGCCCTCGTGAAAGTGAAGGACTCCGTTGCGGAGTTCCAAGCCTCGCTGGAAGACCGCATGCGCACTGAGCAACGCCGCAACGAGATCCAGGTGCTCACCTTCACCGGCGCGGGCGGCCTCATTGGCATCTTCGCCGCGTGGTTCGTCATCCGCAGCATCACGCGCCCGATTTCCACCATCGCCGATCAGCTCGCCGCCGAGTCTGCGCAAACCCACGCCGCCGCGCTCAAGGTCGCCGAGGTTTCGACGCAAATGTCCGACGGCGCCAGCCGCCAGGCCGCCTCGCTCGAGGAGAGCAGCGCCTCGCTCCACGAGATGGCGAGCATGACGCAGCGCAATTCCGAGGGCGCGCAATCCGCCAAGGGCCTCGCTGCCGAAGCCCGCGCCACGGCCGACGCCGGCGCGCGCGACATGGCGGCCATGCGCAGCGCGATGGGCGCCATCCAGTCGTCCTCCACTGAAATTTCCAAGATCATCAAGACGATCGACGAGATCGCATTTCAGACGAACATCCTCGCGCTCAACGCCGCCGTCGAAGCCGCCCGCGCCGGTGAAGCCGGAGCCGGTTTTGCCGTGGTCGCCGAGGAAGTCCGCAATCTCGCGCAGCGCTCCGCGCAGGCCGCGAAGGAAACTGCCGCCAAGATCGCCGACGCCTCCGCCAAGAGCGAGCAGGGCGCGCATATCAGCAGCCAGGTGGCTGCGAGCCTCGACTCGATCGTCCAAAAAATCCGTCAGCTCGACGAGATGGTGGGCTCGATTGCCCAAGCGTCGCACGAGCAGAGCGAAGGCATCGGCCAGCTGAACCACGCCGTCGCCGGCATGGATCAGATCACGCAGGCCAACGCCGCCCTCGCGCAGCAATCCGCCACCTCCGCCGAAGAATTGCAGGGCCAATCCGCCCAGGTCCGCGCGGCGGTCGAGGAACTCATGCGCATGGTCCACGGCGTCGCGCAGCAAGCCGCTGTGCGTCCCGCGGCTGCGGTCCACGCCAAGCCCGCCGCGCGTGCGCACGCGCCCGCTCGCGCCAAAACGGCGGCGTCTGCTCCGGCCGCGTCCGCGGCGATCGTGAGCCCGCGCCTGTCGTCCGGTAGCCCGAAGGCGGCCGCGGAGCCCACCGAAGCCCACTTTATCGATCAGTGATCGATAGCTGACTGCTGCTGAGCGGAGACGGAAACGTCTCCGCTTTTTTGTGGGTGAACCTCGCCGGTCAGACTGATGGGTAGGGCGCACCGGCCCGGTGCGCCGAGATCGACTTGTGAGATGCGCGGTCAGAAACGCGCTCGTGGCGGAGCGGGCCGCGCCGTGCTCCCTCCGGCGGGTGTGCTTCGCTTTATCCGGCCACAAAAAAGCCAGCGGTGTTGGCCGCTGGCAAAAAAAGGGTGGAGACCGCGCTCAGCCGCGTGAGCGTTTCAGCGTGGGCGTCGGTGGCTGCGTGCGGAACGGCTGCGGATCGAAGATCGCGTTCGGGTTCACCAGCTCGGGCGGTGAAAACAAGAACTTCCCCCAGCGCAAGTCACGACGCGGTCCGACGACGCCCAGCGCGCTGGCATATTGGGCATGGCGGAGGTTGGGGTAAGCCGAAGACATGTCCCGTTATCGACACAATCGCGGCGCAGTTGACGTGATTCTGCCGCGGACGTCGTCAATTTGCCCGGCCCGAGGAGCGAAACGTGAGCCGGCGGACGCCGCCGGTGCTTCCGTGCTAACCGCGGAGTCCGCCGTGCCGTGGTCTGCTGAAGGGTTTCGGCGCAGTCCGGTGTTATGGGAGTTGAATTCACTTCCCCATGAAAACGCTCCGCTACCTTCTTTTCCCGTTGTGCGTCGCGCTGCTTGGCGCCGCGCCGACGCCTGACCCCGCGATCGACAGCCTGCGTCTCATCGAGCGCGTCGATCCTGTGTTCCCCTCGGAGGTGACCCTGCTGGGCATTTCCAAGGGCGTGGTGGCATGCGTCGTCGACGTCGACGCGCAAGGCAAGGTCGAGGATGTGCTCATCACCGCGCACACGCATCGGTCCTTTGCCCGCGTGGTGCGCGAGGCGCTGCCGCTCTGGAAATTCGACCCGGCCAAACTGCATGGCGTGCCGGTCGCAGCGCAGACCAAGCTCACCTTCACGATCGAGGCGATCGGTGTCGTCGTGACGATGGACAATGGCACCTACCTGCGCAATCGCATCGATAGCGTGCTCGGCATCCAGTGGGACTACCGCACTTACACGTTGCAGGAACTCGATGCGATTCCCGTGCCGCAGAAGACGGTCGCGCCGTCCTATCCACCGGAACTGGCGCAGCGCAATCGCGGCACCGTGCGCGTGGATTTCTACATCGATGAGAGTGGCAAAGTTCGTGTGCCGCTCGCGCAGCCCGATGCGTCGCAGGAACTCGCCGCCGTTGCCGTGGCCGCGGTGCGCGAATGGCAGTTCTCGCCGCCCGTGCGCGGTGGGCGCCCGGTCCTCGCGTTCGCCAGCCAGGAGTTCAAGTTCCATCCGTAACGGAAAACTTTGGTTGCTCTGCCAGGGGTAAGGGCCGGTCAGACGACCGGCCCTTTTTTGCGGACGCATTTCGCCGGGCAACGGAAGGGCGCGGTGCTCGGCGCGATTGACGGGACGGTGGCTCGGTTCCTCCCCGGCCGCAGGCGTGACACTCCACGCGCCTAGCGTGCCACCGCAAACGGGCCGACGGCGCTGAGCGCCTGGCGCAAAGCCTGACGCGCGCGATACAGCCGCGTCTCCACACCCCGTTCGCTGCATCCGACAATGCCGGCGATATCCCGGTAGGAGAGATGCTCGAAATGATGCAGCAGCAGCGTGGTGCGCAAGTCGGCCGGCAGCGCGGCGATGGCGGCGTCGAGCGCGTCGAGCGTCTCGCGGTGCTCGGCGCTGGTGTCGGGTGCGGCGCGACCGTCGTCGAGTGCGACTGATCCTTCGTCGCCCGGCAACGCATCGAGGCTCACGCTCGGGTGCCGGCGCCACCAGCGGTGGCGGTTGCGGCAGAGATTCGTGAGCGCGGTGTAGAGCCAGGCCGAGAGATTCGTGTCGGCGCGCAGCTTGGCGCGGCTGTGGTGCAGCCGGATGAAGGTTTCGAGCGCCAGCTCGCGCGCGTCGTCGGCGTTGCGCAGCATGCGCCACGCATAGGCGAACAGCGGTTGCTCCCACCGCGCGACGATGCGGTCGAACGCCGCGCCGTCGCCCATTTGGAGGGCTTGCAGATCGGCGCGATCGGCGGCGAGGTCGGCGGGCACGCGAGCGGGCGCTAGTTGACGGAGCGCGTCGGAGCCGGGGTCAGGCGCGTCAGATAACGCGCGCGTTGGTCGGGCGTGAGTTCACCGGCGGTGGCGGCGACGAGCTCGCGAGTGACATCGGACCAATCGCGGTCGATGCGGCGCCACGTCTCGAGGCAGCGGGCGAAGGCCAGAAAGTCGACCCGGCCCTCGGTGCGACGCACGCGCTCAAAGGTCTCGAACTCCGCGCGCATGCGCGCGGCTTCGGCCGCGAACTCGCGCAGCTGCGGGCCGGTGCGGTCGTGCAGTTCGCGAATGCGCGCGAGTTGCGCGTCGCTCAGTTCGAGGTCGGACTTCATCCACGCGACGATATCGTTGCTGGCCGCGGGCGGGCGGCGCCATTGATACCAGCCGAGATGGGCTGCGATGCCGGCCAACAATCCGGCGAGCACGATCCAGAGGGCGGTTTTCATGTGTGGCGCTCCGATTTGGCGTCCGGGGAGGGAGGCACGGCCGTGAGCAGCGGATCGATGAGCCGGCGGTAACTATCGAGCAGTTGGGCATCGCGATCCTGATGGAGCCGCGAGACCCGCACTTCGGCGAGAAACAGTCCCAACAGCACGCAGGCCGCGATGAAAACAGCGGCGAACGCGGGACGCAGGAAAATCGTCTCGCCGACAGGTGCCGGAGTCAGGCGCGCACGCAAATCTGCGGCGAGCGGGCGGAACACGGGTGGTTGGCCCCAGCGGTCGAGCAGGGGATCGAGAGGGTCAGGAGGGACGGAGGCCATGGGGAAAAGCGCGGCCGGCGCTCGACTCCATAACACCGCGCTCGCTGAAAGCCCTTCAAAAAATCCGCACGTGGTTTTGCTGAGCAGTGGGAATCTGAAATGGAGGGGCATCTTGCTCCCTGTCTCGTCTGCGGGAGCAAGATGCTCCCGCTACGTGAAAACCAGATGCTCCCGGGAAAGGGCGGAGCGGCTTGCGCAGCCGACGGCTTCATTGGCGCGGCGCGCGTGTGCCGTGGCCAGCGGCGCGTTCGGAGAACTCGCCCTACCTTTCAAACTCACCGTGTGGGTCGCATGAGTGCTGACAGGGGAAAACTTTGCCAGCGGCGCGATCGCTCCGTAGACGCAGCGCATGACCCCGAGATTTTTGTTTCCGTTGTTAGCGGGAGTATGGGCGAGTGCGGCGTGGGCTCTCGCAGACGAAGCGGTGCCGACGCGCGAGATCGCGGTGATCCGCGAACACGTGCAGCGCGACTGGAGTGGCATGCTGCGTGACGAGGGCGGGGCGTTCAAATACCCGTTTCTCACGCCCGGCAGCGCGCAGTATGGCGACATCTTGTGGGACTGGGATTCTTGGCTGAGTGACGTGGCGCTGCGGCAAGTTCTCGCGGAGAAGTCCACGCCCGAGGAGAAGGCCAAGGTGCTGAAGCACGAGCAGGGCTGCGTGCTGAACTATCTCAACTACGGCGGCTACGATGGCTGGGTGCCGTTTCTGATCGGGCGCAAGAATGGTTCACGCAAGGAACTGAAGGCGCAGGCAGGCGACACCTACGCGACCAACATGCACAAGCCCTGCCTCGCGCAGCACGCGGCGTTCATCACGCGGCTGAACGGCGGCGACGGGGAGTGGTTGCGCGAAGGGCTGTTCCCACTGCAGGCGTTCGTGAACCGCTACAAGGCGCACCAGCGGCACGCGGCGACCGGGCTGTATTTCTGGAACGACGACACCGCGATCGGCGTCGACAACGACCCCGCGACGTTCATGCGGCCACCGAAGAGCTCCGGCTCGATTTTCCTGAATTGCCTCATGTATCGCGAACTCCTCGCGCTCGCTTATCTGTGCGAGCGACTGGGGCAGGGGGAGATCGCGGTGCTTTACCAACGCGACGCCGAGGAGTTGAAGGCTGCGATCCAGAAACACTGCTGGGACGAGCGCGACGGATTTTTCTACAGCGTCGACCTCAACCTGCTGCCCTACGAGGGCAAACCGTTCTCCGCCGACCCGAAGCTTCGGCTGCACACCGGCTACCCGCGCGACTACGACTGCCTGATCCAGCGGATCGACGTGTGGTCGGGCTTCCTCGCGCTCTGGGCGGAGATCGCGACGCCGGAACAGGCGAAGCGTGTGGTGGAGCGTTACCGCGATCCGCGGACGTTCAACGCGCCCTACGGCGTGCGCACGCTCTCAAAACTCGAGAAGATGTATAACGTGCGCGCTTCGGGGAATCCGTCGCTGTGGACCGGACCGATCTGGGGCGTGTCGAACTATTTGGTTTTCCGCGGCCTCGTGAAATACGGCTTCGACGCGGAGGCGCGGGAGCTGGCCGACAAGACGATCCGGCTCTTCGCACGGGATTTCGAGCGGTTCGGAGCGCTGCATGAATATTACCTGCCCGACAGCGGCGAGCCGGTGCTCAATCGCGGTTTTCAGAACTGGAATTTCCTCGTGTTGAACATGGCGGTGTGGCGCGAGGGCGGGGAGCCGGTGGCGGAATTCTGATTTTTCGGATGGAAGTGGCGCCGGAGCGCGAGCGAACCGCGTTGCCGCGCGGGGCGCCCGCTTAACCCGGCCTATCGTGATCGTTCTTGTAATCTTGATCGGTCTCTCGGTCGCTACCGCGGTCGGTTGCGAGAAGGATCAAGAGAAAGATCAAGAGTAAGAGAACGATTGGTGAGGGTCGGGAACCCCATGGCGGGGCGGCATGTCTGCGCTCGACGCCGGGCGCGCATCCGTGCAGCGTCCGGCGTTTTCCATGAAGAAATTCGCCCTGCTTGCTTCCGCCGCCGCGCTCCTCGCGGGATCGGCTTTCGCCCAGAACAACGCTACGCCCGCCCCGGCCGCCGAGCCGGCGCCGGCGCCCGCCGCTCCGGTCGTCGCACCGAGTGCGGTGGTGATTTCCGCGGGTGGCATTTCCGTCACGCGCGCGGAATTCGAGGAGGCCGTGAAGGGCCTGCCCCAGCAGTATCAGGAATACGCGCTCGGGCCGGGCAAGAAGCAGTTCGCCGAGGATTTTCTGCGCATGAAGCTGCTCTCCGCGGCTGGACTCAAGGCCGGGCTCGACAAGGACGCCGAAGTCATCGCGCAGGTAAACGCGGTCCGCGACCAGATCGTGGCCGGCGCGCAGTTGAAGAAGATGCAGGAAGCCGTGCAGGTTTCCGACGAGGATCTGAAGAAGACCTACGAGGCGCGCAAAGGTGAGTTCGAGAAGGCGAAAGCGCGCCACATCCTGATCGCGTTCAAGGGCAGCCCGGCCGCCCAGCCCGGCAAGCCCGAGTTGACCGAGGAACAGGCCAAGGCCAAGGCCGAGGAACTGCGCACGAAGGTCGAGACCGGCGCCGTGAAGTTCGAGGACCTCGCGAAGACCGAGTCCGACGACACCGGCTCCGGCGCGACGGGCGGCTACCTCGGCGAATTCGGCCGCGGCCAGATGGTGCCGGAGTTCGAAGAGGCGGCGTTTGCGACGGAGATCGGCAAACTCAGCCCGGTCATCCGCACGCAATACGGCTACCATTTCATCAAGGTCGACGAGCGCGTCGTGACGCCATTCGAGGAAGCGAAGGTTCAACTCGACCGCGCGGAGCGCACCGCGAAGCTGCAGGCGGAGACGAAGAAGCTGGTCGACGACGCGAAGCCGACGTTCGACGAAGGCTATTTCGGCAAATAAGCCGCTGGCGTGGTGCCGAGAGCGCCATCTCGACCAAGCCAACTGACGAGCGCGCCTGCGGGCGCGCTTTTTGTTTTTCGGACATGACGCGTCCGCCGTGAAGTGGAGTGTTGACAACACGAAAGCCGGACCCCTTTTTGGCCGTTCCTTCGCAAGAAGGAGCCACGTTGCCCGGTAGCTCAGTGGCAGAGCAGGTGACTGTTAATCACTTGGTCGCTGGTTCGATCCCAGCCCGGGCAGCCACGCCAGATTTATGGCAGGACGCGCCAGACGGTGCCAAATCGGGCCTTAGCCCCTCGGTTCCAGTGGCTTTCAGAAGTTCTTCCAGTTGCCGCGCGATGTCACGGAAGGACACGATTTGCCCCGCAACGCCGCAAGTCTGTGCGTCTATTTGTGCGCTTGAAACCGTCGCTTTTTTCTCGGCCGACAGCCACGGAAGTTTCGCGACCTCATCATGCAGCGCGAGTGAGGGAACGTCGGTGTAAACTTTCGCCGTCAGATTTGCGTCCGAGTGCCCGAGGACTTCTTGCGCCGATCGTTGGTTCACGCCGTAGCGCACTCCGAGCGTCTGCCAGGTCTTGCGGAACGAGTGGAAATGCACGACGCGACCGAGGCTGTCTTTGTGCGCGATGCCCGCGCGCTTCAAATCGCCGCGCAGGAGATCGTATGTCGGCCAGTGAAACCAAAACACCTTTTTTGTCGGATCGACCCCGGCAGGCCGAAATTCACGGAGAGCGGCCGCGAGTTCGGGCCGCAGCGGCACGGGACGTTTCTCAGCGTCCTTCATCGTGCCCTCGCGAAACAGTGCGTAGGGTTTCGCCTCGTCGAGGTGCAGATCGCCCCACACAAGCGCGCGCACTTCGTTCTTTCGCTGTCCGGTGTAGAGCAGCGTCTGGTAGGCGAGGAGGCGTTTCCCGGCGACCGCAAACAGCCTCGCGATTTCGTCCTCACTGAACGCGCGCGACTCCCGCACCTGTTTGCCGGAAACGACGACCTTATCCAGCTTCGCAAGCGGGTTGATCAAGAGGCGGTCCGTCTTCACGAGCCAGTTGAGGAAGGCTGAGAGGGAAATCTGGTATTCCTTCTTGGTCTTCGCCGACGCGCGAAGGGTAGTGCGCCACTGCACGAACGAATCCGCGCGGATGTCGCTCACGATTTTCCAACCCGCTTCGCGAATCATGCGACGCAGGCGAGTCGTGGTGTCGTGCACGTGTTTCGTTGCGAGTTCTCGCGTCGTCAGGTCCGCTTCGTAGTCGGACACAAGGACGCTCAGCGCAGCGACCGCCGTATCGCGCACAGCTTTCGGCGCGATGATGCCCTCTTTCTCGCGCTGCTTTTCCAGCACGATTGCGCGAAGCCGTTTGAGCGCGATTTCTCGATCTGGTGTGTTGAGCGCAACGCGCGTAGGTCTCGCGCCGGGCTCTAGCGAATAGCGCCCAACATACAGCCGGCCACGCTGGCGCTTGCCATCCACCACACGCGAAGGCCTGAACACATTCTCGATCATGCGGCCGTATGCTTCATCGTGACCGATTCGAGATAGGCGTTCAGATCAGCGACACGAACCCGCGGCGAGCGCTCGCTGACTTTCACGAATGGCACCTTGCCCGCATCCACAAGACGACGGAACTGACGGAGCGAAATGCTCAGCCATTCCGCCGCCTGTGGGTAGGTCAGCAGTCCTGCATTATTTGGATTTTGCATCGTCGCTGCGCTCCGCTGTCGGAGACTCAGAGTTTTTGTCGGCTTCGTCGGCCGCGCGTTCGTCGGCACGAGCACGCTCGATGGACTGGGCCGCGCGCAAAATTGCGGCCTCGCCAAAGTCACTGGGCCACCCGTTTTCGGAAGCCATCGTGTTGGCGTAGTCGCGAATCTGCTCTGCGAGACCGCCGATGTATTGCTCGGCCTCGTTGTCATCATCGTGCATGCGGACCTCATTCAGTGAAAGGCCGTGCTCTTCTTGGAGGCGGCAGTCTTCCAGCCAATCGGCGTAGGCTCGATACACACCTCCCTTGTTGACGGGACGTCCGAGGCGCTCGGAAAGCCATTCGGCAATTTTGCCGAAGCTGTAGTTCTTGTCCCGCAGTTGATCGATGACTCTCACGTAATCGGAGAGTGAAAGCGGGGCCTCTTGATCCAGCGCGCCCTCGGCCTCGACGAGAAGCATTTCAGGCGTTGGTATTGTTTTTGAGGGTTTCATTAGCACTGATAGTTTCAATCGTTTCTTTCGTTGTCAATGGTCAATTACACCAAGGTTAAACAAGGAAAGGCGAAGGCCGTCAGGCGCTGCGCCCGCAGGGCGGGCGCAGCGCCTCGCCGTTCCTTCGCCAGTTTTCGAGTTGGCCTCGCGAACTGTTGGGGAATGCTAACGCCATGGTTGAATTCCTCTTGGTTGCGAACCTCTGCGCACTTCTGTGGTTGGTTGCAGAGCAAAAGCACACGAGGCGCATCCTGACCCGAATGGCGGTCGCTGATGCGTTACAGCCGACGGCGGTCCGCCTCGATGGAATACCAGCAACGCCCCTCAACAAATCGACCCCGCTTGCGATGCCGGTGGTCATAATGCACACGCTCACCAAAGAGGAACAGGATGCTGCAATAGCGTGCGCGGCACGGTCCGAGCAGGTCACCGAAGAACACCTAAAAAAGATGGTATCGTAGTCTACTTCGGAAAGCCCCGCGCGCATCATTGCACTAATTCTCCGCCGAGGGTGATTTGCCCTTTTTCGGTGCTGGCTCGCGTCACGCGCACGCGAACAGGCTGGAAAAGCTTCGGTGCTTCCCACGGCTTTTCATCGTGCCGATGACGCCAAAGAAAAACCTGCGCGCCGTCCGACACGCTCACGGTGGTTTGTCTGTATTTCTCTTTGTCCCATTCCTTGTCCTCGGTTCGAACCGCGATGACGGTTCCGCTGAGGTAAAGGCCACCGCTAAGCTGCGGCAGCGTTTGCGGGGATGCCGGCGAGGCCGGCGTATTTGTAGTGCTCATGTAGTATCTCCAGTGCTTGCAGTTGGCTGATGTTTACCACACCCGGCGCGGCCAACTGACGACGCAGGCGCATGGCTTCATTTGCGCGCATCACGAGGAGCGCGTTGAAAGTAGTCCGGAGCTTCACGGCGCGCACACGGCGCTCTCCGCGGTCATTGAACATTACGAGTCGCGCCTTGCGCGCGTCCCATCCGAGGCGTGTCACCAAGTCGATCCGCAGCAGACAGGTTTGCGCTTCGCGCCGCTCCGATTTTCGCGCGGTGCGCTTCGTGTAGAAGCCTCGCGACGCCTGAAAAACGCGGAGCCTGCCTTTGTGATTCGCGACCCACTCCGGCGTGTCTTCGACCGATTTCGCGACATATTTGAAAACATAGTGGATGTCCCGACGCTTAACGTGGCGAACGTTCACGCGCCCGAGGCCCCACCATTTTTCCAAATCCGGTAGGAACTCGCGAGGAATTCGCTTCACATACTCAACGAGTAGGTGCCAGTGCGCGAAGCCGTCGTCGTGAAATTCGAGTTTCCAGCACCAACGGAATTCACGGCCGATTGCTTTTCGGAACCTCGCGAGGAAGCGCCGCAGCCGATCTTTGCCGCGCGTGTATGCGGCGAACGGGTGCCCGCTGTGGTTTGCCATCGTGAGCGTCACGAATCGCCAGTTTTTGAAATTCGGCAGTCCGGCGCGCTCGAGTCTCCGCAACTTCGTGCGCGCTCCTTCGGCGGTGAACCACGATTCCGACGCGTATGCGTGCAACTCCGGGTCGCTCGCTTCCGTCCAAACGGCCGATGCCGCGCCTACCGGCGGGGGCACCGTGTTTAGTTCGATTGTGCGAATCGCTGAAGATGGGCGGCTTTGCCGCTGAACGTCGGCGCGCGGCCCGGTGCATTTCGGACCCTTCGCCGCAGCTGCACTGCACAACGCTTCGACTTTGCTACGCTCGGCTTTCGCCTCGCTAACTGGGGCCTTGCCCCAGCCCCCGCGCGGATTGGGACTCATGGCGCCACTCCTCCCGCTGCGCGAATAATACCGAGAACAGCAGAGCGAAGCGGCGCGGACAAATTTTGCCACCGCTCAACGATGTCGCGCAGCTCGTCGAATTCTTGTGCGCCTATTTGTGCGCTGCGAACAGTGGCACTTTCGCAACCGACGAGGGAGACGACCGCTTGCAAAAATGCGTGCGCTGGTTCGATCCCAGCCCGGGCAGCCACGCTGAAGCGCCTCCCTTTGCGGAGGCGTTTTGCTTTTCGGCCGCGATGTTCGCTTTTGTGGCGCGCTGCGATCTGAAGAGGGATCGGCGGGCCGACGTAGCAATTGGGGTCGTCGCGCGGGCGATGACTCCGCGATGCCGCGAGTGGCGCCGCGCGGCTGGAGTGTTTTTCGGCGGCGCCCGACAATTTCACGCGGGGCCCCTGAAAATTGTAAAAAGAGGGGCGGGAGACGGCGTTTCGCAGGAGCAGAGTGAAAGTTTTGTTTGCCTCGCCCCGGTGCGGTCACTCAACTCTCGCCTCTTTTCCACTACGCCTGCCTCCAATTCCGGAGTCACAGGGGGAACGAAAACTATGAAGAAATACCAACTCACCGTCACGTCCCGCGAGGGCACTGGTCGTAGCGCCTCCCGGCGTCTCCGCAAGGCCGAGAAGATTCCGGCCATCCTCTACGGCAAGCACACGAAACCCGAGACTCTGGCCGTCAACTCGACCGAGTTCGTCAAGCTCCTCAAGGACATCGCCGGCCGCGCCGCGCTGGTCGAATTGAAGCGCGATACCGGCGCCGCCGCTCTCTCCTTCCTCCAGGAAGTTCAGCGCGACCCGATCACCGACAAGTATCTCCACGTCGACCTCCAGGAGGTGAAGGAGAACGAGAAGATGGTGATCTCCGTCTCCGTCGTCGTCGTCGGTGAGTCGACCGGCGTGAAGAACGAAGGCGGCCTCCTCGACGTCGCCACCAAGCGCCTCAAGATCCGCTGCCTGCCGAAGGATCTCCCGGCGTTCATCGAAGTCGACGTCACGCCGCTGAAGCTGAACGACTCGATCCACGTTTCCGAAATGAAGCCGATCCCCGGCGTCGAGTTCCTCGACAAGCCGAATCAGGCCGTCGTTCTCTGCGTTGAGCCGCAGGAAGAAATCGCCGCCACCACCACGACCGCTGCGGCCACCGAAGGTGCCGCCGCTCCCGCCGCGGGCGCCGCCGCTCCCGCCGCCGGCGATGCCGCCGCGAAGCCCGCCGAGGGCGCCGCTGCCGCGAAGCCGGGCGATGCCAAAGCCGCCGCCGCTCCTGCCAAGGACGCGAAGGCCGCCGCTCCTGCCGCCAAGAAGTAATCGTTTTCCCGCGGTGCGCCGCCAACTCGGCGCACCGCGTTGCAGCACGTTCTTTGATCCATGTCCGTCACGCTCCTCGCTGGACTGGGCAACCCCGGTGCGAAATACGCCGCCACCCGTCACAACCTTGGCTTCAAGGTCGTCGATGCGCTGGCCGCGGCCGAAGGGCTCTCGTGGAAACACGAGGCACGCTTCGAGGCCGAAATCGCGCGCTGGAATGTCCGACCCGGTGAGACCCGCTGGCTGATCAAGCCGCAGACCTTCATGAACGAGAGTGGCCGCGCCCTGCGCAAGCTGCTCGATTTTCATAAGCTCCCGGCCGAGTCGCTCGCGGTGACCTACGATGAAATGAACATCGAGATCGGTCGCGTGAAACTCTCGGTCGACGGCTCCGCCGGCGGCCACAACGGCATCGCCAGCCTGCTCGAGCACGTCGGCAACGGATTCCTCCGTTACCGGCTCGGCATCGGCAGCAGCGAGCGCCCGGTCGGCATGGACATCGCAGACTACGTGCTCGGAAAATTCTCCCTCTCAGAACAAACAATCATCGATCAAAACCTGAAAACGTTCGTCGAAGGCGCCCGCCTGCTCTTCACCAGCAGCCCCGCCGAAGCGATGAACCGCCTCAATCGCAGAAACCGCCATGAACAAGCGTAACTACAAAGCCACTTTCATCCTCGATAATCGCGGCAAGGAAGACTCCGTCGACCAGATCATCGAAGGTGTGAAGAAGGAAATCGTCGCCATCCAGGGCGACGTCACCAACGTCGAACAGCTCGGCCGCCGCGACTTCGCGCGCAAGACCGATCCGAAATTCCCCGCCGGCGTCTACGTCGCCATCAGCTTTTCGGCGCCCGCCGGCGCCTCCGCCGCCCTCCAGGAGCGCCTACGCCTCAACGACAGCGTGTATCGCACGCTCGTCCAGAACGCCTAACCGCCCAACGCGCTCCGCGCCTCCGACCCCCATGGCCAATCTCAACAAAGTCATGCTCATCGGCAACCTGACGCGCGATCCGGAACTCCGGGTCACGCCGAAAGGCACCGCCATCTGCACCTTCTCGCTCGCCGTGAACCGCAAATTCAAGGACGAGAGCGGTGGCGAACGCGAAGAGGTGACCTACGTTGACATCGAAGCCTGGGGCAAGGCCGGCGAGAACATCTCCAAATACTGCACCAAGGGCCGCCCGCTCTTCGTCGAAGGCCGTCTGCGCCTCGACCAGTGGGAAGACAAGAACACGAAGGAAAAGCGCAGCCGCATGAAGGTCGTCTGCGAAAACTTCCAGTTCCTCGGTTCCGGTGGCGGTCGCGGTGAAGGTGGCGGTGGCGAAGGCGGCGGCGAAAGCCGCAGCTACAGCCCTGCTCCCCGCTCCAGCGCCCCGAGCCGCCCCGCTCCGGCCCCGCAGGAGAATCTCGACGAAGACGTGCCGTTTTGATCCGCGGCGCGCGTTAACTTACACAAAAACAAATAACTCAGTCCGACAATGGCTCACAACGAAGTGCTCCTCCTCAAACCGGTCGACGGCCTTGGTGCCGAAGGCGACCAGGTCCGCGTCCGCGCCGGCTATGCGCGTAACTTCCTCCTCCCGCAAGGCATCGCCGTTCCGCTCACGGTTTCGAACCGCAAGCAGGTCGATGCCTTGAAGAAGGCTCGCGGCATCCGCGAGGCGAAGGAACTCAACGGCGCGCAGGAACTCGCCGAAAAACTCAAGAAGGCCAACATCGCCATCGCCGTGAAGACGGGCGAGGGCGGCAAGCTGTTCGGCGCCGTCACCGGTAACGACCTCCACGACAAGCTCGTGGCGGCCGGCATCGAAGTCGAAAAGCGCCGCATCCACCTCGGTCAGCCGGTCAAGACCCTCGGCAAGCACGAGGTCACGATCAAGCTGCACCCGGAAGTCTCGGTCGACATCTCCTTCGAGGTCGTCTCCGAGAACCCGATCATCCCGGCCGCGGTGGAAGCCGCTCCGGCGGGCGACAAGTTCGACCGCCCGCGCCGCGAGCGCAAAGAGCGCTACTGAGGTGCGGTAGCGCGAGCGCCGAAGGCTCGACGCCGGAAGCGCCCGAGCAAAACGGCCGCGAGGTCCGTTCCCATTCTGCGAAGCCGCGACGCGAGTCGCGGCTTTTTCTTTTTGCGCCCTCCCAAAGTCGTCCGCTTTGTCCACCTATACGAGGGTGGAGCGGATTGACCTCAATCCGCTCCGAGCACGCTGCCATTCACGCTTTCCGACGATCCAGCCGCTGCGCGCTGCGAATGACTTGTCGGCAATTTTCCTGACTCGGGGATTGCTCGAATGCCCGCGGCCCACAACAACTTTGCGCTTCATGGTTCAACCCTCGTCCGACAACCCCGATCGCCCCGCTTCGCGCCGCCGCGGCTTTCGTGACGGAGGCGAGGCGAATGGCCTGCCGCAGTCGCCGATCTCGCGCGAGATGCCTTGGAGCGAAGAGGCGGAGCAACATGTCATCGCCTGCTGCTTGCTCGACGGCAGCGACACGATCGCACGCTGCATGGAATCGCGCGTCAGCGCGGAGTCGTTTTTCTCTGCCGCGAATCGCCTGATTTTTGAGGTGATTCTCGATCTCTACCAGAAGAGCCCGCCGGTCACGCTGGAGATGCTCGCCGAGGAACTGAAAACCCGCCGCCACCTCGAGGCGATCGGCGGATTCCCGTATCTCATGCAGATCACGGGCAAGATCCCGACGACGGCGCACGCGGGCTACTTCATCGAAAAGGTTCGCGAGAAGCACCTGTTGCGCGAGCTGATCAAGGCCGCGACGGGCGCGGTCGAGCAGTGTTACAGCTTCACCGGCGGACTTGAGGAGTTCGTCGACAAGGTCGAGCAGGACCTCTTCAAGATCACGCAGGACCGCGTCAGCGACAGCGCGCAGGAGATCAAGGACTCGATGAAGGACGCCAACGCCGTCATCGCGAAGCTCCTCATGAAGAAGGGCGAGCTGACGGGCGTTTCTTCGGGATTCAAGGATCTCGATCAGATGACGTTCGGCTTCCAGCGGCAGGAAATGATCATCATCGCGGCGCGTCCTTCGATGGGCAAAACGTCGTTCGCGCTGAACATCGCCGAAGCCGCCGCCATGCCGAAGAAGGGGGAGCCGACCGCGGTGTTGATCTTCTCGCTCGAAATGAGCGCGGCGCAGCTCGCGCTGCGTATGCTGTGCGCCCGCGCGCGCGTGAACTTGAAGCTGCTCCGCGATGGCCTTGTCTCGCGCGACGGCGCGGAGGTCAACGCCCTCGGCCGCACAGCCGACGAATTCAAAAAGGCTCCGATCCTCATCGACGACTCATCGAGCATCACGGTCATGGAAATGCGGGCCAAGGCCCGCCGCATCTACGCGCGCAAGAAGTTGGGCATGATTGTGGTGGACTATTTGCAGCTGGTGAACGGCACCGATCCGCGCGCTCCGCGTGAACAGCAGGTCGCGGAGGTTTCCCGCAACTTAAAGGCCATGGCGAAGGAACTGGACCTACCGGTAATTGTCCTGAGTCAGCTCAACCGCGCTTCCGAGAAGGAGAACCGCACGCCCCGCTTGTCGGACTTGCGAGAATCCGGCTCGATTGAGCAAGACGCCGACGTGGTCCTCATGCTGTCCCGCCCCAAGGATGCCGACGAAAAGTTCCAGACTGCCGCCAATGCGGCAGACTTAATCGTTGCCAAGCAGCGTAACGGCCCGGTAGGTGATTTGAAATTAACGTTTATTCAAGAGATTACGCGCTTTGAAAACTTCACTCCGTAACCCGCTCCGGCGGGTTCTTGCTCTTTCTATTTTGCTGTTGGCCGGGGTGACCGGCGCGTTTGCCCAACCGGCTCAGCGGCCTGCCGCGGCCGATGCGGCCGAGGCCCAGGGCCCGGTCTACAAGGTCGGCACCATCGAGGTGAAGTTCGTCGGCGTCGCCAACGTCAGCGAGCAGATCGTGCGCGCGAACATGTCGCTGCGCGAGCAGACCGACCTCGACGAGACGCTCATCGACCGCGACATCCGCTCACTCTATCGCACCGGCCTCTTCGAGTTCATCGAGGTCAAGCGCGAGCAGTTGCCCGGCAACGTCGTGAACCTCGTCGTCGAGGTGACGCCTAAATTCCGCGTCCTCGCCGTGAAGTTCGAAGGCAACTCCGTCTACAAGGAGCGCCGCCTCCGCAAGGAGATCAAGACCACCGCCAACGGCGCGCTCGACGAGCGCCAGGTGAAGGACGACGCGCAGAAGCTCTACGAATTCTACCAGAAAGCCGGCTACAATCAGGCCCAGGTCAACTACACCATCGACCGCAATCGCGGCACCGGCTTCGGCACGATCACCTTCAAGGTTCGCGAAGGCGCGAAGGTCAAAATCTCCGACATTCGTTTCGTTGGCAACGACCACATCAAGGCCCGCCGCCTCCGCAAGGAGATGGAAACCTCGAAGTGGCATCCGTTCTCCTGGCTGACCGGCGGCGGTCGCTTCAAGGACGACGAATTCGACGAGGACCTCAACAAGCTCCGCGATTACTACCGCGAGCAAGGCTACCTCGACGTCGAAATCGCCGAAGACAAGGTCACCTTCGATTACCCGAGTCCGAGCAAGCTCGTCATCACGATCCGTGTGAACGAGGGCCGCCTCTACCACGTCGGCGAGATCACTTTCAGCGGTAACAAAATTCACCCGTCCCGCCTGCTCGGCCTCGTCGTCCGCCAGCGCAAGGGCACGCTCTTCGTCCCGTCGAAACTCGATAAGGACGTCGAGAACCTCGAAGACTTCTACGGCCGCTCCGGCCACCTTGACACCCGCATCCGACTCAACCGCAAGCCCAACCTCCAGACCGGCGAAATCGACATCGAATACGCCGTCACGGAGTCCGAGAAATTCCAGGTCGAGTCCGTCAACATCGAGGGCAACACCAAGACCAAGAGCATCGTCATTCTGCGCGAACTCGTGCTCGGTCCCGGCGACGTCTTCGACTCCGTGCGCATGAAGATCTCGAAGATCCGTCTCGAGAACACGCGCTTCTTCGAGGACGTGAACGTCACGCACGAGTCCACGAACATCCCCGGCCGCCGCAACCTCCGCGTCGCGGTCCACGAGGCCCGCACGGGCAACCTGACTTTCGGCGCCGGCTTCAGCTCGCTCGAACGCGCGGTCATCTTCGCCGAAGTCACGCAATCGAACTTCGACCTCTTCAACCGCAAGAGCTTCTTCCAAGGCGACGGCCAGAAGTTCCGCCTCCGCCTCCAGCTCGGTTCGCAATCCTCTGAAATCGTCCTCGCCTTCGAAGAACCCTGGCTCTTCGAGCGCGAACTCGCCTTCGGCTTCCAGCTCGCGCGCACGACCTCCGACTACCAGTCGGCCTACTACGAAGAAATCCGCACCTTCGGACAACTCTACCTCCGCAAGCGCCTCTTCGGCCTCGTCGAAGGCACCGCGACCTACAGCTACGAAATCGTCGACATCGCCAACGTCGATCCGTCCGCGCCCGCGATCATCCAGTCGCTCGCCGGCCAGACCGCGATCTCGAAGGTCGGCTTCTCGCTCCTGCGCGACACGCGCGACAAGATCATCAACACCACCCGCGGCAACCGCATGGAGCTGATCACCGAAGTCGCCGGCAGCGTGCTCGGCGGCGACACGGATTACTACCGCGTCGAGTTCCGCGGCGCGCAGTTCTACCCGGTCTTCGAGTTTCAGGAACAGGTTCTCGGCCTCCTCGCCCGCACCGGCGTCGTCGAGAACTACGGCCGCAGCAGCGAAGTGCCGTTCTTCGACCAATACTTCCTCGGCGGACCGCAGACGCTCCGCGGCTTCGAGTATCGCGAGGTCGGCCCGAAGAACAATTTCGGCGAGCCCATCGGCGGCAAAACCTACGGCTTCGTCTCGGCCGAATACTCGTTCGATATCGTGAAGCCGATCCGCTTCGCCATCTTCTACGATGGCGGCTTCGTGAACCGCGACGGCTACGACTTCTCGCCCGCCGACTGGAACGACAACTTCGGCTTCGGCCTCCGTCTCTTCGTCGCGGGCGCCCCGCTCAGCCTCGACTTCGGCATCCCGCTCACCGGCGACAAATTCAACAAGAAGGGCAGCCAGTTTAACTTCAATTTCGGCACCCGTTTCTAAAAACCACACCGTCTGATCCCCATGCAAAAAGCCATCCGTTCCCTCATCGCCTCCGTCGGCCTGCTCGCCGGCGCCGCCGCGTTGCACGCCCAGGCGACCCTCAAGGTCGTCGTCGTCGACATGGCCAAGGTCTACGACACGCACTACAAGACCGAGGAAGCCAACGCCAAGTTCAACGACGCCGCGCAGCGCGCCCAAGAGCAGCTCGAGCAAATCAACAAGCAGATCCAGTCCGCCGCCGACGAATACAAGTCGCTCGTCGAGCAGACCAAGAGCCCGCTCGCCAATGACCAGGCCCGGGCCAAGGCCGGCGAAGACGCGCAGAAGAAGATGGAAGACATCCAGCGCATGAACAACGAAGCGCAGAACTTCCGCGCCAATACCCAGCGCTCCCTCCAGCAGCGCGCGAAGAACCACCGCGACCTGATCATGGACGAAATCATGAAGGTCGTGAACGACATCTCCCGCGCCAAGGGCGCCACGCTCGTCCTCGACAAGTCCGGCCCGAGCATCCTCGGCATCCCGGTCGTCCTCTATTCGGACGCCAGCTACGACATCACCGAAGACGTCGTGAAGGAAGTGAACAAGGATCGTCCGGCCGCCACGCCGTCGGCGACGCCCGCTCCCGCCGCGCCCGCGACGACCACGCCGCCCGCGACCAACAACGCCGGTGGCTTCACCGTCCCGAACGTCACGACGCCCCCGAAGAAGGGCTGAACGAGTAGGGCCCGTTTCCGACCGGCCCAATCAGAATCCTCGCTCGCAAACCAAACTGGCGAGCAATCTCAACGGGGCCGGTCAAAGACCGGCCCTCCTTTTTGCCCGCCGCCAAAGAAAAGTTGCCAAGCCCTGTTCCCCTGAACAGGGCTTTTTTGTGCCCATGCACGTCTCCTACAGCCCGGAGGAAATCGCAGCGATCGTCTCGCCCCAGCGCACTTCCGGCAGCACTTCCGAAAAAATCCGCGACATCGCGTCGCTCAAATCCGCGCAACCGGGCGACCTGTCGTTTCTCGGTGTGGCGAAATACCGCGCCGAGGTCGCCGCCACGCGCGCCTCGCTCGTGCTCGTGCCGCTCGATTACGCCGGCGAGCCGCAGGCGAACCAGCTTTTCCTTTTCGTGGAGAAGCCGTCGGTCGCGCTCGCGCGCGTGTGCGCACGCATCGAACAGGCGCTGTGGCCCAAGCCGCCGGCGGGCATCCATCCGAGTGCGGTCGTGGCGCCGACTGCGCGCGTTTCGCCGCAGGCGACGGTTGGTGCGCTGTGCGTCGTCGAAGACGGCGCGACGATCGGCGCTGGCTCGGTGCTGCAGGCGAACGTCTTCGTCGGACTCAACGCGAGCGTCGGCGAGAACTGCTGGATTCAGCCTGGCTGCATCATCGCCAGCGGTTGCGAGCTCCGCAATCGCGTGCGCCTGCAGCCCGGCGTTGTGATCGGTTCGGACGGTTTCGGCTACGAATTCGTCAACGGTCGCCACGAAAAGGTGCCGCAGATCGGCATCGTGATCGTCGAGGACGACGTCGAAATCGGCGCCAATTCCACGCTCGATCGGGCCCGCTTCAGCCGGACCGTGGTGGGCGAGGGGACCAAGATCGATAACCTGGTTCAAGTGGGCCACAACGTCGTCGTTGGGAAGCATTGCATCCTGTGCTCCCAAGTGGGCATCTCGGGCAGCACGACGCTCGAGGATTATGTCGTGCTGGGCGGCCAGGTCGGTGTCGGCGGCCACATCACCATCGGCAAGGGCACCAAGGCCGGCGGCCAAGCCGGCATCGCGAGCAACACCGAGCCCGGCAGTTACCTGAATGGCACGCCGGCGATCCCCTACATGCTCGAACGGCGGCTCGCGATCTTGCACCAGAAGCTCCCGGATTTGTTCAAGCGGGTTGAAAATCTGGAAGCCGGCCTGAAATAGGCTTCCGCCCCGGGAGGAAATCCTTTGGCTCGCCCCCATCCATGAAGGACACGCGGCTGAAGATCTTCTCCGGTTCATCCAATCGCCCGCTTGCAGAGGAAATCTGCAAGTCCATCGGTGTGCCGCTCGGCGAGGCCACCGTGACCTGCTTCCCGGACGGCGAGTCCTTCGTGAAGATCAACGAGAACGTCCGCGGCGCGGACGTCTACATCATCCAGTCGACGTGCCCGCCGACGAACCATCACCTGATGGAGCTGTTGATCATGATCGACGCCGCCAAGCGCGCTTCCGCGGCGCGCATCACGGCAGTCATCCCGTTCTACGGCTACGCCCGCCAGGATCGCAAAGATCAGCCGCGCGTCCCCATCACCGCCAAGCTTGTCGCCAATCTTCTCACCGCCGCCGGTGCGAATCGCGCGCTGATGATGGACCTGCACTCGCAGCAGATTCAGGGCTTCTTCGACGTCCCCGTCGACCACCTGTTCGCCTCGCCGGTCTTCTTCCAATACCTCGCGACGAAGCGCAGCTCGAATCTCGTCGTCTGCTCGCCCGATGTCGGCGGCATGAAGATGGCTGCGGCCTACGCCGACGCGCTCGGCGCTTCGCTCGCCCTCGTCGCAAAGAAACGCATCAACGCCACCACCGTCGCTGCCACGAACATCGTCGGCGAGGTCAACGGCTGCGATGTGCTCCTTGTTGATGACATCACCGAGACCGCCGGCACGCTCACCGCCGCGGCGAAGATTCTGCGCGAGCACGGCGCCAAGACAATCCGCGCTGCCGTCAGCCACTGCGTGCTCGGCGAAGCCGCCTACAAGCGTCTCGGCGAAGGCCTGATCGACGAACTCATCACGACGAACACCGTGCCGATCGACACGCGCGGCTTGCCGATCACGGTGCTCAGCGTGGCCCCGCTCCTCGGCGAAGCGCTCGTGCGCATCAACAGCAACGAGTCCGTCACGAGCCTTTTCAAGATCAAGGGCTTCTGAGGCCGGTTGCGGAACCCCTCGACTCGGCTAGTGTCCGACGTCGCACCCCTCCTCTTTATGAAAGCCAAAGTGTTCTTTCTGTCGCTTGCCGTCGGTCTCGCCGCCGGTCTGCTCACGCTCCAAGCGCAAACCAAAAAAACTGCGCCGAACAAGTCCGGCCTGCCTCATCCCGACGTCAAGGTCGACGTGACCGCCGTGGGCGAGGGCAAGGCCCCCGTGTTGACGAGCTACGCCGACGTCCTCGGCAGCGTGCGTCCCGCCGTCGTGTCGGTTTACTCCACGAAGGTCGTTAAACAAGTCGTCCCCGAGTTCTACCGCCAGCTCTTCGGCGGCAACATTCAGGGCCAGGAACAAAAGCTTAGCGGCCTTGGCTCGGGCGTCATCATCGCGTCCGACGGCTACATTCTGACGAACAATCACGTCGTCGAAGACGCGGACGAGCTCGAAGTGCAACTCGGCGACGAGCGCAAGTTCTCCGCCAAGCTCATTGGCACTGACCCGAAGACCGACATCGCGGTCATCAAGATCGACGCGAAGGAACTGCCGTTCCTCACGCTCGCCGACAGCGACAAGCTCCGCGTGGGCGACATCGTGTTCGCCCTCGGTAACCCGCTCGGCATCGGCCAGACTGTGACGATGGGCATCATCTCCGCGACCGGCCGTAAGAACGTCAACCTGCTCACCGATCGCGAGCCCGACGCCTACGAGGATTTCATCCAGACCGACGCTGCGATCAACCAGGGCAATTCCGGTGGTGCGCTCGTCGATGCGCGCGGCCGCCTCGTCGGCATCAACAGCGGCATCGCCACGACGAATCGCGGCAACATCGGCATTGGTTTCGCCGTGCCGATCAACCTCGCCCGCTCGGTCATGAGCAGCCTCATCGAATACGGCACCGTCATTCGCGGTTACCTCGGCGTGCAGACGCAGACGCTCACCGCCGACGACGCCGAAGCGCTCAAGCTCCCGCGCACCACGCGCGGCGTCATCATCGCCGACCTCAGCCCGAAGGACGGCCCCGCCGCCAAGGCCGGGCTCCAACGCGAGGACATCATCATTTCCGTCAACGGCCGCGAGATCGCCACGCGTGAAGACCTGCGCCTCGTCATCGCGCAAACGCCGCCTGGAACCAAGGTCG
Organism: Verrucomicrobiota bacterium; assembly: GCA_023432225.1. Classification (GTDB taxonomy): domain Bacteria; phylum Verrucomicrobiota; class Verrucomicrobiia; order Opitutales; family Opitutaceae; genus Didemnitutus. The sequence continues at coordinate 97,177 of JAEYUW010000046.1, forward strand.
CTCTCGAAATCCTGCGCGACGGCAAGCCCAAGAGCATCGAAGTCACGCTCGGCAAGCTCGACGATGCCGCCGCCGACGGCGAGTTTCTCCCCGGCGTGACCGTGCAGTCGATCACCACCGAGCTGCGCAACGAACTCCGCATCCCGCGCGAGGTCGAAGGCATCGTGATCACCGAGATTTCGCCGAAGTCGCCCTATGGCGATGTCTTCCCGGTCGGCGCCGTCATCGAGCAGATCAACAAGGTGCCGATTACCGACCTTGCCTCGGCGAAACGCGCGACGCGCGAAGGCCGCAACCTCGCGCTCGTTTACTACCGCGGCAGCTATCGCTACATCGGTTTCGTGGCGCGCTGAGGTCCGATCACCGAAATAATCCTCTGCCAAAACAAAAGGCGCGCCACCCGGCACGCCTTTTCCTTTTGGCTTCGTCGCGGCGGACGTGAGTCCGCGGTAAACGCGCGCCCGCAGCCGAAACAGCCGACTCACGTCGGCTGCTGCGCTTCGGTTCGAGCGGGCGAAACCGCGACGCGCCGCCGCGAAGTGCGTGGCGCGCTTGTCGCGCCACTCGTGCGATCGGTTGCTTGGGCAAATTGCGCGACGAGCGCGCAACCTACGTCGGTGCGACGACTGAATCGCCGACGGGAGCCGAAGCTCAGCTCCCCGGTTTGCTCGCTGGAATCGCCGCCAGCTCCGGCGGCAACTTGTCTGCTTCGTAGGTCGGAAAACTCAGCTCGAGCAGGGAAATCGTGGGCACGTTGAACTTCGCCTTACCCTCGCTGCGATCGACGAGGACCGCGACCGCCACCGCCTGACCGCCCGCCTGGGCGATGATGTCGAGGCACTCCTGCACGCGACCGCCGCGCGTGATCACGTCTTCGACGACGAGAATTTTTTCACCGGGAGCGATCGTGAAGCCGCGGCGCATCACGAGGACGTTGTTTTCCTTCTCGGCGAAGATGAAGCGACTCTTGAACTGCCGCGCGATTTCCTGGCCGATCACGAGTCCGCCCATCGCCGGGGCGAGCACGGTCGTGAACGACGTGCCGTCGAGCTTCGCCTTGAGCAGGGTGGCGAGGCGCTCCACTTCCGGCATGTATTGGCACACTTGAGCGCATTGGAAAAAGTGGCCGCTGTGCAGACCGGAGCGCAGCACAAAGTGGCCCTGCAGCAGTGCGCGCGTGCGTTTGAAAATGTCGATCACTTCGTGTTGGACGGCATCCATGGCGCCGGAAACGTGTGGCAATCACACGTGAAATGGAATTCATTTCTAGTCGCGAGCCGCCCGTCACCGGCGTCATCGCGAGGAGCGCGTCGCGGCGTCCGCGAGATTAGACTCCTCGTCATGACGACACAGGCGAGCGCTCGATCATTTCCCATGGACCTCAACGTCGCACCACCGCTCGAAGACGAGTTGGGGGACGTCCTCGAAAAGGCCGCCCGCCACGCCGGTCTGACCTATGAGACGATCGCGAAGGCGGCGAACGTCGACCTGTCGCGCATCCACGACGCCGTCGATTATCGTCCCGACCTGAAACCGGCGGAGCTGAACCGTCTCGCGCGGGTGCTGAACCTCAACGAGGTCGGGCTCGCCGCGCTCGCGCAGAACGCCTACCCGCAGCCGGCGATCGGCGCGTTGCCGTTTTGTCTGTTTCCGCTGCGCATGCCTTTTGGCGTCGGCGTCGCGAACAGCTACATCATCTCGCAAGGTGGCGATACGGGCGTGCTGTTCGACACCGGAGCGAGCGGCGCGGAACTGAAGCGGGCCTGGCCGGCGCGGATCAAGAAACTCGCCGCGGTGTTCATCACTCACTACGAGGCGGAGCACATTGGCGGGCTCGACGAGGTGATGCACGAATTTGGGCTAAACCATTTCTACGGTCCCCCGACCGGTCGTTGGCCGCGTTGCCTCGCGCTCGGAGAGAGTCAGACGGTTGAGGTGGCGGGCTTTTCAATCACCTCACTGCTCACGCCCGGGCATGCGGCGGAGCATAACTGTTACGTGATCGCTCGCGCCGGACAGCCGGCGCGGGCCGATCTGCTCATCTCGGGTGACCTCGTGTTCGCCGGCTCGCTGGGCGGGGGCTATTTCTGTTGCCAGCGCCAGCTCAAGCATGCGCGCCGGGTGCTCGATCAGCTCGCGCCAGACGTGCTCATCGCTCCGGGACATGGGCCGTTCTCCACCGTTGGGAACGAGCAGCGCTTCAATCCGTTCCTGGTGTAGCGGTGTCCGAGTCCGACGCATGAAGAGAATCAAGGTCGCCCAATTCGGCCTCGGCCCCATCGGAGTCGAATCGCTCAAGCTCGCGGCGCAGCAGCCGTGGATCGAGATCGTGGGCGCCGTCGACAACGCGCCCGCGAAGGTCGGCCGGCCGCTCACGGAGATCACCGGACTCGCTCAGCTCGACGGTTTGCGCGTGGCGCGCGACCTCGAAGCGTTGTTTCGCGAGACGCCACCCGAGGTGATTTTGCACACGGCGTCGTCGAGTGCCGCGGCGACGCTGGCGCAGATGCGTTTGGCGTTGGAGTTCGGCGTGAGTGTGGCGTCGACCTGCGAGCAGTTGATCTTTCCCGCGCTCAAGGAGCCGGTGCTCACAAAAGAATACGATGCGCTGTGCCGCCACACCGGCGCGCGCGTGGTGGCCGCGGGCGTGAATCCGGGTTTCGTGATGGACGTGCTGCCGATCGCGTTGACCGGAGTGAGCCGGAGCGTGGAGAGCATTTTCGTCGAGCGGGTCGTGGATGCGTCGACGCGGCGCCAGCCGTTGCAGGCGAAGATCGGCAGCGGGCGCGAGCCGGAGGAGTTTCGCGATGAACTGCGCACGGGCAGGGCAGGGCACGCCGGGCTGATCGAGTCGGCGGCGCTCGTGGCGCACGCGATGGGTTGGGCGCTCGATAGTCTGACGGAGGAAGGCGAACCGGTGCTCGCCGAGTGCGAGATCACGACGCCGTTCTTCACCGTGCCGAAAGGGAAAGTGTGCGGTATTCGTCAGCGCGCCGTCGGCATCAGCGCGGGGGTCGAGCGTGTGGTATTGGAGATCGCGATGTTCCTCGGCGCGCCGCAGCCGCACGATCGTCTCGTGGTGCGCGGTGATCCTCCGCTCGACGTGCACGTCGCGGGCGGCATCGCCGGCGACCAAGCGACGGTCGCTGCGCTGATCAACTCGGTGCCGCGCTTACTTGCGGCCGCGCCGGGCTTGCGGCTAGCGACGGATTTGACGCTGCCGAGGTGGGCGGCGAATTCGTGAACGTTGTCGCGGGGATTAGCCCGCTTGCCGCTTCGAGATTTCATCGGCGCCAGAGCGGGAATGGTGTTGACACCACCTTCTGCTTCCCAACTTTTGCCCTTCTGATTTCTGGCTTCCTAGCTCAATGGTAGAGCAGCTGACTCTTAATCAGTAGGTTCGGGGTTCGAGTCCCCGGGGAGCCACCAATTTCGTTGTTTGTAGTTCCGATTGTCCAGTGCGCAGCGCGCCTTGCCGGCGTAGCTCAACGGTAGAGCACCTGTTTTGTAAACAGGCGGTTGCGGGTTCGAATCCCATCGCCGGCTCCACTTTTGAGAGCATCTCGGCAGGCACTTACCCCACGCCGCTCGCACGATCACTTTCCACTGCCTGGTGGTGTAATGGTAGCACAGCAGATTCTGACTCTGCTTGTCTAGGTTCGAGTCCTAGCCGGGCAGCCACAACAGATGCGCGACTCATCGCAATCGCTGAAAAAGAAAGCGCATTGACAGTGCAAAGTGGTTCACAACCTTAATCGGCTCTCGTCCGCACACACCTCTTGCCCCGTAGTTTCATCCCTCTTTCTGACTCGCGCCCGGCCTGCAACAAAGGCGGGCGCTTGGCGTCTAAGCAGCCCTGGAGGGCCCTCGCTTGATTTTGATTTCCTGATTTTCACCCAGAGAAACTTCATCCCGGAAAAATCTAATCCAAAAATCGCATTATGATCACTGCACACCTGCCCTTGGCGTTCCTGATGAACCAGACTCCGATGGAGCTGTTCAAGCACGGCGGCCCGATTATGTGGCCGATTCTCCTCGTGTCGTTTCTCATGATCACGGTCGCCATCGAGCGTATCATCTTCATCTTCCGTGAAGCGGCGCGCCGTCAACCCGAGGTCGTCGAGAAGATGCTCGAGAAGGTCGAAGGCCGCGATGTCGACGGCGCCGTCGAGCTCGGCAAGAAGAGCCAGGACTTTGTCGCCCGCATCCTCGTCTACGCGCTCACGCACAAGGAGCACTCCCTCGGCAACGCCTTCGCTCGCGCCGCGAATCAGGAACTCCAGCGCTTCGCCCAAGGCATCCCGACGCTCGACACCTGCGTCACGGCCGCCCCGCTCCTCGGTCTTCTCGGCACGGTCACGGGCATGATGAACACCTTCGGCGCTCTCTCCGGCGGCGACATTGCTTCGGCGGCCGGCCAGATCACCGGTGGTGTGGCTGAAGCGCTCATCGCCACGGCCTGCGGTCTCGCGATCGCCATCACGGGCCTGCTCCCTTACAACTATCTCAACGCCCGCTTGGAAGAAGCCCGTCACGAAGTCGAAGACGCTTCCAATTCGCTCGAGATCATCATCAACAAGTCCGAGAGCGTGAACCGCTGAGCGCGGGTCACCTTTTCGGTAACCCTCGACCCAACTTATCATGCACGGCGGTGGTGGTGGCACAGGCCCCGGCGGCACCAAGAAGGCGCGCATTGAGATCATCCCTCTCATTGACGTCATCTTCTTCCTGCTCGCAACGTTCGTCCTGTTCACCCTTTCCCTCAACAAATCCAACGGCCTGAACGTCCAGCTGCCGGTCACGCAGACCGGCGAAGGGCGCGATCCTGCCGGCACGGTTACCATTTCGGTCACCGATGAAGGCACCCTCGGATGGAACAAGGATCTCGTCACCCTCGATGAGTTCCTGCAACGCCTCCAGCAATACAAGGCGTCTGACCCCGAAGGCCGCATCCTGATCAACGGCGATGAACGTGCGTTCTTCGCGCAAGCGATCTATGTCTTCGACGAAGCCCGCAAAGCCGGCTTCACGAAGGTGTTCATTGAGACGCGCGGCGACACGGCCAAACGTTGATCTAAGAAACACGCGCCTCGCGCGTCATCTCGTTAAGCACCCACTCTCATGGAAGGCACCAAAATCAAAGTCGCGAAGATGAAGAAGGCGCGCATTGAGATCATCCCTCTCATTGACGTCATCTTCTTCCTGCTCGCGACCTTCGTGCTGTTCACGCTCTCGCTCAACCGCATCAGCTCCGTCCCCGTCGACCTGCCTGCCGGCGTTCCGCAAACCCAATCGAAGTCGGATGAACCGACCACGATCCAGGTTTCCGAAGCCGGTAATATCTTCTGGAATCGCGAGCTGATCGACATGACGGAGCTCCCGGCCCGCATCGCGCACTACAAGACCCAAAACGAGGACCCAAAAATCCTCATCGCCGGTGACGAGAAGGCTCGTTTCGGCGCCACGGTCCAGGTGCTCGACGAAATTCGCAAGGCCGGCATCCAAAAATTCTCGGTCGAAACCCGCACTCGTCCCACCGGCAAGTAATTATCCATGCGCAGAGATCTCATCATCGGCCTGGTCGTCTCGATCGCGCTCCACGCGACGTTCCTGTATGGCTTCAACCAAAAGGCCCCGCCGAAGCCAAAGCCGAAGGAAGAGAAGACCGAACTCATTCAGATGGAAATGCCCGAAATCGAGCCCGAAAAGGAGGAGGCGGTCGAGGAGCTGACAGAAGAAGCTCCCACCAACCAGCTTGCTCCCCCGAGTCTCGCGGACGTTCCTTCAGTCTCGGTCAGCGCATTCACTCAGCCGCTCCAGCCGCCGCCCCCTCCTGGCCTCACCGCCGCCAAGGGCGCGATCTCGATCCCCGTCGTCAAGCCCGGCACAAAGCTCGGCGCGGGCATGAAGGATCTCTTCGACGTCGCCAACCTCGATCAAGTCCCGGTCGCCCGGGCGCAGATCGCTCCTAATTATCCTTTCGAAATGCGCCGCGCCGGCATCACCGGCACGGTCACGCTCGAGTTCATCGTCTCGTCCTCCGGTGACGTCGTCGCCTGCCAGGTGGTGAAGTCGAGCCAGCGCGAGTTCGAGCAGCCTGCCATGCAGGCGGTCTCGAAGTGGAAGTTCAAGCCCGGCCGCAAGGGTGGCCGCGCCGTCAACACCCGCTGCCAGATCGATATTCCGTTCACTCTCAGTGAGGACTCCTAAAGCCATGTCTTCTCTCATCACCCGCTTCTCCGTGCGCACGCTCGCGGCCTTGCTCGCCGTTGCGTTTGCCGGCAGCGCGTTCGCTCAACAGGAGCGCAATTACTCGCTCTCTGAAGAGACGAGCGAAGTGCTCAGCACCACCTACAAAACGGCCGCGGAAGCCAAGAACTACGACGGCGCCCTCAAGGCCATCGAGGACCGCCTCGCCAAGCTCAAGGATCCCTCGAGCTTCGATGCGGCTGTGCTCCTGCAAGTGAAGGCGCAAACGCTCCTGCAAAAGAGCGATTTCGCCAACGCCATCCCGCCCCTTGAGCAGGCGCTGCAACTCTCGGATTCCCACACGCCGCCCTATTTCGAGGACCGCACCACGACCGAGTTCCTCTTCTTCCTAGCCCAGCTCTATTTCCAGGAAGCTGCGAACAGCAAGACCGGCGGAGCCGCAGTCGCGGGCTACTACGATAAGGCCGACGCCTACATGGCGCGCTGGATGAAGCTGAACAAGAAGCCGAATCCCGATGCGCTGCTCTTCTACGCGTCGCTGATCTTCAACCGCGCGGCCCAAGACACCGAACACCCCGATGTCGCCTCGGTGAAGCGCGCCCTCGAGATCGTCGATCGCGCCATGCGCATGTCGACGCGCCCGAAGGATAATCTCTACCTGCTCAAGCTCGTCTGCCTGCAGCACCTCAACCGCAACGCTGAAGCCGTCGAGCTCCTCGAGCTCTTGGTCAAGCAGCACCCGGACAACAAAAATTACTGGCAGCAGCTCGCCGCGCTCTACCTCGGCCAGCAGCAGGACGTTCGTGCCATCCTCGCTTTCGAGCGCGCTCAGGCGAACGGCTTCATGAATACGCCGAAGGACAACTTCAACCTCGTCGGCATTCACTTCAACATTGGCCAATACGAACGCGCGGCCGAATTGCTCGAGAAGGGCCTGCACAACGGCTCCATCGAAAACGAAGAGAAGAATTGGGAACTGCTCGCCTATTCCTACCAGCAGCTCAACCGCGACTTCAAAGCCATCGATACCCTGAAGGAAGCCGCGAAGGTCTTCCCGAAGTCCAATGGCCAGCTCGAGTATCTCATCGCCCAAAATTTCTACACGATGGAGAAGCTCGATGACGCGCTGCCGTTCCTCCAGACTTCCGTCAAGAAGGGCGGCGGTAACAAGCCGCACTCCACCTACCTCTTCCTCGCGTTCATCGCCTACGAACTGAAGAAGTTCGACATCGCCCTCGACGCCGCCAACCGCGCCATCGCCACGCCCGAAGGCAAAGCGGAAGGCCAGCGCATGAAGCAGGCGATCGAAGACCTCATCAAGGAGCGCGAAGCCAAAGCCGCCAAAGCTCTCTAAAAACCCTTACCGAAACATGAACAAGATCTACATTCTGGCCCCGCTGCTCGGCCTTCTCGCCTTCGGTGGTATCTATTGGAACTTCACCAAGGATTACGAGGCGAAGCAGGTCGCCATCCGTCAGGCGAAGGAACAAGAGAAGAAGGAAAAGCAGAAGCGCGACATCCAGGCCCGCGAAAAGGCGATCAAAGACGCCGTCGAGGCACAGGAAAAGCGCAAGATCGAGCGCGAAGCCAAAGAGCGCGCCGAGGAAGCCAAGAAGAAAGCTCGCCTCGATGCCGAAGACCGCCGCCAGCGCGCGTTCGACGATCGCAAGCGCACGCGCGACGCCCTCGAGCGCCTCAAGAAAGACGTCGAGGTCGTCAAGGCCGACATCGCGAAGCTCGAGGACGAAAAGAAGAAGAACGTCGACGAGCAGGCCTTCCTCAAGACCTACGTCAAGCAGGCCGAAGCCAATGTGAAATATTACTACGACCTACTCGACAAACTTGCTGCCGCCGAAGCCGCCAAGGCCGCCGCCGACGCTGCTGCTGCCGCCGCCAAGAAGGGCTAACCGCTACTCTCTGCACCCATCATGAACAAGTTTTACATCATCGTTCCCGTCGTGCTGCTCGGCGTGTTCCTGTTCTTCTACAACGGGGCACTGAAAGAGATGGCCGCGAAGGAAGTCGCCAAGCAAGAGGAGGCCGCCAAGGTCAAGAAGGCCGAGGACGATCGCCGGGCTGAAATTGAGAAGAAAGCCGCCGAAGACGCCAAGCGCCGCCAGGCCGAGCGCGAGGCCGAGGATCGCGCCAAGGAGCAGAAGAAGATCAAGGAATACGAGGACGCCATGAATCAGCTGAAGGACGAGGCGAACAAGTATCTCGCCGAAGCCGACAAGAATCAGAAGGACTCGAACGCCCTCGAACTCCAGCTCAACGATCTCCGTTCGCAGAAGGAGAAGATCAACCGCGAGACCTTCGAACTCGCGAAGCAGGTTGAACTCGCCAAGATCGCGCGCCGCAACGCCGAGCTCGAGATCCAGCGCATGGTCGACGTCGTCGGACAGAAAGTGGGCGCCAGCTCCTTCGCCGCGATGCCGCCTCCGCCGGCTCCCGCGAAGAACTGATCTGCTCTTCTCGCAAGATTTTCAGCCGCGTCTCACGACGCGGCTTTTTTCTTTTTCTGTGCACCGCGTGCTTCGCGACAAGATTCTGCTTGCTTCACTTTCTCTCAGACTACTGATTAACCGCTCTTCGCCGCTGTCGGGGCGTAGCTTAGCCTGGTAGAGCGCTACGTTCGGGACGTAGAGGTCGTGAGTTCGAATCTCACCGCCCCGACCATTTTGAGAGAAACGCAGGACGGGACTGAATGCGTTTCTTCGCGACTAATCGCGACAGGCAGAGCGACTTGCAAGAAAACGTTTCGCGCTTTGGTGCGCCCGCGTGCGACAGCTCGCGACCCGAAAAGTCCGCAGGTTGTGCACGTTTCTGTATACACGGCGAACGTCAGCAGTCAGCCACGAAGGGGAGCGTCAGCTCCCCGGAGTTGGCTGTGATGCTCTGGATCGCCTCTCCTCATCGGAAAAGGTCCAATTCGGGTTTCTCCACCAACTCGAATCTTACATCGGGGTGGCTTCCGGCCATGAATGATCGAATCGCAGCAGCCACCTCACGCGAAGCTTCGTTTGCGCCGGGTTGGGGCACGATGCGAATCTCAATCTTCTCTTCTTTCACAGTCTGGCCCAGCCACAAGACGACGTGTCCCTTGCGAACGAGGTGCCACTCGCCCTCCTCATGACCATGTCCACGGATTGCTGGAGCACGGCTCAGGCCTCGGGAAAGATAAAAGTCTTCCAGCGACTGCGCGACGGTGAGGACAGTCGGCCGTGGCCCAGAAACAGTCCCGGTGTAAACCAGCGCTGTCTGGCAGCCTGATAAAATGAGCATCCCGAAGATCAAAAGCACTCGCACCATATTTTCTTCCGGCGATCGTTTAATATGCCGATTGGCGTTTCATGACACACTTGCGCAAGTTGCTTCGTCGCGAGGCACTTCTTGTCATGGGGCAAATTATTCCCCTGCGGCGGGACGAACACAAGGCCGCAGAATGTCGTGTCCGTCGATCGTTGGCAACTGCGCCACCGCAGCCGCAAGGGGGAGCTGAGACGCGTCGGTGTAGATTTTCATAGTGAGCTTCATGTCGCTGTGTCGCATGAGTTCCTGCACTGTGCGCGGAGCCGCGCCGGAAAGCGTGAGATTCGTGCCAAACGTCATGCGCAGTGAGTGGAGGTCGGCCCGTCGGCCGCTTTCGTCGATGAACGGGATTTTCGCTCTCACGAGGTCCTTCCGAAACGTCGGAATCCGGGGAACGAGTCCCGCGAGAACGGGCGCGAATGGAGCCGCATCCACTGGCTTGAGCGTCGCTAGCGCAGCCGCCAATTCCGGATGCAGCGGAATCACCGCGTCTTTCCGGTTCTTGGTGATGCTGGCACGCACACGCACGACGGGGGCAGCACTTTCCAACGAGAAATCGCTCCACTGCAGCGCCATCATCTCGGCGCGACGCAGGCCAGTGTAGGCGGCGACTCGATACACGATGCTGCGATGCGGTGGCGCGGTCGCGATAAGCCGGGTCAACTCGTCGGACGTGAGCGCGCGACGGTGTTGCTTCCGCGTCGCCCTGGTGTCGATGCGCTGGACGTGCTCCAACGGATTCTCCGCGACGCGTCGCTGGTATTTCAGCCAGCCGAGAAACGTCATCATCGCGCCGAGAAGATCGTTGAGCGTCTTCGGACTCAGGCCGCACTTCGCCCGCCACTCGCAAAACGAACGGGCGCTGACGTCGGCCAGCAGTCGCCACCGGCACCGCGTGAACAGCTTGCCGAGCGTCTTCTTGTATTTCGCGTGCGTGGTGCCCGCGCGGCCCTTGGCGTGCAAATCTTCCAGAAACGCGTCCAGAAGCTCGGAAAGGGGCGTTGCCGAGGCTTCGCGCACCGATTGAGGGGGCAGGAGGCCAGCGGCTTCCTTTTCGCGTTCCTTGGCGGTTTCTAGCAGCTTGGCGTAGGCAACGCGCTTGTCGGTTGTTTGCAGGGAAAACGCCGTAACGCGGTGTTCACCGTCGAGGCGCAGCTTTCCCCACCAGTTGCCGTTTCGTTTGAAGACGTAGCAGATCATGCGGACTTAGGCCGCAGCACCTCGTTCCCGGCTGAGCCGTTCGAGATACTGCATGACGTCGGAGGCCGGCCAGCGGGACGACCTTCCGATTTTGAGCGGGCGCGGGAACTTGCCCCGCGCGATTTCGCGCTCGAGCGTGCGCTTGGAGACGGCGAGGCGCTGGGCGGCCTCTTCGCGCGTCAGGAGGGCATCGGCGCTCATTGCTCGTCCTCCTCATCCTCCAAGCCCGCCTCGCGGCGCTTTGCATAACGGTGAAGCTGGCTGTGATGAACCTTGAGGCCGTGCTTTTCCAGCCACTCGGAAACTTCACGCCAGCTGTAGCCCTTCTCACGAAGGGTCGAAACGCTCTCCCAGTAGCGGCCGAGGGACACCTTTTCGGGCATCTTCTCCGCCGAGGAGAGCAGGTCTTGCGGGTCAGGTTGGTTGTTTCGGGACATGAAGCGACGACATGCGACAACAAGCGACGGGTCAAGACAGTTTCACAAACGGCAGGTGTGGTTTGCAGCAAACCGTCCAGTGGAAGCCCGAACCGCACGGGCATAGCTCCTTGTCTCGGGGCAGGCGATCGAGGCGCCTGAACCCTTCCGGCACTGCCAGCTTCGAGGCGGATGGACCGTTCACGACTTCGCAGCAGCGCTTGTATTTTAGGCCTGAACCGCAGATGCAGGCGGAGTTTCGCGAAGGGAACTGCTTCAACGGCTCCGGTCGGTAGGGCGCGTTCGGATTGTCCGGGACCGGGGCCGTAGGCAGTTGGACCATCCTGATCGGGTTAGCGGCCATAAACGCGCGCACCGCCTCCGCCACGAGCGTCGAGAAATCGGACTCACGAGTTTCAGCGTAAGCGCACGCCTCAGCATGCAGGTTTGGCCCGATTGTGATGCAGACTCTTTTCTTATGCATACGAAGTATGCGCCGTCAGTTATCTCGACCTTGAACAAGGAAAGAGCGGGGGCCCCCGGCGCTGCGCGCCGGGAGGCCCCGCGCCTCCACCAAGTTCGATGCGGCCAACGCGTGCGCACGCGGAGGGCTGCAAAAGGGGCGAGGGGAGCACCCAGCGCCGCGCCCAGCCGCCCGCCAACACGCGAGGCCCCGCGGTCGGCTTCCGACCGCCCGAACTGACGAGGGCCACGCCGGGCACTTCCGTGTCCCGGCTATCTGGGGGCGGCTTCCGCCCCCAGCCCCCGCGATTGCGAAGCGGTCAGGCGCTTGCACGGCGGAAGTCGGAGACGAGGGTTTGGCGCTGCCGGGGCGAGAGGCACGACGCGAGGGCGCGCACCTTCAATTCCGTTGAGCCGACGATTTCCGGCGAGAACACCAGATCGGTCAACGATTGGATGCAGTAGCGGCGCGACGCACGCGGCTGTGCACGTTTTTGTATACGGGTCATGGGAGCACTTTCCTTTGTGGTTGTGTCCCGTCCACTTGTGCAGCCGGTGCGGTGAGTTCGAATCTCACCGCCCCGACCATTCCAAGAAAGCCACTTACGTTCGTAAGTGGCTTCTTTGTTTGGCGACGTTCACCTGCGAGATCAGCGCCGCCACACGCCTCTCTCGTGAGGCTGGGGCGGCCCGCACTCGGACCGACGCACTCCGAACGCTGTGAGAGCCCAATCCGTGCGGCTGTGGGCAGCGTGGCTGGTGGACGCCGTTCGCAGCGGTGGCAAAGATCGCGTGGGAATTGTCACGAATTGCGCGCGGTGCCCATTTGACGGCGCGTCGGAGCGGTGGAAACCTCCCCGCCATGGCTGAGCCAGCATCCACGCAATCGCCTACGGGTGAGTCTGACACTTGCGCCGTTTTCGTGCTCGAGGCGGGCGGATTGGTAGTGGCCAGCAACACTTCCGCCCGCGAGTTCTGGTCCGATGTCGCCCGTCCGCTGGTGAGTGCGCCCTTCATGACTTTGTTTGTGAGTAGTGAGGATCTGAGCGATCCCGAGAATCTCTCGCGTCAATGGCTGCAGCTGAAGAGCGAAGGTCTCGACCGCTGGACCCGCCGGATGGCGCGGCGGCTTGATGGCGCGACCTGCCCTGTCCGGCTGCGCCTTGAGCGCTCCAGCGGGGGCGCCGGCAGCTATATTGTCACCGTCCGTCCGGAACAGGGCTAGAGCCTCCCTCTGGGGCGTGATGCCTTTGGCGCGCCCGCAAATGTGGCTGGCGATGATGCGGCGGACCAAGCGTCCCGCTGCGGCGCGTAAGCCGGACTCATGCAGTTGACGAAAATGACCGGGCTGATAGCCCGGCCTCGGAAGTAGGGCCGGTCTCCGACCGGCCTTTGGCTGTGAGCGCGAGTCCAGTCAGAGACTGGCCCTACCGGCGGCATCGGCGCTCGCGCCGGACGCATGCATGTGACACTGAGTTCGGCTCCGAGCGTCCTGGAACCGTCCGGTTCAACTGCATTGCAGCCGAGTCTCCGGCGAATTTGCCGCTCTCTGGCAGAGCTTTGCGCAAGCCCTGATCTCCACGCGACGGCCCCAACTGCATGAGTCCGGGTAAGGGCTGAAAACGAAACAACCCGCGCTGCACCGCGCGGGTTGTTGCAGTCTGGGCTATGGCCCCAGGTTCACTCCCGCCAAAGCTGGAGCGAACGAAGGTAGTTGCCGCGTTCGTAAGCCTCCGGATCCGGGCAATTGCGCAGGCTGAGCGCGCCGCGCATCTCGGAGACGGAGTTGTATTCGAACTTCTCCATCCAGAGCTTCAGCTCCGTGAGGATGTTGCCGAGCGTGTCCGGGCCGTCGCGCAGGAGCGCGGCGACCACTTGCACGGCGTCAGCGCCCGCGAGCAGGGCCTTCACGACCTCGGCGGCGCTGTGCACGCCGCCGGAGCAGGCGAGGCTCAGCTTCACCTGGTCGCGGAGCAGCGCGAGCGCGCGGAGGCGCAGGCGCAGATCCTCGGGCGAGGAGAGGCCGAGTCGCGGCACGACGTCGAAGGTCTCGATGTCGATCTCGGGTTGGAAGATCCGGTTGAACAAGACGACGCCATTCACGCCGGTTTCCTCGAGCTTGCCCACGAGGTGGACCGGCGAGGTGAAGAACGGCGAGAGCTTCATCGCAATCGGGATCTGCACGCTGGCGCGGACGGTGCGCGCGATCTCGACCACCCGGTCTTCGATCTCGGCGGACGATTCGTCGCGCCGCGTGGCGAAGAAGTAGGTGTTGAGTTCGATCGCATCGGCGCCGGCCTTTTCCATCAGGCGGGCGTAGTCCGTCCACGAACCGAGATGCGTGCCGTTGAGCGACGCGATCACGGGCAGGCTGGTCGCGGCCTTGATCGCGGTGAGGCGATCAAGGTATTCGTCCGGCCCGAGCAGGTAGTCCTGCCCCTGCGGGAAGAACGACGTCGCTTCGGCGAAGTTGTCCTGCCAGCGCTCGATGTGACGCGACACGGCGACCGCGTTGCCCTCGATCTGTTCAGCGAACAGCGAGTGCATGACGATCGCGGACGCGCCGGCGTCTTCGAGTTTGCGGATGTTGTCGAGACGCATCGCGAGGGGCGATGCGCCCGGCATCAGCGGGCTCTTAAGTTCCAGACCGAGATACTTGGTCGTGAGGTTCATGGGGATGGGGCGGATAGTCCTCAGTTATTCGGTTTGGCCTCGTTGGCGGGAGCGGCCGGAGCGGCGGGTTTCGGCGTCGCGGCGTTGGCGGCGAGCTGCTGGTAGCTGGCCACGCGCTTGTCGACGGCCTTCTGCGCCTGCTCGGCGAGATTCGCGGCGCGCTCCGGGTTGGCTTTGAAGAGCACCTGGTAACGCAGCTCGTTCTTCGTGTAGGCACTGAGAGGCTGCTTGGGCGCGCCTGAGTCCATCACGTCGACCGGCAGGTTCTTCGCGGCGCGCTCCGGATCGTGACGGAACAGCGGCCAGTAACCGGTTTCGACGGCGAGCTTTTGCTGGTCGAGACCATTGGCGAGCGAGTAGCCGTGCGCGATGCAGTGCGAGTAGGCGATGATGAGGGACGGCCCCGGATGCTTCTCGGCCTCGATGAAGGCCTGCACCGTCTGGCTGTCCTTCGCGCCCATCGCCACGCGGGCGACGTAGACGTGGCCGTAGTGGGCCGCCATCTGCGCGAGGTCCTTCTTATCGGTGTCCTTGCCGGCGGCGGAGAACTTCGCGACCGCGCCGAGTGGCGTGGACTTCGAGCGTTGACCGCCGGTGTTCGAATAAACCTCAGTGTCGAGCACGAGGATGTTGACCTTGCGGCCGCTCGCCAGGACGTGGTCGAGGCCGCCGAAGCCGATGTCGTAGGCCCAGCCGTCGCCGCCGATGATCCACACGGACTTCTTCACGAGGTAGTCCGCGAGTTCGAGCAGGCGCTTGGCGCGCTCGTCGCTGGCGAGGGCAGGGAGGAGCTTCTTCAGCGCGGCGACGTGGCCACGGGCGACGGCGATGCCGGCGTCGTTGAGTTGGTCGGCGGCCGTGATGCCGTTGACGATCTCGGCAGGCAGTTGCGGCGCGAGTTCCTTGAGGAGCTGGAGCGACTGGACGGCGAGTTGGTCGACGCCGGCGCGGATGCCGAGGCCGTATTCGGCGTTGTCCTCGAAGAGCGAGTTGGACCAGGCCGGGCCGCGACCATCACGATTCGTCGTGTAGGGCGTGGTCGGCAGGTTGCCGCCGTAGATCGAGGAGCAGCCGGTGGCGTTGGCGACGAGCAGGCGGTCGCCGTAGAGCTGCGTGAGCAGCTTCAGGTAAGGCGTCTCGCCGCAACCCGTGCAGGCGCCGGAGAACTCGATGAGCGGCTCGCGGAATTGCGTGCCCTTGACGGTGTCCTCGAGCAGCGCGGCCGGAGCCGGCGGGAGCGTGAGGAAGAAGTCGAAGTTCGCGCGCTCCTTTTCGACGAGCGGTTCGATCGGGGCCATCATGATGGCCTTGCGCTTGAGGTCGGTCTTGTCCTTCGCGGGGCAGACCTTGTGGCAGAGCGTGCAGCCCGTGCAGTCCTCGGGCGCGACTTGGATCGAGTATTGGTAGTTCGGTGCGGCGGTGCTCTTGAGCTTGGTGCTCTTGAACGTTTCGGGCGCGCCGGCCTTGTCGGCGTCGGGGAACGCGGCGCAACGGATCGCGGCGTGCGGGCACACCATCACGCACTTGTTGCACTGGATGCAGAGCGCGGGATCCCACGTCGGAATTTCGAGCGCGATGTTGCGCTTTTCCCACTTGGTGGTCGCGACCGGCCAGGTGCCGTCTATCGGGAACGCGCTGACGGGCAGCTCGTCGCCGCGATTGGCGAGCATCATGGCGGTGACGCGCTGGACGAACTCCGGCGCGGACTTCGCGACGACCGGCGGACGCGAGAAGCGCGCGGTGACGGCGCCGGGGACGACGACTTCGTGCATCGCGGCGAGCGCGGCATCGACGGCGGCGTTGTTCTTCGCGACGACGGCGTCGCCTTTCTTGCCGTAGGTTTTCTTGATCGCGTATTTGATGGCGGCGATCGCTTCGTCGCGCGGGAGGACGCCCGACAGCGCGAAGAAGCACGTCTGCATGATCGTGTTAATCTGGCCACCCATGCCGGCGGCGCGAGCCACCGTGTAGGCGTCGATCGAGTAGACCTTCAGCTTGAGCTCGATGATGCGCGCTTGGACTTCGCTCGGGAGGCGATCCCAGACCTTGTCGGCGGGCGTCGCGACGTTGAGCAGGAGCGTCGCGCCCGGGCGGGCCTGCGCGAGGACTTCCATGCGCTCGACGAACGGGAAGTGGTGCACCGCCACGAAGTCGGCATTCGCGATCAGATACGGCGCGCGGATCGGCTTCGGGCCGAAGCGCAGGTGCGAGATCGTCATCGCGCCGGACTTCTTGGAGTCGTAGACGAAGAAGCCCTGGGCGTTGAGGTCGGTGCCTTCACCGATGATCTTGATCGAGTTCTTGTTCGCGCCGACGGTGCCGTCTGCGCCGAGGCCGAAGAACATCGCGCGACGCGTGTCGTCGGTTTCGAGGTCGAACTTCTCGTCGTAGGGCAGGGAGAGCTTCGTGACGTCGTCGTTGATGCCGACGGTGAAACGCTTCTTGGGCGACGCCGTGGCGAGGTCGTCGTAGACGGCCTTGGCCATCGCGGGCGTGAATTCCTTCGAGCCGAGGCCGTAGCGGCCGCCGACGAGTTCCACTTTGCCCACGCGATCGCTCTCGTAGAGCGCGGCGGCGACGTCGAGGAACAGCGGTTCGCCGATCGCGCCGGGCTCCTTCGTGCGGTCGAGCACGGAAATCTTGCGGACCGTCTTGGGCAGCGCGGCGAGCAGGGCGTTCGCGTCGAGCGGGCGATAGAGGCGGACCTTGAGCACGCCGGTCTTCTGGCCATTCGCGTTCAGCCAGTGCGAAGTTTCGGCCACGGTCTCGGCGCCCGAGCCCATCACGACGACGACACGGTCGGCATCCGGCGCGCCCTCGTAGTCATACAGCTTGTAAGCGCGGCCGGTGCGGACGGCGAAGCTGTCGAACAGTTCCTGCACGACGCCGGGGACGGCGTCGTAGAACTTGTTCGCGCCTTCGCGCGCCTGGAAGTAAACGTCGGGATTCTGCGCGGTGCCGCGGATCGACGGACGGTCGGGCGTCAGCGCCTTTTGGCGGAAGGCCTCAATCGCGCCCTGCGGCAGCAGCGCGCGCAGGTCGTCATCGGAGAGGAGATTGATCTTCTGCACTTCGTGCGAGGTGCGGAAGCCGTCGAAGAAGTGGATGAACGGCACGCGCGTGCGCAGCGTGGCCGCGTGGGCGATGGCCGAGAAGTCGAGCGCTTCCTGCACCGAGTTGGCGCAGAGCATCGCGGAGCCGGTCTGGCGGCACGCCATGACGTCGCCGTGGTCGCAGAAGATCGACAGCGCGTGCGTCGCGAGCGAGCGCGCGGTGACGTGGAGCACGAACGGGTGCAGCTCGCCCGCGATCTTGTAGAGATTCGGGATCATCAGCAGCAGGCCCTGCGAGGCCGTGAACGAGCTGGCGAGAGCGCCCGCGTTCAACGCGCCGTGGAGCGCGCCGGCGGCGCCGCCCTCGGACTGCATTTCGATGACCTCGGGAACGTGGTTCCAGAGGTTCTTACGGCCTTGGGCGGACCATTCATCGACCCACTCACCCATCGGCGACGACGGCGTGATCGGGTAAATGGCGAAAAGTTCGCTCAGACGGTAGGCAACAGTGGCAACGGCCTCATTGGCGTCCAAGGTCGCGGTTTGCGGAACAGGGCGTGAGATCATGGTTAAAAAAGGAGCGGCGTGGCCGCGGAGCTATTTCTACCGCCCCTGCGCATGGGTTGCTGCGCATGACTTGTGCATTCGTGCGCATCACCTCTGAGGAGCGAAACCACGGCCCCAAATCTTTCATAAGTGAAATTATTGAATGCGTTTCCGCGGCCCTTGATACACAGATGGACGGCCCGTCAAAAACGGCTCCCGCGGCGCGCGCGCGCACGCGCCAAACCGGCCGCGAGAGATTCCCCTTGCCAACGATGCTGCGGCTCTCTGTTTTCGTCCGCTCTCGTCATGCAAAAGACCAAAAAGTCCGTCGCCAAGCGCTTCAAGCTGTCCGCCAAGGGCAAGCTGATCCGCCGCACGCCCGGCTTCCGTCACCTGCTGGCCGCGAAGAGCACGAAGTCCAAACGCCGTGCTTCCCGCGACAAGCTTGTGGCCGCCGGCCATGCGGAGCCGCTCAAGCGCTGCCTCCCGTTCGGCCTGTAAAACCAGCCGCAACGAAAACCACAACTTCGCCAGGCGGGTGAACGTCTAACGAACCGACCCGCCGGCGACCAAAACCAAAACTAAACATGGCTCGTGTCACCAACTCCCCCGCGTCGCGCAAGCGCCGCAAGAAAGTGCTGAAATACGCCAAGGGCTATTTCGGCAACAAGTCGAAGCTGTTCCGCTACGCCAAAGAAGCGGTCCAGCACGCCTGGCAATACGCCTACATCGATCGCAAGAAGAAGAAGGCCAACATGCGTGGCCTTTGGATCGTGCGTCTCAATGCGGCCTGCCGCGAAGCCGGCATCAGCTACAGCCGCTTCATCGAAGGCCTCAAGGCCGCCAACATCCTGCTCGACCGTCGCCAGCTCTCCGAGATCGCGATCGCCGATGCCGTCGCTTTTAAGGCGCTGGTCGCGAAAGCCCAGGACGCGTTGAAGGCGAAGGCCGCCAAGGCCTGAAGCACGCAAGGGTAGGGCGAGTCGTCCCCGACGAGCCGCCCACCCGCCAACGCGAGCCGGCTAGAGGCTCGCCTTCGGTTTCATAAACCACTTCCCTGAAGGACGGGCTGCCCACAAAGCACCCGTCCTTTTTGTTTTTTGCCCGCGAATCACGCGAATCTGCACGAATCAGATCGGTATTCGCGTCGATTCGCGTAATTCGCGGGCGCCTCTTCTCCTCCTCCGATGCAAGACACCCTGAACGCCCTTCTCGCCAAAGCGCCCGCGGAACTCGCGGCGCTGAAATCGCGCGCCGAATTCGAGGCCGCGAAGGCCCGCTACGTCGGCCCCAACGGCGAGTTCACCGCCTTGATGAAGCAGCTCGGCACCGTGCCGAAGGAGCAGCGCCCCGTCATGGGCAAGCTCATCAACGAGGCCAAAGGCCAACTCCAGGCGCAGCTCGACGCCACGCTCGCGCGCATCGCCGACGCCGAGATCGCCGCCCAACTCGGGCCCGCCGTCGACCCGACGCTCCCGTCGCCCGACGCTGGCCCCGGCACCTACCACCCGCTCACGCAGGTCCGCGAAGAGATGTGCCGCATCATGCGCAAGGCGGGCTTCACCGTCGTCGAAGGCCCCGAGGTCGAGACGGAGTATTACTGCTTCGACGCGCTCAACACCGCGCCCGATCACCCCGCGCGCGACGCGCAGGACACGTTTTATTTCCCCGAAGCCGCGCGCTTCGGCAACGTCTCGCGTAAGGTCGAGGGCGAGAAATACCTCCTCCGCACGCACACGTCGTCCGTGCAGATCCGCACCATGCTGAAGGGCCAGCCGCCCATCCGCGTGATCTCGCCCGGCCGCGTCTATCGTCGCGACACCACCGACGCCACGCACAGCGCCAACTTCCACCAGCTCGAAGGCCTCTACGTGGACAAGAACGTCACCGTCCGCGACCTGAAGGCGATGCTCGACTACATCTTTGCCTCGCTGCTCGGCAAAGGCACGACGACGCGCTTCCGCCCGCACTACTTCAGCTACACCGAGCCGTCCTTCGAAGTCGACCTCTCCGCCAAGCACCTGCCGAAAGTGAACAAGGAATGGATCGAGATCGGCGGCTGCGGCATGGTCGATCCGGCCGTGTTCGAAGCCGTCGGCTACGACCCCAACGTCTGGAGCGGCTACGCCTTCGGCATGGGCCTCGAGCGCCTCGCGATGCTGGTCTACGGCATCGATGACATCCGCTACTTCTACCAAAACGACGTCCGCTTCCTGAAACAGTTCGCCTGATGCCAGTAGCGAGTAGCGACTAGCGAGTAGTGAGCATCACTCTCGCCGCCGCTCTACTCGCTACCCGCTACTCACTACTCGCTACTTTGGTTCGATGAAAATTTCCCTTAACTGGCTCAAACAATACGTGAACCTCGACGGCGTTTCCGTCGACGAGCTCAAGCGCGCGATCACCTTCGTCGGCTTCGAGGTCGAAGGTGTCGCCACCGCAGGCTTGCAACCGCTGCAGCATGTCGTCGTCGGCGAGATCAAGACGCGCACGAAAATTCCCAATCTCAAGAAGGACATCTCGCTCTGCACGACTGACGTCGGTCCTGAGCACGGCGGTATCCGCCAAATCGTCTGCGGCGCGCCGAACTGCGATCCGGGCAACCGCGTCCCTGTCGCGCTTCCGGGTGCTGTCCTTCCCGGTGGCTTCGCCATCGCGTTGCGCAAAACCTACGGCCACGAGTCCCAAGGCATGATGTGCGCCGCCGACGAACTCGGCCTCGGCGACGATCACGCCGGACTACTGCTCCTCGATCCCGCCACGCCGATCGGCACGTCGATCAACGCCGTGCTGCCGCCGGGCGACACCGTGTTCGACATCGAGATCACGCCCAACCGCCCCGACGCGCTCAGCCACATCGGCATCGCGCGCGAGATCGCGGCGTGGTTCCGCAAAGACGTTTGCTACCCGCAGGTGAAGTTCCGCAACGAGACGCACGGTTTCCGCGGCGACATTCTCCAAGACATCCGCATCGAGGCGCCCGAGGATTGCCCGCTCTACGTCGGCATCGCCATCGCTGGCGTGAAAGTCGGCCCGAGCCCCGCGTGGATGCAGGAGCGCCTCAAGGCCGTCGGCCTGCGCCCGATCAACAACCTCGTCGACGTGGGCAACTACGTCATGCTCGAACTCGGCCAGCCGCTGCACGTCTTCGACGCGAAGAAAGTCGGCGGTCGCAAGATCGTCATCCGCCGCGCGGTCGACGGCGAGAAGCTCACCACGCTCGACGGCAAGGAGCGCGCGCTGAACAGCCGCATGCTCGTCATCGCCGACGAGAAGGCTCCGATGCTCGTCGCCGGTATCATGGGCGGCGCCAACGCCGAAGTCGACGCGACCACGACGGACGTCGTCCTCGAAGCCGCTTACTTCCGTCCGCAGTCGATCCGCTGGACTTCCAAGCGCCTGGGCCTCGCGTCCGACTCGTCGTATCGTTTCGAGCGCGGCGTCGATCCGCATGCCACGCTCGAGGCGGCCGGTCGCGCGGTCGATCTGCTCCTCGAAACCGCCGGCGGCACGGTTGTCGATCCGTCGTTCAAGGTCGGCGGCGAGCAGCCGTGGTCGCGCGAAATCAAAGTCACGCCGACCTACATCCGTTCGCGTCTCGGCTTCGACATCGCCGACGACGAGATCCGCAATTCCCTGAAGGCGCTCAACCTCGCCATCGTGGGCGAGACCGAGCTCGTCGACGGCACGCCGGAGTGGACCGTCGACATCCCGAGCTATCGCGGCGACCTCGATCGTCCGATCGATCTCGTCGAGGAAGTGCTCCGCATTTACGGCACGGAAAAAGTTCCCGCCGCGCCCGCCATCGGACCCGCGTTGCCGGAGGCGGAGGACGATCCGATCGCCGTCTTCAACCGCAAGGTCACCGACTACCTCGTCGGCCAGCATTTCCACGAGTGCGTGAACTACACGCTGCGTTCCGCGAAGGAACTCAAGACTTGGGTCTCCGACGCCGCCGCGCAGGAACTCGCGCTCTCGAATCCGTTCGTCGAGGACCAGTCGAGCCTGCGCCCGACGCTCGTGCTCGGCCTGCTTGAATCGCTGAAGCTGAACCAGTCGCGCGGCCTCTCCGTGTCGCGTCTCTGCGAAACCGGCCGCGTATTCATGGAGATGAATGGCACCGTGCACGAGTGCGTGGGTGTCGGCTTCGTCATCGCGCACAACCCGAAGGACCGCGCGTGGCTCGCGCGTCCGGAGCCGGATTTCTTCCAGGTGAAACGCCACATGGAAGTCCTCCTCGCGCAGGCCGGCCTCAACCTGAATTCCCAGCCGCTCGTGCCGGTCACCGGTGCGTTCTGGGGTTGGCAGGAAGGCCACGCCGCCGCCGCGGGCGAGATGAAGGGCGGCTGGGCCGCGCGCTTCGGCTTGCTCAACCTCGCGATGGTCCGCGCCGCCGGCGTCGAGGGCAAGGTTTGGGCCGGCATGTTCGCGATTCTGCCGGAGAAGCTCTCGGCCGAGAGCGATCATCGCCGCTTCCAGAACTTCAGCCTGTTCCCGGCCGCGTTGCGCGACATCGCGCTCGTGGTCGATGCAGCGCGTCACGCGGAGGAAGTGCGCCAGCAACTCCTCACTGTGGCGCGCGCGGCGGCCACGAAGTTCGCCGTCGAGAGCGTCGATGTTTTCGACGTCTACCAAGGCGCGGGTCTGCCCGAAGGGAAGAAGAGCGTGGCCTTCTCGCTCTCGTTCCGTTCCGCCGATCGCACGCTCACCGACGATGAGGTCAACGCCGCCTTCGCGGAGATCCAAAAGAAGATCGTCGCCGACGGCACGATGACGGTGCGCGGGTGAGTAGGGCCGGTCTGTGACCGGCCCGAACAAGTCGCGAATCCTTTGGGCCAGTCGAAGACTGGCCCAACCGCCGGGCGCTTGCGCCCGGCTTTTTTGTGTTCATCGTTCGGCGCATGAAACCCACGACTACACCCGGAATGACGCGTCGCGATGCTCTCAAAACCCTCGGCGCCGGCGTGGCGCTCGCGGGCCTCGGCGCGATGGGCGTGCGCGCCGTTGCCGGCGAAACCGCGACCGTCGCGAGCGGCGCCGCGCTCGGTTGGGACCTGCCCAAACTGCCTTACGCCTACGCTGCGCTCGAGCCGCACTTCGACGCGCGCACGATGGAGATTCACCACTCGAAGCACCACCAAGCCTACATCACGAACGCGAAGAAGCTTCTCGAAGCGCACCCGGCGCTGCTCGCGAAAGGTCCCGAAGCGCTCGTGCGCGACCTCGCCAGCGTGCCGGAGGCGATCCGCACCGGCATCCGCAACAATGCGGGCGGGCACGTGAATCACGCGTTTTTCTGGCAGCAGCTTGCGCCCGCCGGCTCGTCCGCGCTCGGCGAAAAACTCGCGGCGGCGATCGCCCGCGATCTCGGTTCGCTCGAGGATTTCAAGAAGCAATTCGCCGACGCCGCGATGAAGCGCTTCGGCAGCGGCTGGGCTTGGCTCAGCGTGAAGGGCGGTAAACTCGTCGTGCACTCGACGGCGAATCAGGATTCGCCGCTCAGCGACGGCCTGACGCCCGTGCTCGGTCTCGATGTCTGGGAGCACGCTTACTACCTGCACTACCAGAATCGTCGCGGCGACTACGTGAACGCGTTCTGGAACGTGGTGAACTGGGCCCAGGCCGAAGCCAACTACGCGGCGGCGCTGCGTGGCTGACGATGGGCGACGTCGAAAAAGGTCTGCGCAAGGCGGGCGTCGCTGACGCCCGCTATCACCTGTTCCTGTGTCGCGGACCCGACTGCTGCTCGATGCGCGAAGGCGACGAAACGTGGGACCACATCAAGTCCGCGATCAAGGAGCACGACCTGCCCGTGATGCGCACGAAGGCGGACTGCTTCCGCGTGTGCGAAGAGGGCCCGTGGCTCGTCGTCTATCCGGACGGCGTGTGGTATTCGCGCGTGACGCCGGAGCGCTTTGACCGGATCCGTCGCGAACACTTGGAAGGCGGTGTGCCGGTGGCGGAGTGGGTGAGGGCGACGCAGCCGCTCGGTGGAACGGGTTGACCTCAACTCGTTCCGAGCGCGTTGGGGTCAACGCGCTCCACCTCGAACGACTCCGCCTCAGTTGTTCGCGACCCCGTCGTCCGGCAACTGCCCTTGCAGCTTACGCCGCAGGCGCTGCTGCTCGATGTCGAGCTTCAGTTGCGCGGCGAAGAGCTTCAGACGTTGGCGCGTGTCGAGCTCTTCCAGCAGGCGCTGCTTCAGCGTCGCGTCGTCGCACAAGTTGAACACCGCGACGTCCGCGAAGGTGTCGAAGTCCTCGATCGTCTCCAGAAACTGGGTCATGCCTTTCGGCCCGGGCGCGCCGAGACGCCGCCGCAGTTGCAACAGGCGCAGCACCTCGAGGCGCATGATTTCCAGCTGCGTGTGGTTGCCGCCCCGCACGGTCGCGAGCGGCCGCACGGCGATCACGCGATACGGCTCCTCGTGCACGATCTCGCGGATCTCGACGCGCGACACACCCTGCAACAGCAGGTTCGACGTCCCGTCCTCCGCCTCCTGACAAGCACGCACGATGCCGACTGACGCCACGCGGTGCAGCGGTTCGATCGCATCGGGATCATCCTCGCGGGATGCATCGAGATGCGCCACGGCGAACAACCGGTTCGTCGCCAACACGTCGCGCAGCATGGTGCGGTAGCGCGGCTCGAAAATGTGCAAGGGCAACAACGACTGCGGGAAGAACACCGTGTTCGGCAGCGTCATCACGGGCACGGTGTCCGGCAGCTCGATCGTTTCCATGCCGGCTAACGTAATGGCGGCGTGCAGAATCTCAACTGCCCTCATCGCTCGCGCTGGCGTCGTTGACCGACCCGGGAGATTTTCCGAGGTTGGCGCCATGCAATTTCCTTCCTGCCTGGCCCGGCGGTGCGGAATGGCGGCGCTCGCCGCCGCCGGCGTTGCCCTTGTGAGCTGCCGCCGCCCGGCTGCTCCGCCCGCCACCGTGCCCACGGTCGAAGTGCTGCGTGTCGAGCCGCGCGAGCTGCCGCCCGAACTCGTCGCCTCCGGCGTCATCGAGGCCGTGGACAAGGTGCAGGCGGGCTTCATGGTGCCCGGTCGCATCGCGCGCATCGCCGTCGAGGACGGCGAGACGGTCGCGGCGGGCCAGTTGCTCGCGCAATTGGAGGACGCCGACTACCGCGACGCACTCTCGGCCGCGGAGGCGAAGTTCGCCGAAGTGAGCGCACGACACGAGCGACTGAAGAAACTGCACGAACTCGGCAGCCTCACCGCGACGGATTTTGAAAAGATCGCTTCGGGCCTCGCGGAAGCGCGGTCGGGCGTGGAGCTGGCGCGTCGCCGGCTCGATTATACGCAATTGAAGGCGCCGTTCGCCGGTCGCGTCGTGCGGCACGGCGTGGCGGTCGGCTCGGTCGTCGGTCCCGGCTTGCCGGTGGTTTCCGTGCTCGCGCCCGCGCCGGTGTGGGCGGTGTTGAGCGTGCCGGAAGTCGACGCGCCGCACGTGCATCCCGGCCAGCCCGCGCGCGTGAATCTCGCGGCGGCCGGCGGCGCGGAGGTGCATGGCGAAATTGAAACCGTGTTGCCGCAGGCCGAGCCGTTGTCGCGCTCCTTCGCCGTGAAAATCCGGCTCGCGAATGCCGATGGGCGTTTCCGTCCGGGCAACATCGTCACCGCGCGCATCGCGGCAGGCGAGGGGCGGCGCGCGCTGTCGCTGCCGCCGCAGGTGATCCAGCGTTATCCTGATGGCGGTCTCTATGTGTGGACCGTCGACGTGAACTCCAAAACGGTCGCGCGGCGCATCGTGGGCATCGGCCGCGTGCGCGAGACGGAAGTCGAGATCGTCTCCGGTCTCGAGGCGGGCGCGCTCATCGTGCGCGGCGGCACGGTGCCGCTGTTCGACGGCATGGCGGTGAACGTCGCGCAGCCATGAACCTGCTTACCTGGCCGCTGCGTCATCGGCAGGTCGCGATTGTGCTTAGCGTGATCGCGCTCGGCCTCGGTTTGCACGCGCTCCTCACGATGCCGCGCGAGGATACGCCGCGCATCACGGTCCACCAAGCGCTCGTGATTTCGCTCTACCCGGGCGCGAACGCCGCGCAAGTCGAGCAGCAGCTCACGCGTCCGATCGAGGCGTATTTGTTCACTTTCACCGAAGTGAATCCGGTGAAGACGCACTCGGTGACGCGCGACGGCCAGGTCGTCGTGACGGTGGAGTTGCACGAGTGGGTGAAGGACAAGGAGGGTTTCTGGTCGCGGCTCCGGCTCGGTCTCGCGGAGCTGAAACAGCTGCAACTCCCCGCCGGCACGCTCGGTCCGCTGGTGAATTCCGATTTCGGCCAGTCGGTTGCGCTGCTCATCGGTGTGACGTCGCCGCACAGCACCTACGCGGAGCTGCGGCGCAATCTGGAGCGCATCGAAGACGCGCTGCGCACCGTCAAGGGCGCCGGTCGCATCAAACGCTACGGCGAACGCCACGAGACGATCTACGTCGAGGCGGAGTCGCACCGGATCTCGCGCTATGGTGCCGGCCTACCCGAGGTCGTGGGAGCGCTGCGCCAGCAAAACGCCACGCCCTACAGCGGCACGATCAAGGCGGGCGCGCTCGAAGTGCCGGTGCACACGCGCGGGCGCTTCACCTCCGTTGAAGAAATTCGCCAGCAAGTCGTGTTCACTCATCCGGTGAGCGGTGTCGTCGCCCGCATCGGCGACGTCGCGAAGGTTGAGCGCCGTCTCGCCGACGCCGATTCGCTGCTGCGCGTCAACGGCCGTGACGATCCGGTGCTGCTGCTGTCGGTCGAGATGCAGCCGGGTCACAACATCGTGAAGTTCGGCCGTGAGGTGAACGCGGCGCTGGGGGACGTGAAGAAGCTGCTTCCCGCCGATGTGACGCTGCACGTGATCAACGACCAGCCCGGCGTCGTGGCGTCGTCGGTGAATCATTTCATTCGCGAGTTCTTCATCGCGCTGCTGGCGGTGGTCGCGGTGACGATGCTGCTGCTGCCCTGGCGCGTGGCGTCGATCGCGGCGCTGGCGATTCCGGTGACGATCGCGATCACGTTCAAGGCGCTCGAGCTGCTCGGCGTGGAGTTGCACGAGGTGTCGCTCGCCGCGCTGATCGTCGTGCTCGGCATGGTGGTGGACGACGCGATCGTGATCGCGGACAACTACGTCGAGAAACTCGACCACGGGCTCTCGCGGTGGGACGCGGCGTGGCGTGCGGCGCACGAGTTGGCGATTCCGGTCTTCACGGCGACGATCGCCATCATCCTCGCGTTTGCGCCGCTCGGGTTTTTCCTCACGGGCTCGACGGGCGAGTTCATCGTCGCCCTGCCCATCACGGTGGCGATCTCGCTGGCGACGTCGTTCTTCGTCGCGATGTTTCTCACGCCAATGCTGTGCTACGCGTTCATCCACCAAGGGCTGAAGGCGCAGGGCGGCGGCGTCGGGCACGCGTTGCTCGAGCGGGTGCAAGGTGGTTACGCGCGGCTGCTCGCACCGCTCGTGCGGCACCCGTGGCTCGCGATCGGCGCGGGCGTGCTCTCGCTGCCGGCGGGCGCGTTGCTGCTGCCGGCGATCAAGCAGAAGTTTTTCCCGGCGGCGGAGCGCGCGCAGTTCGTCATCGAGGTCGACATGCCGCTCGGCACGCGACTCGAGGCGACCGACGCGGTCGCGCGGAAAGTCGAGGCGGCGCTCGCCGGCGACGCGCGGCTGACGGGCTTCGCGACGTTCGTCGGCACAGCGGCGCCGCGCGTCTATTACAGCTTCGCGCCGGAGTTTCCGCGGGCGAGCTACGCGATGCTGCTCGTGAGCACGCGCGGCAATGCCGAGACCGACGCGGCGGTGGCCGACTACGCGCGCAAGCTCGCGCGAATCGATCCGGCGGCGCGCATCAACGTCACGCAATTCCAGCAGGGCGTGCCGACCGAGGCGCCGGTCGAGGTGCGCATCAGCGGACCGGAGCTCGGGACGCTGCGCCGGCTCGGTGACGAGGTGCGGGCGATCTTCCTACGCGCGCCGGGCGCGGAGCAGGTGCGCGACGATTTCCGCGACGGTTTCTCGCTCGGTTTGCAGGTCAACAGCGAGGTGGCGAACCGTCTCGGCCTCAGCACCAGCGTGATCGCGAGCGAGGTGATGGCGGGTTTTCGCGGCCTCCAGGTTACGGAGCTGTGGGAACACGACGCGCCGGTGCCGATCGTGCTGCGACTCGTCGGCGACGTTCGCGAGGAGTTTACCGAACTCGGCACCTTCATGCTTCGTGCGCCGCTCACGCAGGCGAGCGTGCCGTTGCATCAGGTGGCGGAAGTCCAGCCGGAGTGGAGTCCGGCGCAGATCGCGCGCCGCAACGGCGTGCGCACGCTCACGGTGCGTGCGAATCCGGCGATCGATGTGCTGCCTTCGCAAGTGCTGGCACCGATTCGCGCCGAGTTGGCGGAATTGAAATTGCCGCCTGGCTATCGCGTGGAGCTCGGGGGCGAGTTCGAGGGCCAGCAGGAAACTTTTGGCCAGATGTCGGGCGCGCTCGTGGCGAGTGTGGTGCTGATTTATCTGGTGCTGTTGTTCCAATTCAAGAGCTCGCGCGAGACGCTGATCGTGATGCTCGCGATCCCGCTGACTTTCTTCGGGGCGATGGGCGGACTGGTGCTGACGCGCAATCCGCTCGGCTTCACGGCGACCGTGGGGCTCATCAGCCTCGTCGGCATCGTGATTCGCAATTCCATCATTCTCGTCGACTACGCGGACGAGCTGCGGCGACACGAGCCGCTCGATGCCAGCGCCGCCGTGGTGAAGGCCGGTGAGCGGCGGCTGCGGCCGATCTTCCTGACTTCGATGGCGGCGGCGGTCGGCGTGTTGCCGATGATCATCTCGGGCTCACCGCTGTGGGCGCCGCTCGCGAGCGTGTTTTCAGTCGGCATCGTGTGGTCGATGCTAATGACGCTGCTCATCATCCCGGCCGTGTATGCGTTGTTGATGAAATCGCCGCCGCCGAACGCGCGGCCGAAGACGGAGGGCGCGCCATGAAACGTTTTTCCCTGATGCTCACGTTTGCGTTGGTGGCCGCTGCGACGCTCGTGCTCCGCGCGGACGAGTCCGCGCCGCTCGCGCTCGACGAGGCCGTGCAACTCGCGTTGCAGCGCAGCAAGGGCGCGCAGCTCGCGCAGCTGAAAGTGCAGGAGGCGGACGTCGCGCTGAAGCTCGCGCGCGAGCAGCGTTACCCGCGCGTGAACGTGCTCGGCCTGGCCGGGCGCTACTCGGAGCCGCTCGACGTGAAGCTGAAGGCCGGCTCACTCACGCCGTTGCTCGACGGCGTGGGCACGGGGCTCGGCCTCGGCGCGCTTTCGCCGACGCTCGGGCAGTTTCCGGCGAACGATCTGACGCTGCTCAAGGGCGAGCGGCATCAGTATCTTGGAAGCGTGTCGGTGTTGCAGCCGCTCTCGCAGCAGTGGCGCATCGGCAGCGGTGTTGCAGCGGCGCAGGCCGCACAAGTCGCCGCGCAGCGCGAGGCGACGCGCACGCAGTCGCAAATCCGTGCGGGCGTGGAGCAGTTGTTCGCCGGCGTGTTGCTCGAACGCAGCCGCGAACGTGCGCATGGGGCGCGGGTCGCGTATCTCGAGAGCCGGTTGCGCGACGCGGAGAACGCGCGCGGCGTGGGCGAGTTGCTCGACGATGCGGTGCTCGGGCTGCGCGCGGAGCTGGCGCAGGCGCAGGCGGAGCAGGTGCGCAGCAAGCAACAGCGCGCGCGGCTCACGTTGCAATTGGCGGATCTGATCGGGCGTCCCGGCGTCGAGGAAATCGCGCTCGCGGATCGCCTGCCGGAACGCGAGCCGCAGACGCTCGCGCATTGGATCGCGCGCGCCGGGCAAAATCCCGAGCGCGTCGTCGCGGCGGCAGTGGCGGAGCAGGCGAAGGCCGGCGTGCGCGCGTCGCGTCAGGCGCGCATCCCGGATGTGACGCTGTTCGCGGCGGGCTATTGGCAGGAAGGGCAGGCGATCGTGCCTGCGCGTGGCGCGGTCGCGGGCGTGGCACTGAATTGGGAGATTTTCGATTTCGGCCGGCGCAACTCCGAGGCGAGCCGCAGCCTCATCCAGCAACGGCAGGCGGAGACGAATCGCGACCGTCTCGAAGAGGAGGCGGCGCGCGAGATCCGCACGGCGTGGCAGGATTATGTTTACGCGCAGGAATTGATCGCGCTGGCCACGCGGGCGCGGGAGTTCCGGGCGCGGGCGGCGGAACTGGCGCGGCAAGGCGCCGCCAACGGACTCGAACTCGCCACGCGCGTGCTCGCGACCGAATCCGATTTGCGCCAGGCGGAGGCGGATTTGCTGGGCGCGCGTCTACAGCGCCACCTTGCGTTGTTGCGGCTGCATGCGTTGACGGGCGAGCTGCGGTGAGTCACGCGTGCCGCCTAGTGTGACACGTGGCGCTGTCTCACTGGCGGCGAAGTGTGACAGCGCGGCGCATTTTTGCGGGCAAGCGAGGTTGTGGAAAGCGCCTTGTTTTTATTCAACTATCTGAAAACCAATGCCTAGCGACTCAGCTCGGGCCGCGGCACACTCGTTGCTGAGCTTGCGCGCATGAGCAGAATTCTAGGCATCGATTTGGGCACGACGAACTCGTGCATGGCCGTCATGGAGGGTGGCGAGCCGGTGGTCATCCCGAACGCGGAGGGTGCCCGCACCACGCCCTCGATCGTCGCTTTCACGAAGACCGGCGAGCGCATCGTCGGTCAGGCCGCCAAGCGCCAGGCGGTGACGAATCCGCGCAACACGATTTTCTCCGCGAAGCGTCTCATCGGCCGCAAATTCAACGAAGTCTCCGAGGAAGCGAAGAACCTTCCCTACAAGGTCGTGGCCGGCAAAAACGGCGACGCCTACATCGAGGTGCAGGCCGGCGAGAAGACCGAGACCTTCGCGCCGCAACAGATCGCGGCGTTCGTGCTCGGCAAGCTGAAGGCTGACGCCGAATCGTATCTTGGCGAAAAGGTCACGCAGGCCGTCATCACCGTGCCCGCTTATTTCAACGACGCGCAGCGCCAGGCCACCAAGGATGCTGGCAAGATCGCCGGTCTCGAGGTGCTCCGCATCATCAACGAGCCGACCGCGGCTTCGCTCGCTTACGGCCTCGACAAGAAGAAGGACGAAAAGATCGCGGTGTTCGACCTCGGCGGCGGCACGTTCGACGTGTCGATCCTCGAGATCGGCGACGGCGTGTTCGAGGTGAAGGCCACCAACGGCGACACGCATCTCGGCGGCGACAACTGGGACGACGCGATCATCACGTGGCTCGTCGAAAGCTTTAAGAAGGAAAACGGCATCGACCTCCGCAAGGACGCGATGGCGCTCCAGCGCCTCAAGGAAGAAGCGGAAAAGGCGAAGATCGCCCTCTCGTCCGCTACGACCTACGACATCAACCTGCCGTTCATCACGGCCGACGCGTCGGGCCCGAAGCACCTCAATCTCCAGCTGACGCGCGCCCAGATGGAGCGCATCTGCGACTCGTTGTTCGAGCGCTGCCGCCAGCCGTTCGTCAATTGCAGCAAGGACGCGGGCGTTTCCGCCTCGAACATCGACGAACTCGTCCTCGTCGGCGGCATGACCCGCATGCCGAAGGTCGTCGACATCGCCAAGCAACTCGCCGGCAAGCAGCCGCACCAGGGCGTCAACCCCGATGAAGTCGTCGCGGTCGGCGCGGCCATCCAGGGCGGCGTGCTCAAGGGCGAAGTCCGCGACGTGCTCCTCCTCGACGTCACGCCGCTCACGCTCGGCATCATGACCGCGGGCGATGTCGCCACGCCGATGATTCCGCGCAACACGACGATCCCGACGAAGAAGCAGCAGACGTTCTCCACTTACTCGGACAACCAGCCCGGCGTCGAAATCGTCGTCCTCCAGGGCGAGCGCCCGATGGCCCGCGACAACAAGACCCTCGGCACGTTCAAGCTCGACGGCATTCCGCCGGCGCCGCGCGGCACGCCGCAGATCGAAGTCACGTTCGACATCGACGCCAACGGCATCCTCCACGTCACCGCGAAGGACCTCGGCACCGGCAAGGACCAGAAGATCACGATCCAAGGTTCCTCCGGCCTCTCGAAGGAAGAAGTCGAGAAGATGACCAAGGAAGCCGAACTCAACGCCGCCGAAGACGCCAAGCGCAAGGAGGCCGTCGAGACCAAGAACCAGCTCGATACGACGATCTACCAACTCGAGAAGACCCTCAAGGACGCCGGCGACAAGCTCCCGGCCGACATTAAGGGCAAGTTCGAGTCCGCCATCTCCTCGGCGAAGAAGGACCTCGAGTCCGGCGACACCGAGAAGATGAAGGCTTCGCTCGAGAACCTGCAGAAGATCGGCGCCGAGCTTTACCAGCAGGCCCAAGCCGCGGGCGGCGCTGCCGCCGGCGCGCAGCCGAATGCCGGCGCCGAGCCCGCGGCGGATGCTTCCGCTTCCGAGCCGAAGAAAGCCAAGAAGGCCGACGGCAAAGTCGTCGACGCCGACGTCGAGATCGTCGACGAAGACAAGAAGTAACCTGACACCACTCGCGAACCCGCGCCGCACCCGCGACCGGGTTCGCCTCATTTTCCCCAAACAACCTCTAATCCAAACCCACTAAACCAACATGGCTAAAGTGAATATCAAACCCATCGGTGATCGCGTGCTTGTGCAGCACATCGAGGAAAAAGAGCAGGTCCGCGGTGGCATCATCATCCCGGATTCCGCCAAGGAAAAGCCGCAGGAGGCCAAGGTCATCGCCCTCGGCACCGGCAAGAAGGACGAGAACGGCAAGGTCACGCCCTTCGAAGTGAAGGTTGGCGACCGCGTCCTCATCTCCAAATACGGCGGCACCGAGGTGAAGATCGAAGACCAGAAATACACGCTGGTCCGCGAAGACGACATCCTCGGCGTCATCGGCTGAGTTCGTTCCCCACCTTAAACTTAAACTCCCAACTTAAACTAATCACATGGCAGCCAAACAACTCCTGTTCGACGAGGCCGCTCGTCAGAAAGTTCTCCGTGGCGTCGAGCTCCTCTCGCGCGCGGTGAAGGTCACTCTCGGGCCCAAGG
Source organism: Verrucomicrobiota bacterium (assembly GCA_023432225.1). GTDB lineage: Bacteria > Verrucomicrobiota > Verrucomicrobiia > Opitutales > Opitutaceae > Didemnitutus. Next base: position 130,067 of record JAEYUW010000046.1, read on the forward strand.
GCCGCAATGTCGTCATCGACAAAAAATTCGGTTCTCCAACCGTCACGAAGGACGGCGTCACCGTCGCGAAGGAAGTCGAGCTTCCCGATCCCTACGAGAACATGGGCGCGCAGATGGTGAAGGAAGTCGCTTCCAAGACCAGCGACAGCGCCGGCGACGGCACCACCACCGCCACCGTGCTCGCCGAAGGCATCTACCGCGAAGGCCTGAAGAACGTCACCGCCGGCTCCAACCCGGTTTACCTGAAGCGCGGCATCGACAAGGCCGTTGAGGCCGCCGTCGCCGAGCTCGCGAAGATCTCCAAGAAGGTCAACGACCGCGAAGAGATCCGCCAGGTCGCCACCGTCTCCGCCAACTGGGACACCGCCATCGGCGAGATCATCGCCGACGCGATGGACAAGGTCGGCAAGGACGGCACGATCACGGTCGAAGAAGCCAAGTCGATCGAGACCACCCTCGACGTCGTCGAAGGCATGCAGTTCGACAAGGGCTACCTCTCGCCCTACTTCGCGACCAACATGGAAGCCCAGGAGGCCGTCCTCGAAGACGCCTACGTGCTCATCCACGAGAAGAAGATCTCCAACCTCCAGGAGCTCCTCCCGCTCCTCCAGACCGTCGCCAAGAGCGGCAAGCCCCTCCTCGTCATCGCTGAAGAGGTCGAAGGCGAAGCCCTCGCCGCGCTCGTCGTGAACAAGATTCGCGGCACGCTCAACGTGTGCGCCGTCAAGGCCCCTGGCTTCGGCGACCGCCGCAAGGCCATGCTCGAGGACATCGCGGTCCTCACCGGCGGCAAGTGCATCACCGAGGACCTCGGCCTCAAGCTCGAGAACCTCACCGTCTCCGACCTCGGCCGCGCCAAGCGCATCGTCGTCGACAAGGAAAACACCACGATCGTCGAAGGCTCCGGCAAGGGCTCCGACATCCAGGGCCGCGTGAAGCAGATCCGCCGCCAGATCGAGGAAACCACCTCCGACTACGACCGCGAGAAGCTCCAGGAGCGCCTCGCGAAGCTCGCCGGTGGTGTCGCCGTCATCAACGTCGGCGCCTCCACGGAAGTCGAGATGAAGGAGAAGAAGGCCCGCGTCGAAGACGCCCTCCACGCCACGCGCGCCGCGGTCGAGGAAGGCATCGTCGCCGGCGGCGGCGTCGCGCTCCTCCGCTGCATCAAGGCCATCGATGCCCTCAAGCTCGAAGGCGACGAGGCCTTCGGTGCCCAGATCGTCCGTCGTGCGATCGAACACCCGATCCGCATGCTCTGCACCAACGCCGGCGTCGACAGCGGCGTCGTCGTGAAGGAAGTGCTCAGCGGCAAGGGTAACTTCGGTTACAACGTCGCCACGGGTGAGTTCGAGGACATGGTCAAGGCGGGCGTCGTCGACCCGACGAAGGTCACCCGCACCGCGCTGCAGAACGCCGCGTCGATCGCGGGCCTGCTGCTCACCACCGAGTGCATGATCACGGAGCTTCCTGAGAAGGAAAAAGCTCCCGCCATGCCCGCCGGCGGCGGCATGGGCGGCATGGACTACTAAGCTCCGTGCCCACGAGACTCCAAAGTCTCACCTGAAAACTTCGAGGCGCCTCCCCGAAAGGGAGGCGCCTTTTTCTTAAGAGGAGTTTCCCAAGAAGCCTATGCGCGAATATCAAAGCCGTTTGGAAAACTGGCTCGGTGGATCGATGCCAAATATGCGCCTCAGCGAAGCAGTTGTCCGAAAGCCTGTCCGCGTTGGCGGCCTATCATTTTAGGCGAGCCCCGAAGGGTCAGGCTGCAGATTTGATCCTATGCGGCGCGACTACGCCGGCGGAAACGAGCCGCGCGGCACTGCGTCCGATGCGGTCCCAATCGACTCTTGCGGGCGCGGCTGCGGCGTAGCTTGAGGCCATGTCCCGCGCGAACTGCTCCAACGCATCTGGATTGATCCCGCTCGCTGCGGGGGCAAGCCGTGCATTCGCGGGCATCGTTTGGGTATCCCTGATCCTCGACATGCTGGCCGCGGGCGAATCCGTCGAGGCAATCCTCCGCGATTATTCCGGCCTCACGCGCGAGGATATTCAGGCGTGCATCGCCTACGGTTCCGAGATGGCGCGCGAGCGCTTCATGGACATTCCGCTCGAGTCGAAAGTTTGAAGCTGAAGCTCCACCCTGCTTGCCTTCTACCGCGGCCTGCGGCTGCAACCGAAGAGAAGCTGAGGGTAGCCACAAAAAACGCAAAAATCACAAAAAGGATTTTTGCGTTTTTTGTGCTTTCTGTGGCCATCCCACAAACCGTCGCGACCGTGCACGACTCGGAGTGAGGCTCTCGCTGTCTCATGCGTATCGCCGCAGGTAGCTGGGTGGGCGGCGGTGTCCCCAGCGGCGCTTTCAGCGTGCACTGCCACTCTCGACGTTCGCGTCGTCGCCGGGACGGCGACGACCACCTCGGCACCGGTGGCCGGGCTGCTACTCTGCGTGGCGAATTGCTGGACCGGGAGGGGTGGGTCGTGGAGACCGGGCGCGTGCGGGTTTATTCACCGACCGACTGACCGCGCTCGCGGTGACTGTAGGGCTCGACCTTGTATCGAGCCTGGCTTGCGTTCGCGGCATGCGCCGCGCTCGCGAGCGAGGCCTCACGCAAGGTGAGGCCCTACAATAACCGGCGAGCCGACATCGGTCCGGGTGAGTCGCAGTTTCGGAGGATCGAAGGCGACGGCGATTTTTTGAGCTGACGCGTCGCTCGCGCCGCGTAGGCTCGCGCGCGTTTTCCCGGGGCCACGGGAGCACGGAAAGGCCCCATGAAAACCACGTTGTCACGGTTCCTTCGCGCGCTGCTTTGCGCGCTTTGCTTTGGTGCATTGTCCGCTCGCGCTGCCGACGCGCCCACGTCCGATCAAGCCGCGGTGCGACTCCAGCAACTCCGCGTCGAGATCGCGCGGCACGACGAACTCTATTTCAAGAAGGCGGCGCCGGAGATCACCGATGCCGAATACGACGCTTTGAAGCGCGAGCTGCGTGAGCTGGAAGCGCGGCACCCGGAGTTTGCCAACGCAGGCGCGACCGCCGCGGCGCTGGGCGACGATCGAAGCGGGGGCTTTCCGACCTACCGGCATCGGGTGCCGATGCGCGGACTCACCAAAAGTCACTCAGACGCCGATCTGCGCCGGTTCTTCGAACGCGTGGCGCGCGAGCTGGGATCGGCCGAGGTCGATTTTGTCGTCGAACCGAAATACGACGGTCTGGCGATCAGCCTGACTTACGAGCGTGGCCGGCTGGTGCGCGCCGTCACACGCGGCGATGGCAACGAAGGGGATGTCGTGACCGAGAATCTGCTCTCGTGTGCCGCCGTGCCGCGCGAGCTGACGGTGACGGATGGCGCGGCGCGTTGGCCGGAGTTGGTGGAAGTGCGCGGGGAGGTGTTCATGGCGCAGGCGGAGTTCGAGCGCGTGAACGCGGAGCGGCTCGCCGCGGGGCAGGAGACGTTTGCTCACCCGCGCAATCTCGCGGTTGGCACATTGAAATCGAGTGATGCGGCCGAGCGCGCGGGTCGGCGGCTCACGGTGGTTTGCTTCGGCTGGGGTGCGTGGGAGCCCGCGAATGCGGCGCCGGCGTCGCAGCGCGAATTGCTCGAGCGACTCGCGTCGTGGGGCCTGCCGGTGCCGGAGTGGGTGCGCGGCGCGCACGGGCCGGAGGCGGCGATGCGCGAAGTGCGCGTGATCGATCGCGCGCGCCCGGCGCTGGGGTTTCCCATCGACGGCGCCGTGGTGAAGATCGATGCGGTGGACCTGCGACAGCGATTGGGCGAGGCGGACGGCGGGCCGAATTGGGCCATCGCGCACAAGTTCGAGCCCGAACGGGTTCATACGGTGCTGAAGGCGATCTCCCTTCAAGTCGGTCGCACGGGTGCCATCACTCCCGTCGCGGAATTGGAACCGGTGCTCATCGGCGGCACGACGGTGGCGCGGGCGACTTTGCACAACCCGCGTGAAATCGCGCGCCGTGACTATCGTATTGGCGACACGGTGAAACTGGAGAAAGCGGGCGAGATCGTGCCGGCGTTGGCGGGTGTCGTTATTGAACGGCGTCCGCCGACGGCACAGCCGTTCGAATTTCCGCGTGTGTGCCCGAGTTGCACGACGGCATTGGTGGCCGACGGCAGCGCGGGTTTGCGGTGCCCGCAGCGCGCGTGCCCGGCGCAGGTTAAGCGGCGCCTGGAGCATTTCGTGTCTGCCGCCGCTCTGAATTTGCGCGGTTTTGGCCCGGCGGTGGTCGAGGCTTTGGTGGAGCAAGGGAGTGTGAGCGAGGTCGATGGTCTCTATCGCGTGACGTCCGCCCAACTCCTCGCCGCGGTCGGCGGACGGCGAAAGGTTGCGGAGAAACTCGCCGCGGAGATCGAGCGCAGTCGGAGCGCGGAGTTGTGGCGGTTCATTCACGGACTGAGTCTGCCGGAAACCGGCGCGAGCAATGCGAAGAAACTAGCCAAGCACTGCGGCACGCTGCTGGCGTTGCGCGATGCCGACGTTTCGCAATTGCGCGCCAGTGGGCTGACGGCGACGGCGGCGGCTGAGCTGGCGAGCGAGTTGAAGCGTCCCGAGGTGCGCGATGCCATCACGCGCCTGCATGAGGCGCTGAGGCGCAATTGATGGCCGACGCCGCGGCCCATGCGCGAGGCCGTGCTCGTGCCACGCGGCGAGAGGCGGTGATTTCTCCTTCGCTTCGCGGCGGGGGCGCTATTTTGTGGAGAGCATGGAAGTCGTTTTTCTCGGCACGGGCACGTCGCAGGGCGTGCCGATGATCGCGTGTGATTGCGCCGTGTGCACGTCGCCGGACCCGCGCAACCGGCGCACGCGTTCGAGCATCCATGTCACGATGGGCGATCTCCATGTGCAGGTGGATGCGACGCCGGAGTTTCGTCTCCAGTGCGTCCGCGAAAACATCCGTCAGCTCGACGTGTTCATCCTGACGCACGGCCACGCGGACCACGTCACGGGCATGGACGACCTGCGGCGTTTCTGCGACCTGATCGGCGGCGAGGCGCTGACGGTTTACACGACGGACGAAGGCATGGGGCGCGTGCTGTCGATTTTCCCTTACGCGATTGCGGAGCGTCCGGTCTCGAAGGGCTACGCGGCGTTCAAGCTCCTCGAGATGCCCCCCGCGCTCGAATTTCCGCAAGGCACGATCCGCTCCACGCTCTTGCCGCACGGCGGCGTGAATACGCTCGGCCTCGTGTTCGAGGAGAAGCTGTCGGGCAAAAAGTTCGTTTACTACAACGACTGCAAACGCCTCCCGCGCGAGGCTGTCGCGCTCGCGAAAGGCGCCGATGTGGTCGTGCTCGATGGTCTCCGTCCTGCGCCGCACCCGACGCACATGAACATCGCGGAGGCGTGCGCGGCCGCGGCCGAGATCGGCGCGCCGCTGAGCTACCTCACGCACCTCACGCACGCGATCGACCACGGTCCGTTCGAGGCCACGTTGCCGGCCGGTGTAAAACTCGCCTACGACGGGCTCCGGGTAAGACTGTAGGAGGGTTGTCGATGGCCTTATGACGCCCAAGCTGCTGATAATCTGCTTGATTCAATTCCCACTAATTTAATGTAGTTTGCGCAGCTCATGAAACTCTCCAAGCGCGGCGAATACGCCCTCCGATCGCTCATCAACCTCGGCATCGCCGCCAAGGTGGGGCGTCCGCTGCTGCGCGTGTCGGAGCTCGCGAAGGCCGAGGATCTGCCGATCAAATTCCTCGAGCAGGTCATGCAACAGCTGCGCGAGGCCGGCTACGTTGAGGCCGCGCGCGGCAAATTGGGCGGTTACCGCCTGGCCAAGCCGGCAGCGGAAATCAGCGTCGGGCAGATTGTCCGGCTGATTGACGGCCCGCTGGCGCCGATCGGGTGCGTGAGCCAGAGCGCCTACGAGCCGTGCAACTGCCCCGACGAGGCGCACTGCGGCCTGCGCATGCTCATGCTCGACGTCCGCAACGCCATCGCGAACGTCCTCGATCGCTACACGCTCGCCGACGTCGTCGACGTTACGACCCGCAAAATGATCCGCGACGGCCTGCCGCTGCCGTTCAGCGAGCCGGTTGTCACTCCGCGCGCCACGACCGTCGCATCGCGCGCCAAATCCACCAAGCCGCGCCTCAGCCCGACCGAGGGTGTGATGCACGAACTTTTAGGAGACTACGCCATATGAGTTCTCACTCCGCTGTATCCTCCGACGACCGCGCGCCTGACTGGCTGCGGATCGTGCAGGAGAAAGTCGAATCGCTCCGCTACGGGGTCGTGCAACTCGTCGTCCACGACGGGCGCGTCACGCAGATCGAGCGCACCGAAAAGACCCGCTTGCCGAGCGACCCCGCGCCGCACGCGTCCTGATCTTTCCGCCTACCGCGTCACTCGCGGCGGCGTTTCCGCACCAAGCCTAACACCCACTCCACGCACTGACCCGACCACGGGAAGTTCCCATGAAAACACACCGCTGCCATTCCCATGAGGAACTCCATCCGTCCATTCGCGCGCGCTTTGCTGGCGCTGCCGCTCGCTTTCGTCGCCGCGCACGGCGCTGACGACACCGACCTCAAGCTCCTGCGCGACCAGATCCGCGCTCTCGAACAGAAACTGCTCGTGCTCGAACGCAAACAAGAGCTCAAGGACGCGGCCGCCGCCGCGGCCGCGCCGTCGACGCCGAAGATCACGGTGAACGACAAGGGCGTGACGCTCGCGTCCGCCGACGCCGCCAACTCGCTCCGCGTGCGCGGTCTCGTGCAGCTCGACTCGCGTCTCTTCTTCGACAGCGAAGGAGTCACGAACAACGCCTTCGTGCTCCGCCGTGCGCGACTCATCACTGAAGGGCAGTTTGCGAAGAATTACTCTTTTCAACTGGTGAGCGAGTTCGGCGGCAGCAGCGTCAGCATCCTCGATGCGAACCTGAACATCCTTCTCAAAAAAGGCCTCCAGTTCCGCCTCGGCAAATTCAAGTCGCCGATCGGTCTCGAGCAGTTGCAGTCGGACTCGTGGACGTTCTTCAACGAGCGCTCGATCGTCAGCAATCTCGTGCCGAACCGCGACCTCGGCATCCAGGCGTGGGGCGACCTCGCCGACAACCGCGTGAGCTACGCCGTCGGCGTGTTCAACGGCGTCGCCGATGCCAGCAACTCGACCAATACCGATTTCGATAACGGAAAGGACCTCGCGGCGCGCGTGACCTTCACGCCGTTTCGCAACGAGCCCGGTTCGCCGCTTCAAGGTCTCACCTTCGGTCTCGCCGGGAACATCGGCCGCGAAAAGACCGCCGCCGGCCGCCCGTCCGGTTACCGCACCGACGGCCAGCAGACGTTCTTCTCCTACAACTCAAGTGTCGTGTCCGATGGCCGGAACTGGCGCGTCTCGCCGCAGCTCGACTATCGCCACGGCTCCTTCGGTCTCCTCAGCGAATACGTCGTATCGACCGTCAACGTGCGCCCGAACGCCACTGGTGCGAAGGCCGAGTTGCAGAACAAGGCCTGGCAAATCGCGGCGGGCTACGTGCTGACGGGCGAGGATTCCAGCTATGCCGGCGTCGTGCCGCGCTCGAATTTCGACTACGCCGCCGGCACGTGGGGCGCATTCGAGATCACCGGTCGTATCGCACGTGTTGACGTCGATGACGCCGCGTTTCCGCTGTTCGCCGCACCAGCTTCGAACGCGAACAAAGCCACCTCCTTCGGTGTCGGTCTGAACTGGTATCTGAGCAAAGCCGTCGTGCTGAAACTTGATTACTACCAGACGGACTTCGGCTTCAACGCCGCTGCTCCGGCGATTTCCTCCGCTGCCGTCCTGCGTCAGGACGAGAAAGCGTTCATCACCCGTTTCCAACTCGGCTTCTGACCCCGCGTCTCGCGCCAACCGATAACACGTCATGAATTTCAAATCCGTCATCCTCTTCGCGACACTCGCCGCCACGGCCGCCGTCGCTTCCGCCAAGTCGATCAAGCTCCTCAATGTTTCCTACGATCCGACGCGGGAGCTTTACGTCGAATACAACAAGGCCTTCGCCGCCCATTGGAAGGCGAAGACCGGTGACGACGTCACCGTGCGCCAATCTCACGGCGGCTCCGGCAAGCAGGCACGCTCCGTGATCGATGGCCAGGACGCTGACGTCGTGACGCTGGCGCTCGCCGCCGACATCGACGCGCTCTACGAGATCGGCAAACTTCTCCCGCCGGACTGGAAGAGCCGCCTCCCGCAAAATTCCGCGCCCTACACGAGCACGATCGTGTTTCTCGTCCGCAAGGGAAACCCGAAGAACATCAAGGACTGGGACGATCTCGTGAAGAAGGATGTCAGCGTCATCACGCCCAACCCGAAGACCTCCGGCGGCGCGCGCTGGAACTATCTTGCGGCCTGGGCCTATGCGAAAAACGAACTCGGCAGCGACGACGCGGCCAAGGAGTTCGTCGGAAAGCTCTTTAAAAACGTGCCCGTGCTCGACAGCGGCGCGCGCGGCTCGACCACGACGTTCGTGCAACGCGAGATCGGCGACGTGTTGCTCGCGTGGGAAAACGAAGCCTTCTTCGCGAAGAAGGAATTCGGCGCGGACACGTTCGAAATCGTCGTCCCGTCGCTCAGCATCCTCGCTGAGCCGAACGTCGCGTGGGTGGACAAGGTCGCGAAGAAAAAGGGCACGCTCGAAGTCGCGCAGGCTTACCTCGAGTATCTCTACTCCGACGAGGCGCAGGAGATCATCGCCCGCCATTTCTACCGCCCGCGCAACGAAGCCGTCGCGAAGAAATACGCCGACAAGTTTCCGTCGCTGAAACTCGTCACGATCGACGAGGAGTTTGGCGGCTGGGCCAAGGTCCAGAAAGAGCACTTCGCCGACGGCGGCGTCTTCGACCAAATCTACAGCAAGTAACCACGATCAATCCACAGTTCCGAGGCGCGTCCGACCATGTTCACGAGGGCACGCCGGCCCGCCTCGGTTTCCCTCATGCTCACCATGAATTCCAATTCTCGCACCACCACGGGGACGCGCGCGTCCTCGAGCGTGCCCTCGTCTTCCCTGAGCGCCCGGCTCCGTTTCCTGGCTGAAGCGGCGCAGGCATCCGATCATGTTTTCGCGTCGCCGCTCGGGCCGTTCTTCGCGGGCGACAAGCCGGTCTATCTCCCGCGGTTCGTTTATTTCGGCTCGAACAGCTCTGAAGCTTCGCTGCGGCTCGCACTCCTCGCGGGCATCGGTCGCCACGATCTGCTCGCGGCGCAGGCGCTCGTCGCCTTCGTCGAAGGACTCGCGCGGCATCCGGACATCGGTCAGGGCGTCAATCTCTCGGTGTTTCCGGTCGTGAATGCGCGGCGGTTTCTCGCCGACGCGGAAGAGCGCGATTTGGCTGCGGTGCATTGGGCTCGCTCGGACGAACCCGAGATCAAGTTGCTGTCGATGGAGGCGCGTGTGCGCAGCTATCACGGCTTCGTGAGCGTCGTAACCACTCACGACAAAACGCCGGCCGCGCGCGTGCGCACGGTTCTGACTGATCACGTCGCCGCCTCGGACGTCGAGCTGTTCAACTCGGAAGACTTCGGTCCGTGGTCGGTGCGCTTCGAAACGCTCGCGGCCCGCGCGGCGACTGAGGGCCCGCTCACGTTGGCGGAGGATCTCGCGTTCGCCCCATTTGAGGTCGAGGTCGAGCTGCCGGCCCACTGGTCGCAGGCCCACGCTGATCGCAGTCTCGCGGCGCTCCTGAAGCGCCTCATCCAACGCTACCGCGGCTTCTACGCCTACGGGCAGCATATCTGAGCGCATGGTCACAATTGCGTCACATCTGACTCCGCTGTCGCGTTTGTTTGCCATGTCGCGTCGACTATCGGTCGCCCGGCCGGGGGCTTCCGCCGGCCATGAGCCGCGCAACCTCCTCGCTGAAATCCAACGCATGCCTGATCGCCGCCGCCAAGTGCTCACGCTCCGCTTTGTCTACGGGCTCGCGCAAACCGACGTAGCGCATCGCCTCGGCTTGTCCGAATCACAGGTGTCCGCGGAGATCGCTGCGGGATTGTGCGCCGTCGCGGCGAGCGCGGCTGCGACGGGAGGTGACGCGTGAGTGTCGCCGCTGCCGCTCCCGCGAAAGTGTTCTCCCGCCGCGTGCTGCCGGGCTTCGGGCTCTCGCTCGGGTTCACGCTGGTTTACCTGAGTCTGATCGTGCTCGTGCCGCTCTCCGCGGCGTTCCTGCGCACTGCAGGCATGGACTGGGCGGATTTCTGGTCAACGATCACGGCGCCACGCGTGGTGGCGTCGTATCGCCTCAGCTTCGGCGGCTCGCTCATCGCTGGCTTAATCAATGCCGTTTTTGGCCTGATCGTCGCGTGGGTGCTCGCGCGCTATTCGTTCCCGGGCAAACGCGTCGTCGATGCGCTCGTCGATCTGCCATTCGCGTTGCCGACCGCAGTTGCGGGCATCGCGCTCGCCGCCGTCTACGCCCCGAACGGCTGGATCGGCAGCGTCCTGAAACCCTACGGCATCAAGGTCGCTTTCACTGAACTCGGCGTGCTCGTCGCGCTCACGTTCGTCGGGTTGCCGTTTGTGGTGCGCACGCTTCAGCCGGTCATCGAGAATCTCGAGCCGGAACTTGAGGAGGCGTCCGCCAGTCTGGGCGCCACGCGCCTGCAGACGCTCCGCCGCGTCGTGTTGCCGCAGTTGTTGCCGGCGCTGCTCACCGGCTTCGCCCTGGCGTTCGCTCGTGCGCTCGGCGAATACGGCTCGGTCGTCTTCATCTCGGGCAACATGCCCGGCCGCACTGAGATTACGCCGCTGCTCATCGTGACGAAGCTCGAGCAATACGACTATCGCGGCGCCACGGCGCTGGCGGTCGTGATGCTCGTGGCGTCGTTCGCGCTGCTGCTGCTCATCAACACGCTCCAGAAATGGAGCAATTGGAGGAACCGCGAATAATGTCCGGCGCCACGACCCTTTCACCCACGCGCCCCGCGGCATCGGCGGCTCGCAGCCAACACGAACCGGCTTGGTTGAAGTGGACGCTGCTCGCCGTGGCGTTCGCATTCCTCGCGCTGTTCCTCGTGGTGCCGCTCGCGGCCGTGTTCACCGAGGCGCTGCGCAAAGGAGTCGCCGTTTACCTCGAGTCGTTCCACGACAGCGATGCCCTCGCCGCGATCCGACTCACGCTGACGACGGCGGCGATCGCCGTGCCTTGCAATCTCGTGTTCGGCATCGCGGCGGCGTGGGCCGTGGCGAAGTTCCAGTTCCGCGGCAAGAGCCTGCTCATCACGCTCATTGACCTGCCGTTCGCGGTGTCGCCGGTCATCTCGGGTTTGATCTACGTATTGATGTTCGGCGCGCACGGCTGGATCGGACCGTGGCTGCAGGAGCACGACATCAAGATCATCTTCGCCGTGCCCGGCATCGTGCTTGCGACGACGTTCGTGACGTTCCCGTTCGTCGCGCGCGAACTCATCCCATTGATGCAGGCGCAGGGCAATGACGAGGAACTCGCCGCGCTCACGCTCGGCGCGAGCGGCTGGCAGACGTTCTGGCGCGTGACGTTGCCGAACATCAAATGGGGCCTCTTCTACGGCGTCATCCTCTGCAACGCCCGCGCGATGGGCGAATTCGGCGCGGTGTCCGTCGTCTCCGGCCACATTCGCGGCGAGACGAACACGATGCCGCTGCACGTCGAAATCCTCTACAACGAATACAACTTTGTCGCGGCGTTCGCCGTCGCGTCGCTGCTCGCGATCCTCGCGCTGGTCACGCTCGTGTTGAAGAGCGTGATCGAGTGGCGGGCTGAGCGCGCCCATCCCGCTTCCGCATGAGCGTCGAAGTCCACCGCATCCGCAAAACGTTCGGCGCCTACACGGCGCTCGACGACATCAGCCTCAAGGTGCCGACCGGCCGCCTCACCGCGTTGCTCGGCCCGTCCGGCTCCGGCAAGACCACGCTGCTGCGCATCATCGCGGGCCTCGAGTTCGCCGACCCAGGCTCGGGGCAGATTCTGTTCCACGACAGCGATGTCACCGGCGTGCCGGTAGGCGAACGGCGCGTCGGCTTCGTCTTCCAGCATTACGCGCTGTTCCGGCACATGACGGTGTTCGAGAATATCGCTTTCGGCCTGCGCGTGCGGCGCAAGAATCGTCCGACGAAGGCCGAGATCCGCGATCGCGTGCTCAGCCTCCTGAAGCTCGTGCAACTAGAGGGCTACGGCGACCGGTTGCCCGCGCAACTTTCCGGCGGTCAGCGCCAGCGCGTGGCGCTCGCGCGCGCGCTCGCCGTCGAGCCGAAGGTGCTGCTGCTCGACGAGCCGTTTGGCGCGCTCGATGCGAAGGTCCGCAAGGAGCTGCGTCGTTGGCTGCGGCAGTTCCACGAGGAGGTTCACCTCACGACGATCTTCGTCACGCACGACCAGGAGGAGGCGCTCGAGATCGCCGACGAGGTCGTCATCATGAACCAGGCGAAGATCGAGCAGATGGGCTCGCCGCAGGAAGTCTACGATCATCCCGCGACGCCGTTCGTCTACGAGTTCCTCGGCAACGTGAATCGTCTCTCGCTGCCGTCGAAGGGCTTCGAAGGCGCTCACGCCTTCGGCAAAAACGGCGGACGCGTGGCCTACGTGCGGCCGCACGACGTCGAGATCGTGCCCTATGCGGCGGGCGAGGAAGGCGAGCCGGCCGTCGTGCGCAGCATCCACTCCGCCGGTCCGCTCGCGCGCGTGTCGTGCGAGCGCGCGGCGGTCGACGGTGAGTTCGTCGAGAGCGAGATTTCGCGCCAGAAGTTGCTCGATCTCCAACTGGCGCCCGGCTCCGTCGTCAACTTGCGCATGCGGCGCGCGCGGCAATTCGCGGAAGATTTCACCATTTAACCTCCAACCCACACGAACATGGCCAAGATCCACAACGACATCACCGAAACCATCGGCAACACTCCTCTCGTGCGGCTCAACCGCACCGCGCGCGAGCACGGCGCGCTCGCGGACATCGCGCTCAAACTCGAGTTCTTCAATCCGCTCTCGAGCGTGAAGGACCGCATCGGCTTCGCGATGATCGACGACGCGCTGAAGAGCGGAAAAATTAACCAGGACACCGTTCTCATCGAGCCGACCTCCGGCAACACGGGCATTGCGCTGGCGTTCGTCGCGGCCGCCAAGGGCCTGCGCCTGATCCTCACGATGCCCGAGACGATGAGCCTCGAGCGTCGCAAGCTCCTCAAGATTCTCGGGGCGCGCCTCGTCCTCACCGAGGGCGCGAAGGGCATCAAGGGCTCCATCGCGAAGGCGGAAGAGCTGCAGAAGCAGATTCCGAACAGCGTCATTCTCCAGCAGTTCGCCAATCCCGCCAACCCGGCGGTGCACCGTGCGACTACGGCCGAGGAGATCTGGCGCGATACCGACGGCAAGGTCGACATCGTCGTCTCCGGCATCGGCACGGGTGGCACGATCACCGGCATCGGCGAGGTGCTGAAGGCGCGCAAGGCCTCCGTGAAGCTCGTCGCGGTCGAGCCCGACGCATCGCCCGTTCTCTCCGGTGGCACACCCGGACCGCACAAATTGCAGGGCCTCGGCGCGGGTTTCGTGCCGCAGGTGCTCAACACGAAAATCTACGACGAAGTGATCCGCGTGAAGGACACCGACTCCGGCCCGGTCTCGAAGCAGGTCAATCAGCTCGACGGCATTCCGATCGGCATCTCGTCCGGCGCCGCCGTCTGGGCCGCGCTGCAACTCGCGAAGCGTCCCGAAAACACGGGCAAGCTGATCGTCGCGATCATCCCGTCGAGCAGCGAGCGCTACCTCTCGACGTGGCTCTTCAACGACGTCAGCAGCGAAAGCGACTCGGTGGAGGATTTGATCGCCAAGGCCTGAATCGCTTGAGTCGGATTTTTACTCACGCCGCCGCCGCAAGGTCGGCGGCGTTTTGGTTTACCGCGGCGGCCCTTGCGTGGCTGTGGCCCTAGAATGGCCAGACGCGTGGAATAACGTAGAGGGCGATCGCGAAGCAGATGAAGTTCAGCGGCAGGCCGAATTTCAGGAAATCGGAGAACTTGTAGCCGCCGATGCCGTAGACGTAGGTGTTGGTCTGGTAGCCGATGGGCGTGGCGAAGGCGGCGGAGGCGGCGATGCAGATCGCGATGAGGAACGGCTTCGCGTCGACGCCGAGCTGGTGCGCCAGGCTGATGGCCAGCGGCCCCATGAGCGCGGCGATGGCGTTGTTGGAGAGAATCTCCGTCAGGATCGTCGCGGTGAGATAAAATGCCGCGAGCATCACCATCGGCTTGTGCTCCGGAGGAGCAAAGTGGTCCACGAGCCACACGAGCTTTTGCACGACGTAGGCCGACGTGCCGGTTTCCTGCATCACCAATCCGACGGCGAGCATGCCGTAGATGAGGAAGAGGATGTCCCACTCGATGGCGCGGTAGGCCTCCTTGGGCTTGATGGCGCCGCTGAAGAGCACGATCACGCAGGCCACGAGCGCGGCGACCTCGATCGGCAGGAGGTTGAGCGAGGAGACGGCAATCACGCCCACGATGCTCGCGAGCACCGTGACGAGCTTGGGAGTGGAGGCCCGGGCGTGGACGGTGGGCCGGTCGATGAGCAGCAGGTCGTCGCTGCCGCGGAGGGCTTCGACGGATTTATCCGACCCCATCATCAGCAGGACGTCGCCGAGGCGCAGCGGCATCTGGTCGACATGCTCGCGAATGTCGCGGCCGTGCCGGTGGACCGCCAGGAGCACCATGCGGTAGCGTTGCAGGAAGTGCACCTCGCGCACGGTCTGGCCGATGAGCGAGGACTGGGGACTGACGACCGCTTCGACGAGCACGCCTTCGTGGGCGGAAATCTGGGAGAGCGGGAGCTTGAGTTCGGTGACTAGGTCAATGCCGTTGATCGAGCGGGTGTGCGCGATGCCTTGCGGTCGACAGGCGAGGAAAAGGCGGTCGCCGGCGGCGAGAGTGGTTTCCTTGGGGGCGAAGTCGATGGGGACGTCGTGGCGGACGAACTCGAGGACGCGCACGCCGCGCGACTCGATGAGGCCGGCCGCGGCGAGGGTTTGGCCGACCGTCGGCGAGCCCGGTTGCACGAAGACCTCGGTCAGGTATTCGCGACTGCCGGTGGCGGCCGCGCGCATCGATTGCCGGGTGGGCAGAATGCGCCAGCCGAACAGGGCGATGTAGAGCGTGCCGGCGATTAACAGCGGCACGCCGACGTCGGCCAGCTCGAACATCGTGAGCGGTGGCTGGCCGTGGGCGGTGGCGATGCCGGAAATCAGGAGGTTGGTGCTGGTGCCCACCAACGTGCAGCAGCCGCCGAGCACCGCGGCGTAGGAGATCGGGATGAGCAGTTTCGACGCGGGAATGTTCATCTTCGCCGCCAGGCTCAGGGCGACGGGAACAAACACGACGACGACGGGGGTGTTGTTGATGAAGGCGGAGACGGCGCCGACGCCGAGCGTGAGCAGCACCGTCACGGCGAAATAATTCCAATGAGAAAAGCGCTCGAGGGCGGCCGCCAGTCGGTCGATCGCGCCGACTTGGACGAGCGCGGCACTGAGGATGAACATCGCACCGATGGTCAACGGCGCGGGATTGGCGAGGACGCTGAAGACTTTTTCGCGCGGCAGCAGGCCGGTCACCAGCAGGAGGGTGAAGAGCGTGATCGCGGTGACGTCGGGAGAAATCTTTTCCCACACGAACATCACGACGGCGAAAAGCAGTAGCCCGAGGACGAATGCGATTTCCCAGGTCATCGTCGCGCTTACGTTAACGGACAGGGGAACACTGGCGAGCCGGGCGGACGCCGCACCGCGCCGGTCCGCGCATCGGGAATTTTCCGGGCGATTCAGTCACGTCCCGGGCGCTCGGTCTGCTGATACCAACGGTAAAACGCCACGACGAAGGCGCCCATCATGACCGACATGCCGACGAGTTTCATCATCGCGCCGCCGAGCACCTGGTCTTCGTGCGGAGTCAGACGATCGAAGAGCCGCGGGGCGAATTCGTAGGTGGGGTAGAGGACGTCGGTCGAGAAGGTGATGTAGGCGAACAGGGGCGTCATGCCGATCGTGATGGCGACGAAGTAGAACATCTGCCACGCGTAGCTCGTCGGGGGGAACTCGCGGGACGGACTGCAAACCGGCCACCACAGGAAGAGGGCGGCGCCGAAGAACGAGAAGTGTTCGGCGATGTGCACGGCGCGGTTTTGGAGGGCGAGATCGTAGGCCCACGGGAAATGCCAGCAAGAGATGACGATCACGTAGATGAGCCCGCAGATGATTGGGTGCGTGAAAAGACCCAGCAGCCCGCGGAGCCAGCGGCGCGCGGTGACGAGGCCGACCAGCCAGTCCGGCAGGCCGAGCAGAAAGAGAATCGCGGCCGGGTAGATGATGAGCTGGTGCTGCAGCATGTGCGCGCTGAGCAGGAAGCGTTCGCCCATCTGATCGAGCGGCGAGCCGACGGCCAAATAGAAGATGAACAGGGCGCTGTAGAACTTGATCGCGTGCGCGCGCGGGTAGGGCGTGCCGACGGGCGCGAGGCGCTCGCGCAGCGGACCGGTGGCGATGGCGTAGAGCCAGCCCAGGAAGATGAGGCCGCCGATGAGGAGCGGTTCGTTATGCCAGTGGGTCCAGTCGATCATGGCGTCCAGGGAGAGTGCACGGATCGGTGCGGTGTGGAAATGCGGAAATGAAAAAGCCGCACGGGTTGCGTGCGGCTCGCGTGGAGGGGAAAGATTTTTCGGTCAGAGCAGCAGGCCCACAATCGAAGTGAGCGGCTTGCTGGCCTCGGCGCCGAACAGGTGGAGGAACGCCCACATGGTGCCGCCGGCGAGCACGAGCCCGATGAAGAAGAGGATCGTGCAGAAAATTTTGTCCCACTTCAGGTGCATGAAGTAGAAGATGACGTAGAGGAACTTCACCGCGGAGAGGAGCACCAGGCTGGAGACGATGAACCACTTGGCAAGCGGCAGGTAGATCAGCACGATCTCGATGCCGGTGATCACGCCGAGGATCATCGCGATCTGGACGTAGGTGTGGAACTTGCTCGGCTCGTGGTGGCCGGCGGCGGGGGCGGTGGCTGCGTGAGCGGACATGGAGGAAGTGAAAGTGAGGGTGAGAGGGAAGGTGGAAGAACGGAGGCGGGTGAGAAGGGAGCTTTAGTAGGCGTGGGGCACTTTCGCGCTCCCTCTCACTCTGGACTCACAAGTATTCCAGCAGGTAGACGGCCGTGAAGATGATGATCCACACAATGTCGACGAAGTGCCAGTAGAGGCCGACCGCCTCGACATCGATCGCGTTGCGCTCACCGAAGTCGACCGCATGGGCCGCGCGCGCGAACCACGCCATCACGGCGCCCGCGCCGAGGAGGAGGAGCCAGGGCATGAGGTTGTGGCTGAAAAGCTCCCCGAGCGTGCCGTGGCCCTTGACGAGGCCGATGCCGGCGGGAACGAGGAAGATGAACGTGACACCCATCGCCACGCACACGGCGGCGACGTGGATGAGCGTCTTCACGAATTCGCCAAAGCCGCCGCTGTCGGGCGACGCGGACTTGAACGAGCGCACATACATCAGACCGAGGATCAGCACGCCGATGGCGACGTGCGTGCCGTGCGTGCCGGTGAGCGTGTAGAACGTGGACCCGAAGAGGCTGTTCGAGAGCGTCATCTTCTTGTCGTTGACGAAGTGCACGAACTCGTAGACCTGGCAGCCGAGGAAGATGCAGCCGAAGAAGATCGTCGTGAGGAGCGAGTTCCGCATCGAGCGCAGCTGGCCGCGCTGGATGGCGTTCACGGCGAGCGCCATCATGAGCGACGACATGAGGAGGATGAACGTCGAGAAGGACGTCAGCTCGATGTCGAAGATCTTGGTCGGTTCCGCGTTACCCGGGGGCGGGTTGATGCGGTAGACGAGGTGCGTGGAGATCAGCGCCCCGAAGAACATGCAGTCCGAAGCGAGGAAGGCCCACCAAAGGAGCTTCTTGTTCGGAATGCCCGTCGCGGTGGACGGGTCGTGGTGATGGTCGATGGCGCCAGCGGCGGCGGTGCTGCTCATGGAGAAGGTGTGCTCGGGGTGGAGGCTTAGTGGCGCGAGATGGTCTCGTTGCCCTTGTCGTCGATGTGGATGTGGTAGCCGCCCGGGCCTTCGAGCGCCCAGAAATAGCAACCGAGGAACAGCACCACGAGGCCGCCAATCGCGACCGGCAGGTTGTGGAAGGCGAACGAGATAGCCCCGACGAGCAGACCGAGCGAGGCGATGAGCGGGAACCATGACTGGTCGGGCATGTGGATGCCGCCGTGCTCGGACTCGGCCTTGATGTGCGCGGCCTGTTCCTTGGCGATCTCCTCCTTGTGGTGCTTCTCATACCACCACGCGTCGCGGGCGTGGACGGTCGGGATGGCCTTGAAGTTGTATTCCGGCGGCGGCGACGGGATCGACCACTCGAGCGTGCGCGCATCCCACGGATCGTTGCCGCACTTCTCGCCCTTGAAGTAGGTGTAGATCAGCACGGCGAAGTAAGTGAAGACGCCGAGGCCGAGCGTGTAGGCGCCGATTGTGGCGATGAAGTTGCCCTCGTTCCAACCCATGTTGGCGTCGTAGGTCCACGTGCGGCGCGGCATGCCGTTCAGACCGAGGAAGTGCATCGGGAAGAACGTCGTGTTGAAGCCCACAAAGATGATCCAGAAGGACAGCTTGCCCCAGAACTCCGGCACGAGGCGGCCGAAGAACTTCGGGAACCAGAAGTGAATCGCGGCGAGCAGCGCAAACGTCGCGCCGCCGATCAGCACGTAGTGGAAGTGCGCGATGACGAAGTAGGAGTCCTGCTGCTGGGCGTCGGCCGGCGCGGCGGCGTGCATGATGCCGGAGAAGCCGCCGATCATGAACATCCAGATGAAGCCGAGCGCGAACATCATCGGCGTGCGCGTCGTGATGTGGCCGCCCCACAGGGTGCCGATCCAGTTGAAGATCTTGACGCCAGTCGGGACGGCGATGGCCATCGTCGCGAGCGAGAAGGCGGCCGTGGCGACCGTGCCCATGCCGGTGGTGAACATGTGGTGCGACCACACGCCGAAGCCGATGAAGCCGATGGCGGCGCCGGAGAAAACGACGATCGGGTAACCGAAGAGCGGCTTGCGCGAGAACGTCGGGAGGATTTCCGAGACGTAACCCATCGGCGGAAGAATCAGAATGTAGACCTCCGGATGGCCGAACACCCAGAACAAGTGCTGCCAGAGAATCGGCTGACCACCGTTCGAGGCTTCGAAAAAGTTCGTGCCGAAGTTGCGGTCGAACATCACTTCGATCAGCGCAATGGCGATGGCCGGCAGCGCGAGGACGAGGAGGAAGCTAGTGATGAGCGACATCCAGGTGAACACCGGCAGGCGCATCATCGTGAGGCCCGGCGCGCGGAGGTTGATGATCGTCACGATGAAGTTCAGCGAAGCGACGATCGAGGAGAGACCGAGCACTTGCAGGCCGAGCACCCACAGATCGGTCGAGGCGTCAGGCGTGAAGTTCTTCGAGGTCAGCGGGGCGTAGCCGAACCAGCCGACGTCCGGGAGACCGGCTTGGATGCTCGGGAACACGTAGGAGAGCCAGCCGACGTTGAGGATGATCGCACCGGCGACGAACGTCCAAAGGGAGAACGTGTTCAGACGCGGAAAGGCGACGTCGCGCGCGCCGATTTGCAGCGGGATGAGCATGTTGAAGAACGCGGCGTTCAGCGGCATCACGGCGAGGAAGATCATCGTCGTGCCGTGCATCGTGAACAGCTCGTTGTAGAACTGCGCCGAGATGAAACGATTGTTTGGCACGATCAGCTGCGTGCGGATCAGCAGCGCCTCGAGACCGCCGACAAGGAAGAAGAAGCACGCGAAGCCGGCATACATGAGGCCGATCTTCTTGTGGTCGACGGTGGTCAGCCAGCTGACGAGACCAGTCTTCGCCATCGGACGCGGGAGCAGCGCGAGCGGCTTCGGGGCGGCGTGCTCGGTGCCGCCGTGGTAATCGGACTTAGCCAGTGCTTGGGCCATGGGAAACGGGAGTGAGAGGAAAAGTGAAAAGGGAAAGTGACAGAATGCCTCGGAGCGATCGGCGTTTGGTAAGGGCGAGGGGCGGACGCTTTAGGAATAGCGTTTCACCTTCGCCCTCACTCTGGCGTCACTTCAGGCTCTGGAGGTAGGCGACGAGGGCGTCGATTTCCTGGTCGTTGAGCGTGAAGAGCGGCTTGCCGGTCGAGACATCAACGTAGCCGCCGTGATACATCTTGTTGCCCGGTTTGAAGAACTCGGGGTCCTTGATCCATTGGTGCATGCGCTCCGGGGTGTTTTCGAGGACGCCGGCGGCGATCGTGGTGCGGGCGCCGACGTGCGTGAGGTCGGGGCCGGTGATGCCGATGCCTTCGTGACCGCGAACCGTGTGGCACGAGATGCAGGTCTTTTCCTGAAACAGCTTGCGGCCTTGTGAGATCAACGCGGCGTTCTCGCCCGCGCTCGGGTGCTGCTTGGCTTTCCACGCGGCGAGCGGGTCGGCGTCGAACTGGGCGGAGGCGGCCAGCGTGGCGCCGGGGCGGACGTCGGTGTTGGCGGCGGACGGCGCGGGCAGTGCGGCGAATTGCACGCGAACCTTCTCGTCTTCGGCGCGGATGGCGGCGGCCGTGGCGGTGCGCGCAGGATTCTTCTGATTGTCGAGCCACTTGACGTAGTCGGAGGGGGAGAGCGCGATGACGCGGAAACGCATGATCGCGTGCGAGGCGCCGCAATACTCGGCGCACTGACCGTAGAAATAGCCGGGCTTCTCGGCTTTCAGCCAGAGGAAGTTGCCGCGGTTCGGGATCATGTCGACCTTGCCGGCGAGCTTCGGGACCCAGAAGGAGTGGATGACGTCGATCGTGCGAAGATTGATCTTCACCGGCACGCCGGCGGGGATGACGACTTCGTTGCCGGTCACGAGCGGACCTTCGCCGCCGGTGGGGAGCGCCATCTTGTCGTTCGGATACTCGAATTTGAACCACCACTGGTAGCCCGTGGCGTTGATCTCCATCGCGTTCGCCCGCTCGGACTCGGGGACGTCGTGCGTATACCAGATATTCTTGAGCGTCGGGATCGCGATGATGACCAGCAGCGCGACCGAAGCGGCGATCAGGCCGATTTCGATGAGCGGATTGCCATGACCCTGCGGCGGCGGCTCGGCGTGCTCGTCCGCGACATTCTTGGCGCGGAATTTAATCTGCGCGTAGGCGAGGACCGCACCGACGATCACGAAGATGAACATCGTGACGTAGACCGTCACCATGAACAGGTCCCACTGCGCACGCGCGACGGGGCCGTCGGTCATCATGGTGGATTGCGGGCCCTTGAGGTTGAAAACCTTTTCGCAGCCGGTCAGGAGGGCGAGAGTCGTGCTCGCGAGCGCGAGCATGCCCAGACGAGAGAACGAACGAGAGGCGGAACGTGTGCGGGTCATGTGACGTGTGTGAGCCGCGGCGCTGCTGCGGGGCGGCGGGAAATGACGCGCCAGCGTTTGCAACTTGCCGAGCATTTCAACAGCAAAAGAAAGACAATTTATGCGTAGCGCGAATGGCAAAAATCGTTCCACGTCGGAGTATTAAGGCGAAACGCCGGAGCGATAAGTCAGGCGGAATCCTTGACCTGAGTCATTGCGCGGCACGCCGAGGTGTGCGATGGTTCGCGCCTCCTATGAAAATCCACACGCTTACCCTCACTCTGGTTGCTGGCGCGCTGTTGCTCGCCGGTTGCGGCAAGAAAGACGACGCCGCTGCCTCGGGCAGTGCCAACGCGGCGGCTTCCGCCAATGCGGTCGCGACACTCGAGCTCACCGCGAACGACAGCATGAAGTTCAACGTCACCCGCTTCGAAGTGAAGGCCGGGCAGGACGTGAAGGTGATCCTCACGAACATCGGCTCGCTGCCGAAACAGACGATGGGCCATAACTTCGTGCTCCTCAAAAAAGGCGCGGACGTCGAGGCCTTCGACAAAGCCGCCATCACCGCGGCCGCGACTGACTACATCCCCGCGAACATGCAGGATCAGATCATCGCCCACACCAAGCTCCTCGGAGCGAAACAGACCGACGAGATCAACTTCAAGGCTCCGATCGAGCCCGGTGAATACGTTTACCTCTGCTCTTTCCCGGCGCACTACCAAGCCGGCATGAAGGGCGTGCTCGTGGTCAAGTAAGGCGCGCGAGCGGGATTTTTCCCAGTGAAACGAAGCCGGGCCACGCGCCCGGCTTTTTTGCGCCCGACGCGTCCCACCGGGGGGCCTGCCTCCTTCTGTTAATCGTTCCCGTTCGTCAGCGCGGGCGCGAGAGACGGTCCGAGGACGAGCGGGAAAGAGAGGAAAAGGAAAGATCGGCGTTCAGGGGCGCCGTCAGTGGACCGGCTAAAGCCGGCCCTACTTTTTCGGCCACCAGACGTAGAGGAAGAAATAGACCAGCACGCCGGTGACGCTGACGTAATACCAGATTGGGTAGGTGAACTTGGCCCAGCGGCGATGCGTCTCGTAGTCCCCCTTGATCGCCAGCCAGAACGTGCGCGGCACGAGGAATGCGATGGCGATCGCGAGCAACACGTGAGTAGCGAGCATCACGAGGTAAATCGTGCGGATCGCGCCTTCGCCACCGAACTGAGTGTGCAGGGCGTCGCCGGGGCTCAGCGCGTAGGCCTTGAGGATTTTATGGCCGACGTATCCGACGAGAAAGAGCGCGGAGACGGCGCCGGCCGAAAGCATGAGCCGACGGTGATTCGCGATGCGTCGCGCGCGCACCGCAGTGTCCTGTGCGCGCTGGGCGGCCTTGATTTGCACGAAGCCGATCGTGATCAGGATCGTGGCGAGCGCGTTGAGCGCGGCGTTGAGCGCGGGAATGTCGTGGATCGTCATCGGACGGGGCGTGGGGCGCCTCAGAGTTTGAAGAAGAAACGGTCCGCCACGAGCAGGCCGAGCAGCAGCGGCAGATACGCGAGGGAATAGTAGAAGAGACGGCGCGCTTCCTTGTCGCGTTTGGCGGGATCGAGAAAGACGAAGGCGGATTTCAGCATCCAGAGCCCGAGCGCCGCGGCGAAGACGAAGTAATACCACGTGCAGTAGCCCAGCAGCGTGGGCGACACGCCGGCGACCACCATGAGCACGGTCCACACGAAGGTGCGCGTGGAGACCTTGCGGCCGCTCGGGTCCGTGACGGTGATCATCTTCAGGCCGGCGGCGGCGTAGTCCTTGCGGTAGGTCCACGCGAGGGAGAAGAAGTGCGGCATCTGCCACGTGTAGAGAATGGCGAACAGCGCCCAGCCCAGGCCGGGATTGGTGCGTCCGGCGGCGGCCCAGCCGATCATCGGTGGCAACGCCCCGCTGATGGCGCCAATCTCGGTGTTCCAGCGCGACCAGCGCTTGGCTGGCGTGTAGATCGAGACGTAGGAAACAATCGTGGCGAGCGCCAGGAATGCCGACATCCCATTCACGAAGCGAAACAGCACCGCGAGGCCGGCCATGCTCAACAGCCAGCCGACCACGAACGCCGAACCGGGTTGAACGATGCCCGCGGGAATCGGGCGCCCCGCGGTGCGCTGCATGAGCGCGTCCGTGTCGCGCTCCATCCACATGTTCAGCGCGGCCGCGCCGCCGGCGCACAGCGCGGTGCCGAGCACGACGAAGGCGGTGCGCGCCCAGTCGACGTAGGAGTAGGGCACCGCCGCCAGATAGCCGAGCATCGCCGTGATCACGGACATCATGCTCAGGCGCGGCTTGGTCAGCTCCAGGTAATGGCGCCACGTGGCGTGCGGCGCGGCAGGGGCGGCGGAAGTCGCGGTCATGCGCGGCGCCCGCTCTCAAGCGAGCGATGATGGGTGAGGAACACGAGCAGGAAAGTCACGGCGAGCGTCAGCGCGCCGACCAGCACGTGACCGGTAGTGATATAGGCATTGCGACCGCTCCAGATGACGTAGGCGCCGAGTGTGATCTGCAGCGCCACCAAGCCCAGCAGGCTGACCCCGATCGAGCGCAACGTGGTGGAGACGACGGCGTCTTTCCATAGCGCACGCACGAAGGCCACGAGCACGGCGGCGAGCACGACGGCCATGGCGCGGTGGGCGAATTGCAGCGCGATGCGGTAGTCCCACGCGAGCGGCAACACATCGTGCTCGGCGGTGGAAAACGGAAAGTAAGGAATCGCCATACCGGCGTGATTGTGGCGCATGGCCGCGGCGATCCACAGCTGTGTCAGCAGCAGAAAAAGGCTCCAGAAACCGAGCCGGCGCGTCGCTTCGCTCGTGTCGCCGGTGAGGCCGGCGCCGCGCTCGATCCAGCCGCGCGACGTCGCGGCGGCGATGGCGAACAGGATGCAGACGAACACCTGCGCGAGCACGCCGTGCGGGATGCGCAGCATCTGGCCGAGCGTCATGTCAAAGCCCGGCACCGCGAGTGAGTCGAGCAGCACGCGTTTGCCGCCGATGACGCCCTGCACGATGACGATCGCGAGTGCCCACCAGCCGAGCCGCCGCAGCCAGCCGCGCGACTCGGTGCGCCAGAGCCAGACGGCGAGACCGATCGTGATCAGGCCCATCGTCGCGCCGCTGAGGCGGTGCGAGTGCTCGGCGAACATTGCAATGTCCGTCAGCCAGCCTTCGGGATTCACCGAGCCGTTCGACAGCGGCCAGTCGGGAAAGGCCATGCCGGCACCGATGCTCGTCGTGAACGCGCCGAGCGTCACGAGCACAAAGACCCATGCGCTGCCAAGCGCAGCGAACCAGGCAAGCCCGGGTTTGTAGTCAGCGTTACGTTGCATCAGGCGGAGGCGTGGAAGGGAAAGGTCAGGTGATACTCCGGCGAAACGGGGCGCAAACCTTTTGACAATTTCCGGCTTTGGCAAATGGGTCACGGGGATGAACCCGCGTTATTCGTTCGCCGCGAGATTCGCGCTGGGCGCGCTAATGGCCATTGTGGCGGCGCTCGCCGGTTGCGAGCGCCGGTCCGCCGCGACGGACGCGCCAGCAGACTTGTCGGCCGCCGTTTGGAACAAGGACGAGATGAGCGCGGCGGATTACATCAAGCGCCAGAATGCCGGCGATCTGCCGAAGCGCTTTCCCATGACCGGCGAGATCGTGAGCGTCGATGCGGAGCGGAAAGTTCTGATCGTCACGCACGAGGAGATTCCCGGCTACATGCCGTCGATGACGATGGAGTTCAAAGCCTCGGCCGGCGACCTGATGAACGCGAAGGCGGGCCAGCGCATCCGCGCCGTGATGGTCGAATACAAGGACCAGTATTCCCTCGAAAAAATCTGGCCGGATGACTCGGTCACCATCCGGGCGCTCGATGCCGGCGCGAAGGCGCTCGCGCAGGACACGGCGACGCGGGGCAAGGGCGTTTATCGCGAGGTCGGCGAAGACGCACCGAACTTCACCTTGCTGGACCAGGAAGGCCGCGCGGTGGGCGCCAGCCGTTTTCGCGGTAAGAAGGTGGTGATGAATTTCATCTTCACGCGCTGCCCGATCGCCACGATGTGCCCGGCCTCGACGATGAAGATGTCCGAGCTGCAGCAAAAAGCGAAGGCCGCCGGCTTGAAGAACGTGGAGTTCGTCTCCGTCTCGCTCGATCCCGAATACGACACGCCCGGCGTGCTGAAGGATTACGCCGACGCGCGCAGCCTCGATTTGAGCAACTGGTCGTTCCTCACCGGACCCGACACCGCCGTGCGGCACCTGCTGGCGCAGCTCGGCATCATTCGCGAATTCGAGGGCGGCACCATCAAGCACAACCTCGCCACGCTGCTCGTCGACGCGAACGGACGGATCGTTCACCGCGTCGATGGTTCGCAGTGGGGCACGGATGATTTTCTGCCGAAAATGAAATGAACACGAAGGGCGAAGTAGCGCAGGCGTCCCGCCTGCATTACGAAGCAGGCGGGACGCCAGCGCTACGCCCGGAACGAGTTCGGTCCTTCGTGTATCCTATTCGCTAAAGCCTCGAATCATGACTGATCGCCCCGTTTCGTTCCTCACGCGTCCGCAACTTCGTTCGGTTGGCGTCATCACCGCGGTGGCGCTGGCACTCTATCTGATCGTCCGGTTGCTCCCGACGGGCTCGGATCTCAATCACATGGACTTTCGCGTGACCGGGAAGGACGCGATCGAGTTCTGCGATCCGTCCAGCCCGCAGTTCATTCCGGTCATCGCGGCGAAATCCCCGGTCCAACTTTCACTCGCGAGCGAGACGCCGCCGACGCGGGGAAAACCCGCCAAGTTCACGCTGACCATGCGGACCGCGAACGGAAAAGGCATCGGCCCGGCCGATCTGCTCGTGGCGCACACGAGCAAGCTGCACCTGCTCATCGTCGATCCGACGCTGAACGATTACCAGCACCTGCACCCGGTGCCCGGCAAGCGCGCTGGCGAATGGTTGTTCGAGATGACGCCGGATCGCGCGGGCACGTATCGCGTGTTCGCGGACTTCACGCCGGCGGCGACGCAGCGCGGGCTGTATGCGTCGGTCGACTTCACGGTTCCCGGCGACGTGGCGCGCGTGTCGCGTTCGGCGAACACCGAGTGGCAGGCGGCGGGTTTCAATTTCACGCTCGATGTGCCGTCGTATTTCCGCGCGAAGACGCCCGCCGACCTCACGTTTCGCATCGAGAGCCCGGGCGCGCAAAAGCGTCCCGTGCCGCTCCAACCGGTGATGGACGCGTTCGCGCACCTGGTGGCCTTTGACGAGGACCGCAGCGGTTTTGCGCACCTGCATCCGACGGAGGCCGACCTCAGCAAGCCGCCCGCCGATCCGCTGAAGCCGGAGCTGCACTTCAAGGTCACGATTCCGCAGCCCGGCCGCTACGTCATCTGGGCGCAGGTGAATCTCGGCGGCAACGAAGTGTTCGTGCCGTTCTGGGTCGACGTGCTGCCGTAGCGAGGGCGTAGCGCAGGCGTCCCGCCTGCTTCCACCAATCGATGTAGCCAAGATGGCAGCGCTATCTATCCTCGCGCCTTCCGCTCCAGCGGGTGTCGCAGCGTGGCGATGGCGCCGCCGGACGGGTTCTCGTCAAGCGTGACTTCGCCGCCGAGATTGCGCATCGCGTGGCGCGCGACAGTGAGGCCCATGCCGACGCCGACGGTGTGCTTCGAACTGATGAAGGGCTCGAACGCGTGATCCTTGATCTCGGGATCGATGCCGCGGCCGCCGTCTTCGACGTGAACCAGCAGCTGTTTGCCGTCTTCGCCGCGTTCGACGATTTCGGTGCGGAGAGTGATTTTGCGCTGATCGTCAGGCGTGTCGCCGTAGGCCTCCCACGCGTTGATGAGCAGCTTGGCGAGCGAATCCTCGAACACCTCCACGTTGGTCTCGATCGCCAGATCGCCCAGGGAGTTTTCGATCACGACCGGTTGTTCGACGCGGAAGTCCGTCTGGTAACGCCGCACGCTGCTCTCGAGCAACGGGCCGACCTTGGCGTGGCCGAGCTGCGGCTTGTTCTTCACGACTAGGTTCGTGAGCTGCTTGATGATCGAGACGATGCGGTTGACGGCGTCCTCGAGGCTCTGGGCGTTCTTTTTCACGAGTTCGGGTTTCTCGTGGTAGGCCTTGATGAGGTCGACGTAACCGATGACGACGCCGAGGAGATTGTTCAGGTTGTGCGCGATGCCCTGCGTGACGGCGCCGAGCGTGGCGGCGCGGCGCGAATCACCGAGGCGACGCTGCAGCTCGACGAGTTCCCGGTTCATGTGCACGAAGCGCAGCTGCGTTTGCACGCGGGCGAGTGTCTCGTCGAGGTCGATGGGCTTCGTGATGTAGTCGACGGCGCCGACGCCGAGACCCTCGATCTTGCCCTCCTTCGACGTGCGCGCGGTGATGAAAATCACCGGAATGATCTTTGTCTCCGGGTCGGCTTGCAGGCGCTGGCAGACCTCAATGCCGTCCATGTCGGGCATCATGACATCGAGGAGAATCAGATCCGGCTTGTCGGCGGCGACGAGGTCGAGCGCCTCGCGGCCGGAGAAGGCCGTGGCGACTTGCATGCCTTCACGCTCCAGCTTGCGTTTCAGCAACTGAACATTGATGGGCTGGTCGTCGACGACGAGAATCTTGGAAGCCATGGCGCGTTCAGGCGGAGAAAAGCTCGCCGCTCCACGCGACGCAAGCCCCGCCTCACACGCGGTGCGCTATTCCCTCGAGCGCACGGGAAAGACCGTCGCGCGCCACGTCGGAGAGTGCATTGCCTAGGGTGAAATCCCGGGCGGGCACGAGAAGTTGCCAGGCGCGCTCGGGACTGCGGCCGAAGGCGGCGCGCGCCAGCGCGAGCAACGCGGCGGGGGTGAGGGCGTGGCTCAAGCCTTCGCGTTCGGGCGAAGCGGCGTTCACGGGCACGAACACGACGCCGTCGGTGTGCAGAGCCGCATCGACGAAAATCACTTCGTCGGCCACGGCGACGTCGGCGGCGAGTTCGGGCGTGAGCTCGTGGCGCGCGAGTGCGAGCACGCCGGGAATGGCCCAGTCGGCGACGTGTTGCGCGATGAGCTGACCGAGGCCGTCATCGCCGAAGAGGGTGTTGCCATACCCGAGCACGAGCAGGCGCGCGCGCACGGTGCTGGGAGGATGCGGATGTTCGGGAAAAATCATCGCGCGCTCAGTCGCGAGCGACGGTGTTGAGGATCGCGCCGGTGGGCGAGACAAGTTGGACGATCAGCGGCATCTGGCCGACGGCGTGCGTGGAGCAGCTCAGGCACGGATCGTAGCAGCGGATGCCGTGCTCGACGCGGTTGAGCAGCGGCTCCGGAATTTCGGTGGAGCCGGGCTTGATGTAGGCGCGCGCGATTTGCGCGACGGTGCGGTTCATCGCGAGGTTGTTGTGGCCGGTGGCGATGATGAGGTTCACCTTCGTGAGCAGGCCGTGCTCGTCGACGGTGTAGTCATGAATGAGCGTGCCACGCGGCGCTTCGCTGACACCGACGCCGTGCAGGTGATTGATGCCGGCGTCTGAGCGGATGTGATCACGGAGCAAATCCTGATCGTCGACGTAGAGCGAGATGCGCTCGAGCGCGGCGAGGATCTCGATCAGACGCGCGTAATGGTAAAGGAACGACGACGTCACGGCGCCGCCACGTCCGAAGGTGCGGAAATTGGCGAGTTCGGCGTCCGCTTGGGGCGTGCCGATCGTCGTGCAGACGTTGAGGCGCGCGAGCGGGCCGACGCGATACAGGCCGGCCTGCGGGCCGAGCGGTTGGTAATACGGCGATTTCAGGTAGGAGGAGTTCTGCACCTGCTCCGCGATGAGCGAGGCGTAGAGCTTGGGATCGACCTGATCCTGCACGATCTGACCGGTGCTGTCGGTGAAACGCAGTTTGCCACCGTGATGCTCCCATTCCCCGCGCGGGCCAACGAGCCCCATGAACATCGACGGGAAATTGCCGTAGGTCTCGATTTCGCGCGGGTGCGCCTCGAGCACGCGTTTGAAGAGCTTCAGCGCGATGTTGGTGGTCGCGAACGCTTCGGGTAACCAGTCCTTGATGCGTTCGAGCGTCATGCGGTCGAGGCCGGAACGGACGCCGCCGGGAACGGCCCAGCCGGGATGCACTTTTTTGCCGCCGAGCATTTCGATCACTTCCTGGCCGAATTGGCGGAGGCGAATGCCGGCGCGCGCGAGTTCGGGTTTCTCCGCGGCGAGGCCAAAGACGTTGCGCTGTGCCGGCGGAGTGTCCCAGCCGAGCAGGAAGTCGGGCGCACTGAGATGGAAAAAGCTCAGCGCGTGGCTCTGCACGATCTGGCCAAGGTTCATCAACCGCCGGAGTTTTTCCGCGGCGATGGGCACGCGGACAGCGAGGATGGCGTCGCCGGCTTTGGCGGAGGCGAGGAGATGCGAGACCGGGCAGATGCCGCAGATGCGCGCGGTGATGCCCGGCATCTCGGCGAGCGGCCGGCCTTCGCAAAATTTCTCGAAGCCGCGGAATTCCGTGACGTGGAACTCCGCGTCGGCGACGTGGCCGGAGTCGTCGAGGCGCAGGCTGATCTTGGCGTGGCCTTCGATGCGGGTGACGGGGTCGATGAGAATGCGACGGGTCATGAGAAAATAAGGTAGGGCGGGGCGGCTCGCCCCGCCGCGGGCGCGATATCACGTTCGCGGCGCACCGGGCCGGTGCGCCCTACCCGCGCGGCCGCGCGAATAGAATGCGAGCGTGATTGACGCTGGTTCATGTTTTTGAGCGCGGGCGGCTCAGCCGAATTTCAGTTGGGCGCCGCTGAGCGCGGGGGCGCCGTCGAGGAGGTGGAGCAGCATGGCTTTGATGCGATCAGCCGGCGGCGGACAGCCGGGGAGGCAGTGGTCGACCTTGATGAGCTGGTGCAGCGGCAACACCTTCGGCAGCAGCGGCGGCAACACGCCGTCGAGCGCAGGCTTCACGGGATTGGTTTCCGCGGCCTCGATGTAGGCGCGCTGCAGGACGTTCTCGGCATTTTTTGTGCCGAGCACGTTGCGCATCGCGGGCACGTTGGCGGTGACGGCGCAATCGCCGAACGACACGACGATTTTGGTGCGCGCGCGGATTTGGTGCGCGAGCTCGACGTGGTCGACGTTGCAGAGCGCGCCTTCGACGAGGCAGAGGTCGACGTTCTCGGGATAGACTTTGAGGTCGGCGATCGGGCTGTAGACGAGGTCGATGCGGCCGGCGAGATCGAGGAGGAACTCGTCGAGATCGAGGAAGGACATGTGGCAGCCGGCGCAACCGCCGAGCCAGACGGAGGCGAATCTTAGGCGTTCCATTGTTGTTTCTCCCGGGCGCTGACGATTTTTTCGAGGCGCGTGCGGTCACGCATCATTTCTCCGGCTGTGGCGCCGCGGTAGAAGAGTGCGCCGGTCGGGCAGCTCATCACGCATTTGCCGCACGAGGTGCAGGTGTCGGCATCGGCCCACGGCTGGCGCAGGTCGGTGATGATCTCACAGCGGCCGCCGCGCCCGGCGACGTTCTTGGTGCCGGCGCCTTCGATGTGCCAGCAGACGCGGACGCAACGCGTGCAGAGGATGCAGCGGTTGTGGTCCATGCCGTAGAGCGCGTGCGTCTGGTCGACCGGCCAGCGCGGCGACTGGTAGTCGTAGCGCACGTGATCCATGCCGCACGAAGCCGCGAGCGTCTGGAGTTCGCACTGGCCGTTGGACACGCAGACGGCGCACACGTGGTTGCGCTCGGCGAAGAGCAGTTCGAGCGTGATCTTGCGGTAGTGGCGCAGGCGCGGGGTGTCGGTGAGGATCTCCATGCCCTCGCGCACGCGCGTGGTGCAGGCGGACATCAGCTTGGCGTTGCCGGCGACCTCGACGAGGCACAGGCGGCAGGCGCCGACGTCGTAGACGCCATCGAGGTGGCAGAGTGTGGGTAATTTGACGCCGGCCTCCTGACAGGCCTGGAGGATGGTCGCGTCGTCCGGGGCGGAGACTTGGCGGCCGTCGATCGTGAGGGTTTTAACAGCCATGGGAAATTTCGTGAAGCGCTCGGGTGTGTTGTAGGGCGGGGTCTACCGACCCCCCCGTGGGGCGGTGAGGCGGCGGGGTCGGGAGACCCCGCCCTACATCAACATCAATGAGGTGAGGCGTGCGGCGCGTGCTCGGGTTGGAGGAGCTCCTCGTATTCGTGCCGGAAAAAGCGCAGCGTGCTGAGGACGGGATTCGGCGCGGTCTGGCCGAGGCCGCAGAGACTGGTGTGCTTGACCATGTCGCAGAGCTCCTCGAGTTGAGCCAGATCGGCGGCGGTGGCGCGGCGGTCGATGATCTTGGTGAGCAGCTGGTGCATCTGCACCGTGCCAGCACGGCACGGGATGCATTTGCCGCACGATTCGTCGACGCAGAACTCCATGAAGTAGCGCGCGACGTCGACCATGTTGGTGGTGTCGTCCATCACGATCATGCCGCCGGAGCCCATGATGGAGCCGAGTTGACCGAGCGACTCGTAGTCGACGGGCGTGTCGAGGTGCTGTTGCGGAATGCAACCGCCCGAGGGACCGCCGGTCTGCACTGCCTTGATGGCGTGGCCGTCGGGCGCGCCGCCGCCCATGTCCTCGACGATGGTGCGGAGCGGTGTGCCCATCGGCACCTCGATGAGACCGGTGTGGCGGATCTTGCCGGCGAGCGCGAAGACCTTGGTGCCTTTGCTTTTCTCGGTGCCGATGCCGGCGAACCACTCTGCGCCTAGCCGGACGATGGCGGCGACGTTGGCGAAGGTCTCGACGTTGTTGATCAACGTCGGGCAACCCCACAGGCCGCTCTCCGCCGGGAACGGCGGGCGCGGGCGCGGCTGGCCGCGCTTGCCCTCGATTGAAGCCATGAGCGCAGTTTCCTCACCGCAGACGAACGCGCCGGCTCCGATGCGCACCTCGATGTTGAACGAGAACGGCGACTCGAAGATGCTGCCGCCGAGCAAGCCGAGCTGACGTGCCTGTTTGATGGCCGTCTGGAGACGCGCGATCGCGAGCGGATACTCAGCGCGGACGTAGACGTAGCCTTGGGTGGCGCCCACGGCGCGCGCCGCGATCGCCATGCCCTCGAGCACGCTGTGCGGATCGCTCTCGAGCACGGAGCGATCCATGAACGCGCCGGGGTCGCCCTCGTCGGCGTTGCAGACGACGAACTTCCGTTCGCCGGGTGCTTTCGCGACCGTGCCCCACTTGAGGCCGGTGGGGAAACCCGCGCCGCCGCGGCCGCGGAGGCCGCTGCGCACGATCGTGTCGACGACGTCGGCTGGCTCCATCTCGGTGATCGCGCGGAGCAACGCCTGGTAGCCGTCCACGGCGATGTAGGTCTCGATCTTCTCGGGATCAACGAGGCCGCTGTTCGCGAGCACGATGGTCTTTTGCTGCGCGAAGAACGGTGAGGCTGCGGAGGTGAGGCCCGCGGCGATCGCGCCGGTCTGGATTTGCGCGATGAGGTCGGCGGCGGTCTCGGGTTCGACTTTCTCGAAGAGGACGCCTGACGGGTCGGCTTGCACCAGCGGACCCTGGCAGCACAGGCGCAGGCAACCGACGCTGCGCACCTCGATCTGCTCCGCGAGCCCGGCGGCGACGACGGCCTGCTCGAGTTTCTTCTTCACTTCCGGTGCGCCGGAGGAATGGCAACTCGCGGCCGTGCAGCAACGGAGCGTGTAGGGTTTCCGCGCCGCCAGCTCGCGCGCCTTGATCTGCAGGAGGTCGTTAAGATCCATGGGAGGAGAGCCAGGGTTGGACTTTCGCGACGGCGCTCTCGGCAGTCTGCTTGGCGGTGACCGTGCCGTCGTAGACGACGGCCGGTGCGATGCCGCACGCGCCGATGCAGCGCGCGGAGAGCAGGGAGAGTTTGTTGTCCGGCGTGGTTTCGCCGGCCTTGATCCCGGCGTGCTCCTCGATCGCGGCCATGATTTTGTCCGCGCCTTTCACGTAGCACGCGGTGCCGAGGCAGACGACGCAGGTGTGCTCGCCCTGCGGCTTGAGCGTGAAGAAGTGGTAGAACGTCGCGACGCCGTAGACGCGGCTCGGCGGCAATTTGAGGGCCTTGGCGATGTAGAGCAGCAGGCCGTCGTCGAGGAATCCGTAGAGTTCCTGCGCCTTGTGGAGCACTTCGATGAGCGCGTCGCCGCGGAACTGCTGGCGCTTCATGAAGGTGTCGAGGATGACGAGGCGCTTGTCACCGCGCGGCGCGGCGGCAGCTTTCTTGCGCTCGAGTTTGCGGCGGGCTTCCGTGAGCAGCATAGGGGCGGGGTGGCCAATCCGGACCTTCCCCGCACCGCCTCCAGCGGTCCGTAGGGGTCAGGACCGGCCGGTAGATTTGGCAAACGGGAGAGTAGCGCGAATCCGTGCCGCTCACTTGCCACAGGTTGCGCAAGGGCCGGCGTGGATTGCTGCGCAGGAATTGATCCGGCACGCAGGCGCGCTTATCGCGACACTCTGGAAACGGCACCGCGCGCGGCAGGACACGCGCAAGAAACGCGCAAGTGAAAGAGTGTCCTAAAACGGAGCGCGCGACGCTCGGCGCGGAAAGCAGTGACAGCGCTGTATCGGCGGTCTGTGACCGCCGATCGATCGTGGTATCGCATTCTTCGGCGGTCATAGACCGCCGCTACAGAGGCTGGGGCGCTGGTGGTTGCGCGCGTGAGAGCACCACCTACATCGCGCTGAAGACGATAGCGCGGGCGGCAGTCGCGTCGCGGCTGGGGACAGCGGCGACCACCAGCGGCGCGCGGAACTCAGCCGGCGCGGTTCTGCCGATACGCCTTCACCGTGTTCTTCATCAGCATCGCCACGGTCATCGGGCCCACGCCGCCGGGGACGGGCGTGATCTTCGAGCAGAGCGGAGAAACGGTGGGGAAGTGGACGTCGCCGGTGAGGCGGTAGCCGGTTTTCTTCGTGGCGTCGGGCACGCGGTTCACGCCGACGTCGATGATCACGACGCCGGGCTTCACCATGTCCGCCGTGACGAACTCCGCCTTGCCGATCGCGGCGATGAGCACATCGGCCTGGCGCGTGATGGCGCGCAAGTCCTTCGTTTGCGAGTGGCAGATCGTGACGGTGGCGTTGGCCCACTGCTTGCGCTGGACGGCGAGGAGCGCGGCGGGTTTGCCGACGATGAGCGAGCGACCGAGCACGACGACGTGTTTGCCGTTGAGCGAAACTTTCGCGCGCTGCAGCAGCTCCATGATGCCGGCGGGCGTGCAGGCGACGAAGCCCGTCTCGTCTTCCTGCGCGAGCTTGCCGAGGTTCAGCGTGTGAAAGCCGTCGACGTCTTTCTCGGCGGCGATGCGGCGGAACACGGCGACCTCGTTGATGCCTTTCGGCAGCGGCGACTGCACGAGAATGCCGTCGACGGCGGGATCGGCGTTGAGCTGATCGATGAGCGCGCAGAGTTTGTCCTGCGTGATCGTGACCGGCGGGAAAATGAGGCGGCTCTCGATGCCGATCTCGGCGGCAGTCTTCTCCTTTTTCTTCACGTAGGAAACCGAGGCGGGATCGTCGCCCACGCGCACGAGGGCGATGCAGGGCTTGCGGCCGGTGTAGCCGGCGACTTCCGCTTTGAGTTCCGCGACGATCTCGGCCGCGACTTGGTTGCCGTCGATGATTTCCATGGGAAGAAAGAAAAAAGCCGGCCCGCACGGCCGGCTAAAGTTTCGCGAGTGTCTTATTTACGTTGGATCGCCTGCGCGACGACGACGAGGTCTTTGCCGTCGACCGTGTTTCGCACGGTGCCGGTGATGACGACCTGCAGGTTGAGGTAGCTCTCGAGCTTCTCGGTGAGCACGAGGCGCTTCATGTCGACGTAGGCGAAGCGGCGGCCGCTGCTGTCGGTCAGCTGATAGTCATACACGGGCGTCGAGCCGAAGAGTGTCGTTTGCGCGACCGTGAAGGTGCCGCTGAACAGGCGCGGCGTGTCGGCGCTGTTGGCCGAAACCGGCACCGGGCGGCCAGGCTCGGTGCTCGAGGCGGGCGGAGTGGACGAGTAGGAAACGCCGGGCGCAGGCGCAGGCGTCGTCGCGACGGTCGCGCTCGGGCGGTTTGCGGTGGCGCCGACGGCGATGAAGCCTTGCAGCTTTTTCTCGACGCGCACTTTCAGCCAATCGCCGGTCGAGAGGCCGACGACCTCGGACTTGTCGCCCTTTTGCGAGAGGGTGATGACGGCGGAGGTGACCTTGGGTTCGCTGTAAATATTGGCGCCTTCGCGGACGCTGAGGGCCTTGGTGATTTCGCGGCTGCGGGTGTAGCCTTCGAACGAGCCGTCGACTTCAACGCGGCGCCAGCCGGCGGGCGCTTCGCCGACCGGGTTGATCGTGGCGCCGGCGGCGAGGCGGGTGAGCACGGGCGATTTCGCGTCGGGCTGTTGGAAAACGGCGGTGTCGGTCGCGACCGTGTCGGCGGCGAGACGCGCGGCGACAGTGAGTGCGAGGGCGAGGAGAGGGAGTTTAATCTTCATGGTCGGTGAACGCGGCGTGCTCCGGGACGGCGCGAGGTGTCGCGAAGAGCAGTGAGATTTCCTTCGTAGAAAGTTGTTTCACCCCGCGCAACGGGATTCCTTTCAAGCGCAGCGCGCCGATTTGGTAGCGCTTGAGGCGTTTCACGGGAAAACCGAACGCGAGGAACAGCTGGCGGATCTCGCGCTTCTTGCCGTGGTGCAGGTGAACGTCGAGCGAGGTCGAGAGTTTGTCGCGGTTGGGATTGAGCAGGAGCGCGTGCTCGACCTGGAGATGCTCGTTCTCGACTTTCACGCCTTTGAGCAGCTGGCCGACTTTGCCGGCGGGGAAGGGGCGTTCGAGCGTCACGTGGTAGCGCTTCACGACCGTGTTGGACGGGTGCATGAGCTTGTTCGCGAGATCGCCGTCGGTCGTGAGAATGAGCAGGCCCTCGCTGTCCTTGTCGAGGCGGCCGGCGCAGAACAGCCGGAGCTTGCGCCACTCGCGCGGCAGCAAGTCGAAGATCGTGCCGTCCTCGGCGTGCGGGTCGCTGTTCGAGCAGACGAGTCCGCGCGGCTTGTGCATCGCGAGCGTGACTTTCGGCTGCGCGGTCGAGCGCACGGGCTTGCCGCGCACGGTGACTTTGTCGACGCCCGGCTCGACCTTGAGGCCGGGTTCGGCCTTTTCGCCGTTCACGTAAACCTCGCCAGCCGCGATGAGCGCCTCGGCGGCGCGGCGCGAGCACAGGCCGGAGTCAGCGATGAATTTTTGAATGCGAACGGGTTCCACGGCGCGACCTTTGGCCCCGGCGACGCCGCGGGCAACAGGAAAGCCGAGGCGGCGGGGGAGCTGGCGGGGCCTCTCCGAGCATCGGAGGTGAACTCCGATGTGCCGCCCAGTCGTCGACCCGAACCAAGAGGGTGAACCACAGAAGACGCAGAACACACAGAAAAGGCTTTCTGTGTATTCTGCGTCTTCTGTGGTTTTTCGATGATCGAACTCGTCGCGAATGGTCGTTGATGGCCGCAAAAAAACAAAGAGCGCAAAAACGTCTCTGTGCCTTTTGTGCTTTTTTGTGGCCCATCTCCGTTGCGGAGCGGAGTCCGCTCCGTATCCGCCGGGAATCGCTCTCGGCGTTTGCGTCACCTGGGGGTGTTTGACAAGTTGTGGGCTTGCAACCTGCTCGTTCCGACCGGCAAATCCGGCCTTCCCACGCAATGCATCTGGAGCCTGCTCCCGCCACGTTCTCCAAGGACAACCCGTTTCCCGCTCGCCTGACGGAAAACCGCCTCCTGAACCGTCCCGGTTCGGCCAAGGACACGCGTCACTTCGTCGTGGATCTCGGCGACAGCGGCCTGACCTACAAGGCGGGCGACTCGCTCGGCGTGTTTCCGACCAACCGCCCGGAGATCGTGGCCGAGTTGCTCCAGCGCCTGCACGCGACCGGCGACGAGCTCGTGAATCCGGCGATGTTGAAACTGATGGCGCCGATTCCGCTCCGCGACGCGCTCACCAGCCGCCTCGCGCTCGCGGGGCCGACGAAGAAGATTTTGGAAACGCTCGCCGCGAACACGCCCGATCCGACCGAGAAGGAAAAGATCGCCGGCCTGCTCGCGCCCGAGGCGAAGGAGCAACTCACGGCCTACCTCGCCGACCGCGAATACACCGATCTGCTCGCCGAGTTTCCGCACGCGCGGATTTCACCGCAGGTGTTCGTCGATCATCTCCGCAAGCTGATGCCGCGCCTCTACTCGATTGCCTCGAGCAGCAAGGTGCATCCGACGCAGGTGCACCTGACGGTCGCGGTCGTCCGCTACGAGACCAACGGCCGCCAGCGCCACGGCGTGTGCTCGACCTTCCTCGCGGACCGCGCCGCCGTGAACGAGACGCCGGTGCCGGTGTTCGTGTCGCTCTCGCATTTCGCACCGCCCGCCGACGGCGCGAAGGATGTCATCATGGTTGGTCCCGGCACGGGCGTGGCGCCGTTCCGCGCGTTCATGCAAGAGCGCGTCGCCACCGGCGCGACCGGTCGCAACTGGCTCTTCTTCGGCGACCAGCGCCGCGCGACGGATTTCCTCTACGAGGACGAGTGGCTCGCTTGGCAACAGCAGGGCAAGCTCACGCGTCTCGACGTCGCTTTCTCGCGCGATCAGGCGGAAAAAATCTACGTGCAGGACCGCATGCGCCAGAACGGCGCCGAGCTCTGGGCGTGGCTCCAAGGCGGCGCGTGCTTCTATGTCTGCGGCGACGCCAAGCGCATGGCCAAAGACGTCGACGCCGCGCTCCACGAAATCATCGCGCAACACGGCAGGTTGGAGCCCGCCGCCGCGGTCGAATACGTCAAGCAGCTCAAGAAGGACCACCGCTACATGCGGGATGTTTACTGAGCGGCGGGCGTGCGGGCGAGAGTAGCGCCGGCTTCCAGCCGGCTCCGTGTTCGGGCGTATTTTTGTGGACGGG
This sequence comes from Verrucomicrobiota bacterium, assembly GCA_023432225.1. Taxonomy (GTDB): domain Bacteria; phylum Verrucomicrobiota; class Verrucomicrobiia; order Opitutales; family Opitutaceae; genus Didemnitutus. Next base: position 168,348 of record JAEYUW010000046.1, read on the forward strand.
GCCCGAGGTAACGGAGAAAACGCGACGCACCCTTCGTGGGAGGGCTGACGATCGCCTTTCGCTCAGCGTCGGCGGAGCAGCTTATCGTAGTCGGCGTGGTGTCCGATCCAAAACCACACGAGATGGGGGCCGTCTTCCACGGCGATCGCGCGGTAGTGGAGGCCGACGCGCGCCGACCAGAACGCGCCAACTTTCTTGAGGTGTAGCGAAGGGTGGCGTGGATCGGCCTTCAACAGGCGAAAGTTTTCGTCCGCGAGCCGGCGCACGTCGTCCGGAAGCGCGTGGTAGCAGGTCCAGAAGCGCTGGCTCGCGCGATGAGTCACAACTCGGGGCAGCGTCCGTCGCGCAACTCGCGCAAAGCCTCTTGTCCGAGCGCGTCGAGGCGTCCGGCGTCGACGTCCTTCTCGAATTGCCGATCCCACACCGCCGCGTCGAACTGCAGGAACCAACGGCGGAACGCGGCGAGCTCCTCAGGCGAGAGCTTGCTTACGGCGGATTCGATTTCGGCGATGGTGCTCACGCGACGCACCCTAGCGCGACGGGTCTGCTTGGCAAGCGGGCAGGCGACCAGCGCCACCCAACCCTCAGCTTCCGCCGAGCGATACTCGGTCCTCGAAGATCAGGCGGATCGCTTCGCGCAGGTTGGCCTTGGCTTCTTCCACCGTTTCGCCCTGCCCGTTGGCGCCGGGGACTTCCGGGCAAACCGTCCAAAACCGCCTTCGGGAGCCGCCTCGATGATCGCGGTAAATTCGTCTTTCACGCGGCCCACGAAGGACGGGAGGTGTGCCTCATCAACTGTGACGCCAAACGCATAGCCAAGGACGTCGACGCCACGTTCCACGAAATCATCGCGCGACACGGCGGCATGGACGCCGCCGTCGCCGTCGAATACGTGAAGCAGCTCAAGCAGGACCACCGCTGCATGCAGAATGGTTACCGGAAAATTTCTCGAACCGTTGCGGGCGACGCCCGGCTTAGGCGGTCTGCCTTTGAATTACCGCTTTCGTCACCATTTCAAACAATTCGTTTGGGTTGTTAGTGCAGCCCTGCCCTCCGTGGGCGACCGTCTCACGCTTGTGTTCGAGTGCATTCGAAGATGCGTAAAAAAACAGAGGCGTGAGGTCCCCGTTTTTTCTAATCTGATCCAACAAGACATAGCCCTCGCGATTGCCTTCTTTTCGACCCATGTCGGAAATTATCGCAGCGAATTTCGCGGCGGAGAGGCGTTCCAGTGCTTCGTCCGTCGAGAGGGCTAGGGTGAACTTCAATCCCAGTGCCTCAAAGGCCTGGCGCTCATAAACGTTATTTTCAGGATGATCGTCGACCCAGAGAACGCGATGTCTCCAGCCATCCGAGGTGGAAGTCGCGGGTTTTGCTGCACGAACGGTGTCTACAATTCGCGACAAATCGGCCTCTGGGCTGCTTGAGGGATTTTTGGCGGCCGCCGCAGAAAGAGAAGCAACGACGGACATCTGCATCTTCACGTAGTTTTCCTCATTCTTGAAGTCGGATGGCGCGAATAGCTTGCTGCTGTGTTTTGCCACGAGCCACGCGAAGACACCCAGCACCACGTGCGGAAAAACGACAAGAAAGTAGATCAGCGGCATTCGCTCGGCGCTCGAGAAAGAACTCGTGAATGCGACCACGAGTGAAGCGAAGCCATGTGCCAGCACAATAAATAGTGCGACGATGCCAAGGGGGCTGCGCGCCAGTGATTGCGCGGTGTTTCCGAAATTGGTCGTTTGGTCACTCATCGATCAATGCTGTCGCACTTTTGTGCAGAAACGTGAAAAACCTCACGAGGTGGCCCGGTGGGAGTTTCCATACCTGCTTTGGAGATTCAAGTGGGAAGGCCCTCGCCTTTTCACGCTTGCCCGCCTTCACCGCACCGCATCCCATCCGCCCTCCATGAGCCTGACCTACAACAATCGTGTGGCCCTCGTCACTGGCGCGGGGCGCGGTATCGGCAAAGCCATCGCTGAACTCCTCGCCAAGAACGGCGTGACCGTCATCTGCGTGAGCAAGTCCGCCGAGAGTTGCGGCGCGGTCGCCGACGGGATCGTCGCGGCGGGCGGCAAGGCCAAGGCGCTCGCGGTCGACGTCGCGAATGGCGCGGCGGTGAAGGCGGCGTGCGAGCAGTTGCTGGCCGAGTTCGGCAATATCGACATCCTCGTCAACAACGCCGGCATTACGAAGGACGGCCTGCTGTTCCGCATGAGCGAGGACGACTGGAACAACGTCATGGCGACCAACCTGACGAGTTGCTACCACTTCACGAAGTTGATCGGTCGTCCGATGACCCAGAAGCGTTGGGGCCGCATCATTAACATCACGTCGGTCGTCGGCCTCATGGGTAATCCCGGCCAGGCCAACTACTGTGCGGCGAAGGCCGGCATGATCGGCTTCACGAAGTCGATCGCGAAGGAATTCGCCGCCCGCAACATCACGGTCAACGCCGTGGCGCCCGGTTTCATCAAGACCGACATGACCGCCGCGCTGCCGGAAGAGGCGGGCGAGAAGCTCCTCAGCGTGATCCCGCTGAAGCGTCTCGGCGAAGCCGCCGACATCGCCAACATGGTCGCGTTCATCGCCTCCGAAGAGGCCGGCTACATCACCGGACAGGTTTTTACCGTTGACGGCGGCATGGTGATGTGATGCCGATTTGACCACATTTTAGCTGCTCACTTCCTCTCGAACCCTTTCCAACATGGCCGACCAGAAAACCATCGAACAACGCGTCAAGCAGATCATCGTTAACCAGCTGAACGTTAACGAAGAGCAGATTACGAAGGAAGCCTCCTTCCTCGATGATCTCGGCGCTGATTCCCTCGACACCGTGGAACTCATCATGGCGTTCGAAGAGGAGTTCAAGAACGAGATCAAGGGCGAGATCCCGGAGTCCGACGCCGAGAAGCTGCAGACCGTCGGCGACGTGATCAGCTACATCGAGGCCAAGGCCGCCGCGAAGTAAGTTTTCCCTTTCGAAAAGGCGTTCTGCCACCCGGAAAATCGGGACTGGTAGAACGCCTTTTTCTTTTCAGTGTGTCGGGCTGATGGAAACCGTCTCTCCGCACAAACGCGTCGTCGTTACCGGTCTGGGCGTGATCGCCTCGCTCGGCCATAACGTGCCCGATTTCTGGGCCAGCATCCTTGCCGGCAAATGCGGCATCGATCGCGTCACGCAGTTCGACGTGAAGGATTACACCTGCCAGATCGGCGCGGAAGTGCGCGGCTGGGACCCGGCGCAGCACATGGACCCGAAGGAGGTCCGTCGCAACGACCGCTACACGCACTTCGGTTTCTGCGCGGCCAAACAGGCCGTGGCCGACGCTCAGCTCGACATGACGAAGGAGGACGCCGACCGCGTGGGCGTCATCATCGGCTCCGGCATCGGCGGCATGTGGACGATCGAGAACCAGCACAAGGTCCTCCTCGAACGCGGCCCGCGCAAAGTTTCGCCGTTCATGATTCCCGCGCTGATCAGCAACATGGTCGGCGGACTGGTTGCGATCGAGTTGGGCGCGCGCGGTCCGAATTTCGGCGTCGTCAGTGCTTGCGCGACCGCCACGCACGCGATCGGCGAATCGCTCCGCATGATCCGCAGCGGCGAGGCCGACGTGATGGTGTGCGGCGGCGCCGAAGCGTCGATCACGCCGCTGTCCTACGCCGGCTTCTGCTCGATGAAGGCGATGAGCACGAACAACGAGAACCCGCAGAAAGCCAGCCGACCGTTCGACGCCAACCGCGATGGTTTCATCATGGGCGAAGGTTCGGGCATTCTCGTGCTCGAGAGCCTCGAACACGCGCTCGCGCGCGGTGCCCACATTTACTGCGAGTTGATCGGCTACTCGGCGACCTGCGATGCATTCCACATCACGTCGCCCGACCCCGACGGCAAGGGCCTGTCGCTCGCGATGACGCGCGCGCTCGCCGACGCGCGCGTGCAGCCGCACGAGATCGACTACATCAACGCCCACGGCACCTCCACGCCCTACAACGACAAATTCGAGACACTCGCGATCAAGAAGGTCTTCGGCGACCACGCGAAGAAGCTCATGATTAGCTCGACGAAATCGATGACCGGCCACCTGCTCGGTGCCGCCGGCGGCATCGAGGCGGTGATCAGCGTGAAGACGATCGAGACCGGCGAAGTTCCGCCGACGATCAACCTCGAGACGCCCGATCCGGAGTGCGACCTCGACTACGTGCCGAACGTGAAGCGCAGCGCGAATGTGCGCACGGTGATGAGCGACAACCTCGGCTTCGGCGGCCAGAACGCCGCGCTGGTGTTTCGGAAGATGTGAGGCGTGCGCAGGGCACACAGCTGATCAAGGTGGAGCGCGTTGACCTCAACGCGCTCTGAACCGGTTGAGGTCAACCGGTTCCACCTGCGATATCCGCTTCTTGTAGGTTGCGCGCTCGCGCGCAACTTGTCCGTTCGAGTGTGTTCGCGCAACGTGGCGTGCAAGCGCGCCACCCACCTGGTTACTTCGCTAAGGTGGCGCAGGCGTCTCGCCTGCTCCGAGCGTCGAGACGCCTGCGCGACTCACGCCTATTCTCGCGGCTTGCCGCGCCGCGAACGCGCTGGCATCAGTGGCGGCGCACACCCGCCATGAATACCCCGTTGCGTCACCTGTTTGCCGCGACGTGCCTGTTGGTTGGCACGCTCGCGTTTGGAGCCGAGGGCAAGGTTGCCGGTTCGGCTGAGGAATCCACGAAGATCGCCCAAGCGTGGCTGAAACTCGTCGATGACGGCAATTACGCGCAGAGCTGGAAAGAGTCCGCGTCGCGTTTCCGCGCCCAGGTCACCGAAGAGAAATGGGTCGGCGCGATGAACCAGGTGCGCCAGCCGCTCGGCGCGGTGAACTCGCGCGAGTTGGCCGAAGCCACGTTTGCCAACGAACTGCCCCGCGCGCCGAAGGGCGAGTATTGGGTCGTGCGCTTTGCGACGGCGTTCGAGGCCGCGAAGGCCAACGAAGTCGTCACGCTGATGATGGACACAGACGGGCAGTGGCACGTGATCGGATTTTTCATCCGGCCGGCTTCCTGAGTCGCGCGGCCTTCGCGCGCGGAGCGTTGCTTGTTCCTCGGCTAAAACTGATCGAGGCATAGGGGATTTATTTCTAATAGTCGCCGCGTGCGACGCGCGGCGCGTTGCCGAAGGCCAGGGAACAGCGCTTTGCTTTGCGCAACCAAGCCCCCCCATGGTTACCCTGAAAAAACGCACCAGCCTCACCGAGAGCGATCCGGAGCGGTCGCTCGAATTCGAGTTCATCCGCGCGACCGAAAACGCCGCACTCAACGCCGTCCACTGGATCGGCCGCGGCGACAAGGAAGGCGCCGACGCCGCCGCGTGCGACGCGATCAACGGCACTTTCGACCATATCGACATGCGCGGCGAAGTCGTGATCGGCGAGGGCATCAAGGATGACGCGCCCGGCATTTTTCTCGGCGACAGGCTTGGCACGTGGAAGGCGGGATCACCGAAGTTCAACATCGCGCTCGATCCGATCGACGGCACCACGAACATCTCGAAAGGGTTGCCGAACTCGATTTCCGTCATGGCGGGCGTGCTCGCGCCCGAAAAGGGGAACGCGATGCTGAACATCCCTACGTTCTACTCTGAAAAACTCGCCTACGGTCCGCAGGTCGCGCACGCGATGGAGAAGAACAAAGCGCTGCGCTTCGACCTCGATACGCCGGTCGAGGAAATCGTCCGCAAGACCGCGAAGATGCGCGGCAAGAACGTGCGCGAGGTCGTCGTCGTCGTGCTCGATCGTCCGCGCCACGAGAAGATCATCCGCAGCGTGCGAAAGATCGGTGCGGCGCTGCGCCTGATCAGCGACGGCGACGTCACGGCTGCGATCGCGCCGTCGTTGCCGGACAGCGGCGTCGACCTCTACATGGGCATCGGCGGTTCGCCTGAAGGCGTGCTCACGGCGGCCGCGCTCCGCGCGCTGGGCGGCGGTCAGCAACTTCGCATGTGGGTGCGCGACGACAAGGAGCGCGCGCGTATCGCGAAAGACCCGGCGGCGAAGGATCTCAAAAAGATTTTCTATGCCGAAGACCTGTGCACGGGACCGGGGGCGATTTTCTGTGCCACTGGCATCACCTCCAGTTGGCTGCTGCCCGGAGTGAAGGTGGTGGGGCGTCACGCCACGACGCATTCGATCCTGACGCGCGCGCGCAGCCGCACGGTGCGTTACATCCAGGCGGTGCACGATCTCGACCACAAGACGATCTACCTGCGCAGCCGGAGCACGGAGACGCTGGTTTAAGGCTGACGGCAAAAAGTCCAAAAAGCCGTTGACGACGGCTTTCGCCGGCCCTTTTACTCGCCCTTCCAATTTTGTGGCTCGGTAGCTCAGTTGGTAGAGCAGAGGACTGAAAATCCTTGTGTCGTCGGTTCGATTCCGACCTGAGCCACCACTCTTTTCGGGCGCCATTCTCTTCGCGAGGGTGGCGCCCGAAATCGTTTACGGAACGTCCGATGCGCCCAAGAGAATTTGCACGGATTGCTCCAGCCCGCGGGCGTCTTCGGCGTCGAAGCGGTTCAGCGTCGGGCTGTCGAGGTCGAGCACGCCGAGGAGCTGGCCGCGGTGGAGCAGGGGGACAACCACTTCGGAGTTCGAGGCGCTGTCGCAGGCGATGTGGCCGGGAAAGTCATGCACGTTCGCCACAACGACGCTCTCGCGGCGCGCGGCGGCGGTGCCACACACGCCTTTGCCCAGCGCGATGCGCACGCAGGCGACCTTGCCTTGGAACGGGCCGAGCACGAGTTCGCCGTTTTTCAGCAGGTAGAAACCGGCCCAGTTCAGGTCGGGCAGCGTTTGCATCAGGAGTGCGGACATCTGCGCCAGATTGCACACCCAGTCGCGTTCGCCGTGGAGGACGGCTTCGAGCTGGCGGTTGAACGCGGCGTAGAATTCCGGCTTCGAGCTGGCGTGGATGGCGGCGACGGCGTGCGACATGGTGATGAGCGGAGAGCAGTAAGCAGGCGCGGCGGGGTGGCAAGGGAGCGATTGCGCGAAAGATGGGAATAAAGCAGTGTGCGGCGGCTCCCACGCCTGACCATGCCCAGCGACGCCTTCACCCAGCTGGTGGACGCGCATTACGCGCCGCTCTACCGCTTTGCGCTCAGTCTGACGAGAAACTCGTCGGATGCGTGCGACCTGACGCAGCAGACGTTCTTCATCTGGGCGCGCAAGGGCGATCAGTTGCGCGAGGAAGGGAAGGCGAAGTCATGGCTGTTCACGACGCTCTATCGCGAATTCCTGCGCGGGCGGCGGCGGGCGGAACATGTGACGGCGCTGGAGGATTTGCCGCCGGGTGAGAGTGATCCCGCGGCGCCGGAGGTCGATCTCGTCACGGGCATGGACGCCGGACTGGTGGTCGAGGCGTTGCACGAGGTCGATGAAGTCTACCGCGTGCCGCTGACGCTTTTTTATCTCGAGGAACTGGCCTACAAGGAAATCGCCGATGCGCTCGAGGTGCCGCTCGGCACCGTCATGTCGCGCCTGTCGCGCGGCAAAGCGCAGCTGCGCGCCGCGCTCGCGCGCAAGGAAGCCGCGGGTGGCAAGGTCGTGCCCTTCGGCAATACCACGAGGAAGCTCTCATGAAAAACGAGGAAGCCAAATTCGTGCTCCACGCGTATCGGCCCAACGGCGCCGATGCTGGCGACGCCACTTTCTCGGCCGCGCTCGAGCAGGCGAAGCAAGATCCGGCACTCGAAAAGTGGTTTGCCGCCCAGCAGGCGTTCGATCGTGCGATGTGCGCCAAACTCGGGAGCATCGCTCCCCCGGAAAATTTGCGCGCCGCGATTCTCACCGGCGCGAAAGTCAGTCAGCCGCGCGGTGGGGCGACTTGGTGGCGCAGCCCGGTGTCGATGGCGGTGGCGGCGAGCATCGCGCTGTTGCTCGCGGTCAGCATCGCCTTTTGGCCGGCGAACGCATCGGCGGAGCAGATCGCGGCGTTTGCGATCAACGACACGCTCCGCAAGTCCCACGAGGCGATGGAAGGTCCTGAGGCGGCGGAGTTGCAGGCGATGTTGAGTCAGGCGGATCGACCGCTGGCCGGAGGCGTGCCGCTCGATTTCTCCGCACTGCGCGCGAACGGTTGCCGCACGATTCGCTTCGAGGGACGCGATCTGTTGGAGGTGTGCTTTAGGCGAAACGGAAAATGGTTTCACTGCTACGTCGCACGCGCGGCGGACTTCCCGCGTCTCGCGGGCAAGCTGCCGCCCACGTTCACCGACAAAGACGGTGCCAGTGCGGCCGCTTGGAGCGACGGACAGCACATTTTCGTCGTCGCCAGCAAGGCCGGCCGCGACGCGATTCGAAGCCTGATGTGACGGCATCGGGAACTGGCGCGCGCGCACATCCCGGCGTTTTCCGACGCCGGCGCCAGGGCGACTCGCGGTGCGATGACACGGTCGAGGACCGGAAAAAGAAATTTCGCTGCCAGCGATTAGGCAAAAGCGTCTCACGCCCAATGCGCGTTAGCCGCGCTTTGCGTTACTCCCTGTAAACGCTGCGACACCGCGGCGCAGGTTGTAAATGGCACCGGCTGAAATGCCGCTTGTCAGGGGCGTCGACACGGACTTTGTGCCGACGTCCTTGTGATCAAACCCGCCCAAAAATTCCTTTCCGTGTTGTGCGCCGTGGCGCTCGCGTTGCCCGTCGTGGGCGCGTCCGAGCGGGCGGAAACACTTCGCGCGATCAACTGGGTGGAGAATCCCACGAATCACACGAGGCCGGGCTCGCGCGGTGAACTGGGGCCTTATCAGTTCATGCCGCAGACGTGGCGACGGCACACGCGCACGCCGTTCAGTCGGGCGGTCGTGCGCGAGCAGGCCGATGCGGTCGCGGTGCGGCACTACGAGTGGATCAAGGATGGCCTGCGCGATGCCGGCATCGATCCGAGTTCCTACAACATCGCGCTGGCGTGGAACTGCGGACTCGGTGCCGTGAAGTCCGGCCGCATCCCGGCGGTGAGCTATTACTACGCGGAGCGCGTGCAGAATCTCGTCGAACAGCAGCGCGCTCGCAGGCAGGCCGCGCTGGCGGCGGCCACAACGGAGAACCGGACGCGACCGCCGTTGCCGGCGCCAAGCGCCGATCCCATGCAGGCGACGCAGCCGGAATCGATGTTCGCCTTCGACACGTCGACGGACACGCCGCCGCGCTTCGTCGTGGCGGCGACCGAACCGCTCTACGCTCCGTCCATTCCGACGGTCGTGACCGCGAAAGCGAATGCGATCGCGGTCGCCGCGGTCGCGCCGACGCGGCCGACGGAGCTTGGGCCTGACGCTAAAATCACGGTCGAAGATGCACCGATGTTCACGATCAGTCGCGTGGCGCAGCCGCGCTTTGCGCTGATCCACTGAGCGACACCCCTTTCTTTGCCATAGCCTGACGCCGCCCGAAAGGGCGGCGTCTTTTTTGCGGCGGCGAATGAAAGCGAATCTCCAGGTCCCGTTCGCTTGCTTGAGCACGGAGCGGAAGGCGTGACGAGGCTTTCGCCGTTCGGGTGCGGCGAAATTCTGACGAATTCCGCTACCGGCCAACTGGGGCGAGGTGGCCAACGCGCGGCTGACTGCGCGCTGCGATGCTACTCCAAGAAGCTGGTCTGCTTCGGCGAGCGCGTCGTCTTCTTGTCGTCGTCGGGCGAATTGAGATGGCGCGGCGGACGTGCGACGCGTGAGGCGAAAGCGCCTTCGCGATCGGCGACGATGCGCTCGCACATTTTCTCGATCTGGAGATGCAGCCAGTTCGTTGTCGGACTGTTTTCCGTATAGTCGGCGGGGCCGTAGTGATCGATGCGGCCGGCCTGGCGCAGACGGTCGTTTTGCTCGAACTCGGCGCGGACGGCGGGATTGTAGACGGCGTAGGTTTTGCCGCCGCCTTTTTTCACGACGGAGAAACTCGGGACATCGCTCGGGCCGTCGGCGATGTAGATCATATTTTGGAGCGGGATGCGGCGATCCTCGGGTGTGACCTTGGCGTTAACGTCGATCGCGGGATTCTTGTTCGTGCCCTTGTTGATCTCGAAGATCGCGCGCGTCTTCGTCGTGTTGTCGATCATGACGCCGATCTGCGCGATCTCGGCGGCGGCATCGAGGGCGAACTCCTTTTGCTTGAGAAATCCCGGTTGCAGCGGGTTCTCGATGAACTCGCACGCCCAGATGTGATCGACGAACGGCGCGATCGCGCTGCCGCGGACCATCTCCGCGAGACCTGTGCTGACGATGTAGTGCTCGAGGACGATCTCGTGCTTCTGGAATTCGGGACGCGCCTTCACCCATTCGCGCGACGATTGGAAGAACTCCGGCAGGCCCGGGTAGAACTTGATCTCGCGACCGCACTCGCGGAGCACCTTGTTGTTCAGGCCCGCCATCGGACCGGCGAGCACGTAGGTCAACAGGTGGTTGAGATAGCTGATCTCCGGCGAAATGTGGTAGCCGCGGCGGCGATAGTTTTCCGCGAGCCCGTTCGTCTCCGTCCAAAACGTCTGCTCGTCCACGCCGTAGCGCTTGAACAACGGGGCCTGCATGTAGGCGGGAATTAGCGTCTTGTCGAAGTCCCAGATGCAGGCGACGATGTTTTGAGTGAAGAGCGGAGAGGCCATCGCAGAAAAGTTTTACTAGGCGGCGCGAGCCGCGCCTGATTGGCTTCCGACGCAAGCCGCCCCCTGCGGCTGACGCAATTCGCAATTTCTCACCCGTGCCGCGCGCATGGACCAACTGCCCGACATCTCTCCGTTTCAGCTCCGCCTCGATGAACTCGATGCGCAGATGGCCGCGCCGTCGTTCTACGCCAACGCGCGGCGCGCCACCGAGGTCACGCGCGAACAGCAGCGACTGCGCGCGTTGGTCGACGAGTATCGCGCTTACGAGAAACTAGGCCGCGAGATCGAGGAGCATTCAGCGCTGTTGAAAGATCCAAAGGCGGACGCGGAGTTGCGGGGGCTCGCGGAGATGGAATTGCCGGAGCTGGAGCAACGCCGCACCGCGCTGCACGAGTCGGTGTTGCGCGCGATGATCCCGCCGGAGCCGTCGGACTCGCGCAACACGGTGATGGAAATCCGAGCGGGGGCCGGCGGCGACGAAGCGAGTTTGTTCGCGGCGGACCTCTATCGCATGTTCGTGCGCTATGCGGAGGGCCGCGGTTGGAAAGTGCAGCCGATGAGTTCGAGCGCGTCGGATCGCGGCGGATTGAAGGAAGTGATCTTTCTCGTGACCGGCACGGACGTCTACAAACGCCTGAAATACGAGAGCGGCGTCCATCGCGTGCAACGCATCCCGGTTACCGAGGCCAATGGCCGCATTCACACCTCGACCGTCACGGTCGCCGTGCTGCCGGAGGCGGAGGAAGTCGACGTGCAGATCGACCCGCAGGATCTCGACATCACCGTGCAGCGCGCAAGCGGTCCGGGCGGGCAGGGCGTCAACACGACGGATTCGGCCGTGCGCATCATTCACAAGCCGACGGGACTGATCGTGTTTTGCGCTGATGATCGCTCGCAGATCAAAAACAAGGCGCGAGCGATGGCGGTGCTGCGTTCGCGCTTGCTGAAGCTGAAGGAGGAAGAGGAGCGCGCGAAATATGCCGCGCAGCGCAAAGGCCAGATCGGCACGGGCGACCGCAGCGAGCGCATCCGCACCTACAATTTTCCGCAGAACCGCGTGACTGATCATCGCATCGGCTTGACGCTCTACAGCCTGCCTCAAGTGCTCGAAGGTAACCTAGACACGTTGATCGAGGCGCTGCAGCGTGCGGAGTTCGAGGAGAAGCTAGCGGAATTGACCGGTGCGCCTGTGATTGCGCGGCGCGGCCCGAGTGACGACGACGAGTGAAATGCTGACCGTCCTCGAGATCATCAAGCGCACGACCGAGTTTCTGCAGAAGCACGGCATTGAGAGTCCGCGGTTGAATGCGGAGCTGATCGTTGGTCACTCACTCGGCCTGAAGCGCATGCAGCTTTACCTGCAGTTCGAGCGACCGCTCGCCGAGACAGAGCTAGCGAAGATCCGACCGCTGGTGAAACGCCGCAGCGAACGCGAGCCGCTGCAATACATCGTCGGCACAACGGAGTTCAGCGGACTGACGTTGAAGGTCGATCGGCGCGCGCTGATTCCGCGACCGGAGACGGAGTTGTTGGTCGAGATTGCGAAGGAGAAATTCGTGACCGGTGCGGCGCCCGCGCGCGTGCTCGATCTTGGCACCGGCAGCGGAGCCATAGCGCTGGCGCTCGCGAAGCATTTTGCCGAGGCACGGGTGACTGCGGTGGACGTGAGCGCGGATGCGCTGGCGCTCGCGGGCGAGAACGCCGCTGCGGTCGGCTTGGCCGAGCGCGTGAGCTTTTTGCAGTCGGACTGGTTTGCTGCGCTGCCGAGCGACGCGCGGTTCGAATTGGTCGTGGCGAACCCGCCCTACCTTTCAGATGCTGAAACCAAGGAGACGACACCAGAGGTGCAGAAGTTCGAACCGTGGAATGCGCTGTCGTCCGGACCCGCGGGGACCGAGGCTCTCGCGGTGATCGTGCGCGACGCCAAGGCGCGACTCGCGCCCGGAGGCTGGCTGATGTGCGAGACGGGCATCGCGCAACATGCGCAGTTGATGGAGTGGCTGCGCGCGGCGGGTTATGCGAACGTGGAGTCGCGCAAGGATCTCACCGGGCGCGATCGGTTCGTGCTGGCGAGCGTGGCGGTATAGCGCGCGACGTCGCGGCGCGGAAAGTAGCGGGAGCATCTTGCTCCCGCTCGGGAAAACGGGAGCTGGAAGCTCCCGCTACTTTGGGGGCTCGTACACGAAAACAGCCGACTGACGTCGGCTGTGAAGAGGAGACGAGCGGCCGGTTGGAAACCGGCGTGTGGCATTATCCCTGCGGGACGCTCGCGGCGGGCATCGGCGCGCGCTTGGCCCACATCGGCGTGTCGGCGAGGCGGACGGCGTCGGACACGACGCGGAGGGCCTCGCGCAGGTGCACATCGAACTTCGACGCGGCTTCGTGGTCTTCGGCGTCCGTATCGCCGTCGTTCTCGGCGACGGGTTCAGGCGGCGGCGGATTTTTGATCACGGCGTCGAGCTTCACTTCCTGCTTCTTGAAGTCGTTTTTGGTGAGCAGGGCTTTGAACTCGGCGTCGAATTTCTTGCCGGTCGCTTCGATCGTCTGCTTCTCGGCGCGCCGTTTCTCGAGATTGAGCGAGACCGTCTTCTGCTCGGTGCGTTGGCGGAACCAGTCGATGTTTTCCTTCAGCACGCTGAATTCTTCGAGCGAGTCCTGGCGGTGCTTGCTGGCCGCGAGCAGCGGTCCGACGAAGGCTTGGTTGAGTGGCTTGCCGTCAAAGGGCGAGGTGCTGATCTCGTCCCACACGAGCGCGTTCGGCTCGGTGGCTTCGCCGACTTCGATGTAGTCGTCGATGGACGGAAGCGCGATGTCGGGCGTCACGCCCTTCTTCTGGGTCGATGAGCCGTTGGGCAGGTAATATTTCTGCGTGGTGAGTTTCGCGGCGCCGGCTTTGCCGTAGTTGCGGCTGAGCTTCGGGAGGTAGTTCTGCATCTCGAAGATGACCTGCACGGTGCCTTTGCCGTAGGTGGTGCTGTCGCCGACGATCACGGCGCGGCCGTAGTTTTGCATCGCGCCGGCGAAGATCTCGGAGGCGGACGCGCTGAATTTCGACGTGAGGATCGCGAGCGGGCCGTCGTAGGCGACGGTGCGGTTGGTGTCGCGGCCGACGGAGACGCGGCCGGCGGAGTCGCGGACTTGGACGACGGGGCCTTGTTCAATGAAGAGGCCGCTGAGGTTGATCGCTTCCGAGAGGAGGCCGCCGCCGTTGCGGCGCAGATCGAGGATGAGCGCGGTGATGTTCTGCTGCTTCAGTTTGCCGATCAGCTCGGCGACGTCGTTGCTGGCGGAGGCGCGGCTGGCTTCGTCGTCGGTGTCGCCGCCGTTTTCGCCGTAGAAGGAGTTCAGGGTGATGACGCCGATCGCGTTGATTTTGCCGGCGGCGTCGGGGACTTCGAAGAGTTCGGCGGAGGCGCGGGCCTGGTTGATTTTGATGACGTCGCGCGTGATCGTGACTTGCTCGGTCTTGGACTGGTCGACGGCTTTTTGCGGGATGATCGAGAGTGTGACCTTCGTGCCTTTGGCGCCGCGGATCATCTGCACGATTTGCTTGTTGCGCATGCCGACGACATCGACCGCTTCCTGGCCTTCCTGCTGGACGGTGACGATCTTGTCGTTGGCTTTCACCTTGCCGGTGAGATCGGCGGGGCCGCCGGGAACGACGCTGACGATCTTGCAGTAACCTTCCTCGTCGACGGTGAGGACGGCGCCGATGCCCACGAGGTGGAGATTGATGTCGACGTTGAAGTCCTCGAGGTCGGCGGCGGAGAAGTAGGAGGAATGGGGATCGTAGAGGCGGGTGAAGGCGGTGAGGAAGCGCGCTTGGATTTCGCCGGGCTGAACTTCGGAGGTATTCTTGAGGAAACGGTCGAAGCGTTTCGCCATCGTGCTCTTGGCTGCCTCCAAGGTTTTCTTGTTGAGCAGTTCGTTGATCAACTCGGCCTTCAGGCGGCGCGACCAGAGGTTGTCGGCTTCGGCTTGGTCGGCGGGCCAGGGGCCTTTGGAGCGATCGATCGTGTAGGTTTCGTCGGTGGTGAGATCGACGTCTTTGGCGAGTTGCTCGTGGACCCAGGTGACGCGCGAGCGGACGCGCTGTTCGAAGAGGCCGTAGATGCGGAAGGCGGCGTCGATGTTGCCGGTGATGGCGATGTTGTCCTCGAGGCCGGTGCCGTAGAGGCGACGGAGGGATTGTTCGTCACCGGCGGTGAAGTAGAGGCGCTGCGGGTCGAGGAGCGCCATGTAGTCGGTGATGAGTTGGGGGTAGTCTTCCGTGCGCAGGGCGTTCCGGTTGAAGTGCACGTAGTCGAGCATCTGCTTGAGCGTGCGCACCTCGTTTTGCATGAGGGGATTCGTGGAGAAATCGCGATCGGTGATCGCGAAGGCCACGGGCACGGCGGTGACGAGCAGGAGAGCGGCGCGGAGAAGAAAGCGTGGGAGTCGCATGAAGGAGTGTTAGTCGCGTGGGGCGCGGGTTTGTTTCTTAAAACGGTGAATTGCGGGTCACTCGCGGCGTAGCATGCCTAAAGTAAGACGCGCGGAGACGAGCGAACAGCTTGCCATCGGCGCAGGCGGACGGAGATTGAGGCGTCAACGGCGGCTGAGGAGGTCTTTGGCATCATCGAGCAGGCGTTTCTCCTGCTCTGTAAGAGCGCCGAAGCCGTGCGAATTTATCTTGTCGAGAATACGATCGACCTCGGCGCGCAGATTCACCGGGGCCGAATGGACGGGGGGGCTGTCGTCGGGGAGGGGCGCGGGCGTCTTCTTGGTTTGGCGGCGGAAGAGCGGGAGCCGGAAGGACGCACCGGCCGCGCGATCGAGGCCGTTGTTGGCGTAAAGCAGGCGGAAGTAGAGCCACCCGGCGAGCATGCCGCCGAGGTGGGCGGAGTGGGCGATGCCGGCGCCGCCATCAAGCGCTCCGCCGGGAATCTCGTTGAACAGGAACCCGAGCGTGTCGATCGCGAGGAGGATCCACGCGAGGATCTTCGGCTTCAGCGTCACCGGCAGCACGAAGAACAGCAGGAAAGTGATTTCCCGTTCCGGCGCGACACAGGCAAAAAACACGAACATGCCAGCGAGCACGGCCGAGGCCCCCACCAGCGGAAACGTGGGCGAACCCCACGCATGCGTCGCGAACCAGGCGAGCGCGCCCAGAGTTGCGGTGCTCATCAGGAATTGAATGAGCCCGCGGGTCCCGAGCAGCGGGGCAACTTCGCGCCCAATCAGGAAGAGGCCGAGCGCATTCAGCACGAGGTGGAGAACGCCACCGTGCAGAAACGTGTAGGTCACCAGCGTCCAAACCTTGCCTTGAAGCACGCCCGCGGGCGTGACGGCGAGCAGATCGACCATCGCGCTGCTGCCGAGAAACCGCTCGAACACCAGCTGCACCAACGACCCCGCGATGACCGCGCTCAAGAACCACGTCAGAGCCGAAGTCGTCTCGCGCGGGTAGTCGGAGCGCATGTAAGAGCGGTCGGAGAGCATTGGGGCGCAACTTACGCCAGCCGCATCCAAATACAAGCCCCGCGTCGGGCGCCGCGACAGCCTCGCGCCCACATGACGCGGTGCCGTTGCGCGGGGCGGTCGAGCCGCTTGACATGACGGTTCAACGTCCTTGTATCCGCCCTATGGCCAACAAAGCTGAGAAGTGGAAAGAAAACGCCGCAGGCAAGTTCTACGTCGATCAGCAGTGCATCGATTGCGATCTGTGCCGCGAAACCGCCCCCGGTTTCTTCACGCGCCATGACGAAGGTGGCTATTCCTTCGTGCACAAGCAGCCCACGACGGAGGAAGAAGCCGCGCTGTGCATGGAGGCGCTCGAAGGCTGCCCGGTCGAGGCGATCGGCAACGACGGCGAAGAGTAATCATCCTGCCTGCTCAATTTACCGCTGCGGTCATCCGCAGCGGTTTCTTTTTTCCCATGCTGTTAAGTCGTCTTTTAAAAACTGGCAACAAGCCGTCCTGTCGCGCGACGCTCGTGGCGTTTTGGTCATTTGCCGCGATCAGTCCGGCAGGATTCGCGCAAGAGCGTGACGAGCGCACGCGGCTGCCGGATTTCACCGTCTTTGGCTCACGGGTGGCAAACGACGAGCCGGCCGGAACGCTGGCGATGCCGGTGTCGGCCTTGCGCTATGAGCCGCGCGTGGATGTGCAGGCGCGTAATTTCGCGGAAGCTCAGGCGGACGTCAGCCTGCGCGGTGGCGTGTTCGAAGCGACGGGCGTGCGTATTGGGACCGCGGCGATTTCCGATCCGCAAACGGGGCATTACGTCTTCGAACTCCCGGTCGCACCCGAGATGTTGCGGGGGCCGATGGTTGTCACCGGTCTTGCCAGCGCCGCGAACAGTTTCAACGCGGCCACCGGCACCGTGCAATTCGCTTGGGCGCCGATTCGCGATGGCGGGCGCGTGAGCGTCGCCGGGGGCGAGCACGGCTTCAATCGCGAGTCGCTTTACGCGGGCGCCACGCGCTCGCTTCGTGATGGCCAAGCTCTGGCGGCGGATTTTGCGGTCGCTCGTTCGCGTTCGGACGGTGCCATTCCTTTCGGAGATCACGATTTCTCGCGCGTCAACGGCCGGTTGCAGTGGCGCACGGCGCAAGGCCAGACGGATGTCTTTGTCGGCTACCAGCGCAAATTCTTCGGCTGGCCGAATCTCTACACGCCGTTTGGTTTCAACGAAACGGACAACCTCCAAACGGTGCTCGGGCTCGTGAATCACACCTGGCGCGACGATCAGGGCAACGAGTTCAATGCGGCGGCATTCTACCGTCGCAACAAGGACGACTACGAATTCAACCGCGCGGTGCCCGGCGCCTCGAATCCCTTCCAACACACGACGTGGCTGCGTGGTTTGGCGATTGCGGGGCGCGCGGTCGCGTCCGCCGCGAGCGTCGGCTACACGCTCGATGTCGCCCACGACAATCTGCGCTCCACGGCGTTGACGTTCGGGCGTTTCAACGATCGCACGCTCTACAAGGCGACTCTCGTGCCCGAAATCGTCGCCGCTCTCGGAGCGGGCGAGCTGCGCACGCGAGCGGGGGCGGCGTTCGATCGCTCAGACCGCGATGGCTCGGCGTGGTCGCCTCTGGCGGGCGTCGACTGGCGCAGTGCTGGGGGCAACAGCGTTGGATTGGAATACTCCGAAGCCACGCAATTGCCTTCCTACACCGCGTTGAACTCGAGTTCGGTCGCCGGTCTCTTTCGCGGCAATTCCAACCTCGGCCGTTCGCGGGCTCGCAACGTGGAGATCAGCGGTCGCACCGAGCGTTTCGGTTGGATGTTCGAGGGCGCTGCTTTCCGACGCTGGGACGACCGCTTGGTCGATTGGACCTACCTGCGGGGTGTGACTGCACGCACGGCGAATCCGGTCGACACCGTGACCGATGGCATCGAGGTGCTCGCAACACGCCGCAGCTCGCATCTCGATGTGACGCTCGGCTACGCTTGGCTGCGCAAGCGCAGCGATTACGGCACGAGTGCGGTCGATGCCAGTTTCTACGCGCTCAATTTTCCGGAGCATCGCGCGACCGCGGCGATCCGCTGGCGTTGGACGGGTGGTTTCGAACTGCGCAGCGATAACGAGTATCGCGTGCAGGCCCCGAACTTCCTGCGCACGGTGGGCGGGACGCACGCCTGGTTGTCATCCGCGGGGCTGTATTACCTGCCTCCGCGCTGGCGCGGCTGGGAATTTTCGGTCGTGGTCGACAACCTTTGGGACTCGGATTTCCAAGAGGTCCCCGCGGTGCCGGCCGCCCCGCGTCAATGGTCCGCGGGAGCCAGCTGGCGCTGGTGACGGGTTACACGGCGTGCGGTTCGTTTCCAGCCGGCTGATTTTCACTGGAAATCGGCGCGGCCCTGCAGATTTTAACGCCAACCCATTTTCACCATGACCCTCTGGATCATCCTCATCATCGTTCCCATGTTGTTCGGCCTCTATGCGCAGATGCGCGTGATGAGTGCCTATCGCAAGAACGTCGAGATTCCTTCGCGCGGCCATATCTCCGGTCGCGAGGCCGCCGCCGCGGTGATGGAGAGCGCGGGCATTCACGATGTGCAGATCGTGCGCGTCGAGGGTCAGCTCACGGACCACTACGATCCGATGAACCGCCGCCTCGCGCTGTCGGAACATAACTACGACGGCACCAGCCTCGCCGCGCTCGGCGTCGCCGCGCACGAAGCCGGTCACGCCATCCAGCACAAGGTCGGCTATTCCATGATGACCGTGCGCCAGACGCTCGTGCCCGCGACGCAGATCGCCTCCGGCGCCTCGCAGCTGCTCATCATCATCGGCATCGTGCTTGGCACCTCCGGTCTGGGCGGCACGTTTTTGATGCTGGGCGCGGTCGCCTTGGCGATTATCTGCCTCTTCCAACTCGTCACGCTGCCCGTCGAGTTCGACGCGACGCGTCGCGCCAAGGCTCAGCTGGTCAACCTCGGCATCGTCGGTCGCGACGAGATGAAGGGCGTGCACGAGACGCTCGATGCCGCCGCGCTGACCTACGTTGCCGCGTTCGTGGCTTCGCTCGGCAGCTTGCTGCACATCTTGCTGCTGATCGCCGGCGGTCGTCGCGACGAGTGAGTCCTGCGCGCAGACTCCATGATCCTTTCAACGCCAGCCTTCGCGGCTGGCGTTTTTGTTTTCGGCGCAACGGCCCGTTACCGCGCCGGGTTGCCCCGCACGCACGTGTGGGCAGGGACGTTGTGCGTGACGACGCTCATGGCGCCGACGACGGCGTGGTCGCCGATCATCACGCCGGGCAACACGAACGCGCGCGCACCCACGAACGCGCGCTCGCCCACGACGATCGGCGCAGTGAGGAGCGGCCACTCGGCGTCCGCGAGGTCGTGCGTGCCGGTGCAAAGATAAGCTTCCTGGGCTACGAGGGCGCCGCGCTGCAGCGCGATACGGTCGAGCGCATATAAATTCGTTCGGTCGCCGACGCAGGCGGCATCGTGTAGCTCAACATTCCACGGCATCGCGATTCGTGCGCGTTGGTGCACGAACGGAGTTCCGTGGATTTTGGCGCCGAACAGGCGGAGCACCACGAGGCGCCACGGGTTAAGCGGTTTTGGCGTCCATCGGCATCCCACGGTCCACGTGAGCGCGAAGAGCCCGGCTGCGAAACGCTGCGGAAGGCTCCACGGCGTGCCGCGACCCGGGACTTGGCGACGAACGAGGGGCTGCTTGTTCATGGGGCGGTGCGCATCGTCATCCGTTTGCGGCGAGGCGTCCAGTCTTCATCGGCGCGGTGGCGCATCGAGTGCGGCGAGGTCGGATTCCACCATGAGGCGGGCCAGCGCGGCCAACTTGGTTTGCGCCGTCCAGCCGAGTTCGGTCTGCGCCTTGCGGGCATTGCCGACGAGGCGCGCAGGTTCGGCGGGGCGCACAAAGCGTCGATCGACCTTCACGTATTTGCGCCAGTCGAGGCCGGCGGCGGCGAACGCCGCTTCGAGAAAATCGGCGAGGGTGTGGCTCTCGCCGGTGGCGAGCACGTAGTCGGCGGGCTTGGCTTGTTGCAGCATGCGCCACATCGCTTCGACGTATTCGGGTGCGTAGCCCCAGTCGCGCGAGACGTCGAGGTTACCGAGCGGCAGCTCGTTCTGCAGACCGCGGGCGATGCGAGCGACGGCGAGGGAGATTTTTCGGGTGACGAAATTTTCGCCGCGGCGCGGCGACTCGTGGTTATAGGCGATGCCGTTGCTGACGAAGAGGCCGTAGGCGTCACGGTAGACGCGGCTGAGGTTCGTCGCGAAGGCCTTGGCGCAACCGTAAGGACTCGTCGGGCGCAAAGGCGTATCTTCGTCTTGAGGGGCCGTGGTTGGCGCACCGAAAATCTCCGAACTGGCGGCGTGGTAAAACTTCACCGGGTGCTCCTGATCGCGGAGAATCTCGAGCAGGCCCAGCGTGGCGTTGGCGACCTCCTGCACCGTGGCTTCGGGAATCTCGAAGCTCAGACCTACGTGGCTTTGGCCGGCAAGGTGGTAGACTTCGTTTGGTTTGATTTGGCGGAAGAGGCGGCGCAACGAGGTGGTGTCGTTCAGGTCGCCGTAGTGGAGAAATAGTGTCTGGCCTCCGATCGCGGGATCGTGCCGCAGATGCTCGATGCGGGAGCGGTTGAACAGACTCGCCCGACGCACCAGGCCGTGGACCACGTAGCCGCGGGCGAGGAGCAGTTCGGTCAGGTAGGACCCGTCTTGACCGGTGATGCCGGTGATGAGCGCGGTGGGAGAAGACATGAGTGGCAACGGGAGCCGTTTTGCCGCTGCACGCTGGAGCTGTCGAAGCGAATTGCTCGGTCGTCCGTCGTGGTGCGCTCCGGGGTGTTCGTCTTGGAGTGATGCGAGCTTCGCGGTGCCTACTCCGGTCGCGCCACGCGCAGCCGGGCCTGATAATCGCGGGCGGAGCGTTCCCAGTTCGCATTGATCTCCGCGGTTTGCGTGGGTGTGGCGCCGAGTCGATCACGCAGCTGCGCGAAATACAGACTGGCTGGCTCGACCGGTTGGCCGAGCGATACCCAGAGGCCCAAAGGGCGCTTGTAGGCACCGGCTTCCCGCGGCCCGACGTGGCCGAAGGAGAAGTTCTGTGCCGTCGGCGGCTGCTGCACCGTGAGTCGACCGCGGGTATTCCATGCTACGTAGTTGGCGCCGGACCAGCCATGGCCGGTGCCCATGGAGCCGCGGTCCTGGAAGGCGATGTCAGAACTGACGTTGTCGTAGAGACCGCCGGTGGACCACCGATGGTGCGGCTCCGAAGTCGCGAACTCCCGGTGCGAAATGCAGTAGACGAAAGCATTCGGTCCGGGAACCCGCGCCCCCACGACGAAGGCGTGGCGAGCCTCCTCCGAGTAGCAACGGAGCACCAGGTTGAGCTGGCCCTCGAGGTGAAACGGGTAGCGGCGACCGCCGTCGATCTTCGAAACCGGCGCGAGGCTGGAGCAGTCCTGCTCGGTGATCCACTTGGCGCCGCTCCGCACGAACGCGACGCCATGATAGAAGTGCACCGCGGTCACGTCGCGCACCCAACCGTTCTTCGCGTGATCGAAACTGACCGCGTTGATCGCGTGTGCCTCGTCGGCTCCGTAGGTGAACTGGTTGCGGTGGGTCAGTTTCACGGCCGCATCGAACTCGGAAACTGCACGGAGGTTTTCGATGCCGCACTGGGTGACGCGCGCAGAATCGACGTAAGGCACGACGTTGCCGCCGCCCCAGCGTTCATCGATGGCGCAGGCCAGTGGCGCGTCGATCGTGACGCGGTTGCCGTCGATCGTGACGCGGTTGCCGTCGATGGCGGTGATCACCCGATCGAAGGCCAAGGTGAACGGCGGCCACTGAACTGACGCGCTTCCGTCTGACCGGGGCGGGATGCGATCCATGCCGAGGGCGGTGATCCACGCGGCATTGCCCACGCGGTCGACGAAGACCGTCTGACCCATGCGCAGACGTGACGCGTCCGCCACGCGAAAAGCACGTGCCCCGACCGGAACGTAGCGGTCGAAGATCCGCACGCTGCTCCGGCTTTCGCGCTGCGGCGGTGCGCCGGCGATCGAGATGAGGTCGCGCGGCTGATTGCCCGTAGCGATGACAACCGTGTCGCGCTCGCTTTGCCCTTCACCGCGAAGCACGACGCCGCTGGCGGCGAGCCGCAGAGTTCCGCTGACGCGATAGGTTCCCCGGGCCAGCACGACCGCGCCGCGCAGGCCGTCTTGCGCCAAGGGGAGGCGACCGACCTCGTCGAGCGCGGCTTGAATGCGCGCCGTGTCGTCGCCAGATGCGGTGGCTTCGAGTCGAATGCGTTCGATTGCGCGCGGGAGTGGCACGCCACCGCCGCCGTAGCCGCAGTGCGAAAAATCGAGGAGCGTGTCGCCTTCGGCATTGTAGGGCGCGTAGACGAGTTTCCCGTCGGGCGCCGGACGAACAATCGCGGTGGTCTCGGTGGCATCTGTGGCACGCGAGGGCAGGGCGGCGAATACCAGCAGGGCCAGCACAGCGAACGAGCGACGATCGAGATTCATGGGAGAAATTTCCAGTGCCTAGTGGGGTGAGCCTTGGGCACTACGGAGAGGAGCATATTGTCGCGCCGAGCGCCATCAGGTTGGCGTGGTGGCGTGCTGGTCTCGCGCATCGCGTGGAAGCGGAGTTGCCGGCACCGGCGCGGTGTCCTACTTTCTGGCCGATCTCCCGCCTCGCGTGCGCCACTCGGTGATGAGCACCGGCATCGTCCTTGATCCCTTTTCTCCTATGAAAAATCGAATCTTCGCTGGTCCGCCGTCCGTATCCGTCTCGGAGATCGGTCTCGGTTGTTGGCAACTGGGCGGCGCCGATTGGGGCGCGGTAGATGACGACGCGGCGCTCGCCATTCTGCGCACCGCGGTGGACGCCGGCATCAATTTTATCGACACGGCGGATGTGTATGGCGCGGGCCGCAGCGAGACGCTGATCGGACGATTCCGTCGCGAGTCCGGTCGGCGCGATTTGTTCATCGCCACCAAGCTGGGCCGCACGGGGGATCTTTACCCGGATAAATACACGGCGGCCGGCGTCCGCGCCGCCGTCGAAGCGTCGCTCGGACGACTCGGCGTCGACGCGCTGGACTTGGTGCAGTTGCACTGCGTGCCGCCCGCGGTGTTGCGGCACGGCGAGATTTTCGAGTGGCTGCGTCAGCTGCGGGCAGAAGGGAAAATTCGTGCGTTCGGCGCGAGCGTCGAAACGGTCGAGGAGGGCCTGTGTTGTCTGGCCCAGGAAGGTGTCGCGTCGCTGCAGGTGATCTTTAACGTTTTCCGCCAGCTTCCGGCGGAGGAGTTGTTGCCGCGGGCGCAGCGCCAAGGCGTGGCCATCATCGTGCGTCTGCCACTCGCGAGCGGTGTGCTCGCCGGAAAATTCACCGCTGCGACGCGGTTCGTTGCTTCCGATCATCGGAACTACAACCGCGACGGTGCAGCCTTCAACGTCGGCGAAACGTTCGCGGGCATCCCGTTTGAGAAAGCGGTGGAGCTCGCGGATCGCTTGAAGTCGCTCGCGCCCTCCGCGCCGTTGGCACAGGTGGCGCAGCGCTGGATTCTCGATCATCCGGCGGTAACGACCGTCATCACCGGCGCCAGCCGCGTCGATCAGGTGACAAGCAATGCGTCGGTCTCGGCGCTCCCGCCGCTGGCGGCGGAGACGCACGCGGCCTTCGCGCGTTTCTATCGCGACGAAGTGCGGCAACACATCCGCGGACCTTACTGAAACGGCGATGCGTATGCTGCGTTGGTGGGCGTTGTAGGTTGGGGCTGCAGGCGTCCAGCGCAGAAACGATCGCAGCTCACGCTGCATTTTGACGGCTTAGTCATCTGGTCCACCGGCTGGTGGCATGATGCGGACAAGGAAATGGACAAACTCGTCCGCCACTTGCGCGCGATCCGTCCGGTCGGTCGTTCCGGAGGAAATTGACCGCGATGGAATCGCCCGCCTTCCCCCTTCCCAGCGTTCTGTGCTGATCGCGCTGCAAAACGAACTCGGGTGCTTTATCGCCGAGGAGCATGCGACCCGGCCGGCGCGCGCCTGTTCATCACGTGGGTAGGGGACGCATGCCGGAGGTGCTGCGCGCGGATCGGCTAGCGCGGCGAATCGCGTCGTGGGCCTTTTCTCCACCGCGAAAAGTCAGGATGCGCGATTCCGGGTGCCTTCGCCCGGGTTGGCTTTTCGCGGAGCGCTCTGACGACGCGGATTGTGTCAGTGTGGCGGAAGGGGAGGGATTCGAACCCCCGGAGGCTTGCGCCTCAGCGGTTTTCAAGACCGCCGCAATAGACCACTCTGCCACCCTTCCGTGGACGCGAGAAAAGCGCTGGCAGCGTTGGCGGTTTTCGCGCAGTGTCCAGCCCGCAACTCGCTCGCGGGGCCACGCGGCGGAAACCACGCCATGGCCTCTCCCGAACTCAGCGTCGCCGAAATGCAGGGCCTCTACGGGCCGTTCACGATGCACGAGCGCGTCGTGCAGAAAATTTGGTTGCAACAGGATTTTGCCGCCACGCGAGCGACGCTCGCCGACGGAACGGCGCTCGAAATCGTCTCGCCGGGGCGCTGGAATTTGCTCGGCGGTCCCGACTTCAAGCACGCGCAACTGCGCATCGGCGGACGCGAAGTGATCGGCGACATCGAAGTGCATTTCTATGCGCAGGATTGGACGTCGCACGGCCACGCGGAAAACCCGGCGTATGCGGACGTCGTGCTGCATGTGCTGCTTTTCCCGCCGGCATCCGGAGCACGAACGCAGCGACGTGCCGATGGAACAGAAATCCCGGCGCTCGTCTTGTTGCCTCTGTTGCATCGCGATCTCGAGGAATACGCCGCGGATGATGCGCTGGAGGCCCTCACCGCGCGCGATGAGTGGCGCCGACTCGAAGAACTCGCGAACCTGCCGCCGAGTGAACTGCGCATGCGAGTGCAGGATCTCGCGGAAAAGCGTTGGAGCGCGAAAGTGGCCAGCGCGCGTCTCCGCGTGACGAAGGTCGGCTTCGCCGGCGCCGCGCATCACACCGCGCTGGAGATTCTCGGCTACCGCCACAATCGCGTGCCGATGTTGGCGACGGCCGAACGCTGGCCGCTCGAGGCGTGGCGAAACGGTGCCGTGCCCGGGGAGGCGCTCGCGATCGTCCACGGTTGGCAAAACCACGGCGTGCGTCCGGCGAACCATCCGCGCACGCGGCTCGCGCAGTATGCGCAGTGGGTCGCGCGCGTGCCGGATTGGCCGCAGCGGTTGGTGGCGTGGGGCGAGATCTTGCCGACACTTGCGTTGCTGCCGGACGTGCCGACCGCGCACGTGCGGCGCGCCGGGCAATTCCGGCGGCTGCGCGAAGCACTCAGTCGGGAAGTGGTGGGGGACGTGATCGGTGGTCCGCGTTTCAACACGCTCGTTTGCGATGGGTTCCTGCCGCTGCTGGCCGCTGTGTCGGATCGTCCCGGACTCGACGTTTTCTGGGGGCACTGGTTCGCCGGTGATCTGCCCGACGCGGTCCGACGCGGCCTGAGGAAGCTGTCGTTGTCGGGCTCGCGCGACCACCCTCTCTGCCACGGCGTTGCCCAAGGTCTGCTGGCCTGGCTGATCGCGCGCGAATTTCGGGCGTAAGTGCCTGTCAATCCGCTATAGGCGGCGTGCTTGACAACGCGCGGGGACGGCAGCTACCTTGCGCGCTCACTTAAAGTTCACTTTCCACAAGTGGGCGGGCCTCCGGGTCCCGCCTTTTTTTTCCCACCACACCAACCATCATGAGCAGCGAAATCCTGTCCGTCCTCGAATACATGGAGAAGGAGAAAGGCATTCCCCGTGCCGATATGATCTCCGCCATTGTGAACGCCATCAAGACGGCGGCGCTGAAGGGCGTGAATTCGGGCCAGGACCTCAAGATCGAGATCAGCCCGAAGAACGGGCAGCTCAAGGCTTGGGCAGTGATGAAGGTGGTGGATTCCGTTTCCGATCCGAAGACGCAGATTCACGTGGAGAAAGCGCAAGTGTTCAAAGCCGGCGCCGTCATCGGTGAGTCGATCGAAAAGGAAATCGATCCGTCCTACCTCGGCCGCATCGCGGCGCAGACCGCGCGTCAGGCGATCATGCAGCGCCTTCGCCAGTTCGAGAAGGAGCGCATCTACGACGACTTCAAGGACTCCGTCGGCGACATCGTCAGCGGCACCGTGCGCCGTCGCGAGCGCAACGATCTCTTCATCGACCTCGGCAAGGCCGAGGCCGTCATGCCGGGCAAGGAGCAGGTCCCCGGTGAAGAATACGCTCCGGGCGAGCGCATCCGCTGCTTCCTGCTCGAGATCGAAAATTCCAGCCGCGGCCCCGAAGTCATCCTCAGCCGCGCCACGCCGAAATTTGTCCGCCGCCTCTTCGAACTCGAAGTCACCGAGATCGCCGACGGCACGGTGAAGATCGAAGCGTTCGCCCGCGAGCCGGGTTATCGCACGAAGATCGCCGTCACGAGCACTGACCCGAAAGTCGATCCCGTCGGCGCGTGCGTCGGCGCCCGCGGTGCCCGCGTGAAGAGCATCGTCCGCGAACTCGGCGGCGAGAAGATCGATATCATCCCTTACCACGCCGATCCGAAGGAAATGCTGGTCGAGGCACTCAAGCCCGCGGTGCCGCGCGAAATCGTGCTCGACGAAAAGAACAAGCGCATGCTCGTTCGCGTCGCCAACGAGGACCTCGCCGTCGCCATCGGCCGCAAGGGCCAGAACGCGCGCCTCACCTCGCGCCTCGTCGGCTGGCGCCTCGACATCGAGGAGTGGAAAGCCACCGCTTCCGATCCCCGCGCGCAGGCCATCAGCGCACTGGTCGGCGCGTTTGGTTTCGACAACGTCATTGCCGAGCGCCTCGTCGCCAACGGCATCAATTCGCCCGCCGCCTTCGAGGGCGTCGAAGCGAACGACTTGGTCGATATGGGCTTCTCCGCCGAAGAGGCGCAGGGCGTCATCGCCAAGGTCTCCGGGGCTTCTGCCTGATTTTCACTTACGCTACGCAACGTTACTCTCTTACTGACACACCGACTTAATGAGCGCCCGCATTCACGAGATCGCCAAACAATACAAGGTTGAGGCCAAGGAGATGCTCTCTTGGCTCAAGGAGCAGGGCTTTGTCTCAGCGGACACCAAGTCGGTCTCGAGCACCGTCAGCAAGATCTACTACGACGAGATCGAGAAGCACTGGGGCGCCAAAGCCGCTGCGGCCGACGCCGCGCCGTCCGCGCCCGCTGCCGTCGAGAGCCCCGCGGCGCCCGAGTCTGCGGTTCCGCACGTGAAGTTGCCCGCAGGAGTCTTCGTGAAGAGCGCGCAAGACGTCGCGCGCGAGAAGGAGGAAGCTGCCAAAGCTGCCGCGGCCGCGAAGGCCGCTGCCGCCGCTGCGGCTGCGCCTGCCCCGGTGACGCCGCCGCCCGCGCCCGCGGCTCCGGTGGCGCCGGCCCCGAAGGCTCCGCCTCCCGTCGTGGCTCCGCCCACCTTCAAGGCTGCGCCGGTGCCACCACCGTTGATGCCGCGCCCAGCTGCGCCGGCGCCTGTGTCGACGCCTGCCGCCGCGCCGGCTCCGGCTCCAGTTTTGGCGCCGAAGCCCGCACCCGTTGCTCCGGTCGCTCCCGCGCCCGTCGCGAAGGCCGCGCCAACTCCGCCGCCTGCGCCTATGGCGAAGGCTCCAAGCATGCCGCCGCCGCCGCCGGCTCCCGCTGCGCGCCCGGCCTCATCGCCCGGCATGCCGCCGCCGCCGCCCGCATTCAAGGCCCCGCCGGCTCCTCCGGCTGCTCCGACCGTCTCGTCCGTTACCGTGACGGAAGAGGGCGGAGTGAAGATCATTCACCTCAAGCCGCCGATCATCGTCCGCGACTTCGCCGTCGCGCTCGGCCTCAAGCCGTTCAAGCTGATCTCCGAGCTCATGGAGATGAGCATCTTCGCGTCGATGAATCAGTCGATCGACGAAGCGGTGGCGAACAAGCTCGCCGAGAAACACGGCTTCCTCCTCGACATCAAACACCGCGGCGAACAGCCGCAAGTCAGCCCGAAGGAAAAGAAGGAAGAGGAGAAAAAATCGCGCGAGGAAAAGGCACGCGAAGAGGACATCAAAAATCTCACGCCGCGTCCGCCGGTCGTGGTCATCATGGGCCACGTCGACCACGGCAAGACTTCGCTGCTCGACGCTATCCGCAAGGCCAACGTCGCGGCCGGCGAGTTTGGCGGCATCACGCAGCACATCGGCGCCTACCAGATCGAGCACAACGGCAAAAAAATCACCTTTCTCGACACGCCCGGTCACGCGGCCTTCTCGGCGATGCGCGAACGCGGCGCGAACGTCACCGACATCGCGGTGCTCGTCGTCGCGGCGGATGACGGCTTCATGCCGCAGACCGACGAGGCGCTGAAGCACGCGCAGAACGCCAAGGTCAACCTCATGGTCGCCGTCAACAAGATGGACGTGAAGGGTGCGAACCTCGATCGCGTGAAGGGCCAGATGCAGGAGCGCAACATCGCCCCCGAAGACTGGGGCGGCGACGTCATCACCGTTCCCGTCGCGGCAATCAAGAACCAGGGCATCACTGAGCTCCTCGACTACATTCTCCTCCAGACCGAAGTCCTCGACCTGAAGGCCAACCCGAAGGCGGAAGCCAGCGGCGTGGTCATCGAGTCCGAGGTCGAAGTCGGCCGCGGCGCGCTCGCGACGGTCATTGTCCAGCGCGGCACGCTCCGCGTCGGCGACGCGCTGGTATGCGGCCCGCACTGGTGCAAGGTCCGCGCGATGTTCGATGACGCCGGCAACAATGTGAAGGAAGCCCCGCCGTCCGCGCCCGTGCGCGTCATCGGCTGGTCCGGCACGCCGGACTCCGGCATGAAATTTTCCGCGGTGAAAAACGCCCGCGAGGCCGAGAAGATGGCCGAGGAAGCCGAGCACCTGCTCAAGAAGGAAGCGGTCACCGCCGCGGCGGTGCCGAAGGATACGTCGATCGACGCGCTCTTCGCCAACATCGCCGCCACGCAGGAGAAGGTCCTCAAGGTTGTGCTCAAGTCCGACGTCTACGGCTCCGTCGAAGCGGTCCGCAACGTTCTCGAGAACATCAAGAGCGCCAAGGTGAAACTCGACATCGTCGCCTCCGACGTGGGCATCGTCACCAAGAACGATGTGCTCATGGCCAGCGCCGCGAAAGCCGTCATCATCGGCTTCAACACGAAGCAGGAAAATGGCGTCACCCCGCTCGCGAAGCACCACGGCGTCACCATCGAACACTTCAACATCATCTACGAACTCGGCGACCGCGTGAAGGAGATGATGGCCGACCTGCTCGACCCCGATCTCAAGGAAAACAAACTCGGAGTCGCCGAAGTCCGCCAGGTGTTCCCGATCTCGCACGGCTTCGTGGCCGGCTGTCTCGTCACCGAGGGCAAGATCAACCGCAACATCTCCGCCCGCGTCCGCCGCGGCAAGGAATCGGTCTTCGAAGGCAAGGTCGGCACGCTCCGTCGTTTCAAGGACGACGCGAACGAAGTCCGCGCCGGCCTCGAGTGCGGTATCCGCCTCGACGGCTTCGACGGATACCAACCCGGCGACAAGATCGAGTGCTTCGAGATCCAGAAGGTTAGAGCTTCGCTCTGATTTTCGATTTTGGGTTCTCGATTTTCGACCTCGCCTCGCGCCGCCGCTCCGGCAATCGAAAATCGAGAATCGAAAATCCAAAATTCCGATGTCCAACCGACTTCTCCGCGTCAACGAGCTGCTGCAGCGCGAAATCAGCGCCTACCTGCGCAAGCGCTATACCAGCGAGGCGACGCGTCTGACCATCTCCGGCGCCGATGTCACGGGCGACCTGCGCGAGGCCAAGATCTATTACACCGTCATCGGCTCCGATCCCGACGAGATCGCGAAGACGGGTCGTTGGCTGCGTTCGAAGGTTGTCGAAATTCGCGGCGTCGTCGCGAAAAACGTCGTGATGCGCCACGTGCCGACGCTGACGTTCCATCATGACGCGTCCGGCGAGCGCGCCGTGCGCATCGAAAGCCTGATCGACGAACTCGATAAACAAGCGAAGAAGCCGGAATGAGCTACTATCCCGAGTTCAAGGAGCAGTTCGCGAATTTTCTCGCCGCGCTCTCCGGCCAGCGCGTGGCGGTCATCGGCCACCAACGTCCCGACGGCGACTGCATTGGCTCGCAGGTCGCGTTGACCCGGGCGCTGCGCGCGCGCGGCATCGACGCGATCGCGATCAACCCCGATCCGGTCCCGCGCCGCATCAAGTTCCTGCTCGGCGACACGCCGTTCTTCCAGCGCGACCACATCGAGCACGACGGACGCCTCGCAGTGTTCACCGACTGCGCCGATCACAACCGCGCCGGCGACCGCACGCGTGCGCTCTACGCGGAGGCGTTCGGCTGCTTCGATCATCACCTTTCGAACGTCGGCTTCGCGCGCCACAACTTCGTCGACACGAAGAGCGCCGCCACCGCCGAAGTGCTCGCGGGCCTCTTCCTCGATGCCGGCATTCCGATCGACGCCGTATCCGCGCAAGCGCTCTACACCGGCATCATGACCGACACCGGTCAGTTCCGGTTCGCCTCGACGTCGCAGCGCGTCTTCACGCTCGCCGGGGAACTCCTCGCGCGCGGCGCCAATCCCGCGCAGGCCGGTCAGGAGCTCTACGAGCGCGAATCGCTCGGAAAACTGAAGCTGCTGCAACACTTCATCAGCTCGCTGAAACTCGAGTGCGGCGGTCGCGTCTGCATCGGCATCCTGCCGCAAGGCATCTTCGAACAGACCGGTGCGACGGTCGAAGATACCGAGGGCTTGGTCGACTACGCACGCGCGCTCGATGGCGTCGCGATCGGCGCGTTGATCGAGGAGCGCCCCGGCGTGATCAAGGCCAGCCTCCGAGCCCAGGACGCAATCTACCGCATGGATTCCATCGCAGGGAAATTCAACGGCGGCGGCCATGCGAGCGCGGCCGGCTTGAATTTCCCCGACACGCTTTCCTCGTTCTATCCGAAACTCGTCGCGGCGTTCGCGCAGCGTTTGCAGGAAGTCGACGCTCTCAAAGCCAAATGAGCCTCCGTCCACCCAAAGAAGTCGAGGGCGTGCTGCTCGTCGACAAGCCCACCGGCATGACGTCCCACGACGTCGTCTATCGTCTCCGCCGGAAATTTCAGATCCAGCGTATCGGCCACGCCGGCACCCTCGATCCGCTCGCGACCGGGCTGCTCGTCATGCTCATCGGCAAGGCGACCAAGATTTCCCAATACCTCATCAGCGAGGACAAGGCCTACGAGGGCGAGATCACGCTCGGCGCCAAGACCAACACGCTCGACGCCGAAGGCGAAGTGATGGAAACGCGCCCGGTCCCACCGCTCACGGAAGATCAAGTGCGCGACGCGATGAAGGGTTTTCTCGGCGACCAATATCAGACGCCCCCGATGTTCTCCGCCGTGAAGATCGGCGGCGTGCCGCTCTACAAGAAAGCGCGCGAAGGCGAGGAAGTGGAGCGCGAGCCGCGCTTCATCCGCGTCGCCGCATTCGACCTGCTCGGCTTCGCATCACCGAAGATTCAGTTCCGCCTCGCCTGCACGAAGGGCACCTACGTCCGCGTGATCGCGGGCGATCTCGGCGAAAAGATCGGCTGCGGCGCGCACCTTTCCGGTCTGCGGCGCACGGGCAGTGGCAAGTTCACCATCGCGCAGTGCGCGACGCTCGCGGACATCGAAGCGATGCCGATGCCCGAACTCGAAAAGCGCCTCATTCCGATCCTCGAGGCGGCGCCGCGTATCGCCTATTCGTGAACGCACCGCGGCAGTTCGACTCGCTCGAGCGGGTGACGCTGCCCGCCGGTCCGGTTCACGTCGCGATCGGCATGTTCGATGGTGTGCACCTCGGCCACCAATCGGTGATCGAAGCCGCCGTGCACTCCGCGCGGCGCGCGCGTGGTGTCGCCGGTGTGCTCACATTTTGGCCGCATCCGAGCGCGGTGTTGCGCGCCGATAAGCCGACGCCGCTGATTCTCGCGCGGGAGACCAAGCGCGAGCTGCTCGGACGCCTTGGCTTGGATTTCATCGTGGAGCATCCGTTCTCGCTCGAGTTCGCCGCGACCACGGCGCGCGATTTCGTGGTTTTGCTCAAGCGCGCCTTTCCGGGCCTCGAAGCGGTTTATGTCGGCGAGAATTTCCGGTTTGGCCGCGGTCGCGAGGGCGACACGGCGACGCTGATCGCCGCGGCGCGGGAGGCGGGCTTCGCGGTCTACAGCGCGCCGCGCCTGAATCACAACGGCGCGCCGATCAGCAGCAGCCGCATTCGCGAACTGATCGCCGCGGGCGAGATCGAGGCCGCGAACGCGCTGCTCGGTTACTCGTATTTCGCGGAAGGCACGGTGGAGGAGGGCAAGCGCGTCGGCCGCACGCTCGGTTTTCCCACGCTTAACCTCGCCTGGCAACCCGGCCTCGCGCCGCGCTACGGCGTCTATCTTGTCACGGTGAGCGGTCCGGACGGGCGGATGCAGCCCGGCGTGGCGAACTACGGCCTGCGCCCGACGGTGGAGACCGGAGCGACGGCGCCGCGCTTGGAAGTCCACGTGCTGACGCCCACGCCGCTCACTTATGGCGACCGCGTGACGGTGCGCTGGCTGCGCTTCTTGCGGCCGGAGAGGAAGTTTTCCGGGGTCGAAGAGCTGCGGAAGCAGATCGAAAGCGACCGTTTGGCTGCCTTGGAGACACTCCAGAAAATTTCTGCCGAAGAATCGCCAAACGACGCTTGACTAGGGAGGGGCCAATTCTACTTTTCGGCCTCTTTCGTCCCTCACGGGGTGGTAGCTCAGCTGGTTAGAGCGTCTGCCTGTCACGCAGAAGGCCGCGGGTTCGAGTCCCGTCCATCCCGCCATTTATCCCTCTGCAACGCAAAGCGTTGCAGAGGGTTTTTTCTGCCCAAATTGGCAAACGAACCACTTTTCGTGCCAGCAGATTGCCAGCAAAACGTAGTGAGGTGTTGGACGGGATTTGAACCCGTCCACCCCACTTGTGAGCAGTTGCGGAAACCGATTTGAAGCTTCGAAACGGACGGGATCTAAACCCGGCCGCCCGTTGTGAGTGCTTAGGCTAGAATATTGCTGGCCCAGTATGGGCTCCCTAAAAGTCAGGCATGTCCTTCCAGTGTTTCGTGGCGTCTGCGTTTGGCCATCGCGACGTTGACCAAGTCTATAGCCGAGTTGTGCAACCGCTGCTTCGAGATTTCAGCACATCTGCAAGACGCGTTGATCGGGTCGAACATAACGACGACATCGATGACAAAATCTTCGCGCTGCTTGAATCAGCGGATTTCTGCATCGCTGACCTCACGCACGCTCGGCCCTCAGTTTACTACGAAGCGGGGTTCGCTGCAGGCCGGAGTAAACCGGTCATTTACATCGTCAGGGCCGATCATTTTCGGCGAAGAGCGGACATCGAAGATCCGAACGGCAACTTGCGCGTGCACTTCGATCTCCAGATGAAGAATATCTTAGTTTGGAAAAGTGCAGACGATCCAAACTTTCGTCGTCGGCTCAAACGGCGTTTGAAACTGATTACGGCACGACTGCCGAAGCCCAGCAGCAACTCGGACGCTGGCAAAGCGAGCGACATTGCGACTTTCGGTGGACTCTCGTTGAACGAGCGTAGAGGGCAATTGGCTAGGATCAGCCATTCCGTGTTCACGAAGCTTGGCTTCAGTTCTGATACCGGCGCCGTGCTGAAGAGAGGTCAAACGGGGACAAGTCTTTGGCGAACTCGTGGAAGGCAATCTGTCGAGGTCTCGGTTCACGCGATAGATCGGTTGCCGCGGCAAATGACCAACCAGTTGTTCCCGCCCGGCCGGTTCTACGATCGCCCGTTGCGCCGTGCTCACGCAGTCATCATTTCGCTGACTCCTGTCCGCGAGTCATCGGTCCATCGTTTACTGCCAAATCACCGGATAATCGCTCCGCATACCTATCGATCGCCCGTGAGGCGTGGTTTTTCTGGCGGAGCCTCCGATAGCACGGTTCACATAGTCTCCGATGCTCGTTCGCCCGAGGAGGCAAGGGTCGCTTTAATTCAGATCGCGAAGCGGGTTCGTGCTGACCTAAAGCGATCGCTGGAAATCCCAGCCGATTTAGACCGTGGTCAAAACGACGATTTCAAATCGAAGCGGATTCGTGCCAGCAAATAGCCAGCAAATCGACTCTTCGGCATCCTTCTCACTCTGACGGGTGACCTGTTGTCAACGGGTTCGAGTCCCGTCCATCCCGCCACTTAAGGCCCCGAGTTCTCGGGGCTTTTTGCTGTCCGAATGAGAGTTTCGGCAACTCGGCCATTTTGCGGACCGCAAAATCGCGCAAGCGGAGCACAAGGGCAGCCATTCCGGGCGACCGAACGAATTGGTAGAATGGGCGCGTTCGGTCCAATCTCGGGCCGCACGCTTGCTGTATGGACTATCTTCCTCTCGGTAGAACCGGCCTCTCCGTCTCTCGCCTGAGTTTCGGCGCATCGTCGCTCGGCGCGGTGTTTCACGACGTTAATCTCGACGAATGCATCGAGACCGTGCACGTCGCGCTCGATGGCGGCATCAACTTCATCGATGTCTCGCCCGCTTACGGCGAAACGCTCGCCGAGAAGAACCTCGGCGTCGCTCTCCGCGGTGTCGATCGTTGTCGCTACCTGCTCGCGACCAAGATCGGCAGCTACAGCGAGGCGAAGAACGATTACGACTACTCGGCCGACCGCACCAAGCGCAGCATCGAGGCCAGCCTGCAGCGCCTCGGCACCGATTATCTCGACCTGATCCAATGTCACGACATCGAGTTTGCCGACCACGACGTGATCCTGCGCGAAACGTTGCCGACACTCCTTGAGCTGAAGCGCACCGGCGTCGTCCGGCATATCGGCATCACCGGCTTGCCGCTCAAAATTTTTCCGGCACTGCTCG
Organism: Verrucomicrobiota bacterium; assembly: GCA_023432225.1. Lineage (GTDB taxonomy): Bacteria > Verrucomicrobiota > Verrucomicrobiia > Opitutales > Opitutaceae > Didemnitutus. Next base: position 203,395 of record JAEYUW010000046.1, read on the forward strand.
ACCGTGCGCCGGCCGGCACGATCGAGACGATCCTCTCTTTCTGCCACTACGCGCTAAATGACACCTCGCTCGAGTCGCTGCTGCCTTATTTCGCTACAAAAGGTGTCGGCGTCATCAACGCCTCGCCGACCGGCATGGGCCTGCTCACCGAACGCGGCGCGCCGGCGTGGCACCCGGCGAGTCCGGCGATCATCGCCGGTTGTCGTCGCGCGGCCGACTATTGCCGTGCGCACGGCATCGACCTGACGCACCTCGCGGTTCATTTCTCGTGCAGCCACCCGCAGATCGCGACGACCCTCATCAGCACGGCCAAGCCCGCGAACATGCGCCGCAATCTCGAGTATCTCCGCACGCCCGTCGATCCGACCCACCTCGCGGCGGTGCGTGCGATTCTCGCGCCGATTCACAATGCCAACTTCACTCGCGGTCGACCCGAGCATCGCGATCCGCTCGTTCAGCCCGCCATTTCAATCTGATCTGGGCCGGAACAATGTATTTGAAGCGAAATCGCGAATGAAGGGCGCGGGAACGTTCAGGGAGTGTAGGGCTCGACCTTGCGTCGAGCCTAGCCTGCGATCGCGGCGAAGCACTCACTCGTGGCGAGGCCTCACGCAAGGTGAGGCCCTACATTCTCAAACATGAAAGCTCTCCAAATCACCGCGCCCGGCGACGTGCGCTTGATCGATCTGCCGAAACCCGAGCCGCAAGCCGGCGAAGTCCGTGTGCGCGTGCGCCGCGGTGGCTACTGTGGCTCCGACCTCAGCACCTTCCGCGGCGTCAACCCGCTGGTGTCTTATCCTCGCGTGCCCGGCCACGAACTCGCCGGTCTCGTCGACGCGATCGGCGCTGCGACGTCAAACGCGCCTGCGATCGGCACGCCGGTGTTGATCGTGCCTTATACCGCGTGTGGCAAATGCTCCGCCTGCCGTCAGCAGCGGCCGAATTGCTGCCGCTACAACCAGACGCTCGGGGTGCAGCGCGAGGGTGGCCTCGCCGAGTTTATCTGCGTGCCGACGGAAAAACTGCTCACCGCGCCGGGGCTGGATTTTGCGGAGCTGGCGATGGTCGAACCGCTCACGATCGGCTTCCATGCGGTGGCGCGCGGTCGCGTCGTCGCCGGTGATGTTGTCGCCGTGCTCGGTTGCGGTGCGATCGGCCTCGGTGCGATTGCCGGCGCGTCGGTGCGCGGTGCGCGCGTGATCGCGGTCGATCTTGATGCCGCCAAGCTCGCGCTCGCGCGCGAGGCTGGCGCCACGGAAACGATCAACACGGCGACGGAGAATCTTCACGAACGCATGCAGGCGCTGACGGACGGACATGGTCCGGAAGTCGTGATCGAAGCGATCGGCCTGCCGCAGACGTTTCGCGCCGCGGTGGAGGAAGTCGGATTCGCCGGTCGCGTCGTCTACATCGGCTACGCCAAGGCGCCCGTGGAATACGAGACGAAGCTCTTCGTGCAAAAGGAACTCGACGTGCTCGGCTCGCGTAACGCGACGCGTGAGGATTTTGCTGCCGTCGTTGCCCATTTGCAGGCGCAGCGTTTCCCTGTGGCAAAAGCGATCACGCGTGTCGCGACGCTCGCTGACGCGCCTGCCGCCATGCGCGATTGGGCGGCGAATCCGGCGGCGTTCACGAAGATCCAAGTCGAGTTTCCCTGAGAAAGCGCGTCTCGGGGTGTAGGGCTCGACCTTGCGTCGAGCCTGACGTGAGCGCGAGGCACGCGCCGCGCACGCTCACGAGGCCTCACACAAGGTGAGGCCCTACACTCTGATGGCGAGCCGGTGCGCGCGGGCTTTCGGAAGTTATATTTTGCCGCGGATTTCACGGATTAGCGGATCGCGCCCGTGGCCGATCCGAGTAATCCGTGCCTTTCATCCGTTTGATCCGTGGTAACTCAAACGCGCGGGGGCATCGCCGGCTTCACTCGCGGTTGACGGCGTCCCCTGCGGCCACGTTTTCGCGGCGCGCCAACACAGCTACCCGGAACCTGGCCGGCGAACAACAGGGTTGAGTTTCGCCGCCGATCGTATGGAGACGCTGCATGCCCGCGGTTTCCCTTGTGCCCTCCGTTCCAGCGTTCGTCTCGCAACAGGTCACCGACGCGCAGCGCTTCTACCTCAACCTGAAGCCGCGCGCCGTGCGCGGCCTCGTCGTCGTGTGCGGTGGCTGGGAGAAATGCGCACCGGAATACCGCGTGGAACGAACAACTTTTCCGTTCCTGGGCCTTGAGCTCGTCGCCGCCGGTGAAGGGATTCTCACGCTGGGCGGTCGTCGACGCCCGCTCGCGACCGGCACGGTGTTCAGCTACGGGCCGCGTGTTCCGCACCGGATCGAGAATTCGGCCGCTCATCCGCTCACGAAGTATTTTGTCGATTTCACCGGCTCGGCGGCCGCAGCGCTGCTCACTTCCGGTGGCCTGGCACCAGGCCGTGCGGTGGAGGTAACGAATGCCGGCCAGGTGCGGGCCGCATTCGAAGCGCTCATCCGTTTTGGCCAACAGCGTGACGCGCGCACCGAGCGCCTGTGCGTGCTGCAACTCGAGATCCTGCTGCACACCATCGCGCGGTCTCCGGCGGCACGAACGAAATCCGAGCGACAGGCGCGGGCGACGTTCGAGCGCGCGCGGCAGCACATCGATGCGCATTTCGGCGAACTCGAATCACTCGCCGGCCTCGCCGCGGCGTGTGGCGTTGGCGCCTCGCATCTCTGCCACTTGTTTCGCCGGTTTCACGACGAATCGCCGGCGGCCTACCTTCAACGTCGCAAGATGGAGTGGGCGGCTGATCGCCTGCGCAGCACGACGGCGCTGGCGCAGGACGTCGCGGAAGAGATGGGCATGGACCCGTTTCAGTTTTCGCGCGTGTTCAAGCGCGTGCACGGCGTCTCGCCGAGCGTGTTTCGGACGCTGCACGCGTAGGCGATCGCGGTGCATCGTTTGGAGCGAATTACGCGATTGCCTCAATATCGTTTGCCGCTGTGTTGGACGCGGTCATCCCGCTAGCGAACTCTCCTCTCACGGGCCGAATCGAGACGTTTATCCACCATGTCATTCGTATCCGTTTTGTCCGCCTCCTCCGCTGTCCGCGTTCGCTTCCCGCTATTGTGGCTGATGGGCCTACTCGGCGCGGCGGTCAGCGTGCAGGCCGAGCCGAAGCTCATGGGGTATTTCTATGAGGGAGGGAAACCCGTCCTGTCGCTCGCCGATCCCGATGGAGCGAACGCGCGCTGGGTCGAATTGGGTGGGAGTTTCGATGGCTATCGCGTGGAGTCATTCGACCAGGAAGCCGGGAAACTGACGCTGACTCGCGATGGCAACCGGATAGAGGTCCTGCTCAACGTCGCGCGAGTGAAAGATGCGCGGACCGAGCAACTCGCGCGTTTGCGTGCTTTGCAGGGAATCGCGCGTGCTCAGGAACTGGCGCGCACCGGCGACGCCAAGCTCGGTGAGTTGTTGAAGCGGCGGCAGCAGGTGGTGGATTCGCCGGATCAGAGCCAGAAGAGCAAGTATGCTCTCGAATTTCTCGAGCAGCGAATTGTGGACGTTACTGGCGAAAGGATGGCGGAACTAGAGAAGCAGGTCCCGTCGGCGCCCCGAGAAAGCGCCGCGCGCTAGGGTAACAGCACCGCTCAACTGACCGCCTACGAACCGCGCCTTGCGGCGAGGTCGGCGGCGATTTGCGATTCGAGACGCTCGAAGCGGCCGTAGAAGAGCACCGGCACCAGCGCGACGGCGAAGGCGAGCGCCGGGAGCCAAACCACGCTGAACGTGATCGCGTCGAGCGCGGCCGGGGTTTGGGCGGCTTTGGGGACGTAGCCAGCGGCGTCGAGCAGCCACATCGGTAGCGCGCCGCCGAGTCCGGCGCCGGCCTTCAGGCAGAACGCGGCGCCGACGGCCGTGAGTAACCCCGCGGCGCGGATGCCGGTCTTCCATTCGCCGTAGTCGACGCTGTCCGAGAGCACCGAGAACGGCATCGCCATCGCGGCGCCGCTCGCGACGAAGCCGATCGTCCAGCCCGTCAGCACCAGTGGGATCGAGGCGCCGCTGCGCAAGCCGAGATAGACGATGATTTGCCCGAGCACCATGCCGGCGAGGCCGAGCGCCCAGACCGTGGACTTGGAAACATGCCGGCAGAACCACGGCAGCAGCAGCGCCGTGGCGAGTGACGCGAAGTCGAGTCCGTTGGCGAGTTTCAGCAGGTCGGGGCGGTGCAGCACGTATTCGAGGAAGTGCGGCGCGACCGTCACGCGGGCGATGAAGCCGATCCAGAACAGGAAGCTGCTGGCAAAAATGATGAACCACGGCCAGTTCCCGCGCAGCGCGCCGAAGGTGCCGCGCAACGGCAGCGGCTTCGTCTCGACGGGCACGGTTTCGCGGAGATGGCGAAATGCGGTGAGGAACAGCGCGAGCGAGACGGCGGCGAAGATCGGCACGGCGATCATGTAGCCGCGACGGTCGTCCCCCTGGCCGAGGAGGCGCACGAGTTCGAGTCCGGTGAGGTTGACGATCAACACGCCGAGCTTCGACCCGACCATGCGAAACATCGTCAGCGTGACGCGTTCGTGCGGGTCCGGCGTCAGCGCGGAGAGGATCGAGGTCACGGGCGTGTTGATGCCGGTGTAGAGGACGTTGCAAGCGATGTAGGTGATCGCGGCGTAGGCGACTTTGGCTCCGTAGCTCAGTTCCGGCGTGAGAAACGTGAGGACGCCGAACACCGCGAATGGCCCCGAGAGCCACAGGAACCACGGGCGGCTTTTCCCCCAACGGCTTTTGGTGCGATCGAAGATCAATCCCCAGATCGGCGCATCAATCGCGTCGACCCACCGCGCGACGAGCAGGATCGTGCCGACGGTCGCCGCCGGAATGCCGTAAGTGTCCGTATAGAAATACGGCAGATACCACATGATCCAACAGAACAGCAGTTGTCCGGCGACGTCGCTGGCGGCGTAACTGAGACGCGTGGAGGTGGAGGTCTTGCTCAAAGGGTAGGATCGGGACGGTGCGGAAAGTAGGGCCGGTTTTAACCGGCCTCGTTCGACTTTCGTTCGCGCGCATCTTTTGCGAACGACATCAAGCCGGGCCGGTCACAGACCGGCCCTACGCCAAAGGGATGCGGTCGTTTACTCACGGCGTCAGCGCCTCGAGGCCGTGGCGCGCGAGGACGTCGCGCAGTTTCACCGGACGGCCGCTCGCGCAGGATTCTTCCATCGCCTGCATCAGCGCGACCGTGACGATGCCCTCGTCGACGTCGGGCGTGGGCTTGCGGCCGTCGGCGAGGCAGCGGGCGAAATACTCGATGTAGTTCTGATATTCACCGGCGTGGTGCGAGTGGCCGCCGAAGCGGAAGTAGTAATCGTCCTTGTCCTCGAACGTCTCGACGACGGACTGCGTGTCGGTCTTCCACGCGTAACGCAGCTCGTAGTAGTCGGCCTGGCCGGCACCGAGCGCACCGCGCAGCACGCAGCTCATGTTGCTGTCGCGCGAGTTCGGCGTGACCGGGCTCGTGTAGGTGCCGCTGACGCGCGCGATCGGACCGGAGCGGGCCTTGTAGATGAAGTGGAACGTGTCTGCGTGCACGAGCCCGAGCTTCACGCCGTTCTCGCTCAGGCGTGAGTAGCCCATCACCTCGTCGATGTCCGGCAGATACCAGCGGATGAAGTCGACGGGATGACTCAGGCCGCCGTAGAGCCACTTGAACGCGTCAGTCTTGGCCCAACCCTTGGCGAGGAACCAGCGGTGATCGGCGTTGTAGTAGGCTTCGACGGAATTCAGCGTGCCGAACTTGCCCGTGTCGAAGTGCTCGCGCTGGCGCGTGAACGGCGCGAAGAAGCGCGAGCTCTGGCCGACCATCACGCGCTTGCCCGAGGCGGCCGCTGCGGCGCGGACTTCGGCGGCGCGGCTCAGGTCGTGGAGAAACGGTTTCGTGCAGACGACGTGCTTGCCCGCGCGCAGTGCGGCGATGACGTGGTCGGCGTGCAAGTGATCCGGCGTGTAGATGCCGACGACGTCGATGGCGGGGTTCGCGAGCAGCGTGGCGTAGTCGCGCGTGTATTTTTCGAGCGGCAACTGGAACTCGGCGCAACGCTCACGGCCGAGCGCCTCGTTGAGATCGCAGAGTGCGACGACGTCCCACAGTTCGCTGTGCAGGCCCGCCGAAATGATGCTGCGGCCTTCACCGAGGCCGAGAACACCGAGTCCGAGTTTTTTCATGGGAGAGAAGTCAGGCCACGGCGACGCCGGCCATGAGCTGCATAAGGCGGGCCTCGCTAAACTCCGCGCGCGGCACTTCGCCGACGAGTTGGCCGCTGCGCATTACGAGGATGCGGCCGCAGAGGCCGATCAGCTCGGGCAGCTCCGAGGAGATCATGAGGATCGCTTTGCCTTCGGCGGCGAGTTCGTCGAGCAGCTGATAGATTTCCGCTTTCGCGCCGACGTCGATGCCGCGTGTGGGCTCGTCCACGATCAGCACGGAACAGTCGCGCGTGAGCCACTTCGCGAGCGCGACTTTCTGCTGGTTGCCGCCGCTGAGCGTGCCGACGCCGGTTTCGATCGACGGTGCCTTCAGATTGAGTCGCTGCGCGAAACGCTGGGCGACGCTGCGCTCTTCGCCGGTGCGCATCCAGCCGGCGCGGCTGAGTGCGGGCAGGGAAGCGAGCGAGTTGTTTTCGCGGCAATTGAGGCCGAGCACGAGGCCCTGGCGTTTGCGGTCTTCGGGCAACAATCCGAGTCCGGCGCGCAGCGAGGCGTCGATCGAGCCGACTTCGATTTCGTTTTCGCCGATGCGCAGGCAACCCGTCGCCTCGGGATCGAGGCCGAGGAGCGCCTGGGCGACTTCGCTGCGGCCGGCGCCGACGAGACCCGCGAGACCGACGATTTCGCCGGCGTGAAGCTCGAAACTCACATCGCGGAAACGTGACGGATGCGCGAGGCGCTCGACGGCGAGACGGCGCGGGCCACGCGACTGGTGCAGGTGTTTCGGTTCCTGCACGAGCAGTTCGCGGCCGATCATCTGCGTGACGACCTGCTGCGGTGTCGTGTCGGCGGTGCGGCCGGTGGCGACGTGGCGGCCGTCGCGGAGGACGGAGATGTTGTCGCACAGCGCGAACAGCTCCTCCATGCGATGCGAGACGTAGATGAGCGTGAGACCGCGGGCCTTCAGTTTTCGGACGAGGGTGAAGAGCTCCTTCGTTTCGCCGGCGGAGAGCGAGCTGGTCGGCTCGTCCATCACGATGATCTGCGCGCCGGTGCCGACAGCGGCGGCGATTTGCACGAGCTGTTCCTGGCCGGTGGAGAGCGTGCCGATCAGACGGTCGGGATCGAGGTCGGCGTGGATCGAGGCGAGCATCGTGCGCGCGCGTGCGCGCAACGCGGCGCGATCGATCCAGCCGAGGCGGTTGCGCGGCAGGTCGCCAAGGCAGAGATTTTCCGCGATGGAAAGGTTCGGGCAGAACGCGAGTTCCTGGTGCACCATCGCGATGCCGAGCGCGCGCGCGGCGAGCGGTGAGTCCGGCGCGATGACGCGGCCGTCGAGGCGGATCTCGCCTTCGTCGGCGGTGTAGACGCCGGCGAGGATTTTCCCGAGCGTGCTTTTGCCTGCGCCGTTTTCGCCGATGAGCGCGTGGCACGTGCCGCGTTCGATCGCGAGGCTGACGCCGTCCAGCGCGCGCACGCCGGGGAAGCGTTTCGTGATGCCTTGGAACTCGAGGTAGGGCACAGGGGTGAAGCGGCGAAAGGGTAGCGCGGAACGGCGCGGCGCGCTACCGGTCAGCCGCGAATCGTTGCCCGGAAAATCACTTCCGGCGTAGGTAGGTTGCGCGCTGGCGCGCAACTCAATCGATCCGTGGTCGAGGCAGTGGCGCGACAAGCGCGCCACCTACTTTGCGGGATGGCGATCAACAGAAGAGCGGGTTTCTCACTTCCGGAGCCACTTCGCCCAGTTCTTCGCGTAGTCGTCGAGGTTGTCCTTCGTGACCGGGACGAGCGCGCTGATCTCCTTCACGGCGGGCGGGTCCTTTTTGAGGACGATCTTGTCGATCAGCAGGCCGACCGAGCGGTAGCCCCACTGGTAGCATTGCTGGCCGAGGAGCACCGGGACGTGACCGGAGCGGATGTAATTGAGCTGCGCGGGGAGCGCGTCGACCGAGACGCATTGCACGGTGCCGGGCTGCCACTTCAGGGCGTTCTCGGTGAACAGCGCCCAGCCGCCGATCATGGCCCAGCCGGTGATGTCGGGGTTGGCCTGCATGACCTGCTCGACCTTCGCGGCGGCGTCCTGCGGGGTTTCCTTGTGGTAATAGACGTCGCGGATCGTGATGCCGGGATACTTCTTCGCGGCTTCGCGGACGCCGGCGACGCGGCGCTGGAGGTTCGGGGCGTTCTGGTTGCCGGCGAGGACGGCGATGATGCCCTTGCCGCCGAGGACGCGCGCGAGTTCCTCCATCGTCTGCTGGCCGCATTCGAGGTCGTCGATGCCGTAGGTGGCGAAACGCTTCGACGCCGGCGCGTCGGAGTCGAAGGTGACGATCGGCACGCCGTTGTTCACGGCCGAGTTGATGGCGTCGGTGAGCTTGTTGGCGTCGGAGCAGGAGACCGCGATGCCCTCGGCACCGGCGAGGACGAGTTGCTCGATGGCTTCGGCCTGCTTCTGGGCGTCCTCCTCGTTGGGCGTGCGCCAGTCGATCTTGATGTCCAAGCCGAGTTTCTTGCTGAGGTCGGCGGCAGCGTCTTCGGCGCCGACGCGGGCGGCTTGGAAGACGGGGTTGCCCTGCGATTTGGCGACGAGGCCGAGGGTGATCGTGCGCGGAGCGGCGCTCGCCACGGCGGCGAGCAGCGAGGCGAACAGGAACGTGGCGGGTAGTTTCATGGGGTGAAAAACAAGCGGAAGTGAAATCAGGCGGCGACGCGCGATTGCCGGCGGCGCGCGAGCCAGTTGTTGACGTTGTCGAGGACCACGGCGGCGACCACGACCACGCCGATGATGATCTGGCTGTAGTTTTGATCGATGCCGAGGATGACGATGCCGGAGGAAATCATCTGGATGACGAGCGCGCCGAGCACGGCGCCGAGCGCGGTGCCCTTGCCGCCGGTGAGGCTGGCCCCGCCGACGACGGCGGCCGCGATGACGTTCAACTCGTAACCCTGGCCGTCGCCCGACGTGGCGGCGCCGTAGTAGCCGAGCGAGAGCAGCGCGGCGATGCCGGCGCAGAGGCCCGAGAGCAGATAAACGCCCATCTTCACGCGCTCGACGCGAATGCCCGAGAAGCGCGCCGCGAGCTCGTTGCCGCCGACGGCGTAGACGCGACGGCCGGCCGCGAGGCGGCCGAGGAAGATCCAGCCGGCGACCAGCACGAGCACCATGACCGCGAGTGGCACGACGCTGAGGCCGTTGCCGACTTCGAAGCGCACGAGCTCACGAAATGCCGGTGGAAATCCGCCGACGGATTGCCCGCGCGTCACGACGAAGGCGATGCCGCGCAAAATCGCCATCGCGCCCAGCGTGATGATGAACGGATGCACGCGCAGCGCGACGATCAGGCCGCCGTTGGCGAGTCCGCAGAGTGAGGCGGTGCCGACACACGCCAGCGAGCCGAGCAGCACGCCGGTGAACGGCGAGGCGCCGGCGTGCGGTCCGCCGGGGCCGAATTGCTGAAACGCCATGGCGCCGAGCACGGAGGCGAGGGCGTAGATCGAGCCGACCGAGAGATCGATGCCGCCGGCGATGACGACGACCGACATGCCGACCGCCATGACCGCGATGAAGCTGGTGTCCTTGGCGAGCTGCGCGAGGTTTTGTGCGTTGAGGAATTTGTTGCGCTCGACGAAAGCCGGCACGCGCTCGCCGGCCTCGTTGGTCGTGAAGACGCGCTGGCGCGTGCCATCGGGGCCGATCTCGAACAGCGGAGTGCGGACGGTGCCGCTGAAGAACCACAGCGCGGCGCCGAGCGCGAACACGACGATCAACAGACCACTTTCGGGGATGAACAGGGCTTGGCGCAGACGGGCAAGCATGGGGTTGCTGGCAACGGAATCAGTCTCGCGTCCGCTGACAATCGAAACCTACGCCCTAAGCGGCAAACCGCAGAAATACCGCCCTGTGCAACAAAGAGAACACCGCGCGGCTTGCTGCGGCGCTGCGGTTGGCACCGGTTTTCATTTCGCCGATTTCTTCGGCGGCAATGATCCGCACGCGGGAGCAGGCGAGCTCACTGTGCTTACCAGTCGATGCGCACGCCGGCGCGCCAGGTCCGCGGCGCGGCGTAGCTCGTCAGGCCGTTGGCGGCGCGCGCGACGGGCAGTGCGACGTCGGTGGCGTTGTCGAGCGAGACCGTGATCGCGGTGCATTCGGTGATGCGGCCGGCGAGATGCAGATCGAGCACGCCGGCGGCGCCGAGGGTGAGCGTGTTCTCGTCGTCTTCGAACTGGCGACCGATCCACCGGCCTTGCGCGCGGAGACTCCAGTCGCGAGAGAGCGCGAGTTGCACACCGCCGGTAACGACGTGGCAAGGAGCTTGGGCGAGACGTTTGCCGACGAGCGAAAACTGGCTGGCAGAGCGAGTGATCTCGGAGTCACTCCAGAGCCAGGCGGCGTCGAGCGAGAGTCGCGGGTGGGCCGTCCAGCGGAAGCGTGCTTCGGTCCCGTGCACGACGATGCGGTCGAGATTGCGTCGTTCGCGCGAGACGAGTGCGGGAGAGGACGCGAGCGTCACGTTGCCCACGGCATCGTCGAGACGGTTGACGAATCCCGTGATGCCTGCCGTGAGCGGGCCGGCGCGATAGTCGGCGCCGATTTCTGCGCCGAGGAGAGTTTCGGGGCGGAGTGTGGGATTGGCTTCGGTGTTGACGTTGCCGACGCGGAACGGGCGGTAGAGCTCGTTGAGAGTCGGCACGCGGAACGCGCGGTAAGCGGCGACGCGGGTTCGCCAACGTTCGCCAGGTGACCACACGAGGCCGGCGTTTGCGCTCCATGTCGCGCCGGAGCGATCGGCGAAGATGTCGGCGCGTGTCGGCGCGCCGGTGGTGCGGTTGACTTCGCGACGCGCTCCATCGGCGAGTTGCCAGCCATCGGCGCGCATACCGAGGGCGCCGCGCCAGTGCGGCGAGAGACGGCGCTCGTGCGAAGCGAAGATGCCGCCGAGTGATTGCGTGCCGCCGGCGAAGCGACGGCGCGTGAAGCTGCCGTTGGAAAACAAAAAATCTTCGCGCGTCTCGCCCCGCACGCGGCGCAAGTCCGCGCCTGCGGTCGTGCGGTTATCCTCCTCGCGCCATTCGACGGTGAAGGCGGCGCCGGCGGCGGTGGCGGGCACGTCGAACTGATCGTTGGCGGGCGTCTCCGTCGCTCGGTCGAGCGGGACGGAGGTGAACGTGCTGCGAAACGTCTGGTCCTGTCCGTAGAGGACAAGTTGCCAATCGCGCGCGGTCGCGGCGCCGCGGAGCGTGAGAGCGGCGAAGTTTTGTCGCGTGGCGTTGTGCTGGCCGATGGTGCCGTTGATGCGATCGTCGGTGAAGTGGCGCAGCGTCAGCGTTGCTTCGATGGGCCCGAGTGAACGTTGCGCGCGCAGCTGAATGGTTTCGTGATCGCTCGCGAGCGGCACGTCGACCGCGCCGCGATTGGCGGACGCGAGCGGGTGATAGCCGTCGGTGCGAAACGCGCGGGCGTCCACCCGCAGCGCGGTGCGCCCGGCATTGGCGCCGGCGCTGAATTCGCCACGCCACGTATCTCGTCCGCCGATCTCCGCGAGCAGCGCGCCACCTGCGCGGGCGATCGGCGCGGAGATCAGAGCGATCGTGCCACCGAGCGCGGCATTGCCCCAGGCGCCGGAGCCGCCGCCACGCGCGATCTCGGCGGAGGCGAGTGAGAGCGAGGGAACTTGCGACCACTGCACCCAGCCGCTGAACGGATCGTTGAGCGGCACGCCGTCGAGGAGCACGAGCGAACGACTTGCGCCGCTCGGACCGATGCCGCGCAGCGAGACGCCTTGCGCGGTGGGGTGCGCGGCAAGGCTGTCGGTGCGGCGAAACAGGCTGAAGGCCGGGTCAGCGCGCAGCGCGGCGTCGACGGACGGCACGCGCGTGAGCTGGCCCGGTTCGAATCGCGTCGTGGCGACTGCGTCGGAAGCGATTGATGAGCCGCGCGCGGCGTTGACGGCGAATGGCGGCAGTGTCGTGACCGTTTGAGCGGACACGACGCCGACCAGCATTAGCCCGAGCCAAGCGCGACGCAGCATGGGCGGCGAATGAACGCGCGCGGTGCGGGAAAGCCAATGGGATACTGGCACGCCGCCGCGAGTTGGGCCCACCGTGTTGGTGCAGGTGCCGGGCGCGCTGATTGGGCCGGGGCACAATAGCGTGACGACCTCGCCTGATGGTCGTGATGACGTGAGGGTGTTTCACGCTTGGGACCGCGAACGCGTGGCGCGGCGTCTGTTCGTCGCACGATCAAATGAGCGGAGCGCGGCCTGCAGGTGCGGCTGCAAGTGTTCACGCAGGGCCTGACGCAGCGCGCGGGTGGGGCGATCGGCGAAGGGAGGCGCGCCGTTCTGCTAGCGACGCGCGACGTCCGGTGTGCGGCGCAAGACGAACGTGTTTCATGAATTATTTAAATGTTTGATGGTTAGCTATTTGTTTAGCCGAAAGGCGAATAGTCGTTCGTCGCAAGCCAGTGGCTCACTGCGCCGCGCGCGGCCTCACTGCGCGCGCTTATGATACGTCTGTTGCAATACCTGCGCTCCTCCTGGGGGGCGATTCACACGCGGGGCTTCGAGCGCCGCTTTCTCTCAAGAGTCTTTTCCTTGCTGGCCGTGATCGCGTTCCACGCGGCATTGCCGGAGGCGCACGCCGAATACCGTCCGCCGCTGCCAACGATCGGCGAGTTCAAGGCCGACACCGTCACGAATGCGACGATCCGCCTCGGCGAGTCGTCCACACTCACTTGGGCAATCGGCGACGCCACGAAGATCACGATCGATCAAGGCATCGGCGAAGTCACCAACCTGCCGAGCGTGCAGGTGACGCCGACGCAAACGACGGTCTACACGCTCACCGCATCGAACTCCCGCGGCTCGCGCACGGCGCGCGCGCGGGTGACCGTGGTCGTGCCACCGCCGGTGATCTCGTCGTTCACTGCGACTCCTGCGACGGTGACCCTCGGCGGCGCCGCGACGCTCGCGTGGGACGTGGCGGGCGCCACGTCGGTGAGCATCAATAACGGCGTCGGCGTCGTCACGGGCAGCAGCAGCGTGTCCGTGAGCCCGACCAAGACGACGACCTACACGCTCACGGCCAAGAACGCCAGTGGCTCGGTCACGGCCTCGACCAAAGTCACGGTCGTGGTGCCGCTGCCAGTCATCGCTTCGTTCGCTGCGGCGCCTGAATCGATACCGCTCGGTGGCTCGGCGACGCTGAGCTGGAACGTGTCCGGCGCGACGTCGGTTTCGATCAACAACGGTGTCGGTGTCGTTACCGCCAGCAGCGTTTCGGTCAGCCCGACAAAAACGACGACTTACACGCTCACCGCGAAGAACGCGGGCGGCTCCGTCACGGCGACGGCTAAGGTCACGGTGGTGGTTCCGCCGCCGGTGATTTCGTCTTTCTCGGCGGCGCCGTCGAGCATCACCGCGGGCCAATCGAGCACGTTGAGCTGGTCGGTGTCCGGCGCGACTTCGGTTTCCATCAATAACGGCGTCGGCACCGTCACCGGTTCGAGCGTCGCCGTCAGCCCCGCGCAAACCACGACCTACACGCTGACGGCCAAGAACGCCGGCGGCTCGGTCACGGCCACCACGCGCGTCACCGTTGCGGTGGCGCCGCCGGTCATCTCCTCGTTCAGCGCGTCCCCGGCGTCCATCACGGCCGGGCAGGCGAGCACGCTGAGCTGGAATGTCTCCGGCGCGACTTCGCTCGCGATCGACAATGGCGTCGGCACGGTCTCCGGCTCCAGCGTCAGCGTATCGCCGACGGCCTCCACGACTTATACGCTCACCGCGCGCAACAGCGCCGGCACGGTCACGGCTTCGACTTCGGTCGCCGTCACGACCTCCACGGGCGGCATGAAATACCAGGTCGCCTACGACTCGGCGCTGCTCGGCTCGTGGATTCGCTCGTGCTGGGAATCGGAAACCGCGCCGATCTACAGCAACTTCGCGGCCGAAGCGCCGGGCCGCACTGGTCACGCCATCGAAGTCCGCTACAGCGCCGAAAACGGCAGCAACGCCTTCGGCCTCGCCGATCGCAAACCGGGTTGGGACACGCAGGACAAATACCTGAACGAGTTCCGCACGATCGAATTCGACCTCTACGTCGACGCCGACTCCACCGGCATGGAGAACCTCGAGATCATGTTCGAGGACGCGTTCCTCTCCGACGACGCCAAGCTCGTCGACTTCATCCCCGGTTGGGCGCAGCTGACGCCGGCCGAGCGCGTGAACCGCTGGTTCCACGTCACGATCGATATCGCGTCGCTCCACCCGAAGATCATCCGCTTCCACCAGTTCCTGTTCTTCAACAACGGCGGTCCCGATTCGCAGCCGCATTTCCGGATGGCGAATGTGCGCGTCGGCTACGTCGACGATCTCGTCGCACCGGTCGTGACGTTCCAGTCTGCGACGCCGTCGGTCAGCTACGACGCGATGACGCTCGCGTTCACGACGAATGAGTTCGCGCGTTTCCGCGTCGAATACGGCCGCACCGGATACACCGAGACGTTCGAAGGTCCCGGCGATTGGGACGGCTGGGTCACTGCGCACAGCGCGACGCTGCCCGGCTTGGTGCCCGGCGTGACGTATCAGTATCGCATCGTCGCGTTCGATCACCGCACCGAGCCCGACGCGCAGCCGAACTATGGCTACTACACCGGCACGTTCACGATGCCGCCGGCGCCGACCACGCCGCCGATCCTCTCCGGCCTCGCGGCGACGGCCATCACCGGCAACAGCGCCACGCTCGTCTGGCAAACCAACCGTCCGACGAAGGCGCGCCTCGTTTACCACAAGGTCGGCGGCGCCGAACTCGTGCGCACATTCGACGACTACGCGCTCAGCCGCAGCTCGCTCGCGGACCTGCTCGAGCCGAACACGACCTACCAAGGCGCGGTGACCGTCACCGACGCGTTCAACCTCAGCACGTCGCAGGAAATCGCGTTCACGACCAACGCGGCCGGCCAGCCGACCGTCACGATCGCGGTGAATCCGGCGCAGACGCATCCGATCTCACCGTGGATTTACGGCATGAACTTCTACCAGGAGACGGCCGACCAAGTGCGCAACCTGACGTTCAATCGTCAGGGCGGCAACCGCTGGACGGCCTACAACTGGGAGAACAACGCCTCGAACAGCGGCGCCGATTGGGGCCCTTACAGCAACGACAACTTCCTGGGCGGCGACACGATCGTGCCCGCGGAAGCCGTTCGCTCGCGTGTCGCCGAAGACCGCGCGCGTAACAGCGCGAGCCTCATCTCGGTGCAGATGCAGGGCTACGTGGCCGCCGACAAAAACGGCCTCGTCGACATCCACGCGCCCAACTACCTGAGCGAGCGCTTCAAGCCGGTCGTTTACCGCAAGGGCACGGCGTTCACTTCCACGCCGTCGACCACCGACAACGCCGTCTACATGGACGAGTTCATCTGGGCGCTGCGCGGCAAGTTCCCGACGAACATCTACTCGGATCCTGCCACGCCGACCTTCGTGTCGCTCGACAACGAGCCCGACCTCTGGTCGCTCACGCACCCGCAGATCCAGCCGCAGCATCCGACCGCGGCGTCGTTCATCGAGAAATCGGTCGCGCTCGCGCGCGCGGTGAAGGACGTCGATTCGTCGATCAAGATCTTCGGCCCAGTGAACTACGGCATCAGCGGCTTCATTAACTGGCAGGGCAGCCCCGGCTACACGGAAGACTATTGGTTCATGGACCAATACCTCCAGGCGATGAAAGCCGCGTCCGACAGCGCCGGCCAGCGCTTGCTCGATGTCTTCGACTTCCACTGGTATTCGGAAGCCTACGCGGGCAACACCCGCATCATCTCGCTCAGCTCGCCGAATCTGAACGCCGAGCAAATCCAGGAAATCGTGCAGAGCCCGCGCTCGTTGTGGGACCCGACCTATGCGGAAAATTCCTGGATCGTGAGCTACTTCGGTGGCCCGGTGCGCATTCTCCCGCGCCTCGAGGCGAAGATCGCCGCCGGTTTCCCCGGCACGAAGCTCGCCATCACCGAATACGACAACGGCGGTCACAACCACATCGCCGGCGCGATCGCGCAAGCCGACAACCTCGGTGTCTTCGGCGCGCACGGTGTCTTCGCCGCCAACTACTGGCCGCTGGCGCAGAGCTATCCGTTCGTGCAAGGCGCGTTCAAGATGTATCGCGACTACGACGGCAACCTCGGCAGCTTCGGCGACATCTCCGTTGCCGCGACGTCGAGCAACATCGCGAAGGTCGCCGCCTACGTCAGCCGCGATTCGAACAACCCGAATCGCCTGGTGATTGTGGTGATCAACCGCTCGTTCACGGCGGAGGACGTTTCGTTCAACGGCCTCGCTGCGAGCGGCAACGCGAAGGTTTACCGCATGGAGACGAACAAGTCGTCGCCGGTGTTTGTCGGCGAGGTGCCGGTGAACCTGAGCAACTGGGTCATCTCGCTCCCGGCGCTCAGCGTCTCGACGATCGAGATCACGCCGTAAGCGTTCGTTGCGCTGTTTCGAGATACCGGATGGTGCTCCGGTCTCTCGCTTCCCCGGCCGGCCCGCAAGGGTCGGCCGGTTTTATTTGGCGGGCGCCGCAGCGCACCTCACTGAGCGCGTAACGCGCCGTGTAGCGGAAACCGTGAGGTTGTCGCGAGTGACGAGGCGCGAAATTCTCACGAACTCCGCTACCACACGGCGGCAGAGCGCCATGGTGGAGCGGATTGAACCCAATCCGCTCCGAACGCGTTGAGGTCAACGCGTTCCCCTTTCCCGTCGAATCGATCAGCTGAACAGCTGCAGAATCTTCGAGGGGAACAGGCCGAAGAGGACGATCAGGACGCTGGCGATCAGGAGGACGAGGCCGGCTTGCACCGGGACGTCGATCTTGGCCGTGGCGTTTTCCTTCGGCGCGACGACGAGCGCCTGCTTCAGAATCATCAAGTAATAGTAGAGACCGACGGCGCTGAGCGCGATGGCGGCGAGCGTGAGCCAGCCTACCGGGCCGTTGAGTCCCGCGAGCTTCAGCGTGGAGGCGAAGACGGCGAATTTGCCGAAGAAGCCGGCCAGCGGCGGCACGCCGGCGAGCGAGAGCACGAAGACGGCGAGGCAGCCTGCGAGCAGCGGCGAGCGCTTGTAGAGGCCTGCGAGGTCGGTGAGGTCCTGGCAGCGGCCAGCGCGTTCGACGATCGCGATGACGCCGAAGCAGCCGACGGTCGCGAGACCGTAGGTGGCGGCGTAGTAGAACACCGGGCCGGGGCCCGCGCGGCCGGCGGCGACGACGCCGAGCAGCATGGCGCCCGCGTGTGCGATGGCCGAGTAGGCGAGCAGGCGGCGGACGTTCGA
Source organism: Verrucomicrobiota bacterium (assembly GCA_023432225.1). Lineage (GTDB taxonomy): Bacteria > Verrucomicrobiota > Verrucomicrobiia > Opitutales > Opitutaceae > Didemnitutus. The sequence goes on from JAEYUW010000046.1 coordinate 220,909, forward strand.
TTGGGCGAGCGCGGCGAAATTACCGACGAAGAGCGAGGCCAGCGCGAGCAGCGCGACCATGGGCGTCCAACCGACGACCAGCGGCAGTTCGCTGACGCGGCCAAAGGTGAAGCCGAGGCCGGGCCAGAGCAGTCGCAGGAAGAGCGCGAAGCCGGCGAGTTTCGAAGCCGAGGCGATGAGCGCGGCGGAGGAGGCCGGCGCGCCTTGATAGGCATCGGGCGCCCAGAGGTGGAAGGGCGCGGCGGCGGCTTTGTAGCCGAAGCCGACGATGATCATCGCGAGCGCCACGACCACGAGCGGCGTCATGCCTTGCGAAAGCTGGATGGCGATGACGGGCAGGTCGATCGAGCCGGTGGCGCCGTAGAGCAGGCTGAAGCCGAAGAGGAGGAACGCGGCCGACATCGCACCGAAGAGGAAATACTTCAGCGCGGCTTCGGCGGATTGTGGCGAGGATTTGTCCCAGCCGGCGAGAACGTAGAGCGCGAGGCTCGCGAGTTCGAGGGCGAGGAAGGCGACGAGGAGTTGTTGTGCGCCCGCCATGAGCGTGAAGCCGGCGGACGAGAGCAGGAGGATCGCGACGTATTCGGCCGGGTGGCGGAGCGTGACGGCGCCGTGGAGCAGGCCGAGCGTGAGGCCGGCGAGCACGAGGACGCCGAGGCGCGCGGCGAGTGTGAGCTGGTCCAGCGAGAAGACGCCACCGAAGACCGGGCCGCCGATGCCGGCGTTGATCGAGGCGTAGAGCGCCGCGACGATCGCGATCAGCCCGAAGAAGACGGCCGAGCTGAGGCGTTGCGCGGAAGTTTTCTTCCGGCCGGTGGCGAGGTCGAAGCCCAGCACGACCAGCGCACCGATGGTGAGGTTGATTTCGGGCAGGAAGGCCCGTCCGAGTTCAGCGTAGCTCAAAGCGTTCATGAGGCACCTCCTTCAATCGGGCGGAGGGTGGGCCACAAAAGGCACAGAAGGCTCAGAAGATTCAGGGAGGGCCACGAAGAACACGAAAAGTTCAGCGCCGATGCGGGCATGGCGACCGCGCGGCTATAGCCGCCAGACAGATGCACGGTGCCGTCGGGCGTTTGGTGTTTTTTGTGGCCAATGGATTGGAAACTCATGACGCACCTCCCGTCAGCGCCGCGCGGAAGAGCGGCGATTCGAGCGCGGGGCGGATCCAGTCGAGCAGCGCGTCGGGATTCAGGCCGAGGTAAACCATCGCGGCGATCAGGATGATCGCGCCGGCCTTCTCAGCCCAGGTGATGGGCGGAAATTCATGCGCGTGCGCATCGTGACCGTGCGCGGTCGCGGGGGCGGCGTCGGTCTTGCCGAAGAAGGAAACCTGGATAGCGCGGAGCGTGAAGGCCGCGGCGATGAGGACGCCGGTGGCGGCGACGAGCGCCCAGAGCGGCGAGGTTTTCCAAGTGCCGACGAGAATCGTCAGCTCGGCCGGGAAGCCGCTGAAGCCCGGCATGCCCATCGAGGCGAGGCCGGCGATGACGAACGTCACGGCAGCAAAGGGCAGGAGCTTGTGCAGTGGCATGGCGCGCAGGTCGGCGAGTTTACGCGTGTGCGTGCGCTCGTAAACCATGCGGCCGACGACCGCGAAGAGCAGACCGGCGATGATGCCGTGCGAGAACATTTGCAGCACCGCGCCGCTGACCGCGACGGTGTTGGCGGCGGCGAGGCCGAGGAGCACGAAGCCCATGTGGCTGACGCTCGAGTAGCCGATGACGAACTTGAAGTCCTCCTGCACCAGCGCGACGAGGCCGGCGTAGACGATGCCGATGATGGCGAGCCACGCGATGACCGGCGCGAAATACGCGAGGCCGGTCGGGAACGTCGCCATCGCGACGCGCAGGCAGCCGTAAGCGCCGAGCTTCATGACGACGCCGGCGAGCAGCATCGAAGCGGCGGTGGGCGCGGCGACGTGGCCGGTGGGCGCCCACGTGTGGAAGGGGAACATGCCCGCGAGCACGGCGAAGCCGGTGAACACGAGGGCGAACATGCCGAGCTGCTCGAAGCGCGAGAATTGCGTGGCGGCGAGCGCGAGATCGGAGAGCGCGAAGCTCGAACCGCCGGACGCGGCGTAGGCCCAGAGCAGGCCGGCCATCACGAGCGCGCTGCCGGCGAACGAGTAGAGCACGAGCTTCATCGCGCCGTATTCGCGGTTGGTGGAGCCCCAGTTCGCGATGAGGAAGTATTTCGGGACGATCGCGATTTCGTAGAAGACGAAGAACAGGAACGCGTCCACGCTGAGGAACACGCCGAACACGCCGCCGATGAGTGTGAGGTAGAACGCGAAGAATTCGCCGACGCGTTCCTCGATGTTCCAGGAGAACAGCACGCCGACGGTGGCGGCGAGGCCGGTGAGGACCATCAGCGTCATGCTGATGCCGTCAGCCGCGAGGTGGTAACGAACGCCGAGTTCGGCGATCCACGGAATATCGACGAGCGTCTGGAGCCCGTTGGTCGGCGTAAAGTGCGCGCCCGCCCACAGCGCGAGGCCGAGGGAGGTCAGCGCGGTGACGAGAGCCACGACGCGCGCCAGTTGCGCCGAGCGCGCGCCGGCCAGCAGCGCGAGCGCGGCGCCGGCGAAGGACACGTAGATGGTGCAGGGAAGCGCGTTCATTACGGGAGAGAGGAAACCCACGAGGTCACGAGCGGATTGACCAAGCCGGCGAGGAGTTGCGGGAGCAGGCCGAGCACGAACATCAGGGCGATGAGCGGGAGCAGCGTGACGATTTCACCGGCGTCGAGATCGCGGAAATTCACGCCGGCGCCCTTGGCGGGGCCGAGGAAGACGCGTTGCCAGAACGTGAGCAGGAAGAGCGCCGTGGCGAGCAGGCCGAGCGTCGAAACGGCCGCGGTCATCGGCGCGAGGCCGAAGACGCCGCGGAAGATGAGAAACTCACCGACGAAGCCGTTGAGGCCGGGCAGACCGAGCGAGGAGAACATCGAGATGCCGCACAGCGCCGCGAAGAGCGGAGCCGCGGTGCGCACGCCGCCGAAGTCATTGAGGCCGCGCAGGCCATTGGAGCGGTTTTCGAGGACGCCGACGCAGAAGAACAACGCGGCGGCGGAGAGGCCGTGGTTGAACATCTGGAGGATCGCGCCGCTGAGGGCCGACGCGGAGGCTTCACCGGGTTTGCCGGCGAGGGCGACGGCGAAGAGCGCGAGCAGGCAGTAGCTCAAGTGGTTGACCGACGAGTAGGCGACCATGCGCTTGAGATCGGTCTGCTTGATCGCGGCGTAGGCGCCGAGCACGACGCCCGCGACGGCGAGCCAGATCAGGCAAGGAGCGGCGGCGTGAAGTTGCGCTGGGAAGATTGGCCAGAGAATGCGGAGGAAGCCGTAGACGCCCATCTTCGACATCACGCCGGTGAGGAACATCGACGCACCGGTCGGCGCTTCGGCGTAGGCCGGTGGCAGCCAGGTGTGGAAGGGGAAGAGCGGCACCTTGACCGCGAGGCCGAGGAACACGCCGAGGAAGACGATGAATTGCCAGGAGCTGCCGACGGCACCGAGCTTCGCGGCCAGCGCGCCGGACTTGGCCAGCGCGGCGAGGGCGACGAAGTCGAAAGTGCCCGTGGCAACGAACAGCGCGGCGAACGCCATCAGCATGAACGCGCTGCCGCCGATGGTGTAGATGACGAACTGGTAGGCCGCGCGCGATGCGCCGGGACCGCCCCAGAGTTTGATGAGGAAGAAGGCGGGGACGAGGCTCAGTTCCCAGAAGATGAACCACGCGAAGAAATCCAGCGCGAGGAACACGCCGAGCGCGGCGCCTTGCAGGAAGAGGAACAGCGCGGCGTAGAGCGCGGGCTGTTTCGCGGCGCGGACGGTGCCGAAGAGCGCGACCGGGGCGATGATGCCGGTGAGCAGCACGAGCACGAGGCTCAGGCCGTCGATGCCGAGGTGGTAATTGACGCCGAGCGCCGAGATCCACGCGTGCTTCTCGACGAATTGGAGGCCGGCTGCCGGATCGAAGCCGGAGAGCACGGTCGTGCCCAGGCCGAGCGTCGAAAGGCTGAAGACCAGCGCAAGCGCGCGGGTCGGTCCGGCGGGGAGCTTGGGCAGCAGGGCGAGCAGAAGCGCGCCGGCCCACGGCACGAAGATGATGAGCGAAAGGAGCGGCAGCGAGTTCATGCGCTCAGAAAGGGATGGGCCACAAAAGGCGCAGAATGCGCAGAAGGGCCGGAGGGGTTGGCCACAAAGAACACGAAAAGGCGCAGGTCCGATGCGGACGCGAGGACCGCGCGCCTATAGGCGCTGGGCAGACGTGAGGTGCCGCCGGGCGCTTTGTGTTTTTCGTGGCTAAAGAGGATTGGGTTCATCGCGCACCTCCGAAGATGACGACGAGGAGGACGATCACGAAACCGAGGACCAGTGTGCGGAGGTAGCCGTGGGCGCTGCCGGTTTGCCGCTTCGAGTAAGCGATGCCGGTGGCGCGGAGGCTTTCCGCGGCGGAGTTGAAGCCGCCGTTGAGGCCCTGCTCATCGGTGTCGCGGTTCACGACGCCGGTGAACTCGCCGAGTCCGGCGAGGAGGCGCACGGCGCCGTCCCAGACGTAGCGGTCGGACCAGTCGGAGAGCGTGGCGAGCGCGGCGTTGGCCTTGAAGGCGGTGGCGGCGTAGAGTTCGTCGAAGCCGAGGCGATTGCCGAGCGCGGCGAAGACGCCGGGGAAACGTTTCTCGATGGGATCAGCGGCGGCGGCGTCAACGCGCGGTCGGCGGCCGTAGATCGCCCAGCCGGCGCCGATGCCGACGGCGACGAGGACGATCGACGTGACCATCAGGCCGGCGCCTTCGAGGAGCGAGTGGCCGTGGACTGCGTGCTGGCCTTGCAGCATCGCTTGCAGCCACGGATAGGCGGGAGTGCCGAGGAAGCCGAGCGTGATGGCGAAGGTGGCGAGGATGATCAGCGGGACCGTCATCGCGGGGCCGTTTTCGTGCGCGTGTTCGGAGCCGTGCGAGCGGGCCTTGCCGAAGAACACCTCGGCCATCAGGCGGGTGTTGTAGAAGGCGGTGAGGACAACGGCGACGATCGCGGCGTAGAACGGGAGGTGCGACGTTTCCCAGACGTGCGCGGCGTGCAGGATGGATTCCTTGGACCAGAAGCCGGAGAAGAGGAACGGCACGCCGGCGAGCGCCATCATGCCGACGGCGAAGGTGGCGAACGTGACCTTCATGTGGCCGCGCAGACCGCCGAGCGCGCGGATGTCCTGCTCGTGGTGCGCGGCGTGGATGACCGAGCCGGCGCCGAGGAAGAGCAGCGCCTTGAAGAAGGCGTGCGTGAGCAGGTGGAAGATCGCCGCGGTCCACGAGCCGACGCCGATCGCGAGCATCATGTAGCCGAGCTGCGAGACGGTGGAGAAGGCGAGGATGCGTTTGATGTCGTTTTGCGCGACGGCGATGACGGCGCCCATGAGCGCCGTGATAGCACCGATGAAGGCGACGACCGTGAGTGCGTGCACCGGGACGTTGGCCAGCATCTGGTCGATCGCCATCAGCGGATAGACCCGGGCGATGAGGAACACGCCGGCGGCGACCATCGTGGCGGCGTGGATCAGCGCGGAGACGGGCGTCGGGCCCTCCATCGCGTCGGGGAGCCAGACATGCAGCGGGAATTGGCCGGACTTGCCGACCGCGCCGCAGAAGATGAGGAGACCGATGGCGGTCGAGACCGCGAGGCCACCGCAGACTTGTTGGCCGAGGAGGGTTTGGAGGACGGACGACTCGAGCACGCCCTTGCCGGCATCGAAGAACAGCAGCGTGCCGCTGGCGTGTTGCAGCCAGAGCATGCCGAGCAGGAAACCGAGGTCGCCGATGCGCGTCGTGATGAAGGCCTTCTTCGCCGCGGCGGCGGCGGACGGCTTATGGAACCAGAAACCGATGAGCAGATACGAGGCGAGGCCGACGAGTTCCCAGCAGATGAAGAGGAGGAGAAGGCTGTTGGCGACGAGCAGGCCGAGCATCGCGGCGGCGAACAGGCTGAGGAAGCAGAAGAACTGTTTGAAGTTCGCGTCCTCCTTCATGTAGCCGGTGCTGAAGATGAAGATCAGCAGGCCAACGAAGGAAACCATCACGCACATGAACGCGGTCAGCGGATCAAGCAGGAAGCCGAGGCGCAGGGCGCCGTGGCCGAGGTCGAACCAGTCGAAGTTATAGACTTGATGCGCGGCCGGGTGGGCGAGGGCGCCGTTCAACGCGAGGCACGAGACGACGAACGCGGCGGCCATCGACAGGATGGCGGCGCCGGCGGCGAGCGTGCGGCCCTTGCGCGGCGTCAGCGCACCGATCGCGGCAGCGGCGAGCGGCAGGGCGGGGATGAGCCAGAGAGAGTGGGCGGAGAGGGTCATCGGCATTGCGGATTGCGGAATGCGGATTGCGGAATGCCGGACGCGCGACGTTGGGATTTTTCAATCCGCAGTCCGCAATCCGAAATCCGCAATTGGGTGAGCTTGCGCATATCAGCCTTTCAACGTGGCGGCTTCCTGGAGCCGGATGCTCTTCCGGTGACGATGAATCGCGATCACCAGGGCGAGGCCGACAGCGGCCTCAGCGGCGGCCACGGCGATGGAAAAGAGGACGAAGATCACGCCGGTGCCTAGCTCCGGATGCGGGCCGTAGCGCCAGAAGGCGATGAAGTTGAGGTTCGCGGCGTTCAGCATCAGCTCGATGCCGAGGAGCACGAGGATGCTGTTGCTGCGCGAGAGGGCACCGATGAGGCCGACGCAAAAAAGGAGCGTCGAGACGACGAGGCAGATTTGAAGCGGACTCACGACGCGTCCTCCTTGTCTTGGGCGGCGATCACCACGGCGCCGAGGAGCGCGACGGTGAGGATCAGGCCGGTGATGAGGAGCGAGACGGCGTGGCGACCCATGAGTTGTTCGCCCAATTGGCGGACGGTGACGGTGGCCGGTTCGGCGGTGGCGGTCGCGAGCGGCGAGCCGAGGATGGCGCCGAGCATCACGCCGGCGACGCCGCCGGCGGCGATGATCGCGAGCATGGCGCGCGAGAGCGAGGCGGGCTCGACCGGGCCGAGGTCGCCGCCCTGCTTGGTCAGCAGCACGGCGAAGAGCACGACCATCGAGATGGCGCCGACGTAGACGAGGATCTGCGCGAAGGCCACGAACTGCGCGCCGGACCAGAGGTAGAGCGCGGCGAGGCCGGCCCAGCTGGCGATCAGCAGCAGCGCGCTGTGAATCAGGTTGCGCAACGACATGGCGACCGCGGCGGCGGCCAGCGTCACGAAGGCGATGAGGAGCAGCGCGAGTGTCATGACGCGTAGCGGTAAGAGCGGGGCGCGCGGCCCTTGTTGAGGCGGCGGCTGATCACGAGGAAGGGCACGATGATGACCGCAGCGGAGATCGCCCAGCGGGCGGCTTGGAGCGGACCGGTCCACGAGGTGGTCAGCGCCCAGAACGCGGCGTTGGCGAGGTTGATCAGCGCGAGCGGCACGAGGAATTGCCAGGCGAGGCGCGTGAGCTGGTCGATGCGGAGGCGCAGCAGCGTGCCGCGGATCCAGATGAAGAACACGACCATCACGACGAGTTTTCCCATGAACCAGAGATAGGACGGGATGAACTCGAGGAAGGGGAACGGCGCCTGCCAGCCGCCGAGGAAGACCGTGATGCCGAGGCCGCTCAGGGCGAAGAGGCCGAAGTATTCGGCCATGAAGAAGAGCGCGTATTTGAAGCCGGAATATTCCGTGAGGTGACCGGCGATGAGCTCGGATTCCGCCTCGGGCAAGTCGAACGGCGAGCGGTTGCTCTCGGCCAGCGCGGCGACGAGGAAGATGAGGAAACCCGCGAAGCCCCACGGCGTGAAGACGTGCCATTGCGGGAGGAAACCGAACAGCCAGCCGCCTTGCGCCTCGACCAGCTGCTGGGTCGAGAGCGTGCCGACGATGAGGATCGCGGGGACGACGGAGAGAATCAGCGGCAGCTCGTAGCTGATGAGCTGCGCGAGCGCGCGCATGGCGGCGAGGATCGAGTATTTGTTACGGCTCGACCAACCGGCCATGAAGATGGCGAGTTCGGTGGCGGCGCCGGCGGCGAAGAAGTAGAGGATCGCGGCGTCGAGATCGACCGGGATCATGTGGCGGCCGAAGGGCAGCACGGCGTAACCGAGGAGCGAGAACGCGACGATGGTGACCGGAGCAAGGAAGTGCAGGAGCTTGTCGGCGGTGGCCGGCACGATGTCCTCTTTCGTGAGCGCCTTGACGGCATCGGCGAAGGGCTGCGTGAGGCCCCAGAGGCGCGGGCCGTTCTTCCAGAAGGGCAGGCCGGCGCGATTCGGGCCGAGGCGGTTTTGCAGGCGCGAGAGGAGTTTGCGCTCGGCGATCGTCGTGAAGGCGAAGAACACGCCGAAGACCGTCAGGATGACGATGATCGTGATCAGCGAACTGACGAGCCACTGGAGCGAGTCGGGGAACCAGCCGACGATCTCGTCGCGCACGATGAGCGGCAGGACTTCGAGGAAGGCGCCGTCGGCGGAAGCGGCGGCAGGCGCCGCGGCAGTGGAGAGTGAAGAGCTGAGAGCTGAGAGACCGAGAACGCTCATGAGGCGGCGGGCGGCTGGGGAGCCGACGCGCTGGGCGCGGGGGCGGGTTGAGGTTTAACAGCAGTGGCGGGAGCGGCGGACGCGGGGGTGGAAGTGGGAGCGGCGGCGGCCGGAGTCGCGGGCGCAGCAGGTGTGGCTTTCGCAGCAGCGGCTTTGGCGGCGGCAGCAGCCGCGGCGGCCTTGGCTTTTTCCTCGGCGGCTTTGCGGTCGGCGGCGAGACGGGCGTCGACTTCGGAAGCTTCGGCCGGGCGGATCTCGTTGTAGTAGGCGTTCGACTTGGCGAGTTGCTCGCGCTTGAGGAGCAGGCCTTCGAAGCGGTTCGACGGTGCGACCTCGAAGACCTTGTCCATCTTGATCGAGTCGAACGGGCAAACCTCGGCGCAGATGCCGCAGCTCATGCAGACGGACGTGTCGATGTCGAAGATCGCGGGATAGAACTGCTGCTTGCCGGTGGCGTCGGGCTTCTTGTCCTTCGATTTCTCGATGTAGATGCACTGCGGCGGGCATTCCTTCTCGCAGATCTGGCAGGCGACGCAGCGCAGCGTGCCCATCGGGTCGTCGGGCGTCTCGCAGACGAGGAAGGGGAAGCTGCGGTAATTTTCGCCGATCGGCGCCTTCTCTTCGGGATAAGAGACAGTCACCATGCGCTCGCGCGTGGTGTAGCTGCCGACGAAGTTCTTCGCGGTGACGGCGAGGCCTTTGAGGAGTCCGGTGCCGAGCATGTTCAAATTGCGGAGTTCGGATTGCGGAATGCGGATTGAGGCAGACGCGCAGCGTGGGATTGAGCGGAGACCGCGGAGGAGAATTGTCGGGTATCGCGCGAGTCGCTTCGCGCCATTCCGCAATCCGCAATCTGCAGTCCGCAATGGTTCATCGGTCCACTTCTCCGAGGACGATGTCGATGCTGCCGAGGATGACGACGGAGTCGGCGATGGTATGGCCGAGGCACATTTCCTCGAGCAGCGTCAGGTTGATGAGCGTGGGCGGACGGACGCGGTAACGATACGGATTGGGCGTGCCGTCGCTGATGAGATAGAAACCGAGTTCGCCCTTCGGGCCTTCGATGCGGCCGTAAGCTTCGCCGGCCTTCGGGCGGAAGCCGCGGATCTTCGCCTTGGGGTCCATGACCGGGCCGGCGGGGAGATCGCGGAAGGCTTGCTCGAGGATTTTGACCGACTCGCGCATTTCGAGAATGCGGAGCATGTAGCGGTCGTAGGTGTCGCCGTGCTCGCCGAGCGGCACGCGGAAATCGAAGCGCGGGTAGAAGCCGTAGCCGTCGACCTTGCGCAGGTCGTAGTTGTAGCCGGAGGCGCGGAGGCACGGGCCGGTGATGCCGGCGTTGATGGCGGCCTTCGCGTCGAGCACGCCGACGCCTTGCGTGCGGGCGAGCATGATCTCGTTGCCGGTGAGCATCTGCTCCCACTCGTCGAGGAAGCGCGGGTAATCGGCCACGAGCTTCTGCGCGGCGGCGAGCCACTCCGGCGAGGGATCGACGCGGCAGCCGCCGAAGCGCTGGAAGTTGCACATCATGCGCGAGCCGCTGAGCGCCTCGAAGAGATCGAGGAACTTCTCGCGCTCGCGGAAGCCGTAGAGGAGCGGCGTGAACGAGGTGCCGAGGTCGTTGAAGAGGAAGCCGACGAGGCAGGTGTGGTTCACCAGGCGCGTCATTTCCGCGAGGATGATGCGGAGGTATTGCGCGCGGTCGGGCACGGCTTGGCCGGCGAGCTTTTCCACGGCCATCGCGTAGGCCCAGTTCGTCGACATCGAGCAGAGATAGTCGAGTCGGTCCGTGTAGGGCATCGAGCCGAGGTAGCTCGTGCCTTCGGCGATTTTCTCGTGATTGCGGTGCAGGTAGCCGAAGACGGGCTTCAGCTTCACAATCTGCTCGCCGTCGAGCGTGGCGACCATGCGGAACACGCCGTGGGTCGACGGGTGTTGCGGTCCCATCGAGACCTCGAGGAGGTCGCCGTGGAACGGATCCTTCACGGCGCGAACAGTCGGGCCTTGGTGCGAGGTGAAGTTGGAAAATTGGGAGAGGCTCATGATTTGGCGCCCTCCTTCGCTGAAGCTACGGAGGGTCCGTCCTGCGGCTGCGCCGCAGGCGGAGGATAGTGGGCCTTGGCGCGGGCGAGGACGGCGTCGTGCGGGGTCGGCTCGTATTCGAAGTCGTCCGGCGAGACGTAGTCCTTGCGCATCGGGTGATCTTTGAACTCGTCCCACATGAGCAGGCGGCGGAGATCCGGGTGACCTTCGAAGACGATGCCGTAGAGATCGAAGATTTCGCGCTCCTGGAAATCGCACGAGCGCCACACGGGCGTGAGCGAGGGGAGCTTCACGTTGTCGCTGCGGTTGCCGGTGCGCATGCGGATGACGACCGGGCCGTGTTTCAGCGCCATCGAGTAGAGGTGATAGACAGCCTCGAGGTAACCGGGCTCGGTGCGCTTGGTCTTCTCTTCAACGACCTTGGCCGGGCCACCGGCGGGGTCGGGGACGGTGGTCTTCTTCACGTCGACCACTTCCTTGTCGAGCCAGTCGACGCCCGTGGCGTTGGAGCAATAGTCGAGTTGCAGGGCCTCGTCGTCGCGCAGGAAGAGCGCGATTTCGCGGCCGAGCTTCGAGTCGATGAGCAGCGAGTGTTCGGCGGCAGCGCCGGGGTTGAGCTGGATCGAGACCTTGGCGCCGGGAAAGCGCGCGGCGATGCGATCGCGGATTTGTTCGAGCGTTTCCATGGCTCAGGCCTTGCGCGGGAGCGACGGCGGCGACCACACGTCGGGATTTTTCGAGGGCACGATGTCGTGCTCGCCGTATTCGGGAACGGGAAACTCGCTTTGCACGTCCGAGCGCAGGTGTTTCGCGGTCTGCGGACCGGCGACCTTCTCACTCTGGATCTTCTTCTGGAGCTCGATCAGGCCGTTGAGCAGCGCCTCGGGGCGCGGCGGGCAACCCGGGATGTAGATGTCGACCGGAATGAAGCGGTCGACACCTTTGAGGACGTTGTAGCCCTGCTTGAAGGGGCCGCCGGAAATCGCGCACGCGCCCATCGCGATGCAGTATTTCGGCTCGGGCATCTGGTTCCAGAGGCGGACGACGTTCGGCGCCATTTTCTTGGTGACGGTGCCGGAGACGATCATGAGGTCGGCTTGGCGCGGCGACGGGCGGAAAATCTCGGCGCCGAAGCGGGCGATGTCGAAGCGCGCCGTGGCGGCAGCGATCATCTCGATGGCGCAGCAGGCCAGACCGAACTGCAGCGGCCAGATCGAGTTCGCGCGGCCCCAGTTATAGAGCTCCTCGAGCGAGGTGAGCAGGATGCCGTGGCGGCGGAGCTCTTCGCGCTCTGCGTCGGAGATGTTTCCGGCGGCCGGGAACGGCGTCGGAGTTGGCGTGGAGGGAGCGTCGCTCATTTCCAGTTGAGGTGGCCGCGGGCCCAGGCCCACACGAGGCCTTCGGCAAGAAGAAGGATGAACACCAGCATCGCGAACAGGGCGCCCGCGGGCAGGCCGGTGAAGGCGACGGCGAAGGGCAGGAGGAACAGCACCTCGACGTCGAAGATCAGGAACAGAATCGCGTAGAGATAATAGTGCGCCTTGAACTGGATCCAGGATTCGCCCTGGGGAGGAAGACCGCATTCATAGACCGCATTCTTGAGCGCGTTGGGCTTGGCGGGTTGGAAGAACCGCACCCAGAGCTGAGCGACACCCAAAAGAAGCAGCGGGAAGGCGACAGCGACGCCGAGAAAGAGGGCCAGGAATGCGTGGGAATGGCCGTTCATGTTTTTTTGGTAAGAGCAGCTTCGGAATCTGCCAACTTCTATTCAACGCCGGAACCGTTCCGTTAATTGTCAGAAGCTAATCATCGATTGGCCGGAGGAGCCGATTAGCCCGGTTGCAACTAATACCATCTCGCCAAGAAACGCGAAGTGCCCGGCAAAGCGTGGGGAGCGCACCGCGCCGTGATGCGCTACAGTGTGCGCGTCACTTTTCTCCACCATGGCCACTCTCACTGATCGTCTCTCCTACAACGTCACCGGTCGCTTCTATGTCGACTCCAGCTGCATCGACTGTGACCAATGCCGCGTGATCGCGCCGGACAATTTCGCGCGTAACGAAGAGACGGGCACCTCCTACGTCACGAAGCAGCCGGTGACCGAGGAAGAGATCGCCAAGTGCAAGGAAGCGATCGACAGCTGCGCGACCGCCTCGATCGGCGACGACGGCGAGTAAACCAATTTGTGTGTTAGTTCGTGTGTTCAACCGGCCGCGGCGCTTAGCGCCGGGCCGGTTATCGCTTTATAGAGGTCGCGGAGGACGGGATTCGAGCGCGCCACGGGGAGCATTCAAAGTGGCGGGATCATCCTGCTCCCGCGTGTGACAGGGTCGGGAAGAACGGGATCTGGAAGCTCCCGCTACTTTGGCGACGACTTGCCGAGCGCGTCGCGCCAGAGTTCCACTTCGCCGGCGAGGCCATGACGGGCGAGGCGTGACGCGATCTCGTCGAGCGTCGGCTCGATGACGCGGTGCTTGAGATCGGCGGGCCACTCGGGGCGTGCGGCGCGGGCGAGCGCCCAGCAAGCCCAGGCGCGCCAGCGGCGTTGATCGCGGCGCGGCGCGTTCATTCGGTCGGCGAGATGTTGGAAGTGCACGCGCGGATTGCCGATGAAGACGTCGGGCGGCGTGTGCGCGAGAAACCAGCGCATCGCCGCGTAAGGCAACGGCCATTCGCGCAGGACGGGCTCGTCGCCGCGCAAATCCGCGCCGAGCGCGCGGTCGAGGCAGAGCGTGGCGCGCGCGGCGAGGCCGCGTTGCCAGAGGTAATGCCCGTAAGTCAGCGCGGTAAGGTAAAAGGCGGCGTCGCGGGCATCGCCGTGCGTTGTCAGGGCGCTTGCGTCCATCGCCACCGGTGGCGTGGGCAAAAAAGGACAGGACGGAAGTGCGTGGGTCACAATCTTTCCTTGTTCTCTTAATCTTAATCTTTCTCTCGCCTGGAGGCGGCGAAGCGGTCGGAGCAGAGAGAAAGATTAAGATTAAGAGAACGAGAAAGATTCAGTGATCGATGGCGCGAAGTTGAGCTTGGCGGACCGGCGGCGCTCCCCGCATAACGAGGGCTCTGGAAACACCGACCTCAGATCTGATCAATGAAGTGCGCGGCTGGCGCCGGGCGGCGTTGTGGTGCGTGGCGACGTTGCTGCGTGTTTGGGTGCGCACGTTGCGACTCGAGGCCGACGCGGAGACCGTGAAGCGGCTTTCGAAGTCCGATGTGCCGGCCGCGATCGTGCTGTGGCACAATCGGCTGTTTCTTTCGCCCGAGTTTTTCCGCCGTTTCCGCACGCAGCGGCGCGTCTACGGGCTCGTGAGCGCGAGCAAGGACGGCGCGTGGCTCGCGGCATTTTATCGGATGATCGGCATTCATCCGGTGCGCGGCTCGAGCAGCAATCTCGGGCGCGAGGCGGCGCGACTCCTCATCGACCGCATGCGCGAGGGACACGACATCGGCATCACGCCGGACGGCCCGCGCGGTCCGATGTATGTCGTCGAACCGGGCGTGCTCGTCGTCACGCGCCGACTCAATGCGCCGATGGTGCTGCTCGGGGCGGAGTTCACGCGGGCGAAGCGGCTGCGCAGCTGGGACAAGCTTTACATCCCGTGGCCGTTTTCACGCGTGAAGCTGCGCTGCACGGTGCTCGAGCCGGTGCGAGCCGACGGAGAAAAAATCAGCGCGGAGGACGTCCGCGCTGCGTTGAGGGCGATCAACCCGGACCCGGATTGATCGCGGGAGTTGGATGGTTGCGGCGTTCGCTCAGAACGTCGGCGTGACCGTGACGCTTTGGCCAGGCTCGACGACGTAGTCGTTGCCGGCGCACCAGGTGAGGTCGTTGATGAGCACCTTGAACACGACCGGGGCGCTGGCGCCCTTGAGGGTCGAAGTCCAGCCGTCGGCGGCGACGCAGTCCATCGCGATGCCGTGGTCCCAGCTGAGCCCCGGACCTTCACCGCGGAGGTAGAGATGGTTGCCGAAGCCGATGTCGACCCGCGCGGTGATCAGCGTGGCCGGTGCTTCGGGTTGCTCGGCCGACTTGCGACGAGCGAGCGGAGCAGCGGCCGAGGCGGACTTCTTCGCCGGAGCTTTGGCGGACGCTTTGGTGGCTTTGGGAGCGGCGGCCGCAGGGGCGGCTGCCTTCTTGGTGGTCTTCTTCATGGCTTTAAAAATGGAATGATGTGAACCGGCGGAGGGTCTGTTTCCCGCTCCACGGTGGGAGGTGCAACAGCAAATTCAGGGCCAGTCCCCGCCGCGGGTCGGGAGTTTTTCTGCAACATCTGCGCGGTGACGGAAAAATTTTGGTTTACTCCGGCGAAATCGGTCTGCAAACAAACACCTCCCTTCGGGGCAGTAGCTCAGTTGATAGAGCGCGTCGTTCGCAACGACGAGGTCGTCGGTTTGATCCCGATCTGCTCCACCACTTTCTCGCGCCCTCCGAGCTTACCGCCGGAGGGCGCGCTGTTTTGCGGGTGGTTTCGTGTTCTCGACAAGAGCGCGGGCGCCACGCAAAGTGCGCCGGACGGTTGTCCCCGTAGCTCAGCTGGATAGAGCAGCGGTTTTCTAAACCGCTGGTCGCGTGTTCGAGTCACGCCGGGGACGCCATCGCGCTCACGTCGCGCCAAAAATAATGACTTGCCTCGCCGGAATGCGTGGGGCTTCTTCGTCCTTCCGATGAATCATCGGGCTGTAGCGTAGCCTGGTAGCGCGCTTGCATGGGGTGCAAGAGGTCGTGAGTTCGAATCTCACCAGCCCGACCATTTTCCCCGAACCGCATCTTGGCGACGAGATGCGGTTCTTTGCGTCTA
>JAEYUW010000018.1 GCA_023432225.1 Verrucomicrobiota bacterium
TGAGCGCGCCGGCCGATGCTGCAACGATGACGAGCAGTTCGGTGGCATTCACGTGGGGCTCGTCGAACGACTCCGCGAGTGGCAGCGGCTTCCGCGACTACACGCTCGAGTGGGCGAACAACAGCGCTTTCAGCTCCGCGACCCGTCGCACCGGGCTGACCACGACCAATTACACCGATACGGTCAGCGCGGACGGGACCTATTACTGGCGCGTCTACGCCTACGACAAACTTGGAAACCCGACGGTGAGTTCGCCCGCGAGTCGTAGTCTTGTCCGTCTCACGCCGCGCATCACCGGGTTGAGCTGGCGAAGCGGCTCCTCCAGTGGCGCGTCGACGCTCAGCATCATCGAAGCGGGGCAGACCATCTATGTCCGCGTCGATGCCACGGGCATGGCCAGTTCGACCGTGCAGGTGACCATTTTGGAAAACGATCCGGTTTCGAACGACACGATCCAGACGATTTCAGTCACCATTAACTCGTCTGGCTACGGCACGGCGGCGTGGACGGCGAAGTGGACGGACGACGGTGTCGGCGGTGGCGACCCGGAGTATTTTCTTCGGGTCAACGGCGCCACCGACTCCGCGCAGTTGAGTGTGACCGACAAAACGGGGCCGAGCGCGCCGGCGCTGAGCGCGCCGAGCGATGCCGCGACGGTCACGAGCAATTCGGTGGCATTCGCGTGGGGCGGCTCCAGCGATTCGGCGAGCGGCAGTGGCTTCCGCGACTACACGCTCGAGTGGGCGAACAACAGCGCCTTCAGCTCCTCGACCCGTCGCACCGGACTGACCACGACCAATTACAGCGATACGGTCAGCGCGGATGGGACTTATTACTGGCGCGTTTACGCTTACGACAAGCTGGGCAATGCCACCGTGAGTTCGCCCGCGAGCCGCAGTTTTACCCGCCTTACGCCGCGCATCACGGCGCTGAGCTGGCGCAGTGATGCGACGACGAGTGCGCCGACCTTGACGTCCGTTCGCGCCGGTCAACCGGCCGTGATCCGCATCGACTCCGTCGGTATGGCGGGCGGCCATGTTTCGGTGTCGATTTACGAATCGGACCCCTTGGCGGACGATTTCGTGGAAACGATCAACGTCCCGATTGGTGCAGACGGCGTGGGTTTCGCGACTTGGGCCGCGCGCTGGCTGGATGACGGCGTAGGCGGTGGCGATCCGGAGTTTTTACTGCGCGCCGCCGGCGTAGCAGATTCGGCGCTGCTCACGGTCACGCCTTCGACCGGCGCGATCGCCGCTTCGCTGCGGGCGCTCAGCGAAACGCAGCCGGATCCGGCCCGCTTGAGCATCGTGGTCGAGGAAGCCGGGCTGGAAAAATTCGGCGCCGGCATCGCGACTCCGGTGCGATTCGAGGATCTGGCGCCTGGCACCTATCATGTCACCGGCAAATACCAGAGCCCGACCGGACACACGGAATACTGGAGCTGGAAGCGCAGCTATACGGTAGCCGCAGGCGCGACCACCGCGGCGCCGCTGATTCGAAATTTGCCCTACGTGCGAGCGGTGGAATTCGCGGCGGTCGACGCCGCCGGCGCGGAGCGCATTCTCGGCCCGAGCGACAGCGTGAATCCCGGGAGCACCGTCAAGGCGCGCTTGCTGCTCGCGAATCCCACCGGATCGGTCGCGGCCGTGCGGTGGACGCTGGCGCTCGACCGATTGCGGGACGCCACGAACGATGTGGTGCGCACCGGAACCACGACGATTGCCGGTTCGGCGACCGATATGACGGTCGAAGCGACCGTCAGTTTGTCCGATCTGGGTTCCTATTCGTATTACGTAACTCTTGAGACGGATCTGGAAGGCTTCCGCTACACAGATTCGTGGAGCTGGAACTCGTCGTTCGGCGTGTTTTCCGTGCCGCCGCCGCAGGTCTCGATCTGGCCGCGCCTGCCCATTGCGCTGCGGACCGGAGAGTCGTCGACGATCACGATCAAGGTCACTCATCAGCAGGGCGACCAGATGGTGAACACGAGCGGCGCGTCGGTGCAGGTTTTCGACGCTTTCGTGGGCGCGACCCCGATCGCACTCGCGCCGACCGACGCCAACGGCGAGACGAGTTACAAAGTCACCGCCTCCGGTCGCACAGTGGCGATCGACGCCACCGAGGATTTGGCGATTCGGGTGGTCGCCTCCCGCCCGGGCGGTGGGGTCGCGGAGACCACCAAGCGGGTGCGTCTGCACAACCCGAAATTCGGCGTCACCGCGGTGACGCATGGCTATTTGCCCGGCGCCGGAACGGCGCCCGGATGGCTCTACGACCTGGCTATCGCGATGCTCAACCGGGCGGGGCGCGGCAAACTTTGGCTGATGAGTTTTGAGGAGAGCGGCGTCACAACCTTGACGCGACTGAGTCTCGCCGGCGCGGAGCAACGAGCGACCTCCGAGAAATTCTCGCCGCAATTCGTCGAGGGCTCCGATGCTTCGGCCGACGCAAGCGACCCGGCAAAGATCGGCGAACAGGTGATCATTTACCACTGGGGCACCTACGCCAACAACACTCTGGCTTCGCCACTCGGTCACGCGGCCGTCGCTGGTCATGCCTTGGAGGCTGCACTGCGCGGTGGATGTGGCGAACATGCCGCGTCCTTCCTCGCTGCGGGCACGCCCTTGCACCTGATTGCGCACAGCTTCGGCACCGTGGTGATCAGCGAGGCTGCGCGCCGTCTGGCCGCCGCGAATATCGAAGTGGATCAGTTGACCGTGCTCGATCCTCACGACTTCGACGAATCTTGGATTCCGGTGGATGGCGCCGCGCGCTTACCCAATGTGAATGTGTGGGAGAACGTGCGCTACGCGGACGACTATTTCGCTACGAAGGGTGGTGGCGCGGCGGACAATCCCCACGGGCGTGCGATCAACCATGCGCGCACGGAGGATCTCACGGATTTCGATGGGTTCTACAATGCGTGGCTCAATCACTCACATTCCAACACGCACGGTTTCTATCACGGAACGGTCAATCCCGACAGCGTCGGTCACGCGGTTGATGGTCTCGAAGTGCGCTCCAGCTGGTATTCCGGACGCAAGTCGGACGAATCGGTGGGCTTTACCACCTCTCGTCTCGGCGGACGATTTGGCCGCGACGACTTTCCCACGCGCGACAGTGGCGTCGTGGACTACCGCGAACCCGAGCGCCTGCCTGATTCCGATACTGGCTCGCTCGGTCAGGTGAACGATGTGGTGACCTATCCCGAGCGGCCCATTTTCAACGGCGACTTCGCGCTCTACGATCCCGGTGAAATTGTCGCGCCCTGCACCGTGCCGGGCTTTCTCGGTGCCACCGAGTTGCGCGGGCCGCTCTTGGCGGAAGTCGGAGGCGGTCAGGCCATGCTTTTGTCATCGCCGCTGGTTGCGCTGCCCCAGCCGGGGGACACGATGCTGTCACGCGTGCGCACAGTGTTGACCTACCTGCCGGCAACGGCACGCCAGTTCTCGTTCCGCCTGCGGCGCGGCTACACTTACGCTCCGAGCGCGAGTGACGACTACCTCGAGGTCGCCGTTTTACGCGGCGGCACGCGCGAGCAGGTGCGCGAGCCGATTCGCGCTTCGCTGGTCGGCAACAGCGCGTTCGCCACCTACTATGCCGACGTGTCGCGTTACGCGGGACAGGCCGTCCAATTTGAGTTTACGGTCACTGCGGGCGTGTTGGTCGGTGGTTTGGCGCCGGGAATTTCCGATTCGAATCTCTATCTCGACGACCTCGGACTGGTTACCTCCGACGATGCAACGGTGACCGTGGCCGCTAGCCCCGCCAACGGCGGTTCGGTGCAGGGCGGCGGCACGTTCACTGCCGGCACGACCATCACGCTGACCGCCACCGCCGGCGCCGGTTTCACTTTCGTGAACTGGAGCGACGGCGTGACCAGTGCGGTGCGCCAAATCACTGTTCCGGTTGGAGGCGCAAACTACACCGCCAATTTCAGCGCCAACACTTTCCTCCTTTCGATCGACGTGTCGCCGCGCAACGCCGGCACCGTGACGGTAGCGCCGGTGAAGACTCGCTACGACTTCGGTGAGGTCGTGATGCTCAGTGCGCAACCGGCTACGAACAATGGCTTCTATGGCTGGACGGGATATCTTTCGGGTGCGAACTCCGTGGCGACGCTGACCATGACAACCGACAAATCGGTGGGCGCGATTTTCTCTACGCTCGATGTTACACCCGCTCGGCGGCAGATCTCCGCTGGCGGAGGCGAACTTGTCTGGCAAATCGCAGTCTCGCCCGGCATCCAACCCGAGGTGGCGCTGGGCCCGCCGTGGCTCCGCGACGCGGTGATCGCGTCCACGGACGGGCAGAGCGGGTGGAGCCTGACGCTCGTGGCGGATGTCAATCCGAGTTCGGCGCGCACGGGTTACGTTGATGTGGTTGCTCATGGCCTGTCGCGACGGCTCTCCCTCGAGCAGGCGGCTGCCGCTTCCGGCTATCAAACGTGGCTCGCTGCACACTTTGCTGCCGACGAAATGCAACAGACCTCGATCAGCGGACCTACGGCGGATCCGGACCACGATGGACTCTCCAATCTGCTTGAATACGCGTTTGGACTCGATCCTCGCTCGGTTAACGGAGCCATTGCGACCACGTTGGAACTCATGTCTGGAGGATGGACTTTAACCTATGCCCGCCCAGCGGATCGCGGCGATGTCGTCTTCACCGTGGAGACGTCGGCGGATCTGAAAACGTGGACCACTGCGGGAGTTTCCCACGCGCTCGCATCGACGACCAACGGCATCGAAACGTGGCGGGCGAGCTACCCGACCACGGCTAACGCGCCGTGCTTCTTCCGCATCGTGGTCACGCGTTGATCGTGGCGAGGTAGGGGGCGCGGCACAAAATGCTCGCTCCCTCAGCGCTGCGCCGGAAATTGCACGCGCGGCTTCGGTGGGAGCGGGGCGGATTCGTCGAGATAGAAGCCGGGGTGCGGCGGTTGGTTGTAGGCGACGTTTTGCCAGGCGATGCTGAGGCGGTATTGCGGGTCGTGCATCAATGTCACGAGGCGGTGCTGCGTCGGGATCGTTGAGGTGTAGATGTGGAGCGCGGAGTTGTCCTTCGTGCGCCAGATCACTTCCTCGCGCCAGTCGCCCCACAGGTCGACGCTGAGCGCGGGCGTGGATTTCGTGCCGTTGTTCGAATCGCACTCTTCGGCGACGAGCAACGAGTCGATCGCGCCGGTTTGCCAGTTCCACTTCACGATGCGGTTCCGATCGAGCAACTCGTGCAGCAGGTCGCCGTCCCAGAGGAGACCGAAGTTGCACGGGAAACCGCGCGGGCGGCGTTCGAGGAATTTCTCACCACGCATCGTGAAGAGGCCGTCCATGCCGGAGCCAGCGGCCCAGACTTCGACGCCGGGGAAGCGCGGATCGATGTTGAACGCGTTGCCGCGGCCGGGGCCTTCGCCTTTGTCGCCGCCCTCAGTGTCGGCCTTCACCGACGGCACGAGGAGAATCGGGCGACCGGTGCGCGCGTCGCGCACGTTGATGCCCTCTCCGGCGAAACGCTCCTGAATGCTCATGACTTCGAGGCCGGGATTTTCCGGATCGAGGTCGCCGACGTGGATCGCGTCGCCGTGGCCCCAGCCGGTCGAGTAGAGACCGTGGCCATTGTCGTCGATCACGCACGCGCCGTAGATGATCTCGTCGCGACCGTCGCCGTCGACGTCGGCGACGGAGAGGTTGTGGTTGCCCTGACCGCGGAACTTCTCGTTGCCGGGCGTGCCGTCGTCGGAGTCGAAGACCCAGCGCGGCGTGAGCTTGCCGTCGCGCCAATCCCACGCGGCGAGCACGGCACGCGTGTAGTAGCCGCGGCACATCACGATGCTCGGGTGCGTGCCGTCGAGGTAGGCGACGCACGCGAGGAAACGATCGGAGCGATTGGCGGAACTGTCGCCCCACACGGCTTTGGCTTGCTCGGGCGTCGGGTTGTCCGTGTCGGGATGGCGGCGAGGCTCGTAAGGCACAGTCGCGAGCGCGGCGCCGGTGCGGCCGTCGAACACGGTGAGATACTCCGGGCCGCGCATAATGCGGCCTTCGAGGTGGGCGACGAGACCTTGGGGCGTGCGTGTGGCGCCGGTCGCGTCCGGTGTCGGCACGGTGCCGCCGGCGGGCTCGCGCCAATCGGCGTTCGCGTCGCCGATGGTTTTGCCCGCGCCATCGACACTGCCGTCGGCGGTCTTGCAGACGAACTCGGCGCGGCCGTCGCCGTCGAAATCATAGACGAGGAATTGAGCGTAGTGCGCGCCCTCGCGGACGTTTTTGCCGAGGTTGATCGTCCAGAGGAGCTGGCCGTCGAGGGTGTAGGCTTGGAAAATCGGCGGATCGGTGAGGCCGGATTGGGAGTTGTCCTTGGCGCGACCGGTTTGGTGGAGGACGATTTCGTAGCGACCGTCGCCGTCGAGGTCGCCGACGGAGGCGTCGTTGGGCGTGTAGCCGTCGATGGGCTGGAGTTTGAGTGCGTGATACGGGATGCGGGGTGCGCCGGCGGCGAGCGTGTAGCCGCGGTCGGCGGCGGCATCGGCAATCTCGCGGCCGTCGACGACCGCGCGCACGGTGTAAGTGGCGGCTTGGTCTGCGGGCGCGGCCTCATCGACGAGCCACGTCGCACCGGCGAGCGGCGCGGCGTTCAGCTTCGTCGTGGTGGAACCGCCCGAGCGGTAGACGTTGAACGCGACGCCGTCGGGGTCGGACGCGAGCACGCGCCACGCGACGTAATTTTTCCCGTCCGGCTGCGGCACGGCCACGACACCGCGGTCGAGGCGTTCCATGATCGGTGCGGCGGCGACGGACACCATGAGCGTGCAGAGAGCAACAGCGAGGCGAAGTGGTAGCGGCATAATGGGGAAGGGGTCGAGTCAGGCTGCGCAGAACGACGGCATTCGCCAGTGCGAGCAGGCCGGACCGTCAACCGGCGCGAGGCGGCGCTTGCGGCTGGTGCGCACATGCACTGAAATGCGGCCGTGATCCGCGGGCAAAAGCCGGAGACGCCAAGGTGGAGCGCGTTGATCTCAACGCGCTCGGGGGCTGCCGCTGCGACGCGAAGGCCAGAACGCGTTGGGGTCAACGCGTTCCACCATTCGCAACCGCTCGCTCGAATCGCAATGGTCGGAATGCTGTTGGGCCTTTCGTGGTCGTCATCGCTCGCGGCGGAGGATTTTGCGGCGGTGTTGCGTGGGTTTCGTGCCCCGCCCGCGGGATTCGTCCAAACGAATCTGCATCGCGCTGTCTCACCTGCGCAACAGCCGATCGCGCCCGCGTCGATCAGTGGCTACGCGGCGTGGGCTGCGGAAGTTTTCACGAGCGCGGAACTCGCCGACGCACGCGTGAGCGCTCCGGAGGCCGTGCGCACGACGGACGGGCTCACGAATTTGGAGAAATACGCGCTCGGCCTCGACCCACGGGTGGTCGCGCGGGCGGACGATTTGCCGGAGTGCGGCCAGCTCGATGAGCATTGGTTTCTCTGGTATCGGCGCCCGAGCGACACGGACGACGTCGAGTATCGCGTCGAAGTCTCGACCGACGACGGAGCCACTTGGTCAAGCGAAGGCGTGACGCAGGAACCGATCCTCGCGAACGACCTCGCGCAATCGTGGCAAGCGCACTACCACGCAGCAGCGGGACAGACGGTGTGCGTTCGCCTGGTGTTGCGACTGCGCTAAGCGGCGCGCCTTTTCACGATACGGTCGGTGCAGGGAACCCGCGGCTTCAGAAAAGCCTTGCCGGCGATTTTTCGAATTTCAGCATGAAGGCTCGTCCATCGACAATGGGCCCACCGAAACGGAATGTTTTGGTGTGTCGGCGCGGCGAAACGATTTTGTCATGGATACATACCTACCCGAGCCCTCGGGCGCACCCAGCTGGACCGCGCGAAAGCAAGAACGCGAGCGCCCTGACTCTCAGGGCGGCACTTGGGTTTTGCCGCGCAGCCGATGAGAACGGTGCGCTTGTCGCGAGTGCGAGCTCCGATCTTCCGGTGAGCTTCGCGATCGATGCGGGCCCGGCCAGTGTGGACGGAAACACGCTCACGCTTACTGGCACCGGCGCGGTGACCGTGCGCGCTTCGCAGGGAGGCGACGCATCCTACGCGGCGGCGGCAAACGTCGTGCGAACCTTCACGGTTACGGCCAGTTTCGACTTCTGGCAGCTAAACGCATTCTCGTCTGCCGAGCGCAACGATCCGACGATGAGCGGTCCCAATGCCGATCCCGATGCCGATGGAGTTCCGAACCTGATCGAATACGCACTCGGTTCGGATGCCCGAAGCGCGTCCGCGGCGGGCGTGCCGGTCGTGGCGCTCGAGTCGGGGAACTGGTCTTTCACCTACACGCGACCGGTGGATCGCTCCGATCTTGTTTACTCGGTCGAACAGTCGACAGACCTCATTCACTGGAACACCACGGACGTCACCCACATCCGGGTATCAATCGCGGACGGTCTCGAGACTTGGCGTGCAACTTACCCGACGGCTTCCGCATCGGCTTGTTTCTTCCGGCTGGTGGTCACGCGCTGAGGTCGACCTGAGAGCAAGCGACGCACCACACCACGCAGCGGTAGTGTGTGGGCCTATTTCGCCGCAGCGCAAACCTGCCGTATCCGCTCGCGCAGCCAGCGGTGGGCGGGGTCGGCGTCCATGCGCGGGTGCCAGAGCAGCGACACGGTGAGCGGCCGGGTCGGGAACGGCAGCGCGAAGGTGTGCAGTCCGGCCCGGAGGTTCGCCGTGTGGCGCTCGGGAACCGTGGCGACGAGATCAGTGGCGCCGGCGAGCGTGAGCGCCGCCGAGAAGCCGGTGAGAACGGTCCCGATTCGCCGCTCGAAGCCGAGTGCGGCGAGATCGGCGTCGACGGGACTTCTCTCGGATTCGCCGCGGGAAATGAGAATGTGACTCGCCGCGAGGTAACGCGCGGTCGTGATCTTGCCGCGGGTCAGGGCGTGACCTTGGCGCACGACGCCGACCAAGCGGTCGCGGAAAAGCGCCTGCGTGCGAATCTCGGGACTGAGCGTGCCGCCGACCACGCCGGTCTCGAGGTCGACGGTGCCGTCGCGGAGGAGCGCTCCATCACGGGTGACCTTCTGGACAAAATGCAGCGTGACGCCCGGCGCTTCGGCGGCGATCTGCGCGAGCAGGGCCGCACCGAAATTTTCGACGAAACCGTCGCTTGTGCGGAGCACGAAAGTGCGCCGCACGTTCTGCAGTTTCAGTTGCGCGGCCGGTTGCAGCATCTGCGTGGCTTGCGCCACGAGCGGGCCGACTTGGGCCTTGAGCTCGAGCGCGCGCGGCGAGGGAACGAGATTCCGGCCCGCGCGCACGAGCAGCGGATCGCCGGTGGTGGCGCGCAGGCGGGCCATGGTGCGGCTCATCGCGGACGGACTCAGCCGCAGTCGTTTCGCCGCCCGGGCGATGCTTCCCTCCGTCAGCAGCGCATCGAGCGCAACGAGCAGATTCAAGTCGGGGTGCGTCATCGGGGGCGCGGGACTATCGGCCGACGTGGCGTGGCATGCACTCATAAAGTGCATTCGCCGCTCCTTCTGCGCTCGCGGGCGTTCGGCTAAGCTGCGCGCATGACTTCCACGCCCAAGCTCGCCCCCGCTGCGCTCGCGGGGCTCTCGCTGACGGTGCTGCTGTCGACGCTGAACACCAGCATCGTGAACGTCGCATTGCCGACGCTCGCGCGGGTGTTCGAGGCGTCGACGCAAGCCGCGCAGTGGACGGTCATCGCGTTCGTGCTCGCGATCACGGCGCTGATCGTGAGTGCGGGGCGGCTCGCGGATATCGTCGGGCGCAGGCGGCTCTTGTTGGGTGGCGTGATGCTGTTCACCGCGGCGGCGGGTGGCTGTGCGCTCGTGACGAGCTTGAGTTGGTTGATTGCCCTGCGGTTTGTCCAGGGCATCGGCGCGGCGGTGATGATGGCGATCAGCGTGGCGTTGGTGGGGGATCTGACGGCGGAGAACAAAGCCGGTCGTGTCATGGGCGTGTTGGGCAGCATGTCGGCGATCGGCACAGCGCTGGGGCCGGCGCTCGGCGGACTGCTGATCGCGTCCTTCGGTTGGCGGGCGATCTTTCTCGTCAATTTGCCGCTCGGGTTGCTCGCGCTGGCGTTGGTGCGGCGCGGCGTGCCGGCGGATCGCGCTGCGCCACGGACGCCGCTGAAGGAGTTCGATGTAGTCGGCACGGCGTTGCTCGCCGGCAGTCTCGCGGCTTACGCGCTCGCGCTCACGCGCGGTCGCGGCGGATTTGGCGCAGGAAATTTGGCGCTGCTGGCGCTCGCAGCGCTGGGATTGGGCGGGTTTGTGCGCTCGCAGAAAAGCAACGCGTCGCCCCTGGTGCGTCTGGAACTATTGAAAATCGGCGCGCTGCGCTCGGGCCTGAGCATGAGCTTGCTGGTGGCGGCGGTGATGATGTCCACGCTCGTGGTGGGACCGTTTTATCTCGCGCAGGCGTTGGCCGTGGAGGCGCGCACGATGGGACTCGTGTTGTCGATCGGACCGGTGATGGCGGCGCTCGTGGCCGGGCCGGCAGGGCGTCTCGTCGATCGCATCGGCACGCGTCAGACCACGCTCTTCGGTCTCGCGGGCGCCGGCGCAGGTTGTCTCGCGGTGGCGCTGCTGCCGGAGCGCAGCGGCCTGATCGGTTATCTGGTTCCGGTGGCGGTGATGACGGCGGGCTACTCGCTTTTTCAGACGGCCAACAACACGGCGGTGATGCGCATCGCGACGGCCGATCAGCGCGGCGTGATTTCGGGCCTGCTGAATCTCTCGCGCAATCTCGGCCTCGTCACAGGCGCGTCGTTGCTGGGCGGAATTTTCGCGTGGGCGGCGGAGCGAGGAGCGGCCTCGGGCGCGGAGAGCGCAGCCTTTGCGACGCGGACGACGTTTGCCGGTGCGACTGTTTTCATTGCCGGCGCGTTGCTCTTGAGCCTCCGCGCGCCTCGGCCCGGCGAGGCCGGGCCGACTACAATCCCCGCTCTCAAGATTTCCGTTCGGTAGTCGCCATATGGCCGACCATCTTTCTAGTAGCGCCCGCCCCGGGCCTCCACGGCACATGGTGTCGCTGGAGATTCACGTATCCACGCCAACCCCACTGCTCCCATGCGTCGTTTCCTGAAATTCGCCAAGTTTGCCCTCATCGCTGTCGTGGCGGTGTTCATTCTCATCGTCGGTGTGTTGTTCACCGTGCGCACGCTGCGTCAGCGCGCGAATGAACGGGCGTTCGCCCTCGCGTCTCCTCCGGGAATCGTCGAATCCGGCTACGTGGAGATCGGCGGCATCAAACAGTGGATCCAGATTCGCGGCCGCGATCGCAACAACCCCGTGTTGCTCTGCGTCCACGGCGGGCCGGGCGGAACATGGCTTCCCGTGACGCGCCTCTTCGCGAGTTGGGAGAAGGATTTCACGGTCGTGCTCTGGGACCAGCGCGGCGCGGGCAAGACGCTGGCCACCACCGGTCCCGCGATCGCGCCGACGATGACGATCGAGCGCATGACGCAGGACGGCATCGCCGTGGCCGAGCATCTCCGCCGCCGACTGGGGAAGGAGAAGGTCGCGCTGCTCGGCCATTCGTTCGGCTCAATTCTCGGCGTGAACATGGTGAAGCGGCGGCCGGAGCTGTTCTCGGTTTTCGTGGGCACGGGGCAGGCGTCCGATCTGCCGCGCAGCCTCGCGATGGAATATCAGCGGCTGCTCGACGCGGCGAAGGCAGCGCAAGACGTCCGCACGCTGCGTGAGTTGACTGCCATTGGCCAACCGCCGTTTTCAAACCTCAAGCAGACCGGCGCGTTCTTCCAGTGCGCCGAGCGCTACCAGCCAGCGGCGGACGCCGCGGCGATGGTCGAGCTTCAGCGCAGCCTGCTCTCGCCGCCGCCGAACTACTCACTGGGCGACGAATGGAATCGCATGCGCGGTTTCGCGGTCGTGCCGACGTGGGCGCTGTATCGCGAAATCCTGAGCACGGACCTCGCGGCGCTCGGCGCGGAGTTTCCGGTGCCGGTGGTGCTGATCCAAGGAACCGATGATCGCGTGACGCCGCTGGCGTTGACGGAAGAGTATTTCCAGACGATCCGGGCGCCGCACAAGGAACTCGTGCGAATCGAGCGCGGCGGCCATTTCGCGGTCTGGAGCCAAGCGGAAAAGTTCGGTGAAGAGCTGGCGCAGCGCGTGCGACCGTTGTTGGCGAAATCGAGCGTTCGTCTCAAGTGAACGAACGCGCTCACTCGTCGGGCGGCGGAGCGAGATGGTAAGTGGTGCTGCGACCGCCCGCGGAGCCAGGGCGAAGGATGCCAGTTTCGACGAGCGATTTGATATCGCGTAGCGCTGTGTCGAGCGAGCAGTGCGCTAGTTTGGCGTAGCGCGAGGTCGAGAGGTCGGGCGCGTCGTCGTCGAGCAGGGCGTTGATGACGAGGCGCTGGCGCTCGTTGAGCGCGGCGGCTTGCGTGTGGTTGATCCAGTCCCACGTTGCGGCTTTGCGGATGATACCGGCGGAGGTTTCTTCGGCGCGTTGGAGCGCGCGGTCGAGGCAGCCGAGAAACCACTCGAGCCAGAGCGTGAGGTCGGGCGTGCCTTTCTGGCTTTGCTCGAGCGCGCCGTAATAGTGTTTCCGCTCGGCTTCGATCTGCGCCGACATACTGTAGAAACGCAGGGGCGAACCGTCGGCGCGCGCGAGAGCGAGATCGGCGAGGGCGCGGCTGACGCGGCCGTTGCCGTCCTGAAACGGATGCAAGGTGACGAACCAGAAATGCGCGATGCCGGCGCGCAGCACCGAATCGGTGGAATCGTTCTTCTCGAACCACGCAAGAAAACGATCGACCTCGGCCGGCAGGCGCTCGGCGGCGGGGGCTTCGAAGTGGATATTTTTCCGGCGGATCACGTCACGACCGATCGATCCGGACACGACCTGCATCGGATCCATCTCGGGCGTGCGCCACTGACCGACGAGCACGCGTTGCACACCGCTGCGACCGCCCGGGAAGAGCGAAGCTTGCCAGCCGAGCAAGCGATCGGCGGTGAGCGGCGCGGCGTAGTTTTGCGTAGCGTCGAACAGCATATCGACGGCGCCTTCGACTTGGCGATCGGTTGCCGCCGAGTCGGCCGTTTGCACGCCGAGGCGGCGGGCGATGGACGAGCGAACGGTCGACGGATCGAAGCGCGTGCCCTCGATGGCGCTGGATTGGATGACTTCGGTGGTGAGGTTTTCGAGCGCGAGTTCGGAGCGAAAACGAAACCCAAGGCCCTTCATGTGCCCGAGCAAGTGGCCTTGGCGGTGGCGGACGCGGATGAGCAACGGCGCCAATTCGGCCTCATTCCACGTGAAATTCGGCCAATCCGGGTGCTGGTGGATGTAGCGCACAATGAGATAAATGCGTGGAATCTGCGGTGAATACAAGGCTTATTCGCCGCATAATGTGCGGCGAATAGAACCTATGTTCGCCGCAACAGGCGGCAGCGTGCTGCGCAGCACGACTGCGCCCCTACGAGAAGAGGATGTGTGCAAAGAAAAGCGCCGGCTCTGGTGGAGCCGGCGCGGGGAGAACGATTACGATTAAGAGAACGAGAACGATTTTTGCTCAGCGATACTCTTCGTTCGTCAGCGCGTTGATGATTTTGAAGTTCTCGACGTGATAGTTCGGGTCGGCGCGGAAGGCTAGCTTCACGCCGAAGAGCTTCTCCATGCGCACGAGCAGGTCGGAGTCTTCGGAGCGGAGGCGCTCCAGGATCGACGGGTGCACGTGCACGCGGAGCGAATACTCCTTGTTGTCCTTCCGGTTTTGCAGGCGGCGCGCGACGGAGCTGAGGCGGCGTTGGAGTTCGACGGACATCGTCGTTGCGCTCTTCACGATGCCGCGGCCGTGGCAATACGGGCAGCCGGTGTAGATGTTGGCCGAGAGCGACTCCTGCTGGCGCTGGCGCGTCATCTGCATGATGCCGAGCTGCGAGATGGGCAGGATGTGGGTCTTGGCTTTGTCCTCCGACATCAGCTCCACCATCTTGTCGTAAACCGACTGGCGGTGGCGGCGCTCCTTCATGTCGATGAAGTCCATGATGATCAGGCCGCCGATGTTGCGGAGCCGGATCTGGCGCGCCATTTCGACGGCCGCTTCCATGTTCACCTGGAAGATCGTGTTCTTCTCGTCGCCGCTGCGGCTCTTGTGGGAGCCGGTGTTGACGTCGATGGCGATGAGCGCCTCGGTCTCGTCGATGACGATTTCGCCGCCGGAGGGCAGCGTGACGCGGCGCTGGAAGGTCTGCTCGATCTGGCGCTCGATGTTGTAGCGCTCGAAGACCGGGATGCTGTCCTTGTAGTAGGCAATCTTGCCGCGCGAGCGCGACGAGATGAGCGAGACGAGATCCTGCGTGCGCTTGAAGTCGGCCTCGTTGTCGATGAGCACGCGGTCGATGTCCTCGGTGAGGAAGTCGCGGACGGTGCGCTCGACGATGTCGGGCTCCTGGTAGAGGTTCGCCGGCGCGCGCTCGGTGTCCATCTTGCGCTGGATCTCTTCCCACTTCTTGAGGAGCAGGTGGAGGTCGCGGACGAAGTAACGGGCCTTCTTGCCCTCGCCGGCGGTGCGGACGATGACGCCCATGCCTTCCGGGATCGTGAGCTCGTTGATGAGCGTTTTGAGGCGCTTGCGTTCGGCGGGGTCCTCGATCTTGCGCGAGATGCCGCAGCCGTCGGAGAACGGCGTGAGGATCAGGTAGCGGCCGGGGATGGAGAGGTTGGTCGTCGTGCGCGGGCCCTTGGTGCCGATGGGGCCCTTGGTGACCTGGATGACGATCTCGCTGCCGGGCGGGTAGAGGTTCGGGATGTCTTTGACCGTCGGCTCCTGTTTGCGCGGCTCGGCGTTCTTCTTCTTGTTCACGCGCACGACCTCGACGGAGGAGTCGGCGGCGGCCGGGAGCATGTCCCAGTAGTGGAGGAACGCGTTCTTGGAGTAGCCGATGTCGACGAAGGCGGCTTTGAGGCCGGGGTCGAGGTTCTTGATGCGGCCCTTATAGATGCCGCCGACCATGCGATTGTCGGACTCGCGCTCGATCTCGAAGCGATCGAGCACGCCGTTCATGAGGAGCGCGACGCGCTTCTCGAGCGGTTCGGAGTTGATGACGAGTTCGCGGAAGTTGGCTTTTTCCTTTTGGAAGATGCTCAGGATCTTTTGGAGGAGCGGGCGCTGCGTGGAGCGTTCCTTGGCTTCGGCGTTAAGTTGGGCGGAGGTGACCGGCTCGCTGTTTTTCAGCGGAGGAGGCTGCTGGAGCTCCTCTTCATGGCGAGCGGCGGCGTCCCGGGCAGACTCCGGGGCGCCAGATTGGGCGGGTTGATCGTTCATGGTGTGGCGTATGCCGTGGGGGTGTGTTGACGTCGGCGAACGCCTTGATGCGGGCAAACTGCGCGCAGGAGATTCCGGCAAAGCGGTCAATATCGGGGGAGGCTGACATTAAAAGTCCCTCCGGAATCGATAGACGCTTTGGACCAGTCCTTGCAGCAAGCAGCAGCTGAGCACGAAGGTGCCGCCGTAGCTGATGAAGGGAAGCGGGATGCCTTTCACCGGCACGAGGCCGACGGTCATGGCGATGTTCACGAAGATGTGCACGCACAGCAGCGCGGTAACGCCGATGACGAGCAGCATCCCGAAGCGGTCGCGGGCGAGGCCGGCAATGCGGACCCCGTTCCACAACATCACTCCGAACAAACCGATGACGGCAATGCTTCCCAGGAAACCTTTCTCCTCTGCGATGACGGAGAAGATAAAATCATTATGCGCGACTGCGCGCGGCAGGAACCCGAGCTTGGCCTGCGTGCCCTCGGTCCAGCCTTTGCCCACGAGTCCGCCCGAGCCAACCGAGATGCGCGACTGGATCTGGTTCCAGCCGATGCCGGTGCGATCCACCTTGTCGGGATTCCAGAACGCCAGCACGCGGTTGCGCTGGTAGTCCTTCAACGGCAGGCGCGCCCAGGTGGATTTCTCGTAGGCGCCGCGGTCGTTGTTAAAGTCCAAGCCGTTGTCGTCCATGTATTGCGCGTATTTCGCCACATCGAGCGCCACGGCGCCGATGAGGATCGCGAACACGGCCAACGCTCCGGCAAAGAAACGCAGCGAGAGGTTGGAGACGAAAAGCATGGCAAAGACCATGGGCGCGATCGCAAGAGCGCTGCCGAGGTCAGGTTCTGCGACTATCAACAACATGGGTATACCCACCGCAAGGGCTAACTTGATCAGCACTTGCAGCGAGTCGCGCACGGTGCCGAGGCGGTTGCCGGTGAGGATCGACGCCGTCACGAACAGCACCGCGATCTTGCCCGCTTCCGAGGGTTGGAAGGCGCCGAGTGCGGGGATTTCGATCCAGCGCCGCGCGCCCATGCCATGCGTCGTGCCGATGCCGGGGATGAGCACGAGCACGAGCGCCACGATCGCGGTCGCGTAAACCCAGTGCGCGTATTTGAGCCACCAACGGTAATCGAGCAGCGAGGTCGCCGCATAGAGCGCCGCGCCGAGGCCGAGGTAGAACAGCTGTTTGATCCACTGATCGCCGTTCGAGGCGGCCTGGGCGCTGTAGATGAAGAACACGCCGAAGGTCGAGAGCACGCCCATGCACGTCGGATTGATCCAATCCGACCGCTCACGGGTGGTGAGCTTGAAAAACTGAGCGAGGTCGATGCGGCGGGCGAGACTCACAGAGGAGAGAGCGCATTAAAGGTCCGGCGGGTGCGCATGCAATGGCGCAGTGTGCGCGCGCTTGCGTTAGTCCCCGACGCTTCCGCAAATGGGGCATGGCCTCGTTCGGTGACCTCCAAGTGCGGCGTGCGCTGCTGATGCTCGGCGTGATCGGAGCGGCCATTTATCTCGGCTTCAATATCCCCGAGAATCCGATGGGCAGCTTTTTCATGGTGGCGGGCGTCGCATACCTGCTGACCTTGGGGATCAACTACTGGTGGTGCGCCTGGTTGTTTTTCGCCTTCTCATCGTCGGCGCTCATCATCCCGGCGCTGCCGGGGCGTCCGTTTCTCTGGGAGGCGCTGGCCGCCGCGGCATGGCCGGCGGTGTTCGTGCATCTTGGGTTGAACCGGACGCGTTTTGGAGAAATCGGATTCTCGCGTCTCGAGCTGCGGGCGTTGCTCTGTCTCGCGCTGTATCTCGGAGTGCTGGTGCTCTTGATGGCGGTTCACGGCGTGGGGTTTCGCACGCTCGGGGGGGCGCAGATGGGCGGGCGGTTCTATGTTCAGCAAATCGTGCTGGGCATCGTGCCGCTGCTGTTTCTGCTGGCGCCGTGGAGCCGCGAGCGATTGTTGGCGGCGTTTGTGGCTTCCGTGGTTTTCTCCGCCACCTACATCGTCTCCGATTTCGCGCTCATCTCCGGCGGGCGGTTTGCCCAATTGCTGCTCAACTTCTTCGAAGTGCCGACTGACGCGTTCAACTTCTACTACGGATTCGAACTCACAGGGCTGCGGCGCTACCAGTCGTTTTCCATCGTGGGGCGCTCGCTGCTGCTTCTTCTTCTTGTGGCGTTTCCCTTACAGAAGATTGTGTTTCGGCGTTTCTATTTCGGCTGGCCCTGCCTCGCTGCGATCCTCCTGCTCGGCCTTTTGAGCGGCGAGCGCACGCGCCTCGTTCAAACCGGCTTCACGCTGTTGGCGCTCGGCTGGGTGCAGCGCCTCTACACGCCGTCGCGCGTGGTGGCGCTGGGACTCGCGCTCACCGTCGCGGGTGGCGTGGTATACACGCAAGCGGATCGGTTGCCCCTGAGCATTCAACGCGCGATCTCTTTTCTTCCCGGCATCTCGGTCGATCCGGTCGCGGCGGCTGACGCCGCTGGCACGCTGCACGATCGCGTGGCGGTGGTGCAGCTGGCGATGCAAGCCGTGCCGCAACACCTGTTGATGGGGCGCGGCTTCGGCATGGAGCGGCTCGATCAGGCCGTCCGTAGCGTGGCGGACGATGGTGTCGTGCTCGCGTTCCAGAATGGCCAGTTTCCGAATGGAATTGTCAGCCTGCTGGTCAACACCGGTCTGTGGGGTTTTCTCGCGGCGGCGGGATACGTCGTGGCAATTTCGCGCGTTGCGGTGGAAGTCGTTCGTGCCGTCGTGGCCCGACCCGAGGAAGAGCGCGGCTGGTTCGAGCGGTTTGCCCAACTCGCCGTCGCGCATTGGTTCGCCATCGCGGCCTTCTTTTTCCTGCTGCACGGCGAGGCGAGCACCTTCGTGCCGACGTTTGCGTTGCCGGGCGCGCTGTTGCTCGTCTGCCGCCGGCTGCTGACGCCGCCGACTCCTGCCGCTCTCGCGCCGACATGACGCCGGTGGTGTCAGTCATCGTCTGTTTTCACCGCGTCACGCCGTATCTGCGACCGGCGGTGCGCAGTTTGCTGGATCAGAGCGAGCGCAACTTGGAAATTCTGCTCGTCGATAATGGCACCGGCGCCGGGCTGAATGCGCTGGGCGATGATGGTCGCGACCCACGCCTCCGGCTCCTGCCACAGATGCGGAATCTGGGTATCGCTGGCGGGCACAACGCGGCGCTGGCGCACGCGCGCGGCGAGTTCATCGCGTTGCTTGATAGCGACGATATCGCATTGCCGATGCGACTGGAGCGACAAGTGGCCGCGCTGCGCGCCGATCCCGACCTCGGTCTTGTTGCCAGCGCGGCCGATCGGATCGATGCGCACGGTAAAATCATCGGCCGCGCGTTCACCCTCGGCGCCGCGCGGGATCACCTGCGATTCACGGCATACTCGAATGCGGCGACGGCGCCCACGTTCACCGGCCGGCGCGAGGTGTTTGTGCGATTTCCCTATCGCGAGGGATTGGAACTCGCCGCCGATTACGATTTTCTTGCCCGGGCGACGGAGTCGGCCTCCGCCTGCGCTTTGCAGGAAACCCTGGGCCAATACCGCGTGCACCCCGCACAGAGCACGCGCGAGTCGTTCGACCGACAATGGTTCACCGCCTGCTTGATTCGGTTGATGACCGGTCGTCGGCGGGCGGGACGAGACGAGGATTTCGGCGTGCTCCAGCGTGAGTATGAGACTCGGCTGGCGGTCCCGCCTTCGCGCCGCGAGACGGCGGCTCATTTCGCCGTGCGTTGTCTCGCCGATGGGCAACCGCGCCTCGCGGCGTATCACGCTCGCAAGCTCGCGGCCTTTCGGGCGTCGCCGCGGGACGTGCTCGCTGCCTTCCGCTTGGCGGCGGCGGCGGTGCGTGCGGCGGCGGGTGAGCGGACGCTGGTGGCGCGTTTGTTTCTTACCGGTCCGTTGCGGGCGCACGGGCTGCGTCCGCTGCGCTGAGCGCATTTGAATAGAGCTGCCGGTAGCCGCGCGTCATCGCCTGCAGTGAAAAGCGCTCCGTGGTCCACGCTTGGGCCGCTTGCACGGCCGGTGTCCACTTTTCGGTGCACCGCAAGGCATCTGCCAAACTCGCGGCGAGCGCGCGCGGGTCGTCGGGTGCGGCGATCCACGGATGCTCAGACGGCAGAGTTTCGTTTAATCCCGGCGCCCGCGTCGCTACCACGGGCAGGCCGGCGTGGGTCGCTTCGAGGCTGAGCAGGGCCAGCCCTTCGAAACGCGACGGAATCACGACCACATCGAAGTCGCGGAGCCGTTTCCCTAAGTTGGCGATGGGCGGCTCGATTTTGACCTGCCAAGTCGCCGGCACCAGCGCGGCGAGAGTGCGTAATTCCTGCTCCTGCGATCCGTGGCCGTGCACGACGAGCTCGCCGCGCGTATTTTCCGGCAGCGGGGTGTGTGGCAATGCGCGCAGCAATATATCGAGACCTTTCTGCGGTTCGAAGCGCCCGGCGGCGAGCACGCGAAGCTTGTGTGGCTCTCGCGGCGTGCCGTGCGGAGGCTGCATAGGCAACGTCACCGCGTTGGGAATCACGAGCGGAGCGGAGGTCAGCGGCGGTGCTCCACTGGTGGTGCGGTGACGAACGAATTCCTGCGCGGCGGCATTCGACACGCAGGCGACCGTGGCCGTGTGCAGTTGTCGTTCGCACCAGTGGCCGATTCGTGGCCAGGAGCGCCAGAAAATCGAGTTGTGCACCGTGCGCACCAGAACAGCCGGCGTATTTTGCGGCGCCAGAAATCGTCGCCACAACGCGGCGGTCAGCTCCGCGTGTTCGGCGTGGAGGTGGATGATGTCGGGATGAAAGGTGCGCACCGCCCGCGCCAGCGCGAATGCGGCCGGCGCGGCTCCACCGAGCTTCAGCGGAAGGTGTGTGCCACTGAACCAAGGGATGGCGAGCTGTCGCATTTCCTCCTCGAGCGCCCGTCCAATGTTGTCGCCGCTCTGTCCTTGCACGGCGAAGAGGGCGAACTCGCACTCCCCTTTGAGCGACCGCTGCAACGAGGCCGCGATCGCCTCTGCGCCGCCGAGCGCGAGATGCGTGATCACCTGCAGCACGCGTGGGTGTTTCGGAGCGGATTTCATGGCTCGGCCGGAGAGGGAGTAGCGCGCATGCCCGGCAACAGCGCTCGCACGCGGGCGAGTTCTGCGCGCGTCGCTCGCCGTGCCGCCAGTGCGAGCGCGTAGGCGGCCGCGCCGCCGCTGAGTGCGCCGACAACTGCGAGCAGCGCGTGCCCAGTGACTTCGCTCACGGCCCAGCGTCCCGCGGCGAGTCCGGCGGCAAGCGCGAGAGTCTGGGTGAGTGGACCGGTGAATGCTCCCGCGTAGTCGTGCAGGCTCACGGGTGTGTCGCGCGTGGCCCACCAAAGTCGCGGCACGATGAGCGCGACATTCGCGAGTGCGACCGCCCCGGCCAGGCCGCTGGGGCCGCAGTCGCGTGCGACCCACAAGGCGCTGGCGGTGGCTGCCAATGCGAGAGCGGAGAGCCCGGTGAGTCGATGGGCGCGGCCGGTGGCAATGCAGAGTGGCTGCACCGTTGCGGTCAGCAACGTGGCGGCCGCGCCGAGCGCGAGCCACCGGAGCAGCGGCGCCGCATCGGGCCAGGCGGCACCAAGAACCAGCCGCACGATGAAATCGGGCAAGGCGACGCAGACTGCGACGACAGGCAGTGTGAGATGGGCGATGGCGTTAGCGGTGTCGCGCAGATGCGGCGCGAACGCCGGCGAAGTTGTGCCGAGTCGGGACAGTG
The DNA here is from genome assembly GCA_023432225.1 of Verrucomicrobiota bacterium. Classification (GTDB taxonomy): domain Bacteria; phylum Verrucomicrobiota; class Verrucomicrobiia; order Opitutales; family Opitutaceae; genus Didemnitutus. The sequence goes on from JAEYUW010000018.1 coordinate 21,074, forward strand.
TCGCGAGGAGCACTTGACCAAACGGCACCGCGACGAGTTGGACTGGCTGTTGCAGCAATTGTCCGGCGCGGTTGTAGGGACCGAGTGCGCCGGCACCGAGCCAGCGGCCAAACCCGAGCGTGTCCGCGATGGCGAGCAATTGCGCGAGCAGATTGCCGGCCGTGAGCTGCAAGCCGGTGCGGAGCAGCGGGACGATTTCGCGCCACGCGGCCGGCGCATGCGGTCGCCAGTGACACCACGTCCACGCGAGCAGCCCCATCACGGCTTCGGAGACGAGGAGAAACCACGCGAAAGCCGCCGCCCCGACGCCGAGCCAGGCGGCAACGATCATGGCGAGCGTGGCTGCCGCCGCGGCGATAGTTTCCAGCCGGTTGAGCTCCCCGAACCGCAGTTCGCGTCCGAGCAGGTTGCGCGGCCACGCATTCAGACCGTTGAGCACGAAGCTGGCGCTCATCAAGTGAAGCACGGGCGTCAGTTCGGGGCTGCGATAGAAATGCGCGACACTCGGAGCGAGGAGCCAAGTGACGCCGGCAAGCGCGAACCCGAGCAGAACGTGCAGTTGCAGCAGCGCGGTTTGTTGTCCTTCGCTGAGGCGCGGCGCCTGAATCGCTGCGATGCCCGTGCCGCCATCGCGCAGCAGCGAGAGCAGCAGCGTGAAACTCGCTGCCATCGCAAAAACGCCGTGATCCGTCGGAGAAACGAGACGTGCGAGCACGACCAAGCCCGCGAGTTTGCAGACGACGCGCACGCCTTGGGAAAGCAGCGTGCTGAGATAGCCGGCGTTAGCCCGCGCGAGCACGGGAGCGGCGTCAGGCGTCGTCCGATTCACAAGGGCGGGCGCCGCCCCGGCGCGGGCTTGCGCTGAGGGCAGCATCGGTTAGGGCGGGTAGGTGAGCCAAACGGAGTGGAGCGTGGAGCATTCGAGCCCGGCGACGCAAGCGTCGCGGCTGCCGCTCGTGCTGCACTACACCGGCTACGACGAGGATTACGGCGGGGTGACGGTGACGATCAAACGACTCGCGGCGGTTGGGGCGTGGCGAACGCTGCTCGGGTTGAACGCGGGCGGCGTCCAGCGGCGTGAGCCGCGGTTGGATGTGGTGGAGTTTCCGCGCGTCGACGCCGAAAGGGGCGGCAGGCATCTGCTCGTGGCAGGATGGCGTGTGGCGTGGCATGCCCGACGCTGGCTGCGCGGGAATCCAGACGGAATTTTTCATGGTCACTCCCGCGCGGGCGCGCTGGCGGCGGCACTGTTGCGGAGTGCGGGAGAGACGCGAGTGCTGGCTACGGTGCACGTGTTCGGACGGCAACGTTGGTGGTATCGTCAACTCGCGCGCCTGCTCGATGGCCGGATCTTTTGGCTGAGCCCTCGGATGAAGGAATATTACGGTCTCGGGCGCGGGACATGGGCCGAATGCCTGCCCGATTGCGTGAGCGGCATTGAGATCGCGCAGCGCAAGCCGCGCGATGCGGCGCGGATTTTCGGGGCAGTGGGGCCGATCGTTGCGGTGAAGGAATGGCGCGCGCTTGTGGAGGCGTGGGCGCAGGTGCCAGCGGAGGTGCGGCGCAATCTCAAACTGGTGCACATCGGTGGGCCGCGGATGGACGACCGACACGCCGAAGCAGAAGCGTTGCGACGATTCGCGGCGGAACGTGGGGTCGCCGACTCCATCGAATGGCGCCCGCGCTCGGAATCGCTCGAAAAATTCTGGAACGAAATCGACTGCTACGTGGGGACGTCGCCACGCGAGGCGTTTGGTGTCGCGGCCTTGGAGGCGCTCGCTGCCGGAGTGCCGTTGCTGGTGCCGTCTGCGGCAGGCACCAGCGATTTGGTGGAAGAGTGTCACGGCGGCTGGTGCTTCGACGGCGGCGCGCCTTCGTTGGCGGGGGCAATCGAGCGCTCCGCACAGCCGGGAGCGTGGCGCGGTTGGTCGCCCGATGTCGCGGCGCTGGGACGTTTTTCTGCTGCAGCGGTGGCCGCGCGGCACGCGGAGATTTACCGGACTCTCCTGCGGCGCGCGAGCAACGCGTAGGCGGCGAGCCGCCATTCGCTCCAGCCTCGCTTGCGGAGCACCGCGAAAATCGTGCCGAGAAACGCACGCGTGCTCCCGTATCCGCCGATGCCGCGCTCAAGCCGCCCGAGCAGCAGGAAGGCGCGGCAAGCCTCGCGCGAGAATTGATGCCGCGCCACCCGCAGCGTCGCACGGTAGGCGCGCCAGACCGCCTCTTTGTCGCGATGCACGCTGTTCGCGGCGGCGTTGCCATGCACGCGAACGAGGGCGCGGGCCACGCAGGGCAGGACGCGCTGACGTCGGGCCCACAACAGTTGCTGAGCGTAGAGCATGTCTTCGCCGGCGGAGAGGCCTTCGTCGAAACGCACGCCATCGTCACGGCGATGAAACAACAAAGGTGATCCCAGATTCGCGTGTCGCAGGATCTCGTCGCCGCGAAACTCGCTTTGCTCCACCTGCCGGACGCGAACGCGCCGTGGCCAGGCGAATTCGTAACCACAGACGACGAGCGGTGCGCCCGTCTGCCCGGCCAACGCGTGCTGCGCCGCGAGCTTCCCGGGCAAATACTCGTCATCGTCGTCGAGAAAAGTGACCCACCGCCCTCGCGCGGCGGCGAGGCCGACGTTGCGGGCGGCGGCGGCATTGACGCGGCCGCGTGCATTCATGATGCGCACGCGCGGATCGTCGCGCCATGGAGCCAAAGCCGCTTCGCCAACGTTCTCGGGCGTGGTTCGATTGGCGTCGACCAGGATGATTTCGAAAGAAGGACCTGCTTGCTCGAGCACGCTGCGCACCGCACGGCCGACGAGTGTCGGTCGATCACAGGTGGGAAGAATGATCGAGATTTCAGGCGCGGAGTGCATCGCGGAGTGCGCGGGCGAGCATGGCGAGGTGGCGTTCGCGTGTGTAGCGTGCTTCGAAAAATTCCCGGTGCGCGCCGGCCGGAGGCGGCACTGCCAGCGTGGCCGCGAGGGCGGCGGCGAGGCTGATCGTGTCACCCGGCGCGACGAGACTTGTCGTGGGCGGCAGCGTTTCGGGCAAGCCGCGCCAACGGGTGGCGACGACCGGTGCATCGGCGGAGAGTGCTTCGAGGGCGACGAGCGGTTGGCCCTCATGCGGGTAATGCGTTGGCAGACACACCACGCCGCAGCGCGCGAGCAGGTCGGCCTTCTCTTTGCCGCTCACCATGCCTGCTTCGTGGCAAACGCCCGGATCAGCGGCGCGCGCGCGATCGAGGGCCGCGCGAACGGTCGGTTCCACCGGACCAGCGAAGACGACGCGCGTGGCGTGGCCGCGCGCCCGCAGGAGTTGGATGGCGGCGAGCAAATCGAGCGCCCCTTTCTCCCCGGAGACGGCTCCGAGAAAGAGCACGAAATTCTCGCGCGGGGCGGCCGCGCTTGCGGCGGGCGCGATACCATTCGGCACGACGGCGATGCAGCGCGCGTGCAATGCCGCGGCATCGCTGCGCAAAGACTGGGTGAGCACGATCGCGAGATCGGCGCGACCGAGCAGGACTTGGGTGAGCGAGCGTTCAAGAGGTGTCGCGCGCGTCTCGAGCCAGTCGCCGAGGCCGCCGTTGTGGAAATGCAGCACGAGGCGGCGGTAGAACGGACGCACCAGCAGCATCACCAGCCAGTCGCGGTAGAGTGCGCCGCGTTTCCCGGGGGCGGGCACGTAGTAGAGCGTGTCGCAGTTTTCCGTGCAGCGAGCGACGATCGCGTGAAAGCACGCGTCGAGGATCGCGAGGATTTTGCCCGCGCGCCAGCCGCCGATGTCGGCGTGGTTGCGCGAGAGGCGAAGATTGACGTGGGCGACCTCGATCCCGTGGTTCGGGAGCCCGCGCACCGCCGTGTCGACCATCAAACTCTGGCCGTGGAGCGGCGGCGGAGTTTGGGCGAGGAGCAGGAGCTTCATCTTCGACTTGGAATGCGGGCGGGAGCGCGAATGATGCGGAGCGCGCGTGACCAATCCAGCCACAAAACCCCCGCACTCGCGAGCCCCTTGGCTGGCCGCCGGCGTCGCCGCGCTCGCGGGCGTCGTGCTGTTTCACTTCGCGGGCAACGCCTCGCAGGGTTACGTGAAGACCGACTCGGTGTTCTGGTGGTGGATCTCGCAGTGGCTCGATCCTCAGGCGGAGGCGGAGCACGGTTGGCTGATCCTCGCGGTGAGCGGCTGGCTGCTGTGGCGGAATCTGCGAAATGCGAATTGCGGATTGCGGATTGCGGATTGCCCGACCCCAGCGCCGTCGTCGTCTTCCAATCCGCAATCCGCAATCCGAAATCCGCAATGGATCGCTCCGCTGGCGGCGATGCTGGGCGGGCTCGTGTTGCACCTGCTCGGCTATGCGATGCAGCAAGCGCGCGTGTCGATCGTCGCGTTCCTGTTGTTCTCATGGGGCGTGTTGGCGCTCGGCGGCGGGCGGCGCTGGGGACGGGCGGCGGTGTTTCCGCTCGGATTCATGCTGTTCGCGGTGCCGCTCAATGTGCTCGATACGCTCGGATTTTTTCTGCGCGTGGGCGTGACGGATGTGGCGTATCACGTCGCGCGCGCGTTCGGGTGCGACGTCATCCGTAACGGCACGCAGCTGCTCTCGCCGGACGGCAGTTATTCCTACGACGTCGCGGCGGCGTGCTCGGGCATTCGCTCGCTGACGGCGCTGACGGCGCTGTCGCTGCTGCTCGGCTATCTGAGTTTTCGTTCGTGGTGGGCGCGCGGCTTCGTCGGGCTGCTCGCGCTGCCGTATGCGTTCGTCGGCAACGTCGCGCGCATCCTCGCGATCATCGTCGCCGCCGAGTGGCAAGGGCAGCATGCCGGCGCGTTTGTACACGAATGGTTCGGGCCGGTGGTGTTCGTGATCGTGCTCGGGCTGGTGCAAGCGACGGTGTGGCTGATGGAGAAGGGAGGAACGCGGGAGAGTGAAGGTGAAGGAGCGGCGCGAGCGGCGTCCGCAGCCGGAGATCAGGCGCTCGCGTCCGCGGGGGAAAGTCACGTATTACGTGACTTTGCGTCGGGAGCGGCGAGCGGAGCGAGTGGGCCGGGTAGCCGATTGAGGGACCGCGCGGCGTGGGGTGCCGCTGCGGCGGTCGTGCTTGCGGCGGCGGGGGTGGCGCTGGCGGCGCGGGCGCTGGATCGCGTGCAGGTGGATGCGCGCACAGGGGTGAAGCTTGCGGCGGATGGTTTAAACCCGGTCGCACTGCCCAACTTTATCGGACTGGATTGGGCCGGTCAAAATGCGGCCGTGAGCGCGGTGGAGCGCGAGGTGTTGCCGCCGGATACGGGTTTCTCGCGCAAGAACTACGTGTCGCTGCACGACCGCCGACAGTCGGTTTTCCTGTCGATCGTGCTCAGCGGGCGCGATCGGACGTCGATTCACCGGCCGGAGCTTTGTCTGGTCGGTCAGGGGTGGACGATCCGCGGACGCAGCACGCATGAATTCTCAGTCGGGGCGGTGAAGTTTCCCGCGACTGTCCTGCATATCGAACGCGAAGTGACGAATGCGCGCGGCGAGGTGGCGAAGTTGCCGGCGCTGCTCGTGTATTGGTTTGTAGGGGCGGACCGGATCGTGGCGTCGCATGGGGAGCGCGTGTTCTACACCTCGCTCGACCGCGTGCGGCATTTGCAGGCGCATCGCTGGGCTTACGTGTTGATGCAGACGCACGCGCTCGACGGCGAGGCGGCGGCGCTGAAGCGGATCGACGAGGTGCTGGCGGGGACGTTGCCGAAGTTTCAGAGCGAAGGACTGAAAAACTGAAGGGCTGAACACAGAGATCTCAGAGACCACAGAGCCGCCTGGGTATCTCCGTGTCCTCTGTGACCTCTGTGTTAAAAGGTTCCGTGGTGTTGTGCTTCTTGGGTTAAACGGATCGGACGCAGGGAGACGCTTGCGCTACGGGACGACGGATGCGCGTGGCTTGATTTTCAGTCTTTCAGCCGTTCAGTGCTTCAGCCTTTCTTACGCCATGGCCGATCCGAAGATCCTCGAAACCTTCCCGAATCCCGCGCCGCACCGCGATTTTCTCATCGAGCACACGCATCATGAGTTCACCTCGGTGTGCCCGATGACCGGACATCCGGACTTCGCCAACATCACCGTGCGCTACGTGGCGGACAAAACCTGCGTCGAACTGAAGTCGCTCAAGCTCTACTTCCACGCTTACCGCAACGAAGGCATTTTCTTCGAGGCGGCGACGAACAAGATTTGCGACGAACTCGGCGCCGCGCTGAAGCCGCGCAGCCTGACGATCATCGCGGACTGGAAGGCGCGCGGCGGTTTCAGTTCGCGCATCACGGCGGACTGGCAACCGACGAAGCGCAAGCCCGCAAAGAAGAAGCGCTGAGCGCATGAGCGCATTCGGAGTCGGGGTGCGCCTCTTCGTAATTTGCCGTATTACGGCAAATTCGTTTCCGACCGCGCCGTGGAAAGTAGCGGGAGCTTCCAGCTCCCGAGTTTGGACGGGCGCCGAAAAAACGGGAGCTGGAAGCTTCCGCTACTTTGGGGGCCGGGGCTATGACCACGGCGGCTCTGGACTCTTCGGTGCGGATCGATAACGCGGGGAGCATGAGCGTCGTCTCCGCCCGTGGCTCGGTTTCTCCTGCGCGTCCCGCTTCGCCACTCCGCCGGGCGCTGACCGGCAGCACGTGGGAGGCGATTCTGGCGATGCCGCTGGTTTACCTGAACTTGCCGGCGAATCTCATCATCGCGGTGCTGCTGGCGCAGACGCTGCGCGTGCCGCCGGATCTCTACGGGTGGCTGGTGTCGCTGCCGTTTTGGTGCAATTTGCTGCAGCTTCCGTTCGGCAGTCTGCTGTTCGCGCACTATCGGGCGAAGGACGTGTTCGTGACGATGATCTGGGTGAACACCGCGGTGTGGGCCGCGTTCGGTGGTGCGTTGTTTTTTTTCTCCGCTGAAGTGCAGGCGCGGCCCGGCTGGTGGGCGGGCTGGTTCCTCTTCGCGGCGGGCATGACGACGTCGCTGATGGCGGTGGCGTGGACTACTTACATGCAATCGTGGGTGCCGGGACATGTGCGCGCGGTTTATTTTTCACGGCGCAACCGCTGGGCGCAGCTCTCGAATCTCACCTTTCTCCTGCTCGCGGGCGTGGCGTTGCGCTGGCCGGAATTGCGGGTGATCGCGGGCGTGATTTTGGTGTCGAGTGCGCTGCGCGTGATCTCAGCCGTCGTGGCGGCGCGGAATCCGGCGCAGGGTGATCCGGTGTCGGCGCGCGGCACGGATTTCCTCGCGCAGTGGCGCAGCTTGCACGCGGCGAAACCGTTTTGGCCGATGGTGCTTTTCGGGTTCGCGTGGGGCGCGATGCTCAACGGCTACGCGGCGTTTCAACCGGTGTTCATGCTGTCGGTGCTCGGTGAGGCGCCCGCCGCGGCCAGCGTGCCGCTCGCGCTGTCGCTGCTCTTCGGCGCACTGGCGTTGCCGGCGTGGGGCAAGCTCATCGCGCGTTTCGGCGCCAAGCCGGTGCTCGCGTGTGCCGTGCCGCTCTGGACACTCGTGAATCTGACGTGGGCGTTTCTCCGGCCGGAGTGGCGCGGGTTGCTTTATCCGGTGTGGGCGTTCACGGGGGCGATCAATGCGGGCGTCGTGCTCGCGCAGTTGAATTTGCTGATGAAATTAATGCCGCCCGACGCGCGCGGTCTCGCGGTCGGCATCAACACGGCCGGCGTCGCGCTCGGCACGGCGCTCGCGCCGATCGCGGTGGGGCAGGCGCTGGCGTGGGGCATCGCGGACGGCGCGACGGCGGCGACGGCTTACCGGATTTTCTTTTTCACGCTGCCGGTGTGGGCAGTGCTCGTGTTGGTTTGCCTGCGGCGCGTAACGGAGCCGCAGTCGGCGCCGGTGGAGCACGCGCTCGGTGCGTTCCGCAACGTGCGCACGCTGGCCGGCGCGCTCGGACTGGGCTTCCTCGCGCAGACGCTGTTCACGCCGCGCGGCGCGGATCGGCGTTCGGAATACTGATGGCGTGTCCGCCCCGACGGAGCGACGGAGCGGACGGCGCAACATTTTCGTTGGTCGAGCGCGAAAGCCTTACGGCTTCCGCTACGGGGCGGGCGGTGCCAGAACTTCAGCGGCGGGCCTGCGTGAACTTGATTGCGGCTTCCGTGCGCGAGCGCACGCGCCACTTCGTGTAGATGTTCGCGAGATGCTGTTTCACCGCGGAAACGGAAACCCCGAGTTGCGAGGCGGCTTCCTTGTCGGTGGCGCCGGCGGCGACGAGGGCGAGGACCTCGTGTTCGCGCGGCGTGAGCGGATGCAGCGGAGTGGCGCCGGAGCGTTGCGCGTTCATTTGCGCGGCCGGCGAAGGGGCGTTGCGCATCAAGGCGAGGACGCGTCGCGCGATGGCGGGCGACATCGGCGCGCCGCCGGCCAGCGCTTCGTCTAGTGCGGCCATCACGTTTTCCGATGTGGCGCCCTTGATGATGTAGCCGATCGCGCCAGCCTTGATGGCATCGAGGATGGAATCATCGTCGCTGCGTGCGGTGAGCATGACGACGGCGAGGCCGGGAAATTTTTCGAGGAGTTCGCGCGTCGCAATCGTGCCGTTCGCTCCGGGCAGGGCGAGGTCCACCAACGCGAGGGCCGGCGCGAGCGTCGGGGTCCAGGACCGGGCGGCTTCGGTCGAGTCGGCCTGCGCCACCGGTTCGTAACGGCCGCTGTCCCGCAACAGGCCGGCGAGATAAGTGCGAAAGGGGCCATCGTCTTCGATCAGCACGACGCGCGTGCGGGCGGCGGAGGGGATTTTCATCGGCGGGAGAAAATCGTCAGCCGACGCGGGGCAGCTCAACCCAGAAAGTCGCGCCGCGCCCGACTTCACTGTCACAGCCGACGGTGCCGCCCATCGCTTCCGCGAGGCGTTTGGCCACGGCCAGGCCGAGGCCGTGCGAGGATTCGCCGCCGGTCGGCCGCGTGCTGGCGCGACCGAATTTGCGGAAGAGGTTCGCCTGCTCGTCGGCCGCGATGCCCGGGCCTTCGTCGATCACGGCGAGGCGCGCGCGCGGGTGGTCGGCGGCGGTCTGCACCTCGAGTCGCACGGTCGCGCCGGCGGGGCTGAATTTCAGGGCGTTGGTCACGAAGTTGTCGACGATCTGCGCCAACAGCGCCGGATCCGCCGCGGCGAAAACGGTCGCGCCCTCACCGGCGAGTTCGAGGCGTTGTTGCTTGGCAGCCGCGCTGGCGGTGTGGCGTTGGGTGGCGCTGCGGGCGATGTCGCCGAGGTTCAGGCGCGTGAGGCGCAATGGCAGCGTGCCGCTCTCCGCGGCGTGGGCGCCGAGATAGTCGTCCACCAGGGCGAGCATGCGTCCGGTTTGCGCGGCGATCAGCGCGGCCGCCTGCTGCTGCTTTTCGCTCGCGGGCGCGGCGGCGACTTGCGCGGCCGCGGCGCCGACCGTGGCGAGCGGGGCGCGGAGGTCGTGCGCGGCGATGGCCATGAATTCGTTTTTCTCCGCGTTGAGGCGCGCGAGTTCGGCGTTGATGGCGGTGAGTTGTTCCTGTTGCGCGAAGGAGATGCGCTGCAAGCGCTCGCGCGCCCAAGTCACGGCGATCAACACGAGGGAAATGATCGCGGCCGTGGCCACCTGCTGGAGGACGGCTTCGTGCAGCCCGGCGTTCTGCAGGGCGACGGGATAGGCCGCGCGCATGGCGAAGTAGCTGCTCGCTGTCGTGGCCAGCAGGGTCACTGCGAGAGCACGCGTGTGCAGCGGCACGGCCGCGGCGACGGCGACGAGGAACTGGCTGTTGAGCGAAAAAAGGCTGACGACCAGCGAGTAGGTCAGGCGCGAGTGCGTGCTCAGTGAGAAGCACTGCGTCAGGAAATAGAGCGAGACGGCGCCCGCGCAGCAGAGCGCGCCGGCCAGTTGCAGCCGGTGGCGTTGGGTGCGCCAGAAGGAGAACGCGAGCATCAGCGCGAACCACGGCAGCACGAACACGAAGCGGCCGAACGTCTCCACGCGGGCGGCGCTCGCGTGGCTGAGATCGTAGAAGACGCCGATGCCGATGATCGCGAGGGCACCGAGTCCGGCCGCGATACGCCACTGGCGCAGCGAGCGCTCCGCGTGGTCGGCGCGAAAGCGGGCTTCGAGGGCAGGGTCGTGGAAATGCAGGCGGCTGGCCTGCCGGGAGAGGGCGGCGTCGATCATCGCTGGGGCAACGAGCCGGCGACGAAAACGATTCGCGCAGCGTGAGGCAAGGCCCTGGTCGTTTGACCATGGTCATTCGCAGTTTTGACCGTGCGGTGCGGGTGCAACTCAGTGGTCGGACCCGCCGTGGTGGTGCGGGCTCGTCCCTCTCTTGCACATGAAAAAACTCCCGCTCTTTCTGATCGTTCTGGCTGGGTCGGTGGCCTCGGCCTCGGCGCAGACGCTCCTGCATCATTGGCGCTTCGGCGAAGACCAGGTCGGTGCCGCCCACGGCGGCGCGGTGACGACAATCACCGATAACGTGGGCACGCTCGATCTGACCGCATCAGGCACGGTGACCTACACCCACAGCACGCCGGGCAGCGCGTCGTCGCTCGCCGCGACGTTCGACACCAGCGGCTCCTTTGCGGCGGCGGTGGACGGCAATCTGACGCCGGACGCATCGTTCATCATTGAGGGATGGGTTTATCTCAACGGCCCGACGAGCAACGGCTCAAAGTTTCTGTTCTATAACGGTAACGCGAGCTGGTCCGGCATCGGCCTGATGGTGAACGGCACCACGGTCGAGGTGCTCGAGGGCGGCCTTTACGCGGACACGGCCGGCAGCCTGAACGCGAACCAGTGGAATTACGTCGCGCTGGCCTACGCGGCCGGCTCGCTGCAGGTCTTCGTCAATGGAACGACGGCTCCCTCCTTTTCGGCATCGAGCGCGTTCCGCGACTTTTCGTCGGCGACCGGGAATGGTCAGCCGAACGACTTCTTCGTCGGTGGCAGTTTTGCCGGCTCGCTCGACGAGCTGCGGATCTCGAGTTTCAGCGGTTCGTTCAACACGTCGATGCTCAGCTACTCCGCGATGAGTGCGGTGCCGGAGCCGTCGACGTATGCGGCGCTGGCCGGCTTGGCCGCACTCGGGCTCGTGATCTGGCGCCGCCGCGTGGTGCGGGCGTGAGGCGGCGGCTTCCGACCTGAGCGTGGATCGAGCGGCGCTGCGGCGTCGCTTTTTGTTGTTCAGACTTTCAGCACCGCGAGCGTGGCGGCGTGCAGTTCCGGCGTGGCGGTGGCGATCGTCGAAGTCGCCGGATACGGCGCGCCGCCTTGCCAATCGCTGATCACGCCGCCGGCGCCGCGGATCACGGGCACGAGCGCGGCGATGTCCCAGGGATTCATGATCGGATCGACCACGACGTCGGCCCAGCCGGTGGCGAGCAGCAGATAAGCGTAGGCGTCGCCCCACGTGCGCGCGAGTTTGACGCTGCGCGAGAGGCGGTCGAAGGCGGGGCCGTTTTGATAGACGGACGGATTGACCCAGTCGCACGTGAGCAGCGTCGCGTCGGCGAGCGCGCGCGTCGGGCGACAGCGCACCGGCGTGCCGTTGAGCGTGGTGGTGGTGCCGTCGCCGATCACGAGTTGGTTGAGAATTGGCTGGTGAATGCAGCCGAGCACGGGCTGGCCGTGGTGCAGGAGCGCGATGAGCGTGCCGAAGAGCGGCACGCCGGTGACGAACGACTTCGTGCCGTCGACCGGATCGAGCACCCAGACGAATTCGGCGTCGACGTTTTCGGGGCCGAATTCCTCGCCGAGGATGCCGTGCGCGGGGAAGCGCGCCTTGATCAGGCGGCGCAGCAACTCCTCCGCGCCGCGGTCGGCGGCGGTGACGGGCGTGAGGTCGCCCTTGAGTTCGACGGCGACGTCGTGGCGGCCGAAGAGCGGACGGATGAAGTCGCCGCTGGCGTGGGCGAGTTCGATGAGGAAGGCGCGTTCGGCGGCGAGGTGCATGGGACGAGGAATAACCACAGAAAACACGGAATACACAGAACTATTCCGGGTCGATTTCTGTGTGTTCTGTGTCTTCTGTGGTTTCCATGCATTGGGTTGATACGCCAATTCACTTCATCGACTTCGAGGGCAACCGCACGTCGGGCATCCTTGAGTTCGGGGTCGTGACGTTGCGCGGCGGCGCCATTGCCGAGACGCGCACGCGCACGTGTGCGGCGACGGGGCGAGTGGCGGCGGAGGACATTGCGGTGCACGGCCTGCGTGCGGAGAGCGTGCAGGGCGAACTGCCGTTCGTGCACGAATGGGAATATTTCGCCGGGTTGCGCGAGACCGGGCCGCTGGCGGCGCATTTTGCCAACGCGGAAAACTCGCTGCTCAAGTCGGTGTGGCCGTATCCGCGCACCGCGCCGGATTTTGTGCACGCCGGCCGCGATGCGCACGAGTGGGGCCCGTGGATCGATACCGGGCGGTTGTATCCGCAGCTATTTCCGCAGTTTCCGGAGGCGAAGCTCGTGAACCTCGTCGTGTCCGTCGGCTTGCAGACGCAGCTCGACGAACTCGCAGCCGCGCACTGCCCGCCGCATCGCCGGCGTTACCACGCGGCGCTTTACGATGCGCTGGCGGGCGCGCTGCTGTTGCTCGATTTGCTGCGACGGCCGGAGTTCGCGCGCGCGACGATTCCGTGGTTGCTGCAGACGAGCACGCTCGACGCCGAGCGCCGCGGCGCCATGCAGCAGGGCGATTTATTTTGAATTCACCGCGGCGGCGGCGCGCGCCGCGTCGATCTCCGCTTCGGGCACCTCGCGCAACTGGACGGCCGCGACGATGAGCGCGCTCACGAGGAGCACGGCGCCGAGGAGGCCGGCGGCGAGCAGGTATTTTTCGGCGCCGAACGCCCAGATGCCGCCGACGCTGGGAAAGAAGACGAGGAAGGCCAGGAGCATGCGGCCGAGGTCCGCCACATCGAACTTCGGTTTGATGGTTTTGCCGAATTGCGGGCGGAAACGGCTGACCGAGATCCAGCCGATGGCCACGGAGCCGACGCACGCCATCATCAGCGTCACCAGCGCGAGTCCGGGGCGGCCCCAGAGTGCGAGTCCGAGGCACACCGCGGTCGCCGCGCCGAGCGGCAACGTGAGGGCGGCCGCGAGCTTGGCGAGGCGCAGGCGCAGTTCGGGCGTGGGACTGCCGCGGACGAGATCCCAGCCGTTTTCGAAGGAAGTGGCGGAGGCGATGAACGGCGCCGCGCCCAGCTGCGCGAGCACCACGGCCAAGCCGGCGAAGGCGTCCGCATCGACCGTGCGTCGAATGAACCACAGCGGCAGCATCGGGCCGATAGTGCTCAGCACCTGCACGAACAGCATCGGCGTTCGCAGCATCAGGCGCAGCTCCTTGCGATAAGTTGCCTGCACGAGCGATTCCGTCCAGCGATGCGTGCCGACGCGGGTGCGGCGCGGCTTGGTTTCCTGCGCCGATTGAACGCCGCGCAACAGCACGTCTCCGCAAGTCAGCGCGACGAGCGCCATCGTGGCGGCGGCAGCGAAGAGCAGGAGGAGCAGATCGACGGGATGTCCGGCGCCGGCGCGGACGAATTGGGCGATGCCGGGCCAGTCGGGCAACGCCGGGATTTGTCCGGTGAACCGGGCGAGGCCGGTCTTGCTGAGCATGCCGGGCAGTTGCCCGAGCAGGACGAAAAAGACGCCGAGCAACGCGCCGGCGATGCGCACGAGCCCGAGCACGCGCTTGGGTCCGATCCAGCGGCTGAGCGTGAGCGCGCCGGCATAGGTGGCGCTGGCGCCGAGCACGGCGAGCGCGAGGGCCGCGGGATAACAGGCCAGGTAGCGCACGCCCTTCAGCACCATCGCGAGATGGAAAAACGGCGTGGCGAAGAACAGCACGGGCAGCGCGCTGCCGATGGCTTGGCCGACGATGCGCGCGATCAACACGGTGCGCGGCGACAGCGGCGAACTCAGCAGTAGCGCGGAGTCATCGCGTTCGAAGCGCAGGTTGGCGAATGCGCTGGAGATGGCGACGAAGCCGACGAGCAACCAGCCGAGCGCTTCCATCGGAGGACCGCCGGCTTCGCGCGATATCATCACCATCGGCCACGCGATGAAGTGCAGGAACAGGTAGACGAAAACCAGCAGGGCCACCATCGCCCAGCGGCTCTTGCTGCCGCCGCGCCACTCGCGCAGACGCACGCGCAGATCCATCCGCAGGATCAGCCACACCGGTCGCACCGTGTCGTTCATGGCGCGGTGGGCGCGGAAGGTGCAGCGGCTTCGCGGGTGAGGGCGAGGAAGACATCCTCCAACGTGCCGCCGGCGTGGCCGGAGCGCGCGCGGAGTTCCTCGAGCGTGCCTTCGGCGGCGAGTTTGCCGCGATGAATGATGCCGATGCGCTGCGCCATGCGCTCGGCGACTTCGAGGATGTGCGTCGTGAGGATGACGGTGTTGCCGGCGCGGACGAAGTCGTTGAGCAGGTCCTTCACGAAGCGGGCGGACTGCGCGTCGAGGCCAGTGAGCGGTTCGTCGAGAAGCAGGACTTGCGGGCGATGGATGAGGGCGCACGCGAGCGCCATCTTCTGCATCATGCCGCGCGAGAACGTCTCGATGTAGTCGCCGCGCTTTTCCCAGAGGTCGAACGTGCGGAGCATCTCCTCGGCGCGCGGGGCGGCTTCGGCGCCGGGCATGTTCCAGAGCGCGGCGACGAACTCGAGTTGCTCGAGCGGGCGGAGCTTGCCGTAGAGCACGGGCTCGTCTGGCACGTAGGCGAGCACGCGCTTGGCGTCGGCGGGACGCTCGTGCAGCGGGATGCCGCCGAGGAAAATCTGGCCGGTCGTCGGCGCGAGCAGCCCGGCGGTCATGCGCAGCGTGGTGGTCTTGCCGGCGCCGTTGGGGCCGAGGAAGGCGTAGAATTCGCCGCGGGCGACGCGGAGATCGAGACCGTCGACGGCATGCGTGCCGCCGAAAATTTTCGTGAGCCCGCGCAATTCGCACGCGGCGTCGGAGAGGGGCAGGGAAGTCGTCATCGTCGCGCGCCGGCCCGATGGCGCACGGGCGAGAGCACGGCAAGGCGGCGCGCGACTGTCAACGGTCGCGCGCGTCTTCGGGCGGGTAACGGCGCAGGCCGGTGAGCTGGGCGAGGGTGCGCAAGACGAACGCCGGATTGTGCACGAGGTAGCGACGCCAGAGGCGGCGGGGCTCGGTGACGAGGCGGTGCAGCCACTCGAGTCCGCTGCGCTGCATCCAGCGGGGCGCCTGCGCGACGCGGCCGGAGTGAAAATCGAAGGCGGCGCCTACGCCGACCATCACGGCGGCGTCGAGACGCGCCCAGTTTGCCGCCATGAATTTTTCCTGTTTCGGCGTGCTGAGGCCGACCCAGATCACGTCGGGCTGTGCGGTGGAGATTTGGTTTTGCAGCGCGACAAATTCATCGGCGGTGAGTTCACGGAACGGCGGCGTGAACGTGCCGACGACGGCGAGGCCGGGAAAGCGCGCGGTGAGCGCGGTGCTCAGTTGCTCGGCGACGCCCGGCGCGCCGCCGTAGAAAAAATGACGCAAGCCGACCGCGCGGCCGGCGTCGCACACCGCGAGGAGCAGATCGGGACCGTAGACGCGCGTGATGGTGCGGTGTCCGTGCCGGCGTCCGAGCCAGACGAGCGGCATGCCGTCGGGTGTGGTGAGCAGCGCGGCGTTGTAGGCGGCGCGCAGCGCGAGGTCGCGCCGCGCGAGGTTGGCGTTGTAGGCCGTGGCGCAGCAGACGTAGCCGCAACGCTTGCGCCCGCGCAATGCGACGAGACGATCGCGCGCCTCGTCGAGCGAGAGCGCGTGGACGCCGACGCCGAGGACATTGAAGCGCGGGGGAGCGGACACGCGGCAAAGTTGAGCGTGCGTTGCGCGCGGCGCAACCGTGCTCGGCGGCTATCCGCTCGACGGCGTGGGGGCGATGTGGTTTCTCGTCGTGGGCCAACAACTATGAGGAAATACCTGTTGGGGAGTGCGGTCGTGGCAGTGCTGGCACTGTCGCTGGCTGCGTGTGGCAAACGCGAGTCGACGGCCTCGTCGACTCCACCGGCGGCAGAGAAACCGAAGCCGCTCACGGTGGTCGTGGTGCCCGAAGCGGAGCGCAGCAAGCACTTCGTGGCGGTCAACCAGCACCTGGAACTCGGCGGCACGATCTACGCCTACGTCGACATCGACGGCGACGCGGCGAAGTTGTCCGCCGGCATCGGCAAATTGCTCGAGCGGATCGCGGCGACGCAGCCGCAGCTCGCGCCGTTCGTGAAGCAGGATTACCCGGCGCTGTTCCAGCTGCTCGGATTCAATGACGTGCGGGCACTCGGCGTGAGTTCGGTGCCGGATGGCACGGGCTATTTTCGGAACACGGCGTTCTTCTACACGCCGGAGAAGCGTCACGGTTTGCTCGCGGGCCTCGGTGGCGCGCCGGCGCCGTTTGCCTGTCTGAATCTCGCGCCGGCCAACGTGGATGTCTACGCCGAGAGCGAGGTCGATCTCGCGGAGGTTTATCAGACGGTGAAGGCGGTCGTCGCGAAGGTCGGTGGCGAGCCGTCGGCGAACCTGATGGAGACGCAGCTGAAGAAAGCCGGCGAAGCGGCAGCGCTGTCGCTCTACGGGCTCGTTACCGGCTGGAAGGGGCACAGCGCGCTGGTGCTGCGGCTCGAACCTGAGCAATCCACTCCGTTGCCGACGCCGCAGCCGTTCACCATTCCCACGCCGTCGTTCCTGTTGAGCGTGGAAGGCATCGCGCCGGCCGTGGAGCCCGCGCTCGCGAAACTGCCGATGCTGCAGGCCCGCGAGGAGAACGGCATGAAAATCTACAGCAGCAAGCAGCCGCTGCCGCTGCAGGGCATCGCCCCGGTGATCGCGGTGAAAGGCACGACGCTCTACTTCGCGACGACGGCGGCGTTCCTCGGCGAGTGTCTCGGCAACACGCCGCGACTCGCGGACACGGAGCCGTTCAAGCAGGCGCTCGCGCCGCTCGGCCGCGAAGGCAACGGCCTGACCTACGTCGCGCCGCGATTCTTCACGACGCTGCGCAAAGTCGCGGCCTTGAATCCGAATGCCCCCGCGGAAGCGAAGAACGTGATGAATTTCTGGCTCGAGCAGCTCCCGCAGCCAACGAAGCCGCTCGTTTCGGTGCGCACCAATCTGCCCGATGGCGTGTTGGTGCGCTCGTATTGGAACCGCTCGATGAAGCAGGACGTGGCGGCGCTCACGGTCTACAACCCGGTCACGGTGGGCTTCCTGGCCGCGATGGCCATTCCGGCGTTCCAGAAGGTGCGTCACTCGTCGCAGGAAAAGGCGGTGATGAACAATCTCCGGCAGCTTTCGGCGGCGGCGGACCAATATTACCTCGAGAACGGGAAGGATGCGGCGACCTTCGATGACCTCGTGGGGCCGCAGCCAACGAAATACATCAAACGCATCGCGCCGGTGGACGGTGAGGATTACCGAAAACTGACGTTCAAGCAGGGCGAGCCGCTCGTGATCTTCGTGCCCAGCCTGAAGAAGGTCGTGCGCTACGATCCGTGAGAACGTGACGGCGCGGCGAGCGCGGAGCGCGTTCCGCCGTCGATGACTTCGATTGCTGGCTGCAGGGCCCGACTTTGTGTCGGGCCTTTTTTCGTGCGGCGCGGGCGAGGCTCGACCCGAGGTCGAGCCCTACAGCGGCGATGGGCGCGGGACCGAAGGAAATGCCGGCTGGAAGCCGGGGCTACTTGGCGGGCGCCACTTGGGCGGCTTCAGCGGCAGGGCGGGAGCGGTGCATGCCGACGAGGGCGAGCAGGCACACGAGGAGCAGGATGGCGAAGCAGAACGGCGCGCCGCGCACGTCGACGAGCGCGGTCATGAGGAGAATGAGCGCGGTGCGCAGCGCACGTTCGAACACGAGGAAGAAGACGTGGATGCGGCCCATGAGGGCGTTGGGCACGGCTTCGAGGACGATGACGTTGCGTGCGACGCGCACGCCGGCGTTGCCGAGACCGAGAAAGATCATGGCGGCGTAGAACGGCAGCGTGCGCGGCCAGACGGAGAGGAGCGCGAGACCGACGAGGAAGACGGCGGCGAGCGCGACGGTGGTGCGCGCGTGGTTGAAGCGCGCGGTGAGGAACGGCACGCACACGCCGGCGGCGATCGCGCCGACGGCGAAGATCATTTCGCCGCGGCCGTAGACGCCGGGTGTTTCGTGGAGCGTGGAGGCGACGTAGATGGGGAAAAGGTAGTTGCTCACCATGATGCCGAGGAACGGCACGAACGAGCAGAGCAGGAAGGTGGCGAGGGCCGGGCGAGCGCGCAGCCAGGTCCACGCTTCGCCCACGGCGCGCCACGCGTTGGGCGCGGGCGTGTTTTTCGTTTCGGCGGTCTGGTGCGTGGCTTCGTAGGGGATCGTCGATTGGAGGGCAAAACTCACCGCGTAGGTGGAGGCGTCGAGCAGCAGGATCGTCGTGAGGCTGACGTGATCGATGAGCAGGGAGGCGAGGCCGCCGGCGAGCATCGAGGCGGTCTGGCCTTGGATTTCCATCGCGCTGGTGAGCGACTGGTAGTGGGCGCGGCCGAAGATTTGTTGGATGAAGGCGAACTTCGCCGGGAAGTGCAGCGTGTAGTAGAACATGCCGCAGAAGTAGACCGCGACGAGCTGCCACGTGGCGTATTCGCCGCGGACGAGGCCGATCAGCGCCATCGCGAGCGTGGCGACGGCGCCGAACACCTCGCTGAGCAGGAGCATGGTTTTCCGCGAGTGGCGATCGACCCAAGCGCCGTAGTAGGGCGCGAAGGCGAAGATCGCGAGGGTGGTGAGCGCGGTGGCCCAGCCGTAGATTTGCGAGCCGCCAGGGCGATTCACGAGCAACCACGGCACGGCGATGATCGTGACGCCGGAGCCGATGGCCGAGGTGGCGTTGGCGGCGATGAGACGTTGAGCGCGCGGGTCGCGCAGAAGGGCGTTCATCGGCTGGTCAGAGAGTGATCACCACGAAATACACGGAAGACACGAAAAGGGAGATGGACGGAGGAATTGCCACGAAGAACACGAAGAGGATTCGTCCTGATCACACGTTTTCCGCGCGCCTATAGGCGCGGTGAAAGTGACAGTGGCGGACGCGAGTTTTGTGTTTTTTGTGGCCAACTCTGGTGGGGGATAACTGCTGGCTGCGAAGGGTGGAACGCGTTGACCCCAACGCGTTCGAGGACTCGCGCGGCGAGGTGCGTGGCCGAGCGTCTTGAGGTCAAGCCGCTCCACCTCAGGGCGCTACTCAGAGGCCGTGCTGGTCGACGAGGTAGACGAGGGCGGCCATGGCGGCGGCGCCGAGCTCGAGTTCGCGTTGATTCACTTTGTCGATCGTGTCCTCGCGCGTGTGGTGGATGTCGAAGTAGCGCTGCGCTTCGGGGATGAGACCGGCGACGGTGTTGCCCTTGGCCATGAGCGGGCCGACGTCGGCGCCGCCGCGGCCGGCTTGGAAGATGAAGATGCCGTAGGGCTCGAAGAGCGGTTTGAAGCGCGCCGCTTTCAGGTGGGCGTCGCCGGCGGCGTTGCCGATGTTGAAGCCGCGCGCGGCGTAGCCGCCGCCGTCGGTTTCGAGGGCGAGGAGGTGGAGTTCCTTTTTCTGGCCGGCGATTTCCGCGTAGGTGGTGGCGCCGCGGAGGCCGTTCTCTTCGTTGGCGAAGAGGACGCAGCGGATCGTGTGCTTCGGCGTGTAGCCGACGGCTTTCAGGATGCGGAGGACGTCGATGGACTGAACGACGCCCGCGCCGTCGTCGTGCGCGCCGGGCGCGATGTCCCAGGAATCGAGGTGGCCGCCGACGAGGATGATTTTCTCGGGCGAGGCGGAGCCGCGGATCTCGCCGATGACATTGGCGGCGGGGCGGTCGGCGTGCCACGAGGAGTTGATCTGCATCGCGATCCGAAGCGACGGATCAGCTTTGAGCGCGGCGCTGAGGTGATTGGCGGCGACGGTGCTGAGCGCGGCGGCGGGGATGCGCGGGACGTCGGGCAGGTAGGTAGTGTTGCCGGTGTGCGGGACGTCGTCGAGTCGGTGCGTGAGCGAGCGGACGAGGACGGCGACCGCGCCGTGCTTCGCGGCGGCGGCGGGGCCGCGGTTGCGCTGCTGGCCGGCTTCGCCGTAGGCTTGGCCGGGGATGACGTGGCGCGGGTTCATGGCGCCGTTGAAGAAGACGATTTTCCCTTTCACATCGGCGGTCGGGAGTTCGTCCAGCGAATGGAGTTCGACCACAGGCGCGGTGAGGCCGCCGGTCGGAGTGGCAACGGAGCCGCCGAGTGCGGTGGCGGAGAGTGGCGTGGCGGGGCTGGTAGAGCGGACGATGGCGACGGACTCGGATGCGCCGCGTTCCCAATGCGGCACCATCGTCGGCTGGAGTTCGGTGCGGTCGCAGCCGAGTTTTTTCAGGAGGTCTTCGGTCCAGAGTTCGGCGTCGCGACCCACGGGTGAGCCGGCGAGGCGGCCGGGGAAGCGCGTGGTGAGTTCGCGGAGGTTTTCGTAGGCGGGGCTGTCGACGAGCGCGGCGTCGTAGATGCGACGGAGCATTTGCGCATCGGGATCGGGTGCGGTGGCCGGCGATGAGGACGGCTGGGCGCACAGCGTGGTCGCGAGCGCGGCGGCGAGGAGCAGGGTAAGGCGCATCGCGGCAGATTTGCGCGGTGGCGCAGGCTAGCAAGCGGCGAGTGCGCCGCGGTGGAACAGTGGGGCGCGGGGGCGGGGCGCACAGCGCGCGAGCGCGGCGGAATGGTCCGGCTCGTTCGGAGAACTTGCCCTGCCGGTCTCACGAGGCGCAGGCGGGACGCCTGCGCTACTCACATCCAGCGTTTTTTGCGCAGGTAGATCCACATCAGGATCGTCATCACGATCGTGAGGCCGAAGGCCCATTGGTAGCCGTGGGGCGACTTCAGCTCGGGCATGTGTTCGAAGTTCATGCCATACCAGCCGCCGACGAGGACGGCGGGGAGCGTGATGGCGGTGAGCGCGGTGAGGAACTTGATGCCTTCGTTGGCCTCGAACTGCGCTTTGTTGAGATAAATGTCGAAGGCCATCATCAGGCGCTCGTGGTAGCTGTTGGCGGCGTCTTCGAAGCGCACGAGATTGTCGCGCAAGTCGCGGAAGTAAGGCAGCAGAGTGTTGCGGATCATCTTCGTTTCGCCGCGGGCGAGGCGTTCGATGACGTCGCGTTGCGGGCGGACGATCTGGCGGAGTTTCGCGAAGTCCTTCCGCGCATGCAGCATTTCCTGCATGAAGGACTCCGACGTGCTCTTGTGCAGCATGATCTCCTCGATCTCGTCGAGTTCGTTGCGCAGCTCGTCGAGGACGGGCGCGAAGTTGTCGATCATGAGGTCGAGGCAGCTGTGGGCGAGGCGGTCGGGGCCGCGAGGGGCGAGCGTGGTGTTTTTCCCGGCGCGCTCGCGCAGCATCGTGATGGAGCGCAGTGGCTGGCGGTGGAAGGTCACCAGGAAATCCTTGCCGAGGAACATATCGAGCTCGGTCGTGGCGAACTTGTCCTTGCGGTTGAAGTCGACCGCATGCGTGACCATGAAGAGGTATTCCTCGTAGTCTTCGATCTTCGGCAGGTCGCTCGGGGCGACGCAGTCTTCGATGGCGAGCGGGTGGAACTGGAAGACGCCTTCGAGGATGGCCTTGATTTCCTCATCGGTCGGGTTGTCGAGATCGACCCAGAGGATGAGGCCCTTGTCGGCGCGGACGAGGCGCAGCGCCTCGAGTTCGAGGTCGCGGCCGGCCAGTTTGCCGTCGCTGAAGATGAACGAATGAATCATGCGCGCGTCCTCATGGTGTGCGCGGGGGTGGGAGTGGCAAGCTCGCGCCAGCCGGTTTGTCGCGGGGGCGGCGGTGTTCATCGCGGAAAGGAGCCGTTTGCCAAATCGGGGTTGAGACGGCGGGGCCGGCGGGTTTGCTCGGTGGCTTATGCGACTTCGTTTCCCCACGCTGATTGCCTCCTCCCTCCTCCTCTCCGCGGCCGCGCTCGTGCGTGCCGACGATGGCATGTGGCTGCTCAACGCCCCGCCGGCGGCGCAGCTGAAGCAGACCTACGGTTTCGAGCCCACGACCGCGTGGCTCGAACACGTGCAGCGCTCCGCGGTGCGTTTCAACAACGGCGGTTCCGGCTCGTTCGCCTCGGCGGACGGCCTGATCATCACGAACCACCACGTGGGCTTCGACGCGATCTTCAAGCTGAGCACGAAGGAGCAAAATCTCCTCAAGGACGGCTACTACGCCAAGACGCGCGCTGACGAGCGCAAGTGCGTCGATCTCGAGCTCAACGTGCTCCAATCGATCGAAGACGTCACCGCGAAGGTGAACGCCGGCGTCCGCGCCGACATGTCACCCGCCGAGGTGCTCGCCGCGCGCAACGCCGCGAAAGCCGCGATCGAGAAGGAGTCCTTCGACGCGACCGGGCTGCGCAGCGACATCGTCACGCTCTACCAGGGCGCGCAATTCCACCTCTACCGCTACAAGGTCTACACGGATGTCCGCCTCGTCTTCGCGCCCGAGGAACAGGCGGCGTTCTTCGGCGGCGATCCGGACAATTTCGAATATCCCCGCTACAATCTCGATATCTCGATCTTCCGCGCCTACGAGAACGGCCAACCGGCCAAGATCGACCATTTTCTGAAATGGAATCCCGCGGGCACGAAGGAGGGCGATCTGGTGTTCCTCGCCGGCCACCCGGGCTCGACGCAGCGGCTCATCACGATGGCCGAGCTCGAATACGCGCGCGATGTGCAGTTGCCCGGCTCGCTCCGCTGGATGAAGTCGCGCGAAGTGCTGCTCAACAGTTACGCGAAACGTGGCGCCGAGAACGCGCGCCAAGTTCAGGACGAGATCCGTGGCATCGAGAACAGTCGCAAGGTTTTCGACGGTCGCATCGTGGGTCTGCTCGATCCGGAACTCGTCGCCGCCAAGCAGGCGGAGGAAGACGCGCTGCGGAAGTTTGCGCAGGACAAGCCGGAGCTCGGGGCGGGTGACGCGTGGGAAAAGATCGCGGCGGCGCAACAGGTCATCGCCGCGAACGCCGCGCGCTACAACTACGTCGAGACTTATGCGCTCAACTCCTCACTCTACAAGATCGCGCGCGATCTCGTTCGCGTGGCGAGTGATCGCACGAAGCCGAACGGCGACCGTCTGCCGGAATACCGCGATTCGGCCAAGAACACGTTCGAGCTCGCTCTCTTCTCCGCCAAGCCGATCCATCCGGAAGTGGAGCAGGTCAAGATTCAGCATTTCCTCACGCTGATGGCGATGGAGCTCGGCGCGAACGATCCGGCGGTGAAGCTCGCGCTCGGCGGCAAGTCGCCGGCGGTGCGCGCGGCCGAACTCGTCAATGGCACAAAGATGCTCGATATCGCTGCGCGGAAGGCGCTCTACGGCAAATCGCCGGAGGAAATTGCGAAGGCGGATGACGCCATGGTGCAGCTGGCGCTGGCGCTCGACCCGGCCGCGCGTGCCGTCCGCAAGATCATCGATCAGCAAGGCGAAGCGAAGCAACAGGCGCACGCGCGCATCGCCAAGGTGCGTTACGCCAAGGATGGCGACCGCGTGTCGCCCGATGCGACGTTCACGCTGCGCCTGTCCTACGGTGCGGTGAAGGGCATCACGGCCGGCGGCGATAACATCGCGCCCTACACGACGCTCGGCGGCATGTTCGAGCGCGCGGCGGATCGCGGCAACGTGCCGCCCTACGATCTGCCGGAAAGCTGGGGCGCGGCGAAGGCGAAGCTCGATCTGAACGTGCCGTTCAACTTCATCGCCACGTGCTACAGCATCGGCGGTAACTCCGGCAGTCCGGTCATCAACCGGGCCGGCGAGTTCATCGGCATCATCTTCGACGGCAACATCGACACGCTCGTCTGGAACTACGCTTTCAGTGACACGCGCGCGCGCTCCGTCAGCGTGGACGTGCGCGGCATCGTCGAAGCGATGCGCACAGTTTACGGCGCGGATGCGCTGGTGGACGAGTTGCTGGGGAAGAAATGAGGAGCGCGCCTGCGAGAAGGCGCGCTGCGTGAAGTAGGGCCGGCTTCAGCCGGCCCATTCGCACTCTCGCTCGCGCATCTAACACGCCGCGGAAAATAAACAGAGCCGGCTGAAGCCGGCCCTACTTTGTCCACGCGTGTTGCGTCCATTCGGTGACTAGCCCGGCCTTCACCGGGTTGTTGCGGATGTAGGCGACGCAGCGTTCCCACTCGGTGTCGTCGCGAATCCAGCGGTCGAACCACTCGCGTTGCCAAAGGGGGCCGGAGGCGTTGCGGTGCACGTTGATCGTCCGTGCGGAGCGGCCTTTTAGGCGTCGCATGATTTGCGAGAGCGAGACGGAGCTGTCCACCGCTGGCACGAGTAACGCGTGCCAGTGGTTTGGCAGGATCGTGTAGTGGGGAACCTCGATTCCCTCGGCGAGCAATGAATCCAGCTCGGTCACGAGGAGGCTCGCTGCGGTCGCGTCGCGCAGTGGACACATGCCGCGCCCCGCATCGAGATGCTTTTCGAGCGTGCGGAAGATCTGCCGCTGGAGCGCTGCGAACTCGGTCGAGCGTGGCGCGATGGTGGCGAGCGTGCGTTGCAACTCTGTGAGACGCAGCACCGCCTCGCGGCAGACTATCAGCGCAGCGAACGGTGACGAAGTAGCGACCGTTTGCGACTTCCCAGTGGGGCAGCTTGCGGCGGGTGAAGCGAATCGTTTGGGACATGAAGTAGGGCCGGCTTCAGCCGGCCCAGAGTGGCCCGTTGCGATTCTGAGATGAAGGTGGCGTTCGCCGTTTTGATGGTCCGGCTGAAGCCGGACCTACCCGGTGTGGGCGCGGCTTACTTCTCCGGTCCGAGGATCTTGTTTTCGAGTTCCTGCACCGTCGCGATGAACGCTTCGGGCGAGGCGGCGGCCATCAGGGCTTCGCGCGAGGAAGGGTCTTTGATCAGGCGGCAGAGCGCGCCGACCAGGATCAGGTAATCGGTGGGATTGTTCTTCGGCGTGCCGAGCACGAACATCAGCTTCACCATCTGGTTGCTGTTCTCGAAGAGGACGCCGTCCGTGCTGCGGCCGACGGCGAGGACGATCTTCTTCACGTGCTCGGTGCGGGCGTGCGGCAGCGCGATCTCGTTGCCGAGGCAGGTGGTGTCGAGGCGTTCGCGCGCGAGCAGCTCGTTGTAGAAGCCCTGGAAGTTGACGACGTCGGGATGCGACTCGAGCAGCTTGGCCACTTCGTTGATGGCATTCGTGCGCTTCGTGTTATGCACGGTGAGCGTGATGCGCGCGGGATCGAGAAGCTTGGAGAGTCGAGTCGCCATGAGGAGGGCGGGGCCGCAAACAGACTCCTGCGTCCGCGGGTTGGCAAGGCGAGAGTGGTGCGCGCGCCGGGGCGCGGCGTTTTTTCGGCGTTGCCGCGCGACGGACGGCGCGCAGAAAGGCCGCATGCAAAAGGCGATCATCTGGCTGGGCGCGCTCGTGCTGACGGTGACGGTGCAAGCGCAGGACTTCACGCGAACGATGACGACGGAGGAGCAAGCGGCCGCGGGCTTGGAGAAGCTCAGCCCGGCGGAGCTGGCCAAATTGAAAGCCGCGGTGGAGCGCTACAAGGCGGGTGCGGTAGCCGTGGTGCAGGAGCAGGCCGAGCAGAAGGTCGCGGCGACGGAAGCGAAGGTGAAAGAGGCGGAGCAGAAGGTCGTCGCTGCGGAAGTGAAGGCAAAGGAGGCCGAGAGCAAAGCCGCGAGCGTCGCGGCGGCCGAAAAGAAAAAAGGCCCGAGCTGGCTGAGCGCGCTCGTGACGCTCAAGAAGGCCGAGGCGAAGCCGGAAGCGCAGGAGGCGATCGAGTCGCGACTGGCGGGCTCGGTCTCGACGTTCCGCGGCAAGCGGGCGTTCACTTTGGAGAACGGGCAGGTCTGGCAGATGATCGAGGCGGATTCCTATGCGGGCCCGACCTACGAACGACCGCTCGTGCGGGTGCGGCCCGGCATCCTCGGGACTTTCTGGCTGCAGATTCCGGAGGCGGCGGTTCGCGTGAAAGTGAAGCCGATCAAGCTCGAATAATGCGCGGTTGGTCGCGCCGCGGTTGCGGTGCGCGGCAAGGTTCGTAAGCTGCGCCGTCATGAAGTCGCTCGTTTTGGTTCTCCTCGCGCTGTGCATCGTGGCGTCGTCCGCGGCGGCGGATCGATTTTTGAAAAGCCTCCCGGCCGATCAGTTTGCCGCAGCCGGCTTGAATAAACTGACGGACGAAGAGCTGGCGCGGCTGGAGCAGCTGATCGCCGAGCGCGAAGCCGGAGCGAAGGCCGCGGCGCCAACGACCGCGACCGCCACTCCGACCGCGCCAAAGCCGGAGGCGAAACCGAGCGGGCCAAGCTGGTTGCGGGCGCTGGTGACCTTGCAGGAGACGGCGGAAAAGCCGGACGCAGCCGAGGCGATCGTGACGCGATTGGCGGGCGACTACGATGGCTGGACGGGCAAAACGGTTTTCAAGCTCGAGAACGGCCAGATCTGGCAGCAGGTGAGCGGCAGCGAGCGCATCGACGACAAGCGGAGCGCGCCGGCCGTGAAGATTTATCCGGGAATGATGGGCGCCTACTGGCTGGAGATCGAAGGCGTGCGCGAACGCGTGAAGGTGAAGCCGGTGAAGTTGCAGTGAGAGCGATCCGATAGAGTGACTCGCGGCGGGAAGAGTTGCGCGCGAGCGCGCAACCTACGCTGGGGCGTAGCGGCCGACGTAAGTCGGTCGTGCGCGTGGCGGCGAAAGTTCGTCAGCCGGCTTACGCCGGCTGCTACGATGGAAAAAGAAAAAGGCGCGCCGGGTGGGCGCGCCTTGAGGGTTTTGGGTGGAACGGGTTGACCTCAACCCGTTCCGAGCGCGTTGGGGTCAACGCGCTCCACCTTACGCGGTCGGGCCGGGGTCGGCGGCCGGGGTGGCCGAGGCCTCCTCGGCGGCTTCCTCTTCGGGCGAGGCGATGACTTTCGCGATGGCGAGGAGTTTGTCGCCTTCCTCGAGGTTGACGAGCTTCACGCCCTTGGCGCCGCGACCGGTTTCGCGGATTTCCTTCACCCGGGTGCGGATGCTCTGGCCCTTGGTGGTGAGGAGCATGACCTCGTCCTCATCGAGCACACTGAGCGCCCCGGCCACGGCCACGCTGCCGTCGTCGGGCAGGTCGATGGCGATGACGCCGGAGCCGCCGCGCTTGGTGAGGCGGTAATCCTCGAACGGGGTGCGTTTGCCGATGCCATCCTCGCGGGCGACAAGCAGACGGGCCGCGTGGTCGCAGCCCTCGATGGCCTGCACGAAGTCGCCCTCGAGCTT
>JAEYUW010000044.1 GCA_023432225.1 Verrucomicrobiota bacterium
GGCCTGCGCTGCACCGGTGCCCAAAGCCAATCTGCCCACCGAGCCGGTGTGGGAGACCCGGCTGCCCTCCTTCGACGAGGCGACCTATGAGCGGGAGGTTGAAAAGATGATCGCCACCTTCGAGCGATCCACGGGGAGAACATTGGTGCCGGGTGTGAAGAAGAAGGTGGGGCTCAAGGTCTACGCAGACTCGGGTCCGGGCCTGGCCACCCCCGTCCCGCTGGTGAAGGCGGTCATCACGGCGCTGAAGCGTCGCGGGTTTGAACATTCGAATATTTTCCTCGTGGGGCTGAATGCGTTGCGGCTGCGGATGACCGGGTACCTGCCATCGCTGGTGTCCGGCCAGACCCCGTTTTTTGGCAACCCCGTCTATGTGCTCGAGTCCGGCCGTTACTACGATCCCGTCTGGTTCTACGACTCGCCGCTGCCACAGCGTTTCGATCCCATCTTTGCGCAGGAGCAGATCGAGGGCGTGTCGCCCACTTCGACGAAGGACGAGGATCGGAAGAGCTTCCTCGCCACGCCGCTGTTTCTCGACGCGGATTTCTGGATCAACTTGCCCGTCTACACCGACCACATCGTGCTGGGCGTGAACGGCGCGCTCGTAAATGCCACGCTCTGGAACGCCTCGAACACGTTCCGCTTCTTCAAGAGTCCCGCAACTGCGCCCGCGGCCGTGGCGGAAATGGCGGCGATCCCGGAATTGCGCGAAGGCTGGGCGCTGACGCTCGTGAGCCTGCAGCTCTACCAGTTCATCGGCGGTCCGTATTTCAATTCGCTCTACACCGTCTCCGAGCCACGTCTTTGGGCCAGCGCCGATCCGGTGCTGCTCGATTCGCTGATGCTCGACAAGATGAACGCCGCGCGGAAGCGCACCGGCTTCGGTCCGATCGATGAGGAGCAGACGCGCATGCTCGACTTCGCGGTGCAGCTCGGCGTCGGCAATCGCAAGATCGACGGTGATCCGGTGCGGCCGATCACGCCGTAAGCGGGCGGAGCCGGGCCCGCTGAGGTAGGGCCGGTCTGTGACCGGCCTGGTTGCATTTGGCTCGCGCGCTACACTTGCGGGCGTGGCTACATTTGGGCCGGTCAAAGACCGGCCCTACTTTTTCGCGTCGTCGGTCGCCGGCGGCGGCACTTGGCGGACGTGCAGCTTGTAGTC
Source organism: Verrucomicrobiota bacterium (assembly GCA_023432225.1). GTDB lineage: Bacteria > Verrucomicrobiota > Verrucomicrobiia > Opitutales > Opitutaceae > Didemnitutus. The sequence continues at coordinate 1,163 of JAEYUW010000044.1, forward strand.
GACGCTTGGGTCGGGCGTCTTCATCGGCAGCTTCGGGTCGATTTCGGTTCCGTCGCCGGCGACCATCGGCATTGGCGCCATCGGCAGGATCTGCGGTCCGCGTTTCCCGTGCAGCGCGTAAACCTCACCGTCACCGCGCAGCGTGAATGGTCGCGGATTGAACACCGGAGGCGGCGCCACGTTGCGAGGGGGCAACGCGCGCAGGTCCGGCGCTTCGATCTTCGCCGGGCCATCGTTTTCCGGCGGTGGTTGTTGGAGGTAAGGGAACAGGCCGCCGTGAGGAGCACGGACGCGAATATCGTGAGGGAAAGCGGGCTCGGGGAGTGGCTCGTCGCGAATGGAATCCGCGGACGAAACAGGTCCGGCGACAACGGACGCGCCGGCCGCCAGCGCGGCAGCGGCGATCAAAACGGTTTTCATGAGGGTAACAGGGAAGGGCGGCCCGCCCCTCAATGACACGCGCGGCGCGCGGCGGTTCAAATCATTTAATGGCCGCGCGCAGAGCGGCTTGAGGTGGGCGCGAAGTGCGGCCGGGCCGGAGTTTCCCCTTGAACCCGGCGCGCGCCCGGCAACTCTAGCGACGCGATGTCTTCCGCCGCTTATCTGCCGATCCTCGTCCAAGTGACGCTCGCCGCCCTCATCACGGGCGGTGTCGTGGCCGCGAGCCACTTGTTCGGTCAGCGGTTCAAGAAAAACGCCATCAAAGACTCGGCCTACGAGTGCGGCATCCACTCCGACGGCAGCACGCACACGCGTTTCTCGGTCAAGTTCTACGTCACCGCGATGCTCTTCATCCTGTTCGACATCGAGGTCGTGTTCCTCATCCCGTGGGTGTTTGTTTACCGCGATTTCCTCGCCAACCACATCGCGATCCTGGCGCCGATGCTGTTTTTCCTCGGCGTGCTCGTGCTGGGCCTCTTCTACGAGGTGCGCAAGGGCGCGCTCGAGTGGGAGAAGTGACGCGCCGCGTCGCTGCGGTTTTCTGAAAACGGGAACTCGGAAAATCGCGACCAGTCTCCACCGCTGCTTCGCTCTTGTTCCCGCGACCTAAGTCCCGCTTACCCCTGACACCGCACGCATGCGGCTAGATAAATACATCACTCGCGGTCGCGTCGTCGACCTCGCCAGCGCCGATATGGAAGGTGCGCTGGAGGAATTGCTCAATCTCACGGTCGATCGCTTCCCTGATCTCGACAAGGGCGCGCTGCTGAAAGGCCTGCTGCGGCGCGAAAACACGATGACGACCTACCTCGGCCTCGGCGTCGCGCTCCCGCACGTGCGCGCCAAGATGGGCCGCCGCTACGTCATCGCCATCGGACGCAGCCATTACGGCATCCGCTACGACGGGGCGATGGAGAGCGAGCCGGTGCGCCTCGTGATCATGCTCATCGCCGACGAGCGCGCGCGCGACTACCTGCAGGTGCTCGCGTCACTGGCGCGGTTGCTCAAGGAGCAGGACTTTGTCGACAGCCTCGTCAACGCGCCCGATCTCGACACGCTGTTCGAGCGCCTCTTCGCGGGCTTCGGTGGCATTTCGCAGAAACCGGTTCAGACGTCCGCCAATCGCGTCAGCCACATCGTGCTGAAAGAGGCGGAAAAAATCGCGCGCGCCACCGGCAGCAAAGCGCTGATGGTTTTTGGCGACACCTTCACCAGCGGATTCGAGACGCCGAAGTGGGGTGCTTCGCTGAAGACGTTTCTCGTCACGCGTAATCTGGCGGACGGCGAGGACCATCCTGCGCGCTACACCGACACGATCCAGGTGCGCTCGTTTTCCAACCAGCGTCTCGCGCAGCTGCGCAGCGCGGTGCTCGTCGGCCTGACGCGCGGCACGATCACGTTTTCCGACCGGCTGTGCTGCGTCGGGGGCATGGCGGGCTCGAACCAGTTCGATACCGTTGTCGTCGTCGACGTGGAGAAAGAATTCCAGACGTTGCTTTCCGGGCACGCGGACCTGCTGCCCAAAGACGTGCAGCCCGAGGTGCTGGAGCGGGTGATCGGCGTCGCCACCGAACTCGCCGTCGAAGGTCGCGAAGGCCGGCCGGTTGGCTGCCTGTTCGTCGTCGGCGACAGCAACAAGGTCGAGAAAGCCTCCAAACCACTCGTGCTCAATCCGTTTTACGGCTACAAGGAAGAGGATCGCAACATCCTCAATCCGTTCATGGACGAGACGATCAAGGAGTTCTCGTCCGTTGACGGCGCCTTCATCATTCGCGGTGATGGGGTGGTGGAAACCGCTGGCTCGTTGCTGCAAGCGTCCGATTTCACGCACTCGCTGCCCAGCGGCCTCGGCACGCGCCACGCGGCGGGGGCGGCAATCTCAGTGGCCTGCGATTGCATTGCGATCGTGGTTTCGTCGAGCACCGGGCAGGTGACGCTGTTCCGGCGCGGCGTGATGATGCCGCTGACCGAGAAGAAGGTAACCGCCTGAGCGGCTGAAGGTAGAGCGTCGAGTGCCGCGCCCCCGCCCGATTGGCGGCGCGGAAAACAGAGGGTCGGGGGCTTCCAGCTCCCGCTTTCCGACGCGGGAGCAAGATGATCCCGCCACTTTGGGGTAGCCGCTATTGCCTCGCGCACCTCAAAAAAGTTTTCTGTTGCGCACCGCCGGGCCGGAGCTTTGCTCTCGTCCCTTCCAACCCATTTAAGTCATGCAAGAAACCGTCATCCTGGAGTGCACTGAGGCCCGCAAAGAGGGCAAACCCGTCTCGCGCTACCTCACCAAGCGCAACAAGAAGACCGTCACCGAGCGCATCGAGAAGAAGAAGTATAATCCCCACCTGAAGCGCCACACGCTGCACAAGGAGATCAAGTAAAGCCTGTCGCGGCGCTCCCGGAGCGCCGGCGATTGCGGCTGGGGCGAGTTCTCCGAACGAGCCGAGCCCCGGCGGTCACAGACCGCCGCTACAGGTCCAGAAATTTCAAAGGCCGGTCACGCGACCGGCCTTTTGCTTTTCGGTTATTTCTTCACCGCGGGTTGCGGCGCCGGCACCGGCGGCGTGGTGCCGCCTTGGGTGGCGAGTTGGGCGCGTCGATTCGCGCGCCACGCGTCGCGGTGCTTGCGAATCCAGTCGAGCAGCGCGCGCTCGAAACCGATGTCGTAACCGAGTCGCTCCGACTCGATCCACTTGTGCTTTAGGATCTCCTCACGCTCGGCGAGAAACTCCTGGTAGAGGCTCGACTGCTTGACGAACTCCTTGCTGCCTTTGTTCTCGGTGATGGGGGAGGGCATCGTGCGTCGGTTCGTCCGCTCAGGCGCAACCCGGCAACTGCGGAACGCAGCGGGAAATTTGCACGCGGGTGACCTTCATGAGCGGTAACGTAGATTTCGCGTTCGTCGCGTGTCAACCGGCTAGACCTTCAATTTCACCAGCATCGTTTCCGCGATCGAGCGGAAGACGCGCGCCGGTTTACTGTCCGGCTGATTTACCACGACCGGCAGGCCGCAATCGCCGCCCGCGCGGATCTCAGGGAACAAGGGAACTTGGCCCAACAGAACGGTGCCAAGTGACTCGGCCGTCGCCTCGCCGCCGCCCTCGCCGAAGAGCGCCTGACGGTTGCCGGCGGCGTCCTCGAACCAGCTCATGTTCTCCGCCACGCCGAGCAGCGGCACGTTCACCTTCTGGAACATGAGGCCGCCCTTGCGTGCGACGTTCGTCGCGGCAGTTTGCGGCGTGGTGACGAGCACCGCGCCGTCGAGCGGCAGCGTTTGCACGAGCGAAAGCTGCGCGTCGCCGGTGCCCGGCGGCAAATCCACGAGCAACACGTCGAGTTCGCCCCACTTCACGTTCTGCACGAATTGCTGGATGGTTTTCATCACCATCGGGCCGCGCCAGACGACCGGCGTGTTGTCGTCCACGAGAAAACCCATCGACATCACCTTCACGCCGTGGCGTTCGAGCGGCACGAGCGACTCGCCGTCGATCTCCGGGCGGCCTTCGATGCCCATCATGAGCGGCACGCTCGGCCCGTAGATGTCGCAATCCATCAAGCCCACGCGCCCTTCGCGTCCGCGCTCCGTCAACACTTGCGCGAGCGCGCAGGCAAGGTTCACGGCAAAAGTCGATTTGCCCACGCCGCCCTTGCCGGAGGCGATCGCGACGGAGTGCTTGATGCCTTCGGGCGCGGTGCCGCCGCCGAGGTTCGATTGGCCCGGCTTCGGCGCGGCCTTCGCGGCGGAGACGGCGAGTTCGACGATCACGTCCGTCACGCCGGGCTGCGCCTTGAGGCAGTTCTCGATTTCCTGCTTCAGCATCGTCGGGACTTTCGGGTCCGACGTCGTGATCGCCACGGACACCTTGGCGGTGCCCGCGTCGAACGCCGCGCCGCGCACCAGCCCGAACGACACGATGTCGCGGCTGAAACCCGGATACTTCACTTGCTTGAGCGCTTCCTTGATGGAGTCGGAATTCACGTGGATTTGAGACGATGAAATGGCTTGGAAAACGAGAGGCTTTGAAGTTGTTCGTAAAGGGTCGGGAGTAAAATCAAAAGCCGCCCGCGGTCTCACCATTAACGTCAGTCGCACTCTCATGCAGAAAACTTTCGCTCTCCTCGTCGGCCTCGCGCTCGCGACGCCGATTTTTGCCCAACCCATCAAGAACATCGGCGACATCACTGTCGCGGCGGACAACACCGCCTTCGCCATCACCGTCACCGGCAGCACGGCAGAGCTGCAGAACCTCGCGCGTCAAGCGTTCGGCGCCCACGGCAAATACCGGCTCGTCGCCAGCGGCGGCGCGTTCGCGCTGAAGTTCGATGCCGCCGGCGCGAACCAGGTCACCGTCACCGTCTCGCAGCGCGGCAACACGATCTTCTCGCAGACCGTCTCCGGCTCGAGCGCGCGCAACGCTCTCCTCAAAGCCGCCGATCTCGCCGTCACCAAGACGAGCGGCCTGCCCGGCTTCTTCGCCGGCAAGCTCGCCTTCGTCACCGATCGCGGCGGTCAGCAAACGATCATGACCAGCGATTTGTTTTTCGGTGAAGTGCAGAGCCATCCGGTGCAGGGAAAAAACATCATCGGCCCGCGCTGGTCGCCGCGCGGCGAGCGCATCATTTTCACGAGTTACCGCACCGGGTTTCCCGACATCTATGTGTTGAACCTTCAGACGCGCACGCTCGACACGTTCGTCAGCTTCAAGGGCACGAACAGCGGCGGGCGCTTCTCACCTGACGGCCAGCGCGTCGCGATGGTGCTCTCCGGCGAAGGCAATCCCGAGATCTACGTCGGCAACGCGCAGGGCCGCCAAATCAAGCGCCTCACCAACAACCAATCCGTCGAGGCCTCGCCTGCGTGGTCGCCCGATGGTTCGCGCCTCGTGTTCACCTCCGACGCCGCGGGCGGTCCGCAGCTCTACACCATGCCGGCTGGCGGCGGCCAGATGAGCCGTCTCGTCACCGAAGTCTCGCGCTACTGCGCCGAGCCCGACTGGAGCCGCGCCGATCCCAACAAAATCGTTTTCACCGCCGGTGTCGGCAAAGGCTACCAGATCGCCGTCTACGAATTTTCCGCGCGCAAAGGAAAACAGGTTTCGAAGGCGCCCTACGACGCCGTGGAGCCCGTGTGGTGCGCCGATGGCCGCCACGTCGTCTGCACGTTCCGCACGGCGACGAACCGCGCGCTGTTCCTCCTCGATACCGAAACCGGCAAAGGCGTCCGCCTCAGCCCGACCGCGCTCGGCAACGCCTGGGGCGCGGCGTATCTCGCGCCGTGAAGTTCGATGTCGACACGCCCCGACGCTGCGCGCCACCCCTCGCAAGAGGGGATCTGCACCGATGTGAATCCCCTCTGGAGAGGGGTGCCCGCAGGGCGGGGTGTGTGAAAACGCTCTTTCGCGCCGTGCGCGTCGTCACCGTATGAAACTCCTCTTCATCGGTGACATCGTCGGCCGCCCGGGCCGCGACGCCGTTGCCGCACTCGTGCCCAAGCTCCGCGCCGAGCGGCAGCTCGATTTCGTCATCGCCAACGCGGAAAACTGCGCCGCCGGCGCCGGCATCAACGGTCCGCTCGCGAAAGGCCTCCTCGAGGCCGGCTGCGATGCGCTCACGCTCGGCGATCACGTCTGGGACCAAAAGGGATGGGACGGCGAGATCGGTGGCTTTGAGCGCGTCTGCCGTCCCGCGAATCTCCCCGCCGTGTGCCCCGGCCGCACGCACCTCGTGCTCGAGAAAAACGGCTTTCGCCTGCTCGTCTTCACGGTGCTCGGCCGGAATTTCATGGGCCCGAAAGTCGATTGCCCGTTCGATACCGCGGAACGCCTGCTGAGCGAAAAGGCCGGCCGGTTCGACGGCGCACTCGTGGAGATCCACGCCGAAGCGACGTCGGAAAAACAGGCGATGGGCTGGTTCCTCGACGGCCGCGCCACTGCGGTGCTCGGCACGCACACGCACGTGGCGACCGCGGATTGTTCGCTGCTGAAAAAACAGACGGCTTTTCAATGTGACGTCGGCATGACCGGTCCGCACGAATCCGTGCTCGGGCGCGACATCGCCGCTGTGATCGCGCGTTTCCGCGACGGCATGCCGCGACGCTTCGAGGTTTCCGGCGGCGATGTCCGTCTCTCGGGCACGATCGTCGAGTTCAACGCCGCCGGTCGCGCCGAGAAGATCGAGTGGCTCTCCGTTTCGCCATGAAGTTCCACCAACCCGCCGCGGACGTCTTCATTCCGGATGGCCAGCCGGTCTCCACTGCGCTCGCGCGCACGACGCATCTGTGTCTCGCCGCCCACCAGGATGACATCGAGATCATGGCGCACAGCGCGATCGCGGCATGCTACGGTCGCGCAGATGCCGGCTTCACCGGCGTGGTCGTCACCGATGGCGGCGGCAGCCCCCGCGCGGGGCGTTTTGCGAATCTCACCGACGAGGAAATGAAACGCGTGCGTCGCGACGAGCAGCGCCGTGCCGCCGAGATCGGCCGCTACGCCGCGCAAATCCAGCTCGCGCATCCCAGCAGCGTCGTGAAGGACGCGAAGACGTCCGTTGTCGTCGACGACATCGCCACGCTGCTCGCGACGATGTCGCCGCGCGTGGTTTACCTGCACAATCCCGCCGACAAGCACGACACGCACATCGCCGTGTTCTTCCGCTGCCTCGCCGCACTCCGCGCGTTGCCGCCGGAGCGGCGCCCGCGCCAGGTGCTCGGTTGCGAAGTGTGGCGCAATCTCGACTGGCTCCTCGACACCGACAAGACCGTGCTCGACGACTCCGCGTTGCCCGAAGTTGCCGCGCAACTCATCGGCGCATTCGAGTCGCAGGTCGCCGGCGGCAAGCGCTACGACCTCGCCATCGCCGGTCGCCGGCTCGCGAACGCGACGTTCTTCACTTCGCACGCGACCGACAAAGCCAACGCGCTCACGTGGGCGATGGACCTCACGCCGCTCGTGCACGACCCGCGCCTGGACGTGGAGACGTTCACGCTCGGCTACCTCGACCGCCTGCGCGCGGACGTGGCCGCGCGCCTGAAAAAGTTCGCCTGACACCTCTTCTTTAGCGGCGGTCTATGACCGCCGAAAGCGCGCGACACACGTTCGCTCGGCGGGCACAGACCGCCGCTACAGAAGCGGAGGCGCGTCACACACCTATTTTTTCGTGTCTCTTCGCGCCTCTTTGTGGCCAACTCCGCGCATGGTCAAAAGCACCGGCACTTACCTCGGCGGGCTCAACTGTCAGCTCACGCACGGCCCGTCCGGCCAGACGATCGATACCGACGCTCCGAAGGACAACCAAGGCCGCGGCGCCGCGTTTTCGCCCACGGATTTGCTCTGCGCGTCCCTCGCGTCCTGCATGGTCACAACGATGGCCATCGCCGCGCGCAACCGTCTCGGCACCGACATTCCCGGCGTGAAGTGGGAAGTCTCCAAGGAGATGTCCACCGATGCCCCGCGCCGCATCGTGCGCATCGCCACGCAAATTTGGATGCCCTTTTCGAAAGCCAAAGATCCGGAAGGCATCCTCGAGCGCGCCGCGCTGGCCTGTCCGGTGAAGAAAAGCCTCTCCGCCGAAGTCGATACGCCGGTGACGTTTCACTGGGCGGAGTAGGGCCGGTTTTCAACCGGCCCAAATCGATCTCCATCGCGAGCGCCACGCACGAACGACGCCGAAATGGGCCGGTTCAAAACCGGCCCTACTCAGGCGCGCTTTACCGCCCCAGCTCGTAGCTACCGTTGAAGATTAGCTCCACGTCATCGACGTGGATGCGCACCTTGATCTTGCCGGTATGGTCGTTCGCCGGTTGCGCGCGGCCGGTGACCTTGCGCGGTTTGCCTTTGTGGTTCTTCGCGTCGCCGGTGAACTCCACCGTCTCGCCTTTCGCTAGCCGCGCGAGATCGGCGTCAGTCACGGTGATCGTGATGTCGCCGTGTTCGCTCCACGGAAACCACGGGAAGACTTTCGCGTGGTAGGTGGACGACCACTGGTCGCCGCTGCGGGCAAACGTGGCCGTGGTCAGTGTGACGCTGCCGACGTAGATCGACGTCTTCATCGCGGGCACGTTCACGCGCGTGAACGGCGCCTCCGCTCCGCGAAGGTGCAGACAGGCGAACACGCAAACGGCGAGCAGCGCGACGAAACGCATGCCCGCACCATGCGCGCCGACTCGTCGGTCGCAAACCGGAACTCGCGCCACGTTCCGTGCCTCCAATTCGGCCGCCGCATGGGCCACCGCCCCAAAATCTCGTTGCCACGCCGGACACCGGGAAGTTGCTTCGCTCTCCTATGGCAAAGAAAGCCCAAGCCACGTGGGGCGGTCGGTTCTCGGCGGGTCCCGCCGAGCTGATGCTCAAGTTCAGCGAGTCGGTTTCCTTCGACTCGCGTCTCGCGCCGTTCGACATCCAGGGCAGCAAGGGCCACAGCGCCATGCTCGCGCACGTCGGCATCCTCACGGCCAAGGAGCGCGACGCGATCCACGCGGGCCTCAACGCCATTCTCGCCGAGATCCAGGCGGGCAAATTCAAATGGAGCACGCAGCTCGAAGACGTGCACATGAACATCGAGCAGGCGCTCACGCAGCGCGAGCCCGCCGCCGCCAAGCTCCACACCGCGCGCAGCCGCAACGACCAGGTCGCGACTGACATGCGCCTCTATTTCAAGGCCGCGTGCACCGACATCATCCAGCGCATCGACGCCGCGCAGCGCGCCATCCTCGCCGTCGCCGAAGCGAACCCTACCGTGCTGATCCCGGGCTACACGCACCTCCAGCGCGCGCAGCCGGTCTTCGTCGCGCACCACCTTTTCGCCTACCTCGAAATGCTCCAGCGCGATGCGGAGCGCTTCGTCGTCGTGCAGGATCACGCCAACTGGTGCCCGCTCGGCTCCGGCGCGATCGCGGGCACGACGCTGCCGATCGATCGAGAGTTCACCGCGAAACAACTCGGCTTCATCGACGACGCTGGCCGCCCGCGCGTCACGCAGAACAGCATGGACGCCGTCAGCGATCGCGATCTCTACATCGAGTTCGCGTCCGCGTGCGCGCTCGTCGGCGTGCACCTCTCGCGCATGGCCGAGGACCTGATTCTCTGGATGAGCGCCGAGTTCAAGTTCGTCGACCTGCCCGACGCGTTCTGCACCGGCTCGAGCCTGATGCCGCAGAAGAAGAATCCCGATTCGATGGAACTCATCCGCGGCAAATCCGCGCGCTTGCAGGGCAATCTCCACACGCTCCTCACGCTCACGAAGGGCCTGCCGCTGACCTACAACCGCGACCTCCAGGAGGACAAGCCGCCGGTCTTCGACAGCCACGATCAGACGGTGCTCTGCCTCGAAGTGCTCGCGGGCACGTTTGCCGGCATGACTTTCAACCAGGAGCGCTGTGCGACCGCCGTTGCCGATCCGGCGCTGCTCGCGACCGATCTCGCCGACTACCTCGTGCGCGCGGGTGTCGCCTTCCGCGAAGCGCATCACGCGGTCGGTGCCGTCGTGAAGCTCGCCGAGAAAAAGGGCGTGCCGCTCGACCGCCTGACCAACGCGGAAGTCGCCGCCGTGCACCCGAAGTTCGGCCCGGATTGGTCCGATTCGTTCGTGCTCCAAAAAGCGATGGCCCGCCGCACCGCCACCGGCATGCCTGGTCCCGCGCAGGTGAAGCGCCAGCTCGCGCGCTGGAAGAAGCTGCTCGGGTGAGGTCGCGTCGTCGAAACCGGCGCGCAATCGCTCCATCACCCTCATGCCTGTCATTCTGAGCGCAGCGACAGTAGGGCCGGTTTCAAACCGGCCCCAATGCAGCGAGGATCGAATGGGCCAGTCAAAGACTGGCCCTACGTTCGCGCTGCGAGAAGTCCTATTGGTTAGTGTGCATTAGTGGTTCCCTCCGACGCCTCTTTCTCCGTTTCCTCACCCATGCCCCGCATCCGCGTCCTCTCTGATCGCGTCGCGAATCAAATCGCGGCGGGTGAGGTCATCGAGCGGCCGGCCGCGGTGATCAAGGAACTCGTTGAGAACTCGCTCGACGCCGGCGCAACGCGCGTCGAGGTCGAGTTCCGCCACGGTGGGCGCAGCTACATGCGCATCGAGGACAACGGCTGCGGCATGTCGAAGGACGACGCGCTGCTCTCGCTCGAGCGTCACGCGACCAGCAAGATCGTTGAGACCACCGATCTTGATTCGCTGCACTCGTTCGGCTTCCGCGGCGAAGCGCTGCCGTCGATCGCGAGCGTTTCTAAATTTGAACTGCAAACGCGTCCGGCCGATGCGCCCGCCGGCACCGAAGTGCTCGTGAACGGCGGTAAGCTCGTGCACGTGCGCGAGTGCGGCATCGCGCCCGGCACGCGCATCACCGTCACGCACCTTTTCAACGCCGTGCCCGCGCGCCGCAAGTTTCTCAAGAGCGACGCCACGGAGTCGGCGCACATCATCCAGACCGTGCGCCTCTATGCGCTCTCGTGTCCGCAGACCGCGTTCACGTTGATCGAGGACGGACGCGTGCTGTTCCAGTCGCCCGCGTGCACGACGCTCGAGGAACGCGTGGCCGAGATTTTCGGTCGGCAATTCACGACCGACTCGCTGTCCGTCGATGCGACCGAGGATGGCCTGCGTCTCACCGGACTCATTGGCAAACCGGGCGTGTCGCGCGCGGCGCGGCACGAGATGATCACGTTCGTGAATCACCGCCCGGTCGATAGCCGCACGCTGAACTACGCGTTGATCGAATCCTACACGACGTCGCTGCCGAAGGGGCGCTACCCGGTCGCGGTGCTGTTCCTCGAGATGAGCCCGATGGCGGTCGACGTGAACGTCCACCCCGCGAAACGCGAAGTGCGCTTCCGCAGCGAGAGCGAGGTCCGAGGCTTCGTCATTCGCACGGTGCTGCAACGCCTGCGCGAGTTCGGCTTGGGCGCACCGGTCGTAGAAACGACTAGCCCGGAGAGCGCCGCCCGCAGCGCGGAGCGCCTCGCAGAATGGCAACGTGTGAGCACGTTCGCACCACAGCCGCCGGCCGCCCCGGCGTCGACGCCGATTGCGGATTTCGGATTGCGGAATGCGGATTCGGCCAGAGCGGGCTTGCCGCCCCAGGGTGAGAGCGCGACTCCTGCACTCGCACCTGCGCCAGCGCCTCTCCCGCGCGCGGAGGTCGCTGGTCATCTCGCTCCGCCACTGTCTCCACTCCGCACTCCGCAATCCGAAATCCGCAATCCCCCCAGCGCATCGCGCTTGGCGGGCTGGCGTTTTCTCGCCACGGCGCACGGCGATTTCGCGCTGTTCGAGTCACCCGCGGGAGTCGTCGTCGTCGATCGCCGCGCCGCGCACGAGCGCGTTTGGTTCGAGCGATTGCAGGCGCAGTTTGCCGGCGGAGGCGTCGAGAGTCAGTGCCTGCTCTTTGCCGTGCCGGTTGAACTCGATCCGGTCGCGAGCGCGATGCTGCTCGACAAGCTGAAGTGGCTCGCGCGCCACGGCGTCGAAGTGGCGGAGTTCGGCCGCAATTTCTTCCGCATCGAAGCGGTGCCGACCTGGCTCGAGCCGGAGGCGGCGGAGCGTTTCCTGCGCGACGTGCTCGCGTTGATGCGCGAAGGCCGCATCGACGAGCGCAACCCGCGCTTGGCCGACGACGAGTTTGCGCGTTTGGCCGCGCAGAAAGCAGTGCGTCTGCCGGAAACCGTTTCCGAAGCGGACGCGCTCGCTCTGGTCGCGCAGCTGTTCGCGTGCGCCCAGCCGCACACGAGCCCGGCGGGTCGGCCGACGCACTTCGAGCTGAGTCGCGGCGAACTGGCCCGGCGGTTTCAGCGCTGAGTTGTTGGGCTCGGCCTCGCGTAGAGCCTCGCCCGCGAGCGTGGCGCGTGTCGCGATCGAGAATGAGGCCTCACACGAGGTGAGGCCCTACGGTCCGACATCCGCGCGGCGCGCGACATCCGGCAAAGCTCCGCCCGTGGATGCGGAGATTTCTTAGTCCTTCCGGAAAATTCCGACCTGATACGCTCCCAGCAGGAATCGCGCCTTGCGCCGCTGCGCGCTTCAGCTGTTGGATGCGCCCGCCATGTCCGCGCCCACACCTGCCAAATCGAAGTCCAAATCCGCCCGCAAAGCGCTCAGTCCGGAAGCGGCCAATTTGCAGCGGTCCATCCTGCACTACCTGAAATACAAGATGGGACGCGAACCGGAGTCGGCCACGCGGCGCGATTGGTGGATCGCGACGGCGACGGCCATTCGCGATCGCATGATCGAGCGCGGACTCGACACCTACAAGGCGCACCGTGTCGGCAACGTCCGCCGCGTTTACTACCTCTCGCTCGAGTATCTCATCGGCCGCCTGATGATTAATAATCTCATCAACCTCGGCCTGCACGAACCGCTCATCGAGGCGCTCGCTGACATCGGTCAGGACTTTGAAGTAATCCGGGCGCAGGAGGAAGACATGGGTCTCGGCAACGGCGGCCTCGGTCGTCTCGCGGCGTGCTACCTCGATTCGATGTCGACGATGGATCTGCCTGCGGTCGGCTACGGCATCCATTACGAGTTCGGCCTGTTCCGCCAGGAATTCGTCAACGGCCACCAAGTCGAACATCCCGACAACTGGCTCATCTACGGTGCGCCGTGGGAGTTGGTGCGTCCGGAATTCACGCAGCCCGTCCGCCTCTTCGGCCGGTGCGAACAGATCTTCGACGATCTCGGCAACTTCAAGTGGCGCTGGGTCGACACCAAGACAATCCTCGGCTTCCCGTTCGACATTCCCGTCGTCGGCTACGGCACGAAGACGGTGAACATTCTCCGCCTCTGGGCTTCGAAGGCCACGGAGGACTTCGACCTGAAAACCTTCAATGAGGGCGGCTACATCGAGGCCGTGCGCGAGAAGGCCTACGGCGAGACGATCTCGAAGGTCCTTTACCCGAACGACAAGACGGAGAACGGCAAGGAGCTGCGCCTCGTGCAGCAGTATTTCTTCGTGACGTGCTCGCTGCGCGACATCATCCGCCGGCACTTCGCGAACGCGGCGAACGGGTGGGACAACTTCGCTGACAAGGTCGCGATCCAGCTTAACGACACGCACCCGGCCCTCGCCGTCGTGGAGCTCATGCGCATCCTCCTCGACGAGGAAGGCATCGCGTTCGACCGCGCGTGGAGCATCGTGACGAAAGTCTTCGCCTACACGAATCACACGCTGCTGCCCGAGGCGCTCGAGCGTTGGAGCGTGCCGCTGTTCCAGCGCGTGCTGCCGCGTCATCTGCTCATCGTCTACGAGATAAACGCGCACCTCATGACGCTGTGCGAAACGAAATGGCCCGGCGACAACGAGAAGAAGCGCGTCGTCTCTCTCATCGAGGAAGGCGGCTCGCGCTACGTGCGCATGGCGAATCTCTCGGTCGTCGGCTCCTTCGCCGTCAACGGCGTCGCCGAACTCCACACGCGGCTCCTGCGCGCACAACTCTTCCCGGAGTTCGACGAGCTCTACCCGGGCAAATTCATCAACGTCACCAACGGCATCACGCCGCGCCGCTGGCTCCGCGCCTGCAATCCGCGTCTCTCCGCACTGATCAATTCCAAGATCGGCGACGCCTGGCCGCGCGACCTCGACCAGCTCAAGAAGCTCGAGAAATGGGCCGACGATCCGAAGTTCCATGACGAGTTCATGGCGATCAAACGCCTGAACAAGCTCGACCTCGCCACGATCATCAAACGCGACTGCGGCGTCGACGTCTCGCCCGACGCGCTCTTCGACGTGCAGATCAAGCGTCTGCACGAATACAAGCGCCAGCATCTCAACCTGCTTCACATCCTCGCGCTCTACCGCCGCCTGGTGCAGAACCCCGACCTCGACATCGTGCCGCGCGTGTTCGTCTTCGCCGCGAAGGCCGCGCCGGGCTACGACCTCGCAAAGGCGATCATCAAATCGATCAACGCCGTCGCTGCGCGCGTGAATCATGACCCGCGCGTGAACGGGAAACTCAAAGTCGTTTTCCTGCCGAACTACCGCGTCTCGCTCGCCTCGCGCATCATCCCGGCCGCCGATCTCTCCGAGCAAATCTCCACTGCGGGCAAGGAAGCCTCCGGCACCGGCAACATGAAGCTGGCGCTCAACGGTTCGCTCACGATCGGCACGCTCGACGGCGCCAACGTCGAGATCGGCGAGGAAGTCGGCGACGAAAACATCTTCATCTTCGGCATGACCGTGGAGCAGGTGCAGGCGCTCCGCGCGAAGGGCTACAACCCGTGGGACTACTACAACGCCGACGAAGAACTCCGCGCCGTGCTCGACTGGCTCGGCTCCGATTACTTCGTGCCCGGCGAGTCGCCGAATCTCCCTGCGATGGTCCGCGCCAGCATGCTCGAAGGTGGCGATCCCTACATGGTGCTCGCCGACTTCCGTGCCTACAGCGATGCGCAGGCGAAAGTCGATGCCGCCTACCGCGACAAGCGTCGCTGGGCGCGCATGGCGATTCTCAACACCGCGCGGGTCGGCAAGTTCTCCAGCGATCGTTCGATCGGCGAATACGCCGACAAGATCTGGAAAATCAAACCAATCACCGTCGCGTAAGGTAGCGCCGGCATCCCTGCCGGCCTGCGTGCGGAATTGCTCCGCGGCGTCATGCCGTCGCCTTGTAGCAGCCGACGTAAGGAGGCTGAAGAACGCGCACACACTCGGCACAGACTGCGCGCAGCCTCCTCGCGTCGACTGCTACGTGGAAGCCCGCGCGCACCGCTACTTGCCGTTCACCGCTTGTTTTTCTGCCGCCACTGCCACGGCGGCGTCGGCGCCTTGTCCTGCCACACGCCGAGCTTTTGCTCCCGCGCGCGGCGCTCGAGCATCTCCATCGTGCTGTCCTTCGGATAAAGCCGCTTATACCACCAGCCCCAGCCGGCCGCGACGATGTCCTCATTGAGCGAGCGACCGCCGCGATACCGCACGTCGCCGACGAGACGGCCGTAGTTGTCGAGTGTCTTCGCGGTGATGCGCACCTCCGCGCCGAGCACCTTGGTTTCCGTGAATTGTTTGGCCTGCACGCCGCGTTCCTGGTGCAGCTCGGGCGCGTCCAGCCGCGCGAGTCGGACTTCGTAGATGTCGGGCCCTTTTTGCACCTCGAGCGAATCACCGTCCTTCACCTTCACGACCCGCGCGGTGAAATCCCGCAAGCTCACCGGCGCGCGCCGCGTGCGGGCTTCGAGCACCGGCGCGGCGCACAGCGCCAGCGCCAAAAGCAGGAAAACGATGCGCGACGGAGTCTTCACGGATCGGGCGCGGAGCGTAGCGATGAGGCGACGCTTGCCGAGTCCGAAGGTAGGGCCGGCTTCAGCCGGCCCAATCGGATTCTCCGTTACAGCGTTCGCCCGCGAGTTCCGTCCGAGCGGGACCGGCTGAAGCCGGTCCTACTCACGCCCTCGGGGCTATGCCACCTTTCGCCCTTGCCGGGCCCGCCAGCCCGGGCGAATTTCCGACTCCCATGGCAGCGCGTCCGCAACGCATCATCCTCAAGTTCGGCTCCGGTATTCTCACGAATCCGAAGGGCAATGCGCTCGATCGCCGCCAATTTGCCCGCCTCAGCGCCGAAGTGGCCGCCCTCGTCCGCGCCGGTCACGAGTGCTTGATCGTTTCCTCCGGCGCCGTCGCGGCCGGCATGGCTGCGCTGGGGCTCGCCGAGCGCCCGAAAAATCTCGCCGCGAAACAGGGCTGCGCCGCCGTCGGCCAAGCCCGCCTCATGCAGCTTTACGCGGCGATGTTCGCGAAGCACCGGCTGACGGTGGCGCAATTGCTCCTCACGCACGGCGACCTCGACAGCCGCACCAGCTACGCGAATGCCCGCAACACGCTCGCGCAGCTCTTCGCGCGCGGTGACGTTGTCCCGATCATCAACGAAAACGATTCCGTCGCCGTCGAGGAACTCAACTTCGGTGACAACGACCGGCTCTCCGCCGAAGTCGCGTTGCTCGTGCAAGCCGACCGCCTCTTTCTCCTCACGAGTGTCGACGGCGTGCTCGACGCCGACGGGAAAGTCGTGCCCGAGGTGCGCGACATCGCGAGCGTCACCGGCTTCGTGCGGCAGGAAAAAGGGCGCCTGTCGGTCGGCGGCATGACCACGAAACTCCAAGCCGTGAACATCGCCGCACAGGGCGGCGTGCGCGCGCAGATTCTCAACGGCCGCACGCCCGGCCTGCTCAAGGCGGCGCTGGCCGGCGAACGCGTCGGCACCGTCTTCCCGGCGCGCCGCTCATCCTCGTGACCGAACTGGCGACACAGATTCGCGCCATGGGCCGCCGCGCGCGCGCGGCAGCGGCGCAGCTCGCGCTTGCGTCGCGTGCCGACAAGGACCGCGCGCTTCGCGCGATGGCGGACGCGCTGCTTGCCGCGCGGAACGAGATCCTCGCGGCCAACGCCGACGATGTTTTGGCCGGCGAACGCAGCGGCCTCTCGAAGGCTATGCTCGATCGTCTGCGCCTCGATGAAAAGCGACTCGCTGCGATGGCCGATGGCGTGCGAGCGGTGGCCGATTTGCCCGACCCGGTCGGCCGCGTGTTGCGCGAATGGTCGCACGCGAACGGCGCGTGCTTCAGCAAAGTCGCGGTCCCGATCGGCGTCATCGGCATCATCTACGAGTCGCGCCCGAACGTCACCAGCGACGCGGCCGCACTCTGCCTGAAAGCGGGCAACGCGGTGATTCTCCGCGGCGGATCCGAGTCGCTGCGCACGAACCGTGCGGTCGCGGGGGCGCTCGCGCGCGGTCTCGCCGCCGCAGGGTTGCCCGAGGATGCGGTGCAACTTATCCCCGTCGCCGATCGCGACGCGGTGAAGCACCTCGCGGCACTCGACGAGTTCGTGAACCTGATCATCCCGCGCGGCGGCCGCGGTCTCATCGAGGCCGTCGTCGCCAACGCGCGCGTGCCGGTGATCAAACATTACGACGGCATCTGCGCGCTCTACGTCGACGCGGCGGCGGACCTGACGATGGCGGAACAGATCGTGCTCAACGCGAAATGCCAGCGCCCGGGTGTCTGCAACGCCATTGAGACGTTGCTCGTGCATCGCGCGGTCGCGCCGAATTTCCTCGCGAGTGCCGGCGCCGCCCTGCGGGCGCGCGGCGTGCAGTTGCGCGCTGATGAGGCGGCGCTCGCGCTGCTCGGCGGCGAACAGTCGCCGCACGTCGTGTGCGCGACCGAGCAGGATTTCCGGACCGAGTTTCTCGACCTGATTCTTGCGGTGAAGATCGTCGACAGCGTCGATGCCGCGATCGCGCACATCGAGGCGCATGGCTCCCATCACAGCGATGCCATCGTGACGGCCGACGCGGTGACGGCGGAGAAGTTTCTCAACGGCGTCGACAGCGCAACGGTCTACTGGAACGCGAGCACGCGCTTCACCGACGGTGGCGAGTTTGGTTTCGGCGCGGAGATTGGCATCAGCACGGATCGCCTGCACGCGCGCGGTCCGATGGGCCTCGAGGAACTGACGACCTACAAATACGTGATTCGCGGCGAAGGCCAGGTGCGTTGACGCGGTAGCGGCGGTCTATGACCGCCGAGGTAAGGGCTGGAGTGAACGGCGGTCACAGACCGCCGCTACCAGAGGATTCGCGCGATAGCGGGGTGGGGCGCGCGCTTGCTCGCAACTTGTCCGTTGCGTGGCCCAAGTGGCGCGCAAGCGCGCCACCTACCTTCCGGACGATTGGGTCTAGTAGCGCAGGCGTCTCGCCTGCACGGAACGCTGAGGCAGGCGAGACGCCTGCGCTACGCAACCTTCGCCATTGGCAACGCGTCCCTCTTCGCCAACGTTTCCGCACATGTCCGCTGTCGCCGCTCCAAAGCTTCGCCGTTGGTTGCTCTGGTTGGGCGTCGTCATTCTTCTCGTGGCAACCGTGACCGTTCTCGCGCGTCGGCCGATCACGGGCGCGGCGATCGCCGCCGCGTTGCGCATGGCGGGGGCGGGGGACGTGACGTTCGACGTGACGCGGTCGTCTCCGTGGGCGGTCGAGCTGGCGAATCTCGGCTTTCGGATGCGCACGCAGCGCTTCGATGCGAAACGGGTGACGCTCGAGCGCACGCATTGGTGGGCGCCTTCGCTTGGCGTGGTTCGAATCGAAGGCGCCAAGCTTCCCGTGTCCGTCGATGGTTCGGGCACGAACCCGTGGAATTGGGCGACGTATAGCAGTGGGCCGGCGGCAAAGCCGGCCTCCGCCCTTTCGGTGCCGGTGGAGGAAGTGAGCGTCGACGGCGTGCTCGTTGTTGGTGCGGCGGGCCAGACCGACCAGGAGGTGCGCGTGGAGTTTGCGGCGAAGCAGGCGAGCGGCTCGCGTTGGACGGGCAACGTGAGCGCCAAGGCTCCGGGCTTCGCCACGAAGATTGCCGGCGAGTTTGACGTCGCGACGAACGGGATGCAGTTCCGGGCGACGGAGACCGCGCTCGATCTCGGCCGCTGGCAGGGATTCATCAGTCAGATGGTCGTGCTGCCCGGCGGACGTTGGGAAATGGCGGGCCAGTTGCGCGGCAGTGCGAGCGGTCGCTACGTCGACGGAAAGCTGACGCTGGCGGGCGACGTGGAGTTGCGCGACGGACGCTTCGCGTTTCCGGAACGCAACGTCATCGCAGACGGCGTGAGCGCGAAATTCTTTTTCACCGATCTCGATAAATTCATCTCGGAGCCCGGCGAGGTGCGCGTGGCGGCGCTCAGCGCCGGTGAAATCAAGGCGACGAATCTCCAGCTGCAGCTGGCGTTCGACACGAGGGAACGCATCGCGGTGCAACGCGCGACGCTCGAGGCGTTCGGCGGTCGCATGGCGACGGAGCCGTTCAAGTTTTTCCCGCAACTGAGCGAGCTCGAGGCGGTGCTGCTCGTTGACGGACTGGCGGTGGAGCAACTGCTCGCGCTGGCGAAAGACGTGCCGGCGCAGGCGACCGGACGGGTCGATGGACGCGTGCCGCTGCGTATCGACGGCAGCGGCATCCGGCTCGGCACCGGCTGGCTGGAGTTGAAGCGCGGCGCCTATGCCGAGGTGAAGTTCAATGCCGAAGGCTTGCTCACGCGCGGCGCGGCGCCGAGCAGCGCGCAATACGCGGTGTTGAAAAAGATCGAGGCAGGCCTGCTGCGCTTGAAACTTTCGAAGCTGCGACTGGATATCCGCCCGCCGAAGGCGCCTGTCGGGCGCTCCGCAATTATCCAGCTGTCGGGCGAGCCCGTCGATCCGGAGGTCAAGGCGCCCGTGACGCTCGATCTGAACGTGAACGGTCCGATCGAAAGTCTGCTGAATCTGGGCCTGAACAACCGGGTGAGTTTTGGCGGCAAGTAGCGCCGGCTTCCCGCCGGCTTTTCCTCGGAAGCAGGCGAGACGCCTGCGCGACGAGGAACCGGGCGCGGCGCGCCGTGACTAAGGGTCTTGAATTTTCCATCGCGTCGCCACGTCGAATCTACGCATCCTTTCCCTGCATGAAACGTCCCTTGTTCCTCGCGGTCGCCGCCGCACCGCTCCTGCTGAGCGGATGCCTCAGCGTCCGCACCGAACCGATCGAGGTGAAGCCGATCCACATCACCGTCGACGTCAACGTGAAGGTCGAGCGCGCGCTGGAGGACTTCTTCGGCGGTCTCGACGCCAAGTCCGCCACCACCACTCACGAGGAGAAAAAATCATGATTGCCCGAATCCTTGCTGCCTGCCTCGCGCTCTGCGCGCTCACTGTCACGGTCTCCGCACAAAACGCCGGCGCCATCCGCCAGCGCATGGAGCAGCGTCTGCCGCAGATCGATGATCTGAAGGCCAAGGGCGCCATCGGCGAAAACAACCGCGGTTTGCTCGAGGTGCGCCAAGCCGGCGGCAACGCGGCGTCCGTCGTCGCCGACGAGAATCGCGATCGCGAAGCCGTCTATGCGCTGATCGCGCAGCAGACCGGCGCCACGGCCGATTCCGTGGGCCGCGCGCGGGCGAAGCAGATCGCGGCGAACGCAAAGTCCGGCGTCTGGGTGCAGGACGAGAGCGGGGCGTGGAAGAAGAAGTGAGGCAGGGCGCGGCCAAAGTAGCGGGAGCTTCCGGCTCCCGCGGTTCTTACTGGTGAGCGCGTAGGAACGGGAGCTGGAAGCTCCCGCTACTTTGAGCAGAGTCGGAAAAGCAAAAGGCCGGCGGATGCCGGCCTTTTTCGTAGACGTGATTCGCGTGTCGCGCGCCGATCAATCGAGGCGGAAGCGACCGTAGTTGCCATTCTCCAAAACAGGAATGTCCATCGCCCGACCGTTCACCTCGAGGCGAATCTTGGTGCGGTCTTCGACCGTGATACGCCAGACGCCGGTCTTGGAGAAGGTGCGCATCTCGCCGCGCGCGAGCGCGCCTTCGAAAACCACACCCTCATCGGGAAGGCGCACGATCTTGATTCTCGTGGCGTCTGATGCGGTGAACGTGATTGTTTGAGCGACAGCGGTCGTGTCCGTGCCCACAGGGGAGGACGGTGCCGATTGCGTGATCTGCTTCGGCGTGGTCGGTCGCGGCTCACTGCGTCCGGAGAACACGTTGATGAGCACCACAACCACGACCACGAGCACGAGTGCACCGCCGCCGAAGAGCGCGTATTTCAGCATCACCGGGTCCAGGCCGCTGCCGCCACCGCCGCGCGGGGCGGCCGGCTCGGAGCTCTCGCCGCCGATCTCGACGCGACCGTAGTTCTCGCGCGTCTCGCGACGCGGCGCGCGGCCCTCGTCGGCCATCATAGTGTCGAATTCCGACAAGACGCGCACGGGGTCGAACTCGAGATACTTCGCGTAGGTGCGCAGGAAGCCGCGGATGTAGAGCGGCGGCAGGTCGAAGTCGAACGAGTTGGCTTCGAATTTTTGAAGATAATCGCCACGAATCTTCGTGGCCTCCGCGGCTTCGCGGATGGAGAGGCCTTTGCGTTTGCGCGCTTCCTCGAGGCGTTCGCCGAGCGTCTGCATGAGTGGGTCAGTAAGAGTTATGAGCGGGAGAAGTCACCACGAAACAAGGCGTTGTGACAAAAACGTTGGTGAAAGTGGAGGCGGGTCGGAAGGTAGGGCCGGATTTATCCGGCCCAGTTGGGCGTTGCTCGCGGGCGTCGGTTGCGCGCGTGCAGACGCAGCTGGACCGGCTGAAGCCGGCCCTACTCACGGTTCGTAGGTGTCGAGGTCGACGAGGATTTCGCGCGGGCTCGAGCCGTTTTCGGGGCCGACGATACCTTTGTCTTCCATGAGATCCATGATGCGCGCGGCGCGGTTGTAGCCGATGCGGAGCCGGCGCTGCATCATCGAGGTGGAGGCGCGGCGCGTGGACTTCAGCACTTCGAACGCTTGGTGGAACAAATCCTCGTCGTCGCCCAAGTCGCCGTCGTCGCCACCGCCTTCGCCGTCCTCGTCGTCTTCGCGTGCGGCGCGGTCGATCTGTTGCTGGACGGATTGGGCGTATTGCGGCGGGCCGTTCTTCTTGAGGAACTCCACGATCTCCGCGACTTCCTCGTCAGCCACGAACGCGCCTTGCGCGCGCACGATGCGCGACGTGCCGGGCGGGGTGAAGAGCATGTCGCCGCGGCCGATGAGCGTCTCGGCGCCCTTGCCGTCGAGGATCGTGCGCGAGTCGACTTGCGAGGCGACTTGGAACGCGATGCGCGAGGGGAGGTTGGCCTTGATGACGCCGGTGATGACGTTCACCGACGGGCGCTGCGTGGCGATGATGAGGTGGATGCCGGCGGCGCGGGCGAGTTGTGCGAGGCGAGCGATGCTCGTCTCGATCTCGGCCGGCGCGATCATCATGAGGTCCGCGAGTTCGTCGACGATCGCGACGATGTAGGGCAGGCGGTCCGGAATCTCGATGTCGTCGGGCGCGACGCCAGCGAGCTCGGCCTGTTGCTCGGGCGGTGGCTCGGCGGGCTTGTCTTTCTTGCGGTTGTTGAAGCCGGAGATGTTGCGGACGTTGACCTTCGCGAAGATTTGGTAGCGTTGCTCCATCTCGCCGAGGAGCCACTTGAGGGCGGCGGGCACTTTCTTCGGCTCGGTGACGACCGGAATGAGCATGTGCGGCAGCGCGTTGAAGACCTTCAACTCGACCACCTTCGGGTCGACCATGATGAGGCGCACGTCCTTCGGGCTCTTCGAGTAGAGGATCGAGGCGACGATGGAGTTGATGCACACCGATTTGCCGGAGCCGGTCGCGCCCGCGATGAGCAAGTGCGGCATCTTCGTCAGGTCGGAGACGAGCGGCTTGCCGGAGACGTCTTTGCCGAGCGCGATGGGCAACTCGGCCTTGGCGTGCGCCCAGTCTTCGCTCTCGAGGATTTCGCGCATGCCGACGGGCGTCGGTTTTTGGTTCGGGACTTCGACGCCGACCGCGGCCTTGCCGGGAATCGGCGCGAGGATGCGCACGGACTGCGCGCGCATGCCGAGCGCGATATTCTTATCGAGGCCGGAGATTTTTTCCACGCGCACGCCGGGCGCGGGCACGACTTCGTAGCGCGTGATGACGGGGCCGACGTGGATTTCGCCGAGCGACACTTCGACGCCGAACTCGCTCAGGATGCGCAGGAGGTTTTCGGCGTTGGCGCGGTGTTCCTCTTCGGAGTCCGCGGCGGAAATTTTGACCTGCTCCTTCAACAGCGCGAGCGGCGGAAATTCGTAGGTCTTGTCGTCGGTCTGCGGGAGGACGACCTTGGCCTTCTTGGTTTCCTCGGGCTTGACGATGTTCAGCTCGATTTTGCCGGCGGCGGCGACGGCGAGCTGCTTGGTGTCGGTCGCGGTGGGAGCGGGCTTGGCGGCGGTTTTTGTCGGGGCAACCGGTTTGGCGGGTTCGGGCTCCGGCGCAGGCGTGCGTGCGCCGGGTTTCGGGGCATCGGCGAGCGGGTCCTCGGACTTCGGGATGATGACTTTCTTCGGCGGCTGCAGGGGCGGCGCGGCCGGTCCGGTGCGCGTGGGGGCTGGTGCGGCGGCGGCAGCCGCAGCGGCCGCTGCTTTTTGCCTGGCGAATTCCTCCTTCTGCTTCCGGCGCTCTTCGGCTAGCGCGGCGGCTAGCGCGGCGCGTTTCTTCCGCCATTCGACGAAGTTGTTCATCAGCTTCTCGAACTCCGCGCCGATATCGCGCGTGAAGATGAACACCATCGCGGTCACGTAGATGCCGCCGAGAATCACGACCGAGCCGAACTCGCCGAACGTCGATTCGAAGAAACCGTCATAGAGCGCCTTGCCCAACCAGCCGCCGGGGCCGGACGGATAGACTTGGCGGTTCATGAACCCGAGACCCTGCATCGCGAGCAGCGGCGCGCCGGACGCGAACGAGAAAAACATCGCGATCAGCCGCGTGCCCGTCAGGTGCCGCGAACTGCGCAGGTAGGTGTAGGCCATCCAGAGCAGGAAAATCGGGATGAGCCACGCCGCGCCGCCGAGGAACTTGAAGCTGAACACCGACAGCACTACGCCGACGTCGCCGACCGGATTTTTGTCCGCGGGCTGAATCGGGATCTGCTGCAGCTTGCCGTTGATCACCTCGGT
The DNA here is from genome assembly GCA_023432225.1 of Verrucomicrobiota bacterium. Classification (GTDB taxonomy): domain Bacteria; phylum Verrucomicrobiota; class Verrucomicrobiia; order Opitutales; family Opitutaceae; genus Didemnitutus. The sequence continues at coordinate 25,040 of JAEYUW010000044.1, forward strand.
GCGGCCACCGCTTTGGTCGAGGTAGTTTTGGCTCGGCGAAAAGAACGCCATCGCGACCAGCACGAGCAGGCCCAAAAGCGCGCAAAGCACGAAGCCGCCCCAATTACGGTGGTGGCGCGGCGCCTCGAACGACGGGTTGGAGTCCTTGGGATTTGTGCTCGCAGCTTTGGCCATTTCGGTGCCTTTAGAGACGTCTAGCGCGCACGAGGGTCAATGTAAATTCCCCGTTCTGCGCGCGATGCAGCAACCACTTGTTTTCGACGATGTCCTTCCTCCGTTTTGAACCGATTTTCCAAGAACGCGTCTGGGGCGGTCGCGCGCTCGCCGACTACCTCGGACGCTCGCTTCCAGCCGGCAAACCGATCGGCGAAAGCTGGGAAATCGTGGACCGTCCCGAGGCCAACTCGCGCGTGCGCGGCGGTGAACACGACGGCAAGACGCTGCGCGAGGTCATCGAAGCCGACGCCGAGCGCGTGATGGGGCCGGAGTGGGAGCGGACGCGCGTGTTTCCGATCCTCGTGAAATGGCTCGATTGCCGCGAGCGCCTCAGCCTGCAGGTGCATCCACCGGCGGAGATCGCGCTCTCCCTCGGCGGCGAGCCGAAGACGGAGAACTGGTTCGTCGCGCGCGCCGAGCCGGGCGCAGGCGTGCTGGCGGGACTGGTCGACGGCGTCGATGCGGAAAAATTCCGCGCCGCGCTCGCCAACAACACCGCCGAAAAGCTCCTGATTCGGCACGAGACACGCGCGGGCGACTCGATTCTCATTCACAGCGGCGTCATGCACGCGATCGACGGCGGCAACGTGATCCTCGAAATCCAACAGAACTCGGACACGACTTACCGCGTTTATGACTGGGGCCGCGTCGGCCTCGACGGCAAGCCGCGCCAGATGCACGTCGAGCAATCGCTCGCGTGCCTCAAGGCCAACCGCGCGCCGGCGCCGCGCCTTCTGCGTGCCGGCGAGCCGGGCGACGTTCTGGCGGATTGCGCGGAGTTTCGCCTCCGCCGCGTGCGACTCGCGCGCGGCGCGAAGCTCGAGGTCGCGGCGCGCGAGCAGCCGCGCTTGCTGTCGGTCGTCGAGGGAAAACTCATGGCCGGCGACGGCGCGCACGCGGACGGTGCGGGTGAGCGCGACGCGAATATCGTCGCGCGCGGCGAGAACGTGCTGCTGCCGTTTGCAGAGGCGTTTTCGTTCGGTGCCGCCGACGATACCATTGCGTTGATCACGGAGAATTTCGTGCGGACGTAGGGATCGAATCGTAGCGCAGGCGGGACGCCTGCGCTAATCGACTCACCACCACACTTGAAAACCTCAAAACCTGCGCCTACGTTCCGCCGTTCCGCATGAGCGAAACCAGCCCAACCGACACTCCCACGACCACTCCGCCGACGCCCGACGCGGCCACGACGAAGCCTGCCGAAGGAGCCAAGGCAGCGGAGACCACGAAACCCGCGCCTGCGCCTTCAGTCGACGAACAGCTCGCCGCGGCGCGCGCCGAAGCCACCGCCGCGCAAGAGCGTTACCTGCGCTCGGTCGCGGACCTCGAGAATTTCCGCAAGCGCGTCGTCCGCGAGAAGGACGAGCTGCGGCAGTTTGCCGCCGCGAACGTCGTCGAGGATCTCATTCCCATCCTCGACAACCTCGGCCTCGGCCTCGCCGCCGCGAAGCAGCAGACCGGCGATACGAAATCGATCGTCGACGGCATCGGCATGGTGCTGGAGCAGTTCAAGGGTGCGCTCGGTCGCCATGGGTTGAAGGAAATCAATCCGGTCGGCGCGGCCTTCGACCCGCACCAGCACGACTGCATCTCGCATCAGCCGGACGCGGCGGTGCCGGAGGAGAAAGTCATTTCCGTGGTGCGGCTCGGATACTCGTTGAACGGGCGCCTCCTGCGTCCGGCATCGGTCATCGTGTCCAGTGGGCCGGCTAAGCCCGAGACGAAGGCCTGACCATGGCGACCGCGAAGAAGGAAGACTATTACGAGTTGCTCGGCGTCGCGAAGGGCGTCTCCGACGAGGATCTCAAGAAGGCCTACCGCAAGAAGGCCGTGCAGTATCACCCGGATAAGAATCCGGGCAACAAGGAGGCGGAGGAGATGTTCAAGAAAGTCTCCGAGGCCTACGAAGTCCTCAAAGATCCGCAAAAGCGCGCGGCTTACGACCAGTTCGGCCACGCGGCCTTCCAGCAGGGCGGCATGGGCGGCGGCGCGCGCGGCGGCGGGTTCCAAGGCGGCGGCGGCTTCCACGACCCGTTCGACATCTTCCGCGAAGTCTTCGGCCAGGGCGGGGGAGGCGGTGGCGGCGGGATTTTCGACGACTTCTTTGGTGGCGGCAGCGGCGGCGGCCAAGGCGGCGCGGCGCGCGGCTCCGATCTGCGCTACGACATCGAGATCACGCTCGAAGAGGCCGCGCACGGCATCGAAAAGGAAATCTCTTTCCGCCGGCTCGGTGCGTGCACGCATTGCGATGGCTCGGGCGCCGAGCCTGGCTCGAAACGCACGACGTGCCCGACTTGCCGCGGCGCGGGTCAGGTGACGACGTCGCGCGGGTTCTTCCACGTGCGTCAGGTGTGCCCGACCTGCCACGGCAGCGGCGCGCGCTTCGAGCGCGTCTGCGCCAAGTGCGACGGCGAGGGCCGGGTGCAGGAAACCACCAAGATCAACGTCCGCATTCCCGCCGGCGTCGACACCGGCTCGAAACTCCGCTCCGTCGGCAACGGCGAAGCCGGCACCATGGGTGGCCCGGCCGGCGATCTCTACATCGTCGTGCACGTGAAGGAGCACGAGATCTTCGAGCGGCAGGGCGACGACCTCTTCACGGAGGTGCCGATCAAGTTCACCGTCGCCACGCTCGGCGGCACGATTTCCGTGCCGACGCTGCAAGGCAAAGCCACGCTGAAGATCCCCGCCGGCACGCAGTCCAACACGACGTTCCGCCTGAAGGGTCGCGGCATGCCGCACCTGCGCGGCGGCGCGCAGGGCGACCAGCTCATCCGCGTGCAAGTCGAAGTGCCGACCTCGCTGAACAGCGAACAGCGCAAGAAGCTCGAGGAATTCGCGCAGGCGTGCGGCGACGCCGATCAGCCGGTGGCGAAGAGCTTTTTCGACAAGGCGAAGAAGTTTTTCTGAGCCGCGGCGCCAAGTGTGCCGATGATTAGGCCGCACCGGTTCGGTGCGGCTTTTTCGTGTCCGGGCAGATTTTTCCGCGCCGCGGCAAAGTTTGCCGGAATGGTCGAAAAGGGTGGGGCGCGCCAAGATGGCGTTTTTTCGGATAAATTTTTAATTCGTTGGCTTCCGGCGGCTAATGCCGGCTGAAAAACCGTTGGCACCGGCGTTGCTTTTTCGCCGGCCGGATGAACATCGGTCTCTATCAAAGCGCCTCCTCCATGTCGGCCCTCGAACGCTGGCAGGACGCGACCTCGCAGAACATCACGTCTGCGCAGACGACCGGCTACCGTAAGCGCACGGTGCAGTTCTCCACGGACGTCGCCGGCAAGTGGAACATCCGCCCCGATGCCAAGAACGCCGGCCCGGAGAACGAGCATTCAGTGCTCTTCACGCGCGTGACGACCGGCATCAATTTCATGACCGGTGAAACCCAGCCGACGCGCCGCGAGCTCGATGTCGCGATCCAAGGCGATGGTTTCTTCGAGATGGATGGCCCCAACGGTCAGAAGCTCTACACGCGTAGCGGCGAGTTCCGCATGACGCCCGAGCGCACGCTCGTCGGCGCGGGTGGTCTCCCGGTCCTCACCGAAGGCGGCAACCAGATCACGATGCTCCCGGGCGGCGGCTCGGTCACGATCAACCGCGACGGCACGATTTTTCAAGGGAGCACGGCGCTCGGCAAACTCTCGGTGCAGAAATTCACGAACCCCGGCGCATTGATGCCGACGGCCGGCGGCATGTTCGTCGCCGGACCCAACGCCGGCAAAGAATCCGTCGATGAACCCGCGCTGATGCAAGGTTACCTCGAGCAGAGCAACGTCCAGCCGCTCCGCGAGATGGTTGACCTCGTTCTCATCAGCCGCGCCTACGAGGCGAACCAGAAGATCATCACCACCGCCGACCAGCAGATGGAGAAGACCCTCCAGGCCCTCGGCTGATCCACGCTGCGACCCCGCCGCAATGAATTCCCCATATAGACAACCGCTATCACGACTGCATGGCCGCGCCCGGTGTGGGGCCGGGCCGGCCCCAGTCGTGATGCGGATGGATTTCCAACCCCGCCGCGCATGAACCTCTCGCTCTACTCCGCCGCCACCGGCATGGAGGCTCAGCAGCTGAACCTCAACACGATCGCGAACAACCTCGCGAACGTGAACACGCCCGGCTTCAAGCGCAGCAAGATCGAGTTCCAGGATCTGCTCTACCAGAAGCCGCGCGCGTCCGGTTCCGACTCCGGCGGCGGCAATCTCGTCCCGACCGGCATCGAAGTCGGCAACGGCTCGCGCGTCGCCGCGACCTCGAAGGTTTTCACCCAAGGTCAGCTCACCAACACCGGCGAGAAGCTCGACATCGCGATCCAAGGCGAAGGCTTCTTCGAAGTGCAGCGCCCGGACGGCACGATCGGCTACACGCGCGACGGCTCGTTCAAGCTCAACGCGCAGGGTCAGGTCGTCACCGTCGACGGCATGCCGATCCTCAGCGGCATGCAGACGATCCCGGCCGGTTCCAACGTTTCGATCTCCGAAGACGGCCAGGTCACCGTCCAGGGCTCCTCCGGCACCACAAATTTCCGCCTCACGCTCACGCGCTTCGCCAATCCCGCCGGCCTCCGCTCGATGGGCGGCAACCTCTACGAAGAGACCGGCGCCTCCGGCACGCCCGAAACCGGCAACCCCGGCGAGAACGGCTTCGGCCGCACCATCCAAGGCTACATCGAAGCCTCCAACGTGAACATCGTGGAGGAAATGGTCGCGCTCATCGTCGCCCAGCGCGCCTACGAGATTAATTCCAAGTCCGTGCAGTCGTCCGACGAGATGCTGCAGAACGTCGCCAACATGAAGCGCTGATCGCCATGCGTCACCTCGCTCTCAGTTTCGCGCTCCTCTTCGCCGCCGCTGCCGCCGTCCGGGCCGACGCACCGGCAAATCTCGCCGCCGCCGCCGCGGTGCCGCTGCCGTTCACGCAGGAAAATTTCGTCCAATCGCTCACGAGCGAGCTCACGACTCACTTCAATCTCGAAGGCGACCTGCAGCTCGAGTTCCTCCGTCCGTGGTCGTCGCCCGAGCGCGTTGCCCGCGACTGGCAGGTCCAGATCACCGAGTATCCGTCGGTTGCCGCCTCCTCGATGCTCCTGCGTTGCCGCATCCTCGCCGATGGCCAGTCCCTCGGCGAAACGACGCTCACGCTCCGCGCCGCCCTCTGGCGCGACGCCTGGGTCGCCCGCCAGCCGCTCGCGAACAACACGCCGTTCGATGCCGCCCAACTCGAGACGCGCCGCGTCGATCTGCTCCGCGAACGCGACGCGCTGCCCGCCGCCGTCGGCGATCGCTCCTTCAATTTTGTCCGCGGTGTCCAAGCCGGTCGCCTCCTCACCTGGCGCGACATCGCCCGCCGTCCGCTCGTCAAGAAAGGCGAGATGGTCGAAGTCTCCGCCGCCGATGGCCAGCTCGTCCTCACGATGAAGGCCCTCGCCATGCAGAACGGCGCTCACGGCGAAGTCGTGACCGTCCGCAATCTCGATTCGAAAAAAGATTTCTCCGCGTTTGTCGTCGATGAAAACCGTGTCCAAGTCCGCTTCTGATCTCGGCGTCGCCGCCTTGATCGCGCTCCTCGCGCTCGGTGCTGCCGAAGCGAGCGCGGCTTCGCTGTGGAGCAACGAGGCGGGCCCGCGCGGCATGTTCGCCGACCGCAAGGCCGGACGCTCCGGCGACATCCTCACGATCGTCGTCATCGAAAGCGTCGCCGCGACCAACACGCAGAGCAAATCCTCCACGCGCAAGTCCACCATCGAGGACGCGGTCACGCAGTTCATGTTCTCCGTCGCCGCCAGCAAGCTCGGCACGCACAACGGCGAACTCCCCGCCACCAACATCAACGGCAAGGGCGATTACTCCGGCGGCGGCCAGACGGTGAACAACCAGTCGCTCAGCAGCCGCGCCGCCGTGCTCGTCACCGACGTCATGCCCAACGGCAACCTCGTGATCGAGGGCGTGCGCGTCGTCACCTTCTCCGGCGAGACGCAATACGTCGTCCTCCACGGCCTCGTGCGCCCCGACGACATCGCCGCCGACAACACCATTCTCTCCTCCAACATCGCCGATGCCCGCGTCGAGTTTGTTGCCGAAGGCACGCTCACCGACGCGCAGAAGCGTGGCTGGCTCTCGAAGCTCTACGAAAAACTCCGCCCGTTCTGACGCGATGTAACACGAATTTTCGGTCCCAACAGGATCACGGATGAACACAGCACGACGCACCTTCTCTTCTCTTTTCCGCCGCGCGGCTTCCTGCGCCCTGGCGGTTTTCGTCGTCGTCTTCACCGCGCACGCCGCACGCGTGAAGGACCTCACGCTCGTCGAAGGCGGTCGCGACAACCAGCTCGTTGGTTACGGCCTCGTGGTCGGTCTCGCGGGCGAAGGTGACTCGAACGCTCTCTCCACATTGCGCGCGGTTTCGAACACGCTCCAGCGTTACGGCCTCTCGGTCGCCGCGACCGACATCAAGTCGAAGAACATCGCTGCGGTCATGATCACCGCTGACATCGCGGCCTTCATGAAGCCCGGCGCGCGCATCGACGTGACGGTGGCCTCCATGGGCGATGCGAAAACCCTGCAAGGCGGCGTGCTGCTCCAGACGCCGCTCCTCGGTGCTGACGGCCGCGTCTACGCGGTGGCACAAGGCCCCGTCGCCATCGGCGGTTTCTTCGGCGGCTCCGGCGGCGCGGGCGGCGCGACGGTCCAAAAGAACCATCCGACGGTCGGCACGATTTCCAACGGCGCGATCGTCGAACGCGAGATTCCCGCGCAGTTCGTGCAAGACCAGAAGCTCCGCCTCCTGCTGCACAATCCCGATTTCACTTCCGCCGCCCGCATGGCCGACGCCATCAACACCCGTTGGCCCGAGGCGCGCGCCATGGCGACCGATGCCGCCACCGTGCAGGTCGGCGTGCCCGCCGATTATCGCAGCCGCGATGTCGCGTTCCTCGCCGACCTCGGCACGATCGAAGTTCAACCCGACACCATGGCGCGCATCGTCATCAACGAGCGCACCGGCACCATCGTCGCCACGTCCACGGTCCGCATCTCGCACGTCGCGATCGCCCACGGCGCGCTGACGATCACCGTCACGAACAATCAAGGCGTCTCGCAACCGGGCGCGTTCAGCGGCGGCACGACGCAAGGGGTGCAAAGCACGCAAACGAACGTCAACGAGACCAAGGGCGGCTTCACCGTCCTCAACGAGCCGCCGACCGTCGAGCGTCTCGCCGCCGCGCTGAATTCCCTCGGCGTCTCCACGCGCGACATGATGGCCATTTTTCAATCCCTCAAGCGCTCCGGCGCCCTCCAGGCCGAACTCGTCATCAACTGAGTCATGAACGTTTCCGCCGTTACCTCCCAGCCCTCCGCCGCTCAGGTCGCCAGCCTGATGTCGAACCCGAGCAAGATGCAGAACCTGCCGCAGAGCGAGCAGGTGAAAGCCGTTGCGGGTCAGTTCGAGGCGATCCTGCTCCGCCAGTTCCTCCAGGAAAGTGTCGGCGGCATCATGGGCGGCAAAGACGGCGGTCCGTCCGGCAGCGTCTACGGTTACCTGCTCACCGACGTCCTCTCCAATCAACTCTCGTCCGCCGGCGGCCTCGGTCTCGGTCGCGTGCTCGAGCAACAACTCACTCCCCGCAACTCGGCCGCCTTCGCGTCCGACTCCGCCTCCTGAACATGAATTCCGAGTGGAAAATCGTCGCGGATGCCCTCCGCCAGGAAATCGCCGATTACGGCGGCCTCCTCCATCTGTTCGAAGAACAGCAACGCTACCTCTTCGCGCGCAACCCGGACGCCGTCCTCCGCCTCAGCGGCGAGATCGAGACGCAGGTCCGCAACCTCCACGAATCCCGCCGCAACCGCGAGGCCATCGTCGCCGCGTTTGCCATCGAGCACAACGAGCTGCCCACCGTTACGCTGCGCTCGTTGCTCGCGCATTTCACGACCGACGTCCGCCCGCTGCTCGAGGCGCTCATCTCCGAGATCAACGTTCTCATCCATCGCGTGCGCCGCACCTCACGCCACAACCACTCGCTGCTCGCCCGCACGGTCGAGGCGCAACAGGAGCTGCTCCGCCAGCTCCGCCCCGACGCCTTTACGCAAACCTACGCGCCCACCGGCCGCGTCATGCTCAGCGGCGCCCGCCCCGAGCCCGCCTTCAAGGTCGCAGGCTGATCCTATTGCGGAATGACGAATGCGGATTGCGGAATGAAATTATCTCTCGCCCTCACCTGACGCGCAGCCCTTCGGCCAATCCGAAATCCGCAATCCAAAATCCGAAATCCCCATGTCCGGCCTCTTCAACACCCTCGGTTCCTCGGTCAAGGCGCTCAATGCGCACAGCCGTGCCATCGAGACGGCCGGCAAGAATCTCGCGAACGTCAACAACGCCGCCTACGCCCGCCAGCGCGTCATCTACGGCGATCGCGGCACGGTCATCACCGCCGAAGGCGCGAAGAGCCTCGGCCTTGAAGCGCTCGCGGTGCAGCAGCTCCGCGACTCGCTGCTCGACCGCCAAGTGATGCGCGAGACCGCGCTCAAGGCCTCGTTCGAGGCCGAACAGGACATTCTCGGTCGCGCGCAGGCTGGCCTCGGCCAGAGCATCGACCGCTCCTCGTCGGCGACCGCCACCAGTTCCAACGCCTCGACCGGCGGCCTCGCCGCGGCCATCGACGATTTCTTCAACGCCTTCCAAAGCTTCGCCGCCCGCCCGACTGACATTGGCGAGCGCCAGACGCTGTTGCAAAAGGCCGCGATCCTCACGGACCGCTTCCAGCAGACCGACGCCCGCCTCGCCCAGGTGCAGGCCGACGTCGACACCTCCATCGCGACCGATGTCGACGATGTGAACCGCCTCCTCACGACCATCGCCGACCTCAACGCCCAGATCGGCCGCATCGAAGTCGGCGCGCCCGGCACGGCGATCGACCTGCGCGACCAGCGTCAGGCCAAACTCGAAGAGCTCGCCGCCAAGATCCCGATCGAAGCGCGCAACTCGACCGACGGTCAGATCCAGGTCGTGATGAAAGACGCCAGCAACGCCGACGTCATTCTCGTCGACAAGGCCGCGGTGCTCGGCCCGATCGCGTTCAACGGCACCGACATCACCGGTGGCGCTTCCGCGACCACGCTCGTTTTCTCCTCCGGCAAGATCTACGGCCAGCTCAGCGCGCGCGACGGTGCGGTGCAGGAACTCCGCGACAGCCTCGACGCACTCGCGCAACAGTTCGTCACCTCCGTCAACGCGGCCTACAACCCGACCTCGATTGCGGGCGGCAATTTCTTCAACGCCGCCGGCACGACCGCCGCCACGATCGCCGTGCAGGCCGGTCTCACGGCGTCGACGCTGCGCGCGGGCAGCGGTGCCGCCGGCGACAACTCCATCGCCCTCGACGTCGCGGCGATCGCCAGCCAGAGCTTCTCGACCGGCAGCGGCGACGCCATCGACGGCACGATGAGCCAGTTCTTCTCGCGCTCCGTTTCGAATCTCGGCCAGGCCCTCGCCAGCGCCAACTCGCGCGTCGAGGACCAGACCAACATCGCCAACCTCGTCAAATCGCAGCGCGACAGCGTGAGCGGCGTCTCGCTCGACGAGGAAATGGCCGACCTCGTCCGCTTCCAACGCGCCTTCCAAGCCTCCTCGCGCGTGTTCTCCGTCGTCGACGAATTGCTCGACACCGTCGTCAACCGCCTCGGGCGTTAACACCCCCGACTTCCAGCCATGCGTATCGCCTCCAGCACCGTCTCCGACAACATCGTCCGCCAGATCCAAAACCTCGGATCGCAGCAGGCGCGGTTGCAGTCGACGGTGGCGAGCGGGCAGCGCATCACCAACCCCGAGGACGATCCGGCCGCGGTCAGTCGCGTGATCAACCTCGAGAGCGAACGCCGCTCCATCGAGCAGTTCCAGCGCAACGCCGGTCGCGCGCTCGAAATCAGCCAGGCGTCTTTCTCCGGTCTCCAGCAGATCAAAAAGCTTTCCGATCGCGCCACCGAGATTGGCACTCTCGGCACCGGTGCGATGTCGCCGGACGCGCTCAACGCCTACGCGGCTGAAGTCGACCAGCTCATCGAGCAAGCGGTCCAGCTCGGCAACACGCGGTTCCGTAACGACTACATTTTCGCCGGCACCGCCGTCGATGCCCCGCCGTTCGCCGCCACGCGCAACGCGAGCGGCGAGGTGACCGCGGTCACCTACAACGGCAACACCGCGCAATCCGAAATCGCGCTCTCCGAGTCATCCAGCATCGCGCCCGGTAGCTCCGGCGCGACCAACACCGGCATCGGCGACTTCGTCAATCACCTCGTCTCGCTGCGCGACGCTCTGCGCGCCGGCAACACCGCGACCATCCAGACTGCGCAAGCCAATCTCCTCACGAGCGAAGACGTGTTCGTTGACTCGTTGTCCGAGCACGGCGCCGTGCAAATGCGCATCGAGGTCAACCAGACGCAGCAAAAAGAGCGTGCCGAGAATCTCGAAAAACTCGTTTCCGCCGAAGCCGACGGCGATTTGCCGTCCGCCATCGTGAAGCTCAACCAGACGCAGGTGGCGTATCAGGCCGCGCTCCAGTCCGCGTCGAACATCATGCGCCTCTCCCTCCTCGATTATCTCAAGTAAACCGCCGCCCTCCGCCTCCCCATGAAAGTCATCCTCGAAACGCCCTCCGCCGAAATCGACCAGCCGGTCGCCAACCGTTTCACGTTGCCGCAGGGCATCATCGGCTTCCGCGACTACACGCAGGCCGAGCTCGTTTACCTGCCCGACCATCTGCCGTTCCTCTGGATGAAACTCAGCAACGGCAAGGACACCGTCCACTTCGTCGTCATCGAGCCCGCCGGCCTCATCGCCGACTACACGCCCGAAGTGTTCGACGACGACGCCGCGCAACTCGACCTCCGCGACAGCTCCGAGGCGATGGTGCTCAACGTCGTCACGCTCGAACAGCAGCGCCCGCTCGAGGCGAAGGTCAATCTGATCGGGCCCATCCTGGTGAACCGCCGCACGAAGATCGGCCGCCAGCTCGTCATTTCCAACTACTCGCGCTACTCCGCGCATCACCCGCTCGTCGAGAGCACGCCCGCCGCGGCGGCGACTGCCTGAGGAACCCCCCATGCTTGTCCTCTCCCGCAAGACCAACGAGGCGATCGTCATTGGCGACGGCATCGAGATCCGCATCAACCGGATCGACGGCGACGTCGTGAAGATCGGCATCATCGCCCCGCGCGAGGTCCCCATTTTCCGCAAGGAAGTGCAAACCGCGATCGCCGCCACCAATCAGGCGGCCGTCGTCAAACCCACGCACGGCCCCGCCGGCGCGCCCGCGCTTCCGTCCCTTCCAAAAATCAACCGGACCAAGGATCAAGGTCCCGTTCAGTCGTCCGCCATGGATGGTGGCAAACAACCCGCCCCGACCCTCGCCGCCAAACCCGCGGTCAAGGTCAACGCGGCTTAACCCAAACCACCACCGCCATGAGCGTCATCAACACCAACATCCAAGCCATCGCCGCCGCCCGCAACCTCACTGCTTCGCAGGAAATGCTCGGGCGTTCCCTCACGCGCCTCTCCTCCGGCACCAAGATCGTCAATCCGTCCGACGATGCCGCCGGCCTCGCCGTCTCCGAAAAGCTCGACGCGCAAAACAAGCGCGTGAAGGCCGCCACCACCAACGTCCAGAACGCCATCTCCTACGTGCAGACGGCCGACGGCTTCATGTCCGGCATGACGAAGATCCTCTCGCGCATGTCCGAACTCGCGATCCTCGCGAAGGACGTGACGAAGAATTCGGCCGACGTTTCCCTCTACCAGGAAGAGTTCAACGCCCTCCAGGACCAGCTGCGCGAAACCATCGGCGGCACGACCGCCGAGATCGGCGGCACGGCCGACATCGACACCCCGCTCGGTGCGTTCAACGGCATCACCCTGTTCGGCGCCAACGCCAGCGGTCTCACCGTCACCATCGGCCAGGCCGTCGGCCAGGACATGACCATCCCGGAGTCCAACCTCCGCGATGACGCCATGCTCGACATCATCGACCAGAACGGCTCCGGCGTTTACGCGCTCGCGGTCACCGACAGCGACGCGATCGGCAAGATCACGGCGGCCATTCAGGACGTCGCCACCGAACGCGCCTCGCTCGGCGCTTCCCAATCGCGCCTCGAACTCGCCGCCAAAACCCTGCAGGTCGAATACGAGAACCTCGGCGCCGCCATCTCGCGCATCCGCGACGTCGATGTGGCCGAGGAATCGACCCAATACGCGAAATACAGCATCCTCGTCCAATCCGGCACCGCGATGCTCGCGCAGGCCAACCAGACGCCCAAGAGCGTCCTCAGCCTCCTCCAGCAGTAATTTCAGCTCCCAAGTAGGCGCGACTACCTCCCGTCGCGCAGCACCCCCTACGACGGGCAAAACCACTAGAACACCCGTTCGTTACTACAAGACCGCCGTCGCGTGCAACCGACGGCGGTCTTCTTTTGCACGACCCGAACTCGTAGCGGAATTCGTCAGAATTTCGCCGCGCTCGACGAGCGAAAGACTCACGTCTTCCGCTCCCTTCCGCTCCCTCCCGCGCGCGCCCCGTTTCGGACTTACTGCGGACTCTTTCGCGCTACGCGCGCGTCGTCTGCGTTGGGATCGAGTCAATCATCCGGTTGCCGGCCGCTTGTTGCTGGCAGGTCGGGCAGATGCCGAAAAATTCGACGAGATGCGTCAGCTCCGCATAGCCGCGATCGCGCAGCACGCGCTCGACCCCTTCAATCGGGAAATAATCGACCGGCTCGGTGCCGCCACAGCGCTTGCACACGATGTGGTAGTGCTTGGGCGCGGCGGTGAGCACGAGCTCATACATGCTCGTGCCGTTGTGTTGAAAACTGCGCCGGACAATCCCGATTCGCTCAAATGCGGCGAGGCAGCGGTAAACCGTCACCAGGTCGCACGACATGGCGCTCAACTCTTGGTGCAGCGTCTCGATGGCGACCGGAGCGGTCCGTGGAACCAAGGCCTCAATCAGCGCCACGCGTGGCTTCGTGATGCGCATGCCAGCTTGGCGCATGCGGGCGACGGCTTCGGTCAGGGGATCGATCGGCTTGGCGGGGGTGACGCCGGCGAGCGGATGATTGGATTGGGTGGCGGCGATCATGAGGCAGAGAACGAACGCGGCCACTTTGCGAGATTCCGGCGCCTTGGCGAGGGGCTTTACGGGGTAATCCGAGAAAATCCGGGCTTCTGTCCGGTTCGGCCGGACTTTGGGCTGACCGCTGCCTGGATTTTGCCCGAATCGGGCGGCCGAGGACCTCCGCGACGCGCTGGTTGCGAAGCGGTTGGCCCTGTGCTAGCAGTCCCGCCAATCCATTGATGCAAGACTTGGAATTCAGCGAAGTTGTCGAACTCATCTGCAAGGAGGACCCGCGTTTCGATCGCAAGGCCTACGCCTTCGTCCGGCAGGCGCTCGACCACACGGTGAAGGAGATGAAGAAGCGCGCCCCCGAACGCACCGCGCGTTCGCAGCACGTGACCGGCCCGGAGTTGCTGACCGGTGTGCGCGACTACGCGCTCGATCAATTCGGGCCGCTCGCCAAGACCGTGCTCAATCGCTGGGGCATCACGCGCTGCCGCGACATCGGCGACATCGTGTTCAACCTGATCGAATACAACGTATTTTCGAAGACCGAGAACGACCGCCGCGAGGACTTCGCGGACATCTACGACTTCGACGAGGCGTTCGTGAAACCCTTTGCGCCCACCAAGTCCCGCTCGCGCCGCGCCTCGCTCGGCAGCGCGAACTGATTCCCGTCTACGCCGCGAGGGTAGGGCGAGTCGTCCCCGACGAGCCGCCGCCCGCGCCGTCAGCTTCATTCTCCTTTTCATGCCGCAGAAAACATCTTCCCGCTCGCGCGACCTCGCGCTCCTCGAATCGCTCTGGCGCGAATCCATCGAGCGCTACGTCCTGCCCAACGGCCTCACCGTGCTCCTCCAGCGCGACAGCGCGGCGCCGGTCGCTTCCGTGCAAGTCTGGGTGAAAACCGGCAGCATCCACGAAGGCGCGCACCTCGGTGCGGGCCTTTCGCACTACCTCGAGCACATGCTCTTCAAAGGCACGGAACGCCGCGCCGGCCGTGAAATCTCCGCCACCGTCCAAGCGCACGGCGGCTACATCAACGCCTACACGACGTTCGACCGCACCGTTTACTACATCGATATCCCCGCCGAGCACACCGCCGTCGCCATCGACCTGCTCGCCGATGCCACGCTGCACTCCACGTTGCCCGCGGAGGAAGTGACCAAGGAAAAAGACGTCATCCTGCGCGAGATCGACATGTGCCTCGACGACCCCGACCAGCGCCTCGGCCAGGCGCTCTTCGAGACGGCTTACCGCACGCACCCGTATCGCCAGCCGATCATCGGGCACCGCGATGTCTTCGCCGCCAACACGCGCGACGATCTCGTCGCCTATTACCGCGAACGTTACGTGCCGAACAATCTGGTCGTGGTGGTCGTCGGCGATTTCGATCCCGCCGCCACCCGCGGCGCGATCGAGCAACACTTCGGCACCGTCGCCCGTCGCCGCCTCGCGCCTGTGCTCGTGCCCGACGAGACCCCGCAACTCTCCCGGCGCGACCAGCATCTCTTCGAGGACGTCCAAGTCTCGCGCGCCGGCCTCGGCTGGCAGATCCCCGGACTCGCCCACGAGGACATGCCCGCCCTCGACCTGCTCGCCATGGTGCTTGGCAACGGCGATAGCTCGATCCTCTGGCAGAGCGTCCGCGAAAAAGCCCGCCTCGTGCACACGATCGACGCCATGACGTGGAGCCCCGGCACCAGCGGCCTCTTCTACGTTTCCTTCCTCGCCGACGCCGACAAACGCGCCGCGGCCGAAACGCTCGTGCTGCGCGAGATCGAGCGCGTCGCGCAAAAAGGCATCTGCCCCCGCGCGCTCGCCAAAGCCGTGCGTCAGGCTGTGACCGCCGAAGTGAACATGCGCAAAACCATGGCCGGCCAGGCCTCGCGTCTCGGCGCGGCGGAGGTCGTCGTCGGCGACGTGAACTACACGCGGCGCTACTTCGAGCGCCTCGGCGCGCTCAAACCGGCGGATCTCCAGCGCGCGCTGAAGAAATATCTCGTTCCGCAGAAACTCACCGTCGTTTCGAGTAATCCCAAAGCCGCCGCTGCCGCTGGAGGGCCGAGCTCCCGCGAGACCGCCGCCACCAGCCTCGACTTCGAGGAAATCAAGCTCCCCAACGGCGCGCGCCTGCTCCTGCAGCCGAATCGCCGCCTGCCCAATCTGCACCTGCGCCTCGCCTTTGCCGGCGGTCCGATGTTTGAGCCCGCGGACCGTCGCGGCGTCTGCGCGTTGATGTCCACGCTGCTCGCCAAGGACACGAAGAAGCGCACTGCCGAACAAGTCGCGCAGGCGATCGAGGAAGTCGGCGGCACCTTCAACGATTTCTCCGGCAACAACAGTTTTGGCCTCTACGCCGAAGTGCTGCCCGGCGACGCCGCGCTCGCACTGGAGTTGATTGCCGACGCGACGTTGCGGCCGTCCTTCAAGGCTGACCGGCTGGAGATCGAGCGGGAGGGCGCGCTGGCGAGCCTGCGCGAGTCGATGGACGATCCCGTGAGTGTCGGCCGCAAGAAGCTGCGCGAAAAATTCTTCGGCGCTCATCCGTTCGCGGTCGAAAGCATCGGCACCGAGACCGCGTTGAAAGTCATCGCTCCCGCCGACCTGAAAAAACTGCACGCGCGCCTTTGCGTCGCCTCCAACGCCGTGCTCGCCGTGGCGGGCGACTTCGACGTGAAGCAACTCGCGCCGAAATTTAAAGCCTTCCTCGCCCGGCTGCCGAAGGGCGCGGCGAGTTACCCGAACGCCGCTTGGAGCGTGAGCGCGGGCGAGTTTGTCGAAAGCCAGCCGCGCGAGCAGGCGATCGTGTTTCAGGCGTTCCCCGGTCCGGGGCTGCTCGCGGCCGACTACTACGTGGCGGAGGTCGCCGAGGAGTTGTTCAGCGGCATGTCCTCGAATCTTTTCGAGCGCGTGCGCGAGCAAAAGAGCCTCGCCTATTTCGTGCGCTCGAGCCGCGTGGTCGGCCGGCACGACTCCATGTTCTACTTCTTCGCCGGCACCAGCCCCGAGCGGCACGGCGAGGTGCTGGAGGAGTTCGCCCTCGAGATTGCACGTGTGCAGAACGGCGGCGTGAAGGCGGAGGAATTGCGGCGCTGCCAGACGCGGCTCAAGGCCGGCAAGCGCATGGGCCTGCAGACCAATTCTGCGCGCGCGATGCAAGCGGCGCTCAACGTCGTCAACGGTCTGCCGGCGAACGATTGGCGCAACTACGACGCGCATATCGACGCCGTGACGCTCGCCGATTTGCAGGCGTTCGCGCGGCGGTATTTCCTGCCAGACCAGCGGGTGCAACTGGTCGTCAAGCCCTGAAAGCACCCCAAAAGGAGGGCGCCTGCCTGCTTGCGAGCAGTTTGCCCTCCTGCCAACCTGCGCCCGCTTTATGAAGACCCTGTTGCCCCGTTACCTCGCCGCCGCGTGTGCCACGCTGGCGTTCACCTGCACCGTTGCGTTCGCTGACGACCCCAAGCCCGAGCCCAAGGAAAAAGGCCCGAGCAAAGCCGACCTGAAAAAATACGACGCGAACAGCGACGGCAAACTCGACGAGACCGAATCGGCCAAGATGAAAGCCGACAAGGACGCCAAGCGTGAAGCCGAGAAGAAGGCGCGCTTGGAAAAATACGACACCAACAAGGACGGCAAGGTCGACAAGACCGAGGCCGAAGCCGAAAAGGCCGACAAGGAAAAGGCCAAGGCCGAGAAACAGGCGGCCAAGGAAGCCAAGAAGGCCGAGCGCGAAGGGAAGAAGGCCGAGAAGCAGAACTGAGCGCACGCGCGGTCGAAAAACTCGCTCGTGATGATTTCAGCCCCGGCCCGCGCCGGGGCTTTTTTGCGTTCCGACTGGCGGGAGCGACATCACCGGTAGGGCGCTACCACCCACGGCCGCGCCGCGAACGTGATACGTCAAACGCCGTGCGTTGCGCCCGAACGCCGGCACGAAGCGTGGTGGGTTGCCCGCTTGCGGGCAACTCACCCCCATCGCTTTTGCTGTCATTGCGAGGAGGTCCGCTTTGCGGATCGACGAAGCAATCCATCTGGATAGCCACGGCGCGCTTCGCGCACCTCGCGATGACAAGAGTGTAAGAGCAGGAGGCGATTGGTATCAGGCGGAAAACGGACAAGTTGCGCGGCAAGCGCGCAACACACACACACACACACTCGCGGCGAGAATTTCTATCCGGCGCTGATTCAGCGCACCGCCGCGTCAGCTCACTTCTTCTCCGCCAGCCCGCCGCTCCACTTCAGCTTCGTGCGCATGACCGAGAAGTGCGAGTAGCTCCTCGGCTGCACGAGCGCGATGCGTCGCGAGGCCAGCGAGATTTCGATCGAGCCTCCGGTCACGAGCGAGTTGCGTTGACCGTCCATCGCGACGAGCAGGCGTGCGTCTTCCGTGCGGTTCACGATGCGCAGCTTTACCCGATCGCGGAAAATGATCGTGCGGTTGCTCAGCGTGTGCGGGCAGATCGGCGTCATCGCGATCGCTTGCACGCCCGGGTGCATGATCGGCCCGCCAGCGGCGAGGTTGTAGGCCGTGGAGCCGGTCGGCGTGGAGAAGATGATGCCGTCGCAGTAGTAGTCCGTGACCAGTTCGTCGTCGGCGAAGACTTCCAGGCGCACAAGGCGCGAGTTGACCTCGTTCTTGATCAGCACGTCGTTCAGCGCGATGTCGTGATGGCCGGGGCCCGCGCGACAATCGAGCAAAGCACGGCGTGCGATGCGATAATCGCCTTTGATGATCGCCGGGAAATGCGCGCGCGCCTCTTCAGCCGAATACGTGGTGAGAAAGCCGAGGCTGCCGCGATTGACGCCGATGATCGGGATGCCTTCGCGCATCGCGGCGCGCACCACCCCGAGCAGCGTGCCGTCGCCGCCGATCACACAGACCGCATCGCAGCCCTTGAAGTAACCGCGCGGGAGCTTGCGGCCTTGGTTGAGCTCTGTGCGCCGGACACCCGCTTTGCCGGCGATCGCTTCCAGCTCCGCGCCCAGTTCGGCAGCGCCGGGGCGATCCGGATTCACGACGAAGGCGATGCGACGGAGGGGTGTCATTGCGGCGCCAACCTAGCGGGCCGCCCGCGCTTGGAAACAGCAATCTCTGAGTAGGACCGGCTTCAGCCGGTCCCGAGGCAGCCAGACTCGCAAACGAAGATCGCGAACTCGACTCAGCATAGGCCGGCTAAAGCCGGGGGCCTGCCGTCGCCCTTCACTCTTTCCCCAGCCCCAGCAAAAACTCGCGATTCCCGTCTGCGCCGTGGATCGGGCACTCCATCTCGCCCTGCACGCTCGCGCCCGGCAACTCGCGCAGCGCGAACTCGCGCACTTCGGTCATTACCCGCGCGCGCACCGCGTCGTCGCGGATCACGCCCTGGCCGCGATCGACCTCGGCCTTGCCGGCTTCGAATTGCGGCTTCACGAGCGCGATCAGCGTGCCACCGGGCCGCAGGAACGGCCACACGGCGGGCAGCACGCTTTTCAGCGAAATGAACGACAGGTCCATCACCACCGCGTCGTAGCTCGTCCGCGGCAACGCGCCGGGCGTCAAGTGCCGCGCGTTGGTCTTCTCCAGGGAAGTGACACGCGGATCGCGCCGAATCTTGTCGTGCAACTGTCCGGTGCCGACATCGACGCACGTGGCCGACACGGCGCCGGCTTGCAAGGCGCAGTCGGTGAACCCGCCGGTCGAGGCGCCGACATCGAGCACATGCGCACCGTGCAACTCGACGGGGAATTTTTCGAGATAGGCCGCGAGCTTCTCGCCGCCGCGGCTGACGAAACGCGGCGGCTGGTCGATCGTGATCTCGAAATCGATCGCGAATTCCTTGCCTGGCTTGTCGAGGCGCTCCGTGCCGTGCCGCACGCGTCCAGACATGATCAACGCCTTCGCCTGCGAGCGCGACGTGCACAGCCCGCGCGTTACGAGCAGTTCGTCGAGTCGTTGTTTAGAAGAGGCCACTCCGGGGAGCGAAGCCGTCGAAGCCGTGCGCGTCCACGCCGAACTCACGCCGGTGGCGGCGACGGTGACGCGTGTTCCGTTCGCTGAATCCGTTGAATCCGCGGTAAAGACAAAGCGTCCGATCGCGGTGGTCGCGCGCTTGTGGGCGAGGCCGTGCTACTTGATCGGCCTATCTCTGGCATTGCGGGCACCAGCAACTCGTGCGCCCGCCCACGGTCGCGTGCCGCAGCGGCATGGCGCAGCGCGGACAGTGTCCGCCTTTTTCCCAACGGTGGTTGAACAGCCACGAGTCGGGCATGAACTCGTTCAGCTCGGCCGGAAACTTGCCGCCGACGCCGGCATTGTAGCGCAGCGCACCGCGACACACCGTGCGACATTCGCGATGCAGGGCGCGCATCTCCGCTCCAACGAGCGAACCGGCTGCACGCGCGGGCGTGAGTCGCGCGCGCCAGAGGACTTCATCCGCCATCCAGTTGCCGATGCCGGGAAAGCGTTCCTGCATCAGCAGCACCGCCTTGATCGGCGCGCGTCGACGACGAGCGAGAAAGTCGCGCACGGCGCCGACGGTGAAAGACACCGAGAGAATCGGTGGCGCGATGCGCATCCACCAGTCGGGCGCATCCTTGCCGTGGTGAAACAGCACCGCGCCGAACATGCGCGGGTCGTTGAACACGAGTTGGCGCTCGCGCTGCACGAGCACGAGGTGATCGTGTTTGGCCGGCGTGTAGTCAGGCGGCTCGACGCGCAGTTCGCCGCTCATGCCAAGGTGCACGCCGAGCCAGTTCGCGCCGCTGAAGCGGAAGAGCATTTGCTTCGCGGCCGCTTCCGAATCGAGCAGGGTGGCACCGGTCAACGTGCGAACGATCTTGGCCGGGTCGCTACCGCGAAAGATTTTCGCTCGTTCATGAACGAGCACACGCGCGATTCTCGCGCCATGCCCGACGGCCCAGCGCCGGCGGTAGAATTCAACTTCGGCAAGCTCCGGCATGCGGTGCACTCAACGCCGGCCAGTGTGAAGCGCAAGCCACCAGCCCCCTCGCGGTGTGCGTCCGGCTGAATCTGGCGTATTACGCTAGATTTCCCCGGAGCCGAACAAACAGTCGCCGCAGGCGCTCCTTCGGAACAAGGAGACGATGCCTGGCATTGGATTTCCCTCGGAAATTGGAGGATTTGCCTCGTGGCCTCCTACTGCCGCGGGCGCGTGCGCTTCGGGCAATATGGCGTATTACGCCATATTCCTGCGCGTGAAAAGGGCGGGCTTCGGAATGAGGGCTGGCATGGAGGGGCGGCGAAGCGCGGACGCGGCGCTGTTGGCCGGCGGCTTTAGGCGCGTGACGACTACTCAGGCGGAATCGCGCTCACCGAGCGCCGCCACAAAAGCGGCCAGGTCGGCATACAGCGGCACGCCCGGACGCAGGCGGGGCGCCCACGCGGCGGCATCGTATTTGCCCGAGCACACAGCGGCGGAACGGATGCCGGCGGCCAGACCGGCGTCGAGGTCGCTCTCGCGATCGCCGATCATCCAGCATTCCGCGGGGTCGAGGCGGTGTTGCGCGATCATCTCAAGGATGAAGCGTGGTGACGGTTTGCGGTAGAGCGAAGGTTGGTCGGGCGCCTCCGGAGCGATGCAGATGCCGGCGAATGCCGGCGCGGGCAATGCGAGGAGCTCTTCCATGCGCGCGTTGCAGCGCTGAGTATCTGCGAGCGTATACAAGCCGCGGCCGATGCCAGACTGGTTGGTGAAAAGGAACAGCTGGTAACCGAGTTCGCGCGCGCGGCGGAGGGCGTCGGCCGCGCCGGGAATCAGTTCCACGCCGGCGGGATCGAAGAGGTAATCGCGATCGTGGATGATCGTGCCGTCGCGATCGAGGAAGAGCGCTTTCGCGCCGCGAGAGGCGGCGCGATTTTGGGTTTTGGGTTTTGGATTTTTGATTTCCAAGTTGGAGGGGCTGCGACCGGCAATTACGTTCGCTCTGTCATTCTGAGCGCAGCGAAGAATCCAGAAGGATGTGCGGTGCGGACGTGACTGGATGGCTGGCTCGCCTTCGGCTGCACTTCGCTTCGCTCAGAATGACAGGCGGCGGACCGAGCGCACCCGGCCTGCTGGGGCGCGTGATGCCGCGTGTTTCCGGGAATCGAAAATCCAAAATCCAAAATCGAAAATAGGGGCCGGTCGAAGACCGGCCCTACTCACTTTTCTTCGGCGACGTGCTGGAGGATTTCCTCCGGCGATACGGTGGCGGTGCCGAGCTTGCCGACGACGACGCCGGCGGCGGCGTTGGCGAATTGAGCGGCTTCTTCGAGCACCGAGCCGGCGGCGAGCGCGAGCGTCAGCGCGGCGATGGACGTGTCGCCGGCGCCGGAGACGTCGAACACTTCACGCGCGGCGGTCGGAATGATGCGCCCGGCCTTGCCGTTGTGCGAGAGGAGCATGCCGTCCTCGCTCAGCGTGATGACGAGGTGCTTCGGACGGTATTGTTCGTAGATGCGCGCGCAGACCTCGGCGGCGGGAAAAGGCTGGTGCGGCTCCGGTTCGACGCCGGCGAGTTGCAGCGCTTCCTTGCGGTTCGGCGTGATGATGTCGGGCTGATGGAAGCGGAGCTTGCGGCGCGGCTTCGGGTCGATGGCGACAAGTTTGCCGTGTTCGCGCGCGATCGCGGTGACCTTTGCGACGAGTTCGTCGGTCAGAAGACCCTTCGCGTAGTCGGAGAGGATCACGGCGTCGCACTTGCGGATCGCCTTCTCGAAGGTCGCTTCGATTTTGCCGGAGTCGACGGCGTAGTCGTGTTGCGGGGATTCGCGGTCGAGGCGGCAGAGCTGCTGGCGGCGGACGAGCACGCGCGTTTTCACGATGGTCGAGCCGGTGCCGGGCGTCGGGATCGTGGCGATTTTTTTGGTTTCGAGGATGCCCTGCAGGCGTTTGCCGGCGTCGTCGCGGCCGAAAAAGCCCGCGAGTGTGGCCTTCGCGCCGAGCGACGCGATGTTCAGCGCGACGTTGGCGGCGCCGCCGGCGCTGTAGGTGTCGCGATCGATGTCGACGACCGGCACGGGCGCTTCCGGAGAGATGCGCGAGGCATCGCCCCAGACGTAGTGATCGAGCATGACGTCACCGATGACGAGGACGTGGAGTTTCGAGATCTTTTTGAGCAGGGACTTCATCGGGGAAAACTTAGCGAATCTCCCAGTTGTAAGGGTGACGCGAGAGCAATTTTGCGCCGGTGGCTGTGACCTGCACGACATCCTCCCAGCGGCAGCCGCCGAGGCCGGGATAGTAGAGGCCCGGTTCGACGGTGACGACGGCGCCTTTTTTCAAAATCGAGGGCACCGCACCGAGCCGGCAGCCAGGATCGTGCACCGCGAGGCCGAGGCCGTGGCCCGTGCCGTGGAAGAAACCGGTCGCGCCGTTGGCGCCGCGTTTCGTCTCGTAGCCTTCGCTCTGGAAATACTCCACGACGCCCTGGTGAACGTCGCGGCCATCGACGCCGGCGCGAATGCGGCCGATGGCCTGGCGCATCGCGTCATAAACCGTCGCGACCATCCGGCGCTGCACTTCGCGCGGCCGGCCTTTGAGGTAGGTGCGGGTCATGTCGCCGTAGTAACCGCTGGCGACGTGGCGCGGGAAGATGTCGAGAATGATGAGTTCGTGCGGGCGGAGCGGACCGTGGCCGCGTTCGTGCGGATCGCACGCCTGGTCGCCGCCGGCGACGATCGTGTCGCGCGCTTCGCCTCCAGCCTCCTTGATCGCGACGTCGATGAAGAACCGCAGGCGCTCGGACGTGAGCGGTTGGCCTTGGTAAATCAGGTTGCGGCCTTTGATGCGGGCGGCGCGGAGAATTTTTTCCGCCGTGGTGAAGCCGACCGCGCTGAGCCGGTTGCCTTCGCGGATGGCGGCGGCTTCGCGGTCGGTTTTGATTTCGCGCTCGGGGAACAGCAGGCCGTCGGCGAATTGCAGACGCAGGCCGGCTTGCGTGAGCTTCACGTAGAGCGAGGCGGGAAAATCGTCCGCAACGCGAAACGTGCGCTGCTTGAAATGCCGCGCGAGGCAGAGGATCATCTCGGGAATACCGGCGCGCGGTCCGTATTTCTGGCGGGCGGCGTCGAGCCAGTCCTCGCGCGAGAGCACGACGTCGAACGCGCTGGTTTTCTTCACGCGACCGAACTCGAGCGCGCCTTGCACGGTGTATTTTTTGCCGCGGGCGCCGAACGCCACGAACGGGTCGTGCACCTCGACTTGGCCGAAGTAGAGCATGTCGGCGCTCGCGTGGGTGTCGGTGTAGAGCAGGGGGGGCGGGAGATTGGCCACGATGGAACGGGGGTTGAGTTTTAAGGCGCTGTGTCTAGCCATGAAGCCGAGCAAAACGCAAAAATGTTTTCCCGCCTCGCCCTCTCCGTCCTCTCGTGTGCACTCGCTCTCGGCGCCCTGACTGCCTGCGGCGGCAAAGCCGATGCGGAGGCCGCGCCCAAGACCGTGAACGATTATTTTCCCATCAAGATCGGCGACCAAGTCGTGAAGATGCAAATCGCCGCGCTGCCCGCGGAGCAGGAGCGTGGGCTGATGTTCCGTCAGTCGCTCGGGCGCGACGAGGGGATGTTGTTTGTGTTCACGCGGACGCAGCCGATGGCGTTCTGGATGCGAAACACGGTCGTGCCGCTGGACATCGGCTACATCGATGCGCAGGGCGTGCTGCGGGAAATCTATCCGCTGTATCCGCGCGACGAACGGTCGGTCGCTTCGCGTTCGCGCGAGCTGAAGTTTGCGCTCGAGGTCAATCAGGGGTGGTTCAAGGAGCGCGGCGTGAAGCCCGGCGCGCAGCTCGATCTCGCGGCCGTGGCGGCGGCGCTGAAAGCGCGCGGGCTCGACCCGCGCGCGGCCGGGCTGCGCTGAGGATGTCGCTGCGGATCGCGGCGCCTTGAATGGGATGTGATCCGTAGCGGAAGCCGCGAGGCTTTCGCTTTCACGCGCGCGGCGAAATTCTCACGAATTCCGATACGGAGCGTCCTGGGTCGCAATCGCTCTTAGTCCTCGTCTTCGGCGATGTCCTTCTTCCGGCGATCGACTTTCTCCACCTTGAACTCGTCCTTCGGCAGGATGTTGTCGGTCTTCACGACCGCGACCGGGAGCTTGGTTTTGATCCAGAGCTCGGATTCTTTGAAATACTTGGCGCTGGCGCTTTCGAGCGCCTCACCGACGGACTTCACCGGCAGCATGCGGCCGCGCTTCGAGGCGTTGAAGTCGTAGGCGCCCTTGAAGATGCGATCGGTGGTCGAGAAGGGGCTCGCGTTTTCCGGGATCTGCACGACCCAGCCGACCATGTCCTTCTCAGGCAGCTTGCCCTCCGGATCGGAGAGGATGATGACGAACTGTTTCTTGGGCGGCGGCGGTTTGATGTCTTCGTCGGCGGCGGGCTGCGTGACCTCGTTCATCGCCTCGACGATCTCGCGCAGGAGCTCGGGCTCCAGCTTGTGCTTCTTGAGGATCTCGGCGACTTGGCTGACTTCGATTTTGGCCATGAGTGGAAAGTGGGAAACGTCCACGAAACACACGAAGTCGCGGGAAACTCAAATCAAACTTCCGGCGCCAGTCCGACCGCGACGCCCCGGCGGGTTTGTAACGTATTATGTTACAAACTGGTTTGGCTCTGTGCGGGCTGTGGTGTGGCGCGTCAAGGTGTGATCATGGGAAGGCAAACGGTCGTCGCGGTTTTTCCAATGGTTGTCGCTGTGACATGGTGGTGCACGGCGCTGGGCTCGACGGTCGCGTTGACTCCTTTCTCCTCCTGTCCACCGTGCCTCGCATGCGCGCCGCCTCGCGCTCCTTTCCCGCACCTTCCGCGCCTCAGGTGGCTTGGCGGACGGTGTTTGGTATCTGGACGGTCATCGGCGTGCTGCTGGTCATCCAGACCTACGTCAGCGCGTTTGATCGTTTGCCGACCACGTTGCGCGGACACGGCTACACCATCGCCGCGCAAGTGGTGCGGGCGTGGATCTGGGCCGCGCTGACGCCGGGCGTGTTCTGGCTGCGCCGGTATCTGGCGGCGAATCACCCGCAGATCGCGGTGCGGTTCGGTCTGCACACGCTCGCGGCGCTCACGATTTTCACGTTCGGCAACTTGATCCGGCTGTGGACGATTTATTTCGCGTTCGGCTACTTCCGGCCGGAGGACAAGTCGCCGTCGTTCGTCCTCACGCAACTCGATGCGCGCAGCCTGATCGATCTCTACCTCTACGCGCTGCTCATCGCCGTCGGCTACATCACCGATCTCATGGCGCAGCGGCGGGACGATGAGCGCCGTGCCGAAATGCTGCGCGTGCAGCTCGCGCAGGCGGAGCTCTCGGCGTTGCGCCAGCAAATCCAGCCGCATTTTCTCTTCAACGCCCACAACGCCATCGCCGCGCTCATCCGCGAGCGCGAGAACGACAAGGCCATCGACGCCATCACCCAGCTCTCCGCGCTCCTGCGGCAACTGATGGAGCATGCGGGCAAGCCGGAGATCGAGCTCTGGCGCGAACTTGATTACGCGCACGCGTATCTCGCGATCGAGAAGCTACGTCTCGAGGAACGCCTCGTGGTCAAATTCGTCGTCGACGACGATTGCCTCGACGTGAGGGTGCCGACGCTGATTCTCCAGCCGATTGTCGAGAACGCGGTGCGCCACGGCATCGCCCAACGGCGCAACCCCGGCACGCTCACCCTGGTCGCGCGACACGACGGCGGCTGCCTCGAGATCGAAGTGACGAATGACGCCTCCGAGTTTGCCGAGTCGACTTCGCGCGGTCGCGGCGTCGGGTTGGGCTCCACGCGGTCGCGCCTTGAGCGCACCTTCGGCAGCGCGCTCCATTTCGATTGCGCCTTCAATCAAGGCGGCGTCTCACGCGTCACAATCCGTTTTCCCCTTCGCGCGTCGTCTGGCGCGCCGTCCGCTGTCACTGCATGAACAAAATCCCCACGCTCATTGCCGACGACGAGAAGCCCGCTCGGCGCATCCTGCGCCAACTCGTGCTGGCCGACGAGGAACTTGAACTGGTTGGTGAGGCGATGGACGGACACCAGACGCTTGAGCAGATCCGGGCGTTGCGTCCGCGGCTGCTGCTGCTCGATGTGCAGATGCCGGGCAAAACCGGGCTCGATGTCCTCAACGCGTTGCCGGCCGGTGAGCGTCCGGAGGTGGTGTTTGTCACGGCGCACGACAATCACGCGCTCAGCGCCTTCGATTACCATGCGGTCGATTACCTCGTGAAACCTTTCACGGATGCGCGCTTTCATCGCGCGATCGACCGGGTGAAGCATCGCATCCAGCACGGCAATTTCTCCTCGGCCGAGAACGCGCTGCGCGCGCTCGCCGTGCAGCTCCAGCAACAATCAACGGCGCCGGCAGGCGGCGGCGAGCTCGCGGTGCCGAGCTATGAGAACGCGCGCCTCGCGGTGAAGGTGGACGGCGAACTGCATTTCGTGAAGCAGCGCGACCTGCGCTGGATCGAGAGTCAGGGCGACTACATCAACCTGCACCTGCATGATCGCCGTCTGCTGATCCGCATGCCGATGAAACGGGTGGAGCAGCTGCTGCATCCGACGCAGTTCGTCCGCATCCACAAGTCCACGCTCATTAACATCGCCTACCTCGAGCGGATAGTTGCGACCTCGCACTGCACGCAGGCGGCGCGCCTCGATGACGGCACGACGCTGCTGATCGGTCCGGCGTTCCGGCGGAACCTGGATCGGGTGAAGCATCCGGCGATGGTGTGAGCGAGGGTGAGGAGGTGACGCGCGCCACCTTTTTTCGCGGAGGGGGCAGTTGCGCGGCAAGCGCGCAACCTACCTTGCCGAATCTCGAGGCGTTCATCGCTCTTCCGGTCATGCTCGCCGCGTCGTGCTGGAAGATGCTGCCTCGATGACGAAGCTCGAATTCATGACCTCAAATCTCCTTAAACTGTCCTCTGGCGACGTTGCAGCCATCGTGCTTCCGGCCGGACTCGTCTGCGCCGCGACTGACATCGGCTACATCATCGTTCTCGTGCTGATCAAGGGCGGCAGTCCGTTCCGCATGCTGCAGGGCATCGCGTTCAGCGTGCTCGGCAAACCAGCCTACGAAGGCGGCGTCGCAACGATGTTGCTCGGGCTCATCTTGCACGTGGGCATCGCGCTCGGTGCTGCGGCGATGTTTTTCGTGCTCTATCGCCTGAGCGGCGTTGTGCGGGAGCACTGGCTGGTGAGTGGCGTGCTGTTCGGGGCGGCTTTCTACGTGTTCATGCAACTCGTGGCGCTGCCGTTCACGCGCCTGCCGCCGCAGTCGTTTCCGCCGCCGAATTGGATTCCGGTTTTCGGCGCGCATGTGACGGCGGTCGGACCGGTGATCGCGGCGGTGACGCATTGGCGAAGCGTAAAGTAGCGCCGGCTTCCAGCCGGCAAAGACGTTCGCAGCAGGCTGGAAGCCTGCGCTACGCCGAGCCACGCGCCATGGGGGGCGCCGCTGTCCTCAACGACGACATCGAGCGCGGCTTGCTGAGGCTTATCCACAACGGTGACGCTGCGTCTGGTAGGGCGGGACCGCTGGGCCCGCCGCGAAAACCGGATCTCGTTCCCGGCGCGCCCGGCGGTCGCGCCCTACCTGTGGCGCTGCCTCCGCACATTTTTTGTGCAATCTTCAATCGGTGTCGGCTGCGCTGGCGCCGCTGGGGACAGCGGCGCCGACCTCGAACCACGGCGTGACAAAGGAGCGGCTAGAACGAAGAAGGCCGGACTTGCGTCCGGCCTTCGTGTTTTCCGAGTGCGGCGTGGCGACGGACTCAGAATTTGTAGCTCGCTGAGACGAAGAACGTGCGGCCGAACATGTCGTAGGTGTTGATATCGTGGAACTGGTCCTGCTCGCTGCCGATGAACGGCGGATCGGCGCGGAAGACGTTGTTCGCGCCCACGGTGAGGCGCAGCCCTTGCAGCCAGCGATTGCTCCAGCTGCGGAAGGCGTAGGTCACGCGGAAATCGTAGCTCGCGTAGGAGTCGACTTTCGGAGTGCCTGGCGAACCCATGTCGGTGACCTCGGGGATGAAGGTCTGCGACGCGCCGACGGTCCAGTCGTGGAAATTCCAGTCGAGCGACGTGAACGTGCGCCAGCGCGGAAACGTGCTGGTGCCGTTGAACGTGCCGGAAAAGTCGACCGGATCGGTGGTCGGCAGCGATTGCTGCACGTAGCTGTGGATGTAGGTGCCGGCGATGCTCGCGTTGAAACGGCCCCAGGTGCGCGTTTCGTAGACGTAGTCGAGGCGGAGGTCGGCGCCGTCCTGCCAGTTGCCGGCGATGTTGCGCGCCGGGTTCGTGACCCAGACGGCGTCGCTGGCGCCGGCGGTAACCTGGCCCGGAGCGGTGATCGGCGCGCCGTCTGCGAAGTGCGGCTCGCCGGCGACACTGGTGCCGAGGCGCACCATGCTGGCGTAAGGCGAGGCGGGGCCGAGGCGCTCGACCGACTGGAGCAACGTCGTGATCGGAATCGTGCCGACGAGATCACGCTCATCGATGTTGAACCAGTCGAGGCTGAGCGTGAGGCCTTTCACTTTGCGCGGCGACCAGACGAAGCCCGCGGTCCAGCTGCGGGATTGCGAGGGGACGAGCGCGGGATTCGAGCCACCGCTTGAGCGATACTGGCGGTTGGCGGTGCGACCGATGAGATTGCCGGCAGCGTCGTAGCGATCGAGCGCAAACGAGTTGGTGAAGCCGGCATTCGACGGACCCATCAGCGAGAACAGCGTGGGCGCGGTGAACGATTCGCCGTAGGTCGCGCGCATGACGAACTCGTCGTTGAACGGCATCCAGCGCAGCGAATATTTCGGCACGAGCGGATCGGTGGTGGAGCTGTAGAGCTCTTTGCGCGCGGCGAGAGTGAGCTCGAGGACTTTGGCGCCGGCGATGGTGAAGTTGCCGCCAAAGACTGCCACGCGCAGTTCGGCGGATCCCGCGTCGACGCTTTGCTTGCCGGCGAACGGCTGTGTCGGCGTGCCTTGCAGCCAGAGGCCGAGGCGGTCGTTGCGGTCGTTGTTCATCGAAGTGCGCTCGGTGCGCGACTCGACGCCGAGGCCGAGTTGAACCGCGCCGGCGGGGAGCGTGAAGATCTCACCGGAGGCGCGGAGGTCCCAGCTGATGAGCTGGCTGACGTAGTCCTGATAACCGTTGCCGAGCATGCCTTCGATCACGCCCGGCGCCTGCACGCGCGCGAACGGGTTGTAGGTCAGATTCAACACGGCGGTGTTGTAGGCGTTCGTGTCGATCAGGTTGAACTGCGTGAGGTGCTGCGTGCTGCGGTTCACGTTGACGGCAGCTTCCCATTTCCACGAGTTGGCAATCGTGCCGCGCAGGCCGAAAACGCCGCGCAGGCCGAGCGCATCGCCTTCGCGCAGACGCGGGAACGCGACGAAACGATTGCGCGCCTGCACGCTCACGTTGAACGGATTGTTCGGGTTGTCGGCGGCGACGTTGCCGGAGACGGGTTGGGCGTTCAGCGAGCTCCACGTGTAGCTCGACGTGGCGAGGATGTCGGCAAACGCGTTGACTTGGTCGTTGAGTTTGTGGTCGACGGCGATCGTGCCGCTGCGGCGGTTGGTCTTGATCGCCATCGTCGATTTCAGCGAAAGGTCGAAGAAGTTCAGGATCTCGTTGCCGTCGTAGGGGCCGGAGTAGATGCCCTGCGCGACGAGGTCGGCGATCGAGAGATCGGTGTTCTGTGACGGCGCGTTGCGGCTCGGATTCAGGTAATAGAACGTGTTGCCGCTGTCGGCGGTGATGACGCCGGCATAGGTGCCCGTGCGGAACAAGTCGCGCGCCCACGGCCTCTCGTATTGGTAGAGCGGATCGGAGCTGCGCCACTCGGCGGAGACGGTCGCCTGCGTGCGATCGTTGCCGACGCCGAAGGTCGTGTAGGCGCGCCGAGTGGCGCGGTTGCCTGCGTCGGGCGACCAGCTGTAATTGCCGCCGACTTCGACGCCGCGGAAGTTGGTCTTCAGGATGACGTTCACCACGCCGGAGACCGCGTCGGAGCCGTAGGTCGCGGACGCGCCGTCGCCGAGGACTTCGATGCGCTCGACGGCGGCGACGGGGATCAGCGACACGTCGACGAACGCGCCGCCGCCGGTCGCGGCGACCGGCGAGATCGCGGCGCGGCGGCCGTTGATCAGGACGAGCGTGGAGCGATTGCGCAGCGACACGGTCGAGGCGCCGTTGGTGGCGTTGGCGCGGGTGTTGCCGTTGTCCTCGCCGAGATTGCCGCGGCCAAAGAAGAACGGGTTGGCCTTTTTCAGCACGTCGGTGAGGTCGTTGTTCAGGCCGGTGTTGGCGATGTCGGCGGAGGTCATCACCGTCACGGGCACGGCGGGCGTATCGGCCGCGATGGGGATGAGCGAGCCGGTGACGACGAACTTGTCGAGCTTGAGCGTCTCGTCCTTGGCGGCGTCGGGAGTTGAGGTGGCGGTTTGCGCGGAGGCGAAGCCCGGCGCGGACAGCAGGGCAGCGAAGCCGAGGCAATAAAGCCGGCGGCCCGCCGCCTGCGCAGTGCGGATGCGTTCTGGGATCATGTGTGTTTGGTGTCGGAGAGCGCGCGGCGGAATGCCGGCGCTCGCACGCGCGAGGACGCCGCGCTGCGCCGAAGCCGCAAGGCGTGCGCGGTGACCATTGGGACGCGCGCGGCGACCATGGGGAAAACGTGAGAGCCGACCCGGGTGCCCGCGTATCTGGGGCCGTGCGCGGCCGGCGGGTTTGTAACGTATTATGTTACAAACGGGCTGGGGCTCGGCGCGACGGGAGATCGGTGGCAACGTGTGACCGCTGAGGGCGGGTCGTCGACGTGAGCCGTATGCGGCAGGATCCCTGCGAGCTGGTTGACGTGCTCCGTGAGGAAGATTGCGTCGAGGCGCGCGCACCGCGCGGCGAGGTGCACGCGCGGGGCCGCGTGGGATCGGCGGGGTTTGTAACGTAATATATTACAAACCGGCTTGGGCTGAGCGCCATGGGGAGTTGCGCGACGGGGCGTTGACCGATGCGGGCGGGTGGTCAAGGTGAGCCGTATGGGTCAGGATCTTGGCGAGCTGTTTGACGTGGTCGATGAGGCGGATCGCGTGGTCGGACGCGCGCCGCGCGGCGAGGTGCACGCGCGCGGCTGGCGACATCGCGCGGTGCATATCTTCGTTGTGAATCGTGCGGGTGAAGTTTTTCTGCACCAGCGCTCGCTGACGAAGGACACGTTTCCGGGGCTCTGGAATTCCTCGTGCGCCGGGCATGTCGGTGCGGGCGACGACTACGACGTCACGGTGCTGCGTGAGTTGGACGAGGAGCTCGGCTGGAGCCCGCGGGCGGATGCGCCGCCCGTGCGACTATTCAAGGTCGGCGCGTGTGCCGAGACCGGGCAGGAGTTCGTGTGGGTCTACCGCGCGAGTGGCGAGGGGCCGTTCGTGCTGAATCCGGCGGAGATTCAGCGCGGCCAGTGGTGTTCACTCGCGATGATCGATCGCTGGGTGGCGGAGCGGCCCGGCGAGTTTGCGGCTTCGTTCGTGTTTCTGTGGCCGCAAGTGCGAGGGCTGTTGTAGGACGCGAGCTTGTATCGCGCACGGACGGGCGAACGCAGCGCGTGGCACACTTGCTGCCGGGGCCCTGTAGCGGCGGTCTGTGACCGCCGACGAAGCCTCGCGAAGCGAACGATCGGCGGTCGCAGACCGTCGCTACAGCCGAAGGCAGACTCTCACTGCGGACGCGCGGCCTTGAGCCGGTCGAATTCCTTCTGGCTCATGAGGCGACGCGGGAGGCGTTTTTCGGCCTCCTTGAGCAAACGGTCCCACTGGTCGTCGTTGCCGTCGAAATCGATCCACGGGTTGTGGTGGCCGGTCTTCTTGCTGAACATCACGTTGCCGCCGTGAAAGCGGACGCAGATGTTCCATTTGATGCCGTCGTCGTCTTTTTCCCACCAGCCGAATTCCATGGGCGGGAGTGTGGAGGCGCCACCGTCGACGGCAAGCCGCGGGTTAAGCGGTAGCGCAGGCGTCTCGCTGCAACGAACCTGGCCGCCGGCGCGACGCCTGCGCCACGCCTGCTGCGCGGAACGGGATGGACGCGCCGCGGCGGGCCCGCACGATGCGCGCATGCTTCGCCGCTTCCTTGCTCTCGTTTTCCTGTTGGTCGCGTCGGTCGCGTGGGCGGATGACGTCGGCCATGAGATCGCGCGGCAGCATGCGCAACGCGCCGGCGCCAAATACCGCGAGCTGCACTCGCTCTACGCCGAGGGCCGCACGCTGATCGCGGGCGAGGTGATCGACGTGCGCATGTGGGCGGAGCGGCCGAACCGATTGCGCGTCGAGAGCTCGTTCGGCGCGCGCAAGGTCACCCAAGTCTACGACGGCCGGCACGAACCGGTGATCTATCACAGCCAGGTGGAGAATGGCCGGCCGATGCGCATGACGGCAGGCGAGCGCAAGGACTTCATCGCGAACGCCGATTTCGACGGCCCGCTGGTCGACTTCGCGCTCAAGGGTTACTCCGTGGATTACGCGGGCGAGGATCGGATCAACGGGCGCGCCGCGCGAAAGCTGCTCGTGATGAACAGCGAGGGCGACGTCTCGTTCGTCTGGCTCGATGCCGAGAGCGCCGAGATGGTGAAACGGAGTGTGTTTCGCGTGGTCGGTGAGCGCCGGGCGACGGTGGACACGTTCTTTGGCGACTTCCGCGACGTGAAGGGTTCGCAGCAGCCGCATCGGATCGAAACGAAAGTCGGCGAGAAGACGCTCTATCTGATGTTGCTTTCCAAGATGGAAGGCGACTCGGCGCAGGTGACGGCCGATCTCTTCAAGGTGCCGGACGATTGGCCGCTGCTCTCGGTGGAGTTCAAGGGCGGTGCGGCGCCGGCGTCGGCGAGCGCGTCGGGTGGTTGAAGCAGGATCGCTGTTTCGGGTAGCGGAAGCCGTGAGGCTTTCGTGGATCGCACGGAGCGAAATTCTCACGAGTTCCGCTACCTCGTGGCGCGAAGTTACTCGCCGAGCTTTTTGCCGGGCGTGAGGTAATTCTGCACGTAGTCGCGCACGGCGTCGCGCAGCGGCGTCATCGGACGCGCATAGCCGGTGCTGCGGAGCTTCGCGGTGTCGGCCTGCGTGAAGTATTGGTATTTGCCGCGCAGATTTTCGGGCAGATCGATGAACTCGATTTGCGGCGCGCGACCCATCGCCGAGAAGATCGCCTCGGCGAGCGCGAGCCAGGTGTTGGCCTCGCCGGAGCCCAGATTGTAGAGGCCGGCGGCGGTGGGGTTTTTCTCGGCGAAGTGGATCGTCATCTCCACGGCGTCCTTCACATAGAGGAAATCGCGCTTCTGTTCGCCGTCCCGGTAGTCGGGCCGCTCGCTCTTGAAGAGCTTCAGTTTGCCGGTCGCGGTGATCTGGCCGAAGGCCTTGTTCACGAGCGAGCGCATGTCGGCTTTGTGATCCTCGTTGGGGCCGTAGACGTTGAAATACTTCACGCCGACAATGCGCTTCAGCCAGCCTTGGCGCTGCGCATGGAGGTCGAAGAGATGCTTCGAATAGCCATACATGTTCAACGGCCGGAGCGCGGCGAGATCCTCGGACTTGTCGTCCATGCCGCGCTCACCGTCGCCGTAAGTCGCCGCGGAGGACGCGTAGATGAAGCGGGCGTCGTGCGCGAGGGCCCAGGCGGCGAGTTCCTTCGTGTAGTTGAAATTGTTGTCGATGAGGTGCGACGCGTTCTTCTCGGTCGTCGCGGAGTTGGCGCCGAGGTGAAAAACGCTGGTGAACCGACCGAAGGCCTTCTCGTCGGCGGCAAGCCGCGCACGGAAATCACCGGCCTCGACGTAGTCGGCGAATTTCAGCGGGACGAGGTTCTTCCACTTCTCGTCGGAGCCGAGCACGTCGGTGACGATGATGTCGGTGAGGCCGCGCTGATTGAGCGCCCAGACCAGCGCGCTGCCGATGAAACCGGCGCCGCCGGTGACGAGGATGCGACCTGAGAGCGGGGGAGACATACGGAGGACAGGAGACGGCGGACGGAGGGCGGAGGCCAGACGGAAAAAGCGTGCTGCTGTGCTCTGTAGCGGCGGTCTATGACCGCCGACCGTCTAGGCTGCCGCGCCCGCCGGCGGTCATAGACCGCCGCTACAGAGTTGCTCAATCCCGCGAGAGTTCGTCGGCGCGACGCGCGGCGGCGAGGACGGTGTTGCGCAGGAGGTCGCGGAACTGGGCGTTCGCGAGCACTTGCAGACCGGCGAAGGTCGTGCCGTTGGGCGAGACGACTTGGTCGCGGAGCGCCTCGGGCGTCGCGCCGGTCTGTGCGAGCAGTTGCAACGAGCCGAGGGCGGTTTGCGTGGCGAGGCGCTGCGCGACGTCGGGAGGCAGGCCGGCCGCGATGCCGCCCTCGCGCAAGGCGCCGATAAACTCGAACACGAATCCCGGCCCGCTGCCGCCGACGGCGGTGACGGCGTCAAAGTGCTTCTCGTCCAGCGCGAGAAATTCGCCCAACGCGCCGAGAATACGCTCGAGCGTGACGCGGTCGGCGTGGGTGAGCGGCGCCTGCGAGCAGTAGGCCGTGATACCGGCGCCGATGGCCGCGGGTGTGTTCGGCATGGTCCGCACGAGATTGCGCGCGCGCGGGAAAACCTGAGCGAGGCGCGCGAGGCGTTTGCCGGCGAGGAGCGAGATGACGAGTTTGCCGGCGGTGAGTTCGGCGAGACGCGGATCGGCGGCGGCGAGCGACTGGGGTTTGAAGGCGACGATGACGATATCCGCCGGACCGAGCAGGCGGACGAGGTCTGGTTCGCACACGAGGCCGGTCTCGGCCGCGAGTTTCTGGGCGGAAACGCCGGACTTCGACGTGCAGGCGAGATCGGCCGGGGCGTAAATCTGGCGGGCGAGCAGTCCGCGAACAATCGCGGAGGCGAGGCGACCGGAACCGAGAAAGGCGAGAGTGTGAGCCACGGGCGGTTGATGGCGCAGGCGCGATGCTCGGGCAAGCGTGCGGTGAGTCACGCGGCGTGACGCGAGGTGCAGTTCACGGTAAGGGCGCGAATGCAAGAATAGCGGGAGCTTCCAGCTCCCGTTGCGCCGGGCGATGATCGGAATGCGGGAGCTGGAAGCTCCCGCTACTTTACTCGAGCGGATTGGCGGTGAGTCGCTCTGCGAGTTCGGCCCAGTGTTTTTGCGCGTTGAGCCAGTGCGCGCTCTGGCGGATTTGCGCCATGGTGCGCGTGGTGTGGTTGCAAAACAGGTAACTCGATTCGCCGAGGCGGATGCAAGCGTCGTAGTGCGTGCCGGCGGCGTCGGCGGCGAACGCGAAGTCGCCGACTCCGAGCTTCTGGCCGGCGAGTTCCTTCAGCATCGAGGCGAGGTCGAGGGTGAAGTGTTGTTTGTATTTCTCCGGCCGCGGTCCCTCGTAGGCGAGGATGGCGTTGCGATCGGCGCGGAGGGAGACGAGCACCCACTCGTTGAAGACCGTCTCGCCGTAAGTGACGTTCATGCGGCCGAGAGCGGCGACCAAAAGCGTGCGGGCGTCGACGAGATTCATGCCGCCGATAAAGGCCGGTGGCGATACGCGCGCCAGCCAATTGTTGCCGCGAGCCCGGTGCGCGGCGCGGTTGACGAATTATTTCGCGACGGCAAGGGCCGCACGCGCTGTCGCCGCCACCACCGCCGCCACCACACGCCCAGCGCAGCGCTTCCCCACCGCGCACGCGGCGCTCCATGATTTATGGCGTAATACGCCATGATCTGCCGCGCGAGTGACCACGAGGCAAATTGACGCCAATATGGCGTAATACGCCATATTCGGCGCACGGAGTGGCTCGAGCGGGAGTGGCTTCGATGTGGCGTATTACGCCATATTCAGGACGAACGGCGCACCGTCGGTTGATCGATCTGGGCGTGGCGTGAAATGTGGCCTCAGCGCGTGACCTGCATGGGCGCGACGCGCTGGCCGTCTTTGATGCGGTCGCCGGGATAGAGGATGACTTCGTCGCCTTCCTTCAGGCCGTCGAGCACCTGCGTCTCTGCGCCGGAACTGCGGCCGGTTTTCACGGGGACGAGTTTTGCAGCGCCGTCGCGGACGACGAACGCAGCCCAGTCGTTGCCGCGGCGGAAGAGGCCCGATGAGGGCACTTTCAGCGCGCGCGCATCTTCCCAGATGATCACGCGGGCCTCGACGCGGAAGTTGTCACCGAGCGAGCGGCGTTGTTCGAGCGGCGTCGTGATGTCGACGACGACGTTCACGCGCTGTTCTTCCACGCCGAGCGCGGAGATTTTGGTGAAGGCGGCGGGCTCGACCAACCGCACGCGACCTTCGAGAGGAACGGGGCCGCCCCATTGTTCGAGCAATGCCGCGGCGCCGGCGGGAATCGCGGCGCCGTCGCGCGAGAGCATTTCGACGACGACTTCGAGGTCGGCGGGGTCGCCGATCTCGACCAAGGGCGTGCCGGAGGTGACGGCGCGCTCGCTTTCCTGGAATACGCGGAGCACGCGGCCGCTGACGGGCGAGCGAACTTCGATGGGTGCAGACGAGCGCTGCCGGCTGGAAGCCGACGCTACTTCGCCGGCCTCGGCGAGCTCCGCTTCGGCTTGCGCGAGCGAGCCCTCCGCGGAGGCGACTTCGCGGGCAGCGGTGGTCTCGCGCAGTTGCGCGCTCTCGAGGTCCTGCGGTGACACGGTTTTGGCGGCGAACATCTGTTCGATGCGGCGCAGCTCGCTCTTCGCGAGCTCGTGGGCAGTGCGGCTCTTTTCGAGCATCGTGCGGGCGGAGTCGCGGCGGGCGGCGGCGAGCGCGCGGTTGCGGGCGTCGAGGGGCGAGGCGGGGAGCGGATCGATCGTCGCGACGATGGTCGTGTTCGCCGTGATCTCAGCGCCGGGCTTGAACGGGATGCGGCGCAGCTGGCCGGTGACGGGCGCGGCGACGACGTAGCGTTGCTGGATGCGCGTCTTGCCTTCCTCGCTCACGGTGGCGCGGAGCGGACCGTAAGCCGCGCGTGCGGTCTCGACTTGCGCAGGCTTCGGGCGCAGGCCGAGCGCGATCAGCGCGAGCACGGCAGTGCCGATCACGTAAGGCAGCCAGCGGCGCGCGGAGCGTTTGGTTGGAGAAGCGGGAGCGGTTGCGGTCATGACGGAAGGAAAAGAAGTGGAACCACAGATGAACACAGATGCACACAGATGCGGAGAAAGACTACAGTGCGGCGTCGCGGATATCTGTGTCTATCTGTGTTCATCTGTGGTTGAGACTCCGGGTTCATTCAGGGGCTTTGAGCGCGCCGATGAGGTCGAGCTGCTTGAGTTTGCGGAGGACGACGATGGCGGAGAGCGACGACGCGACGATCACGATGACGATCGCGAACGAGTAGGTGTAGCTCGTGAACACCAGTGGCAGGCGCACCGTCTCGGTGTTGACGGACTGGATGATACCGGTGGCGAGGCCGGTGCCCATCAGCAGGCCGAGCGGCAACGCGGCGGCGGCGAGGATCGCGAGTTCGATGACAATGATGGCGCCGACCTCGCGCTGCGTGAGGCCGATGACGCGCAAGGTGGCGAGTTCGCGCGCGCGTTCGGCGAGCGAAATGCGCGCGTTGTTGTAGATGACCCCGAAGGCGACGATGACGGCGAACGTCAGATAGATCGTCTGGATCAGGCCCATGCTTTGCGCGGTGGTTTCGCGGAAGGCCTGCCGCATCGACTCTTTGATCGCGACCGCGCTGACGCGTGGGATGCCTTTGAGCGCACGGAGAAATTCGGGGCGCTGCGCGGCGTCGAGCGTGAGCGTCGCGCCGGTGATGACGTCGCCTTCTCCGAGAAAACGATTCACGGCGCTACGCTCCATGTAAGCGGCGATGCCGGTGAAGTCCTCGGCGAGGGCGACGAGTTTCACGGGACGGATCGGGCGCTTGCCCTCGAGCGCTTCGACGATGAGCTCGTCGCCGGGCCGCGCGCCGAGCACTTCGGCGAGTTTGGCGGAGACGATAAGGCCTTCGGCGGGCGGCGTGATTTCTTTGCCCCGCACATCGACGGCGCGGTTGTGCCGGCCGCCGATTTCGAGGCTGCGGAGTGCGATCTGGCGGCTGCGACCGTTGAAGTGGATGCGGACGGCCGCCATGCGCGTCGGCTCCGCGTCGATCACGCCGGGCAGGCGTTCGAACTCGTGCATCGTGCGCGCGCTCGACGGTTCCGCGAGGCCGAGGTTGATGTCCTGGCGTTGCACGACGTCCCACTGGAAATCGAGCACGTCGGCGATGCCAGCCTTGAAGGTGTTCGGCAAAATCAGCAGCGCGGTGGCGAGCGCGAGGCCGGCGATGGTGAAAAGCGCCTGAATGGGGCGGCGCTCGAGGTTGCGCACGGCGATGCGCGAGGAGGTGCTGAACCACTGGCCGATGCCGGCGCGCTCAAGTAACGACGGGCGGTAGCTCGCGGGCGGCTCCGGACGCATCGCCTCGGCGGGCGGGAGTTTGGCGGCGCGGCGCACGGCACTGAAGACGCCGGCGATCACTGCGAAGAGGCCGACCGACAGCGCGATCGCGACGGCGGGTTGATCGAGCCGGAATTCGAGCGACGGAAAACGGAAGAACAGCGTATACATCCGCACGAGTTTTTCGCCGAGGGCGATGCCGCCGAGCGCGCCGAGCACGGTGCCGCCGACGACGATGACGGCGGCGAATTTCAGGTAGTGGACGACGATCTGGCGATTGGTGAAGCCGAAGGCTTTCAGGATCGCGATTTGCTCGCGCTGGAGGGCGAGGAGGCGCGTGAGGACGGAGTTCGTCATGAACGCCGCAACGCTGAGAAACACGGCGGGAAAACCGATCGAGAGGATCGCAAGCACGCGGATCTCGTCGGTTACGCGAATGTGCGAAGCGTGGTCCTTGCGACTGTAGGCGCCGCGGCCGCCGTAGGGTTTGAGCAGCGCATCGAGTTCGGCAATCACCGGCGCGGCTTGTGCGCCGGGCTCGAGCGTGAGCGACACGTGGTTGAAGGCGCCGTAGAGATCCCACGCGGTGGCGACTTCCTTGTAGGGCATCCAAAAGATGCCGTAGGTGCGGTTGTCGGGTAGCGCGGCGCCGGGACGCGATTCGAAGATGTATTCCGGCGAGAGGACGATGCCGGCGATGCGAAATTCCTGGCGGCGACCGTTGAGGAGCATCGCGAGCGTGTCGCCGGGTTGGAGTTTGTTGGCGTCGGCGAACGCTTCACCGACGAGCACTTCGCCGCGCGCGCCCGGCGCGAGCCAGCGACCACGGCGGAGAAAGAGGCGGTTGAGTTCCGGCTCGGCGTAGTCGGGCAGCGAACGCACGAGGCCGCTGGCGGGTTCGTCGAGCGAGGGCAGGTCGAGCGTGACTTGCACCGCGATGTCGGTCTGCACGGAGGCGACGCCGGGGATGGCGGCGACGCGCGACGCGAGGTAGTTCGGCGCGCGTTTGAGCGAGGCGAAGATCTCCGCGAACCGGTTGGTCTGATAATACTCGGCGCGGGTGCCATCGAGCGACGCGATGAGGCTGCGCGCCATGATGAGCATGGCGAGACCGCAGGCCATGACGACCGTGACCGCGGCGGCCTGGCCCTTGAGGCGGCGCAGGTTGCGGAGGAGTTTGCGGTCGAGGTGGGTGATCACGATGGAGAAATCTCAAACGCCAAACGTCCAAACGCCAAAGCCGGCCGCACGCGGGCGCGACTTGTGTGGCGAAGCGGGCTTTGTGATTTGGCGTTTGGCATTTTGGAATTTTGCGCGCGCACCGCGCTTCACCAGCGCAGCGTGGATGGCGCGGCGCGCGTGGGGTTGCGGCGTTCGTCGAGGACTTTGCCGTCCATGAAGTGGATCACGCGGTCGGCCATGTCGGCCATGACGGCATTGTGGGTGATGATGACGGTGAGCGTGCCGAGTTCGCGGTTCACGCGTTCGATGGCTTCGAGCACGACGATGCCGGTCTTCACGTCGAGGGCGCCGGTGGGCTCGTCGCAGAGCAGAACCTCGGGGCGCTTGGCGATGGCGCGGGCGATGGCGACGCGCTGTTGCTCACCGCCGGAGAGTTGGGCGGGGAAGTGATCCATGCGCGGCGCGAGGCCGACCATTTCGAGGGCGGTTTCCGGCGCAAGTGGATGCGCGGCGATTTCGGTGATGAGGGCGACGTTCTCGCGCGCGGTGAGGCTCGGGATCAGGTTGTAGAATTGGAAAATGAAGCCGACGGACTCGCGGCGATAGAGCGTGAGGCGCTCTTCGGTGGCGTGCGTCAGGTCGATGTCGCGGTAGCGGAGCTCGCCCGCGGTCGGGATGTCGAGGCCGCCGAGTTGGTTGAGCAAAGTGGTTTTGCCGGAGCCGGAGGGGCCGAGCAGCACGACGAGTTCGCCGGCGCGCAGATCGAGGTCGACGCCGTCGAGCGCGCGGACCTGCGCGGCGCCTTCGCCGTAGATTTTCGTGAGGCCGCGGACGCGGAAGACTTGTTCGGCGTTCGTGCGCGGGTCGGCGGTGGAGGCGGCGGGCGACATGCGACGCGCAGGGTGCGTCGGGTGCACGGCGAAGTCAAAGATGCCAACGCGGGGTGCAGTGGCCCTTCGGCCCACGTGAGCGGGGCTTATGGGACGCATGAAAACGGGCGCGCGTGGCGGACCAGTTGCGCGCGAGCGCGCAACCTACGTTGCTACGAATCTCCAAAGCGCGGGGCTGATGGCCCCGCCTCCATTGGTGGAGAGCGCGGTGCGCTCAGCTGTAGACCAGCAGGCGCTGCGAGATCGGGGCGATGGTGTTGTGGTCGCGGATCTTCGCGATCGTGGCCGGGCCGAGCGACTGGCCTTCGCCGATGAGCAGCAGGCCGTGCGGGCTGTAGATGCCGGTCGCGAGCACCATGCCGGGCTCGAGTTCGTCGAGGAGAATTTCGCGGACCTGGCGCGGCAAGTGGACGAGTTGCGTGACCTTGAGGAAGAGGCGGACGGCCTCGGGGTCGTATTTCGTGCCGGAGCGCGCGAGGATGCCGTCGATCGTGGCCTGCTTGGGCGCGGTGGATTCGACGAAGCCGACGGCAACCGCGAGGCAGCGCGCGGGCCAGGGAATGAGCTTGGCGGCGATGCCGTCAGGGAAACCGGAGCCGTCGAAGTTCTCGTGGTGCGCGCGGATGACTTCGCCGACTTCGGGGCGCGGGTCGACGAGCGCGGCGAGCGTCTGGCTGTAGATCGGGTGATTGTGCAGCGTGGCGCGCTCGCGCTCGGTGAGCTGCGCGGGATTGGTCCGGAAGGAGCGGAGCAGTTCGCGCGAGACACCGATGAGGCCGAGGTCGCAGAGCCAGGAGGCGGACTTCAGGGCGTGCTTCTCGGTTTCGGTGAACGGGCCATTCTCGGCCATCTTCGAGGCGAACTCGACGAGGGCTTTCGCCTGGCCGCCGAGCGTGGGGTCGTAGGCGGTGAGGATGCGGCGGCAGAGTTCGACGGAGTTCTCGTAACGCGAGGCGAGCTCCTTGTTCGCGGCGTCGAGGCTCTGGCGTTTTTGCTCGAGGGCGGCGACCTGCTTCTCGAGTTCGCCGTTGGCGACCATCAGCTGCGCGTTGAGCTGCTGGGTCTGGGCCATGAGCGCTTCGTTGTGCGTGACGAGGTCGTGGCGCTGGATGGCGTTGCGGACCGTGGCGAGGAGTTCCTCGCGCAACCATGGTTTCGCGACGAAGCGGAAGATTTCGCCTTTGTTGATCGCGTCGACGATCGTCGGCAGCGACAGCACGGCGGTGATGAGCACGCGCGAGGCATGCGGGCGAAGGCGGCGGCTCTCGACGAGGAAGTCGAGACCGAGCATCTCGGGCATCCGCTGGTCGGAGATGATGACGGCGAAGTCGCGCTCCTCGAGAATCGTGAGCGCCTTGATCGGGCTGGAGCAGGAGACGACCTGATATTTTTCGCGTTCGAGCGTTTCCTTGAGCGCGCCGAGGACGATGGGCTCGTCATCGACGATCAGGATGGACGGGGATTGGTTGGCGGGCGTGCTCATGGCTCAGCCGCCGAAGGCGGCAGCAGGGGTGGGGCGCAGGGTGGCTTCGGCGCGGCCGACGATGTAGGGGGCGATGCGGTCGAGTGGCACCTGAAGTTGCGCGGCGCCGTTTTCCCAAGCGGCCTTGGGCATGCCGTAGACGACGCACGAGGCCTCATCTTGGGCGAAGGTGGTGGCGCCTTTGTCGCGGAGTCTCTTCAAGCCCTCGGCGCCATCCTTGCCCATGCCGGTGAGAATGCCGGCGATGGCGTGCGGAGCGGCGCCGCAGTCGGCGGCGGATTTGAACAATAGGTCGACGGCGGGACGTTGATGCCAGACCGGCGGACCGTCGGTCACGCGGACGCGGTAGCCTTCGCCGCCCCACTGCAGGAGCATGTGGAAGTTGCCGGGAGCGATGAGCGCGAGGCCGGGCGTGAGGCGTTCGCCGTCGACGGCTTCGCGCACTTCGAGGGAGCAGAGGCTGTTCAGGCGATCGGCAAAGGCCTTCGAAAAAGTCGCGGGGATGTGCTGCACGATCGCGATGCCGGGCAAATCGCTGGGAAGTTTGGTCAGCACATCGCGCAGGGCTTCGGTGCCGCCGGTCGAGGCGCCGAGGAGGATGATCGAGCGCGGATCGAGTTGGCGCAGGCGCGCGTGATCGATGCCGGTCTTGGCGACCGCGGGTTTCAGGCCGGGCACGAAGCGCACGGGCGGCGTCGGCGCGGGGGCATGGGCCGCGGACGCGGCTGGCGCAGCCGAGGCCGGGGTGGAGGCGGCGTGCGCGATGGGAGCCGTGTCGGTGGCCGGCGCGATCGGACGGACCCGGGCGAGCGCGGCGGTCTTGACCTTGGCGACGAGTTGCGGGCCGAGATGGCCGAACGAGAACGAGCCGCTCGGTTTGCCGAGGAAATCGATGGCGCCGAGGCGCAGGGCCTCGAGGGCGTATTCGGAACCGCGTTGCGTGAGCGAGCTCATCACGACCACCGGCATCGGGCGGCGCTCCATCAACAGGCGCAGGAACGTGAGGCCGTCCATGCGCGGCATTTCGAGGTCGAGCGTGAGGACGTCGGGCGAGAGTTCCTTGAGCTTGTCGCGCGCCATGTAGGGATCGATGGCGGTGCCCACGACCTCGATCTCCGGATCGGCGGCGAGAGCCTCGCTCGCGAGTTTGCGGACGACGGCGGAGTCGTCGACGATCAGCACGCGGATTTTTTTCGACGTCGACATTTCAAGGAGTGACCGGGCGGCGGTAGATCGCGGGCTTCACGAGCTGGAGGGAGTGCTTGATGCCGGTGAGGCTTTCGCTGTGGCCCACGAGCAGATATCCGCCCGGCACGAGACGGCGAGTGAGTTTCTGGACCAATTCCTCCTGCGTGGGACGGTCGAAATAGATCATCACGTTGCGGCAGAAGATCACCTGGAACGGCTCGCGGAAGGGCGGCTCGCCCTCGAGCAGGTTGAGGTGGTGATAAGACACCATCGAGCGCAGTTCGGCGCGGACGCGGTAGTTGCCTTCCTGGGGACCGATGCCGCGTTGGAAGTAGGCCTTGATCGTCGATTGCGGGAGCTTGGCGACGACGTCGTCGCGGTAGATACCGTTGCGCGCCTTGGCGAGGATGCGGTGGGAAATATCGGTGCCCTCGATGCGCCAATTCCAGCCGGAGGTCCGCGGGAGGGCTTCGTTGAGGGTCATCGCGATGGAGTAGGGCTCCTCGCCGGAAGAGCAGGCGGCGCTCCACACGTAGAATTGCGACCAACGCTCGGCGCGGTGGCGGGCGAGCATCTCGGGGACGATGTGCTGGCGCAGGAAATCGAAGTGCGCGTTCTCGCGGAAGAAGAACGTGTGGTTCGTCGAGATGGCGTCGATCAGGTGCGCGAGTTCGTCCTCGGCATCGCCGGCCTTCAGCAACTCGCAGTAATGGCCGATGGTGTCGGTTTTGGTGGCGCGCAGACGCTTGCCGAGTCGGGCCGTTACCAGCTCCCGTTTGTCGGGACCCAGTTGAATACGGCTGTGCTCGTAAACGAGTGTGCGGATGAAATCGAACTCACTGTCCCTCATGAGGCATTGCCCCCAAACATCGGCGCAAAACGGCTGACCTGAAGCCGCGACGCCGGAAATCTTCCCGCGGGTGGCCCAAGGCGGAAAATTCTGCCGGCCCGGAAGCGCCAGCCGGCCGACGGGACGACGGCGAACAGGGAGATTTTGTTTATTTCGCTGAATTAGTGAGGCTTGGGTGGGCAGGACGCACACTGGCACGCGCCGTGTTTACGCACAGGTCATGGTCGACCCCGTATTCCAGTCCGGCACTTACCAGATCGCGCGAAAACTCCTCGATGCAGCCGCGCTGCGCCAGGAGGCGATCGCGGCGAACATCGCCA
This sequence comes from Verrucomicrobiota bacterium, assembly GCA_023432225.1. GTDB lineage: Bacteria > Verrucomicrobiota > Verrucomicrobiia > Opitutales > Opitutaceae > Didemnitutus. The sequence continues at coordinate 69,626 of JAEYUW010000044.1, forward strand.
ATGCCGAGACCCCGGGTTACCGCCGCTTGGACGTCGGCACGGACTTCGCGGATAAGTTGAAGGCCAGCTTTCAGAACGGCGAAACCTCCCGCGTCTCGGACCTGAAACCGAAGCTCGTGGAGGACATCCATGCGCGCACCGTGCGCCCCGACGGCAACACCGTCGAGATCGAGCACGAGCTGCTCGCGATGAACAAGAACGCCGCGGAATACGAATATCTCACCGAGATCGTCTCCCGGAACATCAAGCAGCTGAAGCTCGCCATCACCGGCCGCTCCGCCTGAGCCCTGCTAAGCCATGAACCTCATCCCCGGCATCGACGTTACCTCCGGCGCACTCGCGGCGCAGAAGATGCGCCTCGATATCGTCGCGCAAAACATCGCCAACGCCCAGACGACGCGCACGGCCGATGGCGGCGCTTACAAGCGCCAGATCGTTTCCTTCGAAACCGAACTCGTGAAGCGCACCGGCGGCGCCTCGCTCACCACCGTCCGCGTCGGTGGCGTCACCAACGACAAGACGCCCGGCCAGCAAGTTTACAACCCCCAGCATCCCGACGCCGGCGAAGACGGCCTCGTCACGATGCCCAACGTCAACCTCGCCTACGAAATGGTCGACCTCATCACGGCGTCCCGCGCCTACGAGGCCAACCTCTCCGTCGTCAAAAACTCGCGCAACCTCGCGATGAAGACGCTCGAGATCGGCAAGTAATCCCATGTCGCCCGTCGGCTCCGTTTACTCCTCCCTCGTTCCCCAAGCCATGGCGCGCGCCGATGCGTTGCGCGAGAAGCAGGCCACGTCGGCCGCCCTCGCCACGCTGCCCGATGGCATGCGCACCGCCGCGCCGCAGGCCAACGGCTTCGCGGACATGCTCGGCGGTCTCGTCGACACCGTTGGCACCAAGCAGGCCGAGGCCAACCAGCTCACGCAAAAAGTCCTCCTCGGCGAGACCGACCAGCTGCACCAATCCGTCATCGCGATGCAGGAAGCCGGCGTCGCCTTCAGCCTCATGGTCGAGGTGCGCAACAAGCTCGTCGAATCCTACCAGGAGCTGATGCGCATGCAGGTGTGAGCCCCCGCGCCCGCCGTCATCGTTCTCTTTCTCCTAATATTTCTCGTTCCACCGTCTCTCCGTTTTCCCGCCGCTCTCGCGCTAAGCTCGCATGAAAAACTTCGCCGCCTCCCTGCTCGCCCTCTGGCAACAGCTTGGCCTCAACCAGCGCGTCTCCCTCATCGTCGCCACCGTCGCGGTCATCGGCGGCATGATCGCCCTCGTGCTCTGGTCGCGCCGCCCCGATTACCAGCTGCTCTACGCGCGCCTCGCCGAGAAGGACGCCACCGCGATCATCAGCGACCTCCAGACGCGCAACATCCCTTATCAAGTCTCCGCCGGCGGCACCGCCGTGCAGGTGCCGGCTGATCAAGTCTACAAGCTCCGCATGGACCTCGCGGCGAAGGGACTCCCGAGCGGTGACGGCGTTGGTTTTGAAATCTTCGACAAAGGCCAGTTCGGTCTCTCGGACTTCGTGCAGCGCACGAACTACCTCCGCGCCATCCAAGGCGAACTCGCCCGCACCATCACGCAGCTCCAGGGCGTCCGCGCCGCGCGCGTGATGATCGTGCAACCGGAAAACCGCCTCCTCCTCACCGAGCAAGGCGTGCGCTCGACCGCCTCCGTGTTCGTCGACATGGGCGGCACGCGCCTCGAGACGGATCAGGTCAACGCCATCCGCCACCTCGTCGCCAACGCCGTCCAAGGCCTCACGCCCGACCAGGTCGCCGTCGTCGACAACCGCGGTCGCGTGCTCTCCGAGGAGCTCAAGCAGGACCCGACCCTCGGCAACGCCTCCTCGCAGATGCGCTACAAGCAGCAGGTCGAGGATTACCTCTCGCGCAAAGTCGAGACCATGCTCGCCGCCGTGATCGGGCCCGGCAGCGCCGTTGTTCGCGTTTCCGCCGACATCGACACCGAGGCCACGACCCAGCTGCAGGAAAAATTCGATCCGGACGGCCAGGTCGTCCGCTCGCAAACGATCACCGAGGACAATTCCAACTCGTCCGAGACCCGCACCAACGGCGGCGCCACCGGCGTCAGCGCCAACGTCCCCGAAAAAGCGGTCGCCGCCGAAGCCGCCAAGCCCGTCAACACCACCGAGCAATCGCGCAAGAACCGCACCACCGCTTACGAGATCAACCGCACGACGACGAACATCACGCGCAATCCCGGCACGATCAAAAACGTGACCGCCTCCGTGATGATCGCTCCGCGCCTGGCGCCGCCACCCGCCGGCTCGCCCGTCGGCACGCAGCCCACGCAGCAGAAGCGCACGCCGGAAGAGTTGAACGCACTTCGCCAGATCGTGGTCAACGCCCTCGGCCTCAAAGCCACGCCCGGCCAGGAACTCGATTCCATCGTTGCGCTTCAGGAAATGCCTTTCGCCGCCGAGCCGATCTCGCAAACCGTCGAAGCCATCCAGAGCGAGACGCGCGTGCAGGGTTGGATCGAAGTCGCCTCGCGCTGGGCCGCCGTCGCCGGCGCCGCGATCGCGCTGCTCGTCTTCCTCCGCCTCCTCTCCAAGCAGAAGCCCGAGACCGTGCCGGTCGAGGTCTTCGCGATGCCGCCCGATCTCGCCGCCCGCCAGCTGCAGAACGGCTCGGCCATCACGCCGGACATGCTCAACCAGCTCATCCGGCAAAAGCCCGCCAACATCGGCACCGCGCTCCGCGACTGGGTCGCCACGCCGCCCGCGAAGAACTGACGCCATGAAATTCCACCGCACGCGTCCAAGTAGGGCCGGTCTCCGACCGGCCAAATCGCACGCGCGCGGCTCCGGCGATTCAGCATCCGCGGCGGCCGGTCACAGACCGGCCCTCCTGCGTTCGCCGCAGCGCACCTTGGTCCTGCACTCCGTCGCCGTCCTCCGCTCTCTGTCCTCCGTCCTCTGACCCCGCCATGGCCGACATCGATTTCACCAAGCTCAACCGCCAGCAGAAACTCGCCGTGTTTCTCATCTGCATCGGTCCCGAGGCAGCGGCCGAAGTGCTGAAGCAGTTTGACGATGCCGAGATCGAGGTGCTCTGCCGCGAGATGTCGACTTTCCCGATGATTCCCGAGGCGACGCAGAAGCAGGCGATGGAGGAATTCAGCTCGATCGTCGCCTCTAGCGTGGGCTCCGCGCTCGGCGGTTTGCCCTTTGCGCAGCGCACGCTCGAAATCGCCAAGGGCGACTACAAGGCCCAGTCGATCATCGGCCGCGTCGGCCCGGTCGCCGGCAGTTCGATCGAGGTCATCAGTGACATCGCCGAGATGGAAGGCCGCCAGATCTTCAACCTGATCAAGCACGAGCAGCCGCAGACGATTTCGTTCGTCCTCTCGTATCTCGATCCCGCGAAATCCGCCGAAGTCTTCGCGTTGCTCAGTCCGGACCTCCGCGAGGAAGTCGTCGAACGCCTCGGCACGATCGAGTCCACCTCGCTCGACCTCGTCGGCAAGATCGTGCGCTCGCTCGGCAAGCACTTCGACACAAAAGTCCGCCCGGCCTTCCACCGCAGCGGCGGCGTCCGTGCGGTCGCCGGCCTGCTCAACTCGCTCGACAAGGAGATGTCGAAGAACCTCCTCGCCCGCATCGAGGAGCGCAACGCGACCCTCGGCGCCGCGATCCGCAAGAAGCTCTTCAGCTTCGAGGACCTCAATCGCCTCGCCTCCGCCGACCTGCAACGCGTGTTGCGCGAAGTCGACTCCGGCAATCTCGCGATCTCGATGAAGTCCGCCTCCGAGGCATTGCGCGAAAAAATCTACGCTGGTCTCTCCAAGCGCGCCGCCGAAGGCCTCAAGGAGGAAATCGAACTCCTCGGGCCCGTCCGCCTCAAGGACGTCGAAGCCGCGCAGGACGTCATCATTCAAGCCGTCCGCCGCCTCGAAGAAGAAGGCCAGATCTCCCTCGATTCCGAGTCGCAAGCCCTCGTCGCCTGACATGATGCACGCCGCGCCCATCGCCACTTCCGAACCGCTCCGCGCGATCATGCGCAGCTTCGAGTTCAGTGTCGGCGCGACCGAAGCTCCGCTCACCCGTCGCCCGCGCGCCATCGCGCGCCGCCCGCGCGTTCGCCGTTCGGCGAATCCGCAATCCGCCCTCCGCAATCCGCAATTCTGACCGCCGTGGGTTACACCAAGCTCATCGCCTTCGATCGCCCGCTCGCCGCCGCCGTGCTGCCGGGCCAGGGGCGCGTGTATACCGAGGCGGAGGTCGCGGCGAAGTGCGAGGAGGCTTACCGCAAAGGCGTCGATTCCGCCCGTGCCGCCGCGGACCAGCAGATGGTCGAGTTCCGCCACGACATGGAACAGCTCAGCGACGGCGTGTTGAAGAAACTCGCCACGCTCGAACCGTCCCTCGTCGTGCAGCTGCGTGACGCGTTGCCCGGTCTGGCCATCGACATCGCGCACCGCCTGCTCGCCGGTTACGAGCCGCCGGTCGAGACGATCGAGCGTCTGTGCCGCGAAGCGCTCGAACAGCTTTTCCCCGAGCGCGAAGGCCTGGAGCTCGCTCTCTGTCCGCGCGATGCCGGGCTGCTCACCGCCCTGAATCCCGACTGGATGCAGCGCTATCCTGGTCTCCGCGTCCGCACTGACGGCACGCTCAACCCGGGCGATTGCCTGGTCCGCTCCCGCTTCGGTCTCACCGACGCGCGCCAGCAAACCAAGCTCGCCGCCCTCAGCCACTCCCTCACCGGCGCATGATCTCCCCCGCACAGCTCTCCGCCTCGAGTAACCTAGTAGGTTACAGTTTCGCGCTGCCGGCTGGTGTGCGGCCGGAAAAGTGTAACCTATTAGGTTACACTTCGCAGGAGGCGCTCGAGGACTCGGACGGTGAACTGCTCGGCAGATCGATGGCCGAAACGCGCGCGTTCGGCGTGGAGATTTGTCACCTGATCGGCGACATGACCCTGGAGGAGGACGACTGCGCATGAGCGCCAGCGTCGCACCGCTCATCGACGTCATCCGCACGCAGGTGAAACACCTGCCGGCGGTGCAGCGCGTCGGCGCGGTCACCGGCGTGGCGGGTCTCATCATCGAGTCCGAAGGCCCGAATGTCGGCCTCGGCGATCTCTGTCTCGTGCGCTCGCCGCGCACGGAGTTTTCGGTGCGCGCGGAGGTCGTCGGTTTTCGCGAACATCGCGTGCTGCTCATGCCGCTCGGCGACATGTCCGGCCTCCACGTCGGCTGCGAAGTCGCGGCGGCCGACCGTCCGCCGCTGCCGCGGCCGGATGGCGAGTTGCTCGGACGCGTCCTCGACGCGCTGGGCCGGCCGTTCGACGATCTCGGCTTGTTGCCGGTCGATCGGGCGGAGCGCGACAACACGCCGCCGCACCCGCTGCGCCGTCAACGCATCAAAGAACCGCTCACGACGGGCGTGCGCGTGCTCGATACTTTCACGCCGATTGGTCGCGGCCAGCGTCTCGGCATCTTCGCCGGTTCCGGCGTCGGCAAGTCCACTTTGCTCGGCATGATCGCGCGCGGCTGTTCGGCCGACGTGGTTGTCATCGCGCTCGTGGGTGAGCGCGGTCGCGAAGTCCGCGAGTTCCTCGAGAAGGACCTCGGCCCCGAGGGCTTGAAACGCTCCGTCGTTGTCGTCGCGACGTCCGACACGCCCGCGCCGCTGCGCTTGCGCGCTGCGTTCACCGCCACGGCGATCGCCGAGGCTTATCGCGATCAGGGCAAGAACGTGATGCTGATGATGGACTCGGTGACGCGTTTCGCGATGGCGCAACGCGAGATCGGCCTCGCCATCGGCGAGCCGCCCGCGACGCGCGGTTACACGCCGTCGGTTTTCGCACTGCTCCCGCGCCTGCTCGAGCGCTCCGGTGCCGGCGAGTCCGGCGCGATCACCGCGCTCTACACGGTGCTCGTCGAAGGCGACGACATGAACGAACCGGTCGCCGACGCCGTGCGCGGTATTCTCGATGGTCACTTGGTGCTCTCGCGCTCGCTGGCGCACTTCAACCACTACCCGGCCGTCGACGTGCTGGAGTCTGTCAGCCGTCTGACGCGCGACGTCTGTTCTCCTGAGGAAGTGGAACTCGCCGCGAAGGCGCGCGAGCATCTCGCGCTCTACCGCAAGAACGAAGACCTCATTTCCATCGGCGCCTACCAAAAAGGCGCGAACGCCGCGCTCGATCTGGCGATCACGCTGCACGAGCCGCTTCGCAATTTCCTCCGCCAACGCGTGCATGAGCACACGCCCCGCGCGGAGTCCTTCAAACTGCTCAGCAAGATCCTCGTGCCATGAAACGTTTCCGTTTCCCTCTGCGGCCCGTGGCCGTCATTCGCGCGCACAAAGAGCTGCGCGCTCGCGAGGCGTTCGCCGCCTCGGTCCATGCCTACGTCCAAGCCGAGGAGCGGCTCGCCGCCACCCGCGCGCGGGTGGCCGAGCTGGCGCAGGTGCTGTTCGACGGACGTGGAGGCACGTTTCTCGCCGCCGAAGCCGCGTCGCTCTTCCGCTCCTATCGGGCCGAGTGTGACGAACAGCTGAAGGTCGAGCGCCAGGTGATCGAAGCGCGCGATGTCATGCAGAAGCGCCGCGCCGAATACCTCACCGCCTCGCGCGAACTGAAGGTCGTCAACAAGCTCGAAGAAAAGGCGCGCGCCGTCCACCGCGCCGCGTCGCTGGTCGAGGATCAGGCGGCGATGGACGACTTCGCCGGTTTCCGCGCGGCCCGCCGCCCCGTTCTCACATGACCAAGCTCGTTCAAAATCCCGCCGTCGTTGCCACGCTCGGTCTGCTCTTCGGTCTCGCCGCCGGCCTCGGCTGGTTTTGGCGCGCCGCCGATGTGCTCGTGACGCATGCACTCGCGGTGCGCGTCTCCGCGGCGAAGCAACAGAAGGCGCAAGGGTGGGACTTCTGGACCATCGAGATCGACAACCTTGCCTCCGAGTTGAAAGGGGAGAAGGAGCGCCTGCGCAAACACGCCGAGCAACTCGATCTCCGCGCCGCACGCCTGAATGCCGAGCAGCAGGAACTCGACAAGGTGCGCGCCGAACTCGAGCGCATGCGGAAGGAAATTTCGCAGCGCGTCATCGAGATCAACGCCGACGAAATGAAGAATCTCAAGACGCTCGCCACCACCTACGGCAATCTCACCCCGCGCGCGGCGGTCGCGATCATCAAGGAACTCGACGACAACACCGCCGTGAAAATCCTCTCGCTGATGAAGCCCGATACCGTGTCGCCGATCTTCGAGGAGATGAGCCGCACCGCCGCCGTCGACGGCACGCTGGCGCGCCGCGTCGCCGTGCTTTCTGAAAAACTTCGCCTGATGAAATCGAACAAGCCAGCCGCCAGCTGACCTGTTCCTCACCTCGTGCGCCACGGACGGCGCGCACGCATTCCACGGAGGGAAGCCCTGCATGACGACTTCCCTTCCCACCACGTCCTCCAACGAAATTTTCCCCGGTGCCGCCGTGCCGGCGGCCGGCGCTGCCGCGCTCGCCGACGGTCTCACCGCACCGGTGTCCGAGGGCGACGCGCTGCCCGCCGATTTCTGCGCGCTGCTCGGTGGAGACGCCTCGACCGCGACCCCGCTCCCGACGGCCAACCCGTCCGTGGCCGCGCCGGTCGCAAACGCCCCCGCGGCGAATCCGGTCGTGCGACCGACTGCACCCCACGCGAATGTCACCGCGACGACGTCGTCGCGTGTGGCGTCGCTCCCGACGGATGCCCGTGGCCTCGCGCTGGAATCCGCGCCTGGCGTCGATGCGGAAACGTCCGCCGCGGCGGCGAGCGAGCTTGCTCAGCCCGCCGATGCCGTGAAGGCCGACGCTGTCGTCCCGGACCGTGCGACCTTGGAGGCGATCATCGCCTTACTCACGCCGATCGCCGTCGCCTTCGATCCGTCGCCGGTGGCGAGTGCTCCGATGGCGGCCAACGAGCCGCCATCGAACCCGGAGACCCTGCCCCTCGCGGCAACCGAGCAGGCTGTCGGTAACGACGGAACCGCGCCATTGCCCGCGTCGGCGCGCGCGACGGTCACATTGACTTTGCCGGGCCAGCTACCGATCCAACTCGACGAAACCCTCGCCGCATCGTCCTTGGCTGGCGAACCGAGTCGGCACATTCCCGCCCAGACCGCCGCGGCGCCGACAGTGCCGCCGGCTGCCACGACCCTGCGCGAGTCGCGGGCGGCCATTGAGCCCGGCGCTGGCGAGCCCCGCGCCACGTCCGTCGTCACGGCGATAGCGAGCGTCGAGTTGAAAGACGGCGCAGTCGTCGCGCTGGCGCTGCCGGTCGAATCCCGGACGGCGTCGGGTGATGCCGCTAGCGTCCGCCGGCTCACGACCCCTCGCGCGCCGGCCAGCGCGATGCCGGAAAATTCTGCCGCTCTTCCGCGGGCAGGAACCGACTTCGCTTCCGGGGACGAAAAACGTTTTGGAAAAAACTTTTTAAGCGGCGCTGAGCAACAGCTTACCACTGCTCTGCCGGCGGCTGGCATCGACGTTGCTGAAAAGACGCCGAGCATGCTCTTCACCCCACACGATCCGCTGTTTGCCGTCCCTACGACGGTGCCGACGCTCGTCTCGGTGGTGGCTGCCGCACCGGAAGGCGCGGGCGCGCTGGGTGCTGAGCCCATGCCGCAGCTCGTCGCCGCTTCGATGGCGCGTCGCGCGGTGGAGACGGTCACGAGCGTGGTCGAGGCACAGGCGACTTCGAAGCTCCAGCCCGTTCCCAGCGTGCAGCTGAAGTTCAAGATTGGCCACGAAGACCTCGCGGTCCGCATCGCGCTGCGCGATGGCGTGGTGCACACCGAGTTTCGCACCGACTCGCCGGAGTTGCGCGCCGCGCTCCAGCAAGAGTGGAAGGCGGTCACCGCCCAGCCCGAGAGCGCGCTACGCTACCTCGAGCCGGTCGTCTTGGCCGCGTCGTCGTCGCAAGGCGGCACGAATTCTTTCGCGCAACAACAACAGCAGCAGTCGCCCGGCCAGTCCGCGGCGCAGCAGCAGCAACAACAACAACAGCAGCAGCAGGCGCGGGCCGCCGCCGAGTTCTTCGGCAGTGTGTCGCGCTCGACGCCGTTTCAGCCGCGCGAGGGTGGGGCTGCGTCGACGGTTGCCGCTGCGGTGTTGCCCACGTCCGTTCACCTGTCCGCCGTCGCCTGATCCCCATGCCTGTCACCAGCGCCACCTCCAACACCACCGCCGGCTACTCCGACCTCTACAACTCGACCGGCGGCGTCGCGCGCAAGACCACCAAGGTGCTCGGCTCCGACGATTTCATGAAGCTGCTCGCGACGCAGTTTCAGAACCAGGACCCGATGAAGCCGATGGAAGACACGGCGTTCATCGCGCAAATGGCCCAGTTCTCCGCCCTCGAGCAGAACAAGACGATGGCCTCGCAAATCACCGCGCTCCGCGCCGACCAGCAGTTGCTGATGGGCAACAGCTACCTCGGGCGCACGGTCACGGTGGAGGATGCCGACGGCAAATCCATCACCGGCATCGTCACCGCGCTCGACAATGACGCCGTGGAAGGCGTTTCGCTCACCATCGGCGACAAGTCCTATCCCCTTTATTCGGTTCGACGGATCGAACCCACCGTAACGCAGCAGAGCAGCACCGCAACGGACGGCACCGCGGCCTAAACCCAAACTTAAAACACACCCAATCCCACCATGGCACTCATCGGCACTCTCACCTCCGGCGTCAGCGCCCTGCGCACGTTCAGCAAGGGCCTCGAAGTCATCGGCAACAACATCGCCAACATCAACACGACCGGCTACAAATCGTCCCAAGCGACCTTCGCCGAGAGTTTTTCCAATACGCTGCGCGGCTCCGCTCCGTCCAATGGCACCGCCTCGAGCCAGCCCGGCCTCCAGATCGGCACCGGCGTGCAGCTCGCGAGCATTTCCACCAATTTCACGCAAGGCGCGCTCTCCAGCACGGGCGTGACGACTGACCTCGGCATCTCGGGCCGCGGTTTCTTCGTCGTGCAGGACGCCACCAGCGGCAACACCTACGCGACGCGCGACGGTTCGTTCCGTATCGACGACAACGGCTACATTGTCACGCAAGGCGGCCTCCGCGTGCGCGGCCTCACCGGTGCCGTGCCGCCCACGGCGCTCGGCGACATCCGCGTCGGCCAGAACAACCCCGCCGGCGCCGAGCTGCAGTCCATCTCGATCGACCGTCAGGGCAATCTCGTCGAGTTCTACTCGGACGGCACGTCCGCCACGACGAACAAGTTCCAGCTGCAGAATTTCAACGACACCTCGGCGCTCACGCGCGAGGGTAACAATCTCTACTCGTCCCTCGAAGCCGCGGGCCCCGTGGGCGGCGGTATTCTCGCCGGCAACAATGACCCGGGCTCCGACGGTCTCGGCAACGTGCAGTCCGGCACGCTCGAGTCTTCGAACGTCGACCTCACGGGCCAGTTCTCCGACCTGATCACCACGCAGCGCTCCTTCCAGGCCGGCTCCCGCCTCATCACGGTGTCCGACACCGTGCTCGAGGACATCGTCAACCTGAAGCGCAGCTAACGCGTTAGCGCCCCGTCGCCATGGCCGAGAAAAAAGACGCCAAAGAAGCCAAGGACACCGCGTCCGCGGGCGGCACCGCCGCCCCGGTCGAAGCGTCGGCCGCGAAAGCGAAGTCCGGCGGCTTCAAAGCGTGGTTGCCCGCGATTGCGGCGATCATTCTCGCCCCCGCGGCGACGTTCGGCGTGGCGGAATACGTTCTCCTGCCGCGCCTCCAGGCGAAGCTCGCCCTGCCTGCGGTCGATCCGCATGCGAAGACCGACCACGCCACCGCTGCCGCCGAAGCGCCGGAGGAAGCGGAACCCGAAAAGGAAGAAAAGGGCGGCCACGGCGGCAAAGAAGGCAAGGAAGCGACCGGTGGCCCCAATTACGAATTCTCCAACGTAGTGGTGAATCTCGCCGGCACGATGGGCACCCGTTACCTCAAAACGAGTTTCATCGTCACCGGCGTCGGCGGAAAGAACGTGCGCAACACCTTCGAGACCCAGAAGGCGAAGCTCACCGACATCACGCTCAACGTCCTGTCTTCGCTGACGCTCGCGGACCTCGAGGAGCCCGGCTCCAAGAACGTCCTGCGCGAAAAGCTCGTCGCCGCCTACAACCAGGCGCTCGGCAAGCGCCTCGTCGACCAGGTCTATTTCTCGGACTTCGTGATCCAATGATTCTGCGTTCCGCAGTTTCTCCTGTAGCGGCGGTCTGTGGCCGCTGTTTCGCGTCACCGGCGGTCGCAGACCGCCGTTACAGATTCTAGCGCGCTCATGGCCGACGACGCACAGAGAACCGCCAGCGAGTTTCTCGATCAATCCGAGATCGACAAACTGCTCGCGCAGACCACGGCCGACACCGCCCCGAAAGCGCTGCTCATCCGCGCGGACGGCAAGCGCGGCGATGCCAAGGCGGTCAGCAAGGTCGAAGCCTACGACTTCCGCAATCCGGTCTTCCTCTCGGAAATCGAACTGCGCCGCCTGCGCCTGCTGCACGAGGATTTCATCCGCTACCTCAGCGCGCGCCTGTCGCTGTTTCTGCGCATGGAATTCGGCGTGAAGATGGCGCAGCTGACGACGGTCACCTACTCGAAGTTCACCGAGTCGCTGCCGAGCCCGACGCACATTTGCCTTTTCAAGGCCGAGCCGCTCATCGGCGTCGGCGTCCTCGATATCAATCCCCGTCTCGCGCTCACGATCGCGGACCGCCTGCTCGGCGGGCGCGGCCATTCCGTGAAGGCCGAGCGCTATCTCACCGAGATCGAAGTGGCGCTGCTCGAAGACGTGATCGTCATCATTCTCGAAGAGTGGTGCGGCCAATGGAAGAGCGAGCAGGATCTCCGTCCGCTCATCGTCGGCCATGAAAACAACGGCCGCTTCCTCCAGACCTCGCCGAAGGACGCGATCGTCCTCGCGCTGACTCTCGAGATCAATTTTGGCGATTGCTCCGAGCAAATGCAGCTCGGCGTCCCTTACTACACGATCGAGCCGTTGGTGAAAAAGATGCAGGCGCGCCGCCAGAAGGACTCCGCCGTCACCACGGTCGAGAAGCGCGCGTCCTGGCAGAAGGCCTACGATCACATCTCGATGCCCGTGCGCGCCGAGTGGGAAGCGTTTGAACTTACCTTGCGCGAAGTCAGCAGCCTGCGCGTCGGCGATGTGATCGAGATGCCGGCCGACCTCGTGCAGCAAACCCGCATCCTGTTGAACGGCGCGCCGAAGTTCATCGGCACGGTCGGTCTCGATACCGACCGCGTGGCCGTGCAGATCACGAAAAAAATCCCGGTCAACGCGGAGGAACTTTCCCATGGCAAATCTGATGGAAGAAAAAGCTCTTGATATCGTTTTGGACGTTAAGGTGAAGGTCACCGTGCAGCTCGGCTCCTGCCTGCTGCCGATGCGCGACGTCCTCGAACTTTCCCCCGGCTCCGTCGTGCAACTCATGCAACACGCGAGCGACCCCGTCGGCCTCTACGTCAACGACAAGCTCGTCGCCTACGGCGAAGTGGTCGTGGTCGAGGACAACTTCGGCATCAAGATCACCGAGCTCGTCGGCAGCCCGAAAGGCTGAGCGCCGGTCTCACGCGCACGGATGCCGATGAAAACTGCCGCTGTCTCTTTCTTTACCCGCGCCCTGCACGGCGTGCGGATTTTCGCGTGGGTGGGCGCATTCGCGGCCGGTGCCGTCGTTGCCCAGGAGAAGCCGAAAGACTCCGACATCATCCATCCGCGCAACGCTGCCGCGCCCGCGGAAGCGCCGGCGACGTCCCAGACGAAGTCGGGCGACGCGAATTATCTCCTGATCGTCCTCGCCGCTGGCGCTGCCGCGGCGGGCGGCTGGATGTTGTGGCGCCAGCGTCGCACGCCGGGCGGCATCGCCGGCCGCGAGGCGCGCAAGCTCACCGTCGCCGAGAGCCGTTCACTCGGGAATCGGCAGTATCTCGTCGTCGCCGACTACGAGGGGAAGAAATTCCTCCTCGGCGTCTGCCCGGGCAGCATCTCGCTGCTCTCGCCGCTCGATGAGTCCGCGACCGCACGTCGCGAAGGGGGCAATTTGCCGTAATACGGCAAATTCACGAAGCACCGGCCCGCGCCGGAGAGAACATGCGACGCCTCCACCAATTTCTTTTCTGCCTCGCGCTCGGCCTGCTGCCGCTCGTCGCGAGTGCGCAGACGCCGAACCGAACCGCCCCGGCCGGACAGTCGTCCACCCTCACGCCTTCGAACGGTCTGTTGCAGTCCACGCCTGCGCCGAGCGCCGCGAACGCGCCGGCTCCGTCCACGGCGACCGATCCGCTGCGCTTCACGATCAATCTCGAGGGCGCCGAAAAGCCGGCGCAACTGAGCGTAGCGGTGCAGATCGTGCTGATGATGACGCTGCTGTCGGTGGCGCCGTCGCTGGTGCTGCTGATGACGAGCTTCACGCGCATCGTGATCGTGCTCGGTTTCGTGCGCACGGCGCTGGGCGTGCCGAGCGCGCCGTCGAATCAAATCATCATCGGCCTGTCGCTTTTCCTGACGTTTTTCATCATGGGGCCGACGTTCGATCGCGTGAACACCGAGGCGCTGCGCCCGTATCTGGACAACCAGATCACGTCGAACGAAGCGCTCGAGCGCGGTGCGGCGCCGCTGCGGGATTTCATGCTGAAGCAGACGCGCACGCGCGATTTGGAGTATTTCCTCGAACTCGGCGGCTACGGACCGACGGCGGTGAAGGACCTGCCGCTGCGCGTCGTGATTCCGGCGTTCGTGATCAGCGAGCTCCAGACGGCGTTTCAGATGGGCTTCCTGCTGTTTCTGCCGTTCCTGATCATCGATTTCCTCGTCTCTTCGACGCTGATGGGCCTCGGCATGATGATGATGCCGCCGAACGTCGTGTCGCTGCCGTTCAAGCTGCTGCTGTTCGTCCTCGTGGACGGCTGGCACCTCATCGTGAAGTCCCTCGTCCAGAGCTTCACCGTCTGACCGAAAACGCGAATCTGGCGTAATACGCCAGATTCATCCGCGCCTCTTTCTCGCATGAATCCCGAGCTCGCCATCGACCTGTTCAAATCCACCGTGCTGTTCGCGCTCTACATCGTGGCGCCGTTCCTCGGGTTGCTGCTCGTCGTGGGCCTGATCGCGAGCTTGTTCCAATCGGTCACGTCGATGCAGGAGAACACGCTGACCTTTGCGCCGAAACTGGTGGCGATGGCCGGCCTCGCCGTGCTGCTGGCGCCGTGGCTGCTGCGCAGCCTGATGGAGTTCACGCTCGCGGTGTTCGCGAAGATGCCGGCGCTGGCTCATTAAGGGAGACGACTCGTGAGCATTGCTTACCTGCTCACCTGGATGATGGTGTTCCTGCGCGGGCTGGGGGTCATCATTTTGATGCCGTCGATGGGCGGGCGTCCGCCGCCGGTCATGGTGCGGGCGGCGATGGCGATGTGCATTGCGACGCTGATCACAGGTTTGGTGCCGCCGGCGCGGGTGCCGGTGGACATCTGGGGACTCGTGGGCGCGAGCGCGGGCGAAGTCGCCTTGGGGCTGGCGCTGGGGTTTGTCGGCCGCATGGCGTTTGCGGCGATTGAGATGGCCGGACGGTTGATTTCGTCGGAGATCGGTCTCGCGGGCACGCCCGGTTTCGGCACGCCGGAGATCAGCTCGGAGGTGGTGGCGGGTTTCCTCTCGGTGCTGGCGACGGCGCTGTTCTTCCTGTTCGGCGCGCATTTGCTGGTGCTCGGCGCCTTCGCGAAGAGCTTCGTGCTCGCGGCGCCCGGCAATCCGATGCTGGCGAGCGGGGCAGGGGATGAGTTGATCCGCGACACCGGACACGTGATCGAGCTGGGGCTGCGGATCGCGGCGCCGTTCATCGCGCTGAACTTCCTCATCACGCTGGCTTTTTCGGTGCTGGGGCGTGCGGTGCCGAAGATGCAGGTTTTCATCCTGAGCTTTTCGTTGCGTGCGCTGATGGGGCTCGGATTGCTGGCGAGCGCGGGCGCCTTGATCGGGCGGTATCTTTACGTCGAGTTTGCCGACGTGCCGCTGCAGATGCTTCAGATCCTGCCGGCGCGCTGAACGTCGCGCGGCTCGGGAATGTTCCGGGCGCGAAATGAGGCAAAATTTGCCTTAAGTTTTGAGGCCCGGAGACGATGCGCGCGAAAGGTCTCTCCAGACGGTAGAGAATAAATTTAAAACGTTGGGAGATAGATGCTAGTGGATGGTGGCGGGCCCTTGGCATCAGCGTTGCTCAAACGTGGCACACACACCTGCCACGATGGCCGAAACCGACAACGACCAAAAAACCGAGCAACCGACCGAGAAGCGCCTCAGCGAGGCCGCGGAAAAGGGTCAGTTCGCGAAGAGCCAGGAGCTCACGGTCGTTTTCACGCTCACGGCGGCGCTGGGGGCGCTCGCGTTCACGCTGCGCCAAAGCGCCAATGAGGTCGCGGAATACACGGTGGGCATGTTCACGAATTTCCGGCTGATGCAGGTCAATACGGACACGTTCCCGCTGCTGCTGGGCAATGTCCTGATGACCTGCGGCAAGGTCGTGCTGCCGGTGCTGCTCGCCTGCGCGGGCGCCGCGATGCTCGCGGGCGGACTGCAAAGCGGCTTCCGCATCTCGCCGAAGGCGTTTTCGCCGAAGTTCGAGCAGTTGAATCCGGTCGAGGGTTTCATGCGCCTGTTTTCCAAAGCCACGTGGGTGCGCAGCGGTCTCGATTTGCTGAAACTCGTGGCGATCGGCTACGCGCTCTATCTCGGCGCGCGCTCGCTGCTCGAAGATCCGCTGTTCACCGCACCGGTGGAAGCGGCGTATCTCGGCACGTTCTTGCGCGAGGCTTCGACGGCGTTTTTCGGACGGCTGTTACTGTCGCTCGGTGTGATCGCGGCGCTCAGCTACGGCTGGGAAAAGTTCAAGATGCACCGCGACATGATGATGACGCGGCAGGAAGTGAAGGACGAAGCGAAGAACTCCGAAGGCGACCAGCACGTGAAGGGTGCGATGCGCCGCATGGCCCGCCGCCTGATGCAGAAACAGATGCTCGAATCCGTCGCGACGGCCGACGTCGTCGTGACGAACCCGACGCACTTCGCGGTCGCGCTGAAATACGAGCGCGGCATCGACAAGGCGCCCGTCGTGCTCGCGAAGGGCGAGAATCGTTTTGCGCAGCGCATCAAGGCGCTCGCGGCCGAGAACGGCGTGCCGATGGTCGAAAACAAACCGGTGGCGCGACTGCTCTTCGCGATGGGCAAGGTCGGCGAGTCGATCCCGCCGGAGCTCTACCAAGCCGTGGCCGAGATCCTCGCGGTCGTTTACCGCACGCACCGCTACTATTTCCACCAGCTCAAGACGCGCCGCATGACGGCGGGAGCGAACGCCGCCTAAGCCATGCCCGTTTCCTCCAACGCCCACATCACCAAGCTGCTCGCCCGCGCGGACCTGCTGTTCACGTTCGCGCTGTTCG
Organism: Verrucomicrobiota bacterium; assembly: GCA_023432225.1. Classification (GTDB taxonomy): domain Bacteria; phylum Verrucomicrobiota; class Verrucomicrobiia; order Opitutales; family Opitutaceae; genus Didemnitutus. The sequence continues at coordinate 86,079 of JAEYUW010000044.1, forward strand.
GCACGGTGCTGCTGCTCGTGCTGCCGGTGCCGCCGTTCCTGATCGACCTGCTGCTGGCGCTGAACATCGGGCTCTCGCTGCTGGTGCTGTTGGCGATCGTTTACGTGAAGGATCCGCCGGAGTTCTCGGGTTTCCCGACGATGCTCCTCGTGCTGACGCTGTTCCGTCTCGCGCTGAACATCAGCTCGACGCGCCAGATCCTCGGCCATGGCTACGCGGGCGAGATCATCGACGGCTTCGGCCACTTCGTCATTCAGGGCAATTACGTCGTCGGCGCGGTGGTGTTCATTATTCTCGTCGTGATCAACTTTGTCGTGATCACGAAGGGCGCGGGCCGTATCGCGGAAGTGAGCGCGCGCTTCACGCTCGATGCGCTCCCCGGCAAACAGATGGCGATCGATGCCGAACTCAACGCCGGCATCATTGATGAAGCGCAAGCCACCGCGCGCCGCGTGAAGGTGCAGAAAGAAGCCGATTTCTACGGCGCTATGGACGGTGCCTCGAAGTTCGTGCGCGGCGACGCCGTGGCGGGCATCCTCATCACGCTCGTCAACGTCCTCGGCGGTTTCGCCATCGGCGTCTTCCAGATGGGCCTCTCGCTCGGCGAGTCGCTGCAAAAGTTCACGCTGCTCTCGATCGGTGACGGTCTCGTTTCCCAGATTCCCGCGCTGATCATCTCCATCGGCGCCGGTCTTCTCGTCACGCGCGCTTCGGACAACAACAATCTCGGCACGCAGGTCACCGGTCAGCTCTTCAAGTATCCGCGCGCGCTGGCGATCGCGGCGGGATGCATGGGTGTGTTCGCGTTGATGCCCGGCATGCCGATGATTCCGTTCGCGAGCCTCGCGATTCTTGCCGGTTTCATGGCGAAGACGCTGAAGGTCCTCGAACCCGAGGGCGCGACCGCCGGAGCGTCGTCCGCAGGGAGATCCGGCGGCAAAGCGGGCGCGGGCGGCAAACCCGGCGAAGCCGGCGCGGCTCCCGACAGCAGCGCGGCCACCTCGCCCGGCAAGACCGAGGATGTCCGCAAGCTCATCGACGTCGACGTCTTCGCGATCGAGATCGGCTACGGCCTGCTCTCGCTCGCCGACACGAAGGTCGGTGGCGATCTACTCGCGCGCGTCACAGGCGTGCGCAAGACGCTTGCTCGCGAAAAGGGCATCGTCGTCCCGCCGATCTCCGTCCGCGACAATCTCGAACTCGAAGCCAACGACTACCGCTTCCTCCTCCGCGGCAAAACGGTTGCCAAGGGCACGCTGATGCCCGGCCGCTTCATGGCGATGAACGTCACCGGCAGCTCCGTCCGCCTTCGCGGCATGCCGACGCGCGAGCCGGTCTTCAATCTCGACGCCGTGTGGATCGACGACAGCGAGCGCAAGACCGCCGAACTGAACAATTTTACGGTCGTCGATCCGTCGTCGGTGCTCATCACGCATCTTTCCGAGACGCTCAAGGCCCAGGCGCATCACCTGCTCGGCCGTCAGGACGTCCAGGCTCTCGTCGATCACCTCAAGACGACGCACAGCGCGCTCATCGCGGAACTGCTGCCGGACCTCGTCAATCTCGGCGTCATCCAGCGCGTGCTCCAGAATCTTCTCCGCGAGAACATCGCGATTCTCAATCTCCCGCTTATTCTCGAAGGCATCGCCGATTTCGCGCCGCTCTCGAAGAATCCGGACGATCTCAGCGAACTCGTCCGCCGGCGCCTCGGTCTCTACTTCGTGCCCGAATACGAGGCGAAGCCCGGTTCGGTCAAAGCGCTCACGCTCGACCCGCGCTTCGAGCAAGTGCTCGCGACCAAGGTGCATCGCTCGCCGACCGACGTCGGCCTCGCGCTCGATCCGGCCACCGGCCGCCATCTCCTCGAGGAACTTAGCCGCCGCACGAATGAGCTCACGTTGAAGGGCCTGCCCGCGGTGCTCGTCGTCTCCACCGAAACGCGTCTGCCGCTCAAGCGTTTCCTCGAGCCGTCGTTTCCGCGTCTCACGGTGCTGTCGTTCCAGGAGCTGCCGTCGTCCACCGAGATCGAGAACGCCGGCATCATCACCGCGCCCGCCCATTTGCTCCGCAACGACGCCCTGAAGGCCGCCGCCTGATTTCGCCATGTCTTCCGCTCCCCAAGTTTCCGCCGGTTCCTGCTACCGTTTCGTCGTGAAGAGCGCCGAGGACGCCGCGCGCGTCATCCGCGAGCAACTCGGCGAGAACGCCCGTGTGCTGTCGGTGCGCAATGTCGATACCGGCGGCGTGCTCGGGCTCTTCTCTTCGCCCAAGCTCGAGGTGATCGCGCAGATCATCGCGCCCGAGCCGGTGCCGGAGCCCGCACCGGTCGCGGTCGAGGAGCCGAAAGCGGTCTTGAGCGAACTCGGCGCCGCGAACGAATCCGTCTCCGCTGGTCGCGTGCGTGCGCCGCGCTCGATGATTCGCGCGCCGAAGATGACTTTGCCTGAGCTGCTGCGTCGCTCCGGCTTCTCCGAATCGCTGCTCGCGCGTCTCGAACGTTCGTCGGAATGGCGCCGCCTCGAAGAGCTGCCGCTGCACCGTGCGCTGGTCGAGGTCGGCAATCACCTCCGTGAGCTCGCCGCGCAACGTCCGGCACGCGCGCCGCTCAGCCGCGCCGCGTTCCTCGGCACGCCCGGCGTCGGTCGCACGACGGCGCTCTGCAAATGGCTTTCCGCGGAAGTTTTCCGCCGCGCGCGCATCGGCCACGTCGTTACCGCCGAGTTCGATCGTCCGAATTCGCCCGGCCAGCTGCCGGTTTTCTGCGAGGCGCTCGGCGTGCCGCTCGCGCATTTTCCCGCGTCGACCGAGCCCGCGACCGAGAACGCGTTCGTGTATTTCGATTTGCCCGGTCTTTCGCTGCGCAATCCCGCCGACAACGCGGCGATCGCGCGCTTCCTCGAAGCCGAGAAAATCACCGAGCGCGTGCTCGTGCTGAATGCCGCCTACGATCACTCCACGCTCCGCGCGGCTTACGCCGCCGGGCGCGAACTCGGTGCGACGCACGTCGTGTTCACGCACCTCGACGAGGTTTCGCAGTGGGGCCGCTTGTGGGATTACCTGCTTGATGGCGATCTGGAGCCGCTGTTCCTCGCCACCGGTCCGTCGCTGACGAGCGACTTGGAAGCCGACGCCGCCGACGCCGTCGCGCGCCGCACGATGCCGGTGGCCGAGACGAGCGCGCCGCGCTCCTCCGCCGCGACGGCGGATGAGGATGAAACCGACGCCGAGGCGGACGCCGCTGCGCCCGCCGTGCTCAACACCGCCGCCTGATTTCCATGCGATACGTTTTCTTACTCGGAGGTCTGCTGGGGTTCGCGCTCGCCGCGGGCACGGCGCTCTACGTGGGCCGCGGGCCCGACCGCATTTTCTTTGATGGCGCCGTTGGATGTCTCATCGGCGCACTGCTCTTTCGCTGGCTGTGGAGCGTTTTGCTCGGCGGCCTGCGTGAAACCATGGTCGCCCGGCAACGGGCCGCCGCCGCCGAGGTCGCCAAGGCCAAGCCGGAACTCTCCTCGCTGAAGTCATGAAACACGCCGCTGCAATCGCCCGCGGCACGGATGCCACCCCTACCGCCCCCGCCACCGCCGCCTGGCGCGCTTACGCGGGGACATCGGGCGCTGTCGATGAGAAGGATCTTATCGAGCGTTTCCTCCCGTTGGTCCGCAATGTCGTGGACCGCATCAAGCTCACGCTGCCGCCGCACATCGATGCGGACGATCTCTACAGCGTGGGCGTGACGGGGCTGATCGCCGCCGTGCGCAAATACGACCCGGAACAGGGCCACACCTTTGCCGGTTACGCCGCGATGCGCATTCGCGGCGCCGTGCTCGACGAACTGCGTCGCATGGACTGGTGTCCGCGCCGCACGCGCGCTCGCGCCCGCAAACTCAAGGAGTCGATCAACGAGCTCGAACAAAAGCTCGGCCGCACCGCCACCGAGGATGAGATTTGCGAGGCGCTCGGCCTCAGCCACGCGGAATACGCCAAGTGGCTCGACGAGGCGCGCCCGGTGACGTTCATCGCGCTCGACCAACACGCCGAGGGCGAGGAGTCCGAAGGAGCTTCGCTGCACGAACTTCTGGCCGACGAACACGATACGACCGGCCGTGACACCCTGGAGAAGCAGGAACTTTTGCAACTTCTCACTCAACGGATGGCCGATTTGCCCGATGTTCCTAGGAAGATACTTGCCATGTATTACTTCGAAAACATGCGCCTGGCCGAAATCGCCGCGGTTTTTGGCCTGACGGAGTCGCGCATTTGCCAAATCCACTCGCAGACCATCCTCGGGCTGCGGGCTTTCCTCGGTCGCGCCCGCAATCGCTAAGGCGCGCCGCTCCTCGGATCTCTCATGCTCGTCCTCATCGGTGCTCTCGTCGTCTTCGCGTCCACGATCGGCGGCTTCATGCTGGCCGGCGGACAGCCGATGGTGTTGCTGCACGTGTCGGAGTTCGTGGTGATCCTCGGCGTGGCGGCGGGCGTGCTCATCATCGCCAGCCCGGGTCACGTATTGAAGGAGATCATCCACAAGGTTCAGGGGACGATCAAAGGCAAGGCGCCCGGCAAGCAGGACTATTTCGACCTGTTGAAGTTGCTCTACGAGCTGTTCATGACCGGTCGCCGCAACGGTCTCATCGCGCTCGAAGAGCACGTGATGGACCCGAGCAAGAGCAGCATTTTCCAAAAATACCCGTCGCTCGCGAATCACCAGGAGCGTCTCCAGTTTCTCTGCAACGGCCTGAAGCCGGTCATCGACGGCAAGATCAAGCCCGACCAGCTTGAGAGCCTGATGACGGCGGAGCTCGTCGCCAAAAAAGAGGAGGCGGAGCATCCGGTGCACATCCTCACGCTCGTCGGCGACTCGCTGCCCGGCATCGGCATCGTCGCCGCGGTGCTCGGCATCATCAACACGATGGCCGCGATCTCGGACGGTCCCGAAGTCGTGGGCGAACGCGTCGCCGCCGCGCTCACGGGCACGTTGCTCGGCATTTTCGTCGCCTACGGTTTCGTGAATCCGCTGGCGAACCGCATCAAGTTCAACGACGCCGCCGACCAGCTCGCGCTGAAGTGCATCATGCAGGCGGTGGCCGGTTTTGCGAAGGGCCTCGCGCCCCTCACCGCCGTCGAGGTCGCGCGCCGCTCCCTCGACAGCAACGTGCAGCCCGGCGCCGACGAACTCGAAGCCGCGGTGAAGAGCCTCGGCACGGGAAAATAGGCCCGCCGCGCGGGCCGGTTGAGGCGGAAGGTTTAAGTTGAAGTTCTCCAACGAAACCGACGCCTCGATCACCTCCCTTAAACTTAAACCTTAAACTTAAACTGAATCATGGCAGCCGGCGGCGGTGGTGGAGCATGGAAGGTGGCCTACGCGGACTTCGTCACCGCGATGATGGCGCTGTTCATGGTGCTCTGGATTTCCGCGCAGGACAAAAAGATCCTCCTCGCGACGTCCCGCTATTTTCAAAACCCGTTCAGTTCCCCGATGCAGGACCACTCCGGCATCATGCCCTTCAACAAGGACAATCAGAACAGCAGCAGCGAATCGAAGAAGGACGACGAAAGCGCCGGCAAGGAGCAGGCGCCCGACAAGGACAAGCAGATCAAGCTTACCTTCCTGAATTCCGTCGCGGCGGACTTCTACCGGCTCCTCCACCTCGACGAGAATCTCGAGCAGAAGCCTGTCGACGTGCAGGTGACCTCCGATGGGTTGCGACTCACGCTATTTGACCGCGCGAAGCGGCCGCTCTTCGACGGCGAGTCCGCCGAGCTCACGGAGTGGGGCAAGTTCGTCATGCAGAGCATTGCGTGGACGATCGATCGCCACCAATTCCGCGTCACGATCGACGGCCACACCAAGGCGGGCCTCGAACTGAAGAAGGAAGACTACGGCCTGTGGGAGTTGTCGGCCGACCGCGCGAACGCCGCGCGCCGCTTGTTGGTCTATTATGCGGTCGACGCGAAGCTGATCGATCGTGTCACCGGCTACGCCGACACGCGCCCGCTCGATGGACAGCCCGCGACCGCCGACGCCAATCAGCGCATCACGCTCAGCCTCACGCTCACTTCGAAAACCCGCGAAAAGAAGCTCGCAGACTTGCGCGCTCCGGTGCCGAGTGCACCAGCCGCCTCTCACCCATGAAACCATTTCTCCTCGGCAAGAAAGCACACGATGCCCCGCCGTTGAAGACCCAGCCCAAGCCGCACGCGCATGGTCCGCAAGGACTCGTTCGCCCGGCGCCGACTGGACCGCATGTCGAAACGGTGAAGGAAGGCGACAAGATCGTGCGCCTCATCGTCACGTGCTCCTGCGGCGAGAAGATCGAGATCGATTGCCTGTATCCGGCCGGGAGCTGAGGTGGGCGCGGGTCAACTCGTCAGCGAAGCGGGCTGCTGCCTGTAGCGGCGGTCTGTGACCGCGCGAAGCGCGTGGCCTGAAGTTTGGTCGGCGGTCACAGACCGCCGCCACAGGAGAGTTTACTTCCGCGCTGCTGGCGTGTGTGCTCGCGGCGTGAGCTCGCCTGCCGACCAGTTGCCCAATCCGAAGCTTTTTTCGTTGCCCGATGCCGTGGCGTTGCGCGAGCGGCTCCGCAGTGCGGGGAAGCGCGTGGTGTTGACGAACGGCGTGTTCGATCTGCTCCACACCGGGCATCTGTTCTATTTGCAGCAGGCGCGCGCGCGGGGCGACGCGCTTTTCATCGCGCTCAATGCGGACGCCAGCGTGAAGCAGCTGAAGGGGCCGCTGCGTCCGGTGCAGACGGAAACGGAGCGAGCCTACGCGCTCGCGGCGCTCGCGTGCGTCGACGCGGTGGTGATTTTTCGCGAGAAACGCCTGACCGGAGAGATCCGCGCGCTGCGGCCGGACGTTTACGTTAAGGCGGGCGACTACACGTTGGAGAAACTCGATCCGGAGGAACGCGGCGCGTTGCAGGCGGGCGGCGCGCAGATCGAATTCATGCCGTTTCTCGCCGGTTTCAGCACAACCAACCTGATCGCTAAGATCAAAGCGGCGGGCGAAGTCTAAGGTCGATCTCGCGGCGTCACGAATCCGGCCGTGACGGTGACGGTCGCGGCGCGATGGCGGATCACGGCGAGATCGAGTTTTTCGCCCGGCTGGCGGGCGAGGAAGAGTCGGCCGAGTTCGGTATCGCTGGTGACGCGGGCCGAAAACTCGGTCACGGGTCGTCCGTTGATCGCCTTGATCTCGTCGCCGGGCTGCACGTCGAGTTTGGCGGCGGAGGATTCCGGCAGGATTTCGCCGAAAAAGATGCGCGTCACGCGGTCGGTCTTCTTGTCGTAGTAAATTTTGAGATCGAAGCCGAAACAGTTGATCGGGTCATCGTGCACCTTCAGCGGCTCGAGTTTCACGGTCGGTCCCTCGGTGGCGGGAGGCGCGGCCGACATGGCGAGAGCGGCGACGGCGGCGAGCACGGCGAACCAGAAGGGTTTCATGAAATTAACGTTGTGCACGGGCGGCGCTTTCCGCCTCCATGAACGCGATGCGTGTCGTGATACTTGGCTCAGGAAAAGGAAGCAACGCGGAAGCCATTCTGGAGGCGGAGCGTGCCGGGCGGCTCGGGCGTGCGCGCGTCGTGCATATTTTCTCGGACAAGCCCGAGGCGGGCATCCTCGCGCTCGGAGCGCGCTTCGGCGTGCCGGCGACGTTCGTCGATCCGGCGCCGTTCAAGACGAAGCTCGAAGGGGCGGGGGAGGAGAGGTTCATCGCGGCGGTGCGCGCGTGCGCTCCGGATCTCGTGGTGCTGGCGGGTTTCATGCGCGTGTTGAAGCCCGGTTTTCTGAGCGCGTTTGCGGGGAAGATCATCAATCTCCATCCCAGTTTGCTGCCGTTGTTTCCGGGGCTCGATGGCATCGGGCAGGCGCTGCGTGCCGGCGTGGCGGAGACGGGCTGCACGGTGCATAACGTCACGATCGAGGTCGATGGTGGCGAGATCATCGCGCAATCGCGCGTGCCGATCGCAGCCGGCGAGACGCTCGAGTCGTTGGCGGAAAAAGTGCACGCGGCGGAGCACCAACTGTTGCCGGCGGTCATTGCACAGATGAGCGAAAAACCGTCAGCGGTGGCGCGGCCGGCCGTGCATGAGTTCAAAGTCGAAGTGGCCCTGGGCGTGGTGCCGACGATCGAGGACCTGCTCGCTGAGCGCGAAGAGCAGCGCTTGATGGTGCTCGAGGACAAGCCGAGCGGGCGCGCGTGGTTGACGGGTTATTTCGAATCGCGTGCCGAGGCCGAGACCAGTTGGGTGGATTTGGCGGCGAGTTTTCCGCTGGCGTGGATGGTGGGCGTGCCGGAGCTGCGCGAGCTGCCGGACGCGGACTGGAAGGACAGCTACAAGGCGCATTTCAAGGCGTCGTCCTTCGGGCCGTTGCACTGGGTGCCGGTGTGGGAACGGGAAACGTTTCGCGTGCCGGGGGGCGAGAAGGTGTTGTGGCTCGATCCCGGCATGGCGTTCGGCACGGGCAATCACGAGACGACCCGGCTGGTGGCGGAGCGATTGGTCGCTTTTGCGGCGGAAAAAGGCACGACGGCGCGCGTGATCGATGCCGGTTGCGGTTCGGGCATCCTGGCGCTTTCGGCGGCGTTGCTTGGTTTTCGCGAGGTGAGCGGTTTCGACAACGATCCGGAGGCGATCCGGGTGAGTGAAGAGAACGCGGCGCTGAATCAGTTGAGCGGGCGCGTGGAGTTTTTCGTGGGGGACCTGACCAGTGGTTGGAAAAACGCGCCGGCGGGCCTTGTGATGGCGAACATCCAGTCGGACGTGCTGGTGCGATTCACGGGCGAGTTGCTCGGCGCGGTGGCACCGGGCGGCTGGCTGGTGCTGAGCGGTATTCTCGAGCGTGAGCGCGAGGAAGTGCGCGCGGCGTTTGCGGCGGCCGCGCCCGGCTGGCGCGTCGACTCGCGCGTGATGGGCGAGTGGAGCGACGTGGTGCTCGTGCGGTCGTGAGACCCGCTCAGGAGCCGACCACGCGCTTGAACACGTAGCCGCCGGTGGCGCTGCCCCAGACTTGGCGCCCGGTGGCGTTGAAGCCGCGTTCCCACCAGACGATTTTCTCGGACGTCAACGTGGTTTCGGTCGTGGCGTGGGTAGCGCTGCGGAGATCGCTCGGGCAGCCGTCGCCGCGGGTTGAGCCGACGAATGCTCCGTCGGGCATGGCGCGGAAAAAGAGGGTGCAACCCTCGTTGAACGTCAGCTGATTCGGCGTGAACTCGGAGAGCGGAACGGTTTTGCGCCAAGCGCCGGTGGCTTTGATCGGGTCGTCGAGAGTGAAAACGCGGGCTTCAAGCGAGCCGTCGGGCGCGGTGACGAGTTGAAAAACGCGCTGTCGGTAGGGTTGGTCGGGCGCGACGGCGAGCGCTTGCTCCACGTAGAGCCAGGGGCCATCGGCGCGGTCCTCCCAGATGCGGGCGGCGTGCCACGTGGAATGGCGGTAGTTTTTGTCCGCGAGCGCTTGATCCGCGGAAGAAAAAGAGCCGGTGAGAAGCGTCGCAAGGCGCTCGAGCGCAAGGGTGGTGGCGGTGTCCGCGGCGAGCGCGGAGCTGGCAAAAAAGACGGCGAGGGCGGCGAAAAGGTGCTTGCGCATGAGTCTAGAGAAAGCGCCAGACAGCGTGGAGGGCCGTGAGGTTGCCGAGAATCAGCAACGGCCAAAATGAGCGGCCGGCAGGGAGCAACAGGTTAAAGGCGACGGTGAGTGGGAGGACGGCGCGGCAGGCGGCCCAGTAGCCCGACCATACCCACGGCCCGAGGAAGAGCAGGAGAACGCTGTAGACGGCGCCGATTCGCCACCACGGGTTGCTGGGGGCGCGATGACGCCAGAGCACGCCCGCTTGCAGCCCCAGCCCGAGGATGCCGAGGAGGGCGAAGGTGTGGCGGGAATCGAAGTTGCCGGCGGCCACTTCGCGGGCGGAATCGGCGAACTGCGCCGCGGCGCCAAGGACCGGCCACGTGAAGTTGCCGCTGCCGGACGTTATCGGCGTTGTCGGAAACCGCTGGGCGACATAGACAAACCAGATGGCGGGTGGAATCGCGCACGCGACGAGGGCGAAAAGAGGGCGACGCCGGTCGCGGCTCGGCCAACCGAGGAGCGCGAGTGAGGCGAGCAGGCTCGTTTCCTTGGTAAGGTTGGCCAGCGCCAGCGCGGTGGTAGAGACAGCGGGCGCGGTGTCGCGGCGGAATTGTCTCACGGCGATGAGCAGGAACAGCAGGGCGGGAAGATCGACGAGTGACTGGCGGACGCTATCGAGCACGCCCAGCGAGAGCACGCAGGCGACCCAGCGGGCGGTGCCGGCGGCGGAAGCGTCGTCGATTTCGCGCCAGAGCAGCCATGCGAAACCGAGCCAGCACGCGACATTCAGCAGGGCAAAGGCGTTGAGGACTAGCCACGGACGCCCGAAACCCGCGCAATGCGCCAGAAACGGCCCCAGAATGCGTCTGGCGCGGTAGGCGGGAGCGTCGAGGGCTGTGTCGAGCGCGGGATCGCGGAGCGACGGCGACAGGGCGATCTGGGCGTAGAATTGGCCGTCGTAGCCCGTCGACGACGGCGTCACGGCGACGGGCAGGGCTTGGGCGGCGGGCACACGGCGAGTTGCCCAAGGTTCGCCGAAATGGAGCAACGAGGTGAAACCGGTCGCGCGGTCGAACTTCGCCGCTACCAGGAGCGCGAAAAAGAGGAGCGTGAGCCAGAAAACGGCGGAGCGAAGCATGAAAAAACCGCGTCGGGTGGACGCGGTTTGAAGCGAGATTCGGCCGGTTTGGCGAACTCAGAAGAGGTCAGGCGGCGTGCGGGCCATGAAGTCTTCCATGTAGGCCGTAGTGGCTTTGCCTTCGATGAAGGTCGGGTCACTCATGATCGCCTTGTGGAGCGGAATCGTGGTCTTGATGCCGCGAACAAGGTATTCGGACAGGGCGCGGTAGGAGCGTTGGAGGGCGACTTTGCGCGTCTCGCCGAAGCAGATGAGTTTGCCGATCATCGAGTCGTAATACGGCGGGATGGTGTAGCCGCTGTAGACGTGCGAGTCGACACGGACACCGTTGCCGCCGGGCGCGTAGTAGAGCGAAATCGTGCCGGGAGATGGCGTGAAGTTACGGGCGGGGTCTTCGGCATTGATGCGGCACTCGATAGCGTGCTTGGTCCATTTGATGTCGCCTTGGTCGAGATCGAGCTTTTCGCCGTTGGCCACACGGATCTGTTGCTTAATTAGATCGATACCAGTCACTTCTTCAGTGACAGGGTGTTCGACCTGAATGCGCGTGTTCATCTCGATGAAGTAGAAATTACCCTTCGGATCGACGAGGAACTCGATGGTGCCGGCGTTCTGATATTCGGCCGATTCGGCGGCGCGGACGGCGGCCTTGCCCATCTTTTTGCGGAGATCGGCGTTCAGGAAGGGCGAGGGGGCCTCTTCGATGAGCTTTTGGTGGCGGCGCTGGACCGAGCAATCGCGCTCGCCGAGGTGCAGGACTTTGCCGTGACTGTCGGCGAGGATCTGAAACTCGATGTGGCGCGGATTTTGGATGTATTTCTCGATGTAGACGGCACCGTTGCCGAATGCTTTTTCCGCCTCGGCGCGGGCTACGTGGTATTCCTTGGCAAAGGAAACGTCGTTGTGTGCGATGCGCATGCCGCGACCGCCGCCGCCGGCGACAGCCTTGATAATGACCGGGTAACCGATTTTGCGGGCGATTTTGACCGCTTCGGTCTCGGATTCGACCGGGCCATCGGAGCCTGGCACCGTGGGGACACCGGCCTTGCGGACGGTGTCCTTCGCGATGGCTTTGTCGCCCATGATGCGGATGCTCTTGGACTTAGGGCCGATGAACTTGATGTTACACGACTCGCACTGCTCGGCGAATTTCGCGTTTTCGGACAGAAATCCGTAGCCGGGATGGATCGCGTCGACGTCGGCGATTTCGGCCGCGCTGATGATGCGATCGGCGCGGAGATAGCTGTCGGCACTTTTGGGGCCGCCGATGCAGATGGCTTCGTCCGCGAGTTGGACGTGCAGCGACTGGACATCGGCCTCTGAGTAGACGGCGAGCGTTTTGATGCCGAGTTCGCGACAGGCGCGAATCACGCGAAGGGCAATTTCACCGCGGTTGGCGATGAGGACCTTTTGAATCATTGGAAGGGCGGAAAAAATGAAGCCGGACAGGACTCTGCCCGGCTGGATTTCGAGGAAGGCGCGCTTAGCTGGCCTTCACCTTGAAGAGGCGCTGCCCGTATTCGACCGGCTGGCCGTTCTCGACCAACACTTCGACGATGGTGCCCTTCACTTCGGCTTGGATCTCGTTCATGATCTTCATCGCTTCGATGATGCAGACCACGGACTTCTCCTCGATTTTGCTGTTCGCGTCGACGAATGGGGGGCTATCCGGCGAAGGTGAACGATAGAACGTCCCGACCATCGGCGACTTGACGTAAGCGAAGCCTACTTCGTCGCCGCCCGCAGATGCCGTGGCTGGCGCGGCTGTCGCTGCTGTTTTGGGCGCTTCAGGCGCGTTAGCGACCGGGAATGGGTGCGCGGAATAAGCCGCAGGGGCACCCATGAGCACGGGCTCACCGGAGTTGCGCTTTATCTTAATTTTGAAGCCCTGCTCCTCCACCTCGAACTCGGTAAGGTCCGAGCGCTTCATGAGGTCGATGATTAGCTTAATCTGTTTTAGGTCCAAGCGTGTGCCTTGGTTGAGTTAGGTCGGCTATGGTTAGTTGCGGAGACTGGAGCGGCGTTCAAAAGTAGTTTGCTGCCGGTGACAACGACATTGTTTCTAAAGGGCTGTCCGTTTGTTAAACTAAGTAAAAAAGTAGCTAGTTCGGCTTGCTTGGGCGCGAAATTCCTCAGAAATTTAGGTCCTCAACGCTCGCGCTATTTGGTGTAGGTCGCGCGTGCCTCCTGCAATGTCTGCGTGGAGATATCTGAAAATGCCTAGGCCTGAACATCAGGAGGACCCCGCGCCCGAGAGTGAGTGCTCCTTCGAGGCTGCTCTCCGCGATTCTTGCGAACGTGAGAGAGAGCGGCCTGGAATTGGCTGTGATATTCGGTCTGTGTGGGAAAGGTCTGAGCTAATGACCTGCCCCCCGTCGCTGTAAGGTCAAAATGAGACAGCCGGGTTGGTGTGACCGGACCCCGTCGACTGGACACCGGAGGCTCTAATTTCCTCGGCTGGTGTGGTCGGTTATTGGTGATTCGCACAGTGCTCTGGCGAAGTCTGCCGGAGGCAGCGAAGCCAGAGCACTGTGCGGACGGAGATGGTTATAGTCTGCGCGCCACGCTTCAAGCTTCTGCTGCGCGTCAGCGATTGAGAAGAACAAGTGGACGTTCAAGCACTCGTCACGCACGCGACCATTGAAGCTCTCGATGTGGCCGTTGTCGGTAGGTTTTCCCGGGCGGATGAAGTCGAGGCGCACGTTGCGGCGATACGCCCATGCGTCCATCTCCCGGCTGTAGAACTCGGATCCGTTGTCTACGCGGATGGACTCCGGCAACGAGCGACTGCGCGCAATCGCTTCAAGTCGACTGACGACCTTCGCTGCACTCATGCCGTGATCCGGCCAGACGCAGAGCGCCTCACGCGTGAAGGCATCAATCAACGTCAGGATGCGGAACGAGCGGCCGTCTTCGAGGCGGTCGGCCATGAAGTCCATCGCCCAGAGCTGATTCATGCGCTCCGGCTTCACGTAAGGCCCGCGCACGACGGAAACTCGCTTCTTCGCAAATTTGCGCCTCAGTCCCAGCCCTTCCTCACGGTAGAGCCGGAACACGCGCTTGGCGTTCACCAGCCATCCTTCGCGTCGAAGCATGATGGTGAGCCGGCGGTAGCCGAAGCGCACGCGCACTCCCGCCAACTCGCGTAGGCGATGACGCAAGGCCATCGCCTCGGGATCCGGGACCGCCTTGTAGTAGTAGCTCGAGGTCGACAGCTGCACCACCCCGCACGCGCGCATCGCACCCACCGCGAACGCCGAGACCATCCAGCCGACCAGCTGGCGCTTGCCGGCCGGCTTCAGAGTTTTTTTGCGATGATCTCCTGGAGCATGTGCTTGTCCAAGCTGAGGTCGGCCACCAGTTGCTTCAGCTTTGGGTTCTCCTCGCGCAGCTGGCGAAGCTCCCGGACTTCGCTCACGCACATGCCCTCATACTTCTTTCGCCAGTTGTAGAACGTCGCTTCACTGACGCCCATCTGGCGACACAGGTCTGTGATCTTCTCGCCCGCGCCGACCTGCTTCAACGCGTAGACGATTTGTTCCTCAGTGTATCTCTTCTGCTTCATCGGGGTTGGCCTTTCGTTGAGGACCACCCCAGTCGATTCCTCTAGTGCGCTCCTGTCCAGTTTACTGGGTCAACGTCACGTCCTCGATGGCTCAACTTGAGCCCGCTTTCATGAAGGCGTCGCTGAGGGGCGTGCTTGGTTTGCCGGACTGTGATATGCCAAGCGGCGGTTCGAGCGGCGACATCTTCGACTGAGGTTGACCCTTTTTTGACCGAGGTGTAGCGCTACTTCAGTTGCGAGGCGCGCTGTGCTGCGCGAGTGCGTGCTCGCTTACTCCCCGTTTCGAGCAACTCGGTGGCCGTCGTCACGGCGGCCGATCTCGTCTTCTTGGCCATCTTCACGTGGCTCGGGGTAGTCGTGACTGCTCGAACGATCGCCATGGATCGGTCTCGCGTGCGCTCACGGGCAAATCCCCTCGTCACGCGCAACGTCTGATGCGTCGCTAAGCGTCAGTCCACTTGCCAGTGCCGTGGGCTTGGTGTCACCCTTCGGGCGGGAATCGGATTGGCCCGCACGGTGCAATGACCCGACGTAAAGGCCGTCTCTGCGGTATCGCGATGCAATCGTGCATCGTGGTCGACGTGGTTGGGTTGCTACTTCAGCGGCACCGCGCTCTGCGCTCGCCGCGTTCGGCGTCCGGTTTTTCGCAATATCCCAACTTCCTCGCGGCAGGAGATCGTCCGCGAACTGTTCGATGAAGGTGGTTCTACTCGCAAAATGAACGGCCTGTTGCTCACCTCCTATAGGGAAGCTTGGATTCGTCCAATTGCGCGGCATCAGATTGGGCCCCCGCAACGTCTACCAGACTCGGGTCCTTCTCTACGCCGGGCCGTGCGCGAGCGCATATACTTCGCCGCTGTCTAGCGCGGTGTGCATCTGCGTCAGATCGGGCGCCGGGGTCTGCAGGAGCGATGGTCAGGAGTGGCCCAAGGATGGCCTTCGTGCTCGCCCAACCGGCCTTGGGTCGCGCGGCCCGAAATCGCATGGGCTGAAGCTGGCATCAGATTCTTGTGGACGCCTAGTTCGATCGAGGCTTCCGGCGTAATGAGGCGTCGGCCCCCTGAATCGGCCGCCAGAATGGGCTCTGTGCCCAGCGGCGGCGCAATAGTAGCGCTTCCTCGAAAGTATGGACGTACTTGGCTCCTTGGTGGCTGAGTAGCTAGCTGCCCGGGGTATGATAACTCGGTGATGCAGTGCCCTCATTCCGCCTGATCGACTTCCAGTGTCAGTGGTGATGGCGACGGATCACACGAGTTGTATTCGAAATTCCGATACAGCTGTCGCGTGCATTGCGATGCGGCAACGCGGCCGTGCGGATTTTTTTCATTCCAAAACACTACTTAACATGCTGTGAAACAGTATGATATTTACATATTAGTAGAATTTCTTAAAAAAGGGCTTGATCGACGCCTGGGCGTTTGCATGGTTTGCCATCCCTTCGGCGCCAATCGTCTCCGCAAGTGAGACGAAGTAGTTCGAAGGACCGAGAAATCGGAGGTTCTTTTCAGCAAAATTTTCGAAAAAACATTCGGAAAAGTGTTGACGAGTAGGAAGGCAAATGTCTTCTTAAAAACCTTTCCCCTAAAAAGGAGCCGGTTCTTTGAAATTTACTTTGTGCGATTGATTGGGACCCCCAATCAAAATATTCCGTGATGCAGGACTTACGTCCTGTGTCCCAGCGAGCAGCGCAAGCTGTTCACTGATAGTAGTTCATGAATCACTAGGATTCGTGACTCTCTGATTTTTTCGGAGAGTTTGATCCTGGCTCAGAATGAACGCTGGCGGCGTGGTTAAGACATGCAAGTCGAACGGAACAAACTGTGTAGCAATATACAGCTTGTTCAGTGGCGAACGGGTGCGTAACACGTGAACAATCTACCATTAAGTGTGGAATAGCTCGCCGAAAGGCGAATTAATACCGCATGTGGTTGTTTCCCGCATGGGAAGCATACTAAAGTCAGGGACCGCAAGGCCTGACGCTAAATGAGGAGTTCGCGGCCTATCAGCTAGTTGGCGAGGTAACGGCTCACCAAGGCTAAGACGGGTAGCTGATCTGAGAGGATGATCAGCCACA
>JAEYUW010000004.1 GCA_023432225.1 Verrucomicrobiota bacterium
GACGGCGGAGCTTGGCGTCGAAGTTGAAGCCGCCCGTGCCGAGGCCGCCGGCCTTGAGGATCGAGACCATCGCGAGCGTGAGTTCGCGGACGTCGGTGTTGAACTGGTCCGTGTCCCAGCCGAGGAGCTGGTCGCCGGTGTTGGCGTCGATCGAGCCGAGCATGCCGGCCGCGGCGGCGACCTCGATCTCGTGTTGGAACGAGTGGCCGGCGAGCGTGGCGTGATTGGTCTCGATGTTGAACTTGAAGTATTTTTCCAGGCCGTAGGTGCGCAGGAAGGCGATGCCGCTGGCGACGTCGAAGTCGTATTGGTGCTTCGTGGGTTCCTTCGGCTTCGGCTCAATCAGGAACTGGCCCTTGAAGCCGATGGCCTTCGCGTAGTCGACCGCCATGTGCATGAAGCGCGCGAGGTGGTCCTGTTCGCGCTTCAGGTTCGTGTTGAGCAGCGTCTCGTAGCCTTCGCGGCCGCCCCAGAAGACGTAGTTCTCACCGCCGAGTTCCTTCGTGACTTCGAGGGCCTTCTTCACTTGCGCGGCGGCGTAGGCGAAGACGTGCGCGTCGGGATTCGTGGCGGCGCCGCACATGTAGCGCGGGTTCGAGAAGAGATTGGCGGTGCCCCAGAGGAGTTTCACGCCGGTGGCCTTCTGCAGCTGCTTGGCGTGCGCGATGAGCTTGTCGAGATTGCGATTCGACTCGGCGAGCGAGCGGCCCTCGGGCGCGATGTCGCGGTCGTGGAAACACCAGTAGGGCGACTCGATCTTGGTGAAGAATTCGAACGCGGCATCCATGCGCACCTTCGCGACGGAGACCGGGTCCTTGCCGCTTTCCCACGGACGCACGATCGTGCCGGGACCGAACGGATCGGAGCCGACGCCGCGAAACGCGTGCCAGTAAGCGATCGAGAAGCGCAGGTGTTCCTTCAGCGTTTTGCCGTCGATGACTTCGGACGGGTTGTAGTAGCGGAAGGCCAGCCCGTGTTCGCGCTGATAGCCTTCGTAACCGATTTTGCCGATGGTGGGGAAATGCGAACGCGATTTCATGAAATCAGGGAGCACGACGGTAAACCTCAGCGTGCAAGCGGACGTTCCGCACCTCGGCGGCGCCGCGAAACTCGAGGTCGCTGTCGTCCGGCAAGCGGTGCAGCCACGCGACATTCTCCGCGAAGATACGCACGCGTGCGGTGCGCCAATCGCCCGCGCCGAGGTTGTTGATGTCGGCGACGACACTGAAATCACCCACGTCCGATCGGGCGCGGTTGGTGTCGGTAAAGATCTGCAGTCTGCCGCGCGCTGTCGGGCGATAATCGAACTCCAACACGGCTTCGTGGTAGCGGCTCCTCAGGCTCGACGCCGCGGGTTCGCTGACGCGCCAACGCTGCGGCAGCGCTGAAGCTCCTTCAGCGGGATGCGATCCGGTGTTCACGAGTCCGTTGTTTTCCGTCGTCAGGACGAGTCGGTCCGGCGCCGGCAGACACGCTTCCAGCTGGACGAGGGACGCGCTGGCCGCCGCCAGTCCCGCACGTGCCGCTTCACCGTCGCGACGGGACAACGCCACGGCCGCCGCATCGAGCCGCGTCCGCGCTTCCGCGTCGACTGGCATGCCGATCTTTTCGAGGAGTCGGAGGCGTCGTCGCAGGTCGAACAACTCGCGCGGCAGCTCCGTCAGATCGGGTGCGATCGCGATGCCTTTGAACCGCGCCACCGCCACGGCCGTGAGTTTCAGGAACAGGCCGCCGTCCTCGACGGACGGTTCGATCTGGCTGCCCTCGGTCCAGTCGTTCCACGTCGGCAGATACACCCAATCGACGCCTTTCGCCTCCAGGTTGAACTTCCACATCGCGCGGTAGATTTCGCCGGCGCCGCGCGGCAGGTAGGAGAAATCGCTGCCCCAGCCGGCACAGGTGCGATTGTCGAAACCCGGCGTGGCGCAACTGATGCGCGGGCCCTGGCTCGGCACGGCGTGGATGATCCGCAGGTAGTTGATTGCGTCCGGCAGCGTGCCGTAGCGATCGAAGGCACCGGGCAGTTTCTCCAGCGCATCCGTTCGCGCGCGTGTCGGCACCCAGCCGAAAAAGCCCGCCACGCCCGCCGCAAGACCGCGCTCGGGAGAATACCACGGCGAGGTCTCCCACACCGGCGACGTGGCATCGTTCGAGCCGCTCGAAACTCCGGACAGCAACGGACGAACGAAGACGTGAGGGGCGTCCGCCGCGCCGTCCGGTGCGCTCGCTTGCAACGCGCGGAATTCCTCGGGCGTCAGGCCGCCGCCGAAGAGGAGCAACACCGGGCGTCCGCGGTAGCGCGGGCTGGTTGGCTCGGTCAGGACCGCGCGGCGCAGGAAATCGTAGTTGCGCTGAAATTCCGCCAAGAGCTGCGCGCGCTCCTTCAGCTCCGGCTTGAGGCCGGGCAGCTGCATGAACAGCCAGCGGTCGCAGATCGTGAGACCGATCTCGAAATCGTAACGCGCCGCCACGGCCGTGAGTGCTTGCCGGATGCCTTCGCTCGAATGTTCCTGAAAGCCCCACTCGACAAAGAAGCCGTCGATGCCGGCCGTCTTAGCGGAGAGCACCTGATACTCGAGGTAATCGGGATCAAGCTCTGACTGCATCCCGACGAGCGGATAGGCCGCCGCCGCCAGCTCGTGACGTCCGTCGGCGTCGATCAGGTCGGCATTCCGGTTCACCTCGCGGTTGGGCAGCTTGCTCGTCCTCGCCACGGTGGAAAATTTCCAGACGCCGACCGCGCCATCATGTTCGCGCGTGTAGCGTGGGCTGTGGTAGTCGGCGTAGATCTTGCGCTCCGACGTCGGCGTGACGGCTGTCGCGCTGACGAAAGAGATCGAGAACACCGTCAGAAGAATCGCGCGGAATCGGATCATGAGAATTTCAACGTAACGGGAATCGCCGGATCGACGCTGCGAACGGCAACCGAACTCGCTTCGATGCCGCTCACCGCGAGAGTGTGCATCCCACCCGCGGAGCGGTAAACAATTTCGCCGCGCTCGCCGTTTGCTTTCGGAAACGAGAACCGTCGCTCTCCGTCGCGCGCGAGCGGTGCGACGACAATTTCCAGTGGGGAAAACTCACGCTCCCCGACGTAATTCATCTCCGGCCCCAGTGGCACAATCGCACCGGCGCGCAGGAACAGCGGCAGACGGTGCAACGGTTCACTCACCTCGATCCAGCGCCCTGCCGCTTGCGCGTCGATGCGGCGACCATCCCACCACGAATACCAAACGTCGGGCGGAAGATAAGCGCGGCGCGCCTCGTCAGCCGTCGTGAGCGGAACCACCAACAGCGAGTCGCCACAGAGAAACTCGTCCGAGATGCTCCACGTGTTCGGATCGTGCTGGTATTCGACGACGAGCGGACGCGCAAACGGCAGCGACTCCCGCTGACAGGTCTCGGCCGTCCCGAGCAGATAGGGCAGCAACCGGTAGCGCAGGCGCAGAAAGTCGCGGCAGATTTCGCGCGTCTCGGGGCGGAAACGATGCAGCTCGCGCCGGCCAAAGCCATGAATGCGGCAATGCGAGAGGAACACGCTCCATTGCAGCCAGCGGATCAGGAGCTCGTCGCTGGTCTCGCCCATGAAGCCGCCGATGTCCTGGCTCCAAAACGGAAAGCCGCTCAAACCCAGGCTCAGCCCGCCCTCGAGTTGCGGGATCATGTTCGCCGCATTGGGACTGCTGTCGCCGCCCCAATGCACGGGGAAACGCTGTCCGCCGGCGCAGGCGGAGCGTGCCCACACGATCGGAGCGCCGGTCTCCTGCTCGGTCACCGCGGCCGCAGCGGCATTGTAGAGCAGCGGATAGAGATTGTGCGCGCGGTGGCCGGGCGTGCCGTCCGCATAGACGCCGTCGACCGGAGCGCTTTCGCCGAAATCCGTCTTCAGCACGGCCACACCGAGGCGGAAAAGTTTCCTCAGATAACCCTGCCAAACGCGGACCGCCCGCGGATTGGTAAAGTCGATCACGCCCACGATCCCGCGGAAGCCGTCGACAAAGGTGATCTCGCAGTCGAAGACCTTTCCGTCAGCGCTGCGGACAAATCCATCCACCGCCGCCAGATCGGCAAAGAGCTGCGAGCCCTCCGGGATGTAGGGCAACTGCCAGAGCGAGACACGGACGCCGAGTTGCCGCAGCTCCGCTATCCAGCGCGCCGGATCGGCGAACCGGTCGGCGTCGAATTCGAGATCGCAAAACCAGTTTCGGCCGAACCAATGCGTGTCGAGGTGGATGACGTCGCAGGGCAAGCCGGCTGCGCGCATCTCGCGCACGACCGTGAGGATTTCATCCGCGGTGCTGTAGCTGATCTTGCTCTGCCAGAAACCGAAACTCCACGCCGGCGGCACGGGCCCGCGTCCGGTGAGCTGCGTGTAGAGCGGCAGCACCTGTTTCAGGTCGCCGACGAAGACGAAGTAGTCGAGGTGGTCGTCGTCCACGCCGAATTGGAGATCGCAGGCGCTGAGCGAGCCCACCCACGTCGTCAGACGCGCGCTGTGATTGAGGAACACGCCGTAGCCGAGCGTCGAGGTGAAGAAGCCGACGTTCTTGTAGGCGCGGTCGGTCGTCACTCCCTTCGTGTCGGACATGTCGACGTCGATCGTCTGACCGACCTTGTTCAAGCGGATGAAACGCTCGCCCAAGCCGTAGATTGCCTCATGCGGGCGCAGGTCGAAGCACTCGGTCGCGATCGGGCGGCGATCTGCGACGCGATGCGAAACACCGAGGCCGTAAGCGTCCCACTGGTTGAAGTAGTTTTTCTCCTCACCGCCACCCGCACAAACGAGCTTCCCGTCGGGCGCGCGCCACTCCCAGCGCCACCGCGCGAGATTGAGGTGCAGCGCGCCCGCGGGTGTGCGCGCAATCACGGCAGCCGGCGTGATTTCCCACTCGCAGCGTGACGGGCCGCGGAATTCACCCACGGTCAGGCCCGAGGCGGCGGGCGGCGTCGAGCGCTCGTCTTGGTAACGAATTCGGAAGACGCGATCGTCGAGCACATCGACCATGATCCGGCCGGCGCGCGCCGCACCTTCCAGCGCAATCCCGCGCGCGGCAAACATTGCCTGATCGGCCGAAGACAGCGGGCGAAATGCGCTCGTCTTCTGAAACGCCGCGAGCTGCACGGTGTCACCCGTGCGCGATTCGAATTCCGCGCGAACGATCGTGGAGCGCACGACGTCGCGCGTCCGCAACGCCTGGGTGGGCAGCGGCACGCCGATGGATTTGCCGGTTCCAGCCATGGCGGTTTAGCGCGCCTCCGCCCGCGCTTGCCGCTCCCGCAGGAGCGCCTCGACCCGATACAGCCCGAGCAGCGAAATGAAAAACACCGCGCTGAGCGCCAGCATCACGTAGCGATAGGGCCCGATCTCCAGCGCACCGAACACCGGCAGCTGCATTGTGTGGGTCGTGCCCTTGAGCGTGTCGAAAAGCCAGCCGCAGAACGGGCTCACCACCGCCGCAATGACGAGCGCTTGGAAGACGACGTTCGCCGAGAAGAACTGGCCGAGTTTCAGCGCCGGGAAGACCTCTTGTCCGAGCATGAATTGGCAGAGCATGATGGCCCAGTAGAGGACGCCCGTCACGAGCGAGAAGACGAGGAACGTCGCGCTGTCGCGGATGAGAAAAAACGACAGCAGGTAGGCGACGCTCTGAATCCACAGCGCCCACTTCATCACGCGAAAGACCTTCCACCGATCCACGAGCATTCCGACCGGATAGGCGACGACCACCCACAGGAGCGACGACCACGAGAGCGCTTTGCCCGCGTCCTCCACCGTCATGTTCAGTTCATGCAGGGCGAAGAAAATGCGGAAGGTCGCGACCATGATCGAGGCATACACCATCAGTCGACACACGTAGGTCCACCAGTGCAGCGAGTCCGAAAAGCACTCGCGAAAATACGACACGACCGTCGAGAGCGCGCGGCCGAGCAGCGGACGACGGTCGGCATCCGCGCTGCGCTCCACCGGCGGGTAGTCCGGCTCTTTCACGAACCGACACAGCGCGATGAACGCGACGAGATTCAGCACGGCCATGCCGAGAAACATCTCGCGCGGGAGGCGAACACCGACGCCGAGCAGCCAATAGTTCAGCACGAACGTGCCCAACGCTCCCACCATGCGGAACAGCGCCATGAAGCGCCCCATGTGACTTTCAGGGACGACGTCGCGAAACAGGTAGAAGAAGATCGACGACGTGCCGCTGTAGAAGAGGTAGAAGCCGAAAACAAACAGCCCATACATCAGGACCGTGGGTGGGATCGGCAGATGGCGCAGGAACTCCGGTCCCCAGCTCTGCCGTTGCAGCCACGCGGCGACATCCGGTGCATACGGGGTGGCGGCGAGCAGCAGCGAAGCCAGCGGCGTGACGACGAACAGATACGGAATCCGGCGCCCCCAACGCGTCCGCGTCCGGTCGGAACTCGTGCTGTAGATCGGGTTCAGCACCAGCTGCGTGACCTGCACCAGCGTTCCGAGAATCCAGGCGACGTGGTGGTCGGACGCTCCCGCGTTCTTCAGCAGGATCGGCAACACACTCGGCTCGATCTGGCTCACGATCATGAACGCCAGATCGGCCAACAGCAGCCAACAGAACAACCCGGCCAGCTGACGCCGGTTGTAGGTCAGATTGCCGGCCCGCAGCTCAGGAGATGGCGGTCGCAGCGCGGAGGCGTGCGGCGCAGTCCGACCATCTAGCGATTTCGGTGCGGCGGTCATGGCTGCCGCGTTTCCCGCCCGATCCGGCGCCGACTAACCAGCGACGTGCCGCGTGAGACGCTCTCGGTCGACAACCGCAGCCGTCGGGGGTGATGGGGAGAAAAGCGCATGGGGGTGGTGGCTTGGACCGAGCGTGCACGCTTCCCGAGGCGGAAGGGAGTCGACGTGTTTTGGCATCGTTCAAAAACGCGTCATTCAGGGCCGCAGCCGACCGGGACCCGGCGTGGTCTGTCCCGCGACCCAGCGACCGGGAATCAGGTGCTGGCTCGGATTGGGCACGAGCCCGACGATGCTGTGGTGCAGTTGCGAAACGACCGCGTCGATCGCGCGCGCGCCCACTTCGGCCGACGCCTGATAGATTCCGCTCTCCGGTCCATCGACGCTGCGCACGTGCAGGTTGACCAAGCCCGTCTTCGGTTCCACGAGGTGGGCCAATGACTCGCCGATCTCATGGTTGCCGTAGATCAGCACGTCGGGCTTCTGCTGCTTCAGCCAACGGGGCAAAGCTTTCGTGATGCCCGCCGCGCTGTCGGGCATCAGCGGCTCGAGGTGTTCGCGCGCGGGATAGCCGGCCTGCGCGAGGAGATAACCCGCGAGCCAGCGATTGCCCAGCCGCTCGCTGACCGCGCGGCTCACGATCAAACCAATCCGACGGTAACCGAGCGCGCGGCACTCCCGCATCGCCAGCACCATCGACTGAAAATGGTCGTTCGAAACCCGCTCGACCGGCGGCCAGCCGAAACTGAAACCCAGGCCGACACTCGAGAACTCGGTGAAGTCGAAATCGGCCGGACCGCAACCATCGGGCACCGGCGCCACGATGATCGCGTGAATGCCACGCGTCAGCAGGATGGATTTCAGGCGCCGCGGACTCATGCCCGGCGTGATGCTGAATTCTTCGAGCGAATATCCGATTTCCACCGCGCGCGCCGCCGCGCCCTCGAACATTTGCTGGTGACTGAGGAAATTTCGCCAGGTCGCGTTCGGCGCCGTGACGGTGAGGAACGCGATCGTGGTGTGCTTCGGCCGCGTGGCGTTGGCGCGCCGGAACGACAACAGCGCCGCGTGCAGCGGATCGCGGGCATAGCCGAGCTGCGTGATCGCCGCTGAGACGCGCGCCGCCAACGCCGGCGAGCCGCGCTCAGGATGCCGGAGCACCAGCGAAACCTTCGCGCGCGACACGCCCGCGCGCGCCGCGATTTCCGCCATCGTGACCTGCTGCCGCCGCCGCCGATGCCGCAACGACCCCATCAGCTCGCTGATGAGTGGATTCACGTGATAACCCAACTTCTCCGCGCTGGCGCGAACGCTCGCCCGCGTTTCCTCCGCGATCAACGGACTCCCGCGGAGGGCCAGCGACGCCGTGGCGAGTGACACGCCGGCCGCGCGGGCCACTGCTCTCAGATTACAGGAAGGCGCACTCAAAATTGAACGATGCTACGCGCGCGACCTTTGGCAGGGCACAAAGCCCGGTCAACCCTGAACGCCGCTTCAGCCCCACCCCTTTCGCCGCATGCTCTACCCGATCGACACCGAAACGCGTGAAGTCCGCGAATTGAGCGGCATCTGGGATTTCTGTCTCGATCCGGAGGACCGCGGGTTGGCCGATCAGTGGCAGACGAACGACTGGCCGGAGCGTCGCAGCATGCCCGTGCCGGCGAGCTATAACGACATCACCACCGATCGCGCCGTCCACGACCACGTCGGTCCGGTCTGGTATCGGCGCGAATTTTTCTGCCCAGAAAGTTGGCGCGGCAAGAGCGTGCGCGTGCGCTTCGGCGCCGCGGCCCACCGCGCCATTGTCTGGATCAACGGCCGCGAAATGACGCGGCATCTAGGCGGCTTCCTCCCGTTCGAAGCGGACGCGTCCGCGGTCGTCCGCTTCGGCACGGAAGGCGTCAACACCCTCGTCGTCCGCGTCGACAACGTGCTGGATTGGGCGACGCTCCCGCCCGGCGAAGTCGCGTCACTGCCTTGGGGCGGCAAGCGTCAGGATTACTTTCACGATTTCTACAACTACGCCGGCATTTGCCGTCCGGTCCGCCTCATCGCACAGCCGGCAGTCGGCATCGATGGGATTCACGCCAGCGTCAGCCGCGTCGGCGACGACGCGCGGGTGCGTGTGCGG
Source organism: Verrucomicrobiota bacterium (assembly GCA_023432225.1). Taxonomy (GTDB): domain Bacteria; phylum Verrucomicrobiota; class Verrucomicrobiia; order Opitutales; family Opitutaceae; genus Didemnitutus. The sequence continues at coordinate 8,844 of JAEYUW010000004.1, forward strand.
GTCGCCACGCGCGCGTCGCGCTGCGAGCTGCGCCTCATCCATGCCGGAACGACCGTGAGCGCCGGCAAGGGACTCGACACGGAACTCACCGTCGCGAATCCCCTCTGGTGGTCGCCCGAATCGCCCACGCTCTACGAACTGGAGGTCCGCGCGTTCGACGCCGCCGGCGGCCTGCGCGACGTCTATCGCCTGCCGCTCGGCTTGCGCACCGTGCGCGTCGACGGCGACCGGTTTTTGCTGAACGAGCAGCCGTTCTATTTCCGCGGCTTCGGCCGACACGAAGATTCCGACCTCCGCGGCAAGGGCTCCGACGACGCCGTGAACGTGCGCGATCTCTCGCTGCTGAAATGGATCGGCGCGAATTCCGTGCGCAGCTCGCATTATCCCTACTCGGAAGAGTTCCTGCGCCTGGCCGATCGCGAAGGCATCGCCGTGATCGGTGAATGCCCGGCCGTGGGACTCTATCGTTTCGACGAGCAGGAGAACCCCACGACGCCCATCTTCACCGCGGACAAAGCCGGCGCGGCGCTGCGCGACCACCACCGCGACACGACGCGCGTGATGATCGAGCGCGACCGCAATCACGCCTGCATCCTCATGTGGAGCCTCGCCAACGAGACCGCGACGCACGAGGACGCCGGCTTCGAACATTTCAGCGCCATCGTCGGACTCGCGCGCGAGCTGGACCCGTCGCGGCCGATCACCGTCGTCGAGTGCAATTTCCCGCGTCACGACCGCGTCGGCGCGATCGTCGACGTGATCGCGATCAACCGCTACTACGGTTGGTATCTCGACTCGGGCGATCTCACCTCCATCGGTCCCAAGTTCCGTGCCGAGCTCGCCGAGTGGCGTGCACGCTGGCGCAAGCCAATCCTGCTCTCCGAATACGGCGCCGATACCATCGCCGGCCTGCACAAGCTGCCGAGCGCGATGTTCTCGGAGGAGTTCCAGGTCGATTACCTGCGCGCGTTTCACGAGGTGCTCGACTCCTGTCCCTTCATCGTCGGCGAGCACGTGTGGGCCTTTGCCGATTTTGCCACGAAACCCGGCATCACCCGCATCGACGGTAACCGCAAAGGCGTGTTCACGCGCCAGCGCCAGCCCAAGGCCGCCGCGTTCAGCCTGCGCGAACGCTGGCTCGCGCGCCGTTAATCCTGCCCCTCGCTCCCTTTCTCCCCTTAACCTCAACCCCGCCCCTAAATGAAGATCCCCGCCTCACTCGTCCTTGCTGCGATGGGAATTCCCCTCGCCTCGAACGGTCTCGCGCAAAGCACCAACAACCCACCTGCCACCGCCGCGCCCGTCGACTCGGAGGTGGTTGCCCTGTCGCCCTTCGTCGTGAACACCGCGCGCGACACTTCGTGGCGCGCCGCCACCACGCTGATCGGCAACCGCACGAATCAGGAACTCGCGAAACTGCCGATGACCGTCGATGCCATCACCGGCGAGTTCATGAAGGACCTGCAACTCGCCTCCACCGAGGACGCCGCGCGCTTCGTCTCCGGCCTCACCGTGTCGCCGCGCTTCGAGTCGCGCACCGACGACAACCGCATCACCTACCGCGGCCTCAACTCCACTTCGACCAGCTCGCGCAACTTCTTCCTCTGGTATGTGCCGGTCGACACCTACAACGTCGAACGCCTCGATTTCAACAAGGGCTCGAATTCGCTGATGTTCGGCAACTCGGCCCCCGGCGGCCAGAGCACGGCGTTCACGAAGCAGCCGCGCGAATACCGCTTCGGCTCATTCTCCGCCAGCGTCGGCAGCAACGATTCGTATCGCTTCCAAGCCGACTTCAATCAGCCGATCACCAAACAGCTCAGCGTGCGCGTGAACTTGGTCGAGCGGAAGGACCAGACCTACGTTGACCGCAACTTCCAGCACCTCGCCGCCCAGACGATGGCGATCGCCTACACGCCCTTCGCCAACACCCAGATCCGCGTGGAAGGTGAACACGGTCGCTACGCGCGCCGCCGCGCCGATAACGCGCTCGCGATTCAGGATGTCGCCGCCCCCGGACTCGGCCTCGCAACGAACAACCGCTGGTATTACACGTCCGATGGCACCGTCATTCAGCGCACCAGCTCGTTGCCCGCCGCGATCGATCGCACCGGCGCCAGCGGCGCGATCCTGCCCCTCCTCGATGGCATGACCCAGTCCGTGCGGTTGCCTAACGGCAGTAGCAAGGATTTCAGCGGCCTCGCCAAGACCACCAACGTCCTCGGCGCCGGCGACTATCTCGACCGTCCCTACAACGTCTTCACCGCGACGCTGGAGCAGAAGATCGGCGACCTCGCCATCGAATACGCCTTCAACCAACAGCGCCAGCAGCAGGAGCGCAACGACGTGTCGTTCGGCACGACCAGCTCGCCGCCGGTCGTGCAGGTGGACGGTGCGGGCCGGCCGTTCATGGACCTCGACGGCAGCAACACCTACAAGATTTTCTCCAACGCCGTGCAGACGCACCGGCTGACGCTCGCCTATCCGTTCGAGTTCGGACACTGGGCCAAGGAATACCTCGTGGTCACCAGCACGCACTCGCGCGACGCCGCGCGCAACCGTCGCTTCAACCTCGTCAACGACGCGGCGACCGGCTCGCTCGCCAACAACATCGTGCGCATTCGCGCCTACCTCGATGACCCGGCCTACGGCTCGCAGGAATATTGGGATCGTCTGCTGCCCGGCAATCTGGCGAGCACCTCCAACTTCCACGCCTCGCTCAACGAAGTTTACCTGAACACGAGCCCGCTCGTGGACATCCGCTACTCCCGCGCCGCGAACGCCACGCTCTCCGGCGAATACTTCGATGGCCGCCTCGTCTCGCTGCTCGGCGCCGGCTACGAAAAGCTCTCGCGCAAGATTCCGATCGATTCGATCTACACCGCCGATGCCCGCGGACTCTACTCCGCCGTGGCGGACCCCGACGACGCTCCCGGCCTGTATCGCTACGACCCGAAATACGACGTCGACGCCAACACGCTCGTCGCCGGCCTCACCTGGGTCGCGGTGCGTCACGCGAACTTCGGCCTCAACCTCTACGGCGTCTACTCCGAGTCGTTCAACTGGCAGGCCGCCCAAACCTTCAACGGTCAGAACCTCGGCCCGATCACCGGCGACACGAAGGAAATCGGCATCAAGGGCGACCTCGCGAAACAGAAACTTTTCTACAGCCTCGCCTTCTACGAGATTAACCGCCGCAACGCCGCCTACAGCTGGACGCCTGACCTGCTCTCGAACACGCAGCTCGAAGATCTTTTCAACCCGAACAACCTCCTCCCGAGCGATCCCGGCTATTTCACGGTCACAACCGGCCTGAACAACGAGCGCCGCACCATCAACTCCGAGGAGAAATCCCGCGGCTTCGATCTCACGCTGCAAGGCCAGCGCACCTTCGGCCTCCAGGCCCGCGCGACGTTCTCCTACACCAAGGTCCGCGCGACGCGCGACTTCGCCGCGTTCCAGGCGCTGCTCGATGCCGCCATCGCACGCACCAACGCCGCGAACGCCGCGGGTAATCCGGCCATGGCCGAAAGTGCCACCTTCATCGCCAACGCGCAAAACATCCTGCTCTCGAACACCAACACGACCGAAGTCACCGGCCTGCGCAGCGCGCCCTACAGCGGCAGCTGGATCCTCGACTACGAACTGCCGCGCCGCGTCGGACTGCGCCTCGGCGCGAGCGGCGTCTGGGTGCCCGACTACAACGTCACGATCCTCAACGGCGTGCCTTACCGCGCGGGCGGTTCGCACCAGGTCGATTTCTACGCGATCTACACCCGCAAGGTGAAAGGCGCGCGCCTCTCGTTCAACTTGAACGTCCGGAACGCCTACGATCTCGCGAATGGCAACAGCACGCGCCGCAAGTCCGGCGCCCTTTCCACGAGCCCAGCGGGCGGACCGAATTATCTCTACCGCTACACCGACCCGACGACGTTCACGTTCTCGACGAGCGTTCAATTCTAAGCGCGTCCAACGGGCCCGCTGAAACCTGACGAAACCGCGATTCCCCTCGGGACCGCGGTTTCTTTCTGCCCAACCCTCGAGATACCCAAGTCTCCCCGGCCTTCTCCTCACTCAATACGAGCGCGACCGCTGAGCGATTGTCCGTTCGGCCGCGGCGCTTTCAATGACGCCGATTGCGTCGCGGCACCTTCAACGCGAGAGCGTCTCTTCATTCACGGTCCGCCGCCGCTTCGCTGATATCGCGTTCATCGCAATCCGCGCAACTCGCTCGGCGCCACGCCGTGCACGGCCTTGAAGCAGCGGGCGAAATGATACGGGTCCGAAAACCCCACGCGGGCCGCCGCCTCCTTCACCAAGCCACCGGAATCGATCAAGTATTCCGCCGCGAGCGCCATCTTGCGGCGCAGAAGATATTGGTAAGGGCTCGTGCCTTGGAACCGCCGAAACAGCCGGCACACACTCGCGACGTCGAGCTTCGCCGCCTCCGCCACTTCCTCGAGGGTGCGCCAGCGATCGGCGTGCGTCTCGATCAGCGCGCGACACCGCAGAAAATTATCCCGCGCGCGCGCGTCGGCAGGTGAGTTTTCGCCCGGCGCGTCAGCGGCCTTCAGCAACAGAAGCTCGAGCAGTTTCAGGCAAATCGCCGGCGCCTTCGCCGTGTGGCGCTGGCCTTCGTGAATGATGTCTTCCGCGATCGTCAGCCCCTCCGCTGGCGCCGCGAACCGCCGAATCGTTCCCGGGCGCAACGCCGCCTCGGCGAGCACGCGGTCCACGTCGCGCCCCGCCAGCGCGAAGAAGAATTTCACGAGCGGAAACGTGGCGTCGGTCTGAATCCGACATTTCGTGTGCGGTGCATAAGCGAAGATCGATCCCGCGGAAATCCGCTGCTCCGACCGACGACCCAGCTGCGCCACTCCGCTGCCCTCGGCGACGTATTCGACCACGTGAAACGGATACGATGCCCGATCCACCAGGTAATCCGGTGCGCACTCCTCGCGTCCGGCGAGAGCGAGCGTCCAGGCTTCGTCGCGCGCGGGCGCGAGATTCGGAAAAATATACCGCGAGCCCGCCACCCGGGCGGAAAGCAGCCGCTCGCGAACGCCTGGTGAGGGGATTTCTCCGGGAGTGCGTGAGGGACGATTCACGGTCAATTATCTCCAGCATCCGGTCAGCAATGTCCATTCCGATTCCCCATCGAAAGAGGTATGATTGCCACCCTTCCATCCCCACCCTGTTGGTCAAACATTTCCATCCTGCCATGAAGAAATCTCCTCGTTCGTCCGTCCCCAAAGTGCTGCTCGTCGCCAGCGGCGACCTGCGCCAGAGCGCCAACGAAAAATGCTGGCCTGCCCAGGCCGCCATGGAACGCCAGCTCGCTGCCGCCGTCCCGGCGCTCGGCGCCGAACTCGTCCGCGCGCACCCCTACAGCCCGCGTCGCCGCCACGGCTTCATCGCGTCGCAGAAGGAAGGCATGGAGGTCTTCGCGCAGATCGATCCGACCGCACCGCTCATCGTCGCGGAGAGCGTCTGGCAATACTCGCATCACGTCCTGCATGGCCTGATCTCGCACCGCGGGCCGATCCTCACCGTCGCGAATTGGTCGGGCACGTGGCCGGGCCTCGTCGGCATGCTCAATCTCAACGGCTCGCTCACGAAGGCCGGCGTGAAATATTCCACGCTCTGGAGCATCGATTTCACGGATGAGTTTTTCAAAGAAGGTCTCGCCGAATGGCTGAAGACCGGTCGCGTCCGCCATCCCGAGCGTCACGTGAAGTCGCTCGCGCGTTGCCAAGTGCCGTCGCGCGCCGTGCGCACGGCCGAGCAACTGGCCGCCGAGCTACGCACCCGCAAGGCCATCATGGGCGTCTTCGACGAAGGCTGCATGGGCATGTATAACGCCATCATTCCCGACGAACTGCTCTTCTCGACCGGCGTCTACAAGGAGCGCCTCTCGCAATCCGCGCTCTACTACGCCGCCACGCAGGTCACGGAGGAAGAGGCGCGCGCCGCCTACGACTGGCTCGTCGCCAAGGGCATGAAGTTCCACCTCGGCCAGAACGAGGAAACCGAACTCACCGAGCGCCAAGTCCTCTGGCAGTGCCGCACCTACATCGCCGCGCTGCGCATCGCCGACGAATTCGGCTGCGACACGATCGGCATTCAATACCAACAGGGCCTCAAGGACCTCTTGCCCGCCTCCGATCTCGTCGAGGGCCTGCTCAACAACGCCGACCGCCCGCCGGTCCGCAACGCCGCCGGCAAAGTCATCCGTCGCGGCGACGCGCTGCCGCATTTCAACGAAGTCGACGAGTGCGCCGGCCTCGACGGCCTGCTCACGCACCGCGTCCACCGTGCGCTCGGCCAGCCGGTCGAGAACACGCTGCACGATCTCCGCTGGGGTGACTACGACCAGAGCAAGACGACGGACGAATACGTCTGGGTGTTCCTCATCTCCGGCAGCGCGCCGCCGGCGCACCATATCGGCGGCTACAAAGGCACCGACTCGCACCGCCAGCCGCCGATGTATTTCCGCCTCGGTGGCGGCACGCTGCGCGGCGTGGCGAAGCCCGGCGAGATTGTCTGGAGCCGCGTGTTCGTCGCCGACGGCAAGCTCAAGATGGATCTCGGCCGCGCCAAGGTCATCGCGCTGCCGCAGGCGGAGACCGAGCGTCGCTGGCAGGAAACCACGCCGGAATGGCCGATCATGCACGCCGTCACCTACGGCGTGACGCGCGACCAGATGATGGCGCGCCACAAGGCCAACCACATCCAAGTCGTCTACGCGCACTCCGCCGCCGAAGCCGATCTCGCGCTCTACACCAAGGCCGCGCTCGCCGCGCAGCTCGGGCTCGAAGTCTCGCTCTGCGGCACCAAGGCCAACGGCCAACCGTTCTGATCGTGAGCGCCTCCACGCCGCTCTCCGATCTGCTCACGCTCTCGCACGAACTCGGTCGCGAGGATCGCTCACTCGCGATCCTCGGCGAGGGCAACACGTCCACGCGCACCGGTGACGGCCGCTTTCTCGTCAAGGCGAGCGGCTCGAACCTCGCGACGCTCGCCGCCACCGGCGTCACCGAGTGTCGCGCCGACCCGCTGCTCGCGTTGCTCGAACAACCAGGCGCGACGGACGCCGAGATCGAGGCCGCGCTCCTGGCGTCGCGCGCCGAGCCCTACGCCCGCAAGCCGTCCGTCGAGGCCATGTTTCACGCCTGGCTGCTCGGATTGCCCGGTATCGCCTTCGTCGGCCACACGCATCCGGTCAGCGTGAACGCGCTATTGTGCTCCGAACGCGCACAGGAATTCGCCACCCGTCGCCTCTTCCCCGACGAGATCGTCTGCTGCGGCCCGAGCTCCGTGCTCGTGCCGTATACCGATCCCGGCGCCGCGCTCGCGCGCGCGATTCGCGACGGCGTCGAACGCCACCGCGAAACAACCGGCCTCATCCCGCGCGTGATCCTGCTGGAAAACCACGGCCTGATCGCGCTCGGCGCCACACCGTCCGCCGTGCTAGCGGCGACTCTGATGGCGGCGAAAGCCGCCGCCATCACGCTCGGCGCCTGCGCGGCCGGCGGGCCACGCTATTTGTCCGCGGCGGAAGTCCATCGCATCGCCAATCGCTCGGACGAGCACTATCGGCAAAAGATGCTCGGTCTCTGAGCCGGACTGATGCCGCCGCTCAGGACGCGGCCGGCGCGAGCCGGTCGAGGGCGCCTTTAATCGCGCGCAGATAATTTGGGTGCCAGAGTTCGTGCTCGGCGTCGGAGACGTCCGTGTAGGTGCCCTGCCGGTAGAAGTCGCGCACCGCGACAGCGCGACGGTGCATCTGCTCATCTTCCTTGGCCCCGACAAGCACATCGGCCGGCGTGTCCGCGTTGCCCGCCCGATAGGAAACCATCCAGCGCTGCGGCTCGTCCTCATCCTCGAGGAAGAACGGTGAGATCGAGCCCAGAATCAAATGTCGCGCCCGCAACGCCCCGAGATGCGCGTAGAGCGCGCCAAGCGAGAACCCCAGCACGACCTTGCCCGCCGTCTGCGCGTCCACTTGCGGGAAAAGATCGTGGGAGTCGAAGTTCGGTTGCGACCCGCTCCACTCCAGGCGAACAAACTCGGTCTCCCAACCCGAGCGGCGAACGAAATCGACGAACGGCTGGAAGCGACGCTCGGCCCCGGGCATCGGTGGAACAACAGTCAGCAATGGCATGCCACAGCGATGAGCAGACTCGCCCAAAGGTCAAATGACCGGGCGCGGCGCCCACTCGGTGTCCGCGCCGCGCGAGCGCGGCGAAACACGGGCCATCGGCGGCACGCATCCGCCTCACGCCACCCGCCCGCACCGATCTAAGCACGGGCGATAAAGGTTCTCATTCACCGGCACGGCGCGGCGTGGCACACTGCGACATGCGCGTGCTGTTCGCGTTGCCCCGCCCCGTCTTCTTTCTCTTCGCCTGGCTGGCGCTGGTCCCCGGCGTCCACGCCAGTCCTGCACAATGGCACGATCAAGTCGCCGCCCTCGCAGCCCGGTCTTTGGACCGACCCGTCGATGTCGTGTTCATCGGCAGCTCGACGGTGCGCATGTGGAAATCGCTCGCGCAGGATTTCCCGCGCTGGCGCACCGCAAACTGCGGCTTCGGCGGGTCGCAACTGGCCGACAGCGTGTTCTACTTCGATCAGTTAATCACGCCGCGAGCATCACGCCCGAGCAACTGCTCGCGGATTTCCACGCGTTTCGGGAGCGCCTGCACGTCGCGCGGCCGGCCACACGATTGATCTACCTGTCGTGCAAACCGAGTCCGGCCCGAGCGGCGCAGCTCAACAAATTTCGCACCGCCAACGCCCTCATCGCCACCGCGTGCGCCGCCGATCCGCTCTGCACCTTCGTGGACGTCTTCACGCCGATGCTCGACGCCCACGGACAGCCGCGCGTCGAACTCTTCGGCCCGGATCGGTTGCACATGAATGCCACCGGCTATGCGCTGTGGACCAAGACGCTTCTGCCGGTTTTGGAGAGCACGCTCGCGAGCGCGGCGTCCGCCGCCGACGACTGACGATGCGCTGGCACTCCGTCACCTTCCGCATCCTCGCCGCGCTCCTGCTCGGTGGCGCGACGTGCACCCTGTCGGGTGTCGAAATCGGCCCCGTGCCCGCGCCCGCCGTGCGTCGGCTGGCGAGCGTGCGGGTGCAGGTCGCGCCCGATCGCGCGGACTGGACCTACGCCGTCGGCGAACCGGTGAACTTTCGCATCCAAGTGCTCGCAGACGGCCACCCCGTCCCCGGCGCCACCGTGAGCTACACTGTCGCGCCGGAAAAAAAGCGGGGCGAAAAAGTCGTCGCGCCCGTGCCGCCGGAAGGACTCGTCGTCCGCGCCGGTCCGATGTCCGCCCCCGGTTTTCTGCGCTGCATCGTCGAAACCGAAATCAGCGGCCGGAGCTATCGCGGCCTCGCGACCGCGGCGTGCGAGCCGGAGCGAATCGTGCCCGGCCAGAGCGAACCGGCTGATTTCGACGCCTTCTGGGAACAGGGCCGCCAGCAACTCGCCCGCGTGCCGCTCGCGCCGGAAATCACGCTCCTGCCCGAGGCCTGCACCGAGAAGCTGAACGTTTACCACGTCAGCTTCGGCACGTTCAGCGCCAACCCGTCGCGGCCGGCGCGCCTCTACGGCATTCTGTGCGAACCGAAGGCGCCCGGACGTTACCCGGCGCTGCTGCGTCTGCCCGGAGCCGGCGTCCGGCCTTACTCGGGCGACAAGTCGACCGCGGAGCGCGGCTTCATCACGCTCGAGATCGGCATCCACGGACTGCCGGTTAATCTTCCCGCGGAAGTCTACGAGCGGCTCCAAGTCGGCGCGCTCGACGCATACTGGAAGATCAACCTCGATGACCGCGAGGCCTACTATTTCCGTCGCGTCTATCTCGGCTGCCTGCGTGCGAACGATCTGCTCATCTCGCGTCCCGCGTGGGACGGCAAAAATCTGATTGCCGCCGGCGCGAGCCAAGGTGGCCAGCTCGCCATCGTCACCGCGGCGCTTGATCCGCGCGTCACCGCCTTGCTCGCGGTTCACCCGGGGCTCTGCGACGTCACCCCGGAGCGACTGCATCTTCGCGCGACGGGGCAACTGCTGCCGTATTCCGCCGAGTTGCTCGCACAATCGCCTCACGCAACGCCTGCGAAACGCGCGACGATCGCCTACTACGACACCGTCAATTTCGCGCGCCGCGTGCGCGTGCCCGGTTTCTACATCTGGGGCTACAACGACGAAATCTGCGCACCCTCGTCGCTCTACGCCGCCTTCAACGTCATCCGCGCTCCCAAAACGCTCGAGCTGATGCTCGAGCAAGGCCACTCCTACCCGCCCGAACAATGGGACGCGATGCAGCGCTGGCTCGCGCAGCACCTCGGGCGGCAATGAAATTTCAGAGGGTTTGAGCTTTACCCGTCTGCACCACGCCGTATCGCCGTGAGCTTCTCGCACGCCGTTTTCCCTGCGCGGCGACGCGACGACCTTCCGCGCTCCACGCCCGCCGCAACCCCTCGAGCAGCGAGCTCACGTCGTCGGGTCGGCCCCGCTTCCTGTCACCCCGCGCCCCCGTTGAAACCCCAGGTTCTGCTCATTTTTCTCACCCGCTTCGAAGAGTGCAACGCGATGCTCAAAGGCATCGCGCATTACGAACGAACCCACCGCGCGTGGGCCGCGTTTCTCGACGATGAAGCGCGGGCCGAAATCGATCCGCTGTGGCTGCGCAGCAAACGCTGGAACGGCGTCATCAGTCGCCACACGACACCCGCGCTCGTCGAGGCTTGCCGCCAACTACGCCTGCCCCTCGTCGATCTGAACGACGTCGATCCCTTCCCCGGCGTGCCGAAGATCCGCCCGGACAACGTCGCGCTCGGGCACTGCGGCGCCGAGCATTTCCTCGAGCGCGGCTACCGGAATTTCGCGTTCTGCGGTTTCCGCAACGACGGGTGGGCGTGCGAGCGCCGCGACGGTTTTCTCGAGGCGCTCGCGCTCGCCGGGCAGAGTTGCCACGTCTTCGACGTCGATTACCCGGGCAGCCTCACGCCGTTTTGGGACGAGGGCCAGACGACCACGCTTGCCGCCTGGCTCAAGGCGATGCCCAAACCCGTCGCCGTCATGGCGTGCAACGACCTCCGCGCGCTCCAGATCGTCAGCGCCGCGCAAAACGCCGGCCTGCTCGTGCCCGAAGAGGTCGCCGTGCTCGGCGTGAACAACGACACCAACCGCTGCGAACTCGCCTACCCGCCGCTGTCGAGCGTGGCGACGAATCCGTTCCAGTCCGGCTATCTCGCCGCCGAATGCCTCTCGCAGCTCATGGAAGGGCAGACGCCGAAATCGCTGGATGTGCGCGTCGATCCCGTCGCCGTCGTGCCGCGCTACTCGACCGATGTGCTCGCGATCGACGACCGCATCGTCGCAGCGGCACTCGGCTACATTCGCGAGCACGCCTACCACGGCATCACCGTCACGCAGGTGCAAAAATTTGCCGGCGTCTCGCGGAGCCTGCTCGAGCGCAAATTCCGCAGCCTGCTCGGACGTTCGCCGCAGGCGGAAATCCGGCGCGTCCAGATTGCGCGCATCAAGCAGCTGCTCTTCGAGACTGATTTCCCGCTGAAGAAAATCGCCGAGCTCACCGGCTTCGAGCACGACGAATACATGTGCGTCGTCTTCAAGCGCCTCACCGGCATTTCACCCGGCGCTTACCGGCGCCGCGTGCAAACCAAAGGCACACCGCACACCGGCGACGACGCGCCGTGACGCAAAGATTCTAAGCCGCCGGGGCAACCGAACTCATTCTCGCGCGCCGCTCCCCACGCTACAGTGGCGCCACGCCCCGATTTTGTTGTCCCCCACCCCCTCGTGCCTTGGCCCCGGTTCCCCCGCCGCGTCTGCCGCGCCACTAACCGCGCATCGCGACGAACCCCGCGCCACCGCGTTCCTTTATTACCATGACCACCCCTCGCCTCACCCAGCATGCCACCCGTCGGCTCCGCGCCGCCGTCGTCGGACTTCTCGGATTGGTGACGCTCAGCGCCACCGCGCAAACCGTCGCACCGCCGTCTCCCGCCTCGACTGAGCCGGAGCCCAGGAAGATCGCCCTGCCCCGCGCCGCGGACACCGCGAAAATCGCGGACGAAAATGCCGACGCCGCGGAAGACGTCGTGCAACTCGCGCCCTTCGTCGTCGCGGCCGAGAGCGATCGCGGCTACCAAGCCACCTCGACGCTCGCCGGCACGCGCTTGCGCACCGAGCTGCGCGACGTCGGTGCCGCGATCTCCGTCGTCAACGCCCAGTTTCTCGCCGACACCGCCTCGACCAACGCGAAGGACGTGCTCGTCTACACCACTGGCACCGAAGCGGCCGGCATCGGCGGCAACTACTCTGGCCTCTCGACCGGCCAGGGTTTCTCCAACGCCGAAGACGGCCTCGCCAGCCCCAACTCCATGACGCGCGTCCGCGGCCTCAGCGGCGCCGACCTCACGCGCGATTTCTTCTCCACCGACATCGGCCTCGATTCCTACAACACCGAGCGCATCGACATTTCGCGCGGCGCGAACGCCATTCTGTTCGGTCTCGGCAGCCCCGCCGGCATCATCAACAACCAGCTCAAGATGCCGAACCTGCGGAAAAACGGCTACACGTTCAGCCAATCTGTCGGCCGCTACGAGTCGCACCGCGAGGTGCTCGATGTGAACCAAGTCATCGAGAAAGACCGTCTCGGCGTCCGCATCATCGGCCTCAACGACGAGGAGAAATTCCGTCAGCAGCCCGCGTTCGAAGACGACCGCCGCCTCTACGCCGCCGTGCGTTGGGAGCCGCGTCTCGTGAAGGACGGCAGCACGCAAATCCAGGTCAGCTACGAAGACGGCGCCATCAAGGCCAACCGCCCGCGCCTCAACCCGCCCGCCGACGGCCTCACCGTCTGGTTCGATGTGCTCAACAAAGTCGCGCTCGATCCGACCAACACCAACACGGTCCTCAATAACCCCACGCTCGCCGCGCATCTCGGCTCCGCCGGTCGTTGGTTCGGCCAGGTCGGCGCCGTCTTCACCGACCCCAACTCCGCCACGCAAGGCGGCGGCGGCGTCCCCGCGTTCATGATGAGCCGCGGCGGCACGCCCACCTACACTCAGTGGTATGGCGTCTACAATTACACTTCCGCCGGCAACAACCCGAATTTCTTCCTCAACAAACTCTACGCCCCCGCCGGCGAAGCCTACGCGGGCCTCTGGCGCGCGCAGGAAATCAGCGACCCGTCCGTCTTCAACTTCTACGACCAGCTCCTCGACGGTCCGAACAAGTCCGAGCGCACCGACTTCAACGCCCTCAACGCCGTCATCCGTCAGACCTTTCTCCGCGACGCCGTGGGTATCGAGCTCGCCTACGACAAACAGGAGCACTCGCGCCGCAACCGCAGCCTGATCGGCTTCGACGCCGCGATGATCCACGTCGACATGCAGTCGAAGCTCGTCGACGGCACGCCCAACCCGAACTTCGGCCGCCCCTACTTTGCCTCCGACTCCATCGGCAACTACATGGTCGACACCGACCGCGAAGCCTGGCGCGCCACCGCCTACGGCACCGCCGACTTCACGAAGAAAAATTCCTGGCTCCGCCACCTCGGCCGCCACGTCTTCACCGGCGTCTACAGCAAACAGGAAAGCGAGCGCCTCTCGCGCACCCACCAAGGCTACGCCTACACGCTCGACCAGAACGTCTACGCCGACAGCTCCACCGCGCAGTCCTATCCCGGTTACGTCGCCATCCACTACCTCGGCGGATCCCTCGCCAACCGCACCTCCGCCACCGGCGCCAACGTCCAGGGCCTCACCGCGCTCCACGAGCCCGCGCCCACCGGCACCGCGCTGCTCTTCGACAACCGCATCGACAAGTGGGTCTACGCACCGGTGTCCGTGATCACCCCCGAGAAGGATCTCGATAAACTCTACTCCAACGCCTCGCGCTCCTTCAACCGCACCGAAAGCTACTCCGCCATCTGGCAAAGCTACCTCCTCAACCGCAAACTCGTCGGCCTCGTCGGTTGGCGCCAGGACGACTACGAGCTCTTCGACGCCGGCACGCCGCCGACCGTGAATCCCACGGGCCAAGTCGATCCTTTCTCCGCGTCATGGATTTATCCGAACGACGCCACGATCCACGCCAAGGACCAGACCGTCAGCTGGAGCGTCGTCGGTCACGCGCCCGACTTCGTGAAACGCCGCCTGCCTCGCGGCATGGACGTGAGCGTCTCCTACAACCGCTCGGAAAACTTCCGCCCGTCCTCCACCGTCGCCGACGTCTACGGCCGCCCCTTCTCGCCGCCCAACGGCTCGACCAAGGACTACGGCATCACGCTCTCGTTCGCCGACAACAAACTCGTCCTGCGCGCCATTCGCTACGAGACGCTGCAGGCGAACGACGTCAGCACGTTCTACAACACCTTCTGGCCCGGCAACGACGTCGTCCGCGCCATGAACGGTCTGCGCGGCACCAACACCTCCGAGGTGCTCATCAACCGCTGGTTCGGCTTCAAGCCCGGCGACCCCGACTACCTCCCGCTCCGCGCCGGCCTGACGAGTGGCACCAGCGCCAACCCGAGTCTCACCACCGCCGAGCGCACCGCGCGCGACGCTTGGTTCGCCCGCCGCACCACCGCCCAATGGCTCCGCCCCGTCGATCCGCTGCTGGCGCAGACGTGGTCGTTCACCCAAAACGCCAGCGGCACCTGGTCCGCCACGCGCCCGCCGAATGTCGGCAACATCGCCGACACCGAATCGCGCGGCACCGAAATCGAAGCCACCTACAACCCGCTCCCGAACTGGCGCATCACGCTGAACGCTGTCCGCCAGGAGGCCGTGCGCACCAATTACGGCAAGGACTTCGAGGAGTTCATCACCCGCAATCTCCCGCTCTGGACCGATGGCGACGGCGTCATCGCCGCCAGCATCCGCGACCAGAACGGCTTCGAGGACATCCCGTATTTCAACAGCGTCACCGGCTCGCGCCTCGGCGTGATGGCGATCAACAACATGTATGTGCCCTACCTGAACGCGCTCGCCGCGAACAACTCCGCGGTGCAGGAGCTGCGCAAGTGGCGCTTCAACTTCGTCACGAACTACGAATTCACGCGCGGCCCGCTCAAGGGCTTCTCCATCGGCGGTGCTGCCCGCTGGCAGGACCGCGTCGCCATCGGCTACGGCGTCAAAAAGAACGACGCCGGCCAGTGGGTCTCCGACGTCAACCAGCCCTACTACGGCAGCGACGAACTCGACGTGGACCTCTGGCTGAAATACACCCGCCGCCTCCTGCGCGACAAAGTCCGCTGGACCGTGCAGCTCAACGTGCGCGATCTCCTCGGTAACGACGACCTCATCGCCGTCACCGCGCAACCGAACGGCACGACCGCATCGTTCCGCATTCCGCAACCGCAGCAGTGGACGGTCACCAACACGTTCGCCTTCTGAGCTGACGCGTAGGCTCCTCTTCCCCTCAAGGGCCGGTCTCAGCGACCGGCCCTTTTTGCGTAGGCACGCCGTCGCGACCCACGCAGCGAACCGTCGCTGCAATCGTAGCGTAGGGCGAACCGTCCCCGGTGAGCCGTAGCTCGGCGAGGACACCTCGCCCCACCACCGGACCGCGACGCGAAAACAGAAACTGCTCTACACGTCTTCGCCCGCCTGTTGCGCGCCTTCGCGACGCTCGGCGCGGTGACGCGCCTGCTTTTCACGGCGCGCGCGAACCCACGGCGGCTCGGGCGCCTCGCCGGCCATGATGCAGCCGAGCGGTTGGATTTCGCCCACGAGATGCGCGAGGCCGTAACGCGCGATCTGCGCCTTCACCTTCGCCGCGTCTTTGTAGCCGAGCGGCGACTCCGAGAGATCGGGCGCACCGCAGAACCAGCGGACGTCGAGACCCGCAGTGAGTTCGCCCATCACTTGCTGCACGCGCGAAGGATCGATGCGGCCTTCCGCGTCCTTGAACGGACGCAGCATCGCCGAGCGCGATTGATTGCGACCGGCGCCGTGCGGACAAAACGACAGGTAGTCACGGTTGTCCGCGCCGAGCACGAGGAGAATTTCCTTCGCCATGTTCAGCGGGATAAGTCCGAGCAGCGGACGACCCTCGCGATCGCGCCACGCCGGCGTCGCACCTTTGCCGTGCAGGAAAAGATCGCCGCGCTTCCAGACGAAGTTGTGCTCGTTGCCGATCTGCACGAGGGCGCGCTGGCCGAGGCGGCGCAGCAACGCTTCGTGGATCAGCGCGTGGTTCTCGCGCGTCCAGCGGCCGACGTATTGCAGCGCGTCCCAGTAAGCGAGACCCTCGGGCGAGTCGCCCGGCAGCCACGCGGCGGCATCGGGGATGTCCTTCGCGTTTTCGTCGCACCACTTGCGCGCGGCCACCTGACCGCGCTTGTAGAGGTCGGCGCCGAGGCCACGCGAACCGTGGTGCGTGACGAGGACGTTGAACTTCCCGTCGCGGCGCGTGATCCAGTCGGACAGCTCGGTGTAGCCAGCCGCCTCGATGGCGACGCGCTGCGACTCGGTGAACTCGATGCGACCGAAATACGCAAAGTGGTTTCCATCGCCCTGCGTGCCGAGGAAATCGCGCGCGCGGCTCGTCAGTCCGGTCAGGAACGGATTATCCCAGACCGGTTCCTCGATCACCGGCGACGACAGCTGGTAGCCGCGCGGACGTCCGCCGGGGCCGAAGTGCGTCACCTTTTGCAGATGATCCATCATCTCGCCGACCGGGTGATTGGCCGGAAAGAACGACGCGAACATCGAGCAGCAAATGTCCGCCGAGTGCGCGCCGGGAATGATCGCGTTCGCGACCTCGATGGCACCACCGACCGGAATCGTCGCGCGGCCACCACCCGCTGGACACGCGTCCGGCATGATGACGCCGCGCTGGATCACCGGCGAGAGCAGCAGCTCGTGCATGCGCGCCCGCGAGGCCGCGAGGTTTTCAGTTTCGACGTCGGTCTCGACATCGATCGCCTCGGCCAGCGGAGCCGGTTCGTAACGCGGCAGGATGACAGGGAGCTGCTTCGGAAATTCCTTCTCGAGCTGCGCAAGGACGTCCGCGCGCGAGAGGCCCGACGACTCGAGGTCGCGGGCGCGGCGCAGTGCTGGGCCCATGCGGCGGCCTTCGTGCCAGCCGGCCGCGACGAGATCGCGCGCTTTGATTTCCATGTTCATGACTGAAGTGAGAGGGGAAAAAAGGGGGGAAGGTTCAATCGAGCGAGAGTCGGGAGTCGGACGGCGGGGCCCGCGAGCGCTCGGAAGCATTGGACTACGCGCCCGCCACCTGCCAAGTAAATCAACCCGGACTCAATTGCCTCCCTCAGCCGCCCGTCACCGTGACCGGGCGAGGCCATGGACTTCGGCTCAATCACGATGTGGAAAGCGCTCTATCTTCTCGACCCAAAGTGGCAACGGATCGTCTACCCCGAGGCGATCGATCGCGAATTGGCGCCGTGGCTGACCTTCGTCGCTCCGCCGCGCAGCGCAGACGAGATCCGCGCCGACCCCTCGCTGTTGCAGGACGTGGACGTGATCTTCGCCGGCTGGGGGATGGTGCCGTTGACGCCTGAGCTGCTCGCGCACGCGCCCAGGCTCCGCGCCGTTTTCTACGCCGCGGGCACCGTGCGCTATTTCATGTCGGCCGAGGCTTGGATGCGGAATCTCGTCGTCTCCACCGCCAACGAAATCAACGCGATCCCGGTCGCGGAATACACACTGGCGGCCGTGCTCTTCGCGCTCCGCGGTGGCTGGCACTACGCCGCGCGACTCAAGACGGAGCGCACGCTCTGGTATCAGACTGAAATGCCCGGCGGCTACGGCAGCACCGTCGCCCTGATTTCGCTCGGCGCCGTCGGACGGGTCGTCCGCGAGCGTTTGCGTAGCTTCGACGTGCGCGTGCTCGTGCACGACCCGTTCCTCACGCCTGCGCGGGCCGCCGAACTCGAGGTCGAGGCCGTGTCGCTGGACGACGCTTTTCGCCGCGCGGACGTCGTCTCGCTGCACACGCCTTTGCTCCCGGAAACCCAAGCGCTCATCCGCGGGGCGCATTTTGCCGCCATGAAAAAGGGCGCCACTTTCATCAACACCGCGCGCGGCGCCGTCGTCGCGCAGGCGGAGATGATCGACGTGCTGCGGCATCGCCCCGATCTGCACGCCGTGCTCGACGTGACGGACCCGGAACCGCCGCCGCCTGATTTGCCGCTGTTCACGATGCCCAACGTCACGTTGACGCCGCACATCGCCGGCACGTGTCGCGCCGAGGCCGCGCGGCTGGGGCGGGCGATGGTCGATGAATTCCACCGCTGGCGCCAACACCAGCCGTTGCTTTATTCGATCACCGCCGAGCGCGCCGCGCGCATGGCGTGAGCCCCGGCACGAAGCGGGAGGCCTGCCCGCACCCCGTCCGCGCTTCCGCGATCATTTCTCAACCATCGAGAATCCCGCGCTCGACCCACGTGTGCTCGCCGGCGAGCACCTGCTGGGTGAGATCGTAGCCCGATTGATCGGCGTTGTGCGCGATGCCGTCGAAGTTCTGCCGCACGCGCAGCCGCGCCTGCGCGACGAAATCGTCGACGAGCGGCAACACGCGCGCCTCCGGCTCGCCCTCTTGGAGCAGTTTTTGCGCGTAGGTGCACGTCGCCGCGATGGCGAAGAGATCAGCGCCGATGTCGGCGATCCGACCGAGCAACACCTGGCGCTTCTCCAGCTTCGGTCCGAATTTCACCATCTGGTGAAACAACGTCCGCGCCATCCGGCGCGAGAGTCCGGCCACCGCGCTGAAATGCGCCGCGAGTTGCGGATGCATATCGGCCGGCGCGCCGCCGCCGAAGGGCAGCCACTGTTTCGGATACCACCAGGCGTAGAAACCCGCCGCTTTGAACGCACTCGCCAGCCGCTCGCCCCACGGACGCTCGGAGTTCAACGCCACGCCGGCGATCTTGAGGTGCGGATCGAGCGCCTCGCGCATGATGAAGAGCCGGAGGATTTCTGAAGAACCCTCGAAAATCGTCGTCACCCGCGCATCGCGCATCATGCGCTCCACCGGATACGGCGTCTCGCCGCGCGCGCGGAGCGAATCGACGGTTTCGTAACCGCGGCCGCCGCGCACTTGCATGAGGTCGTCGAGCGCGGCCCACGCCTTTTCCGTGCCCCACATTTTGCACATCGCGGCCTCGAGGCGGATGTCGGCGTGCTTGTCGCGGTCGACGATGCGTGAGGTCGCGATCAGCATCGCTTCCATCGCGAAGGCGCTTGCGGCAATGCGGCGGATTTTTTCCGCCACCGCCGCGTGCTGGCCGATCGGCACGCCCCACTGGATGCGCGTCTTGCCCCACTCGCGCGCGATCTGGAGCGCGCGCTTCGTCACGCCGAGGCTCGAAGCGGGAATGGACAGCCGGCCCGCGTTGAGCGTCGTGAGCGCGACTTTCAGACCGCGACCTTCGCCGCCGATGATGTTGGCGCGCGGCACGCGGACATGGGTGAAGCGCAACACGCCGTTGTAGATCGCGCGATGGCCCATGAACTGGCAGCGGTGCACCACCTCCACGCCCGGTGAGTTTGCTTCGACGACAAACGTCGTGATCTGCGTGCGCGGCTTGCCGTCGATCATCTTCGGCGGGGTCTGCGCGGCGACGATGAGCAAGCCGGCGCGGGTGCCGTTCGAGCACCAGAGCTTCTCGCCGTTAAGGACGAAGGCTTCGCCGTCCGCGGTGGGCGTCGCGGTGGTCTTCATGCGTGCCGGATCGGAGCCGACGCCGCCTTCGGTGAGAGCAAAAGCTGATATTTCACCCCGGGCGACGCGCGGAAGAAATTTCGTCTTCTGCTCCTCCGTGCCGAACAGCACCACGGGCTGCGCCACGCCGACGGATTGGTGAATCGAGAGGTGCGCGAACGTGTTCACGCAGTGGCTCGCGATCAGCTGACACGCGCGGCAGTAGGTCGTCTGCGAGAAGCCGAGCCCGCCGTAGGCGCGCGGGACTTTGATGCCGTAAGCACCGAGCTGCGCGAGGCCGCCCATCACGGCATCGGGAATTTCGCCGGTGCGATCGATCGCTTCCGGATCGACGTGCGCTTTCAGGAACATCGCAAGTTCCGCGAGAAACTGGTCGGCGCGCGCCTTTTCCTCGGCGTCGACTTCCGTCACCGGATGCAGTTTCCCCGGCGACCAGCTGCCCATGAAAAGCTGCGCGACGAAACTCAGGTCGTCGTGCGACTCGCGCGCAGCCTCGGTGACTTGCAGGGCGGCGCGTTGACCTTCGTTCATCTTCGACATGTCGATGACGGACTTGGCCTCTTCGGTGCGGGGAGGAGAAGACGGGGGAACAGCAGACATGAGTGCGGCGGCCGCGCGCGCGGCCGGTCGGGGGATTCTTTCGACCCAACTACGTCTCGAAAAATCCCCCGGTCAACCGGCCGAAGCCGTCGCTCACCGGGTAAAACTTGGCCGAGACCCGGTGTGAGCGTTCTTAATCTCGGGAATACTCACGTCTCCACGCTGCTCTTCTCTTGCTGGCAGGCGCTTGTTCTTTTCGCACTGATGCCTAGCGTGCCCGTCCGGTCCACTCCCTTTCACCCCATGAAATCCAAACTGATCCCGCTCCTCGCCGTCGGCTTCGCGCTCGCCGGCGCCGTTCACGCCCAGACGCCCGCTGCACCGAAGCTCGTGCTGCCGCAGGCCAGCCCGCCCGCCACGATCAAACAACAAGTCGGCGTGACCGACATCGAGGTGAACTACAACCGCCCCGGCGTGAAGGGCCGCAAGATTTTCGGCGGCCTCGTTCCCTACGGCGAGATCTGGCGCACCGGCGCGAATTCCGCGACGAAGATCTCCTTCAGCACCGACGTGAAGATCGGCGACACCGCCGTCCCGTCCGGCACCTACGAGCTCTTCACCATTCCGGGCGAGAAGGAGTGGACCGTCATCGTCCACAAGAACATGTCCCAATGGGGCTCCTACGCCTACGACCAGAAGAACGACATCGCCCGCGTCTCGGCGAAGGTCACCTCGCTCTCGTCGCCGGTGGAAACATTTTCCATCTGGTTCAACGATCTGCGCGACACCTCCGCCACGCTGAATTTCACGTGGGAAAACACCCACGTCGCGGTGCCGCTCACCGTCGATACGGTCGGCATGCTCTCGCCCAAGATCGAGGCCGCCATCAAGGCGCAGGAGAAACCGAACGCCATGCTCTACTTCTCCTCGGCGATGTTCTACCTCGAGAACAACCACGACTTGCCGAAAGCCCTCGAGTGGGTGAACGCCGCGATCTCCGCCCGCCCCGGGCAGATGTGGATGCTTTACCGCAAGGGCCTCATCCTTGAAAAAATGGGCGACAAGGCCGCCGCGAAGGCCGCTGCCGAGGAATCGCTCGCTATGGCCGAAAAGGACAAGCCCGGCGAACTGCGCGACGAATACATTCGCTTGAACAAGGCGCTGCTCGCGCGTCTGAAGTAACCCGTCCGCCCCGCGCCGCGTCGAACCACGCGGCGCTTTCATTCTTGGTGGGAGGGGCTTGATGCCCTGACGTTGAACGAGCGCTCTCCGTCGGGGCATCAAGCCCCTCCCTCCCTTGTATCGCTCCTCCCTTCCTGCTGCCCAGATGCCCGTCCGCCCCTGCTCGCTCGCCGTTGCCACGCTCACTCTCACTGCCGCGCTGCGCACGCTCGCCGACTCCGCGCCCGCGCCACTGCCGCCCAACGCAATCGCGCAGGAGCTTCGCTCCCTCCGCACCGTGGCCACGGTGCTCCACGTCGGCGCGCATCCCGACGACGAGAACACCGAGCTGATCACCTACCTCGCCCGCGGCCGCGGCGTGCGCGCCGCCTATCTCTCCCTCACCCGCGGCGACGGCGGACAAAACGAACTCGGCCGCGACTTCGACGAGAAACTCGGTCTCCTCCGCACCCATGAACTGCTGGCCGCCCGCCAGCTCGATACCGGCCGGCAATTCTTCACGCGTGCCATCGACTTCGGTTTCTCGAAGACGCCGGCCGAAACGCTCGCCTTTTGGGACCGCGAACAAGTGCTCGGCGACGTCGTCCGGGTCATTCGCCAGTTTCGCCCCGACGTGATCGTGACGCGCTTTCCCATTCCGCCCGGCAGCGGCGGGCACGGCCATCACACCGCTTCCGCGATGCTGGCCGTCGAAGCCTTCAAACTCGCCGGCGACCCGAAGGCCTATCCCGAACAACTCGCGCAAGGCCTCACGCCCTGGCAACCGACCCGCGTGCTCTGGAACGTGTTTCGCTTCGGCGGAAGCGCGAACGCACCGCTCCCGCTCGACGGGCCCACGTTCTCGCAAGACATCGCCGGCACCGACGCCACCAGCGGCCAGGAGTTCGGCCAGATCGCCGCGCTGAGCCGCTCGCAACACAAGACCCAGGGCCTCGGCGGCTTCGCGCTGCGCCCGCGCACCGGTCCAAACGGTCAGACGCTGCTGCTCCTCGCCGGCACTCCCGCAACCAGTGACCTGCTCGACGGCGTCGACACCACGTGGAAGCGCTATCCACACGGCGAGGAAATCGACGCGGCGCTCGCACAAATCATCGCCGACTACAAAGCGGACGACCCCGGCGCCACCGCGCCCGCGTTACTCGAGCTGCGCACCAAGCTCGCGGCGCTGCCACGCGATCCCGTCATCGACGACAAGCGCGCTCAGCTCGATCGCATTCTGCTTTCCTGCCTCGGCGTCACGGTCGAAACCACGGTCGCGCAAGCGGAGTTCACCCCCGGCGAGCCGCTGGAGATTCGCTACCGTCTCATTTTCCCGCAGACTTGGCAGCCGCGCTCACACGGCATCGAGATCAAGCACGTCGATAGCCGCGCCACAGGCGCAGACCTCGTGCGGCAGCCCGGCGCCGTGTCGACCAACAGCGGTTTGTGGCTCGTCTCGGAGTCCCTCCGCGGCGTGCTGCCGTTCAACACGCCAGTCACCCAGCCTTATTGGCTGCGCGAGCCGAGCGCCGCCGGCATCGCGCGCGTCTCCGACCCGCGGTTGATCGGCCGCCCCATCAATCCGCCGGTCGTCACCGTCACGCACGTCTTCAAGATCGGCCCGCATCAGCTCGAGGTCACCGACGAGCCGGTCTTCGTCACGCGCGACGCGCAAGGCGAGCACCGCCGCCCGCTCGACATCATCCCGCCGGTGTCACTGACATTCGGCTCGGACATCTTCTACGTCGCTCCCGGCTCGACCAAGGAAGTCTCCGTCGAAATCTCCTCCGCCCGCCCCGGTCGCGGCACATTGCGTCTGAAAACTCCCACGGGTTGGAGCGTCGCTCCTGCGGAGAAGTCATTCGCCTTCGAACAAGCCGGCGAAAAGTCCACTCTCACTTTCACTCTCACTGCTCCTTCTGCCGGGGGGGCCGGCGAACTCACCGCCGAAGCCGAACTCGGTGGCCACACCTACTCGAACAAACGCCTCGAGCTGCGTTACGCGCACCTGCCGCCCCTCCTGCTCCAGCCGCCCGCGAGCGTGCGCATCGCGAGCTTCGACCTTGCGATCCGCGGCAAAGCTATCGGCTACCTGCCCGGCGCCGGCGATTACGTCGCCGAATGCCTCGAGCAAATGGGCTACAACGTCCGCCGCCTCGCGGGCGCGGATCTCACGCCCGAAAAACTGTCCGGCCTCGACGCCGTCGTGATCGGTGTGCGCGCCTTCAATGAACGCACCGATCTCAAGGAGAACCTCGCCGGCCTCTTCGCGTGGGTCGAGCAAGGCGGCACCGTCATCGCGCAATACAACCGCCCCAACGGCCTCGCCTCTCCGACGCTCGCGCCCTACGCGCTCTCGATCGAAGGCCCCGCCCCGCAACTCCGCGTCACCGACGAACGCGCCGCCGTCACCGCACTCGCCGAACATCCGGCCCTGATGGCGCCGAATCGCATCCGCGCCGCGGATTGGGACGGCTGGGTGCAGGAACGCGGCGCGTATTTCCCCTCCAAGTGGGATGACGCGCACTTCACGTCGCTGCTCGCCATGAGCGACGCCGGCGAAGCGCCGTTGAAGAGCAGCCTGCTGATCGCGCGTCACGGCCAGGGCCACTACGTCTACACCGGCCTGGCCTTCTTCCGCCAACTGCCCGCCGGCGTGCCCGGCGCCTGGCGGTTGTTCGCCAATCTCGTTTCGCTGAAAAGCGAATGAACGCCATGCCGCCGATGCACGGCTTTCTTTCCCGCGGATGGCGCGGATGTTCGCGGATCATGCAGCGAGAATCCCGTCTCCTTCATTCGTCTTATCCGCGTTCATCCGCGCCATCCGCGGCAAACGAGAACGCCCGCCCGCGCCATGCGCCCCGCCCCTGAAAAAACTCCCGCCGCCCCCACCAACGATACCGTCGGCGACGACCGCGACACCGGCCTGCCCGGCCTGCGCACGTGGCGCGCGGTCTACTGGTTCGTGCTCGCGGTCTTCGCGCTCGTGGTGATCGGGCTGACCGTCTTCTCCCGCGTGTTCGCATGACGACCCTCGACTGGATTGTCCTGCTCGGAACGATGGTCGGCATCGCGGCCTACGGCGCCTGGCGCACGCGCCACACCGATCACCTCGATACCTACCTGAAGGGCAGCAAGACGACCGGCTGGTTCACGATCGGCCTCTCCGTCGCCGCCACGCAGGCGAGCGCGATCACGTTCCTCTCCATTCCGGGCCAGGGCTTCGAGAGCGGCATCGGCTTTGTCCAAAATTACTTCGGCCTGCCACTCGCGCTCATCATCGTCTGCGCGGTGTTTCTGCCGATCTATCGCCGGCTCGGCGTCTACACGGCCTACGAATATCTCGGGCAGCGCTTCGACGCCAAAACCCGCCTGCTTGGCGCCGGACTCTTCCTCCTCCAACGCGGCCTCGCGGCCGGCGTCACGATCTACGCGCCCGCCATCATTCTCTCGACGGTCCTCGGTTGGCGGCTCGATTTCACCATCATCGGCACCGGCCTGCTCGTGATCGTCTACACCGTCACCGGCGGCAGTGCCGCGGTCAGCCTCACGCAAAAATGGCAGATGGCCGTGATTTTCGCGGGTATGATCACGGCGTTCTTCGTCCTGCTCACCAAACTTCCGGCCGGCATGGGCTTCACCGAAGCCGCCGATCTCGCCGGCGCCCTCGGCAAGCTCGAAGCAGTCGACTACTCCTTCGATCCCTCGAAGCGCTACACGTTCTGGAGTGGCCTGCTCGGCGGTCTGTTTCTCTCGCTCTCCTACTTCGGCACCGATCAATCGCAGGTGCAGCGCTACATCGGCGGGGCCTCGTTGCGCGAAGGCCGGCTCGGCCTCGTCTTCAACGCGCTCATCAAGATTCCGATGCAGTTCTTCATCCTGCTGCTCGGCGCGCTGGTGTTCGTGTTTTATCAGTTCCAGCCGGCCCCCGTGTTCTACAACCGCGCCGAGTGGGAGCACCACGCCTCCGGTGCCAACGGCGCCACGTTCCGCGCCATCGAAGAAAAACACGCCGCGCTCCACATCGCCAAACAGGAGAAAATCGCCGCGTGGCAGGACGCGCGCACGCGTGGCGACACCGCCGCCGAGACGACCGCCCGCGCCGAAATGGTCGCCGCCAACCAGGCCACCGACGCCGTGCGCGCCGAAGCGAAAAAAGCGCTGCTCGCCGCTGACAAAAAAGCGGCGGTGAAAGACTCCGATTACGTCTTCCTCAGCTTCATCGTCGCGCAAATGCCGCAGGGCGTCGTCGGCTTGCTCGTCGCCGTGATGATCGCCGCCGCGCTCGGCTCGAAGGCCAGCGAGCTCAACGCCCTCGCGACGACCTCGACGATCGATCTCTGGCGGCAGGTCCGCCCGCTCGCCGTCCACGACGAGGCGCGCAACGTCCGCGTCGCGAAATGGCTCACGGCGCTGTGGGGTTTGTTCGCCATCGCGTTCGCGCTCTACGCCGGCTTCGCCGAAAATCTCATCGAGGCGATCAATATCCTCGGCTCGATCTTCTACGGCGTCGTGCTCGGGCTGTTCCTCGTCGCGTTCTTCCTGAAATGGGTGCGCGGCACCGCGGTTTTCTGGGGCGCGCTCGCTGCGCAGCTGCTCGTCTTCGTGCTCTACGCCACGCTCAGCATCTCCTACCTTTGGTATAACGTCATCGGCTGCGTCGCCTGCATGCTCTTCGCCGTGACGATCCAGCTCTTCCTCCCCAAACCAACCAACCACGGATTGCACGGATGACACGGATCAAATCCCCTCACCCCAATTTCCCATCCGTGGTATCCGTGCAATCCGTGGTTAAATGAATTCTCCGGTCATCTGCTTCGGCCAGCAACCCTGCGGCATCTTTCCGCGGCGCTTCCTCTACGCGAAGTTCGTCACCGCGCGCCGCCTCCAACAGCAGATCGGCGGCGAGATCGTGTTCTTCTACCACGACAGCGATCACGATCCGCGCGAGACGCAGACCACGCTGCGCCACCACAAGACCGACGAGCCGCACACGGTGAATTTCGCCTTCGCGAACAAGCTCCAGCGCAAATTCTCCCCGCTCTTCCTCAAGCGCATCCCCGACGCCTGGCCGGTCAACACCGCGCGCGAACTCGGCGCCTACGTCTCGCCGCGCGCGCTCGAGGCCTTCCGCGCCGTGCGTGCGGATAACGTGGCCGACTTCTGCCTCGAAATGTATCGCGCCATGGGCCTGCTCGACGGCGTGCGCGTGGTCCGCTCCGGCGACCGCGCCGTGCGCGAAGCGGCCTGCGACATCGCCGAGTGCTTCGTCGACGTGCCGCACCAAGGCGAAACCGTCCGCGCGCGCCTGCTCGATGGTGCGCTCAAACTCCACGAAGGCGGCAACAGCTACATCACGCTCCCGGCGCAACCGTTCGCCAAAGCGCAAATCAGCCCCACCCGCGACTCGCGCCTCCGCTGGATGCAAAGCGTGATCCATTGCACGCACTACATCTGCGGCGCCGGCGAGCAGGCGTATCTCAACGTCGCCGACGCCCCCGAAATCACCTTCGTCCCCCGCGACCCCATCGACCGCTCCGACGAAGCCTGGCCCGAATTTCCCTCCTGACGCCCCGAGCCAGTTTGTAACATAATACGTTACAAACCCCCAACGCCCGCTTCTCTCCTCATGAATCTCTCGACCGCACCCCTGCTCGCCTTTGGCGCGCATCCTGACGACATCGAGTTCGGCGCCGGCGGCATCATCGCGCGCGAGACGCAGGCCGGCCGACCCGCACACTTCGCCGTCTGCTCCCGCGGCGAAGCTGGCACCAACGGCACTCCGGCGGAGCGCACGAAAGAGGCGGAGAAAGCCGCGAAACTCCTCGGCGCGAAGGTCGAGTTCGTCGACCTCGACGGCGACTCGCACCTCGACATTCGCAACGCCCACGCGCTCAAACTCGCGGCGGTCATCCGCACCGTCCGGCCGGGCATCGTGCTCGCGCCCACGCCGGAACCCAACCAACACCCCGACCACTGGCGCCTCGGCCAACTCGTGCGCGACGCCACGCGCATCGCCCGCTATGGCGGCGTGGCCGAGTTGAAGAGCCAGACACCTCACGCCGTCGGGCAACTTTTCTTCTACGCGCTCGGGCCGAGCGCCGAACCGCGCGACGTTTCGCCGGTCGTGATCGATATCTCCGACAAGCCGATCATGACCGCCTGGACCAAGGCGATGGAAGCCCACGCCTCGCAAATGAAGACGCGCAACTACGTCGAGCTGCAGCTCGCCCGCGCGCGCGTCCAGGGCCTTAATGCCGGCGTCGCCCACGCACAGCTCCTCTGGCCGAACGATCCGCTCGTGTTCCACTCCCTCACCGACATCTCGCGCGGCGCGCGGCGATTCTGATGATGTCCACGATCGTTCATCCGTTTCCTGTAGCGGCGGTCTATGACCGCCGATCACTCGCCTCGGCGGTCATAGACCGCCGCTACAGC
>JAEYUW010000029.1 GCA_023432225.1 Verrucomicrobiota bacterium
GGGGTGCCCGACAGGGCGGGGTGTGTAGGGCGATGCAGGAAACACGTCACTCCTACCCGAGCGCGGCCAGCAGGCGCTCGTTCTCGGCTTTCTTGGCCTGGAGGTCGGCGAGCTGCTTTTTCGCGCCTTCGAGCACGGCCGGCGGGGCCTTGCTGACGAATGCCTCGTTCGAGAGACGGGCCTCGGTGCCGGCGATGTGCTTGGCGAGGGTTTCGATCTCCTTCTTCAGGCGCGCCTTTTCGGCGGCGGGATCGCCCTTGAGCTGCTTGATGAGATTCCACGAACCCAGCGCAGTCACCGTGACCGGAGCGGTCGGCGACATCGCGCCGCGCGTGATGGTGGCGGCGCCGGCCATGCGTTTGATCTTGGCGAGGTTGGCATCGAGAATCGCCCAATGGGCGTCGGAAGCCTCGACGACGAACTCCGAGGCCTTGTTCGCGGCTTCGCCGTGCTCGGCCTTGAAGGCGCGGACCTGCGAGACGACGGCCTTGAGCGTTTCGACCTGCGACGCGGCATTGGCGTCGATCTGCAGGCCGCGGCCGGCGAATTGCGACGGGCTCTCCAGCTGCGTGTCGCGCATGAGGAAAGTCCCTTCGGCTCCGTAACCGAGCTGGTGCCAGAGCTCCTCGGTGATGAACGGGATGAACGGATGCAGCAGCAGGAGCGTCTGACGCAGCACGAGGTCCTGGATGGCGAGGCAGTTGGCCTTCGTCGCCGGTTCTTGGAGCTTGGCCTTGGAGACCTCCACATACCAGTCGCAGAAATCGTTCCAGAAAAATCCATACAACGCCTGCACCGCCGCGCTGAACTCGAACTGGTTGAAGCAACGGTCCACCTCGCGCGTGGTCGCGAAGAGGCGGTCGAGGATCGCATGGTCGTCGGCGTCGAACTTCGCCGGCTCGATGCGCGCGAGGATGGCACCGGGCGAGGAGTTGTCGGCCATGTCGCCGCTCATCTGGCGGAAACGGCACGCGTTCCAAAGCTTGTTGCAGAAATTCTTGCCGCTCTCGATGCGGTCTTCCTGGAAGCGGATGTCCTGACCCTGCGGGGCGATGGACACGATGCCGAAGCGCAGGCCGTCGGCGCCGTATTTCGCGATGAGGTCGAGCGGGTCGGGTGAATTGCCGAGCGACTTCGACATCTTGCGACCCTGCGCGTCGCGGATGATGCCGGTGAAATACACGTCCTTGAACGGAATCCTTTTCTCCAGCGGCTCGCCCGGATGCGTGAACTCCAGACCGGCCATGATCATGCGCGCGACCCAGAAGAAGATGATGTCCGGCCCCGTCACAAGCGTGTTGGTCGGGTAGAAATAATTGTATCCGTCCCGCTCCATCGCGGCCTTGTCGGGCCAGCCGAGCGTGGCGAACGGCCAGAGCCACGACGAGGCCCAGGTGTCGAGCACGTCGTCCTCCTGCACCCAGTTGTCCTTGTCGGCCGGGCCTTCGAGGGAAACGTGAACCTTCTTCGGGTCGGCGAGATCGGCCTCGGTGAGCTTCTCCTTGTCCAAGCCCTTGGCATACCACACCGGGATGCGGTGACCCCACCAGAGCTGGCGGCTGATGCACCAGTCCTGGATGTTTTCGAGCCAGTGCAGGTAAACCTTCGACCAGCGCTCCGGGTGGAACTTGATGTGGCCGTCGCGCACGGCGGCTTTCGCTTCTTCGACGCGCGGATACTTCAGCCACCATTGCCACGTCAGGCGCGGCTCGATCGGCACGTCGGCGCGTTCGGAATAGCCGACGTTGTTCTCGTAAGGCTCTTCCTTCACGAGCGCGCCGCGCTCCTTCAGGAGTTCGGCGGCTTTCTTGCGGCCGGCGAAGCGGTCCATGCCTGCGAGTTCGGGGCCGGCGAGTTCGTTGAGCGTGCCGTCGGCGTTGAGGACGTCGATCGGCGGGAGCTTGTGGCGCTGGCCGACCTCGAAGTCGACCTTGTCGTGCGCGGGCGTGATCTTGAGTGCGCCGGAGCCGAATTCCTTGTCCACGGCGGTATCGGCGATGATCGGAATCTCGGCCGTCGGCCCGAGCGGGCGGCGCACTTTTTTGCCGATGAGATCGGTGTAGCGCGGGTCGTCGGGGTGCACCGCGATGGCAACGTCGCCGGGAATCGTCTCGGGGCGCGTCGTCTTCACCTCGATGAAGCGACCGGGCTGATCGACGAGTTCGTAGCGCACCTGATAGAGAAAACCCTTCGCGGGCTTCATGACGACTTCCTCGTCGGAGAGCGCCGTGAGCGACACGGGGCACCAATTCACCATGCGCTTGCCGCGATAGATGTGGCCCTTCGCGAAAAGGTCGACGAACACGCCGAGCACCGCCTGCGAGTAGTGCGGGTCCATCGTGAACTGCGTGCGGCTCCAGTCGCACGAGGCGCCGAGCGCCTGCAGCTGCTTGAGGATGATGCCGCCCTTTTCCTCGCGCCAGGACCAGACCTTCTCGAGGAATTTTTCGCGGCCGAGGTCGCGGCGATGCACCTTCTGCTTGCGCAACTCGCGTTCGACGACGGTCTGCGTCGCGATGCCGGCGTGATCGGTGCCGGGCAGCCACATCGCCTCCTTGCCCTCGAGGCGCGCGCGGCGGATGAGGATGTCCTGGATCGTGTTGTTGAGCACGTGGCCCATCGTGAGCACGCCGGTGACATTCGGCGGCGGGATGACGATCGAGTAAGCCGGCTTGGCGGGATTGACCCGGCCCGCGAAGGCATCGGCGGATTGCCAGGCGGCATACCACTTCTTTTCGACGTCGTGCGGTTCGTAGCTCTTCGTGATCGAGGCCATGGGAGAAATTTAGCCGGCCAGTGAAAGCCGCCTCCCCTGCCCTGACAAGCCCTGTTCCTGACCAGCGGCGCGGGCGCGCCCGCGCTCAGTTAAATTCTTCCAGCTCGAAGACCAGCTGGTTGCGCGCATCGATCGGCAACGCGATGAAATGAGCTTGGGCAAGAGCCTCGGCACACTCGTCACCGAGGAGGAAGCGCAGGAACAACTGCAATCGCGGCGCAGCCTCGCGGCGAAAGCTCACATACAGCGGCAGCCGCAGCGGATAGCCGCCGTCGTGAAGGCTCTCGGGCGTCGGCAGGTGCGCCGACTCGCGCACGCTGGGCGCGAGCGCCACCGCGCGCAGTCCGCTGTTCGCTTCCGGCACGGCGGGCACGAGGCCGATGCCGTTGTCGGAGGTCCGCACGCGGTCCAGCACGCGCTCGAGCGTGGCGGTGCTCGCGAGCGGTTTCAGGTCGGCGTTGTTCAACACCAGACGCCGAAACAGCGGGAGCGTGAGGGCGGCTCGCGGCTCCATCGCCTGAATGGCAATCGCGCGCGTGCGCCATTCCCCGGTGAGGCCGAGTTCACCCCACTGCGTGAAATTCTCGGCGCCGGTGGCGGCAAAGATCCCGCGCACCTGGGCGAGCGTGAGTTGGGTGACGGGGAGGTTGTCAGACACCACCAGCACGATGGGCTGGTAAGCGATGACACGAGTGAGAAGCGGATCGCCCGGCGCCGCCTCTCCGGGCGGCAACGCGAACAAACCAATATCGGCGTCGCCGGAGCGCAGACGATCCAGTCCCGTCCGCGTGCCGGCCAGCAACGAGGTGACCGTCACGCTGTTTTCGCGGCCGAATTTTTCCACCGCCGCGACGAAGGCCGGGCCGAGCAGGTCGGAACCGGCCACGCGAATTTCGGCCGCCTAGGCCGCGCCCGCGAGCGTGGCAGTGAGCAGAAGCAGGCGAAAAGCGTGCCGCGCGAACATGTTCAAGCGCGCGGACGCCGCTCGCTCTTCTCGGTCAGATCGAGCTGCTCCGGCTCGCGGCCGCCCTGGCGGCGGGCCTTTTTCGTCTCCGTGTCGTGGGAATAATACGAGTAGTTGGCGGTGTAGTAGCCGTAGTCTTCGCCGGTGCCGTGCGGCACTTGATTGAGCACGACGCCGATGACCGGCGCCTTCACGCTGTCGATGATTTGTTTCGCCCGCTGCACCATGCTCGCGGGATTGCGGCGGTGCTGGATGAGCAGGACGGTGCCGTCGGCGATGCTGGCGAGCACGGACGCGTCGCTCACGCCGATGATCGGAGGCGAATCGAAAAGGATCTTGTCGTAGCGGCCTTTGAATTCCGCGACGAGTTCCCGGAGCTTGTTGGCGTAAAGCAGGCTGAGCGTCACGTTGGCAGCGGTGCCGGCGGTGATCAGGTCGAGGCCGGTGTCGTCGCGCCGCACGCAGTCGGTCCAAGCGACTTTATTGAGCAGTATATCCGTCAGGCCGGGATCACGCGGGAGTTCCGCGAGGCGGTGTTGCGTGGGGCGGCGGACGTCGGAATCGATCAACAAGACCTTCTCCCCGGCGTTGGTCATCGTGAGCGCGAGTTGGCGCAGCGTCGTGGATTTACCTTCGCCCGGCCCGGCCGAGAAAATGCTGAGCGCCACCGGCTGCCCAGCGCGCAGCGCGAGGTTCAGGTTCGTTTGCAGCACGCGGAATGGCTCGCCCTCGGGCGAGCCGGCATCGTGCTTCTCGGCGGGCGAGCGCTGGAAAGGAATCACGCCCAACACGGGCAGGTTCAGCTTCGATTCGACGTCGGCAACGTTGCGGAAACTCGTGTCGAAGTATTCGACGAGCACCGCCGCACCGACGCCCAGGATCAAACCGAAGACCGCGGCAAAGAGAAGATTCAGCGTCCAGTTGGGTTTCGAAGGGAAGCGCGGCGCTTCCGCGACGTTGAGAATCTCGATCGTCTTCTTCGGAACCTGGAAATCGATTTCGCGCTGGCGCAGCGTGAGCTTGAGCGTCGTGAGCAGGCGCTGTTCGTCGTCGAGCTTGGTGGCGGCTTCCTCGAAGGGGCGCATCCGTTCGCGCGCGGAGAGGATTTGGTCGACCTTGGCTTGCGCGAGCTGGCGCTCGAGCTCGATCACGCGGGCCTCGGACTCCTGGAACGCCATCTCGAGCGAGGTCTCGTAGCCGGCGAGTTGACGGTCGAGTTGCTCTTCGATTTTTCCGCGGGCATCGACGGCGGCGATGAGGTCGGGGTGCGCCTCGCCCAGGCGGCCTTTGAGGCGCGTGAGATTCTGGTCGGCGACGAGAAAGGCCTGGAGGAGATTCTGGATGTTCGCGTCGGCGATGAGCTCGGAGTTGACCAAGTTGCGCCGCTCCGCGACGGGGATGGTTTTGAAGCGCTCCCAGCGGGTCTTGCGGCCGATGGCGTCGACGCGGAGCGCAATGAGTGAGTTCTGCATCTGGCGCAGGCGCTCGATCTCCATGTCGGAGTAGCGCTGGTTCAGGTCGACGCCGGAAATATCGAGATCCTTGCGGAGCTTTTCCACGCGATCGCGCTGGGCGACCACGACCTGTTCCTGTTTCTCAAGTTCACCGCGGAGCTTGGCGAGGCCTTCGCGCTGCTCGGAGGTGGCGAGGTCGACGCGATCGTTGGCGTAGACGCGCGCGATCTCGTTCGCGATGGAGGCGGCGAGCTGCGGGTCGCGGGCCTGGACATTGAGCTCGATGAGCGAGGTGGCCCGACGCGACTCGGGCGTGAACATCTTCTTGGTGAGATACTGATAGGTGATCGCCGAAGGCCAGGACTGCCCGTCGCTCATCTGCCGGCCGATAACGTCGTTCAGCTTCAGGTTTTCGATGACGCGGTAGAGAATTTTTTCCGACTGCAGAATCTCGAACTGATCCTGAATGAAATACGGGTCGTAGTAGGACGAGTTCTGGTTCTGGAAGAGCTTCACTTCGCTTTCCGGTTTCTCGACGCGGATCTTCGCGGTGGCGACATACCACTTCGGCAACAGAGCCGTAACGCCCGCCGTGGTGATGAGCACCAGTCCGAACACCAGCAACACGAGCGAGAGACGCAGGCGCAGCAGCCCGAGGAAGTCGCTGAGGGTCGCGGAGCCGGGACCGGAGGTGGGCGAAGCCATTGCGGCGACGTAACGCCGTTAGAACGAGAAGCGAGCCGAAACCCCGTAGCGGGTGCGATCCTGCTCGCGGCTCGGGTCGTCGGAGTTCACTTGATCGGAGTCGATCGTCGCGCTCACGACCCAATTTTTCGTCGGCAGCCACGACAGGGCGAACCCGACGCGTGACGTCGTCTCGTCGACATCGGCGACGCCGGCGCGGCCCTGCAGTTGAGAGGGTTCCCACGTGACCGAACCGGACGCGCTGATCAGCGGGGTGAGTCGGTGCTGCACGTTCACGAAGAAGCGGTTCACCTTCGTGTCGGTGAAGCGCAGCACGTCAGAGGCTTCTTCCAACGTGTAGACGTAGCCGGCGGCGACAAAGGAACTGTCGCTGTAGGCGTAGCGCGTGCTGAGCTCAGCGTAGGGCGCGGTGGTGTCGCTCTCGCCTTCGCGCGTGCGATCCTCGAGGCCGGCGCGGGCGCTCAGGGTGAGCTTCTGGTTGGGATTGTGATCGGCCCCCGCGAGGAAGAAGTGCGAGCGCTTGTCCTTGCTGGCCGAGCCCTGGCTGTAGCCGACGTTCTGGTAGCGATACTCGCCGACGAGCTTGGTTTCCGGCAGGAGCGAAAAAGCGGCTTCGAGACCCGCGAGATGTTCCATGCGATCGAGCTGCGCCGCGAGCGACGCGAGATCGTAGGCGAAGTCGAGATTGCGATACTTCAGCGTCAGGATCGTCTTCGGGTTCAACGCCGTGACGAAGCGCGCGTTGAACTGGTTCATCTTGAACGACTGGTCGGTGTTGAGCGGCAGACCGGCGAGGAGCGACTGGGGATTCTTCGAGATCTGGTAGCTGTCGCTGACGTCGATGTTGCTCGTGCTGCTGAACGCATGCGCGATGCGCGCGGTGACGGTGTGGCTCGTGAGGTTCTTCTTGCCGGGCCGGTCGACAAAGTGATCCAAGCTGAGATCGTAACTCGCCGAGAGGAACGTCTGATCGTCGAGCGAACCGTTGTAGCTGATCGAAGGCGTGACCGAATAAACCACGCTGTCGATCTCCGCCGTGGCCGCGCCGAAGATGTTCGAATCATGCGACACCGACGCACCGAGGCGATACGACAGCGCCTTGCCCTGGTCTTGCTCCGGGATCGGAGCGTAAACCGCAAAAGAGAGGGCCGGGAACAGCGCCGCAAAGGCAACCAAGCGAAGCGGGGATTTCATAGTCGCGCAGGAGGATATCCGAACGCCGAGCAAGCCCCCTCACCTGGGGTGACGCAATTCAATTTCCCCTGGGCCGAAAGGCCCCCGGGTCGACCAGCAGCACCATGTTCTCGGTCAGCCGCTGCGGTGTGCCGCTCAACGGGAAATTGGCCGGCATGCGTCGCGTGACGAGTCCCGCGTAAACCGCGCCCCACCCGCCCGTGTCCGACAGCGTGCGAATCGCGTCCTCGCGACGAGCCGCCAACTCGGTGAAAAACGGACGATCCAACGTCACCGGCGTCAACAGCAGCGCACCAACGGGCTGTTGCACGGTGATCTCATAGAAATCGCGCAGACGCTCCGGCTTGGCCCAGACGCGCTGCTGACCATACCACGCCGTGCCCGCCGGCACATCCGTCGCGATCGTCACTCCCGGCTGGAAACGCATCGCAGTGTCGCGCCGGAGCTCCATGAAGAGATTCGGGAAATACGGCGGATAATAGAAATGCACTTTCCGCGGCTCCAGGCAGTCGCGCACCAGCGGCAGCGCCTGTAACGCGAGCAACCCCGTCACCACCCAGCGCCAGTGCAGCGCGAGCGCCGTCTGACTCGACACGAGCACGGCAAAAAAACCCGCGCCAAACACGATCAGCAACGGCGCCAGATAATACGCCGGCAGCCGCGGGCTCTCTCCCGAGCTGAAGAAGGGCTGCGCCGCCAACAACACGAGCGCGGTGACCGCAAAGCACCAGCGCACGCGATTGGTCGGTCCGTGTCGGAACTGATAAGCGAGCCCCGCGACAAAAAAAGCCGTGAAGAGCAGCCCGCCACCCGACCAGAGGCGCTCCTTCAAATTGCGCTCCAGACCCGTGAGGCCCTTGTTGCCAAGTTTCTTGAGATCGAGGCCGACGGCCTCCGCGCTGGCCGTGTTGCGCGCGATACTCGGCAACGCCGTCACATCGTCGGCTTTCAGGGCGAGATTCTGCCAGGCCAGCCCGAGCGGATGGCCGGCCACCGCGACGTTTCGCGCGAGCCACGGCGCCATCAACAGCAGCATCACGCCAACAAACACTCCGAGCGCCGGCCACCGCGCCGCGCCGCGAAAACGCCAGGCGAGATAGCCCGCGAGCACGAGACCCGCGAGACCGGCCGAATACTCCGTGAGAAACAGCAAGGCGCTGAGCGCGCCGAGTGCGCCAGCCCGCCACGCCAGCGAGCGATCGAACACCGGATAATCTTCCGCCCACAGCTCCTCCCCGTCCGCCAGCATGCCGAACAACGCGAGCAACAGCACCATCAGCAGCGGCAATCCGCTCACCACGACCGTCTGTTGCCACAGCGTCACCGACACCGCGACGCCGGCAGCCGCGAGCCACGCCACGCGCTCGTCGAAAAGCCGCCGCGCGAGCCGCCACGTCAGCCAGACCGCGAACCAGAACAAAACCAGGTTAACCGCGAGCACGAGGTAGTCCGGTGCCCAGCCATTCGGCGGCGCCGGCGTGTGCTCCCAGATTTTCCCCGGCGCGAGTTTGAAACCCAGCGCGAGCACCAGCGGATAAAGCGGCGCGTGATACAGCTCCGGATACAGCTGCGTTTCACTCAACGGCACGCCGCGCGCCCGCATTACCGCGTAGGTCTGCGGATAATTCACGCGCGTCGTGAAGCCCTGCCCTTGGGCGATTTGCCGGCCGAGTTCGACCTGCTGGAGCGTCCACTCGTTCGGCGGCCCGTGAAATTGCTTCCACGAGAAAACCAAAGTCAGCGACAGCGCCGCGATCACGAGCACCGCCGCGCGCAGTCCGCGTGCGCCCGCACCCTGCTCGAGCCAGAGGATGAATTCCTGCGTCGATCTCATCGCTGCGGGTGGAGCGACTTGACCGCAAGACGCTCCGAACGCGTTGAGGTCAACGCGTTCCACCTCTGCCAGAGCGCGCTCATCGATCGACGACGTCGAGCTCCGGCCACTGCGCGATCTTGCGGTGCAGCGTGCGCCGGCTGATGCCCATCATCTCGGCGGCCTTCGTGCGATTGCCGCGAGCCTTGATGAGCGCCTCGCGCAGGAGGCGCTTTTCGTTCTCTTCGACGGAGAGCGGATTCGTCGGCGGCGTGGTGGCCAACGCCGGCGGCATGGTGGGATCGCCGCGGTATTTCGGCTCCAATTCGAATTCGCTCAGCGTGCCGCCGCGTTGGAGCACGACGATGTTCTCGGCAAAATTGCGCAGCTCGCGAATGTTGCCCGGCCAACCGTAGCGCTGGAGGTGCTGCATCGCACCGGGCTCGATCGTGATCGGTTCGTAGCCGTTCTCCTTGGCGTAGAGCTTCACGAAATGGTCGAGCAACACCGGAATGTCGTCGGCGCGCTCCCGCAGCGCGGGCGTGGTGATGCGCACGACATTGAGGCGGAAATAGAGATCCTCGCGGAATTTCCCGTCCTTCACCATCTGCTCGAGATTACGATTCGTCGCCGCGACGAGGCGCACGTCCACCGTCATCGTCTTGGTGCTGCCGATGCGTTCGAAACTCTTCGTCTCGAGAAAGCGCAGCAGCTTCACCTGAATTTCCGGGCCGATCTCGCCTATCTCGTCGAGGAACACCGTGCCGGTATCCGCGGCCTCGAAACGCCCGATGCGCCGCTCGGTCGCGCCGGTGAACGCGCCTTTCTCGTGACCGAACAGCTCGCTCTCGAGCAACGTGGCCGGCAGCGCCGCGCAATGCACCGGCACGAACGGCGCGCGGGCGCGCGGGCTCGCCTGGTGGATCGCCTGCGCAATCAACTCCTTGCCGGTGCCGGTTTCGCCCTCGATCAAGATCGTCGCGCGCGAGGGCGCGACGAGTTTTACGCGATCGATGACCTGCGCGAGTTTGGCCGAGTGCCCGACAATGCCCTCCATCGAGAACTTCTCATCGAGGCGTTCGTGCAGCTGCTTCACCTCGACCTCGAGCGTCCGCGTCTTCAGCGCGCGCTGGATGAGGATCTCGAGCCGCTCGATGTTGACCGGTTTCGTCAGAAAATCCACGGCGCCGCGCTTCATCGCCTCCACCGCCGAATCGATGCTGCCGTAGGCCGTCATCATGATCACGGCCGGCTTGTTCGAGAGCGTCAGCGCTTTGTCGATGACCTTCAGGCCGCTTTTGCCGGGCATGCGGAGATCGGTGACGATCACGTCGAACTCCTGCGCGTCCATCAGGTTGAAGCCCTCGTCGGCACTCGCGGCGACCGACACGTCGTAATTGTCCTGCAACGCCTGTTGCAACCCCTCGCGGGTGTGCTTCTCGTCGTCGACGATCAAAACACTGGGCACCATGCTGCGATGAAGCCGCCCGCTTCCGGCTCGGTCAACGGGAAACGAGACGGGATGTCTCACTCCATGGCTGGCGAATCGTGGCAAGGAAGAGGGAGTTCGCGCGCCGTTGAGCCGCAACACAACCAAACGGAGGCGCCGTGCGCAGGATTGCGAATCCGCCCGTTTGAGCCGAGAGTGCGGCATGGCTCTTCTGCGTGCGATCCCCGTGCTGTTGACCGCCGCCCTGTTGCTCGCCTCGTGCGCCGCGCCGCCTCCGCCGCGAGTGACGACCCGCACCGTGATCAGGATCAACACGGCACTCCTCCTCGCCTCGGAAGACGGCTCGCTCTCCCCCGAGCAATTGCAGGCGAAGCGCGACGAGGTCGTCCGCTACCTCACGGAACGCGGCCTGCTCGCCCCCGAAGACACCCTGGTGAGCAACGCCGCCGCGGCCGACCGCATCATCCGCGTGGCGATCGCGGCCGATGGCGGATTTAAAGTCACGGTCTTCAACCCGGGGAACACCGGCGCGTATTATTCAGCGGCACCGGACGAGATGCGCGCCCGGGTGGGCGCAGACGATTATTGGCCGGCCTACGATCCGTGGTTTGACCAGGGCTATTACTACAGCCCTTATCCCGCGCCCGGCTACTATCGCTACAACCGCGATTACCTGCGCCCGCACTATCCGCGAGACTACGTCGTTCCGGTCGAACCGCGCCGCCCGCCGCCGCCACCCGTGGTCAAAGATCCCACGCCGCAGCCGCGGCCTCCCGACAAGGATCGCGATCACCGGCCCCGGCCCGGCAGCCCGGATCGTGACCGCGACGGACGCCCCGACTGGCGCGATCGCCCGCCGGCCAATCGCCCGGACAGCGGCAACCACGGCGGTCCGAGCCACGGCGTCACGCCTCGACCAACGCCGCCGCCTCCGCGCCTCGATCCGCCCCCGCGTTTCGACCCACCGCGGCCCAAAGCGCCCGAGCCGCGACCGGCTCCGGAGCCCCGGCGCGCCCGCGAACCGCGCGATGAAGATCGTCGCGACGATCCTCAGCCGGCGAAGTAGCCTGCGCGAGCATCGCCATCGACGGAGCACCTCGATCCGGCGGACGCCGAAACTCGATCCGCCGGTCCCAGCGGGCCCGCACGATCGCACGCATCGCCTCCGGTTGGGTTAGTGACGCTGAAACGACGTCTGCGAGCGCGCACATCGGGCCGCGGCTCACCGGGGACGGCTCGCCCTACCCCGCGCGTTGCGTGCCGATCCAACGATGCATGCCCTGGGCGGCGCGCCGGCCATCGCGCACGGCATGCACGACGAGGCTCGGGCCGCGCACGGAGTCGCCGCCCGCGAAAACGCCCGCGACGCTCGTCATCTGGTTCGCGTCGACTTTCAAGCCGTCCCAATCGTCGACCTCGATCTGCGCGAACGCGCTGCCTTCCGGCCACGGCACGGGATCGAAGCCGTAGGCGACGAGCACGATGTCCGCGGCGATCGCGAACTCCGAGTTCGGCACCGCGCGGGGCTTGCGGCGACCCGAGGCATCCGGCGCCCCCAGCTCCATCCGCGTGCAACGCACTTCGACCAGATCACCGGCCGCGTTGCCGGCGATCTCCGTCGGATTGGTGAGAAACAGGAAACGCGCGCCCTCCTCGACCGCGTTGTGGTATTCCTTGCGGCTGCCGGGCATGTTCGCGAGGTCGCGGCGGTAGACGCACGTAACCTCGGCGGCGCCGCTGCGCAGGGCGGTGCGCAGGCAATCCATGGCGGTGTCGCCGCCGCCGAGCACGACGACGCGCTTGCCGGCCACATCGACGGGCGTGGCCTCGACGAGGGGCGAGTCGACGTTTTTCTGAATGAGGAAGGGCAACGCATCCACCACGCCGCGCAGCGCCGCGCCGGGGATGTCGAGCGGCTTGGGCTTCTGCGCGCCGACCGCGAGGAAGACCGCGTCGAACTTCTCGCGCAGGTCCTCGAGCGAAAGATCCCAGCCGACGCGCACGCCGAGCTTGAATTCCACGCCGCGACGCACGAGCAGATCGATGCGGCGCTCGACGACGTGTTTCTCGAGCTTGAACGCGGGAATGCCATTCACGAGCAGACCGCCGGGGATCAGCTGCGATTCGAAAACCGTCACGCCGTAGCCGAGCTTCGCGAGTTCGTCCGCACACGCGAGGCCGCCGGGGCCGGAGCCGATCACGGCGGCGCGCCGACCGTTCGCGGGTGCCTGCACGAGTTCGAAGGCGCCGTGGCG
This sequence comes from Verrucomicrobiota bacterium, assembly GCA_023432225.1. Classification (GTDB taxonomy): domain Bacteria; phylum Verrucomicrobiota; class Verrucomicrobiia; order Opitutales; family Opitutaceae; genus Didemnitutus. The sequence goes on from JAEYUW010000029.1 coordinate 12,612, forward strand.
GAAAGAGTATTCGTTGATGAAGCGCTCCACCGCACCGATGGCGACGGCGTCGGTTTTGGACGTCAGGATGCAGGAGCCCTCGCAGAGTTTTTCCTGCGGGCACACGCGCGAGCAGATCTCGGGCATGTTGCTCGTGCTGCGCGAGAGTGCGGCGGCGCCGAGGAAATCGCCGGCCGCGGTCAGGGCGAGCCACTCGGGAATGCGGTTGTTCAGCGGGCACGCCTGCACGCAGCCGGGCGTGGGGCACTGGATGCAGCGGGCGGCTTGGGCGCGCACCGCGTCTTCGTCGAATTCGCGATAGATCTCGTGGAAATCGGCGACGCGTTCCTCCGCGGTCCGCTTCGGCGGCGAGGCGCGGCCGATGGTGGACCAAGCGTATTTTGCAGTCTGGGGGTGGAGTAGCGGCGGCATCGCGGGGGAGATTCCGACCTAAATCTAGGATGCCTGTTTATCGGCACCCCGGCCCGCCGCCCTTTGCGCAACGCTGCGCAAGGCTTGCGTGTTATGTGTGTCACCGGCCGGCGCTGTGCCGGTGAAGCGTCGCCGCTCGGGACAGCGGCGACCACCTTCGGCGGCGGGTATTCCGTAGCGCAGGCGTCTCGCCTGCTCCGTCGGTCTTCAAATGCAGCAGGCGAGACGCCTGCGCTACATGGACAACCGGCGCGGATCTTGCGATCCGCGCCGGCGTCACTGACCTATGAACCTAGGGTAACTAAGAGCAAAGGGTCGGTTTTGGGGAAATTGGGCTCACTTGCCCTGGATGCCTCCGTTGTGGCAGTCGGCGCATTTGAGCTCTTCGTCGTATTCGCCGCCGGGGTGTTTGAATTCGAGGCCCGTCGGGGAAATCGTGGTCATCTCGGACATCTTGCCCTGCGCAATGATCGAGTGGCACGAGGTGCAGTCGGAGGCTTTCACGGACTCGCCCGTGGCGGTCTTGTGCTTGTCGTCGTGGCAGCGGAAGCAGCCGGGCCAGTCCTTGTGGCCGATGTTGTTCGGATAGACGCGCCAGTCGGCTTTGCGGTCGACGAAGATCGTCGCGGCAAAAGTCTTCTGCACCCCGGAGATGAGGGCAGGCAGATCGGGATCGTCCTTGAATTTGTTGCGGAGGAAGTCGGCGATCTTTTGCGGCGCCTCGGCGTCGGTCTTGATGTCCTTCTGGAGCATGGCCTGAACGGCGACGCGCTTGACGTTCGGGAACTTCGTCGGGATTTCTCCGAGCGCCATGGCGCGCTCGACAGCGTCGTTGGCGGTCGGGAAAACGTGCGCGGGGCGGTTGTGGCAATCGATGCAGTCCATTTCGCGGACGGCGCCGGCGGGCGGCTCGCCCTTGAACTCTTCGTTGCGGTAGATCTTGGCGCTGCCGTCCTTCTTGTTCGTGACGCGCATCCAAACGATGTCCTGGCGGTCGGCGTCGGCGGCATAGTATTCCACGGTGGTGTCGGGATTGACGTGCCAGTGGATGCCGGCGAGCGGGCTGCCGGGGCGGCCGGAGTTCACATGCATCAGCATGCGGGTGGAGACGGCGGTGTTCTTCTTGTCCGACAGATAATGGTCGAACGACATGTCGACGTTGCCGTGGAATTTCTCCGGCCAGTGGCACTTTTCGCAGGTCTCGCGCGCCGGGCGGAGGTTGTGCACCGGGGTGTCGATCGGGCGGTTGTAGTTGTCGAGAATATAGCCGTAGAGCTGGCGCGTGCCGTTGAGCTTGGCCTTCACAAAGGCCGCGGCACCGGAGCCGACGTGACACTGCACGCAGTCGACGCGCGCGTGCGCGCCGCGCTGGTAGGTCTGAAACTCGGGGTTCATCGCCTGGTGGCAGACTTGGCCGCAGAACTGATTGGACTCCGCGTAGTGGAAGGTCTGGTAGCTGCCGAAGGCGGAAAGGAGCAGGAAGCCGATACCGGCGACGCCGAACATGATCAGGCGGCGGCGGGCGACGGGATCGGAGAAATTCAGGCGCCACTTGTCGGGCATCGTCTCGCCGTGCTTCTCGAGCCAGCGGCGTTGGGCCCAAGCGCCAAAAAAGATCATCGCGAGGCCGGCGATGAGGAAGCCGGGGGCGACGAGGTAAGTGAAGATGCCGAGATACGGGTTCTTGTTCGAACCCGTGAGATCCATCCAAGTCAGCAGCGCGAATGAGAAGAGCGAGCCGACGGCAATGACCGCGCCGATGGCGCTGATCCAGTTGTTGTAGTTCGAGCGCAGCTTGAGCGGCGCTGAGGGAGTGGAGGGAGTCTCGGAGGACATGATCGTGGGTGGGTCGCGAACGAGGGGGGAAGAAAAGAGCCGGCGGTCGGATTAATCGGCCGCCGGCTCTCGAGATTGCCGTATCAGAGCGAGATCAGGCCTTCATTTTGCGGATGAAGGCGACGAGGTCCTTCGCGTCCTGTTCGGACAGCTCGTCCTTGAAGCCTTTCATGCGCTCCTTGCCGTTATCGCCCTTCACGCCGTCGAGGATGGCTTTGACCATTTCCTCGTCCTTGAGCTCGGCCTGAACCGCCGCATCCGTGTAATCGCGGATCTTCAGTTTCTTGCCTTGCTTGGTCTGGGCTTTGCCGTCTGCGCCGTGGCAGGAGGCGCAGGAGTTTTCCCAGTTTTCGGAGGCGGGAGCGGCATACGAGACGCCGCCCGCGAGCGCCAGCGCGAGGCTGGCGAGAGCGATCTTAGTCGTGGTTTTCATAGGGGATGCAATGAAGTCTGCGGGCGGACGCCTCAGAAGCGATATTGGAGTTTCGCCTCGAAGACATTGGCCTCGTAGTCGGCCTTGCCGTTGTAGGCGGGGTCCTCGCTGTTCACATACGAGTAGCGGAACTGAATCGACGTGCGACGATCGAGCTGGCGCTTGTAGGTGAGGCCGACGATGTCGGTCTTGACGAGGGTGCCGTAGGGCGTGCTGACGGAGGAGTTGTTGATGAAGTTATCGGTCACTTCGTAGCTGGTGTAGTCGACGAACACGTCGCTGCGCTCATCCAGCACGTAGCCGCTGCTGAGGTTGTAGCTGACGTAGTCGTTGTTGCTCTTCGTCACGAGACCGGCGGCCGTGCCGGTGGCAAACACCGCCGGCGTGGTCATCTCCTCCTTGGTGAGGCTGACATTGCCCTGGATATACCAGCGGGCGGTCGCGTTCCACGTGATCGACTCCGAGAAGATGCTCTGGTCGACGTTGGCGCTTTCGCCGAACGGCAGGCCGACTTCCTGCGAGTTGATCTTCGTGTTCATGTAGTCATAGCGCGTCGTGCTCCGGAAATTCGGAGCCAGGCGCCACGTGAGGCGAAGGTTGAAATCGTTCGTCTCGAAGTCCTGGTTCGTGATGTAGGCCGGGTAGCGGTCAGACGACGTGATAGTGTTCGGCGTCGTGTCGCGCACGGCGCGGTAGTCGTTCTGACGGGCCTTGTAGTAATACTGCGCGGCGACCGTGACGCCCGGGCGGGCATACCAGTTGGTCGTGAAGGCGATCTTCTGGGTGTCGCGCGTCAGCTCGCTGTCGCGATCGATCGCGATCGATTGAGACGGCGTGCCCGGCTCGGCGATCTCGGTTTCCTGGAGCGTGCCGTCGGACGTGGAGGCGTCCGCACGGACGTTGAAGGTGACGTTCTGCACGCCGGTGTAACGCAGCTCGACGCCGTAGTTGTAGGTTTTCCACGACTTGTCGCTCTCGTTCAGGAGGTCTTCCTTGATCGTGACCGTGACCGGGTTGAAGTTCGTCTCGACCAGATCGGCTTCGCTGTTCCAGTCGGTCTTTTCGAAGCGGAGGGCCGGCACGATGGTGAGGTGCTCCAGCGGGCGATACATCAGGGCGATGTTGGCGATCGTCTGGGTCATTTCCGCGGTGCCGAGGTCGTGCCCCGGGAGCGAATAGAAGCCTTCGTCACGCGCCTGCTTGCCGGGATAGTTCTCGCTATAGGCGGCATCCCAGTTGGCACCGACCACGCGGCTGCCGCTGAGGGTCGTGTCGATCTTGGTGCGGGACACGCCAGTCGTGAGCTTGATCTGCTCGGTGATATCGACGGCGTAGGAGCCGCGGACCTGGAACAGATCGAAGTCCTGGCCTTCGCGATTCGTCACGTAACGATCCGCGGTGGGCTCGGCGACGCGGCGGCGGTTGTAACGCGCATTGTCGTATTCGCCTTTGTCGGCGCGGAGACCGAGATTCCAGTTGGTCTTCTCGCCCTTCTTCGCGACTTCGCCCTGCACGATGTGGCGCTTCTCGTCGATGGACCAGAAGCCCGGGATGATGTAGCGCGTGCTCGCGGCGCTGATCGGGAAGCCGGTGTCAGACCAGGCGGTCGAGTTCTTCTCGCCCTTGCGCGTCACGTATTCGTAGCGGATGCGGAACGAGGGCTGGTCCGGACGATTCAGACCCGCCTCGAGCCACAGGTTGCTGCGGTCGATGTGCATGTCCTCATCAACGATGGCGAAGCTCATGCCGGTAGAGGGCCAGACGCCGCCCATGCCATTGTAGTGCGTGCGGAACTGCTTGTAGCCGGCCTTGACGTAGCCGACCTCGTCCTTCGTGACCGAGATATCGAGCAGGTAGTCGCCGTTGCCGGCCATCGCTTGAGCGCGGACGAGGAGGGCCGTCGTGTCGTTGACCTGTTGCGCATAGCGCAGGTCCTCGATGCCGAAGAAGCCGTCCTTGCGCATCTGGGTGGCGCGTTGGAACGCAGCGCGGTTGCCGCTTTGGAGCGAGTAACCGGAGCCGAGCGTGATGTAGTTTTCGAGCGCGGGCTCTTTTTCAGCCGCGCCGAGAATGCTAGCCAGCCCGAGCAAGGTCGCACAGGCGACCAGCGGGCGGCGGACTGAGTGGAGAAAAACAGATGTTTTCATCGCAATGTCCTGGAAATTTTGGGTTAGAAACGGAGGGAGGAGCTGACGTGCGAGCCGTGGACGGCTTCGTGGCAGCCAGCGGACCAGCAGGTGCCGCGGGAGAGGAAGGAGCCGTGGTCACGGCCACCGATCATGATCTGACCGGTCGAGGTGTTTTGCTGGAAGTGGCACTGCAAGCAGACGTTCGCGTTGCGGGCCTTCAGCATCTTGTCGTTCACGGAGCCGTGCGGGTTATGGCACACGGTGCAGCCCTCGCGGGACGCTTCGTGCTCGAACACATACGGGCCACCTTGCGAGGTGTGGCACTTCAGGCAGGACTCGTTCATCGCCGCCAGGTTGGTGCCGCCCTCAGCGACCGCGTCGCCGGAGTGCGGGTTGTGGCAGTCGGAGCAGCTCATCTTGCCGGAGGCAACCGGGTGCGAATTCGGCAGCGAGAACTCGGCGCGCTTGTCGAGGTGGCATTGGTAGCAGGTCTCGGCCGTCGGATTGACGATCGTGCCCACGCCACCGCCCGCCTTGACGTGCAGCGAAGCCGGGCCGTGGCAGCTTTCGCAGCCCACTTCCTGGCCGTTCTTGCCGTCGGCGATCAGCTTCGCGTGCGTCGCGTCGCTGAAACTATGGGTGGTGTCCTCGTGGCACTGCGAACATTTCGCAGAGCCAACGTAGGTCGCGCCCGCAATTTGCGGCGGCGCGACGATCGTGCGGTCAGAGACGACGCACGATACAAGAAGAAGTCCCCAAATGGCGGCTCCTCCGAAGATCAGTGTGCTTTTTGTCCAGCGCGGGTGAGTGCTCATGGCTGAAGCAGGGTGGTTAGGTTTGGTTTGGGTCTCCCGTTGATGTTCTATTCGCAAAAATTATTCCGGCAGCGTGACGAGTGTGTCAGATAGCTCCGCTTATGACTCCGCAGGCTTTGCGCACGTGTATGCAGGGGTTGTGTGTCGACTCCCTCCGATGACACGACGCGAGCACGCAGTTGGCATAGCACATGGTCTTTTCTGTAGCGGCTCGGTTGTCACCCGATTCAGGATTTTCTGCCGTATCACAAACCACGGCACGCAGTAGACAAATGATGCGGCGAGGAATCACAATCCGAGAAACTGAATCGCGCAGCCCGCGGCACAGATCGTGCCGCCGGCGACGGCGTGGGAGTAACGCTCGAATCGCGGCGCAGCGAGGAGTCGCACGCCTTGGCGCGCGAGCAACACCACTGCGAGCATCGAGCCGATCGTCAGCGCGCTGAACGCCCCGACGACCACCCACACATCGCTCCAGCTCCCTTGGGCAGCCGGATACATTACGAGCGGAATCATCGGCTCACACGGGCCGAAGACGAAAATCGTGAACAGAATCCACGGCGTCAGCTTGAAGCCCTCCGTCTCGCCGTGCGGGTGCGCGTGCGCGCCACCGTGCGAATGCGCGTGCGCGTGCGCCGGACCGCCGTGGGTGTGCGCATGCGCGTGCGTCTGCGCGCGGAACGCCTTCTTCAAACCCCACGCGCAATAAACGGCGCCGAATGCGATCATCGTCCAGGCCGCGAGATTGCCGCGGATCTCCTCGATAAACTGCACGCGCTCCAGCCCGTAACCGAAAATCACGCCGGCGATCGCGAGCACCACCGAGCTGCCCACGTGACCGAGCCCGCACAGCGTCGTCCAAAAGATCGTGCGTGCGACGGACCACTTCCGCGCGCGCCCCATCACGATGAACGGCAGATAATGATCCGGCCCGGACAAGGTGTGCAGCACCGCGACGCCCGCCGTGCTGAGCAACAGCACCGACATCTCGGGTTGACTGAGCACGTGCGCGTGAAACTCCGCGTTCATCGGCTCCCCTGCCCTTCCGCCGCCAGCCGTGCAGCCAGCGCGTGCATCGCGTGCACGACTTCCGGCACCGCCGCCACCACCGCGGGCGACAGATCGGTGCACATCGGTTTCAGCTCTTCCACGGAGATCGTGTAGAGGTGGATTGCCGGCAACTGCCCAATCAGGGCCGCCGCTGCAAAAAGATCCTTCAACCCGAAATCATGCGCACCCAGCCCACGCGGCAGGTCGCCCACTTGGCGGGGTTGCAGGAAAGTGATGGTGCCGGCCGGTTGCCCGTCGCGCGTGGCGTCGACCATGACCACGTCGCGCATGCCTTCGAGCTCGAGCAACAGGTTCACGCCGCCCGTGCCGCCATCGAGCGTGCGCACGCCGAACAGCGACGGCTGCGACTCGAGAGCCTGAACGACGTGGATGCCGACGCCTTCGTCCCCCATGAGCCAGTTGCCCACGCCGAGGAGCAGAACGGTCGGCGCGGGCTGCGGCGCGTGGAGTAGCGCAGGCGTCCCGCCTGCCTCCAGCGCAATTGCGGGCGAGACGCCTGCGCTACGCGACGCGAGCGCGGTGCCCGTGAGGTCGTTGTCGTGCGTGGAAATCATGGCACCATCAGCTCTTCAGGTAGGGCGCACCGGCCCGGTGCGCCGCGAACGCCGCGCGCTCGGCGGAGCGGGCCGCTCCGCCCTACCTTCTTGTCGTCGCGTCGATCGTAGCGTGGGCTCATCGGTTCAGACGACCGGCCGTTCGTTGGCTTCCGCCGCAGTCTGTCGCCGCGGCAGGCCGGAGATGCCCGTCGCGTGCTCCGCCTGAGCTTTGCCTTTTTCCATGAACTTCCAGCCGCCGATGATGGACGTCAGCACGCCGTGGCCTTCCACGTAGTCGTGATACATCACGAGGTAAACGTGGATGAACACGAACACGCCGAACAGCCACGTCACGGCGTAGTGGAACACGCGCAGGTTCTGCTCGCTGCCGAACAGCGGCACGACCCACGCGAAGAGCTGCGGGAACCAGTGGTCGCTCATCGGCGCGTAGAGCGCGAAGCCCGACGCGACCTGGAACAACGTGAGCAGTCCCGTGCCGGTGTAGGTGAAGTAGGCGACGGAGTTGTGCCCGAGGTTGCGCATCGGCTTGTAGCGCGACTGGAGGACGTCGACCGTCATGACGTCCACGACCTGCTTCATCTGCCCTTTCGAAAGTGGGAAGAAGTTGCGCCAGTTCGCGTATTTGTTGCCGACGAGCGACCAGTAGAGCCGGAACATGAAGTTCCCCAAAAACACGTAGGCGGTCACGAAGTGCACAAGGCGCAGCTTGCCGAACCAGAAGTTCTCCACCGCCTCGCCCGAGTTCATGAACGCGGGCGGATGTGCGATGAAGTAACCGGTCGTGCATAGCGTGACGATGCAGAGCGCATTGATCCAATGGAACCAACGCACCGGCTGCTGCCACACGTAGACGCGTTGATAATCGTGTGAGGGCATGGGAGCCTCCGGGTTACTTCACCAGCAACTCGTGACGCGCGATCTCCTTCTTGTCCTCGTAAAGATGGACAGCGCAGGCGAGACACGGGTCGAACGAGTGAATGGTGCGGATGATTTCGAGCGGCTGGTGCGGATCGTGCACGGGCGTGCCGATCAGCGATGCCTCGTAGGCGGAGCGCTGGCCCTTGCCGTCGCGCGGCGAGGCGTTCCAGGTGCTCGGAACCACCAGCTGGTAGTTCGCGATCTTCTGGTCGCCGATGACGATCCAGTGCGCGAGCGCGCCGCGCGGCGCCTCGGTGCAGCCGACGCCCTTGGCAACCTTCGGCCACGTGCTCGGCTCCCACTTCTCGCGCGTGAAGGTGCGGCTGTCACCGGCCTTGATGTTCGCGAGGAGCGTGTCGAAGAACTCGAGGCCCCACTTCGCCGCGAGTTGCGATTCGATCGCGCGCGCCGCGGTGCGGCCGAGCGTCGAGAACAGCACGGACGGCGGCGCCTTCAACGCGCCGAGCGCGTCGGTGACGGCGCCCTTGATGTCGTCGTTGCCCGCGGCGTAGCCGACGAGCATGCGCGAAAGCGGGCCCACTTCCATCGCGTGCCCCTTCCAGCGCGGCGTCTTCAGCCACGAATACTTTTTGTCGACGTCGAGGTGCTCGTAAGGCGGCTTGGGGCCGGAATACTTCAGGTTCGTCTCGCCGTCCCACGGATGGCGTCCGCCGGCGGCCGAGCCGTCGGAGTATTCATACCACGCGCGATCGATGAACTCCTTGATCTCATCCTGGTCGTTCTTCGGGTCGACGGGGTGAACTTCGTTCAGGTTGCGACCGAGAATGGCGCCGCGCGGGAACTTGAAGCTCTTGACGTCGGCAAAACCGTTCGTCGGCAGGTCGCCGTAAACGAGGTAGTTTTCCAACCCGCCACCGATGCTCGCCCAGTCAAGATAGAACGGCGCGACCGCGAGCACGTCGGGAATGTAGACTTGCTCAACGAACTCCTTCGCGCGCTGCAGCGTCTGGCCGACGAAGGCGAGGCGCTCCGCGTTGATGGCGTTGGCCTCGTCGATGTTGATCGCGCACGGCACGCCGCCCACGAGGTAATTCGGGTGCGGGTTCTTGCCGCCGAAGATCGTGTGGATCTTCACGATTTCCTTCTGCCACTCGAGCGCTTCGAGATAGTGGCCGACCGCCATGAGGTTCGCCTCGGGCGGAAGCTTGAACGCCGGATGGCCCCAGTAGCCGTTGGCGAAGATGCCGAGTTGGCCGCTCTCGACGAATTTCGTGAGGCGCTTCTGCAGCTCGACGTAGTAATTCGGCGAGCTCTTCGGATACTTGGACAGCTTCTGCGCGAGCGCCGAGGTGGCGACCGGATCGGCCTTCAACGCGCTGACGATATCGACCCAATCCAACGCATGCAGGTGGTAGAAATGCACCACGTGGTCATGCATGTATTGCGTGCAGAACATGATGTTTCGGATCAGTTCCGCATTCGCGGGAACGTGGATGCCGAGCGCATCCTCGACCGAACGCACCGACGCCAGCGCGTGCACCGTCGTGCACACGCCGCAGACGCGTTCGCAGAACGCCCAGGCATCGCGCGGGTCGCGACCACGGAGAATGATCTCCAGGCCGCGCACCATCGTGCCGGCGCTCCAGGCATCGACGATCTTGCCGTCTTTCACTTCCGCTTCGATGCGGAGGTGGCCTTCGATGCGGGTGACAGGATCAACAACAATTCTTTCGCTCATGGTGTGGCTCCTCCGGGGTTAGGATTTGGACTCCGGGTTGTCCCTCTCGGCCTGCTCGGCGTTCTCGCCGGCGTGTTCGCCGATTTCGTGGCGCTTACGGATGTTCGTCATCACGGCGTGGACGGCCGCGCCGCCCGCCGAAGCCGCGAGCGCGGCGATGCCGAGTTTGTCGGCGGTCTGCTCGATGCCGAAGCCCGGGAAGGCCGGCACGCGTTGGTAGAAGGGCCCGTTGTCCCAGAAGTTCGCCTCGGAACAACCAATGCACGGATGGCCCGATTGAATCGGGAAACTGACGCCGCCGTTCCAGCGAATCGTGCCGCAGGCGTTGTAGGTCGACGGACCGCGGCAACCGACCTTGTAGAGGCAGTAACCCTTGCGCGCGTTCTCGTCGTCGAAGCTCTCGACGAAGAGGCCGGCGTCGTAATTCGGGCGGCGATAACACGTGTCGTGCACGCGGCGCGAATAGAACGCCTTCGGACGGCCCATGCTGTCGAGCTGCGGAATGCGATCGAAAGTCAGCAAGTGCACGAGCACACCGGCCATGACTTCCGCGATCGGCGGGCAGCCTTGCACGTTCACGATCGGCTTTCCGCCGATGATCTTGTGGATCGGTTGCGCCGAGGTCGGATTCGGTTTCGCGGCCTGCACACAGCCGGAGCACGCACAGTTGCCCCACGCGACGACGGCCTTGGCATCCTTCGCGACTTCCTCGGCGATCTGCAGCGCGGTCTTGCCGCCGATGCAGCAATACACGCCGTCTTCCGCCGTCGGGACCGAGCCTTCGATGCAGAGCAGATACTCGCCCTTGTAATTCTTGATCGTGTCCTGGAGCGATTTTTCCGCCTGGTGGCCGGACGCCGCCATCAGCGTCTCCGAGTAATCGAGCGAGACCTTATCGAGCAAAATATCCGCAACGATCGGGTGCGAGCTACGGATGAACGACTCGCTGCAGCACGTGCACTCCTGAAAATGGAGCCAAACCACCGGCATGCGCTTCTTCGTTTCCAGCGCTTTCGTCATCTGCGCCACGCCGGTTTGTTCCAGCCCGATACAGGCGCCCATCCAGGCGCAGAACTGCAGAAAGTCACGCCGGCTCACGCCGCGCGACAACATGTGTTCGTAGATCGTCTCGTCCTTCTTGGTTAGGGGATTCGCTGCCGATTCGATGTCCATGGTTGCGTGCGGCGCGCTCGGCGTGGGTCGGGAAACGTCGCGTTGGGGGTTTGGTAACAGAAACAATAAGGGACCGTGCTTCCTGACTGCGTCGCCAGAGTAGCGGAGAGCGCGCATTACGAATATGCACCGTTTGGCAAACCGTGCGCAGTCGTTGGCGAAAATTCGCTCTCCGCTCGACGCCGCCCCCGCGCGGTGCAAAGCCTTTCGCCATGCACGAGGTCGGCATCATCGAGTCCGCGCTCGAAGTGATTCGCCGCGAAGCGCGCAACCACCGGGCGTCGCGCGTCACGCGCGTCGTCATGCGCATCGGCGCCATCTCCGGCGTCGACATCGACGCGCTCCGCTTCGGCTTCGAAGCCTGCACGCCCGGCTCCATCGCCGCCGGTGCCGAACTCGAGATCGAAGCCGTCCCCGCCCGCGCCCACTGCAAAAATTGCGCCGAGGACTTCACCATCGAGAGCGGCTTCATCTTCCAATGCCCGCGCTGCGCCGCGTTCTCCGGCGACGTCCGCTCCGGCCGCGAACTCGACCTCGCGCGCCTCGAATTCGCCATCGATTCCGACACTCCCACCCCTTCCGACCATGTCCGCTGAAAATCCCGCCATTGCTGACGACGGCATCCGCATCAATCCGCTGAACGGAGCCGCCGCCTCCCCCACCCGTTCGCTCTCCGCCCCGCTCTCGGCCGAGATCAGCGCCGCGCTCCAAGCCAGTCCCAAAGGCGAAGTCCAGGTCCGCTCGCTCGACCTGAGTATCCCGTTGCTGGAGAAAAACGACATCCTCGCCGAACGAAACCGCGGCTACTTCCTCGGCCGCGGACTTCTCGCGCTCAACCTCGTCTCCTCGCCCGGCGCCGGCAAGACGACGCTCCTCGAGCGCACGCTCGACGAATTCGGCCGCGACGTCCGCTGCGCCGTGCTCGTCGGCGATCTCGAAACCGACAACGATGGCCGCCGCCTCAACCGCCCGCACGCCTCCGTCGCGCAAATCACCACCGGCACCGTCTGCCACCTCGACGCCGGCATGATCGCCCGCGGCGTCGAAGCGCTCGACCTCACCGGCGCAAAAGTCCTCTTCATCGAAAACGTCGGCAATCTCGTCTGCCCCGCCTCCTTCGACCTCGGCGAACAGCTCCGCGTCGTCCTTCTCTCCACCACCGAAGGCGAGGAGAAGCCGCTGAAATATCCGCCCATCTTCAAATCCGCGCATCTCGTGCTCCTCACGAAGGTCGACGTCGCTGACGCGCTCGGCTTCAACCGCGCGCTCGCGATCGAAAACATCCGTAAAATCGCCCCGCAGGCGCAGATCATCGAAATCTCCTCCCGCACCGGCGAAGGCCTCGCGCAATGGTATGACTACCTGCGCGCCCGCCTGCCGAAACAGTAGGGCCGGTTTTCAACCGGCCCCCCCAAAGCCCCCGCCGCGTCCATCCCCTTCGTCCTCCCATGCTCTCTCCCCTACCTGTCATTGCGAGGAGTGAAACGACGAAGCTACCGACCGCCAGCGACAGCATGACATCCATCTGGATCGCCACGGCGCGCTTCGCGCACCTCGCGATGACAGAATTGAACCGCCCGCTTCCACGCTCCGAGGTGGAACGCGTTGCCCCCAACGCGTTCAAGCAGCCGCGCCCGCGAGAAGCGCGTTGAGGTCAACGCGCTCCACCTTCGCTGCGAACCCCATCGCTCCCCATGCCCGCTCCCGCCCTCACCGACACGCTCCTCCGCGTCCGCGGCACCGTGCAGGGCGTGGGCTTCCGGCCGTTCGTGCACCGCACCGCGACCGAACTCCGTCTGCGTGGCTGGGTGCGCAACGACGCGGAAGGCGTCCTTATCCGCGCCTGCGGCGAGGCCGCGCCGATCGCCGCCCTGATCGACGCGCTCCAGCGTGAGGCTCCCGCCGCCGCCCGCGTCACTTCCGTCGAGCGCCTCGACCCGACCGTCGATGAGCAGCCGGCCGGCGCGCATTTCACCATTTCCGAGAGCGACACCGGCCGCGGCACCGCGCCGACCGCCACCACGCCGCCCGATCTGGCCCTCTGCGCCGATTGCGAGCGCGAACTGCTCGACCCGACTGACCGGCGCCACCTCTACCCGTTCATCAATTGCACCCAATGCGGCCCGCGCTACTCGCTGATCGAGCAGCTGCCCTACGACCGCCCGCGCACCACGATGCGCGCGTTCCGCATGTGCCCCGCCTGCGAGCGCGAATACCGCGATCCGCTCGACCGCCGCTTCCACGCCGAGCCCAACGCCTGCCCCGTCTGCGGCCCGCAACTCACGCTCACCGATCCCGCGGGCGTCGCCATCGCTCCCGCTCGCGACGCGATCACGCACGCCGCCACCTCGTTGCGCAACGGCGCCATTCTCGCCGTCAAAGGTCTCGGCGGCTTCCACCTGATGTGCGATGCCGCGAACGAAACCGCCGTCGCCACCCTCCGCCAGCGCAAGCACCGCGAAGAAAAACCGCTCGCGGTCATGTTCCCGGATCTCGCCGCGCTTTACAGCTACGCCGACGTCCCGCCGACCGCGCAAAAGCTCCTCACCTCGCCCGAGGCACCCATCGTGCTCGTCCGCCGTCTCGCCGGCGCCCGCCTCGCCTACAGCGTCGCGCCGAACAATCCCTGGATCGGCGCGCTCCTGCCCTACACGCCCCTGCACGTGCTGCTGCTGCGCGCGTTCGGCGCGCCCCTCGTCGCCACGAGCGCGAATCTTTCCGAGGAACCGCTCTGCACCGACAACACCGAAGCCCGCGAACGCCTCGGCGGCATCGCCGATTTCCACCTCGCGCACGATCGCGTCATCGCGCGCCCGGTCGACGACTCGGTTGTCCGCCTCTCGCGCATCGAGCAACCGATCCTCCTCCGCCGCGCCCGCGGCTACGCGCCACGCCCGCTCCGCCTGCCGGGCGAACTACACGAGACCACGCTCTGCGTCGGCGCGCAGATGAAGAACACCATCGCCGTCGCGTCCGGCGATCAAGTCGTGCTCAGCCCGCACCTCGGCGACCTCGGCAACGCCGCCACGCAGGCCGTCTTCGAGCGCACCATTGCCACGCTCAGCGAACTCTACGACGCCCGCCCGGCCCTCGTCGTCCACGACAAGCATCCCGACTACGCCTCGACGAACTTCGCCGGTCGCACCGGCCTCCCGCAGCTCGCCGTGCAACACCACCTCGCGCACGTGCTCGCCTGCCTGCTCGAACACGATCACTCCGCCGACAACGTGCTCGGCATCGCTTGGGACGGCACCGGCTACGGCGAAGACGGCACCGTCTGGGGCGGCGAATTCATCCTGCTCGAAAAAGGCCGCGCCGTGCGCTTCGCGCGCCTGCGTCCGTTCCGCCTCCTCGGCGGCGAGGCCGCCGTCAAGGACTCGCGTCGCGTCGCCCTCGGCCTCGGCCACGAGATGGACCTGCTCGGACCGCTCTGCGCGCGCTTCCGCTTTTCGCCGCTCGAGCATTCCACGCTGCAACAGATGCTGGTCCGCGGCCTGAATTCTCCGCTCTGCTCCAGCGGTGGACGACTCTTCGACGGCGTCAGCGCGCTCCTCGGTCTCTGCCTGCGCAACAGCTACGAAGGCCAGGCGCCCCTCCAGCTCGAAGCCGCCGCCGCCCGCGCTCCCGGCGCGCGCACCGCGCTGCCGTTCGACGTCGTGCGCGCCACCACGCCGGGCGCGATGCTCGACGTGGATTGGGCCCCCGCCATTTCTCAACTCCTCCGCGACCCGCGCAGTCCCGACGAACTCGCCGCCGACTTCCACCGCGGCCTCGCGCGCGCGATGGTTGCCGTCGCTACCGAGGCCGGCGTCGGCACCGTCGCGCTCACCGGCGGCTGTTTTCAAAACGCTTTTCTCCACGACCTCGCCACCGACGCGCTCACGAACGCGGGTTTCAAGGTCCTCACGCACCGCCAGCTTTCCCCGAACGACAACTCCATCGCCGCCGGCCAGGCGCTCGCGGCGCTCTGGGGCCTCACCTCCGTCGATCTCCCCTCATGACCGCCGTCCTCCTCGCCCCCGCCGTGCTCGTCTTCCTCCTCGTCGTCGTCCTCGCCGACCAAACCCGCCGCAACTGACGCGCAGCTATCAGCGGTCAGCGCTCAGCAATCAGCCCCGACCTCCGTCCTCCGTCGTCCATCTACTCGCTACTCACTACCCGCTACTCGCTACTCCCTCCCCCCATGTGCCTCGCCGTCCCCGGTAAAGTCGTCGAAATCATCGGCGACGATCCACTCCTCCGCTCCGCCAAAGTCAGTTTCTCCGGCGTGATCAAACAAGTCAGCCTCACCTGCACGCCCGAGGCGAAACTCGGCGACTACGTGCTCGTCCACGTCGGCGTCGCCATCAGCACCGTCGACCCCGAGGAAGCCGCGCAGACCTTCGAATACCTGAAACAGATGGGCGAACTCGACGGGATTGAACTGCCCTCGGAATCTCGCCCCCAGGATAAGGTGGAACGCGTTGTCCCCAACGCGTTCTCCCCCGAGCACGTTGAGGTCAACGCGCTCCACCCCACACCTCCGGCCGCCCAATCCGATTCCCCCCCCACACCCCGCCCTGTTGGGCACCCCTCTCCAGAGGGGACTCCCGCCGCCGCCGATCCCCTCTTGAGAGGGGTGGCGCGCAGCGCCGGGGTGTGTCCGCCCGACTCCCCCCAAAACTCGCGCCCATGAAATACGTCGACGAATACCGCGACGCCGCGCTCGTCCGCAAACTCGCCGACGCCATCGCGCGCGCCACGACGCGCCCGTGGACGATCATGGAAATCTGCGGCGGCCAGACGCACGCCATCGTGAAGTTCGGCCTCGACGACCTCCTGCCGAAAAACATCACGCTCGTCCACGGCCCCGGCTGCCCCGTCTGCGTCACCAGCGCCGATCTCATCGACCAAGCCGTCGAACTCACGCTGAAGCACGGCGCGATCCTCTGCTCGTTCGGCGACATGCTCCGCGTGCCCGGCAACGGCATCGATCTCCTCACCGCCAAGGCCCGCGGCGGCGACGTCCGCATCGTTTACTCGCCGCTCGACGCCGTTGGCATCGCCAAGGCCAACCCGACGAAGCCCGTCGTGTTTTTCGCGGTCGGTTTCGAAACCACCGCACCCGCCAACGCCATGTCCGTGCTCCTCGCCGAGCGCGACGGCGTGAAGAATTTCTCCATCCTCACCTCGCACGTCCTCGTGCCGCCCGCGATGCGCGCCATCCTCGGCGCGCCCGACAACCGCGTGCAGGGCTTCCTCGCCGCCGGTCATGTCTGCACGATCATGGGCACCGAGGAATACGGTCCCATCGCCCGCGACTACCGCGCGCCGATCATCATCACCGGTTTCGAGCCCGTCGACATCCTCGAAGGCATTCTGCTCTGCGTGAAACAGCTCGAATCCGGCCGCACCGAAGTGGAGAACGCCTACTCCCGCGCCGTCCGCACCGAGGGCAACACGCACGCCCGCACGATCGTCGAAACCGTCTTCGAAGTCGCCGACCGCGACTGGCGCGGCATCGGCGTCATTCCCCAAAGCGGCCTCGCCGTCCGAGAAAAATACGCCGCCTACGACGCCGCGAAACGCTTCCCGCTCACGACCTCCTCGGGACACGGCTGCACCGAATGCATCAGCGGCGAAATCATGCGCGGCGTGAAGAAGCCGCACGACTGCCCCGCCTTCGGCACGCGTTGCACGCCCGAAAGCCCGCTCGGTGCCCCGATGGTCAGCAGCGAAGGCGCCTGCGCCGCGTATTACCGCTACCGCAGCCACGCGCTCTAAAAAGTAGCGGGAGCATCCTGCTCCCGCCCGAGCCCGACGGGAGCTGGAAGCTCCCGCTACCTTCTCCTCCAGCTACGCTCGCACTCCCGCACGCTGCGGGTTCTCGCGGATGTAGCGACGGATCGCGTCCCTCGCGACGTCGCTGCGCACCAAATGATCGAACGACTCGTGCTGCCAGACCTGACCCGTCCGCCCGAGCCGCCGATTGAGCTGGTTGGCCGTGTAGGATTTCCACGAGTGCAAAATCTCCGCGAGACCGTGGCCCGGCCGCGGCTTCACCAGCACATGGACGTGGTTGGGCATCACCACGAACTCGTCCAGGTCGTAGCGTTCCCCGTCGAAGTGCCGCAGCGCTGCGCTCACGATGTCCGCATTCACCGGGTCGCGCAGCACGCACGAGCCGCTGCCGGCGTGGAGCAAGTTCTCGTAGCGTTCGGAAAACAGGCGGTGGTATTCGGCGCGTTCCTCCGGGGAGAGTTTCTGAAGATCGTGCGTGCGCCGCCACGCTTCGCGCTGGAGTTGGATTTCGTCCACGACCGCGCGTGGGAGTGAGTCGGCCAGGCGGAACGTGACGAAGCACCACGCCGCGCCCTGTTCCCAATGCGGCAGATTCCCGCCCGTGCGGATATCGATTTCGGAAAAGGAATTGAAGTATTCCCACAAAGTAGCGGGAGCATCCAGCTCCCGCCGTTCAAGCCGGGAGCTGGAAGCTCCCGCTACCTTGTCATCCTCTCCGTCCGTAGCGGGAGCATCTTGCTCCCGCCCGATCCCCCTCGGGAGCTGAAGGCTCCCGCTCCTCTGGATTTCCGGCATGGTAGCGGGAGCATCCTGCTCCTGCCCTTGCGCACGGGAGCTGGAAGCTCCCGCTACTTTGTCGGGGTCGTCCATGCCGCTACGGGCGGTAACGCGCCGGGTCTTCGGCCGCGAGGAGCGGCGCGGGCTCGGTGGCGCGCGTCGGGGGGCGCGTCAATTCGGCGACGAGGGCGGTGAGGAGGCTTTCGGCGGTGGCACGGCTCGCGGCGAGCTGTTGCTCCAACGCGTCCACCCACGTCATCAACTGCTCCACTTTGGCCACGATGCGGCGTTGTTCGGCGAGGGGCGGGATGGGAACTGCGATCGCGTTCAGTTCAGTTTGATTGATCTTCGGCATCGCGACTCGCGTGTCCGCTTTGACTGACTGCATCAAGAACGACTCCGAGAGCATGTAGAGCTGGAGGTAGAATGGGTCGATGAGCGCATCGATCGGATACATGTCGGCGCTGCACAGTCCTTCGAAATCGACGACGACGACCTTGGCCAAATTCGGGCGGATTTTAGAATAGACGATTTGGCCCGGATAAAATCGATGGTTCGAGCTGATGACCTTGTCCTCTCGCACAGTCCTGCATGGCAAGAGCACGCCGTTGCCCTTTTCGATGTTGTCTGGGGCGAGGTGCGTAAATTCCAAGAACTCATCAGGCTTCACCAGATTTGAAGCGATGATCGCCACATCGCGGAAGCGAGCCCACGTCCAACTGTCGGGGACTTCGTATTGCAATGACTCTGCCGGGAGCGGCGGAAGCGGTGCGGCTTGGCTGCGGCGTTGTTCGGGAGTGATTTCGCGTGCGAGGCGTGCAAGCAACTCCTCCGCCGGTTCGTCGTTGGGGTCTTGGGGGACGAGCTTGCCTTGGACGGCAAGGGTGAGGATGGACTTCCGCAGGTCGGAGGGAGGAATGCTGAAGGAGGAGTGAAAGAGCAGATTCAGGTTCGCGGACGTGGGCGCGGCGGCGAAGCGGGCCAGAGACGCGCGGGCGAGCGTGGCGTGCCGCGTCTCCCGTTCCTGCTGCTGCGCCTCCAGCCGGTCGCACAACGCCATCAACTCATCCACCTTCGCCACGATCCGTTTCTGAACCTCGCGACGTGGAACCCAAAGTGAAACGGCATTGAGTTCTGCCTTGCCGATAACGCCTTGGGCGGAACCGCGCGAGTTCCGACGAAGATGCAGCGTGTATGGAATCAGGGAATAATAGAGAAACTTCGTGTCGAGCGCCGGCGACGGTCGAATCGCGGCAACGCTTCGACCAATAGCGCAGTCAATCGCAAGGTTCAGTTTTCCGACCGTGGCACCAACGACGCAGACCAAAACGTCACCCTTCTTTGCGAACTTTAGTGGATCGGTAGTCCATACCTCTTCACGTGGGTAAAGCGGGCCGAACTCACCGACTTTCACGAATACGGTCCCACGACCCTCCGTGTTGCACTCACTTCCAGCCGGTGCTTGCCCCATCACTAGCTCAACGAGCGATCCCATCAATCTAGTGTCCTGCTCGACTGGACGCTCCAGCGCTTCGGGGACGAGACGACCGCTTGCCGCCAGCTCCAGCACCAGCTCGCGCAGTTTCGGCACCGCGTCGGGGGCGTCGGCGAATTGGTCGAATTTTTTGAAGAAGGTGGTGAGGTCCATCGCGGCGCCGGGCGGCTTAGTTCGGATACGTCACACTCTTTCTGTCACCGCGAGCCCGACGTAGTCGGGCGTGGCGATCCAGCGAGCACTGGATTGCTTCGTCGCTGCGCTCCTCGCAATGACAGGTGCGGAAGCGAAGAGGGCAGTCCATTGCGGCATGGCGGGAGAGCGTGATATAGGCGGGTCAGCGCGTGAGCGCGGCGTGCAGTTCCTTTTTCAGGGCGGCGCGGGTGGCGGCGATCTGGGCGAGGAGCTTTTCGTATTCGGGCAACAGGTGGTCCACGTCGCCAGGGCCATCGTCGGTCGCGTGCGGGTTCTTGCGGTCGAGGTTGAAGTTGGCGGCCTTGATCTCCTCGAAGGAGACGCGCCAGGCCTGCGCGTTTTCCACGCGGCTCTTGAAGCCGTCGGCTTCGCTACCCCACCAGGCTTGCTCGGGGGTGAACTCGTCGAAGCGGATGGGCTTGGTCTTGTTGTAGCTCTTGGCGCCGGGCGGATACGGGTGCTCGTAATACCAGACCTCGCGCGTGGGTGAGCCCTTGGTGAAGAAGAGGAGATTGGTGCGGATGCCGGTGTAGGGATTGAAGACGCCGTTGGGCAGGCGGACGATCGTGTGCAGGTTGCACTCGGTGAGGAGCTTTTCCTTGATGCGGGTCTTGATGCCTTCGCCGAAGAGCGTGCCGTCGGGGAGCACGACGGCGGCACGGCCGCCGTCCTTGAGCAGGTGCATGAGGAGCACGAGGAAGAGGTCGGCGGTCTCGCGGGTGCGGAAGGCGGCGGGGAAGTTGGACTCGATGCCATCCTCCTCCATGCCGCCGAAGGGCGGATTGGTGGCGATGACGTCGACGCGGTCGGCCGGGCCGTAGTCGCGGAGCGGACGCGTGAGGGTGTTGTCGTGGCGGACGAAGCCGGGCTGGTCGATGCCGTGGAGCAGCATGTTCGTCACGCAGAGGAGGTGTGGGAGCGGCTTCTTTTCCACGGCGAGGAGGCCGGACTGCATTTTTTCCTCCTGCTTGACGGTCTTCACGTAGCGGGCGCGCATGTGGTCGATGGCGCAGGTGAGGAAGCCGCCGGTGCCGCAGGCGGGGTCGAGCAGGCGCTCGCCGGGGTGCGGGTCGAGGCGGTCGATCATGAACTGGGTGACGGCGCGCGGCGTGTAGTATTCACCGGCGTTGCCGGCGGCCTGGAGGCTGTTGAGGAGCTGCTCGTAGATGTCGCCGAAGTGCTGGCGCTCCTTCAGGTCGTTGAAATCGATTTCGTTGATCTTGTTGATGACCTGCCGGACGAGCTGCCCGGACTTCATGTAGTGGTAGGAGTCCTCGAAGACGTCGCGCACGATCCGGGCGCGGGGGTTGGAGGCGGGCAGCTCCTTGAGCTTGGGGAAGAGCTCGGTGTTGATGAACTCGTTGAGCTGCTCGCCGGTGAGGCCCTCGTCGTCCCTGGCCCAAGTGCGCCACTGGAAGCGTTTCGGGATGGGCGAGCGGTAGGCGGGATCGAGGAGGGCGAACTCGTGCTCCTTGTCGTCGAAAATTTTCAGGAAGAACATCCAGACGAGCTGCGTGAGGCGCTGGGCGTCGCCGTCGACGCCGGTGTCTTTGCGCATGATGTCCTGGATGGACTTGATGGTGGTGGAGACGGACATGGGGAAATCAGGAAGTTGACTCGCGGGACGGGCGAAGCAAGGTCGCGGGGGACCGGTGGACAAAACTCGGCTCCATGCCGTGTGTTTCAGGTCTTCGGACCAGCGGAACCTATATCCATCGGTCTTTTATTTTCTGCGGAGTGGGCGGCAGCGACACACCGTTTCGTTCATCACGGTTCCTCTATGCGAATCGACTCTCCCGTCGCTTGGGAAATCTGAGCTGCGGTGTAGCGAATGCGGCGACGAAGCGATTCGTCTGATCGATCGGCGAAGTAGAGTGAAAGAATTTCTGCCGCTCGCCCGATATGCCGTGAGTTGGCGATACCCGCTTCAAAAAGCCGGCCAAGTGCTGTCGCGACTTTGTATCGCGCGTGTTTGTAGGGGACGAATCCGGCAATCGAAAAGAGCTTCTCGGGATCACCAGATTGCGGAACCGCATTCATTGCCGTCGCAATTCCGGCCGCCAGACCGATGTTGTTTTCTGAAATCGCTGTCTCTGTGGCCCACGCTCGGGCGCCGCCGTTAGAATTGATTATCGCGGCCATCGAGCCGGCGAGTTCATCACGGACCCTCACGCGTTCCTCGCGAGAGTTGGACTCGAATGCGTCGTAATTTTTTGCGAGTTTCAGCAAGTCCGCTTCATAGGCGGGAGCGAGCGAGGTGGCTTCGTTTGCGAGCGGCACGAGTGTCTCGTTCTCGCGAGAAGGGGCTTGCGCGCCGGCTTCCTCCGGCACTCCAGACTGATGTTGGCGGACCTCCGCTTTAAGCACTTCGAACGCATCACGAAGAGAACCGACAGACGCACCCGCTGCTTCCGCGGTCTCCCTCGCTTCCATGTGATTGAGGTCTGCACGCGCGAACGCCGAGGCCAAGTAGAGCCGCGTGAAAAGGTATCCGAAGAGAAACCCGAGGGACACGAAAGCGATAACCACTGCGACCGCGAACGCTGTGAAATCGTGCCCGGGCTTCGTCGTCGCTAAGGAAACCGCTAGCACCTCAGAAACTCGTCGGACAAGGCCCGGAATCTCCGTCAGGTTGATCAATCCGAGGCCCACAATGATCTTCGTTAGCCAGTCCGAGATCTCGATAAGGTTGGTATTCACCAACGACTGATAAGTTCTCTCCTTTTGAGTTTCTGTCGCTGTCGCCCTCGAGTTCGCTAATCCATCGATCTGCTTTGTTTTGGGGATGCCGAAGAGGAAGCCGGCAAATGTGCCAACGCTGAGCCACGCCACAGCCCACAATAATGCGGTGACGCCCGCAGCTGCTCCGCCGCCACCCAAAAACGTAAGCAACATGGCCCCCCCGATGACCCCGTAGAATACAAACATCACGCGATAGAGGTCTCTGTCGCTTCCGGCCACTTGTTCGGAGCGGCGCCGTGATTGGTTGTCCTTAGGCTGATTCATAGAGTGATTTACACAGCTCGTGCACGGCTTCTTGGTAAGCGCGGGCACCTCCGAACACCTGCACGAGCTGCACCGGCGTGCCCATCGCCGCGAACGGGTCGAGCGCGAGCACCTTGGGCGACTCCAGATCGGCGAGACCGGAGTCGGCGTATTTCGCGAGCAACGCTTCGAGAACGGCCTGCGCCTGCGGGCCGTATTTCGTGAAATAGTTCCGCTTTTTCACGTTCTCCGCGCGCTCGCGACGCGTGAGCGGCGGCTGGTCGAACGCGACGTGCGCCACGAGATCGAACGCGTCGAAGTCGCGGCCGACTTCCTCGGCTACCGCCTCGAGAAACACTCCCCTCGCCTGCAGCTCGGCGACGATCGCGGTCTTGCGCTCCGCCTTCGTCCACGTCTGCAAAAACGAGTCGAGCGAACCGAACTGCCCGCGCACGCGCTTGCGGGTGTAGTCACGCAGCGACTCCGTCACGAGCTTCCCGCCTTCGTCGTAATACTGCACCTGCTCGGCTACGACGGTAACCGGCACGTGATCGACGATGTATTTGACGCGTCCGGGCCCCGGGCCGGGCGGAGTAGGTCCATCGACGATCACCACGTCGTCCGGTGGCGGCTCTTGCACTCCGCCCGGCTCTTCGGGAAGCACGGGCGGCTCGTCGGCGGCGGGTTCGTAGATCACGACCGGATCGCCGTCGAAATCGGGCCGGGCGAAAAGCTCGGTGACTTTGCGAAAATCCATGATCGTGAAGTAGAGCTTGCCGAAATCCTCCCGCAGCCGCGTGCCGCGACCGATGATCTGTTTGAACTCGGCGACCGATTGCAGGTTTTGATCTATGACGATGAGCTTGCAGGTCTGCGCATCGACGCCGGTGGTCAGCAGCTTCGAAGTGGTCGCGATCACCGGGTGGCGCGATTCCGGATCGATGAAGTTGTCGAGCTCCGCCTTGCCCTCCGCATCGTCGCCGGTGATGCGCATGACGTAGCGGTGATTCTGCGCCACGAGATCGGCGTTTTCGTTGGTCAGCGCCTGCCGCATCCGCTCCGCGTGATCGACGTCCTCGCAGAAGACGATCGTCTTGGCGAAGCGATCCCCGCTGAGCTTCAGAAACTCGGTGACCTTCTTCGCGACGAGCTGGGTGCGTTTTTCGAGGATGAGTTCGCGGTCGAAATCCTTCTGGTTGTAGATGCGGTCAGGGATCACGACGCCCGCCTTATCCGTCTGGCCGTTGGTGGGTCGCCAACCGGTGACATCCTTGTCGAGGTGGATGCGCACGACCTTGTAGGGCGCGAGGAAACCGTCCTCGATCCCTTGCCGCAGCGAGTAGGTGTAGATCGGTTCGCCGAAGTAAGTGATGTTGGAAACTTCCTTCGTCTCCTTCGGCGTCGCGGTGAGGCCCAGTTGCGTGGCCGAGCTGAAGTAGTCGAGGATGCGGCGCCAATTCGCATCGTCCGCCGCCGAGCCGCGATGGCACTCGTCGATGACGACCAGATCGAAAAAGTCCGACGAGAACTGCTTGTAGATGTTGGCGTCCTCCTCCGTGCCTGACACCGCCTGATAGAGCGCGAGGTAGATTTCGTAGGACTTGTCGACCTTGCGGTTGGTGATCTTCGTCATCGCCGCGCCGAACGGCTTGAAGTCGTTCACGCGCGTCTGATCCACGAGGATGTTCCGGTCAGCGAGGAAGAGGATGCGCTTCTTCACGCCGGCTTTCCAGAGGCGCCAGATGGTTTGAAACGCGACGTAGGTCTTGCCGGTGCCCGTGGCCATCACCAGCAGCAGCCGGTCCTGGCCACGCGCGACCGCCTCGACGGCACGGTTGATCGCGATCTCCTGATAATAGCGCGGGCGTTTGCCGGAGCCGTCGTCGTGAAACGGCTGCGCGACCACCGGCAGTGCCGAGGCGGGGATGCCGCGCGCCTGCGTGTGCCGTGCCCACAGCTCCGCTGGCGAGGGGAACGCGGCGAGCGGCAGTTGCTTCTCCTTCGTGCCGGCCGCCAGCGTGCGATCGTGAAAGAGGAACGCGTCGCCGTTGGACGAGAAGACGAACGGAATCTGGAGCGTTTCGGCATAGCCGAGCGCCTGTTGCATGCCTGCGCCGACGGCGTGGTGATTGTCCTTGGCCTCGATCAGGGCCAGCGGCGCACCTGAGGCGTGATAGAGGATGTAGTCGGCCCGCTTCGCTTCTCCGCGACTCGTCATCTTGCCGCGGACGATCACGCGCCCCTTGGTGAACGAGACCTCTTCGCGCACTTGCGATTGCAGGTCCCAACCGGCCGCGACCAA
The DNA here is from genome assembly GCA_023432225.1 of Verrucomicrobiota bacterium. Lineage (GTDB taxonomy): Bacteria > Verrucomicrobiota > Verrucomicrobiia > Opitutales > Opitutaceae > Didemnitutus. The sequence goes on from JAEYUW010000029.1 coordinate 37,189, forward strand.
CGCGGGCGTGATGAACTGCGTGCAGATATCGCGCTCGCTGAGAGATTTTTTGTCCGAGACGGGCATGGGGCGCACCTCGATCCGTCGGCTGGCCCGGCCGGAATGGATTGCAGCGTCATGCTCCCCAACCCTTTGTGCAGGGCAAGACAAAGTAGCGGGAGCTGGAAGCTCCCGCTACTCTGTCCGCGTCGCGGAAATCTTCAGCTCTCGCGGCGCAGGAGGACCAAACCGAAGGCGATCTCCACAAAACCTCCGGCAGCCGCCGCGAGAGCCGGCGGCAGCCGCAGCATCGCGGCGCCGAAGCCGAGCGCGAGCAGCACGCCACCGCACACCCAATAGAGCTTCACGCCGTAGAGCGTCTGGAACGTCAGGTAGCGCCCGCCGATCAGCATCAGCATCGCGGGGAAAAACAGCGCGAGGCTGTGCAGCCCGAGCACGAATGCGATCGCGATGCCCGCGATGAACCACACCGTGCCCTCCAACGCCTGCGTGCCGAGCGGATTCCCCGCCGTGTGCGCGCCGGTGCGGCCGAGCAGTTTGGCCACGACCAACGCGAGCGGGTGAATCGCCATGCCGCCGAGCAGCAGCGTCCACATCGCGTGGCGCGGCGAGACGAGCGTGGCCACGATGCTGGCGGCGAGCCACACCGTGCCGGAAACCAGCAGACCAGGGGCGCCGTTGCCGTAGCCGCGGCGCATGTCGAGTTGAGCGTCAGAGAAGTTCATGGGGTGAAAGGAAGTAACCCGACGTCGGAGGAACGATGGATGGCATCGCCGGCGTAGTTGGGCGCGGCAAGCGGAGCGGACGGCGGCGTGGGCATGACGCGCGAGCAAGTCAGGACTTTTTCCGCGCGCAACCGCGATATGCGCTACGGCGCACGGTGGCGTCGAGCCGCGAAAAAAGTAGCGGGAGCATCCTGCTCCCTCTACTTTCGTTCAGCCGCTCAGCAAATCCGCGGCAGCTGTTCGCCGCTGAGGCGGTCGACGATCCGCTCGGCGCCGATCACGCTGCGTTGCGTCACCTGACCCGCCGGGCCGGGCTTCACTTTGCCAATGATCACGGCGCGCGCGCTGGCGTTCGCATTCGCATCGGGGTCGGCGTTCGCGGTGCGGTTGATGATCTCGACCGCTTGCGCCGCCTGCGCCTCGGGCAGGATACACACGAAGCGCCCCTCGTTCGCGACGTAGAGCGGATCGAGGCCGAGAATCTCGCAGGCGCCCTGCACCATCTCGCTGACGGGCACCTTCGCCGCATCGATCGCGAGCGCGAGTTTCGCCTGCTCGGCGATTTCCACGAGCGAAGTCGCGAGGCCGCCGCGCGTGAGGTCGCGCAGGCAATGGATTTCCAAACCCGCCGCGAGCAGCGCCTGCACCGGCGCGACGAGCGGCGCGCAGTCGCTCGTGATCTCGCTCTCGAAACTGAGATTGGCGCGCGTGGCCATGATCGCCATGCCGTGCCGGCCGAGATCGCCGCTGAGCACGATGGCGTCGCCCGCGCGCACGCTCGTCGGCGCGACGGTGAGCGGCGTCTCGATCACGCCGACGCCCGCCGTCGTCACGTAGAGTCCATCGCCCTTGCCGCGCTCCACGACCTTCGTGTCGCCGGTGACGATGGCAACGTTGGCGCGCTCCGCGGCTTCCTTCATCGACGCGACGATCTGTTTGAGCGTCTCGACGGAAAAACCTTCCTCGAGGATGAAGCCCGCGCTGAGCCACAGCGGCGTCGCGCCGCACATGCACAGGTCGTTCACGGTGCCGTTGACGGCGATCTTGCCGATGTCGCCGCCGGGGAAAAAGAGCGGGCTCACCACGTGCGAGTCGGTCGTGAAGGCGAGCCGTCCGCCGCCGGGAAATTTCAACAGCGCTCCGTCGTGCTGCGCCTCGAGCGCCGGGTTGGCGAAGGCCGGCCGGAACACCGAGTCGATCAGGTCCTGTGTCAGTTTGCCGCCGCCGCCGTGGCCGACCGTGATCTCCGCTTTGTGCGACAGCGGCACCGGACAGGTTGTGAAACCGGAAGGCGTGGGACCGGCGGAACTCATGCGCTCAGATTAGAAATCGGCACCGCAAATCCGAGTTTGTTTCGCGCGCAGGCCGTGGCGGGCATTGCGCATCTTTTGGGTTTTACCTCGTCTCGGCAACAGCACCCGCCTACGTTCCTGCCCGATGGTTCCACGTTCTAGACTCACAACCCTCCTTGGCGCATGCGTCCTGCTCGGCCTGCTCGCCGCCATGCCGGCTGCGGGACGCGCTCAAACCCTTGGGCCGGTGAGCACCTATTTTCTGACCGTCGGCGACCAGCAAAAAGTGCACGCGATCCAGGGCTCCTCGGTGGTTGCCAGCTTTTCGACCGCCGGAACGGGACGCGAATATCCGCTCTTCGTGCTGAACAACTCGATCGTCACCGTGGGCCCGTCGACTTCGGAAACGGGCCGGACCTACACCTTCAGTGGGGTCGCCAGCGGCAGCACCACTGTTTATCCTATTGCGAACGGTTCCGCATGGGACGCGACCACCGACGGCACCTACGCCTATTTCGTGGATTACAGCCTCGGCACGGTCTACCGCACCGACCTGGACTTCTCGAATCCCGTCGCGCTTTTCGGCAACTTGGGCGGCGGCGCGTTTCTCGGCATCACTTACGACGCGAGCAACAACTCGCTGTGGCTCTCCGGCTGGTCATCGAACGTCGTCCGCAATTACTCCCTCTCCGGCACGTTGCTATCAAGTTTCACCGGCCCGACCTCCAGCCTGACCTCGCTCGCACTCGATCCCGCCACGGGCACGCTTTGGATGGGGTCGCAACAGCAACAGGGTAATTTTTGGGAATACTCTCGCACCGGCGCGCTGCTGCAGAGCATCAACCTGCCCTCACTCGCCAACCAGAACACCCTGGGCGGCGAATTCGCTCTCGCCGCGGTGCCGGAGCCGGCCACGTGGATACAGCTGGCGGCTGGCGCCCTGCTCCTCGCGCTCGGCGCGCGCCGACGCGCGCGCGGACGTTAGGACTCGGGAACAACCGGCATCTGCCGCGCTCCCGGAGCGACGCGCTCGATATTCGGCGTCACGTCGGCTTCGGTGCGCCGACCCGCCCAGTCGAGGCCGGCGGCGATCGTCGTTTGAAAATACTCCGAAGCCCACACGTCCTCGCGGTGGCCGAGCGAAGTGTAGAACACGCGCCCCTTGCCATGCGGCCGCGCCCACGCGCACGGGAACGGCGGACGCCGATACTCGGGCTCGTTCATCCCCGCGGTCTCCATCACGTGGATCACATGGAGGTCCGGCGCGAAATCCTTCAGCGAATACCACTCCTCCATGAAGCGCGCGCTCGTCGGCAGCGCCTTCATCCCCGGAAAATCGGGCGTGGCGACGCGGATGCCGGTCGCCTGTTGCGCTCCGTGACGGATGAATTCTCCGCCGATGAACTTTACCCACGGATGCGACTTGTCGCCGTGGTTTACCCAGCGGCCCGGCTCGGCCTGGAACTTCACCTGCGGCTGTTCGCCGGTGTGGAAGCAATCCGCCGTGCTGTGACAACCCACGAAACCCTTGCCCGCCGCGACCGCGTCGTAGACCGCGCGCAGACCCGCCTCGGTCATCGGCGGCTGCCCGTCGACGTTCGGCACGTCGCTGGTGAAGAATCCGCACGTGAAGAAAAACAGCACGTCGAACTGCGCGAGGAACTCCGGCGTGATCTGCGCGCCGTCTTTCGAAAACGTGAACGCGTAACCGCGCTTCTGCCCGAGTTCGCCCAGGATCTGCTCGGCCCAGCTCGGCTGACCGTTGACGCGCTTGACGACCGAGTGCTCGAAGTTCGCCGACTTCGAGAAGAAGAGCACCCGCAGCGGGCGAGCGGCGACATCGCTCGCGCGTGCGACAGAAACGAAAGCAGTCATGAGGGAAAGCGCGGCGAGCAGCCGCGCGCAGAGAAATCGGAGGCGAAGCATGGATATTTTAGTTACCACGAAACACACGAAAGACACGAAAAGAGGCCAAACCACGATACCTGTCCTTCTGAGCGAAGCGAAGAATCCAGTCATGATCGCACCGCACATCCTGCTGGATTCTTCGCTTCGCTCAGAAGGACAGGCGCGGACCTGTGTCCGCTTTCGTGTGTTTAGTGTATTTCGTGGTTTCCCACCTCAGAACGTCCGACACAGCGCCGCGAGGCGCCGCACGCCTTCGCGCAACCGCTCGGGCGTCGAGTTCGAGAAATTCAACCGCAGGTGATTCTTGCCGCCGTCGCCGGGGAAGAAATCGCGACCCGGCACGAACGCCACCTTCTGCTCAATCGCGCGTTCGAGCAGTTTCAATGCATCGAGTTCCGCCGGACCCGTTACCCAAAGGAACATGCCGCCTTCGGGCTTCGTCCACGAGTAACCCGAGGGCAACTGTTCGCGGAGCGCGGCGTCGAGAATGCCGAAGCGCTCGCCGTAGGCGCGGCGGATTTTTTCCAAGTGCTCCGGCTGCTTGCCGCTGCTGAGATAACCGAACGCCACGCGTTGGTCGAAACTCGACGTGTGGAGGTCCGACGCCTGCTTGAGGATCAGCATGCGGTTGAACACCTCCGCTGGCGCCACAACCCAGCCGAGGCGGAAGCCCGGTGCGATCGTCTTCGAGAACGTGCTCACGTAGATCACGCGGCCGGCCGTGTCCCAGTGTTTGACCGGCGCCACGTCCACGCCGCTGTAGCGCAGCTTGCCGTAAGGGTCGTCCTCGACGATCCAGAGGTTCTCGCGCGCGGCGATCTCAGCGAGTTTCTTGCGACGCTCGGCGATGAGCGTGATGCCGGTCGGATTCTGAAAGCTCGGGATCGTGTAGAGGAATTTCGGGCGGTGCTGTTTGATCAGCTCCGGCAGCGCCTCAGGAATCAGGCCGTGCTCGTCCGTCGGCACGCCGACAAACTTCGCCTCGAAGGTCTGGAAGGCCTGGATCGCCGCGAGGTAGGTCGGGTTCTCCGTCAGCACGACGTCGCCCGGATCGAGGAACAGCTTGCCCGTGAGATCGAGCACCTGCTGCGAGCCGTTCGTCACGAGGACGTCGTCGCGCTGCGCGGCGATGCCGCGCGCGGCCATCTCCGTGGCGATCCACTCGCGCAACGGCATGTAGCCCTCGCTCGGACCATATTGGAGCGCCTGGCTGCCCTCCTTCACGAGCACCGCGTCCGCCGCGGCGCGAACCTCAGCCACCGGAAACAGCTCCGGAGCGGGCAGGCCGCCGGCAAAGGAAATCACGTCGGGCTGCGCCGTGACTTTCAGGATTTCGCGGATCGTGGAGGGGCGCATCGTCGCGAGGCGACGCGCGAAAGCGGGAGATGACTCAGACACGATGTCATAACAAAGAGCCGGCCGCGCAAAAGCGAGCCGGGAGGCGTTTCGATTTTCTGTCATGCTCCGACCTAAGTGTCGGAGAAACGCCGGCTACTGGAACGTAGCGGGAGCAACGTCTCGCTCGGATCGCTGGCTTGCGCCAAAGTAGCGGGAGCATCCTGCTCCCGTCGGTGGGGCGTAATCGAAACGACGGGAGCTGGAAGCTCCCGCTACTTTGCTCGCCGGAGTCGGCGCCCCATCCCGGCGCGCCCTACCCGCGTTTTCCCAGCAACTCTTCCGCGTGCGCTTGCGCGCTCTTCGCGTTGCGGTCGCCGAGCATGCGCGCGAGCTCGCCGACGCGTTGCTTGCGATTGGCGTGGATCGGTTCGATCGCCACCGCGGCGCGGTCGCCGCTCTGGTCCTTCGTCACCACGAGATGATTCGCCGCCTGCGCCGCGACCTGCGGCAGGTGCGTGACGCAGAGCACCTGATGCTTCTCCGCGATGTCGGCCATCTTCTCGCCGACGATCCGGCCGATCTCGCCGCCGACGTTCGCGTCGACCTCGTCGAACACGAGCAGCGGCACGTCGTCGATCGCGGCCAGCACGGTCTTCAGCGCCAGCATCACGCGCGCGAGTTCGCCGCTCGACGCGATGCGGCTGAGCGGCAGCGGCGCCTCGCCGACGTTGGGCGAAAACAGGAACTCCACGCTCGTGTCACCATGCGCGGCCAGTTCCGGCAACGCCGCGAAACGCACGCGGAAATCCGCCTTCTTGAAACCGAGTTGGACGATGACCTTCGCCGCCGCGCGCTCGAGCTGGCTGCCCGCCTTCTCGCGCGTGGCACGCAGTTCCGCGGCCGACTTCTTCGCCGCTTTCAGGGCCTCGCCGATCTGCTTTTCGAGTTTCGCGAGCGAGCCCTCGACGTCGCTCTGCAACTCGAGGCGACGCCGCATCTCCTCGCGCGCCGCGATCACCGCCTCGACCTTCGCGCCGTATTTGCGCTTCAGGTCGAGCCAGGCGTTCATCTTCTCCGCGAGCAGTTCCGCTTGCTCCGCGTCGAAATTCAGCGAGGTCGCCAGCGCCGAGAATTCCGCATCGAGATCGCCGAGTTCGACCGAGACCGTTTGCAAGCGATCCGCGAGGGACTTGCTCGCCACGTCGAACGATTCCAGCTGCCGCGCCTCGCGCAACAACGCCGCGACGCGCCCGAGCACGCCGTCCTCGCCGCTCAATCCGGTGCTCAATCCCGCCGCGAGCTGCACGATTTCCTGTGCGCTCTGCTGACGCGTGAAATCGCGTTCGAGCGCCGCGATCGCTTCGTCGTTGAGTTCGAGCGCGTCGAACTTCTTCAGCTGCGCGCGCAGAAACTCGATCTGGTCGGCCGACAGCTTCTCCGCGCCGAGCAGTCGCTCGCGCTCGTCGGTCAGCTGGCGCCACTCGCCGTAGACCGCGGCATACTTCGCGCGCGCGTCATCGTTGCGGGCAAACAGGTCGAGCAGCTCGCGCTGGCAGCCGTCCTTCAACAAGCGCCGCGGCTCGCCGGGGCCGTGAAAGTCGATCCATTGCTCGCCGAGCTCCTGCAACGCCGTGAGCGTGGCGAGCGAGCCGTTGACGGAAATCTTCGGCGCCTTCTCGCGCGGCACGCTGCGCTTGAGGATCAACAGACCGTCGTCGCACGGCGGCAAGTTCAGCGCTTCGAGGGAGGCGTCGAGCTTGCGCGAATCCGCGAAGAACAGCGCCGCCTCCACCTCGCACGCCGCCGCGCCCTGGCGGATGATCGTCTTGTCGGCGCGCGCGCCGGCGAGCAGCGAAAGCGCGCCGAGCAGGATGCTCTTGCCCGCGCCCGTCTCGCCGGTGACGGCGGTGAATCCGCTTTCGAACTCCAGCTCGACTTCTTCAAGCAGCGCGAGGTTGCGGATGCGGAGCGATTGGAGCATGCGGCAGGTGTTTAGCGGTCAGTGTCTTGAATGCACGCGAAAAGCCCGCGCGCCGCGATGCCGGGAAAGTTTCCAAATAATCCTTGCACGCCTCGGCCCGAATCGTTCACTCCTCGCCTTCCGTCGGACTCTTAGCTCAGTTGGTTAGAGCACTTCCTTGACATGGAAGGGGTCACTGGTTCGAGTCCAGTAGAGTCCACCATCCGGCGCGACACCCGACCCGAGTCGGTCAGGGATCAGAGCTTCACCAAGCTGGCGCTGAGTTCGAGATACTCGCAAAGCACCGCCACGTTGCGGTTGAAAACGCCGCTGCTGATGCGGTCCGCGACCGTAAACTGGCCATTCCAGCGCTCTCCCTTCGGCGGTGGCGTCTTGAAGCGATCGCCCCGCGTGATCCACGCCCCGGAAGTGTCCTGACTCGCGATGATTTTCCGCACGGTGCCGTCGAGCGCCTGCAAGCGTCGGGCGGTCGCCTCCTTGGTCGGCGCGGGATTCTCGTCCTGCTGCAACCCGGCGCGACCGAGCCGAATCGCTTTCTCGTAACGCTGCGTGACCGCGGCAAGGAGGCCGGAAAGATCGAGCTCGTAACCGTAACCGGTGCGCCGCTCCGGGTGGAGTTCGTCCACGCTTTTCACGCGGATGCGACCGCGGTCGTAGTAGAGCGGCTGGTTCGTCCCGATCTCGACAAAGCGCGCCCATTTCCCGTTGGGCAGCCGCACTTCACTCACCCAGCGCAGCGCATCGGGGATCGGTTCGAGCAGCGTCGCGTCGTCCAACGCGAGGTAGAGATCGATCAGTGTCTCGAGGTTGTGCAGCGTCTCGGACGGGCCGAGCGACGCGGGTTCGAATGTGCGCGCCCACGCCGGCTGGAGGAATTCGTTGTATTGCTGCGCCCATCCGGGCTGCGGCGGCGCGTGCTGGGAGATGACAATGAACCGCGCCACGCGGCGCAGGCTGTGCAGCACCGCCGCGTTGCCCGGATCGATCCGGTGCGCCTCGATCAGCACGCGCACGCAATCGTTGATGCCGTGGTCGTTGAACGTCGCGTAATCGTGGTAGTTGCCGCGGGCGGGATAAAGGTGCGGCCAGCCGCCGTTCTCGAGCTGCGTCGTGAGCATCATCTGCACGGCGCGTTGCGTGGCGGCGGCCAGACGCTCGTCGCCGGCCACGCGGTTCAGCGCCATCAGGAAGCTGACAGCCGACTGGCTCTGGTTGTCATCGAAGCTCACCGTGTCATTGCCCGGATGGGCAAAGTCGATCGTGTGGTCCCAGCCGCCGTGTTTGTTCTGACCCCGAATCAGCGCCTCTGCGGCCTGGCGGGCCGCCGCGAGCGCCTGCGGATTGCCGGTGGCCAGGTAGGCACGCAGGAAAGACTGCCCCACGGCGGGAGTGCCGGGCGGTTGCACCTCGACCGTGTCGGGATCAGCCGGATCCTCGCCCCAGCGTTGCGCGAGATCCGGAGTCACCGCGTAGACATAGCCGCCGTGCGAGCTGATCGTCGGGAAAAACGCCACTGCCTTGGCCAGCGCCGCTTCCGCCTGCGGGCGAAGATCGTCCGTCGCCTGGAGGGCGGCGGGCAGGAACAGGAACGCGAGGCCGAGGGCGAGATGCTGGCGCATGGGAGGGATCACTTAATGACGTCGATGATCACCCGCTGGTAACGGGTCAGGCGCGGCGTGCCGTGATCGGTGACCGCGAGAACAATGTGCATCTCTCCCACGCCGGGAGGCATCACGCGCGACGTGGGAACGACGAAGGACGCTTTGGCTTGGTCGTGGTTGTTGATCTCGATCGGCTGGCCCGAGCGGGCGTTCGAAACCGGAAACGTCCCCGCTTCGTGGTAGTAGAACCACGCGTAGGAAACGGCGTCGCCATCGGGATCGGTGGTGCCTTCGGCGCTGAGCTCGACGCGTTCGCCGGGCTTGGCGGTGAGGCGCGCGGCGTGGCCGAGTTTGGGCACCGGCGGATGATTGGCCTCCACGTAAGGCTTGACCGTCCAATCCATGCGCGCGGCGAAGTCGTTCTGATAGGCCTCCCGCCAGCGCCAGAGCGTGGCGTGATTGTCGTCGTGCCAGCGCCCGTCGATGCCGAGGACTTCGTCGTCGGCATCGGTCCAGATGGGGCGCGTCTCGGGGGAGAGATGCCACTTCATCGGCCGCGGCGTGTAGAGTTCGTAGCGGCCGCCCCACCCGCCGAAATCGGGACGCTCCGGCTCGTTGAGCCCATTGGAGATGAGCCCGAGGAAGCTCGGGGTGTCACCTTCCATCAGATATTCCCAACGTGGATACTCGGCGCCGAGCGGCCCCTTTTGCCGGATGTTGCGATCGAGCCACTCGTTGGTGACGAGCGTGAAGTCGGCCCCCGGGCAGCGCGCGTGAAAATAGTCGCCGCTGATCGCGCTCCACGTGGCATGGTGGTAGGCGCCGCCGGCGTTGAAGCCGGGGCTCACGATGTAGAAGAGACCGGGAAACTCGCGCCGCAGCCACGGACCGGAGTCGTCCTGATCGGAGATCGCGTAAACGCGCAGCTTCGTGACGGCGCGCGCCAGTTGCTCCGGCGAGCGCGTCGCGCGGATTTTCCACAGCGCTTGCGCGAGCACATTCGGCCCGCCCCAGACGGGCACCCACAGCGGGCGCGGATCGTCGCGGTCGAGCGCGCGGATCAGCGCCTCGGAGCCGGGCGAGTCTTTGCCCTCACCCACCGCCGTGAGGCCGTAGGCGGGCAGTCCTTCGGAGACGAAAGCGAGCAGTTGTTCACCCGTCGGGAAACCGGATTCGTGTTTCTCGAGGTTGTCGCGGACCTTGCCGTAGGCGGTGACGATGCGCCGGATGGCCTGCGGCGCGACGTGGCTGCGTTGGTGGATCGAAGTCGTGGCGACGAGACCCTCGACGTCGAAATGGTTCGCGTAAGTGAGAAAGCGCACCATCGACATGGCATCGTCCGGCTCGTTCTCGATGTCGGTCAGGACGAAGACGCGGGGCTTGCCGGCGGCGGCAGTCGCGGCCGCGAGACCGGCCAACAGCGAAATGAGAGCGAGCAGGCGGAGTGATTTCATGATTTGGGCGTGCGGCAGCGTTCGAGTCGTTCGGCGAAATCGCGGAGAAATTGTTCGCGCCAGACGTTGATCGTGCGGGCGCCGCGGTGCGGGCCTTCGATCAGCGCGGGCGTGGGATCGTCGGTCCACCAATTCGGATGCGTCGGGTCCGGCGTTAGCGCGGCGTCGAGCGTGGGCGGCACGACCGTGATCTCGCCCGTGCGACCGTCGAGCGCGGGCACATTGCTGCGAATCGTGTAACGGTAGGTCTTCGACTCCTTCGGGCAAAAGCGGAACCGGATCGCACCTGCGCCGTCGACGTGACCTATGAGCGACTGGTTTTCGATGACCAGGCGCGCCTCGGGTTGCGCGTGCGCGCCGGCGCCGAGCGGAAGCACGAGTTCGAGGATGCCGCAATGTTCGATCGTGTCTGCCGCGGTGGTGAAACGATCGAAGCGTGCGAACGGACGCGCCCACGCACGCACGTAACGTCCGCCCCATCCCGGCTGGAACGGCAGCGCCGGCTCGCCGCGCAACAGCCAGGCGACGGTCGGCGTGTCGCCCATCTTCAGCGCCGAACGCTTCTGGCCCTCGAAGCGAATGCCATGCGCGAAGAAATCTCCGAGCGCACCGCGTCCGACGGCGTGGGCTTCCGCGAAGTTCTCCGCCGCCAGATCGCCGGTCTGGTTACCGCCCACGAACCAGCCGTAGTAGGTCGAGTTGGATTCGATCATCCACAGCTGCGGGTGCTGCGTGGCGAGGTAGTGATAAGCGTCGGGGCTCCACTTCTTGTTCGGACCGCCGATGTAGTAAACGCGGAGCTTCGGCAGAATCTCGGGGGCGTCGTGCAGCGCCTGCGCGAGGTCCTCGATGCCGCCCCAGACGAGCACGTGCAGCGGACGCGGATCGTCGCGCCGCGCGCATTGCACGATCCAATCCGAGCCCTCGGTGGCGCGGCGGACGCCGGCGTAGGGCGCCGTTTCGGTTTCGCCCTGTTTCGTGATCGCGCGCAGCGCGTCGGGCGTCGGGTAACGGGCCGAGTGCGTGCGCAACACTGGGTAATCGTGTTCGTAGTGCGCGATCACCTGCAGGAGGTGCTCCTTGCGCCCGGCGCCGTAGGGCGAAGAGATGAGCCCTTCGAGATCCAGCACGTCCGCGTAGAGCAGCACGTGGACGAGCGACTGGAAATCGTCGAAGTCGGTGCCGCCGATGTCGGTGGAGACGATCACGCGGTGAGGCTGACCCGCGAGCGCGCCGGAGTCGGCGCGAGCGGCCAGCGCGAAGGTGAACGCGGCGAGAGCGGCGAACGCCAAGGAGCGGAAGAAGCGAGCGGTGTTCATGCGGTGTCGCGGCCTTTCGTGTTCATCTTGTCGAGCGCGACCGCGAGGAGGATCACGAGGCCCTTGATGACTTGTTGCCAGAATGGCGACACGTTCAGGAGGAAAAGTCCGTTATTGAGCACGCCGATGATGAGGCAACCGAGCACAGTGCCCCAGATCGACCCGCGGCCGCCGGAAAGCGACGTGCCGCCGATCACGACAGCGGCGATCGAATCAAGTTCGTAGCCGAGGCCGGCGTTCGGCTGCGCCGAGTCGAGGCGCGCCGTGACGATCAGGCCCGCCACGCCGGCCAGTGCGCCGGCGAGCGTGTAAACGGCGAGCTTGATGCGCGAGACGTTGAGGCCGGTGAGGCGCGCCGCGCGCTCGTTGCCGCCGACGGCGTAGAGGTGGCGGCCGAAGCGCGTGCGCTTCGTCACGACGACGAAGACGGCGGTCAGGGCGAGCATGATCCACACGGGCATCGGCATGCCGAGGAACGCCCCGGTGCCGAGGTGCCCGAAGCTGTCGCCCAGTCCCGTGATGGGAAATCCGCCGGTCCACAGCATCGTGAGACCGCGCGCGATGCTGAACATGCCCAGCGTCGCGACAAACGGAGGGAGACTAAACCGCGTGATCGCGAAACCGTTGACCCAGCCCGCCGCGCCGCCGACGACCAAGCCCGCGAGAATCGCGCCCGACGTCGTGAATTGCAGCAGCAGGTCTGTGCCGGGAATCGCGAGGCCATTTTTCAACAAGCCGGCAGCCAGCGCGCCCGCGAGCGCGAGAATCGCGCCGCACGAGAGATCGATGCCGCCGCTCAGGATCACGAGCGTCATGCCGACCGAGAGACAGAGATTCACCGAGATTTGCCGCAGGATGTTCCAGCCGTTGTCGGGCGTGAGGAAGCGATCCGAGAGCACGCTGAGCACGAGCACCATCAGCGCGAGCGCGAGCAACGAGCGGAAGCGGGCGAAGAAGGCTTTGTAGTCGGGGGCAGCCATGTCAGGAAGCGAGAGCGGCGGCGCGATCAGGCAACGCCGCGGCGAGCACACGTTCGGGCGTGGCGTCGGAGCGAGTGAACTCCGCGGTCTTGCGCCCTTCGCAGAGCACGAGCACGCGATCGGCGAGCGCAAGAACCTCGGGCAACTCGGAGGAGACCATGATCAGACCGAGGCCGGCACGCGCCAGTTCGTCGATGAAGGCGTAGATCTCGCGCTTGGCATTCACGTCGATGCCGCGCGTCGGCTCGTCGAGGAGCAGGAGCCGCGGATTGGTCGCGAGCCATTTGGCGAGAATCACCTTCTGCTGGTTACCACCCGAGAGATTGACGATCAGCTGGTCGAGCGAGGGCGTCTTCACCTGGAAGCGCTCAATATACGGCGTGACGGCGGCGGACTCGCGCGACTCGCTAATGAAACCGCCGCGCAACGTGCGCTCGAGGCTCGCGAGGCTGGCGTTGGCCGCGACGCTCATCGGCAGCACCAGGCCGTCGCGCTTGCGATCTTCCGGCGCGAGCGCGAGTCCGGCCGCGATCGCCTCCGCGGGCGAAGCGAACGCCACCTCCCCACCGCCGACGCGCAGCGTGCCGGTGGCGCGATCGGCATGGAGGCCGAAGAGAATTTCGAGCAACTCCGTGCGGCCCGCGCCAACGAGGCCGAACACGCCGAGCACCTCGCCGCGGCGCACGGTGAAGGAAACGTCCTCGACGAGAAACGGCCGCCCCACCCCGCTACCGGGCAGCGCGAGGCGCTCGGCGGCGAGGATTTCCTCGCCGAGGCGGGCCGGCGCGCGCTGGAAGAGTTCCTTCGCCTCGCGGCCGGCCATGAGGCGAACGATGGCGTCGCGCGTCAGCTCGGCGAAGGGCGCGCCACCAACCACGCGGCCGTCGCGGAAAATCGTCACGTCGTCGCACACGTTGGCGAGTTCCTCGAACTTGTGCGTGATGTAGACGAGGCCGACGCCGGCGCGCTTCAGCTCGGCGATGACGCCGTAGAGCACTTCGACTTCGTGAGCGGAGAGCGACGAGGTGGGTTCGTCGAGGATAAGCACGCGCGCGTTCGCGGAGAGTGCGCGGGCGATTTCGACGAGTTGCTGCTGCCCGACGCGCAGGTCGGCGACGAGCGTTTGCGGCGCGACCGCGAGATCGAGCCGGCGCAGCACAGCCGCGGTGTCGGCGTGGAGGCGCGCGTAGTCGATCAGGCCGACGGCGTTGCGCGGCTCGCGACCGAGCCAGACGTTTTCCGCAACGGAGAGATACGGGATCAGACTGAGTTCTTGGAAAACGATGCCGATGCCGGCGGCCTGCGCCTCTTGCGGGTTGGCAAAGCGGACGTCGCGTCCGTCGAGGCGGATCGTGCCCGCGTCGGGCGGGAACACGCCGGAGAGAATGTTCATCAGCGTGGACTTGCCGGCGCCATTTTCGCCCAGCAGCGCCACGAGCCGACCCGCGCGCACGCGCAGACTCACGCCACTCAACGCGCGCACGCCCGGAAAGGACTTCTCGATGCCTTCAGCTTCGAGGAGGACGTCGGATGCGGGCGGAACAGCGTTCACCGCTTCACCTCGGCTTGAATGGGGATGAACGTCAGCAGCGGCGCGCCGGCGGCCGGGAGCGTTTCCGGCGCTTCGGCGCAGCCGGCGATTGTGATCGTGGCGCCGACGGCGATGCCCGCCTTCAGCGACGGCTGCACTTGCTGCTCGACGAGCCGGTTCAGCTCGGCGGAGAGCGCGTTGAACTCAGCGAGGCCCGGCACTTGGTTGACTTCCAGCAGCCCGCAACCGTCGCGGAGCACGTTGCCGAAAACCGGGCCGGTGCGCACGGCAACGATCTGGCCATCGACCTCGAGCAGGACGCGACTGCGCTCCACGGCGGTAACGCGACCGGTGCCGCGCACAAAGTAGTAAGCGGCGTGACCGAGGCCGACGCGTCGCGCGTGTTGCTGCAATGCCATCAGCGGGTCGCGGCGCAGGTCGACGAGCAACGGCGCCAGCTCGGGCACGCGCGCGGCCGCCGGCAGGAGCTTGGCCGTCCAGAATTCCGCCGCGAAGGCGGCCGGCTCAAACGCACTCGAGGTCGCCGCGATCGCCGCGGACGCCGATGCGCGCTTCGAGACCACGCGGAAGGGCGGATAGAGGACGAGCAGCCCGACCAGGACGACGCTCGCCGCCAGCCACGGCCAGCGGACCGGAGCACGGCGCGGAGCGGAGGTTTCGGCAGTGGGCATGAATTCAGCGGCAGTGGGTCAGCGCGCTGGCGCGCACCCGAGCGGCGCCCGCGAGCGGGCTGTCCACGTTGGGAGCGACCGCCGGAGATCCATTGCTTTCAGGGCTTGCGGCCGTAGTCGCCGAACTTGTGGACGGTTTCGCGGTTCACGAGTTCGACCGCGACCGGGATGCGCTGCGGAAAGTTGCGTTCGCCTTTGAGGTATTTGTCGGCGTTCTCAGCGGCGGTGCGCGCCATGGTCTTCGGGAACTGCATGACGGTGGCGGCGATCTTGCCGTCGGCGACGGCTTTCACGACGTCGTCGGCGCCATCGAAGCCAAAGACCTTCACCTTGTCGGCCTTGCCGGCCGCGAGCAGCGCCTGGTAAGCGCCCATCGCCATGGCGTCGTTGCCGCAGAAAACCGCATCAATGTCGGGATTGGCCTGGAGGATCGCCTCGAGGACCTCAAGGGCCTTGGTGCGATCGAAATCGGCGCTCTGCTGCGCCACCATTTTCAGGCCGGGAAAGCGATCAACGACGGAGTGAAAACCCTTCGAGCGGTTCCACGTGTTGGTGTCGGCAACGAGGCCGAGGAGTTCGACATATTTGCCTTCTTCCCCCACCTGCTCGACGAAGTATTGGCCGAGCGCGACGCAGCCGGAGTAGTTGTCGGAGAGAATCTGGGAGACCGCGGCGTCGTTGGCCTCGATTTCGCGATCCATGCAGAAGACCGGAATGCCGGCGGCCTTCGCCCGGCGGACGTTGGCGATGGAGCCTTTGGCGTCGGTGCAGTTGAAGAGCACGGCGCCGTAGCCGGAAGCGATGAGGTTATCGAAATGCTGCGATTCCTTCGCCGGGTCGTTCTGCGAGTCGAAGATCACGGCCTCGTAGCCGAGCTCCTTGGCGCGATCGCGCGCGTTTTCCGCGAGCACGACAAACCAGGGGTTGTTGAGCGTGGAAACGACGACCGCTACGCGACGGGATTTTGCCGCGGGCGCAGCGACATCGCCGCCAGCGGACGCGGCGGAAGGTTTGCACGCAGTGAGGACGAGGCTCGCGAGAACCGGAATGATCGCCAAAACGCGGAGCAGAGTGTGCTTCATGGGGGACAGGGGGGAAGCGCACCCGCAGGACTAGAGCGAGCGCGACGGGGAAACAAGATCAGCAGCAATGAACGTCAGGGCCTCGCGGCTGAGTTGGGGTGAGGCCATGGCCGCTCATCTCACATTCTAGCAGAACCGCATCGGGAAATTCTTCGCCTGTTTCCGCACAATTACATCCGATCCTAAGGTTGCAACGCCTCCGGCCCGCGGAGCTGAACAGCCGGGCGGCACGCGAGCGTGGCGAGTGCCCGCGAGCCTCATCCGCAACGATGCGCGCATTTCGCCCGTGGGCCTCGCCGGCTTTTTTGTTGGCCGGTCACGGTGGCCAGTCGCTATCTCAAGCCGCGATGTTTCGCCCCTTGGTCACCCTGCTCGCGCTCACCGGCGCGACATCCCTTGCTCCGGCTCAAACCGTCCCCGCCGCTCGCTCCGGCCAGGAACTGCGTCCCAACCTCACCGGCGCCATCGCGCGCCCGCTGCGCTATCGGCCCGACGGCGGCGAGTTCGTCATCGTCAACGGCACCGAGCGCTTCAACCGCCCACTCTACGGCGGCGCGAGCGCGTTTCGCGCCGATGCCGGTGACCGACCGGAATTCTCGCTCTATCTTCCCGGCCGCGGCGGCGTTCTCCGTCTCGCCCTCCGCACGGCCGAGGGCTGGAAATGGCTCACCGACACCGCGCAGATCACCGCGCGCTACCGCGACGGCACGATGGTCCACGAAATCCGTGACCCGGAGCTCGGCGACGGCACGTTGACGCTCACCGCACTGGTGCCGAAATTTTCCGAAGCTCTCCTGGTGCGCGCCGAGCTGCGCAACACCCGCGCGCTCGAACTCGCGGCGGTCTACGGCGGCCTCACCGGCGAACGCGGCCGGCGCGACGGCGACCTCGGCACCGAATCCGAGCCCATCCGCGACTATTTCCGTTTTCTGCCGGAACATTGCCGCGGCAACACCGTTGCCCTCAACGACAGCGGTTTCACCGTCACAGCCCCCAAAGGCTCCGTCGCGCTCTCGCTGTCCACCTACGCGAACTTCGATCTGGCCGACGCCACCCGCGACTCGCTCGATGCGTTGCTGGCCCCCTCGCCCACTCCCGCCTTGCCGGTCGGCTTCGCGCGTTTTCCGCTGAATCAGGATCGTCCCACGATCCTCGTCCTGCAGCGCCGCGGTAACGGCGAATCCCCGCTCGCCCGCGAGGCCCTGCCGACGCTCTTCGCCGAGGCGCAGGCCCAACTCGCCGCCATCGCCCGCCGCGTCACCATCGAGACGCCCGATCCGTTCCTGGATGCGATGCTGCCGGCGCTGAACATCGCCGCCGACGCCGTGTGGGACGATCGTCAAAGCGCCTTCCTCCACGGAGCCGTGGCGTGGCGCATGCGTCTGCTCGGCTGGCGCGTCGGCTACGCCGGCGATGTCCTCGGCTGGTCCGACCGCACGCGCGCGCACTTCGACGGCTACGCCGCCAAGCAAAACACCTCGCCCGTCCCCGCGCAGCTGCCCGCCGCGGAAGCCGCCGCCAATCTCGCCCGCAACGAGACCGCGCTGCACTCCAACGGCGATCTCACGAACTCGCACTACGACATGAACCTCGTGGCGCTCGACACGATTTTCCGCCACCTGCGCTGGACCGGCGACCTCGCCTACGCCCGAAAAATCTGGCCGGTGATCGAGCGCTCGCTCGCGTGGGAACGCCGGCTGTTCCGCCGCGAATTCGGCCGCGAGAAGCTTCCGCTCTACGAAGCTTACGCCGCGATCTGGGCCAGCGACGACCTCACTTACTCCGGCGGCGGCGCCACGCACGCGACGGCCTACAATCTCCTGCATCACCGCGAAGCCGCCCGCCTCGCGCGCCTGCTCGGCCTCGATCCGGCGCCATTCGAGACCGAGGCCACGCTCATCGAACGCGGCTTGCAGCAACACCTCTGGCTCGACCGCGAAGGGTGGTTCGCCGAATCGCGCGATCTGCTCGGCCTCCAGCGCCCGCGCGCAGCCACCGCCGCGTGGACGGTTTACCACGCCGTCGACTCCCAGGCCTGCACACCGCTCCAAGCCTGGCAACTCGCCCGCTACGCCGACTCGGCGCTGCCGCGCTTCCCGCTCACCGGCCCCGGCGTTCCACCCGGCACGCACACCATCGCGACCACCAACTGGATGCCCTACACGTGGTCGATCAACAATGTGGTCTTCGCCGAGTCCACGCACACCGCGCTCGCACTCTGGCAAGCCGGCCGCACCGACGCCGCCAATCGCCTCTTCAAGGGCGCCGTGCTCGACAGCCTCTACCTCGGGGCGTGTCCCGGCAACATCGGCATGGCCACCGGCCTCGACGTTTACCGCCGCGAGTCGCAACGCGATTTCGGCGACGCGATCGGCGTCGCCTCGCGCGCGCTCCTCGAAGGTTTGTTCGGCCTCCATCCCGATCTGCTCGCGAGCGAAGTCGTCGCGCGTCCGGGTTTTCCCGCCGACTGGGATCGCGCCCGCCTGCGGCACCCGCAGCTGGAATTCTCGTTCGCCCGCCGCGGCGCCACGGACCTTTACGAGCTCGACGCTCGATTCGCCAAACCGACCGCGTTTCGCCTCCAGGTGCCCGCCCGCGCCGGCAACGCCCGCGTCACTCTGAACGGCCAACCGATCGAGTGGCGCGCGCTCTCCGACAGCGTCGGCGAACCGCGCATCGAGATCCGCGCTCCCGCGGCCGAAAAATTCACCGTCGTCATCGAATGGATCGGCACGCCGCCGCCGCCCCGGCCCGCACCGCACGTCCTCGCGCGCGACGCCGCGCTCGAGCTCGATCTCGGCGCGCGCATCGCGGAATTCGCCGATCCGCAAGGCGCGCTCGCCGACGTCTCGCTCGCCAACTCGCAACTGCGCGGACGCGCCGCCGGCCTCGCCGGCTCCCGCACGGTGTTCGCGCGGATCGAACACGGCGCCCTGCGCTGGTGGCAACCGATCGAATTCGAAATCCGCGAAGAGACCGCTGCTCCGGCGATCGTTTTCACGACCGATTGGAAAACGCCGCTCGCCGCGCCGGAGAAACTCGAACCGGTTGCGCTCGCGCCGCTCTTCAACGACCGCGTCGCGGAACTTTTCCGCCACGACTACCTCGCGCCGCGCTCGCCCTTCACGTCGCTCGCGCTCGCGCGCAACGGCTACGGCACGTGGACGCATCCGAACGGCACCTTCGCACTCGACGATTCCGGCCTCCGCGCCGTCGCCGCCGCGCAAGACAACCGACTCACGCTGCCGAACGGCGTGCCGCTCGCCACGCCGGGCCTGCCCGACGCGCCGAATATCGCGTTCGTTTCCCAGTGGGACAACTTCCCGCGCCAGCTCACCGCGCCGCTCACGGGTCACGCCCGCAAACTCTACTTGCTCATGGCCGGCTCGACCTGGGCGATGCAAAGCCGCGTCGACAACGGCGAACTCGTCGTCACCTACCGCGACGGCACGACAACCCGCCTCGCGCTCGAGAACCCGACGACGTGGTGGCCGATCGATCAGGATTATTTCATCGACGACTTCTCGTTCTCACGCCCCGGCGGCCTGCCGCTGCGCGTCGACCTGAAGAGCGGCGCCGTGCGCGTGCTCGATCCGGTCACGTTCAAAGGCCAAGGCCGCACCGTGCCCGGCGGCGCCGCGACCGTGCTCGACCTCACGCTCGATCCGACCAAGGAACTGCAGTCGCTCACCGTCCGCGCCCTCGCCAACGACGTCGTGATCGGCCTGATTAGCGCGACGCTCGAGCGGCCTTGATTTCGCCGCTTGGCCCAGCGCCGGTTCTGGCTTTCGTGGCCCGCCATGTGCACGCGCTACTCCCTGCATAACCTCGAGGCCCTGCAGCGCGCGCTGCAAAAACTCGGCCTCAAGGCGCCGGCGCAGCTCCGAACCATCTACAACGCCACGCTCACCACGCGCCTGCCCGCGATCACGAAGCGCAAAGGTGCCGTCGCGCTCGAGCCCCTCGCCTTCGGCACGCTCCTTCCGCCCAAGGCGCCCGACGAGAAACCCCTCCTGCTCGCGAACGCCCGCGCCGAAACGCTGCTCGCCCGCGCCACGTTCAAGGACGCCGTGCAACACCGCCGCTGCCTCGTCCCCGCCGACGGATTCTACGAATGGGAAAAACAGGGCCAGGCGCGCCAGCCGCACTATTTCTACCGCCGCGACGGCGCCCCGTTTTTCTTTGCCGGTCTGTGGCGCCCCGAAACGCCGATCTCGCCGCCGGCATTCGTCATCGTCACGACGTCGCCGAACAAGCTGCTCGCGCCGATCCACGACCGCATGCCCGTGATCCTTGGCGACGACGACCGGGCGACCGAGTGGCTCGGCGACGAACCGCTGCCACCCGCGCGCCTCGAAGCGCTCTGCACGCCCTTTCCCGCGGCGGCCATGCAATCGCATCGCGTCCATCCGCGGATGAACAGCGCGCGCCACGAAGCGCCCGACTGCATCGCCCCGTTCACGCCGCCGCCGCCCGAGCGCGAGTTGTTCGACTGAGCGTTTTCGCAGTGAGGTGGAACGCGTTGACCTCAACGCGTTCTCGCTCGAGCGCGTGGCGATCGACGCGCCCCGTTCGACCAAGGCACTACCTCGGGTATTTCACCACATCGCCCGCAGAGTAGCGGAAAACGGGAGTTTTTCGCTCGCGCGAACAACGAAACGCTTACGCGTTCCGCTACCGCGCCCCGCGCCTCACGCCTCACGCCATTTATGCTGTGAAATAGGCGCCCCTACGCAGCCCTGCGTATTCCCGCCGACGGCCCGCTCCGTTACGCTGCCGCCGTCCAAACCAAGCCTTGGTCGGCGGTCCGGACACCAACCAACGGCTTTGTCGGCCCGCTACGCGCCGGCAAACCGCAACCATACCGCGGGCCGCCTCGTCAGGGGCGGCCCGCTTATTTTTCCGCGGAGCTTCCCTGCTGACGCAGAAATAGTTCCATTCTCAGCTCGACGCGACCGCGCACGCGTCGCAAAACCATGCCTTCGTGGGCACACGAAATCTGCACGACGCCAAACGCATCCGGGAAGCCATCGAAAGCCTCGCGTCGTCCATCGCATCACGCCACCGCGACTCCGCCCGTCTCCTCCTGCTGGGCATCGCCAACGGCGGCATCGTCCTCGCCGACCGCCTCGCCCTCGCGCTGAAGCGCCACGGCGTCACCTGCGGGCGCGGCACAATCGACATCTCGTTTCACCGCGACGACATCGGTCGCCACCCGATCCCCAAGGAATTTTCGCCGACGATCATCCCGCACGACGTCAACGGCGCCACCGTCATCCTCGTCGATGACGTCCTCTACTCCGGCCGCACCGTGAAGGCCGCCCTCGACGAACTCTTTGACCACGGCCGTCCGGAAACGGTCGAGCTCGCCGTCCTCGTCGACCGCGGTGGCCGCCGTCTGCCGATGGAGGCCAACTACCGCGCCCTCACGGTCGAAGCCGCCGAAGGCGAAAAGGTCGTCGTCGAACTCGACGCCCGCGACGCGAACAAAGACGCCGTCCTCGTCCGGTCGCCCGAGAAAGCGCCCAAACCGGCCAATCAGAAATCCAAAATCTAAAATTCAAAACCCTTCCCGCCGTGCCCTGGACGCGAAAACACTTCCTCACCGTCGAAGATCTCAGCGCCGCCGAGATCGAGCAGGTGCTCGCCACCGCCGGCGCCTTCCGCCGCATCCTCGACCGCCGCGTGAAAAAGGTCCCCGCCCTGCGCGGCAAGACCATCGTCAACCTCTTCCTCGAACCGAGCACGCGCACCCGCATCTCCTTCGAGATGGCCGCGAAGCTCCTTAGCGCTGAAGTCATCTCCTTCGACGCCGACCGCTCCAGCACCACGAAAGGCGAAACGCTCAAGGACACCGCGCTCAACATCCAAGCATTGCACGCCGACATGATCGTCCTGCGCCACTCCGCCAGTGGCTCGCCGCGTTACCTGAGCGAGCGCCTCGGCATTCCCGTAGTGAACGCCGGCGATGGCGCGCACGAGCACCCGACGCAGGCGATGTTGGACGTGTTCACGATGCGCCAGCACCTCGGCACCGTGAAGGGCAAGAAGATCGTCATCCTCGGCGACATCCTCTTCAGCCGCGTCGCGCGCTCCGACATCCACGCGCTGACCAAGCTCGGCGCGAACGTCACAATCGTCGGCCCGTCCACGCTCGTGCCGCACTGGTTCGAACCGCTCGGCGCCACCGTCTCGCACAACCTGCGCGAAGCCCTCGCCGACGCCGACGTCGTCATGCTCCTCCGCATTCAGCACGAGCGTCAGGCCTCCGGCCTGTTCCCGTCGCTCGGCGAATACACCAGCATGTTCGGCCTCAACCAGGCGCGCGCCGCCTGGATCAAGCCCGACGCGATCATCATGCACCCGGGCCCGATCAACCGCGGCGTCGAGATCGACAGCGCCCTCGCCGACTCAAACCGCAGCGTGATCCTACAACAAGTCACCAACGGCATCGCCGTCCGCATGGCCGTCCTCTACCTCTGCGCCGGCGGCCAACCCGAGCACGTCGCCCCCGTCGAGTAGCATTTCAATTCACGGGCCACAAAAAACACGAAGAACACAAAAAGGCCCGCCATGCGCACCATCAACGAACTCTGTGATCTCATCCGCGAAACATCGTTTGCGATTCACTGCTATCACCGGAACGGCCACCTGGAGAAAATCTACGAGAACGCGCTAGTGCACCGCCTCCGCAAACAGGGGATCGACGTCGCGCAACAGCGACCACTCGCCGTCTTCGACGAAGACGGGACCGTCCTGGGCGAATTCTACGCTGACCTGATCGTCGAGAACCGCCTCCCCATCGAATTGAAAGCCGCACGAAACGTCGCCGAAGAGCACATCGCCCAATTGTTGGGCTACCTCCGCTCCAGCCGCATCGAAACCGGTCTCCTGATCAATTTCGGCAGCCCGCGACTCCACGTGAAGAAATACCTGATGTCCGACAGCCTTTCCTGATTTTTCGTGTTCTTCGTGTTTTTTGTGGCCCACTCCTAAAAAAATGTCCGACCTCCTCTGGATCAAAAACGGCCGCGTCATCGATCCCGCTTCCAAACGCGATGCCATCGGCGACGTCTTCGCCATCGACGGCAAGATCGTAGCATCCCTCACCGGTGCGCAAAAAAAGCAGGCGCGCGTGGTCGACGCCAAGGGCCTCGTCGTCGCGCCCGGCCTCGTCGACATCCACGTCCACTTCCGCGAGCCCGGTCAGACGCACAAGGAGAACATCCTCACCGGCTCGCGCGCCGCGGCCGCCGGCGGTTTCACGACCGTCGTGTGTATGCCGAACACCTCGCCCGTGATCGATAACGCCGGCACGCTGCAACTCGTCAACGGCGCCGCGGCCAAGGCCGCCGTGCGCGTTTATCCGACCGCGTGCATCACCGTCGGCATGCAAGGCAAGCAGCTCGCACCGCACGGCACGTTAAAAGCCAACGGCGCCGTCGCGCTCACCGACGACGGTCTCTGCGTCCAGTCTAACGAGCTCATGCGCCGCGCCGTCGAATACGCGAAGATGTTCGACCTCTGCGTGCTCGACCACTGCCAGGACGACTCGCTCACCGAGAAAGCGGTGATGAACGAAGGCGCCGTCTCGACGCGCCTCGGCCTCAAAGGCTGGCCGCACGCCGCCGAGGACATCATCGTCGCGCGCAACATCATCCTCTCCCACTACACCGGCGCGCACATCCACATGCAGCACATCAGCTCGGCCTACTCGGTCGAACTGCTCCGCCGCGCGAAAAAGGATGGCGTGCGCGTGACCGCCGAGGCGACACCGCATCACATCGCGCTCACCGAAGAGGCGCTCGCGACCTACGACACACATTTCAAGATGAACCCGCCGCTCCGCACCGAAGCGGACCGGCAGGCCATCATCGCCGGCCTCAATGACGGCACGCTCGACTGCATCGGCACCGACCACGCCCCGCACTCGCCCGACGAAAAAGACCGCGAGTTCGACTACGCGCCCAACGGCATCATCGGCCTCGAGACCGCCCTCGCCGTCACGCTCGACGTGCTCGTCGGCGAAGCGCGCTTCAAGCTCCCCTACGTTATCGACCTGATGACCCGCCGCGCCGCGAACGTGCTCAAGCTCCCCGCCGGCACGCTCGCCGAAGGCGCCAATGCCGACGTCTGCCTCTTCGATCCGACCGAGCAGTGGATCTACGACGCCACCAAGGGCCAGTCGAAGAGCCGCAACTCCCCGTGGCACGGCAAGAAACTCACGGGCCGCGTGAAGACCACGATCGTCGGCGGCAAAGTCGTTTTCGCAGACGGCGCGATCGTCTGAAGTAGGACCGGCTTCAGCCGGCCCAGTTGGTGCCTCGTTCGCCTCCTGAACCCGCAAACCACGACGCATTGGGTCGGCTGAAGCCGGCCCCACCACACGCGCCATCTGCACCGGCCGAACGCTCGAAACGGCCCCGTTGTTTCGCGTGACAGCGCGGCCGACTTCGTTTCAGCTCCGACGCGTCACCTCTCGGGCCATGAAATTCCGCGCGTTCCTCGCGAGCACTTTACTTTGCTTTCTACTGGTCACGCTGCACGCCGTCGATCCGGAGATCTATTTCTCCCGCTCCGATCCCGTCGCGAGCGTTGTCCTCCGCGAGATCAACAGTGCGAAGAAGAGCATCCACTTGCTGATGTATGCGCTGACCGACGCGGACATCGCCAACGCCCTCGTCGCCGCCTCCAAGCGCGGCGTCGATGTTCGGATCGTTTTCGATCGCACCCAGGGAGCGGAGAAAAACTCATTATCCGACGAACTCATCGCACAACTCGGCGCCAAGCGGGCCGTCTATCGTTACGGCAAGGGGCGCGGCGTGATGCATGAAAAGATGGCCGTCTTCGACGGCATGACCGTCACGCTCGGCAGCTACAACTGGACGAACAACGCCAAGGCGAACAACTGGGAGAATCTGATCATCCTGCGCGATGCGCGCCTGGCGGCCGAATGCACCGCGGAATTTGTCCGCGTTTGGCAGAGTCCCGAGCCCAAGACACCGAGCCCCAGCGAGGCGAAGCCCAAGGCCGCCACCGAGCCGAAGTCGAAGGCCAAAGCCAACGCCCGCTGAGTCACGCCTGACTCAAAGCTTTCCTCGGCCAAGGAAACCGTTTCAGTCAGGCGACCCATGTCGTCTCTCGCCCCTCATCAGATCGCCGTCTACGCACTAGAGGTGGCCATGTTGCTGGTGGGAGCCTGGCTCCTCGCACGCGGCTTGGGCGCGCCGGAACATCGCACGCGGCTCTTCGACCGCTGCCGGCTCGCGCACTGGGAGCTGAACGGCGCCGAGGTGACGTTTCTTGTCCTTACTATTTTCTTCTGCGGAATCATCGGCCAGCTCGCGGCGCAGCAACTATTCAGCGACACCATCAAAGACTCGCCGCAGCGCGCGGGACTCGAGGTGGTGCTCTACGGCGTCGGTTTCCATGGGATTGGACTGCTCGGCTGGCCGCTCTTCCGCATCCTGCGTCGAGCGCTGCACACGAATTACGGCGCGCCGCCTCCCGCCTCGATCGAGTTTCGTCGCGAGCCGGCAACGAAAGTATTCGTCCACGCCTTTTCGGCCTTCCTCATCGCCCTGCCGGTGATCGCGCTCACCAGCTTCGCGTGGAACATCGTCCTGCGTTTGCTCGGCTTGCCGAACGAGCCGCAGGACCTGCTCGCGGTGTTCAACGGGGTGCAATCAAAGCCGCTTCTTGCGGCCATGCTTTTCGTCGCGTGCGTCCTCGCGCCGTTGAACGAAGAACTGCTCTTCCGCGGCGCCATCTTCCGCTTCTGCCGCCAACGCTTCGGCCGCGCCATGGCTCTCCTCATCAGCGGCGTGCTCTTTGGCGCGCTGCATGGTAATTGGGCCAGCTTGGTGCCCCTGGCGGTGCTCGGCGCGGTGCTCGCACTGGCTTACGAACGCACCGGCGACATCCGCGTCCCTATCGTCGCCCATGGTCTGTTCAACCTGAACACGCTCGTGATCCTCCTGTCGGGTCTCAACGTATGAAACTGTTCACGCCGCTCCGCACCGAGTCCGTCGTCGCTCTGGGCGAACAGCGGCTGATCGTCGAGCTGCGCCATTGGCTCGGCAACGCGTCGCCCAAGGCGCCGTTTGGCATCGGTGACGACTGCGCCGTCGTGCCTTCGAGTGGCAAGCAGATGCTCATCACCACCGATCCGGTGATCTACGGTCAGCATTTCGACGACGCCGTGCCCGCACGCGCCGTCGGCGCCAAACTGCTCAAGCGCAACCTCAGCGACATCGCCGCGATGGGCGGCCGCCCGATCGCCGCCGTGCTCTCGCTCGCGCTCGCGGCGGACACGAGCGTGGCGTGGCTGCGCGAATTCTACCTCGGCATCGCAACGGCAGCGCGCCAGTTCAACGTCAAGATCGTCGGCGGCGATATCACGCAAGGGCCGGCCGGATTTTTCGGCGCGTTCCTGACGCTGCACGGCGAAGCGGCCGGCCAACGCGTCGTCACTCGCGGCGGCGCCATGCCCGGCGATCGCATCTACGTGACGGGCACACTCGGCGGCTCCCTGCTCGGCCATCACTACAAGTTCACCCCGCGCCTTACCGAAGGCATGTGGCTCGCCCGCCGCAGCGAAGTCTGCGCGATGATGGATGTGAGCGATGGCTTGGCCAAGGACCTCGACTCACTGACGCCCGCAGGCCTCGCGCCCGCCCTCCGCGAAGAAGTCGTGCCGATCAGCGCGGCGGCGCGCCGCTGCGCCACGCAAACGAAGCAGACGCCGCTCTTTCACGCGCTCGGTGATGGAGAGGACTACGAATTACTCATCGTGGTCTGCTACCGCGCCGACCAAAAGAAGTTCGAGGCCGCGTGGAGAAAGCGTTTTCCACGCCTGCGGCTCACGCAGATCGGCGTCTTCGTGAAGAAGGAAAACATGCCCGCCGGCGCCGTGCGCCTGCTCGATTACAGCGGCTATGAGCATCTGCGCTAAGCTTCGCGCCGGCATCACGACGGAGTCGGCTGAAGCCACGCGGCGGCTCGCCGCCGAATTTGCGGCCACGCTGCCGCCGGACACGACGCTCGCCCTGCACGGCGACATGGGCGTCGGCAAGACGACGTTCGTGCAGGGCCTCGCCGAAGGTCTCGGCGTGCACGAGCACGTCACGAGCCCGACGTTCTCGATCTACACCGTCTATCGCGGCGAAGGCCGCATGCTGGTGCACGTCGACGCTTATCGGCTCGACCGCGACGACCAAATGGAAGGCCTGCTGCTCGACGAGTTTCTCGTCAGTCCGTGGGTGCTCGCGATCGAGTGGCCGGAAAAAATCGCCGGCTGGATTCCCGCGAACGCCCGGCACGTGACGCTCTCGATCGTCGACGGCGACAAGCACCACGTGCAGATGGCACCGTAATGGGAGGACGCCGCTGTAGGGCTCGACCTTGCGTCGAGCCTCGTGCGCGCTCGCGCCACTGGCCGCGTTCGCGGCCGAGGCCTCACGCGAGGTGAGGTCCTACAATGATGGCGACTGTGTGATTTCGCGCTTCGGTCCCGCGTAGCGGTCGAAAATCTCGCGGTGGCCGCGCAGTGACATCACACCTTCCCGCGTGTAGTAGGCTCGCACCCATTCGAGCAGGCAGTCGAGGTGTGCGTCCTGCGCCTCTTTCGTCTTCCACTTGTGCGGCTCCCACGCCCGACCGCGACATTGGCGCACGCAGTCGGCCTCGGAAAGATTCAGGAAGATCAATTCGACTGTGCCATCGAGCACGGCTTCGGCGAGGTCGCCGTAGCAGCCCTCGATGACCCACGACGTGTTCGTCGCGCAAAATGCCCGCACATCGCGCACGGCGTGGTCGGACGCGCGCGGTGAGGCCGGCTTGCCCGGCTCCCAAGCGATGGTGTCGAGGTCCAACACCGGCGCGCCGCACTCGGTGGCGATGCGCCGTGCGAGCGTGGATTTGCCGGAGCCGGCGTTGCCGATGATCGCGACGCGACGCATCAGCAAAGATGACTGCGGTGAAACGCGTCGACCTCAACGAGCTTGGAGCGGATTGAGGTCAATCCGCTCCGTCTCCGGCAGAGTCGCGTCGAAGCAACTCGCAACGCGGTCAAGAGCCGGCAGGCGGTTCGGCCTTCGGCTGCTCCTCGGCCGGAGCTTCCGGCGCAGGAGTCGGCTCGGCGACCGGGGCTGAAGCTTCGGCAGCGGGAGCAGGCTCGCTCGGTGCAACGGCCGGCGTTTCCTCCGCGGGCGCGGCGGCGGCTTCCGCCACCGGCGCTTCGGGGAAGTCGACCGGGTCGTGCTCCTCACCATGCTCGTCGGCCTTCTTGCCGGCTTGCGGCGTGATCGGCGGCGGCGCGAAGAGTTTGCCGTCGGAGAACTCGGTGACGTAGCCCTCCATGACGAGCCAGCGCAGGTCCTGGTTCATCTTGCGCAGCTTGTCGGCCTGCTCGGGCGCCAGGGCCGCGAACGGCGACTGCGACGTCGTCGCGCCTTCGGCCGGGGCGGGTGCCGCCGCGGCAATGGCCGCGACGTCGACGCCGAGGAATTTCTGCGGCAGGTCCTTCACGTGCATCATCGGGTTCTTCTCGATGAAATCGATGAGCGCACCGATCGTCTCGGAGAACACCTGGCCGGGCACGCGGAAGCGGCGCTTCACGGCGCACACATAGGAGACACCGCGCGAACCCTTCTTGAAGATCGTGAAACCTTCGCGGCGCAGGCGACCGCGCAGCGCGTTGGCCGTGTCGAGCGGGAAACGGCGCTGGCGCTCCACGTGGCCCTCGACGGCGCGTTTGATTTCGCCGGGCGGGAGCGTCTCGATGAGCTTGCCGTGGAAACGGACGTTCTCGACGGCGCGAACAACTTTCTCCTTCACGTTCGTGAGCAGGTAAGCGCGTGCTTCGTCGATCGAGTCGAAGCTCGGACCGGCGGGCGCGGCTTCCGGAGCGGGAGCCGCCACAGCCTCAGGCACCGGAGTCGGCGCGGCCTCAGCGGACGGCGTCGCTGCCGCAGCCGGATCGACCGCGGCAGAGCCTTCGACTGGAGTTGCAACCGCGGGAGCGGAAGCAGGCGCGGCAGGCTTGGTGAGTTTCGGATTCCACGTGTAGCGCGTGGCCTTCTTCATTTTGTCCATCCATTGCTGGACGACTTCCGGCTCACGCGAAGAGACGATGCTGTCGCGGAATTTCTCGAACGGCATGCGGCCGAGCCGCGTGGCGTGGTGCTGCTGGAGAATCTGCTGATACTTGTGGTAGTTCGGCGGTCCGAGCAGTTCGCCGGTGATGCCGCACTTGTTGATGATCGGGAAATTACCCTTCGGCGCTTCGATCTCGACGTCGGCCGTGTCGAAGAAATTCGCGAGGTGATTCTTCAGCACGTGCTGGATCGCGGCCTCTTCCGTGTCGAACGGCAGATGATCCGGAATCGTCATGAACAGCGGACCGGGCTTCGCCGCAGCGGCTTCGCCTTCGGCGGGCGC
This sequence comes from Verrucomicrobiota bacterium, assembly GCA_023432225.1. Classification (GTDB taxonomy): domain Bacteria; phylum Verrucomicrobiota; class Verrucomicrobiia; order Opitutales; family Opitutaceae; genus Didemnitutus. The sequence continues at coordinate 66,532 of JAEYUW010000029.1, forward strand.
AGCGGATTTTTCCGGCGCCTTGCGCTGCACCACGACGACGAAGCGGTCGTTCTTTTCGAGGACGGCCTTGGTGATTTCGAAAAGCTGAAACGTGCGGCAGGACGCGCGCACGGCCTTCACCATCGCGGCGAAGCCGGTGTCCTCGGGATAGCACGTCGCGACGAAATACGGGCTGATATACGGGCCGCGCTCCATCGGCGCGCCACGCTCGCCACCCCATTCGCGACGTTCGCCGCCGCGGAAATCGCGACGCTCGCCGCGATCACCGCCGCCGGGACCGCTGCGGAAATCACGTCGCGGGCCACCGCGGAAACCGTCGCCGCGCGGCGGACGATTCTCGCCCTGCGGTCCGCCGAAGCGACGCTCGCCTTCGGGCGCTTGCGGAGCGGCCGCGCCGCCCTCGCCTGCCGGCGCGCCCGCGGGCTTGCGGAAGCCGCGGCGATCGCGTGGTGCGCCGCCAGGACCTCCGCGGAAACCGTCGTCGCGCCGGTCGCGGCGTTCGCCACCGCGATCGTCGCGCTCGCGACGACCGCCGGGGCCGACGGGTTTAACTTCGGTCCATTGGGTGCCGAAGGTGAAGCTCTGCAGCTGCGAGAGGTCGATTTTATTCAGACCCTCGTCGTTGCTTTCGGGGGCGGGCTTTTGGTCGTCCATGAAGGGCGGAGAAACGGGTGTGATTACCCGGTGGGAGTCGGTTTACTGGCTTGGTGTTCCGTGGGCTACAGTCGTGCCACACGGAAGCCGGAGTGTCCGGGTGCAGAAAGTTCAACGCAAGCGCATTTCAGTGCTTTACAAGGGTTCGGCGATTTACCTAATTCGCCCTTCCGTTCTCGGAAATCGCTCAGGTGGTGGAATTGGTAGACACACACGTTTGAGGTGCGTGTGCCGTAAGGCGTGGGGGTTCGAGTCCCCCCCTGAGCACTCCGGAATCCGCGGTTAGCGGTCCTTTCCAAGACGAACTGACGCGAGTGCGATTTGACCCCGCAACGCTTTTCGCGGATCGTCCCCGCCGCTCCATGCAGCCGAACGCCCTCGCTCAAGCCCTGCTCGAATCCTACGCCCGCGACGGCGGCATCAACCACCTCGACGGCCCCAATCTCCCCTCGCAGGACTGCGTCGCCGAGATCGCGCGCGACTTCATGCACGTGCTGTTCCCGGGCTTTTTCGAGGCGAGCTCGCTGAAGCAAGCTGACATCGAATCGTGGCTCACGCCGCAGCTGGCAAAAATCGCCCGCAACCTTCGCGCGGAAATCGAGAAGTCGCTCCGTTTCGCCGGCGATAACGACCCCGTCGGTCACGCCGAACGCGCCACCGCTACCACGCTCGCGCGCCTCCCGGATATCCGCCGCATCATCCAGACCGACGTCAACGCCGCCTACACCGGCGACCCGGCCGCGCGCAGTTTCGAGGAAATCATCCTCGCCTACCCGTCCGTGCTCGTCGTGTCGCTGCAGCGCATCGCCAATGTCCTCTACCGCGAAGGCGTGCCGCTGCTGCCGCGCATGATCACGGAGTTCGCGCACGAACGCACGGGCGTCGACATCCATCCCGGAGCGACGATCGGCACGCACTTCTTCATCGACCACGGCACCGGCGTCGTCATCGGCGAAACCGCGGTCATCGGCAACCACGTCAAAATCTACCAGGGCGTCACGCTCGGCGCGAAATCGTTCGAGGTCGACGCCAGCGGCCAGCCCATCAAGGGCGTGAAGCGCCACCCGCAGATCGACGACCACGTCACCATCTACGCTCACGCCACGATTCTCGGCGGCACGACGGTCATCGGCGCAAACTCGGTCGTCGGCGCGAACGTCTGGCTGCTCGACTCGATTCCTGCGAACAGCATCGCCTACTATCAGGACACGAACCTCATCGTTCGCCCGCGCCGCACGCGCGAGGCGGTGCTCGGCGGCATCGAGGATTTCGATTGGTCGATCTGAGGCGCCCCAGGCAAGTGCCCGCGAATTGCGCGAATTCGCGCGAACGAGAATCGCCGATCCTCTGCTTCACCGAGCAGCGACGGCATCGATCGGACGAAGAAAAGGAATTTTTCCGCTCTGCATTCGCGACTATTCGCGCAATTCGCGGGAGGCCTTCCGAAAAAGTTCGGCTGAGCGCGCATGTTGCACCGCCACGGAGCAGACATTCCAGCCTCCTCACGCCGGCTACGACGAAATTACGGACAGCACACCCCGTGATGCGGTTGCACGCTGGCGAGCCCATGCGCCACCGGCAGGCAAGTTGCGCGACGAGCGCGTCCCCATGCTGCGCGAGCTGGTGGTCGTCGCTGCCCCAGCGACGACAGACACGTGTCCGCGAGAGGGTGCCGAAACCGTTACCTCCTGATCGGCAACGTGCGTTCGGCGCCGCTGAGGACAGGCGCCCACCTTGGCTGCCCGCGAACTCAGCTCGTCACTTCCTGCCGCGCCTTTTCGGCCAGCGCGGTCGAGAGGTAACGTTCGCCGAAGCTCGGCGCGATCGTGACGATCGTCTTACCCGCGAATTCCGGGCGCTTCGCGAGCTGAAGTGCAGCCCAGATGTTCGCGCCGGTCGAAATGCCGCCCAGGATGCCTTCCTTCAACGCGGCTTCGCGCGACGTGTTGAACGCATCGTCATCCGCGACGGTGATGACTTCATCGATCACCGCGCGATTAAACACCTTCGGGATAAAGCCGGCGCCGATGCCCTGAATCTTGTGCTTGCCCGGCTGACCGCCGGAAATGACCGGACTCGTCACCGGCTCGACGGCGACGGTGTGCAGCTTGGTGCGTGACTTGATCACTTCGGACACTCCCGTGATCGTGCCACCCGTGCCGACGCCCGCGACGAACGCGTCGATCTTGCCGCCGGTCGCCGCCCAAATTTCCTCGGCCGTGGTCTTGCGGTGCACCTCGGGGTTGGCGGGATTCTCGAATTGCTGCGGCATGAAACCCTTGTCGCCCTGTTGCGCGAGGATCTCGTTCGCCTTGGCGATGGCGCCCTTCATGCCTTCCGCGCCGGGCGTGAGCACGATCTCCGCGCCGAGCATGCGCAACAGCACGCGGCGCTCGACCGACATCGTTTCCGGCATCGTGAGGATCAGTTTGTAGCCGCGCTGCGCCGCCACGAAGGCCAGCGCGATGCCCGTGTTGCCCGAGGTCGGCTCGACGATGATGGTTCCCGGCTTGATCTTCCCCTCGCGCTCGCCGGCCTCGATCATCGCGCGGCCGATGCGGTCCTTGACGCTCGCCAGCGGGTTGAAGAACTCCGCCTTCACGTAGACGTTGCCGGGCAGACCGGCCGCCAGGCGGTTGAGTTTGATCAGAGGGGTGTTTCCGACGGTTGCGACGATATCGTTAAAGACTAGTGAGGACATGACCTTTACTAAATTCACCACGTCACGCGCGTCAAACGCGTAATCGGCAGACAACAGTGCGGTCCGGTCGGGAAAGTAGGGCCGGTCTCTGACCGGTCCTAGTGCACTCTCGCACCGCTTGGGCCAGTCACAGACTGGCCCTACTTTAGATGTAATACATCTCGGCCTCGGTCTTCGCGGCGAGAGCCTCGACCGTGTAGGCGCGCGCGCGGGTCACGGCGGCCGCGCGCACGTCGTTCCAAATCTGCTTCATCTTGCGGCCGGACTTCCCTTCGAAGTTGCCGCTCAGCTCCATCAGGTCGCCCTCGATCGCCTGCACGATATCGAAGAGCGTGATCTGGTCGGGTGCCCGCGCGAGCAGGAAGCCGCCTTGCACGCCGCGCCGGCTCACGACGAGTTTCGCGTTTTTCAACTCACCGAGAATCTGTGCGAGGAAGTTTGCCGGCACAGCTTCGCTTTGCGCCAAGTCATCGATGCGCACCGGCTCGCCGCTCTCGTAGTGACGCGCGAGCTCGCACAAGATGCGACACGAGTAGTCGAGTTTGACCGGGATCTTCACGGGCGATGACCGTAAAGTCCGCCGCCGAGGCGCGGCAAACCGAATCCCGCGCCACGTGGCGCCACCGCTGAAATGTAATCCATTAGATGACAAACGCCGCGGGAGCGCACGGCGGTCGGAATGTCATCTAATGGATTACACTTTGGTCTCACGCGCTCAGATCGTGTAGTCGGCGAACTCCGCGCGCACGGCCTCGGACGGCGCGTGGAGCATGCCGGCGCCGAGCGTCGCATGCGTATCGGGATCGATCAGGATGAACGATCCCGTCAGACGATTGCTCGCGTAGCCGTCGAAGAAGACCGGCTTTGCGGTGCGCAGGCGCACTTCACCGAGGTCATTCAGCACCAGTTCGGTCGGCCCCTCGCGCAGCTCGAACGTCTCGAGGTCGAGGCGGTGCGTGAGTTCGCTGATGATCACCGGCGTCGTGGCGGTCGTGTGCTTCAGCAGCAGCTTGCGGCCGCGTTGGAGTGCGCGCGGATTCATCCAGCACAACTGCGCACGCAGGTCAGTGCTGCCGCCGGGCAGGTCGTCGGTGCGCACGATCATCGAGCCGCGCGATACGTCGACGTCGTGCTCGAGCACGAGCGTGACGGATTGCGGCGCGAAGGCTTCCTGTAGATCGCCGCTGAAGGTGTGGATGCGCTTCACGCGCGTCGTGACGCCCGCGGGCAGCACGAGCACTTTGTCGCCGACGCGCACGATGCCGCCGGCAATCTGGCCGCTGACGCCGCGGAAATCGTGGAGCGAGGCGTCGCCGGGGCGATTCGGCCGGTTGACCCACTGCACGGGCAGGCGGAATTGTTCGAGGTTGTGATCGCTGCCGATGTGCACCGTCTCGAGGTGCGCGAGCAGCGTCGGGCCAGGATACCACGGCGTGCACGGCGACGGCGCGACGACGTTGTCGCCGTTCAGCGCGCTCATCGGGATGAACTTCACGTCCTTGATGCCGAGGCGCGGCAGGAATTTTTCGAACTCGCCGCGAATCTCGTTGAAGCGCGCTTCGCTCCAATCGACGAGGTCCATCTTGTTTACCGCAACGACGAGATGCGGGATGCGCAACAGCCCCGCGATAGCGGCGTGGCGGCGGCTCTGCTCGATCACGCCGGCGCGCGCGTCGACGAGCACGATCGAGAGGTTCGCCGTGCTCGCGCCGGTGACCATGTTGCGCGTGTATTGAACGTGGCCCGGCGTGTCCGCGACAATGAAGCGGCGCCGCGGCGTGGCGAAGTAGCGATAAGCGACGTCAATCGTGATACCCTGCTCGCGCTCGGCGCGGAGTCCGTCGGTGAGGTTGGCGAGATTGACGCGGCCACCGCCGGTGAGATCGGCGGAGCGCTCGAGCGCTTCGACCTGGTCATCCATCAGCGACTTCGAGTCGTAGAGGAGCCGGCCGATGAGCGTCGACTTGCCGTCGTCGACTGAGCCGCACGTGTTGAAACGCAGCAGATCGATCGCGGGAACGGCGGGTTGAGCCGGACGCGAGCCGGCGGTGGGAGATTCGAGAACTTCGGAAACCATTCGAGAATTGAAACTGGGCCGGTCGGAGACCGGCCCTACTTTTAGAAATAGCCGGCCTTCTTGCGGTCTTCCATGGCGGCTTCGGAGGCGCGATCGTCGGCGCGCGAACCGCGCTCGGTCACGCGAGCAGCGGCGACTTCGGCGATGATGTCGTCGACGTGATCCGCGGGCGACTCGATCATGCCCGTGGAGATGATATCGCCAATGGTGCGGACCCGGACGCGGAGCTCCTCCACCCGTTCGCCGGGCTGAGGCGGCACCAAATCCGTGACCGGCAACCATTGGCCGCCACGACGCACACAACTACGCCGATGGCTGAAATAGATGCTCGGCACCTCGAGCTGCTCGCGCCGGATGTATTCCCAGACGTCGAGTTCGGTCCAGTTGCTGAGCGGAAACACGCGCATGTTTTCGCCGGGACTGAGGCGCGCGTTGTAAAGATTCCAGAGCTCGGGGCGCTGGTTCTTCGGGTCCCATTGACCGAACTGGTCGCGGTAACTGAAGAAGCGCTCCTTCGCGCGCGCCTTCTCCTCGTCGCGCCGCGCGCCGCCGATCAAACAGTCAAAGCGGAACTCCTCCACCGCCGCGAGCAGCGTCGGAATCTGGAGACGGTTGCGCGAAATCTCGCCCTTGGCCGGCGTCGCGATGCCATTCGCGATCGCGTCTTCGACCTTGCGAATGATGAGCCGCGCTTCGAGCTGCGCGGCACGGCGATCGCGAAAATCGTTCAGCTCCGGGAAATGGTGACCGGTGTCGACGTTGAGCAGCGGCATCGGCAGCTCCGACGGGCGGAACGCTTTTTCCGCCAGACGCAGCAAGCAGATCGAGTCCTTGCCGCCGGAAAACAAAATCGCCGGACGGTCGAACTCGCCCGCGACTTCGCGCATGACGTGGATCGCTTCGGTCTCGAGCCAGTCGAGGTGATCGAGGTGATAGGAACTCATCGATTCAGAAGGAGCGCTGATTCGGCGGCGAATGATGCGACGCGAGCCGTAGGGCCGGTTTCCAACCGGCCCATCGAACGCGCGTCCACGGGCTTAAGTCCATGGACCGGTCGAAGACCGGTCCTACTTTCCGCGCGCGCGCGGCGTTGAATTTTCGCTGTGCGGTTCATTTGCTCGCGACCTCCGCGCCGACTTCCGCGAGCGCCCGTTTGCCCCACGCGGCGTGCAGGCCGCACTCGCGCTTTTGGTCGCCTTTCGCCGGATCGTAGTAATCGAACTCGTTCGGCAGCGCGTGCTCGCGCAGATAGGTTTCGAGCTGCGCGTCGTCCCAATAGAAAAACGGGCTGACCTTGAGCGTTTGGAAATTCTCATCCCATGCCACGAGATCGAGCGCGGCGCGGTTCGCTGTCTGGTCGCGCCGCAGCGCGGTGAGCCACACGGTCGGCGCGAGCTCGCGCATGCCGCGTTGAAACGGCTCAAGCTTCATCTGCGCGCTGAACGCCTTCATCGCCGGCTCGTCGGTCGGGTCCGGCACCGGTCCGTGCAGCGCCTCGCGGTGCGCGACGGTCACGCGCGGGAGATAAGCGTGGATGTTCAGTTTCAACTTGGCGCGCAACTCCTCCGCGTGGCGGTAGGTCGCAGGGCGGTTGTAGCCGTGATCGACCCAGAGCACGCGAATGTCGGGTTGGATTTGCGTCGCGAGGTGCAGGATCGCCGCCTCATACGGACGGAAATTCGTGGAAACGATCGCGCGCCCTGCGCCGTGCTGGATGGCCCAGCGCGCGATTTCGAGCGGCGTGCGGGTGCGCAGATCGGCGTTCCACTGCGCGATTTGTTCGGAAGAAATCGACATGGGGAAAGGTGGTAGGGCGAATCGTCCCGGTGAGCCGCGGCTCGGCGGGGACATTCGCCCGACCTGTTTAGTGAGTTGGCGCAGGTGTGACGGACGGTGCAGACGTAGCAGCAGCGGCGGCCGCGGCCGCGGCGGCGAGTTCCGGAAACACGACGCGATCGGTAAACGCGCCGAAGCGCTCGCCGGGCAAACGCTCGTCGCGCCAGCGGCGCAGGAGCGGGCCGATTTCCTTCATGATATCCTCGCGCTTCACGCTCGCGCGGTATTCGCGATTGAGGCGCAGCGACGCTTCGTCGCCGCCGAAGTAGATGTTGTATTTGTTCGGGGCGCGGCCGACGAAGCCGATCTCAGCCATGTAGGGGCGCACGCAGCCGTTCGGGCAACCGGTCATGCGCACGATGATTTCCTCGTCAGCGAGGCCGAGTGCCGCGAGTTCGCGCTCGAAGTCGTCGAGAATGCCCGGCAGCGCGCGTTCGCTCTCAGCCAGACCGAGGCCGCACGTCGGCATGGACGGGCAGGCCATCGAGGCGCGACGCACCGCGCCGGCTTGGTTTTGGACCGGAATGCCGTGCTCCGCGAGCAGCGCAGTGACGTCGTCGCGCGCGGCTTCAGCAACGTTGGCGAGGACGAGATTCTGCGAGGGCGTGAGGCGCACCTCGACGCGGTGTTTTTCGACGATGCGGCGAAGTGCGGTCTTCAGCTGGCGCGTCGGCGTGTCCTTCACGCGGCCCGTCTCGACGTAGAGACCGAGGAAATGGCGCCCGTCCGTCTGACGGTGCCAGCCAAACAGATCGCCCTGCTTCGTGAAGCGCATCGGACGCGCCTCCTCGAGGCGGAAGCCAGCGCGCTGCTCCACTTGTTCGCGGAACCACGCGGCGCCCTTTTCCTCGAGCACGTATTTCAGGCGCGCGTGCTTGCGGTTGGCGCGGTCGCCGTGATCGCGGTAGGCGATCAGCACAGCTTTAGCGACGTCGACGAGACGCGCGCGCGGGAAGAAGCCGAGCACGTCGGCCACGCGCGGATAGGTTTCCTTGTTGCCGTGCGACATGCCCATGCCGCCGCCGGCGAGCAGATTGTAGCCGAGCACCCGCGCGGGATTCGCCGGATCAGGGATCGCGACGAAGCCGAGGCAGTTCGTGAAAATGTCGACGTCGTTCAACGGCGGGATCGCGAACGCGGTCTTGAATTTGCGCGGCAGATACTGGCGACCGTAAAGCGGATCCTCGACGGGCGTCGCGGCTTCGTTGCCGAGTTTCACCTCGTTGCCGTCGATCCAGATTTGATGGTAGGCGGTCGCGCGCGGGAGCAGCTCGCGCGAAACGAGCGCTGCGTCAGCGAGAACTTCGTCGGTCAGCACGGAGGTCGACGGCGTGGACGGCGCCATGACGTTGCGCGCGACATCGCCGCACGCCGCGAGCGTCGTGGAGAGCGAATCGTTGATCGCCTTGATCAACGGCCCGAGGCCCTTCTTCACCACGCCGTGCCACTGGAACGCCTGACGCGAGGTGATGCGCAGCGTGTTGTTGCCGTAGCGTGTCGCGAGGTCGTCGAACACCAGGTATTGCTCCGGCGTCACGACGCCGCCGGGGAGGCGGTTGCGCACCATGAAAATGTATTCTTTGCCGGTCTTCCGCTTGTCACGGTCGTCCTGCTGATAGAAGCCGTGGAATTTGACGAACTGCTCGTCGTCCTCGGAGAAGCGCAGGGTCTCCGCATTGGCGAGCGTGGCGGCGATGTCGCCGGCAAGACGCGAGTCGCGCAGCTTCAATAGCTCGTTTTTGGAGAGGGCGGGTGCAGGGGCGATGGCGGGAGAGTCGGACATGACACGGAGGAGAAAGGCGCGACGTTGACGAAGCGCAAAACATAAGCAAGTCATAGGTCATGTCCCTAGTCATGTTTCAGCCACCGCGCCCCGGATTTGTTAGCTTTGTGGGCGCCGGTCCGGGTGCCGCCGACCTGATCACCGTCCGCGGTCTGCGCGCGCTCCAGCAGGCGGAAGTGGTGCTGCATGACGATCTTGCGAACCGCGAACTGCTCGAAAACTGCCGCCCGGGCACCGAATTCATTTACGTCGGCAAACGCGCCGGCACCCACAGCGCGTTGCAGGAGGAAATCAACTGGCTGCTCGTCGCCCACGCGCGCGCCGGCCGCCGCGTCGTCCGCCTGAAGGGCGGCGATCCCACGATTTTCGGGCGACTTGGCGAAGAACTCGACGCGCTGCGCGGCGGGCAAATCGAGTTTGAGATCGTCCCCGGCATCACGGCGGCGTGCGCCTCGGCCGCCGCCGCCGGCATCAGCCTCACGCAGCGCGGTGTGGCTTCGACGGCGATTTTCACGACGGGCCACGAGTGTGAGGGCAAGCGCACGCGCTCCGTCGATTGGTCCGCCCTCGCCCACCCCGGCGCCACGCTGTGCGTCTATATGGGCACGCGCCGCCTCGGCGAAATTGCCCAGCGCCTCACCACCAACGGCATCGCGAGCGACACGCCGTTGTTGATCGTCAGCCACGCTTCGCGCCCGACTCAGGCGATCCGCACCGGCACGCTCGCCGACGCTGACACGCTCGCGTCCGCGACGGAAGATACGCCGTCACTCATCATCATCGGCGAGGCCGCCGCGCAAAACCGCGCGCTGTTCGCAGTGGAACGTTCGCCTGAAACCGTCCATGCGTCCGAATGACCGCCTGTTTTCCGGCGTAGCGGAAGCCGTGAGGCTTTCGCCTCTCACCACCCGCGAAATTCTGACGAATTCCGCTACGACGCAGCCATCTGCGACCTGAATCATGCGCCACGATAAACCGCCCAAGCCCTGGCTCCAGGTCTGGCGCGATTGGCTCGACAGCCTGCCGCTGCGCGACGAACCGCTCGAGCCCGAGCTAACCTCGGACGCCTTCGGGGCCGCGCCGGCGGCTAAAGCGGAGACATCGCCCGCCCCGCGCGCCAGCGGTCAGCCAGAATCTCAACCAGCCCCGGGTGCTCAGCCACCAGTGGCGTGAGCCGCGCACGCAGGCGCGAGTTCGTGGCTTCCGCGCGCCGGCAAATCTCCGCGACATCGCCCTCCGGGCCCGCGTGACGACCGGGCAAGAGGAACTGCATCGCGACGATCACGTCGCCTGAATTCCAGCCCTCGCGCGCGAGCAGCTTCTCCAACATCGGCTCGTTGAAATCGTAGGCCGGCTCCGGCCGGCGCTCCATGCAACAGCCGACTACGTCGGTCGCGTCACCGAGTTCGTGCGCGAGTTGTCGCGCGAGTGCCTCACGCACTTCCGTCACGACGCGCACTGGACTGCCATGATCAACCAACGCCACGCGCGCCGACGTCGCGGCGACGGCGCGAACGTTGTCCGCCAGGATGCGCGCCAGCCGCGCGTCGTCCGGAGAGAAAAGTGCCGGCGCCACGCGCACGACGAGATCGGGAAATTTTGCGCTGAGCACGCGCGTGCGCTCCGGCAAATACTCTGTGAGCGCGCGACTCGGCCCGAAGAACAGCGGCACGATCAGAAATTCACGCCCGCCCGCCTCCGCACGGCGCACGACGGCGGGCTCGAAAATCTCCGCGCGCGTCCCGCCCAGTTGCTCGGCGGGCACGCCGGACGAGTGCAGCAACGATACCGGCTCGACGACCGCGTCGATGCGATCCGAAAGCGCGGCTGCAAGATCACGCAGGCGCAAGGTCGCCGCCGGCTCGAGCGAGCCGTTGTCGAGGAGGAAGGTGTGAGCGTCAGGCATGCGTCGGTTCTACGCAGCGGAATTCGTCAGAATTTCGCCCCCTCGAAAACGCGAAAGCCTCACGGCTTCCGCTACGATTCAGGCAATCCAAACTCACGCTCACCGCCGATGCCGCACGCTCAGCGCGTGCGCGAGTTCGCGCGCCAGGAACGGCCCGCGGAAAATCATGCCCGTGTAGACCTGCACGAGCGACGCGCCGGCGTCCATCTTCTCAGCCGCCGATTCCTCGTCGTAAATACCGCCGACACCGATGATCGGAAGCCGACCGTTCGTCGCCCGCGCGATATAGTTGATGATCTCCGTCGAGCGGCGCCGCAGCGGCTTGCCGCTGAGTCCGCCGGTCTGGTTGACCGACGCGAAATAGCCCGGGCGCGCCAGCGTCGTGTTCGTCGCGATGATGCCATCGAGACCGAGATCGGCGATGACCTCGAGCGCGGCGTCGATTTGCGCAAAGGAAAGGTCGGGCGCGATCTTGAGCAGCAGCGGCCGGCGCGGCTTGCCGGCGAGCTGGCGTGTTTTGTTTTCCGCCACGAGCGCGGCGAGCAAGGGCTTCAGCCACGACGCGTCCTGCAATTCGCGCAGGCCGGGCGTGTTCGGGCTGCTGACGTTCACGACCATGTAGTCAGCGTGGGCGGCGAGCAGGCGGAAACTGCCGAGGTAGTCTTCGGTCGCTTGGTCGAGCGGCGTGACCTTGGTCTTGCCGAGATTCACGCCGAGCGGGATGCGGCGCTCGCCGGGGCCGGGCAGGCGCATCAGGCGCTCGGCCATGGCGGCGGCGCCCTCGTTATTGAAACCCATGCGATTGATCACGGCTTCCTCGCTCGGAAAACGGAAGAGGCGCGGCTGCGGATTACCAGGCTGGGCGTGGAGCGTGACCGTGCCGATCTCCACGTGGCCGAAGCCAAGCGCGGCGATCGCCGGCCAAGCGGCGCCGGTCTTGTCAAAGCCCGCGGCGAGACCGACCGCATTGGGAAACTTCAGACCGAAGCACTCGATCGGCCGGTAGGCGGCGGGGTCGAGCTGCGACCATTTCTCGAGCAAGGCGCACGCCGGACGCACCTTCCCGAGCAGCGTCAGCGCACGCACGACGCGCTCGTGCGCGTGCTCCGGGTCTTGCCGGAAAAAGTAGGGTTTCGCCCAAGCGTCGTAGAAACGTCCCATTTGGCGCGGACCATGGGGTTCTCGCCGGATTGTTTCAAGCGCCACATCTGTCCTCAGCACGAGCGGGTTGCCAGCCAACGCAAATTTTTCTGAAAAAAGGTGTTTCGGTATTTGACACCGGCATGCGCGCGTCCTTTTTCCGGTCAAGTTTCATACTTTATGGCGAAAGGAACCCCTCAACTCGAATGGTGCAATGTCCGGCTCGGCGAAGACCACAACTGGTGGGTCGACGAAGTCAGTGACCCCGTGCACTGGGATGTCGACGCGCTGAGCATCATTGACCCGCGCCAGGTCGACCATCTCATCGAGGCGATCGAGCCGCTGCGCGAATACGGTTTCGACCCCGACATCTTCGAGCGCGCCTTCATCGCGTTCCGCATCGTCAAGGATCTCGGCAAGGGCCGCGTGAACCTCCGCCGCACGAAGGAATCGCTGATCGAATCCGACGAGAAGCTGTTCGCCCTGCCCGACATCATCGACGAGGAGAACGGCCCTTACGCCGACCTGCTCGACCACCTCACCCGCCTGCGCGTGAAGCTGCTGAACGACCTCTTCGACTTCGAAGAGAAGCTCACGGTCGACGAAGTCGAGGACCAGATCCGCGAAGCGCAGAACAACGACTTCATCGAAGGCAAATCCGTCCACCTCTTCACCGAGCTGACCGCGATCCTCGACTTCATGCCTGCCGGCTACGGCGATGACGACGACGAGGAAGCCGCGCCGGTGGGCAAGCGCTCCAAGCGCCGCGCCGCCGACGAGGAAGAGGAAGGCGACGACCTGCCCGAAATCGACGAGGAAGAGGACGAGCGCATGAAGAACGACTCCTCCCTCAAATGGGATGAGGACGAAGAAGAATCCAAAGACGGCGAAGACGACGAGTCCAAGAAGGGTGAAGGCGACGACGAGGACGACGAAGACGACGGCGCCGAGAAGGATTTCGACGACGAGGACGAAGAGGAAGCCGACGAAGAGGACGACAAACCCTCCCGCAAGAGCCGCGGCCGCCGCTGAGGCTCGCCTCAACGCTCCTTCGCAATTTCACAGCCGACGCCCACGCGTCGGCTGTTTTGTTTACGGAGCACGGTTTCGCGAGCGTAGATGCACACGCTCCCGCCCAGCTTGTAGCGGCGGTCTGTGACCGCCGTCGGAGCACTACCGGAATTCGCTCGGCGGTCACAGACCGCCGCTACAGCCATCCTATGGTGGCCCGTTCCCCGCTCCGCTATTGCATCGGCTCACGCCTTCGCGCAGTAACGTCGCACTTCATGCGCTTTTCCCGTTCGTTGCTGTCCCTCGCCATGATTGCCGCGCTCGTCGCGCTCAGCGGTTGCGAAAGCGCCTCTTCCGCGGTCGCCGGCACCGCTGGCCAAAACCCGAGAGTCGCCGCCTCCACCAGCGCCGCGCAACTCCGGCCCGGCGACTCGCTGACGGTGACACTCAGCGGCATCCCCGATTCGAGCAACAATCCCGTGCAGATCGACGAATCGGGCACGATCAGCCTGCCGTTTCTCGGTGTGATCCCCGCGGCCGGCCTCAACACAGGCGAACTCTCCGCGGCGATCCGCCAAGCCTACGTCGAACGGAAGTTCTACACCTCGATCAGCGTCAGCGTCACGGTGACGGAGCGCTACGTCTACATCGGTGGCGAGGTGCAGCGTCCGGGACGCATCCCCTGGTCACCCGACCTGACCCTCGCCAAAGCCGTGCAATCCGCCGGCGGGTTCACGCTCTACGCCAAGGAAACCAAGGTCACCCTCACGCGCGACCGGAAGGCCTACGACTTCGACGTCCGCCTCGCACAACGCCAACCGGACGAGGACCCGCTGCTGTTTCCGGGCGATTCGATCCAGGTTCCGCGGTCGGCGTTTTAATTTTTCCGACCGCCGTCCCCTCCGCACTCGTGCGACTTCCACTCTGGGCCCACCGCTGGCTGCACCGCCGCCGCTTATCGCGCCAAGGTCTCAAAGGTTCGTTCCTGCATTCGCGCCTGGGCGATCGGTTGCTCGACAAATCCCTGTGGATGCCGACGCGCAGCAGCCTCGCGCGCGCGTGGCTCATCGGCATTCCGATCACGACGATTCCCTTTTTGCCCGCCCAATCCGTCATCGCTGGCATTTGCGGTTTCTTCGGGCGGGCGAATCTCCTGCTCTGCATCGGGCTGCAATTCATCTCCATGCCGCTCACCGCGCCGGTGCAGCTCTCCGCCTGCTACTTCGTCGGCCGTGTCGCGCGCGGCGAATCCCCCTTCGAAGTCTGGGCGCACCTCATGGCCAATCCCGGCGCCGTGTGGTCGGGTGACGCGCTGTTCACCCTTTATCTCGGTTCGATCATTCTCGGTCCCGCGGTGGGATTGCTGGGCTATGCGGCATTCATGCTGCTCTGGCCCGATCATCTGCCGCGACTGCGCCGCGGCCCCAAGCCGCCAACCGCCACTTGACCCGACCCGACCATCCGCCTTTCTCGACGCAACCCCGCCCTGTTACCCCTATGAGCCTGTTTCAAACCAAGTCCGTCGCGCAGCTGCAGGCTGAAGCGGCCGGCGACCAGCGCCTCAACAAGACGCTCACCGCCACTAATCTCGTGAGCCTCGGCATCGGTGCCATCATCGGCGCCGGTATTTTCGTGCTCAGCGGACAGGCCGCGGCGCAATACGCCGGCCCGGCGATCGCGCTGTCGTTCGTCATCTCGGGGCTCGGATGTCTTTTCGCCGGCCTGTGCTACGCGGAGTTTGCCGCCATGGTGCCGATCGCCGGCAGCGCCTACACCTACAGCTACGCGACGCTCGGCGAGTTCTTCGCGTGGATCATCGGCTGGGATCTCATCCTCGAATATCTCTTCACCGCGCCTACGGTCGCCGTCGGCTGGTCGGCGCACTTCGTGACCTTCCTGCACGATTTCTGCGGAATCAATTTTCCCGCGCACCTCTGCAACGCACCGTTCAACGTCGACCTCACGCGCACCGAATACCTCAACCTCGGTCTGTTCAACTTGCCGTATCACCCGTTCGTGGCGACCGGCGCCCTCGTGAACCTGCCTGCCGTCGGCATCATCATTTTTCTGACCGCGCTGCTCTACATCGGCATCAAGGAGTCCGCGAATTTCAACAACGTCATGGTCATCACCAAGGTCGCCGTGCTGCTCGGCGTGATCGGCTTCGGCCTGTGGTGGATCTTCACGCACTTCGGCACGGCCAAGAGCAACTGGACGCCTTTCATCCCCGCCAACACCGGCGTCGACGGGCAATTCGGCTGGAGCGGCATCCTCCGCGGCGCGGGCGTGATTTTCTTCGCCTACATCGGCTTCGACGCCGTCTCCACCTCCGCGCAGGAAGCCAAAAATCCGCAACGCGACATGCCGCGCGGCATCATCGGTTCGCTGCTCATCTGCACCGTGCTCTTCATCACCATTTCGCTCGTTCTGACCGGCATGCAGAAATACACCGAGCTCAACAATCCCGCGCCGGTCGTGAACGCCCTCATCGCCGCCGGCGCGCCCGCCGCCTTGCGCTTCGTCGTGGAAATCGCCGCCATCGCCGGCCTGAGCTCGGTCATCCTCGTCATGCTCATGGGCCAGCCGCGCATCTTTTTCTCGATGGCCAACGACGGCCTGCTGCCGCCCGCCTTCGCCAAGGTGCACCCGAAGTTCAAGACGCCCTACGTCACCACGCTCCTCACCGGCGTGCTCGCCGCCATCATCGGTGGCCTGCTCCCGCTGAGTCTGCTCGGCGAACTCGTCTCCATCGGCACGCTGCTCGCCTTTGTCATCGTCTGCGCCGCGATCATCGTTCTGCGCTACAAGCAACCCGACCTGCCGCGTCCGTTCAAGACGCCGCTCGTGCCGCTCGTGCCGCTCCTCGGCATCGTGATTTGCGGCGCGCAAATGGTCGGTCTGCCGCGCGACACGTGGATTCGACTGATCGTGTGGATGCTCATCGGCGTCGTGATCTACTTCGGCTACAGCCGACGTCATTCGAAGCTGAACCGTTCGGCGGCCAAGTGAAGTAACTGACGCGCAACCACGCCACGCCTCATGAGCCTCTTCCGCACCAAACCGATCGCCGATCTCCAGCGCGAAGCCGCCGCCGAACACGGCTACAAACGCACGCTCGGTCCCGTCAGCCTCATCTCGCTCGGCATCGGCTCCGTCGTGGGCGCGGGCATCTTCGTTCTGGCGGGAACTTCAGCCGCGCAATACGCCGGCCCCGGCATCGCGCTGTCGTTCATCGTCTCGGGCATCGCCTGCCTCTTCGCCGGCCTCTGCTACGCGGAGCTGGCGTCGATGATTCCGGTTTCCGGCAGCGCCTACACCTACAGCTACGCGACCCTCGGCGAATTGCTCGCGTGGGTCGTCGGCTGGTGCCTCGTGCTCGAATACCTGTTCTCCGGCGCCGCCGTGGCCGTGAGCTGGTCCGGTGCGATCCGCGACGTGTTCGCGGAGTTCAACGTCATCCTCCCGAAAGCCATCTCGAGCGCCCCGTTCGCCGTCGAAGGTGGCCATCTCGTGACGACGGGTGCGTTCATCAACTTCCCCGCCGTCTTCATCTCCCTCGCCCTTTCCTACGTGCTCTACATCGGCATCAAGGAATCCGCCGGCTTCAACGACGTCATGGTGATCACCAAGGTCGGCATCCTGATCGCGCTGATCGGCTACGGCGTCTGGTATATGTTCAAGAACCCGGAGATCGCGAAGGCCAACCTCTCGCCGTTCATCCCGGACAACACCGGCACCTTCGGCGAATACGGCTGGAGCGGCATCTTCCGCGGCGCCGCGGCCATCTTCTTCGCCTACGTCGGCTTCGACTGCGTGTCGGCCGCCGCGCAGGAAACGAAGAACCCGCAGCGCGACATGCCCATCGGCCTGCTCGGCACGCTCGGCGCCGTGACGGTGCTCTTCGTCGGCGTCTCGGTCGTCCTCACCGGCATGGTCAACTACAAGGAGCTGAACGTCGACGCGCCCTTCATCTTCGCGCTCCAGCACGTGAAGGCTCCCGCCTTCTTCCGCTACCTGATCGAAGCCGCGACGATTGCCGGCCTCACGTCCGTGATCCTCGTCTCACTGCTCGGCCAGCCGCGCATCTTCTACTCGATGTCGCGCGACGGCCTGCTGCCGAAATCCTTTGCCAAAATCCACCCGCGCTACGGCACGCCGCACATCACGACGTGGATCACCGGCATTTCGTGCGCCGTCATCTCCGGGATCTTCCCGCTCGATCTGCTTGGCGAACTCATCTCGATCGGCACGATGCTCGCCTTCGCGCTCGTCTGCGCGGGCGTGTGGGTGTTGCGCCGCACGCGTCCGGACTTGCCGCGCCCGTTCAAGACCCCGCTCGTGCCGCTCGTGCCCATCCTCGGCATCGCCAGCTGCGCGCTGCAGATGTATTTCCTGCCGCTCATCACGTGGGTGAATCTCGCGATCTGGATGGGCCTCGGCCTCGCAATCTACTTCGGCTACAGCCGCAAGAACAGCCTGCTCGCGAAGGGCTAAGCGCTCCGCCCTCTTGCCATCTCCCATGCGGCCGTGGGCCGCCTTTTTTGTTCACTTCGCGCTCGGGGCCGCCGGCAGCTTCGCCCGCAATTCCGCAAAGCGCTGCCGATCCTTCGGCTCACGTGCGGCCCGCTCGCCCCACTCCGCGATCGCGGCGGCCTGCGCCACGCGTCCGCCTTCGGCACACAGCTGCGCGGTCCGATAAGCCAACGCGAGTTGCCCGGGAAATCGACGCACGCCCTGTTCGAGCAACACCAGATCCGTCGCGGGCGGTTTCGTTTCGGTTTCCCACCAAAGACTCGCCAGCAACTCATAAGCATCGAGCAGCGGCGGCGGCATGCTCACCGCCTTCCGCACCCACGCGAGGACTTGCGCGCGCCGCGCTTCCTCCATCGGGCCAGCCTGCTCGCTCAGACTGAGGCGCGCGAGTTCGAGATAGGCTCTCGCCCGCGTCGTCCCACCCGCCACGGCCGCCTCAAGCAACTTTCGCCCGCGCTGTGCCCGCGCGCTCGACTCCGACTGCAATTCGAACAGCCCGAGCGACGCGAGCAGATCGAAGTCCGATTGCTTGCGCACGTAGGGCGCCAGCAGTTCCAGGAAGGCCGCGTTACGGTTACCTGCGAGCAATAGCCCGTCGCCCTTGACGCGTCCGATCTCCGCTGGCGTCGCCGCGCGCAGCGCGACTTCCGGCGGAGGCACAAGGCGCGCGCCCTTCTGCGCGCGAAACTGAATGGAGCGATAGTCGGTGAACGCCGAGTAGCCCTGCACTTCCTCCTGCAGTTTCGCGATGCTCATGCCAAAGCACTCCCGCACAATCTCCTCCGAACCCGGCCCGCCCCTCACACGATTCAGGTAGGTGAACAGCGGCTTCTGATACTTCAGCCCGCGCCCGTAGAGGCACATGTGGACGAACGCTTGTGCGAGCGTGCTCAGCTTCAGATCGCTCCGGAGCTGGTCTTCACTCGCGGTCAACATCGCCGCGAGCGACGGGAAGGTGCCCAAGCGGCTGATCAACGGCGGCGGCACCATCGAAAGATCGCCGCTACCGTCCGTCGCGGGCGCCTTGGGCGTGAGCCGCTGACTGAAGTCGTCGTCTCCGCGTCCGAGCACGCCGAACTCGATCCACTTGTCCGTGTAGTCGATGCCGGCGAACAAGCTCGCCACCCCTTCCACCAACCACGGCGGGCTCGGCGCATCGAAGCGGCGCATCAGGTAGCGCACGTAGCGATCGTAGAATTGCCGGTAGGGATCCGTCTGGCCTCGGCCGTCGTGCCCGAGATTCAGCACGATGCAGGCCTGCTCTTCATTGGCGAACAGCTGGCTCGAAACGCCGCCCGGTCCGAATTTGGCGCGGAGAGGATCGTCCGGATCGAACTCCTCGAACTCGAACACGTCGATGTCGCCCACCAACTTTCCCGCCGGACGCAGAAATGGCCGCGCCGCCTTGCCGCCCGAAGTCAGAATCAGCGTGGTCGGCAATGGCGGGCCCGCGCGGCGCAACACCGGCCACGTGATGTCGAGCACCTGCTGCATCAATTGAAAATCCCGCAGAAAGCGCTGCGTCGCGCGATCGGACGCGTTGCTCAGCACCTCGAATCCCGGAATCCGCGCGTAGCGCCACGACTCCGGTGCCGGCAACTCAAGCGGATTCGTGACCGTGTATTTCGGCAGCTCGTAGATCGTGGGATCGACCGGCACGGGCACGGGCGATTCGGCGGCAAACGCGATCGCCGCGACGCTGCCGCCGAGCATCCATGCCGCTCGCCGCAAAACAGAATGCGCCTTCATGGGGTAACGGTCGAAGCCTACGCCGTCTCGCGTAGACGCCTCAAGCTACGCGCCCTCCCTCAAAGGAGGGATGCGCGTGCCTCGCGAGCCACACCGCCTCTCGCTCTCCCGCCGCGTTCGTTCGCCTGAGGTGGTCGCCGCTGTCCCAGCGGCGACAAGGACGCGCCCCGCCGCCGCCCCGCACAAAAAGGGCACCGGTCGGGAGACCGGCGCCCACCTGAAATGCACCGCTCGCGGCTCGCTCAGCCCTTGTAGGCCTTCGCAATATCCTTCGCGAAATAAGTCAGAATCATGTCCGCGCCCGCGCGCTTGATCGCGAGCAGCGACTCATGCCGCGTGCGCACGAGATCGAGCCAGCCGAGGCGCGCCGCCGCGTGGATTTGCGCATATTCGCCCGACACCTGATAGGCCGCGACGGGAGTCTCGGTGGCGTTGCGCACGTCGCGAATCACGTCGAGGTAAGCACCGGCCGGCTTCACCATGACGACGTCCGCGCCTTCCTGCACGTCGAGCTGCATCTCGCGGATGGCTTCGCGGCGGTTCGCGGGATTCATCTGGTAAGTCGCCTTGCTCAGCAACCGCGTGCCCGCGGCCTGCGCGCTGCCGACAGCATCGCGGAACGGCCCGTAGTAAGCCGAATTGTATTTCACCGAGTAGGCCATGATCGCCGTGTCCGTGTAGCCCGCGACATCGAGCGCCTTCCGGATCGCGCCCACGCGTCCATCCATCATGTCCGACGGCGCCACGAAATCGACGCCCGCCTCGGCCTGCATGACCGCCATCTTGGCGAGGATCGCCACGGTGCGGTCGTTATCGACGTTGTCCTTTTCGGCGTTGAGCACGCCGTCGTGGCCGTGGCTCGTGTAGGGATCGAGCGCGACGTCGGTGATGATCGAAAGTTCGGGCACCGCCTTCTTCACTTCGCGCACCGCGCGGAGGATGAGCGTCTGCGGGTTGAGCGCTTCGGTGCCGTTCTCGTCCTTCAGCTTCGAATCGAGCTTGGGGAACAGCGCCACGGCCGGCACGCCGAGCGCGTAGATCTCGGCGCATTCCTTGACGAGGTCCGCGATGTTCAGGCGAAACACGCCGGGCATCGACCCGATCTCCTCGGGCGCCGGTGAACCATCGACGACGAACAGCGGCGCGATGAGATCAGCGGGACGCAACACGGTTTCCTCGACCATCGCGCGGCGGCTGGCGAAACGACGCAGGCGGCGCGGACGGTGCGTGAGCACGAGCTTTTCGTTTTGCATGGAGTCGAGACGGTAGCCGCTCCCCCGCCCTCCGGCTATGGAAATCTTGCCCATCGCGAGGCGGATTTTGCGCCCGTCCTGCTCGGTAGGGCGAGTTCTCCGAACGAGCCGTCCCACGCCAAGCCCCCAAGCGGTCGCCCGCGAATCCACGCAAATTCTCGCGAATAGATCGCCGGCCAGTCGCTCTCATATCCATTCGCGCCGATTCGCGTCCATTCGCGGGCACCCGTCCGGGTTTCCCGCCTTTGCGTCACGCCCAACGTCGCATTTGCCATCTGCCCGGTTTTTCGTTTCCAACTTCCCTCCCGCGTATGCCCATCCGCCTCTACGACTCCCTCACCCGCAGCCCCCGCGAACTCCAGCCCGCGGAAAAAGACGGCGTCTTCCGCTTCTACAACTGCGGCCCGACGGTCTACGCGCCCGCCCACATCGGCAATTTCCGCACCTTTGCCGTCAACGACGTCCTCCGCCGCCTCCTCGAACTCGAGTTCGGCGCCGCCAAGGTGAAACACGTCCGCAACCTCACCGACGTCGACGACCGCACCATCGGCCAAGCGAAGAAAGAGCAACGCCCGCTCGGCGACATCACCAAGCACTGGACCAAGCTCTTTCACGAAGACTGCACCGCCCTCAACCTGCTGCCGCCTCACGCCGAGCCCACCGCCACCGGCTACATCAAGGAGCAGGTGAACATGATCGAGGTGCTCATGGAGAAGGGCCACGCCTACCGCGCGGCCGACGGCTCCGTCTATTTCAAACTCGATTCCTTCCCCGGCTACGGCCGCCTCTCGCGCATCAAGGAGCGCGAGCTCAAGGTCACCAACATGGTCGCCGACGCCGACCACAAGGATTCCGTCTCCGATTTCGCGCTCTGGAAAGCCTACAAACCCGACGAAGATGGCCTCGTCTCTTGGGAAGGGCCCCGCGGTGCGGCCGCCGGCCGTCCGGGCTGGCACATCGAGTGCAGCGCCATGAGCAAGTCGATCCTCGGCGACACGATCGACCTCCACACCGGCGGCGTCGACCTGCTCTTCCCGCACCACGAAAACGAAATTGCCCAGAGCGAATGCTGCAACGGCACGCCTTTCGCCCGCCACTGGTATCACAGCGAGCACCTGCTCGTGAATGGCACCACGATGTCGAAGTCGAAGGGCAACTACTACACGGTGCGCGACCTGCTCGCCAAAGGCCATACGCCGCTCGCCGTCCGCTACGCCCTCCTTTCCGGCCACCCGCGCAAGCAGCTCAACTTCACCCTCGAATCGCTCCACGCCGCCGAGAGCGCGCTGAAAAAGCTTCAGGTCCTCTGCACGGTCTTCCACGACCCGAAATACCGCGTCGCCGGCAATGGCACGCCCAGCCGCCTCGTCGAAGTCCTCGAGCATCTCCGCGACGACCTCAACACGCCCGCCGCGCTCGGCTCGCTCTTCAAGCTCGGCCACGAAATCTCCTGCGGCATCGGCGGCGGCCCGACCGACGCCGACGTCGCCACGCTGGACCAAATCCTCGGCGTCCTCGGCTTCGAAGCCACGAAGCTCAACCTGCTCGCCGCCGCGCCCAAAGCCGAAGCGCCCGCCGAGATCGTCGCCCTCGCCGAAAAACGCTGGGCCGCGAAAGCCGGAAAGGACTTCGCCGCCGCCGACGCGCTCCGCAAGGAACTCACGGCCGCCGGCTGGTCCATGCTCGACCGCAAAGACGGTTACAGCCTCGAGCCGCTGAAAAAGTAACTTCCTCAACCTTGATCACTGAAAGCACAGAGTTTCCGCAGAGCACACGAAGTTCGATCGCACTCCTCCGTGACCTCTGTGCGTTCTCTTTTCCGTCTCTGTGACGAAAAACAAATTTCGGCCCTCCATTCGTAAGGAGGACCACAACCCACCACCGCCATGTCCATGACTCCCCTCGAGGAAATCCGCCACTCGTCTTCGCACGTGCTGGCCACCGCTGTCTTGCGTCTCTTCCCGGACGCCAAGCTCGATATCGGCCCGCCGACCGACTCCGGTTTCTATTACGATATCGATCTCGACCACAAACTCACGACGGAGGACCTCGCCCGCCTCGAAGCGGAGATGAAGAAGATCATCGACGAGAACCAATCCTTCCAGCGCAAGGAAGTCTCCCGCGATGAAGCCATCGAGATCATCAAGTCGCGCGGTCAGGAACGCTACAAGCTCGGCCGCCTCGCCGACATTCCCGAGGGCGAAAAAATCTCGTTCTACACCAACGGCGAATTCGTCGACCTCTGCGCCGGCACCCACGTCCGCTACACGAAACAGATCAAGGCCTTCAAGCTGCTCTCCATCGCCGGCGCCTACCACCGCGGCGACGAACGCAACAAGCAGCTCCAACGCATCTATGGCACCGCCTTCGCTTCGAAGGACGAACTCGCCGCCTACCTCACGCAGCAGGAGCAGGCCAAGCTCCGCGATCACCGCAAGCTCGGCAAGGACCTCAAACTTTTCCACATCGACGAAGACGTCGGCGCCGGCCTCATCCTCTGGACGCCCGCCGGTTCCATCGTGCGCCAGGAGCTCCAATCGTTCATCGCCACCGAGCTCCGCCGCCAGGGCTACGCTCAGGTCTTCACGCCGCACATCGGCCGCCTCGCGCTCTACAAGACCTCCGGCCACTTCCCCTACTACAAGGACTCGCAGTTCCCGCCCGTCGTCGAACGCGACTTCCTCGACCAGTTGATCAACTCCGGTTGCTCCTGCGCCGAGATGTCGAATCGCATCGAGGCCGTGTCGCAAAAATTCGCCGAGTCGATCAACGAGCGCACCGGCAAGGAAACGATCGGCAAGGACCGCATCCTGCCCGACGACCAGCTCATCGACGGCTTCCTCCTGAAGCCGATGAACTGCCCGCACCACATCAAGATCTTCGGCTCGCAACCGCGCAGCTACCGCGATCTCCCCGTGCGCCTCGCCGAGTTCGGCACCGTCTACCGCTGGGAACAATCCGGCGAACTCAACGGCATGACCCGCGTCCGCGGCTTCACGCAGGACGACGCCCACCTCTTCTGCACGCCCGAACAAGTCGCGCAGGAAGTCCTCGGCTGCCTCTCGCTCGTGAAGACCGTGCTCACCACGCTCGGCATGTCCGACTACCGCGTGCGCGTCGGCCTCCGCGATCCCGACGGCAAGAAATTCGCCGGCGACCCCGAGAAGTGGGACCTCGCCGAGAGCGCCTGCCGCGAAGCCGCCAAGACCCTCGGCGTCCCGTTCACCGAAGAGCCCGGCGAAGCCGCGTTCTATGGCCCGAAGATCGACTTCGTTGTCCGCGACGTCATCGGCCGCGAGTGGCAACTCGGCACCGTGCAAGTCGACTACGTGCTCCCCGTGCGATTCGGCCTCAGCTACATCGGCGCCGACAACCAGGCGCACACGCCCGTGATGATCCACCGCGCGCCCTTCGGCTCGATGGAGCGCTTCTGCGGCGTGCTCATCGAGCACTTCGCCGGCGACTTCCCGCTCTGGCTCGCGCCCGAGCAGGTCCGCATCGTCCCGATCTCCGACAAGGTCCTCGACTTCGCTAAGAGCACGCTCGCCGAACTCCAGGCCGCCGACCTCCGCGTCACGCTCGACACCCACTCCGACAAGCTCGGCGCCAAAATCCGCCGCGCCGAACTGGAGAAGGTGCCCTACGTGCTCGTCCTCGGCCAAAAGGAAGCCGAAGCGCTCAGCGCCTCCGTGCGCAGCCGCGCCAAAGGCGACGAAGGCGTCCACAAGATCGCCGATCTCATCGCCCGCTTCAAAACCGAGATCGCCACGCGCGCCCTCCCGGAGAAGAAAGCGCCCGCCGCCCCGGCCGCGAACGCCCCGAAAGCCTGAGCGTTCAGCCTTCAGCTCTCAGCGGTCAGCTCCCGAGTTGGCCGTTGAGAAAACTGACACCTGATCGCTGACAGCTGCCTCCCATGCCCATCGAAATCCGCCAAGCCACCGCCGCCGACATTCCGGTGTTGGTGGACCTGATGGCGGATTTCTACGCCGAGGCCTCCTTCGCTCTCGATCGCGAGTGGGCCGCGCGCAGCTTCACGGCGTTGCTCGCCGATCCGGCGCGAAACGCCGCGTGGATCGCGTGGCTGGGCGGCAAGCCCGTCGGCCACGTCGTCCTCTGCGCGCGCCACAGCATGGAATTCGGCGGCCTCGACGGCTCGATCGACGATCTCTACGTCCGCCCGGCGGCCCGCCGCCGCGGCATCGGCCACGCCCTGCTCGAACGCCTCGTCGCGCACGCGCGCGCCCAAGGCATCCTCGCCCTCCACGTCGAAGTCGCCCCCGACAACGCCGCCGCTCAAGCTCTCTACGCCTCGCTCGGCCTGCGCCCCACACCCGATCGCCAAGTCCTCGTTACCCGCCTCGCGTCGGCCGAACTTCGCTGACTTCCTATTCGCAGGACCCAACTAAGTTTCACGCCCCCTACAACAGTTCCCTGAACTGTTCAGGAGTCAGTCCGGCAACTTTAGCGATGTGACCCATAGTGTAGGCATTGATGACAGTGTGGCGCGGCACCTGCACCATCACTTGGCCATTGGACATCGTGAGGTGCTTCCCTTGACGCACGACACGGAAGCCGCGTTTTTCCAGCACACGCACGGCATCCTTCTGCCCAATGCCTGGCAATTTGGGCATGAATCAGACGAGCACTTCAGCGGTTTCGATCTTTCGCACGGTCGCGTCGCCTTGGATTTCGGCCGCTCGCGCAACGAGATATTCTTGAATCGCATCGCGAATGTTCGCCAATGCCTCTTCGCGGGTTGCCCCTTGCGAACAGCAACCTGGCAACTGATCGCACCAGACCGCCCAGCCTTCGTCGGACTCTACGAGCGTGACGGTGTATTTCATGAGGGGAACCCTAGCCCGGACGCGCAAAGCGTCAAGGAACCGCTCGGTCGTCTTCAATCTCGCGCTGCCCCTCACAACGACCAAATTTCATCGCGATGAACGACGCCCCGGCCGATCTCCCCGCCTGGAAAGAAGAACTCGACGCCATCGTCGGCGCCCGCGCGCACGGGCAGTTCAACCAACTCCTGCCGCGCCTGCAGGACCTCGATGCGCGCCACCCGAACGTCGGCGAGATCGCCTACCAGATCGCGTGGACCTGCGACACCCTCGGCCGCGCCGAGCAAGCGCTACCCGCCTACGAGAAAGCGATCGCACTTGGCCTGCCGCCCAACGAACTCTCGAACGCCTACGTCGGCCTCGGCTCGACGCTGCGCACGCTCGGTCAATTCGACCGCTCCGCCGAAGTGCTGCGCACCGCCAAGCTCCAGTTTCCCGACAACCGCGAACTCGACGTCTTCCTCGCCCTGACGTTGCACGCCGCCGGCCAACACGCTGAAGCGCTCCAGCTCGCGCTCGAAACGCTCATCGAGACGACCGAAGACCCCGGCCTCACCGCCTACGGCCGCGCCATCCGCCACGCCGCAGCGAAATTAGGTGGAGCGCGTTGACCTCAACGCGCTCAAATGCGCGACTCGCGACGTGAGTTTCGAACGCGTTGAGGTCAACGCGTTCCACCTTCGGGCTGTCGGAAGATCTACTCACAACGCCGCGCTCGTCCACTCGCCGTTCACGAGTCGCCGCAACCCGAGCGGGTTCGCGTTCCGCAACTCCGGCGGCAGCAACTCGTCCGCGAAATTCTGATAGCACACCAGCCGCGCCCAACGGTTCAGCGCGCGCGTGCCGACCGACGTGCTGCGTCCGCCATCGCTCGTCGCCGGATACGGTCCGGCGTGCACGATCGCGTGGCTGACTTCGAGTCCCGTCGGATAACCATTCAGGATCACGCGTCCCGCCTTCGCCGCGAGCAACTCGATCAACTCCGCCGCGCCCACCGCTGTTGCCTCGCCCGCCCCCGTGTGCAACGACGCCGTCAACGATCCCTCGAGCGAACGCGCCACCTGCATCATCTCCGTGCGATCCTTGCACCACACCACCAGTGAACTCGGTCCGAAAATCTCCTCCGAGAGCGCGTGGTTGCCGACGAAGAACTTCGCGTCCGTCTCGAACCACACTGGCGCGGCTGAGCAGAGGGACGACGCATTGCCGCGCGCGATCACGCGCACACCGGGCTGCGTCGCGCGCGCGGTCGTGCCGGTAACGAAAGCGTTTTTGATCCCGGGCGTGAGCATCACGCCCTCGAGCGTGGCCGAGAGCCGCGTCGCCAGCTCTTTGACGAACTGTTCTGCCTCCGGCGAGCGCTGAAGCACGATCAAACCGGGATTCGTGCAAAACTGCCCCACGCCCGCGAGCGACGAGGTGTAGAGTCCCTCCACCAGCGCCGCCCGCCGCTCCGCGATCGCGCCGGGCAACACGAACACCGGATTGATGCTGCCCATCTCCGCGTAAACCGGAATCGGCTCCGGCCGCGCCGCCGCGAGATCCGCGAGCGCACGACCGCCTTTCAGCGAACCGGTGAAACCCACTGCCTTCACCGCGGGATGTTTCACGAGCGCCTGTCCCACTTCGAAGCCTGCGTCGAACAGCAGCGAGAACGTGCCTTCGGGCAGTCCGCAATCGCGCACCGCGTGCAGCATCAATCGTCCGACCAACTCGCTGGTGCCTGGATGCGCCGGATGCGCCTTCACAATCACGGGACAACCCGCCGCGAACGCCGACGCCGTGTCGCCGCCGGCCACCGAGTAGGCGAAAGGAAAATTGCTCGAGCCGAACACCACCACCGGACCGATCGCGCGCAGCATCGAACGATGATCCGGCTTCGGCAGAGGCTGGCGTTCGGGCTGCGCCGTCTCTATGCGCACATCGAGCCAGTCACCGCGCTCCGCTGCCTCGCCGTAGAGTCGCAGCTGGTTCGCCGTGCGCATGACTTCGCCTTTGAGTCGCGCCTCGGGCAACCCGGTCTCGATCATCGCCCGCGCGACCAGATCGGCCGACTTCGCCTCGAGGCTCTCCGCGATCCGCCGCATGAATGCGTTGCGCTTTGCGCCCGGCAGTTTCGCCCACACGGGCGCCGCCGCTACCGCCAGTTGCACCGCGCGATCGACATCGTCGAGCGTCGCCGACGCGTAGCCGGGCTCCAGTTGGGTGCCGATCGCGGGATTGAACGCCTTGAACACAGCCCCGCCGGGACCGCTCGAACCGAAGCCGATGAGATTGCCACCGTCAGGTTTCATAGGAGAAAAGAATTAACCACGAAACACACCAAACACACGAAAGGCGAAAACGCTACGATCGCCTTTCGTGTATTTCGTGTGTTTCGTGGTTATCAAAATTCAGGGCCGATCCTTCAACGCCTTCGCCAGGACCGCGCGCGCATGCTCCAGATCGGCGCCGGCCAGCGCCAGCCGCGGGGGGCGCACATACGGTGTGCCGCGTCCGACTTCGGCCTGCACCCATTTGATGAGCTGCACGAACTTGGGCACGGTATCGAGCTTCAGGAGCGGCAGGAACCATTTGTAGAGCGCGAGCGCGCGCACCTTGTCGCCGCGTGCCGCGCAATCGAACAACGCCACGCTCTCCTCCGGAAACGCGTTCACGAGCCCCGCAATCCATCCGACCGCGCCCGCATAAACGCCCTCGACGATTGCGTCGTCCATGCCGACGAGCACATCGAGCCGCGTCCCGCACACCGCGCGGATCGCTGTCACACGCCGCACATCGCCGCTCGATTCTTTGACGGCGCGCAGATTCGGATGCTCCGCGGCCAGCTCCGCGATCTGCTCGGGCAGGAAGTCGGTTTTGTAGGCCGGCGGATTGTTGTAGAGCATGCACGAGAGCGGCGTGGCCGCGATGATCGCGCTGACGTGCACCTTCATCTCGCGCCAATCGCTCGAGTAAACGTAAGGCGGCAAAACCATCAGCCCGCGTGCGCCGGCGGCCTGCGCGGCCTTGGCCATCGCGACGGCTTCGACCGTCGTCAATGACGCGATGCCGAGCGCGACCGGTGCGCGGTCGCTGACGGCCGCGACCGCGGTGCGCACGACCGCAACCTTCTCCTCGAACGTCAACGTCTGCGCCTCGCCAAGAGAACCGCAGCACACGATGCCGGTGCAGCCGCTCTCGATCATCCAGCGGCAATGCGCCGCGAGCGCCTCGTGATCGACCGAAAGATCGGCCTTCAGGTTGGTGGTGATGGCGGGGATGACACCTTTCCAGTTCATGGGATTCGTGGGTTCCGTAGGTTGCCCGCTTGCGGGCAACGTGGCGCGCAAGCGCGCCACCTACAATGTTCACGCAAATCGGTCCGGGCTCGTCAGGCTGAGATCGACACTCGGCTTCTTGCCCGCGAGCAACTCGCTCACGACGCAACCGGTAATCGGCGCGAGCGTGACGCCGAGCATCGCGTGACCGCATGCCGCCGTAAGATTCGCCTGCCGGGCAAAACGGCCGATATACGGCATACCGTCGGGCGACACCGGTCGGTAGCCGAACCACGGTTGAGTGCCGTCGAAGTCCGCGGGACTCATGTCCGGAAAATACACCTGCGCCGCCGCCTTGATCTGCTCGATGCGCTCGGGTCGCACGCGATCGACGTGGCCCGCGATTTCCATCGTGCCCCCGAAACGCAGCGTGTCGCCCATCGGCGTCACCGCCACACGCCGCTCGGAGAGGATCATCGGCTTCTTCAGCTTAACACGCGGTTTCTCGATCGTGAGCGAATAGCCCTTGCCCGCCTGCATCGGCAGGCGGAGGCCTA
Source organism: Verrucomicrobiota bacterium (assembly GCA_023432225.1). GTDB lineage: Bacteria > Verrucomicrobiota > Verrucomicrobiia > Opitutales > Opitutaceae > Didemnitutus. Next base: position 95,833 of record JAEYUW010000029.1, read on the forward strand.
GATCGCGGATCGTCTCCGGCGCCCACGAACCGGTGGCGAGCACGTATTCATCGGCGGCGAGTTCGCCGGCACTGGTCGAAACGCCGGTAATGCGCCCGCCTTCGCTGCGCCAGCCGTAGACGTTCGTATTCCAGTGAAACTTCACGCCCTGCTGCTTCAACCGCGCGACGAGCGCCGGGATGAACTTCCGCGGCGAGATATGCGCGTCGATCGGGAAATAGACCGCACCGGCGATGTCCATCCGCGCCCCCGGCTCGAGCTGGGCCACCTGCGCCGGCGTCAGAATCTTCGCCTCAACGCCCACTGAGTTGGCGAGCGCGGCGAGCCCCTTTTCATAGGCCGCGAGCTTATCGGGAGTCTTGCAAAGATTGAACAATCCCTGCGCCTCGAACTCGAAGCTGTTGCCCGTCTGCTCCGCCAGCGCAACGAAGAGCTTGCGGCTCTCCAAGCAGTGTTGCGCCAGCACCGGCGCGGCGCGGCGACGGTGTTCCTCCGTGCAGTTTCTCGCGAACAGCCAGCCCCAGCGCATCAGCTCGGGATCGAGCCGCGGCTTGATATAGAACGGGCTCCGCGAACTCGTCATCCATTTCAGCCCCTGCCACACCATCCCGGGCGCAGAGATCGGCTCGACGTGACTCGGCGACACATAGCCGGCGCTGCCGTGCGCGCACGAATCGGCGCCCTCGGCGTTGCGCTCGATGACCGTGACGGCGAAGCCGTCCTTGGCGAGGTAATGCGCGGTGCAGAGGCCGACGATGCCGCCGCCGCAAACGATGACGCTGCGCGATGTGCTCATGTGCTACGAATACCCCAGCGAAACGGATCCTTCGGGTCGAGCAGCAACACACCCTCGCCGCACACGTGCGCCGTCCCCGTGATCGTCGGCAAGATCTTCGTGCTGTCGCCGTCGCGCCGGTAGCGCCCGCGAAACACGCTGCCGACGATGCTCTCCTGCACCCAGTCTGCGCCCTCGGCCAGTTTCCCGTCCGCGGCGAGGCAGGCGAGCTTGGCGCTGGTGCCGGTCCCACACGGCGAACGGTCGTAGGCTCCGCCCGGGCAAAGCACGAAGTTCCGGCTGTGCGGCGCACCGTAGCGCAGGCGTCCCGCCTGCTCTTCGAACTCCGATGCAGGCGAGACGCCTGTGCTACTCATCGGCGACGGCACGAACAACTCAACGTGATCGACCTCGGGAAACCCCTGCGCGTTCACCGCCGCACGCACGCGCGACGTGTAGTCGGTGAGCGCGGCGACATTCGCGAGTTCGAGGCGCTGCCCGTGTTCCTCGACGAGGAAAAACCAGTTGCCACCCCACGCCACGTCGCCGCACACGAGGCCGAGACCGGGCACGTCGACCGCGACACCCGCGGCTTTCCGAAAACTCGGCACGTTGTCCACGGACACGCTGCCATCGGCGTGCAACGTCGCCGCCACGACGCCTACCGGCGTGTCGATGCGCACGACGCCCGGCTGCACGCGACCAAGATAGGCCAGCGAGACGACGAGCCCGATCGTTCCATGTCCGCACATGCCCAGCGGGCCGACGTTGTTGAAAAAGATCACTCCGACTTCGCAGCCCGGCGCGTGCGGCTCCACGAGCAACGCGCCGACCACCACATCCGAGCCGCGCGGCTCGTTCACGATCGCGGCGCGGTAGTGATCGAACTCATCACGAAACCGCGCGACTCGCTCCGCCAACGGCCCGCGGCCGAGTTCCGGTCCGCCCTCCAGCACCAGCCGCGTCGGCTCACCGCCCGTGTGCGAATCGAGAATGCGAGTGCGTTGGACGCCGGGCGTGGGCATGCGGGGATGGCCGCGAGCATCGTTATCCGCGGCCGCAACGCCATGCTGTTTTTCGTGCGCCGCACATGACAAGTTTGCCGGTTGCCAGCCGGCGAAGCCCTCTCGCACTCTCGACGTCGCATGTCCGCCCCGCAGGAGCTAAACATCGACTACGTCGCGCAACTCGCGCGGCTCGCGCTCACGCCCGAGGAGAAAGCCAAGTTCGCCGCACAGCTCGGCGACGTGCTCCACCACATCGAGCGCCTCAGTGAAGTCGACGTCAGCGACGTCGAGGCCACGGCCCACGCGTTCCCGGTGGAAAACGTCTGGGATGCCGACGTGCCGCGCACCGGCCTCAGCGTCGCCGACGCCCTGCGCAACGCACCCGCACAGCGGGAAAACATGATCAGCGTGCCGAAGGTCGTGGAGTAGGGCCGGTTTTCAACCGGCCCATCAGAAACCGCGTAACGCATGACGCCCCCGCTCCATTTTCAGTCCCTCACCACCCTCTCCGCCCGCCTCGAACGGCGCGAGCTGTCCGCCGTCGAGTTGATGTCGGCGATCATCGCCCGCACCAAGGCCGTCGAGCCGCGCGTGCACGCCGTCAACTCCTTCGACGAAGCCGACGCCCTCGCCCAAGCCGCCGCCTCCGACGCCCGCCGCGCCGCCGGCCAAACGCGCGGCCCGCTCGACGGCATCCCGATCGGCTTGAAGGACGTCATCGCGGTGCGCGATCAGCCGCTCACGGCCTCGAGCAAGATCCTGCAAAATTTTGTCTCGCCCTACGACGCCACCGTCACGCGCAAACTCAAAGACGCCGGCGCCGTGCTCTTCGGCCGGCTCAGCTGCGATGAGTTCGCGATGGGCTCGTCGAACGAGAACTCCGCCTTCGGCCCCGTCGCGAATCCCTGGGACCTCACGCGCGTGCCTGGCGGTTCGTCCGGCGGCAGTGCCGCAGCGCTGGCGGCAGGCGAAGTGGTCGCGTCTCTCGGTTCGGACACGGGCGGTTCGATTCGCCAACCCGCCGCACTCTGCGGCCTGGTCGGCCTCAAGCCCACTTACGGCCTCGTCTCGCGTTACGGTCTCGTCGCCTACGCCTCGTCGCTCGATCAAATTGGCCCCTTCGGTCGCACCACCGAAGACGTCGCGCTCGTGCTCCGCGCCATCGCGGGCCACGACCCGCTCGACTCGACCTCGTTCAAAGCCGACGTGCCCGACTACCGTGCCGCGCTGAACGGCCCTACCCCGCGCCGCGTCGGCATCCCGAAGGAATATTTTGGCGAAGGTCTCGATCCGGAGATCGGCGCCGCGGTGGAAGCCGCCGTGAAGTTCTACCGCGACCGCGGCTGCGAAGTGAAAGAAGTCTCGCTGCCGCACACGCCCTACTGCCTCGATGCCTACTACGTGATCGCGACCGCGGAAGCGTCGTCGAATCTCGCCCGCTTCGACGGCGTCCGCTACGGACATCGCTCGAAGGATGCGACGGACGCGATTGATCTCTACGCCAAGTCGCGAGCCGAGGGCTTCGGCGCCGAGGTGAAGCGACGCATCATTCTCGGCACCTACGTGCTCTCGAGCGGTTACTACGACGCGTATTACCTGCGCGCGCAAAAGGTCCGCACGCTCATTCGCCAGGATTTTCTGAAAGCCTTCGCGGAAGTCGACACGCTGCTGACGCCCACGTCGCCCGTGCCGGCATTCAAGCTCGGCGAGAAGGCCGATCCGCTCGCGATGTATCTCCTCGATATCTACACGATCGGCGTGAACCTCGCCGGCCTGCCCGCCGCGAGCGTGCCGTGCGGATTCACACGCGCCGGCCTGCCGATCGGCCTGCAACTCATCGGCCAGCCGTTCAAGGAAGCCGACCTCCTCGCCCTCGGCCATACTTACGAACAGGCGCACGAGTGGAGCCGCCAAACTCCGAACCTTTGATGGCCCACGGAACACACGGAATACACGGAACCGCAGGAGCCTTACTTCTGTGTGTTCCGTGTATTCCGTGGGCCCAATATTCATGAGCGATTTCGAAGCAGTCATCGGCCTCGAGGTGCACGTCCAGATCAAGACGGCATCGAAGATGTTCACGCGCGTTCCCACCGGTTACGGCGAGCCGCCGAACACGCTCACGGACCCGACGATACTCGCGCTGCCCGGCGCGCTGCCGGTGCTGAACAAGGCCGCGCTCGACGCCATCATCAAGACCGGCCTCATGCTCGACTGCGAGATCGCGCACGTCACGCGTTGGGACCGGAAGAACTATTTCTATCCCGACAGCCCGAAGAACTACCAGCTCTCGCAATACGACCAGCCCGTCTGCCGTCACGGCGCCGTCGAGATCGAACTGCCGGGTGCGTCGCTCGCCGTCATGGGCGAACACAAAAAGATCGAGCTGACGCGCATCCATCTCGAGGAAGACGTCGGCAAGCTCTCGCACGAGGCCAACGACTCGCTCATCGACTACAACCGCGCCGGCACGCCGCTGATGGAGATCGTCACCGAGCCGGTCATCCGCTCGGCCGACGAAGCATTCGCGTTCCTCACCTCGCTGCGCCAGTCGCTCATCTACGCGGGCATCTCCGATTGCGACATGGAGAAGGGCCAGATGCGTTGCGACGCCAACATCTCCATCCGCCGCGTCGGCGAGACGAAGCTCGGCACCAAGGTCGAGTTGAAGAACCTCAACTCCATCTCCTACGTTCGCGACGGCATCGTCACCGAGATCAAGCGTCAGATCAACGTCGTCACGAGCGGCGGCACGATCGTGCAGGAAACCCGCCTCTACGATGGCGAGACCGGCCGCAGCGCCTCGATGCGCTCGAAGGAAATGGCGCACGACTATCGCTATTTCCCCGACCCGGACCTGATGCCCGTGCGCATCGACGCCGAGTGGAAGGCGCGCCTCGCCGCCGAACTGCCGGAGCGTCCGTTCGCGAAGCAGGCGCGCTTCATCGAGCAACTCGGCCTGCCCTACTCCGCCGCCTCCGTGCTCATCCGCGACCGCGCGCTGGCCGATTTTTTTGAGGAGACGGTGAAACTCGGCGCGAAGCCGACCGCGACCGCGAACTGGATCACCAACGATTTGCTCCGCGACCTCGCCGCGCGCAGCGTCACGCTCTCGGCGAGCAAGATCACCCCGGCGCACATTGCCGGCTTGGTGAAGCTCCTCGATGAGGCCGTGATCTCCAGCACGCAGGCCAAGGAAGTGTTCGCCGACATGACCGACAGCGGCGACCAGCCAGGACTCGTCGTCGACCGCAAAGGCCTTCGCCAATCGAGCGACACGACTCAACTCGAAGCGTGGTGCGCCACGGCGATCGCCAACGACCCCAAGTCCGCCGAGCAGGTTCGTGCCGGCAATGCCAAGGCGATCAACGCTCTCAAGGGCGCGGTCATGAAACTCTCGGCCGGCAAGGCCAACCCCAAGCTCGTCGACGAGATTCTCCAGCGGCAACTCGTCCGCTGAGAGCGAAATTCGTTCAAATACGCACGAATACTGCAGGATTTTCCTGAGCAGCAGGATTTTTTCCTACAGAAATCAGCGCCAGAGCCGTTCCCGATTATGCATCGCGGATTCATGTCCGCACCAGCTTCTCGGGCAGGACATACGGGCCTGCAAGTGAGGCGCACCGGTGAGCCTCACAGTGGCTCCTCCCGTGCGCCTTTCTTTTTGCGAGCGTTGGACGATGCACCGTCACCTCCATCCATCATGAACCGATTCCTCCGTCTCTCCGGCCTCCTCTGCGCGCTCGCGGGCGCAAATTTCCTTCACGCCGCCGTTTCGATCGGCAACAGCAATGTTCAGATCGGCGGCTTCTTCAGCCAGGGCTACCTGAAGAGCTCGAAGAATAACTTCCCATTCGAAGCCAAGGACGGCACGTGGGACTTCCGCGAAATGGCAGTCAACGTCTCCACGACGTTCGGCTCCCACCTGCGCGTCGGCGCCCAAGGTTTCGCCCAGCGCCTCGGCAACTACGGCAACGACAAGGTCGTCCTCGACTGGGCGGTCGCCGACTACAACTTCCGCCCCGAAATCGGTGTGCGCGCCGGCCGCATCAAGTATCCGAAAGGCCTCTACGGCGAGGCACTCGACGTCGACGCCATCCGCCCGTTCATCTTCCTCCCGAGCAGCCTCTATAACCCGGTCCTGCGCGACTTCTCGTCCTCCTTCGACGGCGCCATGGTCTACGGCACGCTCAGCACGGCCAAAGCCGGCAGCGTCGACTACAAGATCTTCTACGGCGACATCGCCATGAACACCGAGCAGGGCGTGGCGGACTTTTTCAACGATACCGGCTACTTCGCCGGCGGCGTGCGTTCGCTCGAAGTCGACCACATCAAGGGCGCCGCGCTCGACTGGAGCACGCCCGTCCAGGGATTGAAGCTCCACCTCAGCTATTCGCAGCTCTCTGACGCCAAGGGCCGCGGCCCATTCGCTCCCATGCCCGTGCTGCCGCTCCTCATTGGCGTCACGATCGACTACACCACCGTCGGCCTCGAATACACCTACAACGACTGGACGTTCGCCGCCGAGTGGCAGGATCAATCCGGCGACTCGCTCGTGCAGGCGATCCCTGCGGTCAACAACGCCGACGACTACCGCAGCAAGAATTACTACGTCTCCGTCGCCCGCCGCCTCGGCGAAAAATGGGAACTGGGCGCCTACTTCTCCAAATCCAAAAACAAGGACACGGACGGCGCGCCGGACCCGGCCAACCACCTCGACGACCTCGCCGTCAGCGTCCGCTACAACGTCAACGAGAACGTCATTCTCAAGGCCGAGTTCCACACCATCGACGGCCGCTACAACGTCTTCAACACCCCGCGCACGCCGAACCCGACGCGCGCCGACTCCATGTCGTTCTGGGCGGTGAAGAGCACGTTCATTTTCTAATCACGGCGACGGCCACTGTCACCACCCGCATCCCGCCATGAAAAAACACCTCTTCCGCCTCCTCGCAACGCTCGCGCTCGTCGGGTCCGCCCTCGCGGCCCACGCGGCACCCGCCGTCATCGGCAACAAAAACCTCGCCGGCGAAAAAATCGACGCCGCCACCCTCAAGGCCGTCTTCCTCGGCAAAAAAGTTTCCTGGGACGGCGCCGGTCGCGTCACGCTCGCCGTGCTCAAAGGCGACCTCGCCGAGGAATTCCTCAAAGCCACCGTGGACATGAACGCCAGCACGTTCACCAACCACTGGCGCCGCCTCTCCATGACCGGCGGCGGCACGGCCCCGAAGTTCTTCGAGAAGGCCGACGAGCTCCGCAAGTTCGTCTCCGAAACGCCTGGCGCCATCGGCTTCGTCGATCCCGCCAGCGTCGACGGCTCCGTCATTCCCATCAGCGGCAGCTAAACCCGATTCGCCATGCACGCCACCTCCCGCATCAACCTCAAGCGCGCCTTCACCGGCATCACGGTCGGCTACGTCTTCCTGACGGCGCTGATCGTCGCCGTCGGTGTGCTCAGCTCGCAGTTTTCCAAGACTGGAACCGCCAAGACCACCGAGCTCAGCCAAACGCTACTCCCTGCGCTGCAGGAAGCGGCGATCATCCAGGAGGCCACGCTCAAATACCATCTGGCCAACCTGGAGTTCGTCACCGGACGCGACGAGGAGACCCAAGCCCGCAAGCTCGCCGAGGCCAAAAAACAACGCGAGACCGTCGATACCGAGTCGCAGGCGCTCGCGAAGCTCACCAGCGACCCCGAGATCGCGAAGCACCGCGCCGACTTCATGACCGCGCTCGCCGCCTACGACGGGGCTGTCACCCGTCTCCGGACCGCGCTCAAGGCCAATGAATTCGACGAAGCCATGAAGATTCTCGACGGCGACGTCGCCCGAGCCAACGGCAGCGTCGATGCCACTCTCGACGAGCTTCGCACGCACATCTTCGAAGTCTCGAGCGCCAACGGCGTCGCCACCGCCGATGTCCTCGCTCACAACCTCGAACTCACCGTTACGATCAGCATCGTCTCCGGCGCACTCGGGCTGATCGGCATCGGTCTCGTCCAATGGCTCGCGCGCCGCATCAGCCGGCCGCTCCACGACGCGATGGGCCAGATGCAGGACTTCACCGAACGCACCGCCGACGCCTCCGTCCAGATCTCCACCTCGAGCCAGTCGCTCGCCGACGGCGCCAGCCAGCAGGCCGCCTCGCTCGAAGAGACCTCCGCTTCCCTCGAAGAAATGGCCGGCATGACCCGCCGCAACGCCGAGGCCGCGCAGACGGCCAAGCAGGCCGCCACGCAAACCCGCAGCACCGTCGAAGCGGGCGCAGCCGGCATGCAGCGCATGAACGAAGCGATGGAAGGCATCAAATCCGGCTCCGACGAGATCGCAAAGATCATCAAGACGATCGACGAGATCGCGTTCCAGACGAACATCCTCGCGCTCAACGCCGCCGTCGAAGCCGCGCGCGCCGGTGAAGCTGGCGCGGGCTTCGCCGTCGTCGCAGAGGAAGTCCGCGCCCTCGCCCAGCGCTCCGCCACCGCCGCGAAGGAGACCGCCGACAAGATCGAGGCGGCGCTCGCCAAGAGCGTCGAAGGTGCGCGCACCAGTGCGGAGGTCACCGGCATGCTCGCGGAAATCGTCGAGCAGGTGCGCAAGATGGACGGTCTCGTCGCCGAGATCGCCACCGCATCGGCCGAGCAATCCGAAGGCATCACGCAAGTGAACAAGGCCGTCGCCGCCATGGACAAGGTCACCCAGTCGAACGCCTCGACCGCCGAGGAAAGCGCCGCCGCCGCCGAGCAACTCTCGTCGCAGTCGCGCGAACTCAAGGTCGTGGTCGAGCAACTGCGCGATCTGATCGGTTCGTCGCCGCAGCGCCAATCGACCAACATCTCGGCCCCTCCGCCGCCTGCCTCGGGTGGATCGAAGCGTCCCAATTTAAAGCGTCCGGTGCTAGCCGGCGCTCACGCCTGAGCCCCGTGGTCACCAATCGCTCCCATTGCAAAGCCCGCCGCAAGGCGGGCTTTTTTGCGTTGCCTCGAGCCTTAGGTGGAACGCGTTGCCCCCAACGCGTTCCACCTAAACAAAAGGCCCGCCTCGCGGCGGGCCTCGGAAATTTATTCGATAACCACACGCGGCGCTCGCGCGCCGTTCACTTCGCCTCGTCGACTACGCGGATGTGCAGGTCGCGAAGCTGCTTCTCCGTCACCGGCGTCGGGCTCTGGTTCATCAGGTCCTGCGCCTTCTGCGTCTTCGGGAACGCGATGACGTCGCGGATCGACGTCGTGCCGCAGAGCAGCGCGCACATGCGATCGAGACCGAACGCGATGCCGCCGTGCGGAGGCGCGCCGTATTTGAACGCCTTCAGCATGTAGCCGAAACGGCTCTCGACGACGTCCGCCGGAATCTTGAGCACGTCCGTGAACACCTTCTCCTGCAGCGCGGGTTGGTGAATGCGGATCGAGCCGCCGCCGAGTTCCATGCCGTTCAACACGACATCGTAGTGCTGGCCGCGGACCGCCTTCGGGTCGCTGTCGAGCAGGTGCGAATCGTCCGGCACCGGCGCGGTGAACGGGTGATGCGTGGCCGCAAACGCGCCGCGCTCCTCGTCGTAGGACATGAGCGGGAAATCGACGACCCAGAGGAAATTCCACTGGTCCGGACGCAGCGTCAGCTTGCCGCGCTTCACGAGCAATTGCGCCGCGTCGAGGCGGATGCGGCCGAGGATTGCGCACGCGCGTTCCCACGGAGCGGCGGCGAAGCAGATCAGGTCGCCGTCTTCGATGTTGAGACGCTTCGTCAGGTCGGCCTTCTCGGCGTCGGTGAAGAACTTCACGATCGGCGACTTCCATTCGCCCTTCTCGACCTTGATGTAGGCGAGGCCTTTCGCGCCCATCGCCTTCGCGGATTCCTCGAGCGAGGTGATTTCACCCTGCGTGGCATCGGCGAGGCCCTTGGCGTTGACCGCCTTGATCGAGCCGCCGGCCGCGACGGTGGATTGGAACACCTTGAACGCGGACGTGCGGAACGTCTCCGAGAAATCGACGAGTTCGATGCCGAAACGCGTGTCGGGCTTGTCGACGCCAAAGCGGTTCATCGCGTCGACGTAGGCCATGCGCGGGAACGGCGTGGGCAGGTCGTGATTGAGCACGTCCTTCCAAACCTTCTTCAACATGCCTTCGAAGAGCGCGTAGATGCCTTCGCGGTCGATGAACGAGACCTCGACGTCGATCTGCGTGAACTCCATCTGGCGATCGGCGCGGAGATCCTCGTCACGGAAGCAGCGCGCGATCTGGAAATACTTTTCCACGCCGGCGACCATGAGGATCTGCTTGAACTGCTGCGGCGACTGCGAGAGCGCGTAGAACTGGCCGGGATGGATACGCGAGGGCACGAGGTACTCGCGAGCGCCCTCGGGTGTGCTCTTGAAGAGCGCGGGCGTCTCGATCTCGAGAAACCCCTGCTCATCGAAGTAGTCGCGGATCGCCTTGGCCGTCTGATGGCGCACCCGGATGTTTTTCTGCATCTTCGGGCGGCGCAGGTCGAGGTAGCGGTAGGTGAGGCGAAGGTCCTCGTTGACGCGGTCGCCGCCGGCGTCGTCGAGCGGGAACGGCGGGGTGTCGGCGACGTTGAGGATCTCGATCTTCGCGACGGAGATCTCGATGTCGCCGGTGACGAGCTTGGGATTCTGCGTGCCCTCGGGGCGGGGCGTGACCTTGCCGGAGACGGCGACGACCGACTCGGGCTTGAGGTGGTGCGCGATGGCGGCGAGTTCCGCGTCGTCGTGCCGCTCGAGCCGGATCTGCGTGATGCCCTCGCGGTCGCGCAGGTCGATGAAGGTGATGCCGCCCTGGTCGCGGACGGTGTCGACCCAGCCGGCGAGCGAGACCTCGGTGCCGATGTCGGCCTTGGTGAGCTGGGAACAGTGGTGCGTGCGGTACATGGCGTGGCGTGCGGCGTGGTGCTACGGTTGGAGAAACGACCGACAAAGCCCACCCGGCTAGGGGCGGGCAACACGAAAGATGGGGCCGGCGGAAACCGCGGCTCGTGGTAGGGCGAGGCCTCCGGCCGGGCCGCGTCACCGAGATGCGTACGATGCCGGTTCGGCCAGAGGCCTCACCCTACCCGCGATCAGCTACTTCTTGGCGACCTTCTTCAGTGCCTTCTTCACGACCTTCTTGGTCGGTTGCTTCCTGGCCGGAACCGCTTTCTTGGCGACGGACCTGGCCACTTTCTTCGCCGGCTTTTTCGCAACGGCCTTCGCGACCTTCTTGGCGGCGGGCTTGGCCTTCGCGGCTGGCTTCTTCTGAGCGACCGCCTTTTTCGCGGGCTTCTTCGCACCCTTCTTCGCCGCCACCGTCTTCGCGGCGGCCTTCGCGATCAGGCTCTGGCCCGTCATCTCGGCCGGCTTCGGCAGGCCCATGAGGTCGAGCACGGTCGGGGCGATGTCGGCGAGACGTCCACCGTCGCGGAGCTTCAGGCCCTCGCAGCCGGCGCCGACGGTGTAGACCTCGACGAGGTTGAGCGTGTGCGCGGTGTGCGGGCCCTTCGTCGTCGGATCCCACATCTGCTCGCAGTTGCCGTGGTCGGCCCCGACGAAGGCGCGGCCACCGATCGAGAGCTGGGCGGCGAGCAACTCGCGCACACCGGCGTCGACAGTCTCCACGGCCTTGACCGCGGCCGGCAGACTGCCGGTGTGGCCGACCATGTCGGGGTTGGCGTAGTTCACGACGAGGAAACCGTACTTCCTCGAGAGGATCGCGGCCTTGGCGGCGGCCGTCACTTCGCCAGCGGACATCTCGGGCTGGAGATCGTAGGTCGGCACCTTCGGGCTGGGCGGGCAGGCGCGATCCTCACCGGGGAATGGATTCTTGCGGTAGTTGTTGAAGAAAAACGTGACGTGCGGGTTCTTCTCCGTCTCGGCGCAGCGGAACTGCTTGATGCCGGCCTTGGCGACGACCTCGCCGAGGATGTTTTTGAGTTTCTCGGGCTTGGGCGAGATGACGTTTACCGGCAGGCCGGACTCGTACTCCGTCATCGTGGCGTAGTAGAGGTCGAGTTTCTCGCCGCGGTCGAAGTCTTTGAAGCCATCGATCACGAAGGCCTTGGTGATCTCGCGCGGGCGGTCGCCGCGGTAGTTGTAGAAAAGCACGGAGTCGCCGTCGCCGATCGTGGCGACGGGTTCGCCATCCTCGGCCACGACCCAGGTCGGCACGATGAACTCGTCACCCTTGCGGGAGTCGTCGAGCGGCTTGTCGTAGTAGGCCTGCACGGCTTCGGCGGCGCTCTCGGCCGTGGCCTCGGCGTGTTTGCCGGTGAGCATCAGGTAGGCCTTGGAGACGCGGTCCCAGCGGTTGTCGCGGTCCATGCTCCAGAAGCGGCCGCAGACCGAGGCGATCCGGCCGACGCCGATCTTCACGCACTGCTCTTCGACCTGCTTGATATAGCCGAGGCCGCTGTTCGGCGGCGTGTCGCGGCCGTCGGTGAAGGCGTGGATGAACACCTGCGTGACGCCGTCCTCCTTGGCTTGGCGCAGGATGCCGTAGAGGTGCTCGAGCATGCCGTGCACGCCGGCGTCGGAGACGATGCCCATGAGGTGGAGCTTCGTGCCCTTGGACTTCACGCGGGCGACGGCGGCTTTCCAGACCGGGTTCGAGGCGAGGCGTTTTTCGGAAAACAGCTTGTTCAGGCGCACCAGCTCCTGGTCGACGATGCGGCCGGCGCCGATGTTTTCGTGACCGACCTCGCTGTTGCCCATCACGCCGTCGGGCAGGCCGACATCGAGGCCGGAGGCGGCGATGAGCGTGCGCGGCCAGGTGGATTTGAGCCAGGCATCGCAGGGCGTCTTCGCCTGCTTGATCGCATTGGTGCGATCCTGGGCTGAGTCGGGATTCCAACCCCAGCCATCTCGGATGATCAACAGGACGGGCGTGACCGCGGTCTTCATAAAGTGAGCGAACGAAATAGACCGCGCGCCCGGGCAGGCGACGCAAGCCAGCAATGTCCAGCCGGCGTAAAATCGGGCCGCCGCGACTTGAGTTTTCCGAATAGGCAACGATAGGAAAACTTACAGCCGGCGCGGCTGGACCGCGTTGTGCTGAAAGGCAGGTGCGATGACACTCATCATCCGAGACTCCCTGGTGAATCCGCCGACGTGGTTCTCCTCGTTCCGCGACCTGACGCTGTTCTGCCACATCTTCCTGCGCATCGACACGGTGATCGAGTCTGAGCACGTCGACCTCTACTACCGCTGGCTGAAGATGCGCGGGGGCATGGACTTCGTGGAGGATTTCGTGCGGCCGGGAGCCGAGGACGGCGTGCGGCTCGACGTCGAGCACCAGTTCCCGCGCACGATCGTGACCGACCGGATCGTGCCGGAAAACACCCAGGTGCTGATGCGGCAGATCCGGTTCACGGCGGCGTTGTGAGGCACCGGTCGGGCGTGCGCTCCGGCCACCCCGACGACGATCGATCCCTCGCGCCGCGCGGCCGCAGACCACGCCCCACCCCGGGTTCGGCCAACCTCCTCACCGCCCGCAATTTCTGCGCCTGACGACCCGCCGTTTTTCCGGGGTGTCTCCCCTTGACACCCCTGCCGGCGGGAGCACTATCGCCCGATTCTTTTTCCGGGCATTTTCCTGTAATGGCGCAAGACTGGAAGGACACTCTCAACCTGCCTCGGACCGAGTTTCCGATGCGGGCAAATTCAGTGGCTCGCGAGCCGCAGCGGCTCGCGCACTGGAGGGCGCTGCGTGCCTACGAACGCGCCCTGAGCCAGAACGCCGACGGCCCGCTCTTCGTGCTGCACGACGGTCCGCCGTTCACCAGCGGCGCCGCGCACATCGGCACGGCGATGAACAAGACGCTCAAGGACATCGTCGTGCGCTACCGCCTCGCCCGCGGTTTCCGCGCGCCGTTCGTCCCGGGCTGGGACTGCCACGGCCTGCCCATCGAGGCCAAAGTCACCGCCGAACTGCGCAAGGAAGGGAAAACCCTCGCCACGCCCGAGCTGCGCGAGGCCTGCGCGAAGTTCGCCGCCGACCACATCGAGACCATGCGCGGCCAGTTCCAGCGCCTGGGTGTGCTGGGCGACTGGGCCAACGAGTACCGCACGATGAAGCCGGCCTACGAGGCCGAGGTGCTGCGTGTGCTCGCCGCCTTCGTCGAGAAGGGCCTGGTCTATCGCTCGAAGAAACCCGTCTACTGGTCGATACCCTGTGAGACCGCCCTGGCCGAGGCCGAGGTCGAGTACAAGGACCACATCAGCCCGTCGATCTGGGTGAAATTCGCCGTGCCCGCCGCCGAGGCCGCGAAGTACGGGCTCGCCGGCGAGTCCCCGCTCTTCGCCGTCATCTGGACGACCACGCCCTGGACGCTGCCCGCCAATCTCGCGATCGCGGTGCATCCGGAGATCGACTACGCCGTGGTCCGCCACCACGACGCGCGCTATCTCGTGGCCGCGCCGATGGTCGAGCGTTTCGCCAAGGACACCGGCCTCGAGGGCGTGACGGTCGAGCAGACCGTGCGTGGTGAGAAACTCGAGCACCTCGCCACCCGCCATCCCTTCATCGACCGCGCCAGCCCGATCGTGCTCGCGACCTACGTGACGACGGAGAGCGGCACCGGCTGCGTGCACACCGCGCCCGGCCACGGCGTGGAGGACTACCAGACCGGCCTGAAATACAAGCTCGAGAGCTACAGCCCGCTCGACGACCAGGGCCGCTACGTCAACGACGGCCAGGTGCCCGCCACCCTCGTCGGCGTGACCGTGCTCGAGACCAAGGGCATCTCCCCCGCCAACGAGAAGGTGCTGGAGATGCTGCGCGAGCGCGGCGCCCTGCTCTGGCACACGAAGTATTCCCACAGCTACCCGCATTGCTGGCGCTCGAAGACGCCGGTCATCTTCCGCGCGATGGACCAATGGTTCATCTCGGTCGACCGCGACCAGCTCCGCCAGAAGGCGCTCGCCGCCATCGGCGAGGTGAAGTGGATCCCGGCCTGGGGCGAGAATCGCATCCGCGGCGCCGTCGAGGCCAAGCCCGACTGGTGCATCAGCCGCCAGCGCCAGTGGGGCCTGCCCATCCCCGCCTTCTACAACGAGGACGGCGACGCCCTGCTCGACGCCTCGCTCATCCGCCACATCGCCGACAAGGTCGCGAAGGACGGCGTCAACCTCTGGTGGCGCGAGTCCGTGGAGTCGTTGGTCGCCGGATACACGCTGCCCGAGGGCTTTGCCGGCCGCAAGCTGACCAAGGGTGGCGACACGCTCGACGTCTGGATCGAGTCAGGCGCCTCGCACCTCGCCGTGCTCCAGGCCCAGGCCGATTCCGCCGGCGGCTGGCCGGCCGACCTCTACCTCGAGGGCAGCGACCAGCACCGCGGCTGGTTCCAGTCCTCGCTCTGGACGAGCATGGTGACTAAGGGCCGCCCGCCGTACAAGACCATCCTCACGCACGGCTTCGTCGTGGGCCAGGACGGCCGCAAGATCAGCAAGAGCGACGGCAAACCGCAGACCTCCGACTCGTTCGTGAACAAATACGGCGCCGACGTGATCCGCCTCTGGGTCGCCTCGACCGACTTTCGCGACGACATCCCGGTCTCCGACCAGATCCTCGGCACGGTCTCCGACACCTACCGCCTCCTGCGCAACACGCTGCGTTTCCAGATCTCGAACCTCTTCGACTTCGACGCGGCGAAGGACGCCGTGCCCGACGCGCAGCTCGACCTGCTCGACCGCTGGGCGCTGGCCAAGACGGCCGAGCTCGTCCAGCAGTGCACCGTGGCCTACGACGCGTGCGAGTTCCACCGCGTCTACCAGCTCTGCAACCAGTTCTGCTCGGTCACGCTCTCCGCGCAGTACCACGACATCCTCAAGGACCGGCTCTACACGCTCGCCGCCGGCTCGCCGCTGCGCCGCTCCTCGCAGACCGCGATCCACCGCATCTTCCTCGCGCTCGCGCGCGTGCTCGGTCCGGTGCTGGCCTTCACGACCGACGAGGCCTGGGCCCACCTCACGAAAAACGCCGACTTCACCGACGCGCTGCTCCTGCTCCAGGGCTGGCCCGACGAGGTGGCGAAGTTTGCCGACGCCGAGGCCGTCGCCGCCGTCGAGCAGTTGCTCAAGCTGCGCAGCCGCGTCTACGAAAAGGTCGAGGCCGCGCGCCAGGCCGGCGCGATCGGCAAGTCGCTCGACGCCGCGGTCACGCTGAGCGGACCCGCGGCCCACGCCGAGTTCGCGCTCGCGTCGAAACATCGCGGCGCGCTGCCCGAGCTTTTCATCGTCTCGCAGGTTCACCTGCATCCGGTCGACAGCGGTGATCTTAGCATCGTCGTCGATCGGGCCGGCTCCGGGCGTTGCCCGCGCTGCTGGCGCTGGTTAGAAGAACTCCACGGCGGCACCGAAAATGCCGTCCTCTGCCCCCGCTGTGAAGAGGCATGCCGTGGAAAATAAGTGCACCCCAAGCCCCGCCACCCGATGGGAAAACATACGCCCGCATCCAAGAAAAAGCTGAAGCCAACCCGCAAGGCCCACGTCGCGCACAAAGAGGTCAAGAAGACCGTCGCGCGGCCGACGAAATCAAAGGCCAAGAAAGAGCCCGTGGCAAAAAAACCAGCCAAGACTTCCAAGCCGGAAAAGGCCAAGAAACCCGAGAAGAGTGCACCCGTCGCCAAGCCCAAGGCCGAGCCGCCGCCCGCGAAAGCGAAGCCCGCTCACAAGCCCGCCGCCGCGGCGCCGGCACCGGCTCACGAAACCGACAAACCCTCCCCCCGATTGACACCCGACGAACTCAGAAAACAGCTCATGGCAAAGGCGAAGTCGCGCACGAAGACGCAGCGCGCCTCGGCCTTCACCCTCGACGACGTGCGTGGCGAGATCGCCCGCGCGACGACGATCCGCCCGGCCACGGTCAAGGCCCCGAAACCCGAGGCCGCCGCGCACAAGCACCCGGCCCCGCTCGGCACCGCCACCGCGCACAAACCCGTGCCCAAGGTCGAGCAGCGCCACTACGGCGCCGCCTCGCTCGCCGACATCCTCGGCTACAATCCCGTCAAGGACGAGAAGCCCGAGGATGAGGAGGCGTCGATCGACAAGAAGTTCATCCGCTACTACAAGCTCCTCGTGGAGCTGCGCGACCACGTGAAGTCCGGCCTGGAGACACACACCGAGGAGACACTCAAGCGCTCCTCGCGCGAGGACTCGGGCGACCTCTCCGGCTACGGCCAGCACATGGCCGATGCGGGCACGGACAACTTCGATCGCGATTTCGCGCTCAGCCTCGTCTCCAACGAACAGGAGGCGCTCTTCGAGATCGAGGAGGCGATCAAGCGGATCAAGAACGGCACCTACGGCGTGTGTGAACTCACCGGCAAGCCGATCAGCAAGGACCGCCTGCTCGCCGTACCGTTCGCGCGCTTTTCCGTCGAGAGCCAGGCCGAGATCGAGAAGACCCGGCGCCGCAGCTCCAGCCGCGGTGGCGTCTTCGGCGAAGTCGGCGTCGAGGAAGGCTCGCGCATCGTCGAGGACGACTCGGAATAACACGCCGCCCGCGGCTCCCCGCCGTGCTCGCCCGCATCTATCGCTACCGCTGGTTGCTCATCCTGGCGGTGGTCGTGTTCGGCCTCGACCAGATCACGAAGGCGTGGATCGATGCCACCCTCCCGTTCGAGACCTACTACGGCCCGGACAGGATCACGGTCATCCCGTCGTTTTTCCACCTCGTGCATGTGGGAAATCCCGGCGCCGCTTGGGGCATGTTCGCCGACAAGGCGCGCTGGCTCGCGGTGCTCGCGGTCGGCACGCTCATCGCCATCTACTTCTTTCGCCACCATCTCGAGCTGCGGCGGATGGTCACGCAGGTGTGCTTCGGCCTGCTCTGCGGCGGCATCGTGGGCAATCTCGTCGACCGCATCCTGCACGGCCATGTGATCGACTTCCTGCTCTTCACCTTCGGCAGCTACGACTTCCCCGCCTTCAACATCGCCGATTCGGCGATCTGCGTCGGCGTGGCGATCTATCTCTACCAGTCCTTCCGCGAGCCGCAGCGCGCGGAGATCAGCGGCCGGTAGCACGAACTCACGCCGAAACGTGTGCGTGAAGTCCGGATTCGATCCGGGCCACAGAGAACACAGAGTCGGCACGGAGATCACGGAGCGCGCGTCCGGATTCTGCCGCCCTCTGGTTTGAACGCACGCCCATGAAGGGTAACCGCTCGATGCTCGAAGAACGTCTCGGTGAACTCTGTGTCACCTCTGTGACCTCTGTGTCCTTCCGACCAGCCGCCTGACGGCGATCGAGCGCCCTACTCCACGTTCTGGATCTGCTCGCGGATGCGCTCGAGCTCGTTCTTGAACTCGATCACGGCACGCGCGATCTCGATGTCGTTGGCCTTGCTTCCGACGGTGTTTATCTCACGGCCGATCTCCTGCAGGATGAACTCGGCCTTGCGACCCACCGGCTCGGACTCCCCGGCCAGCTGGCCGAACTGCGCGAGGTGGCTGCGCAGTCGAGTCAACTCCTCGCTGATGTCGATGCGGTCGGCAAACAGCGCGATCTCGCGCAGCACGCGCTCGTCACTCACGTCGAGGTCGAGACCGGCGGTGCGCAGGCGCTGCAGCAGGGCCTCGCGATAGTTCTGCACGACGCACGGCGCGCGCTTCGCGATCGTCTCGACCGCCGTCGTCAGCGTGGTGGCGCGCGTGGTCAGGTCGGCGGCGAGAGCCCCGCCCTCGCGCGTGCGCATCCCGGCAAATTCGCGCAGCGCCGGCTCCATCGCCTCGCGGATGAGCGTGAGTGCGGCGTCGGGCGCGAGCGCCGCCGACTCCATGCGGTTGGCCTGGGCGAGCTGGAAAAGGAGCTCCGGCGTCGGCGTGAAGGCGGTGTCGTGTTTGGCCGCGAGCACGGCCAGCCGCTCGAGCGTGGCGGCCACGGCGGCATCGTCCCATGTCAGACCCTGCGTCGCCGCCGCTCCACGCACATCGATCGCGACCTGCACGCGTCCACGCGCGGCCTTTTCCCGGACAAGCGCCGCGATCTCGGGCTCAAACGCCTGCCACTCGCGCGGCAGCGAGACCGCCACCTCGAGTGACTTGCGGTTGACCGACGAGAGCTGGACCGTGACCTCCCAATGGTCGCGGGCCGCCGTGCCGCGACCGTAGCCTGTCATGCTGCGCATGCGGAAAGGCTGAAGGGCCGAGGAGGAAGGGCCAAGGGCCAAGTGCCAGGGAGCCCGCGGTGCAGGCTCAGGCGCGGTCTCCGAGCAGCGCGGCGACCTGCTGCACATCCTTGTCGCCGCGGCCGGAGAGATTGACCAGCACGACCTTGCCCTTGCCGAGTTCGCGCGCGCGCTTGATGCCGTGCACGAGGGCGTGTGTCGATTCGAGCGCCGGGATGATGCCCTCGAGACGCGAGCAGAGCTGGAAGGTCTCGAGCACCTCGTCGTCCGTCGCGTAGGTGAACTCGATGCGGCCCTTCTCGCGGTAGAACGCGTGCTCGGGTCCGACGGCCGCGTAGTCGAGTCCTGCGGACACGGAGTGCGTGCCCTCGATCTGCCCGTCGCTGTCCTGGAGGATGAAGGTCTTGCAGCCCTGCAGCACGCCGAGGCGCCCGCCCTCGAAACGCGCGGCGTGATCGCCACGCGTGAGGCCGCGGCCGCCCGCCTCGACGCCCCACATGCGCACCTGGGTGTCGGGCAGGAACTCGAAGAAGAGACCGATGGCGTTGCTGCCGCCGCCGACGCAGGCCACGAG
>JAEYUW010000014.1 GCA_023432225.1 Verrucomicrobiota bacterium
TTCTCGAGGATCGCGGCGGAGATCTTCTCGGCGAGCTCGGGCTTGTCGCGCAGCGCCTGCTTGGCGGCGTCGCGGCCCTGGCCGACGAGGTTGCCCTCGTAGGCGATCCAGGCGCCCTTCTTCTCGAGGATCTTGTGCTCGAGGCCGAGGTCGAGGATCGAGCCAAGCTTCGAGATGCCCTCGTCGTACATGATGTCGAACTCGCACTCGGTGAACGGCGGGGCGACCTTGTTTTTCACGACCTTGATCTTCGTGCGGTTGCCAATGACCTTGCCGTCGGGCGTCTTGAGCTGGTCCTTGCGGCGGATGTCGAGACGGACGGAGGCGAAGAACTTCAGCGCGCGGCCGCCGGAGGTCGTCTCGGGGTTGCCGAACATCACGCCGATCTTTTCGCGAATCTGGTTAGTGAAGATGCACACGCAGTTCGTCTTCGAGACGACGGCGGTGAGGCGGCGCATCGCCTGCGACATGAGGCGGGCCTGCGCGCCGACGGTGGCGTCGCCCATCTGGCCGTCGAGTTCGGCCTTGGTCGTGAGCGCGGCGACGGAGTCGAGGATGATGACGTCGATGGAGTTCGAGCGGATGAGCGTCTCCATGATGTTGAGCGCGTCTTCGCCGGAGTCCGGCTGCGAGACGAGCAAATCGTCGAGATTCACGCCGACGACCTTCGCGTATTTCGGATCGAGCGCGTGCTCGACGTCGATGAAGGCGGCGAGACCGCCGCGGCGCTGGGCCTCGGCGATGACGCTCAAACAGAAAGTGGTCTTACCGGACGATTCCGGCCCGTAGATTTCGATGATGCGGCCTTTCGGCAGGCCACCGACACCGAGCATGAGGTCGATGGCGAGCGAGCCGGTCGAAAGCGTCTCGACCTTCATCTTGGCGTTGTCGCCCAGGCGCATGATGGAGCCTTCGCCGAACTGCTTCGTGATCGAAGAGACGGCGAGGTCGAGGTTCTTCTCGCGCGCGACGAGGGCGGCGGAGGGAGCGGCGGGCTTGGTTTCGGCTTTGGGAGACTTATCGGCTTTGGACATGGAATGAGTGGGTGAGGGGAGAAGCTATCAGGACACGTTGACAGCCGTATGTCAGGAGACTTTCGGAGCCGCCGCGCGCGCCGCAAGCGCGGAGTCGGGAAAATGGCTCCCTAAATTTAGGCGGTCGGAAAAGTTGACGCGCCCCGCTTCACGCCCGGCCGCCACAAGCCGTCAGCGGCCGAGCGTCAGCCAACCGATGCCGATCAGCAGCGTAAGAATCGCGATCGGCGTGCCGGCTTTCAGGTATTCCACGAAGCTCAGGCGCACGCCGCGATGGCGCGCGATTTCCGCCACGATGAGATTCGCCACGGAACCGAGCAGCGTGAGATTGCCAGCAAGCGTCGTGGCCATGGCCAGCGTCAGCCACGCCGTGCCCGGATCGTCCAGCGTGGGCACGACCGGGCGGAAAAGCATCACCGCCGGCACGTTCGAGACGAGATTGCTCAGCACCACCGACACCGCCGTGAGACTGGCCGGACCGCCATCCGCCCACGGACGTAACCACGCGAACAAATGCGCGCCCGCGCCCGACTCCTCGATCGCCCCCGTCACCACGAACAACGCCGAGAAAAACACCAGCAGCCCCCAGTCGATTTCGCGAAACACCCGCTCCGGTTTCAACCGCCGCGTGAACAACACCAGCGCGGCCGCGATCAACGCCGCCAACGGGATCGGCGCGCCGGCGAACAGCGCGACCAGCATCACCACGGACGCCGCGATGCTTTTGCGCAGCAAAGGACGATACTCGCGCCCCGGCAGCGCATAAGTCTCCGCAAAAACCACTGGCGCGAACTCCGTCCGATAGACCAGCACGATCACCACCCAGATCACGACCAGCCCGGCAATCGCCACCGGCGCGAGCGCGAGGAAGAACGGCGTGAAACCGATCCCCGACGCGATGCCCACGAGCATGTTTTGCGGATTGCCCATCACCGTGGCCACCGAGCCTGCATTGGCCGCTGTCACCAGCGCCACGAGGTAGGGCAGGGGATTCCGCCGCAACGCCAACGCCAGATCGAGCACGAGCGGCGTCAGCATCAGCGCGATCGTGTCATTCAAAAACACCGCCGACAGCACACCGGAAACCGCCACGACCAACGCCAGCAACCGCCGCGGCGTGCTCGCCAGCCGCACGACTTTTGACGCAACGAGGTGGAAAAAACCCGCGAGGCGCAGGTTCACATTCAGGATCATCATCGCGAGCAGGAGCACGATCGTGTTCCAGTCGACCGCCTGGTAGGCCTTCTCGAGCGGGATGATGCCGAGCGCGATTAACAGCGTCGCTCCCACCAACGCGATCGTCGCGCGGTTCATCTTCAGCCACGGCCAACGGCCGACGGCGACGCCGATCAGCGTCAGCGTGGCAATTCCGGTCGTGACCGCGATTTTCCAGTCCATGAGCACGCGCATCATGCGGCCGACCGCCTGCCACGCAAGGGCGCGGCGGCGGGGGAGGTGAGAGCGTGAACCCTCCCGCAAGGACGGATTACTCCGTCAGCGTGTAAACCGCGAACGAAGACAACCAGTGTGCGCGATGGAAATCCTCCTCGCCGAGCAACGGCAATGCCGCCTCGTAGTGCGCGAGCGCGGCCGCCGTCGCAAAGGTCCGCCGCGCATCGCCCGACGGCAAAAACGCCGCCAGTCGCCGCCACACCCACGCTTTGTTCAGATTCAGGCCCACGAGGTGCGCTATCTTCGGATCGCGCGGGTCACTCACCGGCACCGGCTTCAGGAGATTCGCCGGCTCCCCGCGCGCCAGGTGCGGCAGGTATTTTCCGAACCACACCAAGAACTGCTCGCGCGGCAGAATGCGCGCCATCAGCCCGGCCTCGGTCAGGCACGGCGAAAAGAAGTCCTCCCCCGACGGCTCGTAGTGCGCGGGGTAATCCTCATCGTGTCCGAACCAATACGCCGCGCGCGCCGTGCACAGCAGCTTCAGCTCCTGATCGTCATGCGCTCGCGCGTGCCCGAGCGCCAGCGCAACCGCAACCGCGGTGTTGCCGTGGATGCCATTGCGCACCGGATGCATCAGATTCCGCAGGTAACGCATGAAGCCGTCGCGGATGTAATCCACGAGCGGGTCCATGTTTTCCACCAGTCGCTCGTCGTAGCCGGACATCTCTTGCGCCAGCTTCAAAAACCACGCCCAGCCATAAGGCCGTTCGAAAAACTGCCGCCCGGGCGCGCGAAAATACTCCGTCTCTCGCTCCATGTTTTCGCGCGTCAGATGCGCCCGCAGCACGCGGTCGATCTCCGGTCGCTCCGGCAACTCCGGAAACAGGATCGCCAGCCGCGTCAGCATCCAGTGCTGGTGCACGCACGAGTGCCAATCGTAGCTGCCGTAGAACGCCGGGTGCAGCGCGCGCACCTCCATGACGTCCTCCGGGCCGTTGAGCATATGCTGGAGCAGATGCGGGTATTCGCGCCGGACGTTGGCGAGCCCGAGGCGCGCGAAAGCGGAGGCTTGCGACAGGGTGATCGTGGGGAAGGCGTCCGGCACAGCCCGTCACGCTACGCCCGAAAACTTTCAGTTGAAGAAGAAAACGCCCCACCTACATTCCGCCGGGAACTCTCACACACTCTCGTCACCACTCCACGAATGAAGATCAAAGCCTATCTGAAGCCGCACTGCGGCTGGTCCAACGGCGTCCGCGCCATCATGCGCAAATACAACCTGCCGTTCGAGGACATCGACATCATCAACCACCGCTCCAACTACGAGGAGATGGTCCGCAAGTCCGGCCAGCCGCTCTCGCCCTGCGTCGAGATCGACGGCGTGATGCTCGCCGACATTTCCGGCGAAGAAGTGGAAAACTACATGCTCGCCAACGAACTCGTGAAGCCGAGCGGCGCCGCGACCGACGTCGCGACCAACGCCGGCTGCTCCCACGAGGAACACGAAAAGATGCAGCAACAGGCCAAGCCCGTGCGCTTCTTCTGAGCGCCACCCGCCAAAACCTGTAGCGGCGGTCTATGACCGCCGAAAAACCTCACGCCGGCCACACGCCGGCGTTTTTCTTTTTTCCTAGCCCGAGGTAGGGCGGGACCGCTGGGCCCGCCGCGAGCATCTCGCCGCCCAAGCTCGCATGCCGCCGCGCCCTTTTCTGGTCTCCGTGCCCTCTGCGACCTCTGTGTTTAACCCCAAACTTTTGAAACGCAGAGGTCACAGAGACCACAGAGGATCTCCGCCCGCTAGCTTTGCGCCTTCTGCGCCTTTTGTGGCCCCTCGTCCGCACCCGGCGCCACCCGCCCGACCAACGCCGCGACGCCGAGCGTCACCAGCGTCCCGATCAGCGTGAACCACGGCCAAAAAATCTCGCCGCCAAACGTCGCCAGCCACCAGCCGCGCACCGCCGGAATGTTCGGCGGCCAATAGAGCACGTTCATCACCGCGACCGACGCCAGCATGCCCACCACCACGGCCCGTGCGCCGACCCCGCGCGCGAACAGCGCCAGCATCAACCCGCCGAGCAGCGCGCCACTCGTCAGCCCGCGCAGCGAAAACGCCGCGTTCAGCACGAACTGCACCTCGCGCGTCAGCCACGCCACGCCCACGAGCGCCGCCGCCCAGAACACCGTCGAGCGTTTGCTCCACGCCAGCAGCGCCGCCTCGCTCAGTCGCGGCGTGAGCGGTTTCACGAAATCCATCGTCGAGACCGACGCCAGCGACGTCATCGCCGAGCTGATCGACGACATCGCCGCCGACAAAATCGCGACGATCAAAAATCCCTTCAGCACATGCGGCACCTCCGTGAGCATGAACACGGGAAAGATAAAATCGTTCGCCTTGATGCCTGGCCGCGTCTCCGGCAGCGGAATCTGCATCGGGTGCGACTGGTAGAACACCCACAGCAGCCCGCCCACGAGCAGGAAGATCAGGAACAGCGGAAAAATCACGACCGCGCTCAACGCGAGCGCCTTCCGCCCGTCCGCCACCGTCCGGCACGCCAACACGCGTTGCACAATCAACTGCTCCGCGCCGTGCGACGACAGCACGATCAGCGTCCCGCCGAGCACGCCCATCCAAATGTTGAACGGCGCACCGAACGAGAACGTCCCGTTGAACCACTCCAGCTTCCCGCCCGCACGCGCCACTTCGAACGCCGCGTCCCAGCCGCCGACCAGCGTCGGAATGTAGAGCAGCGCGAAAATGCCGCCCGCGAGAAACAGCCCGAACTGCACCGCATCCGTCCAGATCACGGCCTTCACGCCGCCGACGTAGGTGTAGAGCAGCGATAACCCCACGAAGAGCACGATGGCACCGAGGATCGGGTCCACGAGCCCGCCGAAACTGCACACCGTCTCGCCCAGCAGCAGCCGGATCGGAATGCACGCCACATACACGCGCACGCCCGCCGCCAGCGTTTCGAGAAACAAAAACAACCCGCCCGCCACGCGCCGCGGCCCGACGCCGAGGCGTTGCTCGAGCAATTGGTAGGGCGAATAAATCTCCCCGCTCAGGTAGTGCGGCACCATCACCGCCGCCAGGATCACGCGCGCGATCACGTAGCCGATGATCATCTGCAGGAACATCAGATTCCCGCCGAACGCGATCGCCGGCACGCCGATGATCGTCAACGCGCTCGTCTCCGCCGCGACAATCGACATCCCGATGCCCCACCACGGGATATTGCGGCTGCCGAGGAAATAGTCGCGCGTGTTCTGCTGATCGCGCCCGAACCACAGTCCGAGCGCCACGACGCCACCCAAATAAATCAAGATGATGGCCCAGTCGCCGGCGTTAAAAAAGGGGTTCATGCCGCGCGCCGATGCAGCGCGAACCACGCCGCGCTGGCGAGCCCGTTCTCCTTGGCCGAAGGTAGGGCCGGTTTTCAACCGGCCCCGTTGCACGTCCCTCACACCTCGGCATCCACGAGCGAGAGTCGATTGGGGCCGGTCACAGACCGGCCCGACCTCTTACCGCGAAGCCGCCGCGACCAACTTGCCCAGCGCCGGCAAAAACGGAAACTCCACTGCCGCCGCGGTCGGCTCCTCCGCTTGTTTCAACAACGCACGCGCCCGCTCCGTCTCGTGTGCGCTGAGCCGCGCGCCGCTCGCGACCACTTGCACCGCGCGCGTCGCCACCTCGCACAACGCCACCAATCGCTGCGCCGTTTCGATGCGCCCCTGCGCGAACTTGTTCGGCGCCGGCATCTCCGTCACGCGCGCCGCCGCTGCCCGCCACGCCGACAAAGTCACCCGCAATTCTTCCGCGCCCGTCGCGCGCGCGTCCGCCGGCAATCCGAGCCAGTCGTCGATCCGCCCCGCGAATTCCCGCGCCGGCCGGCTCTCCGAGTGCGCCCAGTCGGCGAGCTCGTTCAGCGGAAAATCAGCGCCACCTTTCTGGATCTGCGGCCGGCGATAGCGCTTCACCGGCTCCACCACCGACGCCAGCACGCGCAACACCGCCGCATCCTCCGGCGAATATCCGTCGAACTGCGGCCAAGCGTGATGCCGCACACCGGTCTCGACGAGCAACGCGTCGATCCGCGCCAGCCGGCGATACATGTCCGGCACATCGCGCACCTCGCGTGGCGACCACAGTCGCTCCGCCACCGCCGCCGCGCGCGGCCAGATGCGAAAATCATAGATCCGCGCATCCGCCCACTCGCTCCACATCGGAGCTTCGCCACCGAGCACCCGCGCCGCCTGCTCCCGCGTCAGTTTCGCATCGGCCGGCAACGGATCGGCTGCATACGCGTCCGCCGCCGGATAGTGCAGATCGAGATAGTAGCCCGCCGACAAAATCCCCGCGAAACCGTGCTGTGCCGCCTGCGCGAGCGACTCCGGCCCGCGCCACGAGTGCACGACGGCGCTGCGCGGCAAGTCCGGGTGCAAAATTTCATCCCAGCCTACGATCCGCTTGCCTTGCGCCGCCAGCAACGCCGCGAGCTTCTGATTGAACCACGCGTGCAACGCCTCGTTCGTCGTGAAACCGTGCGCGTATTTGAACTGTCGGATGCGCTCGCTGGCGTTCCAGTGCTTGCCGTTGTTCTCGTCGCCGCCGATGTGGAAAAACTCGTCGGGAAACAGCGCCGCCATTTCGCCGAAGAACGATTCGAGCAACGCGAGCGTCTCGGGCCGCGTCGGATCGAGCACCGGATCAAGCACGCCCCAATCCTTCGCGACCGTGTAGTGTCCCGACACGCTCGCGAGTTCGGGATGCGACGCGAGCCACGCCGTGGCGTGACCCGGCACGTCGAACTCCGGCACCACGCGAATGCCGCGCTCGGCCGCCGCCGCGATGATCGCCTTGATCTGCTCCTGCGTGAGCACACCGCTCTGCGCGCTGACCGCGTGCAGTTCCGGATGCCGTTTGCTCTCGATGCGAAACCCCTGGTCGTCGGTCAGGTGCAGATGCAGGACATTCATCTTCACCGCCGCCATCGCATCGAGGTTGCGGTGAATCACCTCCGGCGGCTGAAAATGCCGCGCGACGTCGATCATCAGCCCACGCCAAGGAAAACGCGGCGCATCGCGGATCACGACCGCCGGGGCCGCAAACACTGGCCGGCTGGAAGCCGGCGCTACTTCGGCCCGCGCCTCGACGAGCTGCAGAAACGTCTCCAACCCGCGCAACGCGCCCACGACGTTCGGTGCGCGCAACTCTGCGCCCTGCGCCCGAACCTCAAGCGTGTAACTCTCATCGTCGCCGGGCTGCGGCAGCGCCGAGCCCGCTGCCGCGCACGTAACCACCAACGTTCCTCCGGCTTTCACGTAGCGCGGCCCGAAATCGAGTCCCGCCCGTTTCTCCAGCCGATCGAGCGCGCGACCGATGCCGGCGCGCAACCGGGCGTCGTCGTGCCCGGCGACACGCACGCGGAAATCCGCGGCAATCGGCAGCGCGCCGTCACGCCACTCGACGTGCGCCGGCCAGGGCATCAGCGCGGGCGCGGCGGAAACGGAAACAATTCCGAGACTGGCAATCAGCGTGGCCACAAAACGACACAGGGTTCTCATACGAAAATAGGGCCGGCTTCAGCCGGTCCAAAAAACGCCGCGCTCGCATCCATCATGCGCGAAGAACGTCCCATGGACCGGCTGAAGCCGGTCCTACCGTGTTCACGGTTGAAGCGATTTCCAGTCGAAGGACGCATAGCATTGCTCGCGAACGGGCGACCATTTCTCGAACAAAGCGCGCGCCACCGCAACCGAATCCCCGCGAGGGGTCGTGGAGTGCGACTCGTGCCGCTCGCACCAGGCAAATTCCCAACGCGCGAGGTCGCGGTAGAAATCGTTCGCCGCCGCGACCACGCGTCCGTCGCGACGCGGTAGCGCAGCGTCGTCAAAACCCGGCGGTTGTTGCTCGAGCCACGCGAAGTATTTCCGCCAACGCTCGAGATAAAAACTCTCCATCAAGCCCGACCACTGGCGTCCGGCGTATTCAAACAGCATCGTCGTCTCCGGCGTGCCGCCCCACACCGTGATGAGCTGGCGGGCGTTGCGCTCGTAGAGATCGGCCTCGACGGCGGTTTTGCCCCACGCGCGCGCGTCGGCGAGCCACGGGCCGAGCAGAAACTCGCGCCGTGTTGCCAGCAGCTGATCGAGATCGGCGCCGAGCGCGAGAAAGCGGTCGCGCGCCGCGGCGAACTTCGCGCGATCGCCCGCACGCCACGCGGCGACGACTTCACGATGCAGCGGCACGGAGAGATCCGCGAGCGCCTGGCGCGCGACGTCGACAAGATCGTAGCGGAACGGATCGACGCGCCCGAGTTCCGGGGCCGCCGCGAGCAGATCGCTCCACGCGTGCCACGGCGCCGCGACGTCGTAGTCGCGCTCGAAGCTGCCCCACGGCGACGCCTGCTTCAGCTCGAGCGCCGGACGTGCCTGCAACGGCGACTCCATCGGCGGCTCGGGGCTTTTTTGCGCGTAAACGCTGGTCCGCAGCGTGGCCCAAGCGCGTTGCGCGGCGGCGTTGTCCGCGCCGTAACGCGCGTGCACGTAGCGCCGCGTCCACGCCGCGAGATCGGGCGCGGTGCGTTGCCAGCCGAGATCGGCAGCGAGGTCGAAAAGCAGCGGGTTGTGCTCGATCGCCTCGGGAAAGAGGCCGATGCCGACGAGCTTCCGGCCCGCCTGCGTGCCGAGGAGCGACGACGCGGTGGAGGCGAGTTGCGGCAAGTTGCCGCCGAGACTGTGGCGGCCGCCGTAATTCTGAATGATGCCCGCCACCCACGCGCGACCCCAGAACGAGTCAGTCTCGCGCCATTTCTGGCCCGTAAGATCGAGCACGAGCAAGCGGTCTTCCGGAATGCCACGCACGATGCCTTCGCGGATGGACCAGCCTTGCATCACGATCGTCGCCTGCGGGTCGAACTCGGTCGTGAGCTTGAAAATGGTTTCGCCCACGTCGCGGAGATACGGCGCGCCCTCTTGCGGTGGCTCGCCCTCGTGGAACGGATCGGCGGCGTAGAGATGGTCGCCGCCGAAGAGCTTCTGCTGTTCCTCGAGAAAGATGCGGCCCATGCGCGTGAAGAGCGGGTCGGCCGGATCGAGCTGCGCGGGGCCGGGCGGAATTTCGCACCAGACTTTTTTCTGGAGAATGCGCGCCCCGGGGAATTTTTGCGCGAGCGCGACAGGCACGCAGCCGGTGAAACCCTGCAGGATCGGCGTCATGCCGAGCTCGCGTTCGCGACGGACGATCCACTGGCCGAGTTCGAGATGCGAATCGATCCACGACTGCGGCAGCGGTCCGCCCCAACGCTCGATGTTCGTCATCCATTGCCAGGCGAAGAAGGCGGGCCCGACGAAGAACGCGCGGATCTCGTCATCGCTCATCCCGAAGCGCCGCAGCGTCGCCTGCCAGACCGCTTCCTGGCCGGTGATCGCGAGGGGAGTGGTGATGCCGTTGAGCGCCATCCAGTCGATCTCTCGCTCCCAGCGCGCGCGATCCCACCACGCGGCGGTGTAGTTGAACGTGCAGTAATTCAGGTAAACGCGATGCGCGTAGGGCGACTCGATGCGGACCTTCGCCGGCACGGCGGGCAATTTCTCCGGCAGCGCGAGGTTATCGCCGCACCACGAAATCTGCACGTGCGCGACGTTCCGAAAATACCAGTTCAGGGCAGAGCCGATCGTGACGCCGTTGTGGCCGCGCAAGACGAGGCGGCCGTTACGCGTCTCGACCTCGAACGCATCCGGCGCGCCCGGCGCGGGCGCGAGCGGCTCGAGCACGATTTGCTCCGCGTGCTGCGGCACGAGGCGCGCCACGAGCGCGCGGGCGGCGGCGAGCGAGTCGGCGCGCAGCGTGACCGCACCGCACACGAGCGCGGCCAGGAGCGCGCACACGCTCCTGGCCGCGGTGGCATGTCGCATGCCCGCCAAATTCATTGCTCGCCGTAGAACTCGCGTTGGATCGTCTGGAACGACGGTTTCGGCTTCCGCTGGCTGTCGAACACGCCCCAGTGTTTCTCGGCGACTTGCGGCGGCACCTTGTCGCCGCCGCCCTTCCAGCTCTCGTCAAACGCCTCGAAGAGGAAAGTCGCGACCTGGCGCTCTTTGATCCAGCGGTAATGCTGACGCAGATAATTCTCCTGCGCGGCGACGGAAACCTCGGCCTTCATCAGCGCGCCTTCCTCGCCGGGCTTGTTGCGCGTCGGGTCGTTGCTCGTGGCCCAGCCGCTTTCGCCGATGATCACCGGCACGCCGGGATGGAGGCGGACGGTGTTGTCGTATTGTTCGCCGAGCCAAGCCATCGCGCCTTCGAGCGGCCGGCCGTTCCACAGCGCGTAGCCGTGCAGAATGATGAAATCCAACTCGGCCGCGACGACCTGCGAAGCGGGCTTGTTCCAGAAGTTGTAGTCGTCGGCGCTCGTGACGGGCTGTTTCACCTGCGCCCGCACCTCGCGAGCCCAGCGCGCAACCTCCGCCGGATCGCTGCGGTGGTCGGACCACTCGACGCACGCCTCGTTGCCGACCGCGACGGCGATCACGACATCGGGATAGGCGTTGGCGATGCGCACGGCGTTAGCGAGTTCGTGACGCGTGCGGTCCGGATGCTTCGCATCGACCCACGCGCCGAGGATCATGCGGATCGGCAGCTTGTGCTCGTGAATGAGCCGCACCGTGGGCTCGGCCACGATGACGTCATACATGCGGATGAGATTCCAGTAGCGCGCGACCAGTTTCAGGTCGGCGAGGATCTCGGCATCGTTGGGCAACGGGCCGTCGGGCGTCTGCCCGTCGCGATAGGGACTGAACGAGACGCCGTTGCCGATCCACCGGCCGTCGAGCTGGAGATTCAGCGTGCGGCGCCCGCCGGGCAATTCGGCGGCGCGTTCGGCGGCGGCGCGCAATGCGGGCGCGAGAGTGAGCATCGCCGCACACGCGGCGAGGAGGAGAAGCGAAGTTTTCATGCGAAATGGGCCGGAATTGCCGTCTCCTGTTTGTCATCGCGAGCCCGACGCAGTCGGGCGTGGCGATCCAGCTAACTGGATTGCTTCGTCGCTACGCTCCTCGCAATGACAGGGCGGAAATGGCGCTGACAGTATGACGTTTCATTCGGAGCGACCATGAATAGCGGCTAGAGCGGCCGGAACTCGCTGCCGAGTTCGACCTCGATGCGCGTCACTCGGCCGGTGCGGCCGAAGACTGCCGCGCTGGTTGCAGCGTCGAGCGCCGTGCCGGCGCGCTCGTGCGTGCCGCTCGCGTCGGTCCAGCGGATGCATGCTTTGCCCGAGCCGAGCCGATAGACAATCGGCACCGCGCAGAACGTGAAGGCGAGCGCGCGCGCGGGAATCGCGATCTCTTGCTCGCCGCCTTCGGCGCGCGGCACGCGCAACGTCGTCGGCGCCGCGGTGAACTCGGTGGCGCGCAGGAAAGTCGGCCGGAAAACGAGCGTGCCACCCTCGACGTGCACGCCGAGTTCGCCCCAGCGTGTGAGAATTTCCTCCTTCACCTGGCCGGTCATGCCCGGCTGCTGAGCACCGCTGTGGCCGGGCGTGTGCGAGTAGGGATCGGTCGGGAACGCGCCGTAGTCGGCGGCCGTTTTGTTGAAGCCGAGGCCGGCGCGGATGTCGTAGTAGAGCTCGCGCAGCGCGACCGTTTCCGGCGCCTGCTGCGCTTCCGCAGCGAAAAGGTTTTCCTGCACCGCGAGCAAGAGCTTCGCGACCATGTGCCAGTAAATGCAGCCGAGGCCTTCGTAGCCGAACATGCTGCCGCTGCGCCCGGTGAAGGCGCGGTGATGGAACAGTTGTTCGTAAACCTCCTCGGCCGCGGCGCCGTGCGCACTGACCAACTCGGCCCAGCGGGGCTCGCGCGCGATTTGGGCGAGGCGGTCGCGCAACGCGTCGGCATTCGCGAGATCCGCGTGGAAGCGATGCGCTCCCGCGGCGTCGCGCACGATCACGCGATCGTCGTCGGCAGCAAGCAACGCCGCGAAGAGCGGCGAGGACGCAACCGCGTCGGCCGGGATCGTGTTGCGCGCGAGGAATCCGGGCAGCTGGCGATCCGGGTAGAGCAGATAGCTGTGTTGATCGGCGCGGTAGAGCGGGCTCGCTCGCAACGTGCGCAGCAAGCGCACGACTTCCGCCGGCGTGAGCAGGCCGGAGCTGAGCACAGCGACCTGGCCCTCGAGCATCGGATAAAGCGGATGCACCACGAGACCGGCGGGCTGCTCGGTGAATTCGAGACGGTTGTAGGACTCGTAGAGCCCGTCCGCGCGCAGGCCGAGGCGCAGCGTGTGATCGACGAATTCCTGCGCGAGCGTGAGCGCCGCGGCGATTTGCACGGGCGCAACCTGCTCGGCGGCGCCGGGACCAGTGCGATAAATCGCGTCGCGGTAGTCGGAGCCTGCGGTGGCGAGCGCGTCGAGCAGCGAGCGGCGTTGCCCGGACGAGATCGTCGACGACGCGAGCATCGCGCGATGCGACTCGAGCGCGGCGTGGACGCCGCGGAGCAATTCTCCCACGCGCGCCGAGAGCGCGACGGGCGCGGTGCCGAGCGCGGGCAGCAAATTGGAACGCACGTGCGCGAGCATACGGCGCAGGTAGGCGAGCGTGACGAACGAGACACCGTAGCCGACGAGCGCGTTGTTGGCGTCGTTCCACTCCGGACGCTGCGTGTTCATCCAGATGCCGCCGCCGGCGACGAAGTTCGTCATCCGCGTGAGCGTGAGCAGCAGGAGTTTCTCGGTGAGATTGACGTGCCGCACGCGACCGTCGGCGTCGGCGATCAGGCGCGCGTCGCTGCCGAGCTCGGCTTCGCGCGCGACGATCGCGCGGTGTTTCTCGAGATCGAACTGGATTGTTTCACGCGGGTGGCTGCGCGTGTCGGCGTAGTTGGCGAGACGGTAGGGAACGGCCGCGTAGGCGTAGCGCGGTTCGCGCAGGGCAGTCTGCAAGCGACCCGGATGATAACGGCCGGACCACTCGAGTAGCTTTTGGAGATAGATGACCTGGTGGTCGCCCCAGTAGCCGATCGAGGCCCACGGGTCTTCGTGATCGGGCACTTCCCAATCGATGCCGGCGTGCGTGACGCGATACGGATTGTAGCCGTCGGCGGTCGAGGCGCTGAGGAATTTCGCGAGCGCGGAATCGATGAACTCGGGATAGCTGGCGCAGAGCGCCTCCCAGTTTTGGAAGATGTCGCGCCAGTTGCCTTCGTGGGCGAGGACGCGCTGGCCCTTCTCGTCGCGCACGCGGATCTTGAAACGATTCCACGGACGGCTCGGGTCGCCGTGGCGGCGACTGAAGGTGAGCGGCAGATACTCCTCGGCGAGGCGCGCGAAGTCGGCATCGCCCGTCGCACGAGCGCGCGCGAGCAAATCGGCACGCGTGAGCGTCGCGGGCAGAGCGGCGAGCAACGCGGCGTGGCGTTGCGCGACGGTGCGATTGCGGCGTGCGAGCACAGCGGCGAAATCGGCGGACGGGACCGCGTGGTCCTCCACGAAGACGCCACCGCGCATGATGTTGAAGAGGACGTTCGTGAAGTGGTGCGTCGTGACCGTTTCGTCGGCGCCGCACTGGCAACCGTCGGCGGACGCGACGAGCTGGCGGAGTTTCGCGGTGGACGCATCGGCATCGGCGAGCGCGGCGGAGACGAGTTTGCCGCTCGCGGCCGCGGCGCGGCGCGCGGCGACGTCAGGCTGGCTCAGGCCGATGTCGGCGCCGAACAGCCAGCGCGTCGTCTGCTGCGCGGGCACAGTGAGTTCGCTCGCGAGCAGGTAGCTGCAACGGACGCCGCGACGGTGCGATTCGGGCGCGAGGGCGCGGCCTTCGAGGAAGGCGCCGAGTTGCGCGTCGGAGAGCAGGACAGTGGGTTTCGGCAGGCCGTCGGACCACACGACACTGGAGCGGAGCGATTCGAGCGCGATGGCGCGATCGACGATCGCAGCGGCAAGCGCGAAGACGGCGAGGTTGGACTCCGGAAAAAGTTCGGCGGTCTTGTAGGCGTCGGTCAGGCAGCTGCTGACGTTCTGCAGGCGCAGCGACACGCCCCAGGGTTGCACGTTGCGCAGGCCGTCGAGCAGGCGGACGGCGATCGGCGCGCCGGTCAGGTTCTCGAGTTCGCAGCGGCGCAGCAGGCCGTGATTTTCTGCGGAGGACCAACCGTAACGGAAGACGAGGCCGAGCGCGGTGTTCGTTTCCTCGAACCACAGACGATCGCCTTCGAGGCTCTTGTAGAGCGTGCGCGAGATCGCGGTGTTCGCTGCGGGCGCGCCGGGCGCGAACGGTTGCCAGAGCACGGGACCGCGCGGCGTCTCGACCCAGAGCGCGGTGAACGGGCCGTTGAGGCCGGCGCTGTCGTAGATGCGATCGACGGTTTGGTAGGGAAAGAGTGATTGCTCGGCGTCACTGCGGCCCGCGGTGAGTCCGCCGTTGCTCGCGACGAACAGCCAGATGTCCGACGAGCTGACGACGTTCATGAAGAACGGCGGCAGGCGGTCGGCTTGCGTGATGCGATGGTAGCGGCCGCCGAAGGCGTCGACGAGAGCGTCGGCGGATTGCGGGGCGGTCGGGTTGCGGCGGAAAGAAACCTGCGAGGCAGGCGAGGGAAGGGGATTCACTCAGAGGAGGCGCACGGGGGCGATCGTTTCGCCGGGCACGAGGTCGGCTTCGACGAAGATTTTCCGGCGCGGGGACGAGGGGTGCTCGAGGCGATTGATGAGACGGGTGAGGGCGGAGGCGCCGATGTGCTCGTGGGGCACGCGCATGGAAGTGGCTCGCGGCAATCCGGCCGGCGGCTCGAGGCCGTCGAAGCCGGTGACCGAGCAGTCCTCCGGCACGCGCAGGCCGCGCGCGCGAAGGTCGGTGATGAGCGGGTAAGCTTGGTGATCGGCCGCGCAGACCCAGGCGGTGACGCCGGAGTTTTTGATGTGGTGCGCGACGCGTTCGGAAACCTGTGTGGGCGTGAGCTCGGGATCCTTTTTGTGCACGTTGACCACCCACGCCGGGTTGAAATCCATGCCGTGCAGATAAAGCGCCTCGATGTAGCCCGAGAAACGGCGCGCGACCCAGTGGCCGCCGATCGGGTATTTCCACGAGACGAAACCGATGCGCGTGTGCCCGGCGGCGCGGAGGGCTTCGACGAGCGTGAGCACGCCGGAGGCGTCGTCGGTGTCGATGATGTCGATGCCGGGATGGTTGTAGCTCTCGAGGACCGCGACCGTGGAGAGGCGCTTCGAGATCATTTCCACCGCGTCTTCGGCGAACGGATAGATGAGGATCGCTCCGCGCCAGTCCGCCGCGCGCATGTGCCGGAAGGCCGGTTGCCGCGTGCTCTCGGGATGAAAATCGCCCGGCGCCTGATAATAGACGTCGATCTTCACGCGCTCGATTTCGGCGCGATCGCGAATGCCCTTCAGAATGTAGGGGAACGTCGCCATCACGACGTTCTCGGCGGGGATGCCGATCAGGACGCCGATCGTGAGCTTCTTTGCTCCCTTGGCGTGGCGCCGCGACATGCGGCCGGCGCTCATGCGGTAGCCCAGATCCTCGGCGGCGCTGTGCACTTTCGCCCGCGTCTCCGCACTGATCGCCGGGTGATTCGCGAGGCTACGCGAGACCGTCGCGCGGGAGATATTCAGCCGCTGAGCGATGAGATTCTGGTTGATGCGGGGCATGGGGAGACCGCGCGAGCCGAGAGGGGTGAGCGAACGCGAGCGCGTGAGGTTCTTGCTACAAAGACGGCCGCGATAAGCAAGCAATTATCAATGCAACAAATCAGTCACCGACGTCAGTTTTTGATTATATTTGATCTATTTTTTTAACGTAAAATTCTAATTATCATTATGTTTTAAAAATCAATTACCTGCTCACTTGCGTGCAACATACAATGCACAAACGCGTTGACAGAACGTGTGCACAAACGCGACGCTTGGCCCATTCGATTGCGGCGAAAAACCCTGCCGCGACCGGCAAACCCTTGCTCCCCGCCCCCAGGTGAAACGCATCTCCCCCGATGCGCGAATCCGCGGAGAGCAGCCCACCAACCCGACTACCCTCATGATCCCTCAACACCGTTCCGTGCTGTGTGCCGGACTATTGGCCAGCTCTGCCTTAGGGCTGTGGCCGCTGACGTCGGAGGCGCAAACGAGCGGCTCGACGACGGCCGACCAAACGCAACCGCCTGCCGCCGCAGACTCCGTCGAAACCAAGAAAGACGACGCCGTCGTCCTCTCACCCTTCACCGTCACCACGGAGAAGGATCGCGGCTACAAGGCCACCAACGCCACTTCAGGCACGCGCCTGAACACTCCCATCAAGGAGCTGCCGATGCCCATCTCGGTCATCACGGAAAAGTTCCTGCGCGACACCGGCTCGTCCGATCTGCGCCAGAGCTTGCGCTACACCGCCGGCATCCTGCTCCAGTCGCAAAACGACCAGGGCACGCCCGGCGGCGCCTACCAAGGCCCCGGCGGCGTCAACAATCCTGAAGGCGCCACCGCCAACAAGACCGCCAGCTCCTACAAGATCCGCGG
Organism: Verrucomicrobiota bacterium; assembly: GCA_023432225.1. GTDB lineage: Bacteria > Verrucomicrobiota > Verrucomicrobiia > Opitutales > Opitutaceae > Didemnitutus. Next base: position 16,951 of record JAEYUW010000014.1, read on the forward strand.
CTATGTCACCGACGTCGTGCTGCGCGATGGCTATCGCCGCCAGAACTTCACCGACTCGATCAACATCGGCCGCGTCGAAGCCGTCTTTGGTCCCGCGGCGCTGCTCTACGGCTTCGGCCAGTTCGGCGGTATCGTGAACTACATCCCGAAGGCCCCCGACGCGAAACAAGCCACCGAAGTCACCCTCTCCTACGGCACGGAAAACTTCAAACGCGCCACGCTCGACACCACCGGCCCCGCCGGAAACATCGGCGATCTCCGCTACCGCTTCACCGGCGCGTGGCAGGACACCGACTCGTGGACCGATTTCAACACCGAGTCGCACACGTTCTTCTCGCCCGCGATCAGCTTCAAGCCGACCAAGACCACCCAGGTCGACATCGATTACGAAAACGGCGACATGAAGCAGAAGGGCGTCGGCTTCCAGCGCGTCCGCGCCATGGCCAACGTCGGCCTCAACAACGACCAAAACGAGCGCGCCGACTTCTACACCGTCCCCGGAACTGACAAGAAGACCTTCCGCTGGTCCGGCAACGACACCTACATCAACAGCCAGGCGACCAACTTCCGCGCACAAATCTCGCAGAAGTTCTTCGACAACCTGAACCTGCTCGTCGGCTACAACCGCTCGACCGCCGACTTCCAGACCCGCGACGTCTACGGCAGCCTCTCCCAGAACACCGGCCCCGTCGCGCTCCGCAAACGCGTCCTCTTCAGCACGCTCAACCCGGCCGCCGGCGATTCGAATCAAAACGCCATCAACGGCTACGTCGACGACGTCGTCCTCCAATACACCTGGGGCTTCTCCGATACCACGAGCAGCCGCGATCAAGTCCGCGCTGAAGCGACCTACAAGTTCGACCTCTTCCCGGATGCGAACAAGTGGCTCCGCACGACGCACTCCGTCCTCCTTGGCCACTCCGAGGAATCCGCCGAAAACGACATCAGCAGCGGCGGCACGCTCGACAACCAGTTCAATTACAAGAGCCCGACCGACGCCTCCTACATCGCTTGGGGCAAGCAGGGCGACGGCTCGGCCGATGTGGCCACGCGCTGGAAGAACAACAACTACTCGCGCGGCTGGGACCAGGCGACCTACATCGTCTACCAAGGCAAGTTCGCCGACGATCGCATCACGCTCATCTCCGGCATCCGCGAAGATCATACCGACAACTACAGCACGACCCTCGACATGCAGACCAACGCCTCCTCGAAGGTCCGCAGCGCCAAGGTCGAAGAGCGCACCGAGCAGCACGGCGTCAGCGTCGCCCTCGACCCGAATCGCCACATCAATGTCTTCGCCCTCAAGGCCGGCGGCCTCATGCCGAACTTCAGCGGCCACCGCGACGTCACCGGCCAGCCCGTCGGCCCCGTCATCGCCAAGAGCAAGGAATACGGCGTGAAGGTCGACCTCTTCGACGGTCGCCTCTCCGGTTCGATCAGCTCCTACAAGATCAAACGCACCGGCACCGAACTCTTCTACTGGTGGGCGCCCACGTCGAACTACAAGCACTTCAACCCGGCCAAGGACATCGTTTACAACGTCTCCAACTTCTCGCCGACGTCCGTCCCCGGTGGCAGCAACGGCGGCAACGGCGCCGCTGACGCCGCCCTCACGCAGTGGAACGCCGGCGTCGCCGCCGGTGCGATCTACCAAAAGACCGTCGGTGCGAGCACGAACTGGTATGTCAACGCCTCCAAGGCCACCGGCGCCGCCTACCTCGACGCCGTGTTTGATTACACCAAGTCCCACGGCATGAGCTGGCCGGGCTGGCTCTACAACTACGACACCGAGACCAATAACTCGTGGGACGACCGCGCCTCCGGCCCGGACGGCAACGAATACGTCATCGGCTCCGACTCCGCCAAAGGCTGGAGCGCCGAGATCATGTGGACGCCGAACAATAACTTCCAGGTCGTCGCCTCCTACGCCCACACCGAGCGCGTCATCGACAACGCCGGCCAGTTCGCCAAATCCCCGAACCCGCAGGACCGCTGGGCCGTCTGGTATTTCCCGAACACCGACTGGGGCCTGACCGGCAAGCCGCTCAGCACCGTCTACGGCAACAAGGACGACACCTCGACTTGGACCGGCATCGGCTACGGCACCGGCGAAAAGCAGGACGACACGCCTGAGCACGCCGCCTCCGTTTGGGCCAACTACCAGTTCACCAAGGGCACGCTCAAAGGTCTCTCCGCCGGCCTCGGTGGCTCCTGGGAATCCCCGCGCGAATACCAATCCGGCATCACGCACGGCGGTGGCCAGCGCGTCACCGACAAGGATGGCAACCTCGTCGTCCTCAAGACGCCCGAGCGCTACAACGTCGACCTCATGGTTCGCTACGACTTCAAGTTCTACAACCACGACGCCGCCGTGCAGCTCAACGTCTACAACCTGCTCGACGACCAGAAGCTCTACGGCCTGATCTACGCCGCCCCGCGCTCGGCCAAGGTCGAGTTCCGCTACAAGTTCTGATTTGGGGTTTGTATGGTTAACCACGACGCGCATCGGCTCCCCGCTGATGCGCGTTCGTTTTTCTCTCCCGTATTCCAGCCGAGGCAACGCGCTCCTCAAAGCGCGGGCCTCCCTTCGTTCTCATTCTCTTAATCGTTCTCGTTCTCTCGCCCTCGTTGGAGGAAAAGAGAACGAGAACGATTAAGAGAACGAAGAACGAACGATCCCTTCACCCTCCCTTGTCCTCCTCCGCCCCTCTCACCCTCCGGGAAAAACTCGCCTACGGTCTCGGCGACACCGCCTCGAATTTCTTTTTTCAGGCGTTCAACATTTTCCTGGCCTACTACTACACCGACGTCGTCGGCATCAAGAACACCGCCGCCGTCGGCTGGCTGCTCGGCACGATGCCCATCGTCGTCGCCGCGCTGAATCCCGTCATCGGCATGCTCGCCGATCGCACGAATTCGCGCTGGGGCAAATTCCGCCCGTGGATCCTCTGGGGCGCGCTGCCCTACGGCGTCCTCGGCTACGTGATGTTCGCCAATCCGGGCTTCACGCCCGACGGTCAGCTCATCTTCGCCTACGTCACCTACACGCTCATGCTCATCGCCTACGCGGCGATCAACACGCCTTACTCGGCGCTCATGGGCGTGATGTCCGCCTCCTCCGAAGACCGCACGTCGCTCTCCACGTATCGTTTCGCCTGCGCCTTCCTCGGCGCGCTCCTCATCGGCTCGCTCGTGCCGAAGCTCAGCAAGTTCTTCGCCACCGTCGGCGGCAGCGAAGCCGCGGGCTTCCGCTACACGATGGCGATCTTCGCCGTGATCTCCGTGGTGATGTTCCTCTTCACCTTCTTCAACACGAAGGAGCGCGTCGCCCCGCCCGCCGAACAGAAATCCTCGTTCGGCGCCGACCTGCGCGACCTCTTCCGCAACGGCCCGTGGCTCGTCCTCTTCTTCGCCGCCTTCCTCACCCTCGCCAACACCGGCCTGCGCAGCGGCTCCGGCGTCTACTATTTTAAATACGTCGTGGGCGACTTCGAAGGTCTGAGCGCGTTCAACTTCTGGGGCTTCCTTTCCTTCATTGCCGGCTCGCTCGCGACGAAACTCTTCACGAAGTTCGCCGCGCGCCGCACGCTGATGATCGGCCTCACGATCCTCAACGCGCTCGCGATGGCGTCGTTCTATTTCCTCGATCCGAAAAACCTGCCGCTGCTCTACGCGATGAACATCTTCGCGTGCTTCGTCGCCGGCCCGACGCCCGCCATCGTGTGGTCGATGTATGCCGACACCGCCGACTACGGCGAATGGAAGTTCGGCCGTCGCACCACCGGCCTCGTGTTCTCCGCCACGGTCTTCGTGCAAAAGGTCGGTCTCGCGATCGGCTCCGCCATGATCGGCTGGCTGCTCAGCTACTACGGCTACATCGCCGACGCCGCCCAAACGCCGCGCGCGCTTCATGGCATCACGCTGCTCTTCAGCGTGCTTCCGGGTGCCTTCGCGCTGCTCAGCGGCTTCGCGATTTTCTTCTACCGCCTCGACGAGCCGGACGTGAAAAAAATCGAAGCCGACCTCGCCGCGCGCAAAGCCGCGCACTAGTCCCGCGCCCACGCGCCTTTTCTTTATGCCTGGATGCAGCTCCCTCGCTGCTCGTTGGACGAGCGCGTCGCTCCTGTGCGCCGCGATCGCGCTCTCCGCCGCACGCGGTGCCCCGCCCCGACGCCTCGCCGTCGCTGACTACGAAGACAAAGTCCGCGCCTCCTTCCTCGGCCAGCTCGCGGGCAACTTCTACGGTCTCGGCTACGAGTTCAAATTCATCGATCAGCCCGGCCCCGACGCGATGCCCTACGGCTTCCGTCCGGAAATCCTCGCACGCCTCCGCGAGGTGAACGGCGCCTTCTCCGACGACGACACCGACATCGAATACATGTATCTGCTCGGGATGGAGCAGCACGGCATCGAGCCGACCTACGCGCAGCTCGCCGCCGCCTGGAAGCATCACGTCCGCGAACGCGTCTGGGTCGCCAACCGCGCCGCGCTCACGCTCATGCGCGCCGGCCATTTCCCGCCGCACACCGGCCGCCGCGACTATAACGGCCAGTGGTTCCAGATCGACCCGCAACTCGTGAACGAGCTTTGGGCCGTCACCGCGCCCGGCATGATCCGTTACGCGACCGCGAAATCCGACTGGGCTGCGCGCGTCACGAGCGACTCCTTCGGCGTCGAGCCGACCGTCTTCTACGCCGCGATGTATTCTGCCGCGTTCTTCGAGCGCGACATCGCCAAGCTCGTCGACACCGGCCTCGCGGCCATGCCGCCCGGCAGCCGTTTCGCCGCCGCCGTCCGCTACACGCAGGAACTCGTGCAACGACACCCGCACGACTGGCGCGCCGCCCGCGCCGCGCTCGCTGCGCGTTACTACGGCTCCTTCGACTACAACGCCGGCGCCTGGCCCGTCGTCGACGCCGTGCTCAATGGCGCCTGCGGCGTCATGGCGCTGCTCTACGGCAACGGCGATTTCCAGCGCACGCTCGATCTCTGCTGCGCGCTCGGCTTCGACGCCGACAACCAAGCCGCCACGATGTGCGGCCTCCTCGGCATCGTCCACGGCACGAAAGGCCTGCCGCCCGCGCTCCTCGCACCGCTTCCCGAAGCGAATTGGACGCAGCCCTACAACGATCGCTACGTGAACGTCTCGCGCCACGACCTGCCCGACGCGAGCATCGCCGATCTCGCGCGCCGCTTCGCGCGCCAAGGCGAGCGCGTCGTCCTCGCGCACGGCGGCCAGCGCATCGCCGTCGACGGCGTCGACACCCTTGAGATTCCCGCCGACGCCGTGTTCACGCCGCCGTTCGAGTTCAACGCCCCGCCGCCGCTCTTCGGCGCCGTCGGCGAACCGTTCTCCTACGAATTCTACACCGGCCGCGATGCCCGCACCGTGACGTGGCGTCTCGACGGCGAATTGCCGCGCGGCCTCACGTTCGCGAACGGCACGATCTCCGGCACCCCGCAAACCGCCGCCTCCGCGAGCATCCGCGTGCACGTCACCGCCGGCGCAGACCGCGCGAGCGTGCCGGTCGAAATCTGCGTGCGCGGCGAAAACCTCGCGGTCTCCGCCACCGAAATCCTCTTCAACTCCGACGCGCTCGACCGCGATCTCGCTTTGCTCCGCGACGGCGAGCGCCGCCAGCGCACCTACTTCAGCTTAGCCGCGCATTCGCAGCCGAAGACGGATTTCTATGGTTATCGCTGGAGCACGCCACAGCGCATCTCCGCGCTGCGCCTGAGCGTCGGGGAAATGAAAGAGTGGGGCGGCTGGTTTACGAGCCTCACCGTCGAGGCGCAAGACGTCAGCGGCACGTGGCGCGAGGTCTCCGGCCTGAAGATTTCGCCGACGCCCGATTTCGAAAACTCGCAGTGGTTGAAAGCGAGCCATTGCGACTACGACCTTCAGTTCGCTCCGGTGGAGACCACGGCGATCCGCATCATCGGCCGCGCCGGCGGCATCGAGCCGGACGAAGCGAACCGCTCGCTCGGCCACCATTTCTTCACCGCGATCAGCGAACTCGCGGCCTACGGCCAATGAACCACACCGCTCGCGCGTTGCCATCGTCCGCGCCATTCCGTGTAGCGGAAGCCGTGAGGCTTTCGCCGGCTACGAAGCGCGAAATTCTCACGAATTCCGCTACGCCGGGACGCATCTCGTGCCGTTCCGAACGCGAAACTTTTCCACTACAGCTCGATAATCCCGCGCTGCACCGCGGCCGTGACCGCCTCCGTGCGCGCCGCGACGTGGAGCTTGCTCAGGATGTTCTTCAGGTGGTCCTTCACCGTGTTTTCCGAGATGGCGAGGCGCGTCGCGATTTCCTTGTTCGCACAACCCTTCGCGATTTCGCGCAACACCTCGATCTCGCGCGCGGTGAGCGTCTCGTAGTCGCGCCGCACCGCGAGCCGGCTCGCGACGTCGCGCGGAATCCAGTTACCGCCCGCCGCCACCGCGCGGATCGCCGGGATCAAATCGTCGCCCGTCGAGCTCTTCAGCAGGTAGCCGCGCGCGCCGGCCGCGATCGCCTTATGGATGTCCTCGTCGCCGTTGTAGGCGGTGAGCACGAGGATCCGCGCATCCGGAAACTCGCGGCGGATCGCCTCGATCACCTGCGTGCCACTCTTGATCGGCATGCGCAGGTCCATCAGCGCCACGTCGGGCCGGTGCTTCGCGTAGGCCTCGATCGCCTGCGCGCCGTCCGTCGCTTGCGTGACGACCTTCATGTCGGGCTCGGAGTCGATCATCGCGACCAATCCGCTGCGGACGATGAAGTGATCGTCCGCCACCATGATGCGCAGGGGCTGGGTTTCGCTCATGAGACGGGATTCGGATTTTCCTTCGGTGCAGTGGCGTCGGCCGGCTGCAACGGCACTTCGACGACGATCGTCGTGCCCTTGCCGGGTGCGCTCGTCACGGTGATGCCGCCGGCGAGACGTTTCGCGCGCTCGGTCATGCCCGTCAGTCCAAAATGTCCTTCGCCGGGCGCCGCGCTCGCGTCGAAGCCCACGCCGTCGTCCTGCACGCGCAGGCGCAGCACGCGCGGATCGAACTCGAGCAAAATGCTCACCCGCGTCGCATGAGCGTGCTTCGCGATATTCGTCAGCGCCTCTTGGCCGATGCGCAGCACGTTCTCCTCGACGACCTCGGGCAACCCTCGCGCCGCGCCGCTGGTCTCGAAATCGAGCGCGATCTCCGTGCCGTGCACCATCTGGTCCGCGCTGCATTTCAAGGCGCTGGCGAGGTCGAACTGCTCCAGCTCGCGCGAGCGCAGATCCCAGATCGAGCGACGCAGGCCGACCTGGCTTTGATGCAGCCAATTCCGTGCGAGCTGCAGATGCGTGTCCGACGCCTCCGGATCGCGCCGCGAAAGTTTCGCCGCGGTGTTCAGGCGCATGGCGATGCCCGCGAGCGTTTGCTCGAGCGTATCGTGCAAATCGCGCGCGAGCCGCGTGCGCTCGGCGAGCACGGCCTTGAACTGCACCTCGGCGGTCTTGCGCGCGGTCATTTCCACCTGCAACTGCGCGGAACGCTCGGCGACCTTGTCCTCGAGCGTGTCGTGCGCCTCCTGGAGTTCGCGTTGCGCGCGCTCGAGTTCGCGGACGACGCGGCGCAGCGCGGCATTCTTCTTCGCCACCGTGAGCAGCCAGGCGAGGACGATCACGAGACCCGCGCTCAGCAAGGCGAGCCCCGCCAGCAAACGCGCCGGCGTCAGCCAGCTCGGTTTTTCGATGACGCGCAGATTACCGAGGTCCGGCAGCAGCAGCATGAGCGAAGTGAGCTTCGCCGTGGCGTTGATCGTCGACACGCACACGCCGTCCGCCTCCACGACGCTGCCGATCGGAATCTCGGCGAGCGCGGGACTCTCCTCGGCGCTCAGGTGCTCGATGGTGAACATCGTGCCCGCGCCCTGCACGAGCCACGTCGTGACGAATCCCGCGGCGCGACCGTCGGGGCGCGTGTGTGGGCGCGTGGAGCGATCGAGCAGACGTCCGCGCAACGTGATCGTTTCGCCGTGATGCTCGCCGCGCGTGATTTCGATGAACGGCACGGTGCGCGCCGGCACGATCGCGTGGGGCGCGCGGCAGCGCCGCACCACCGCATCGCGCAACACGGGCAAGTGACCGTCGTATTCGACGAAGCCCACCGCTTCGACTTCTTCACCGAGAGCGAATCGTCCTGGTTGCACCGTCTCGATCCGCAACCCGCCCGAGCCGTCCTGCAGAAACAATTCTTCGCCCGGCCGCTGGAAGGTCACGTTGCCGCGCACATGCACGCGCTGCTCCGCGTGGCGCCCGCGCCGGTATTGCGCGATGCTGCTGACCGGCATGATGGGCTCCTCGAACGGATTCGCCTGCTCCGACTCGAGCACGGCGAAATCCTCCGCCCACGGCACGTAGACCGCCGCGGCCGTGAGATGCCGGAGTGCACCGATATAATGCATGGCGGCGGTGCCGCGCACGCGCACGCGCGCGGCGATGAACGACTCCGGCGCCGCGTCGGGCGAGACGGGCGTGGTGACCTGGAGGCGATTGCCCGCGACGCTCAAGTCGACCAGCAAGCGATTGTTTTCCAGGCGCGCGGTGCGCACGACGCCGACAATCTCGACGCGCTGGCTGTCCTCGTGGCCCGCTTTCAGATCCTCGATCGTCACGCGCTTCGCCTCGGGCAACGGCGCGGTGCCGAGCTTTCGCCACGTCGGCGTGCTGATGATCGGCGCGAAGGCGCCGGGATGCGTGATGCCTTCGACACTCACGAGATCGCCCGGCAGCGGGGGCACGCGATTCAGATTTTCGACAAAAATGCCGCCGGTCGCATCCTGCACGAAGAACTGCCCGCGCCAGTCCGGCTCGGCCGCCGTGACGACGCCGGTCACGGCCACGCGCAACCGCCGGCCCGCTTGCTCTGCGCTGAGCGACAGCACCTCGGAAGCTTCGGTCAGCGGTTCGGCGGGCGTGCCGGTTCCGGCATGAGCCACGCCGCCCAGCGCAACGGCGACGCAGACCAGCACACGAGAAATTTTGGCGATCGAAAGCACACGCGCGTCGGAAAAATTCGGGGCGACGCAGCTCCCGAGTTAAGTCTGTCGCGCGCGCAACACACGAAAATTTCACCAGCTGCCGCCCACCCGAAATGGGGATGCGGCGAAGGAGGTGCGATTGGTAGAGTAACACATCCCCCACGCCGCGTCTTCGCGGCTCAGCCGCTCGTCCCCCACGACGGCTGGGTGTTCCAACCCTCGCACGTATGAACTCCCCGAAGCTGTTACTCATTGCCTGCCTCGCGGCCAGCTGCGCCGCCAGTGTCAGCCTTCACGCGCAAGCCGCGCCGAGCGCGCCGCCTGCTGATACCGCCGGAAAATCCGGCGACGACACCGTCGTCCTCTCGCCCTTCACGGTCACCACGGACAAGGACAGCGGCTACAAGGCCACCAACACCACGTCCGGCACGCGCCTGAACACGGCAATCAAGGACCTGCCGATGCCGATCGAGGTGATCACGGAAAAATTCATCCGCGACACGGGCTCGAAGGATCTGCGCGAGAGCTTGCGCTACAGCGCCGGCATTCAGCTGCAGTCGCAGAACGACTGGGGCACCACGCAGGGCTGGGCCGCGACGACGCCCGGCCGCATCAACAATCCCGAGGGCAGCACCGCCACCGCCGACCAATCGCGCGTCAAGATCCGCGGCTTCCTCACCGAAGCCTCGCTCCGCGACGGCTTCCGCCGCCAAAACGCGACCGACTCCGTCAACCTCGCCCGCGTCGAGGTCATCCGCGGACCGTCCTCGCTCCTCTACGGCGTCGGCAACTTCGGCGGCGTGGTGAACTACCTCGTCAAGCAGCCGAGCAAGAAGACCGAGGGCGAAGTCACATTCGAATACGGCAGCTACAACCTGATGCGCGGCACGATCGACTACACGGGCCCGGCCACGGACACCGTCGACTACCGTCTCACGGCCGCTTACCAGCAGACCGACGACTACACCGACTACAAGAAAGAGGACCACTACTTCGTCGCGCCGATCGTGACGTGGCAGCCTTTCCAGAACACGAAGATCTCCTTCGACACCGAGTTCGGTAAGCAGAACCGCAGCGGCATCGGCTTCCAAAACATCCGCGCCGTCCCGACCGGTTTCGTGAACAGTTCCGACGGCTACAACGGCGGCTTCCTCACGCCCGCCGGCCGCAACCCGAAGGAGTTCCGCTGGAGCGGCCCGGACACCTTCAACGACAGCAAGGCCTGGAACCTCCTCTTCAAGCTCGAGCAAAAGCTCGCCGAGAACCTCTACTTCAACGTCGGCTACAACAACTCGGCCTTCAGCTACGACCAGCTCGACGTCTCCGCCTCGCTTCAGACGCCCGGCACGTCCACACCCGCGTGGGCCATCGCCAACGTCACCTATGTTCCGCTCGTTTCCGGCCAGAGCGGTTTCCCGACCGGCCCGCAGCCCGCGACCATCGGCTATCAGTGGAACGCCTCCAGCGAGGACGACACCCACGAGCAGATCCGCGCCGACCTCACCTACAAGCTCGCCCTCTTCGACAACTCGAAGTGGCTGAAGCTCGATAACACCTTCCTCGTCGGCCTGAACTACACGACCGAGCGCTACGAGAACGTGATCCGCGGCACGCCGTTCGATCGCAACATGTTCAAGAGCCCGACCGACAGCTCGCCCTTCAAGGCCGGCAAGCAGGCCGACGGCTCCGCGGACCACGCGATGAAGGACCTCTTCCATCAAGTTCAGAACACGAGCGACGCCGCCCTCTACGCCGTCTATCAAGGCCGCTTGCTCGACGAATGGGTCACGCTCATCGCCGGCGCCCGCAAGGACCGCAGCTGGAATAAATTCTGGCACTACAATCCGCAGTGGGGCGCCGACGGCGTCTCGCACAACCAGGGCTACGACGAGAAACCCGTCGAGCAATACGGCGACCCGAGCAAGGACACGACCTACCAATACGGCATCGACGTCCGCCTCACCCGCAGCGGCAGCCTCTCGCTCTACGCGATGAAGGCCGAGTCCAGCCTGCCGAATTACGACGGCGCGAAGGACTTCGCCGGCAACGTCATCAAAGCCGCCCTCGGTGAGGATAAGGAGTTCGGCCTGAAATTCGACCTCTTCAACGGCCGCGTCTCGGGCACGATTTCGAAATTCGAAATCACCCGCACGCGCGTCGGCATCGGCAACCCCGGCGGCATCTGGTGGGCGCCCACGGCCTCGGGCACGTATTACTTCAAGCCGAACCAGAACATCGTTTACCAAGTCAACGACCTCAATCCCGTCGGCAACGAGTGGAACGCCGCCGTCGTCGCCTCCACCGCCCAGTGGAACGCCGCCAAGGCCGCTGGCGCCGTCTACCAGGCGACCAACTCCGCCGGTAACACGAACTGGTATGTCAACGCCTCCTCGACGACCGGCGCCGCGCTCATGGACGCCGTCTTCGCGAACGCCATCAGCACGAACTCCACCGGCTGGTGGGGCTGGATCTACAACTTCGACAACCTGACCAACAACGCGACGGTCGACTACAACGGCGCCAGCCCTCCGGGACCCACCGGCGGCCGCTCCGTCCCGCTCGGCTCCGATCGCTCCGAAGGTTGGGACGCGCAAGTCCTCCTCTCGCCGACGGACAACCTCCAGATCGCGCTCTCGTATTCGCACGTCGAGAAGACGGTTCTCAACGCCTCCGAGTGGGCGAAGTATCCCTACCCGCAGGATCGCTGGGCCATCTGGTATGCGCCGATTGACTGGGCCGACGGCGGCACGGCGGCCGCGAAGCGCTTCACCGATCCGAACGATACGTCCACGCACCTCTCGTTCGGCAACGGCCTCACGCTCGACGACACGCCGAAGAGCCAGGCCTCCGCGTGGATGAACTACTCGTTCCCGAAGGCCAGCGCCCTCAAGGGCTTCTCCTTCGGCGCGGGCGTCGTCTACACCGGCTCGGGCGTCATCTATCCGACCTACTTCAGCCAGCCGAAGGATTCGAAGGGCAACGTCATCTTCCTGAACTCGAAGTCCAAGACCGTCTGGAACGGCATGGCGCGTTACGAGTTCAAGGTGCACGGCCGCGACGCCTCGCTGCAGCTCAACGTCGATAACCTGACCAACAACACCGACTACTACGGCTTCATTGCTCAGGCCCCGCGCCGCTTCTCGCTCACGTATTCGCAAAAGCTGTGAGCGCTGCTCGCTAACTGTTCTTTCTCTTCGCTCGCACTCTTTCGCCCTCGTCATCGCGCGCTCGCCGTCAGCGAGCACGCGATCTGATCCCGGCGGCGGCAGTGCGTGCTTTTCCGCCACGCCGCCCGAGCCCTGCGCTCGGGCGGTTTCGTCGCGCCGGTTCGCCGCCGCGATTTTTCCCAGCCTTTAGCTTCGATCCCTATGCGTTCCCACCCAGTCCTCCGCACTGCGGGCGCCGCCGCGCTCGCCGCCCTCATGCTCACCTCAGCCCGCGCCGCCTCCTGGTCGGTCATCGAGACCGCCCGCGATAATGGTCATCGCCTCGCGCCCGTCGCCGCCCCGGCGGCTGCGTCGTCCGCCGCGCACGCGCTCTCGGTCGATCCGAGCAAGCAATTCCAGGAAATGGTCGGCTTCGGCGGCGCACTCACCGAGTCGTCGGCCTGGGTCCTCGCGCAACTCCCCGCCGACAAACGCCTCGAAGTCATCCGCGCCTACTACGGCAAGGACGGCCTCGGCTACACGCTCGCCCGCACGCACCTCAACAGCTGCGACTTCTCGCTCAACATGTGGTCGCTCGCCGAGACGCCCGGCGACTACGACCTCCACAGCTTCACGCTCGATCCGATGCGCAAATGGATCATGCCGCTCCTGCACGACGCGCGTAACGCCGCCGGCAGCGACGACCGCTTCAAGCTCCTCGTCTCGCCCTGGAGCCCGCCGCTGTGGATGAAGACGAATTTCCGCATGGATGACGGCGGCTCGCTCCGCCGCGAATACGCCGCCGTCTGGGCCAACATGTTCGTCAAATTCGCCCAAGCTTTGGCCAAGGAAGAGAAAATCCCCGTCTGGGCCTTCTCCGTGCAAAACGAACCCGAAGCGCACCAGACCTGGGAGTCCTGCCTCTTCAACCCGAAGCAGGAAGCCGCGTTCGTCCGCGATCACCTCGGGCCCGCGCTGCACCACGCCGGCCTGCAAAACATCAAACTCATCGGTCACGACCACAATCGCGACATCCTCGAGGCCCACGCCGACGCGCTCCTCGGCGATCCCGCCGTCGCCAAATATCTCTGGGGCCTCGGCGTCCACTGGTATGTCAGCGAAGACTTCGCGGCCTCCTCGCGCGTTCACGCCAAGTATCCCGACAAGCCCATCCTCTTCACCGAAGGCTGCTGGGAAGGCGGCAAGAACCTCGGCGTCTGGGAACACGGCGAAGCCTACGTCCAACAGATGATCGGCGACTTCAACAACTGGGTCTGCGGCTTCATCGACTGGAACATCGTCCTCGACCAGCGCGGCGGCCCGAACCACGTCGGCAACTTCTGTGACGCGCCCGTCCTCGTCGACACCAACACCAAGGAAGTCCGCTACAGCGCCGCGTTCTACTACCTCGGCCACTTCAGCAAATACGTGCAGCCCGGCGCGCGCCGCGTAGCCACGACCGGCATCCCCGCCGGCCTCCAGGCCATCGCGTTCCAGAACCCGGACCGCTCGCTCGCCATCGTCGTCATGAACGCCGGCGACAAGCCGCAATCGTTCACGCTCGCCGCCGGCAACGACGCCGTCGCCTGCACCATTCCCGCGCACGGCATCCACACCTACCTCCGCAACTGACGAAGCCCTTTGGTGTAGGACCGGTTTTTAACCGGTCCAAACGGCAACGGGCCTGATGCAGGCCGGCTAAAGCCGGCCCTACTCACGGTGCGTTCGCTCTACTTCTCCTCACGATGAAAAAACTCTGCACCCTGATTCTTTGGGCTGCCTTGGGACTGCGTCTCGTTGCCGCTCCCACCACCGGCTGGAAACTCGTCTGGTCCGACGAATTCGACAAAGACGGCGCGCCTGATCCCGCCAAGTGGTCTTACGACGTCGGCGGCCACGGCTGGGGCAACAAGGAGCTCCAATTCTACACCGACAACCGCCGCGAAAACGCCCGCGTCGAAAACGGCCACCTCATCATCGAGGCGCGCCGCGAAAAGTGGGAGGACAAGGAGATCACCTCCGCGCGCCTCGTCACGAAAGACAAAGGCGACTGGACCTACGGCCGCTTCGAGATCCGCGCCAAGCTCCCGCGCGGCCTCGGCACCTGGCCGGCCATCTGGATGCTCCCGACCAAGTGGGACCTCGGCTCCGGCCACTGGCCCGACATCGGCGAGATCGATATCATGGAACACGTCGGCTACGCCCAAGGCGTCGTCCACGCATCCACGCACTCGAAGGCGCATCAGTGGCGCAACAACAACCAGCGCACCGCCACCATCCAGGTGCCCGACGCCTCGGACGCTTTCCACACCTACACGCTCGAGTGGGAAGCCGACGAGATCCGCGTCTATCTCGACGACCGCCTCTATTTTACCAGCAAGCGCGAGGGCGGCGACTGGACTTCGTGGCCCTTCTACCGGCCCTTCCATCTGCTCCTCAACGTTGCCTTCGGTGGCGACTGGGGCGGCGTGAAAGGCGTCGATCCCGCCGTGCTCCCGCAGCGCATGGAGGTCGATTTCGTCCGCGTCTATCAACGCGTTTCGCCCTGAGTTTTTGAGGTAGTAGTCAGGGGTCGGTGGGAGGGGCTTCACGCCCCGACAACGATCATCGTCGGCGCACCAAGCTCCTCCCACCCAATGACGCCCTGCCCCCGGTGGCCGCCGCTGTCCCCAGCAGGGACAAGCGCCCGCCAGCCGCCGGCACCCGCGTATTCCGCCACACTCCCCCGAACGAGGGATATCTTCCTCCCCGCCCGCTGCTACACTCCCGCGCCGCCCCACCGTTCACCCCGTAGCGGAAGCCGCGAGGCTTTCGCTCTCCCGAACCCAGCCTCAACCCCGCGCTCCCGCCCGCTTCATCCCCGTCGCGAACATCACACCGCCAGCCTCGCCACAAGCGTCATGACACCAGTTTCCGGTTGGCGCAGCCCGCACCACCTGCCAGTTTCCCGGCCTCGTGGCGCTCGACCCCAGCGTCGTTGATTTCGGCTCCCTAGCGTTTTTCTCCCCATGTCCCTGTTGCCCTTGTTCCTTGCCTCCGCCGGAGGCGGCGCCTCGTCGAGTTCGACGGGCGGCGTCATCCTTCAACTCGCCACGGTCGACTACCTGATCCTGGCGCTCTACTTCGCCTTCGTGCTCGGCATCGGCTGGGTGCTGAAGAAGCACCTGAAGACCTCGACGGACTTCTTCGAATCCGGCCGCTCGCTGCCCGCGTGGATTTGCGCGCTCGGCTTCATCGGCGCGAATCTCGGCGCGCAGGAAGTCATGGGCATGGCCGCGTCCGGCGCCAAATACGGCATCGCGACCTCGCACTTCTACTGGGTGGGCGCCATCCCCGCGATGGTGTTCGTCGGCATTTTCATGATGCCGTTCTACTACGGCTCGAAAGCCCGCTCCGTCCCCGAATACCTCAAGCTCCGCTTCGACGAAAAGACCCGCACGTTCAACGCGCTGTCGTTCGCGACGATGACCGTGTTCTCCTCGGGCATCTCGATGTTCGCCTTGGCGAAGCTGCTCAACGCGATCCTCGGCTGGGATTTCGACGCCTGCATCATCATCTCGAGCGCGATCGTGTTGGTCTACATCTACACCGGCGGCCTCACCTCCGCGATCTACAACGAGGTGCTGCAGTTCTTCCTCATCGTCCTCGGCTTCCTCCCGCTCGTCATCCTCGGCCTGCAGGACATCGGCGGCTGGGACGGCCTCATGAAACAGCTCGGCGCCTACTCCGAAACCAAGGGCATGCCCGGCGCCTGGAGTGAATCCTGGCAACACATGGGCAACGCCGCCGCCAACCCGATCGGCATCGAATGGTTCGGCTTGGTCGCCGGCTTGGGCTTCGTCCTCTCCTTCGGTTACTGGTGCACGGACTTCCTCGTCATCCAGCGCGCCATGGCCGCGAAGGACATGAACTCCGCACGCCGCACGCCGCTCATCGCCGCGATTCCGAAGATGCTTTTCCCGGCGCTCGTGATTCTCCCCGGCATGCTCGCCATCGCGCTCTATCACAAGGGCGGCACCGCCGAGATCGCGCTGCCCATCGGCGCCGACGGCAACCCGGACTACAACATGGTCGTCCCCGCGCTCCTCGCGAAATACTTCCCGAACGGCATGCTCGGCATCGGCCTCACCGCGCTCATGGCGTCGTTCATGTCCGGCATGGCCGGCAACGTCACCGCGTTCAACACGGTCTGGACCTACGACCTCTATCAACGCTGGTTCAAGCCCGACGCCTCCGACGCGCACCTGATCAAGGTCGGCCGCATCACGACCGTCGTCGGCCTGCTCATCAGCGCCGCCTGCGCTTACGCCGCGACGAAATTCAATAACATCATGGACATGCTCCAACTGGTGTTCGGCTTCGTGAACGCGCCGCTCTTCGCCATCTTCCTCCTCGGCATGTTCTGGAAACGCGCCACCGGTCACGGCGCCTTCTTCGGTCTGCTTCTCGGCACGCTCGCCGCGGTGATTTTCCAGGGCAACACGCTCCCCGTCGGCGAAATCGCCAGCATCTACAAGGGCGGCTGGATCAGCGGCGCCGCCGACGCGTATCCGTTCGCCAGCTCGATGGCGCAGAACTTCTGGATGGCGATCTTCGCCTTCAGCGGCTGCTTCCTCGGCACGATCATCATCTCGCTCGCGACCAAACCAAACCGCACCGACGAAGAACTCCGCGGCCTCGTCTATTCGCTCACCGAGAAGGTCGTCGATCACCACGAAACCCCGTGGTATTCCCGTCCCGCCACGCTCGGCATCATCGTCCTCGCGATGACTCTCCTGCTGAACATCATCTTCTGGTAACCCGCCACCCCATCCGACCATGCAACAACTCGACGTTCGCCTGCCCATGGGGCTGCTCTTCCTCAGCCTCGGCCTCATTCTCGCCGGCTACGGCGTCATGGCCGACCCGGCCATCTACGCCAAACACTCGCTTGGCCAGAACGTGAACCTGATCTGGGGCGTGATCTTCGCCCTCTTCGGCGGCCTCATGCTCTGGCTCAGCGCCAGAGCCAAGAAGTAGGACCGGCTTCAGCCGGTCCCTCGAGACCCGCGAGTCTCTCCTCATCCGAGCCGGCCCCCATGGCCGGCTCTTTTGTTTGCAGGGTAGGGGCGGTTGTCCCAACCGCCCTTAAGCCTCACTAAGCATCCGGTGAACCTGGCCGGGATCACACAGTCGAACGCGAGTCTCGGCCGAAGAACGGCCAACGCAAAGGTGGTCGCCGCTGTCCCAGCGGCGACAGGCGTCGGTAGGGACACCGCCAGCCACTTGGTCCGCCCTCCCACCAATTTTGCTTAATACACAATATTCCACCGGCGCTTCGACTCCTGCGAAACTTGCTTAATACGCAAATTTGCTCGCTCGCCCTTCTCGCAACCGCACGCGTCGCGCTCAGCTCTCCTCCGCCACGAAGTGACAGCCCTTGCTCACCGGATTGAGCGACGCCGCGTGCACGACCAGCAGTGCCGTCTGCACCGCGTTGCGCAGCTCGATCAGCTCCCGCGTCGGCCGGCAATCTCGGTAAAAGGCCTGAATGTCTTCGCGCAGCTCCAACAAAATCCGCCGCGCCCGCGCCAGCCGCCGCGGCGAACGGATGATGCCCGCGTAATTCCACATCGTCTGCCGGATCTGATGCAGGTCCTGCTGCAGCAACAGCGGATCCGCCACCTTCGCGGGGCTCTGCCATTCACGCGGCCTCAGCGACGAAGTCGTTGCCCGCTGGGGGAATTCTTGGATATCCGCGTTCGCCGCGGCGCGCGCGCTGACCAAACACTCGAGCAGCGACGTGCTCGCAAGACGATTCGCGCCGTGCAGGCCCGTGCATGCCGTCTCGCCGATCGCGTTCAAGTCGCGGACATTCGTGCGGCCCTGCAAATCCGTGTGCACGCCGCCGCACGAGAAGTGCGCCGCCGGCACGATCGGGATGCGCTCGCGCGTGATGTCGATCCCCGCCTGCAGGCAGCGCGCATAGATCGCAGGAAACCGATCGCGAATGAACTCCGCTTGCAGCGCCGACAAATCGAGAAACGCACACGCATCGCCCGTTGCCGCGAGATGCTGACTGATCGAGCGCGCGACAATGTCGCGCGGCGCCAACGAGCCGAGTGCGTGGACCTTGTCCATGAACCGCCGCCCGCGCGCATCGACGATCACCGCGCCTTCGCCGCGCAGCGCTTCCGTGATGAGAAACGGCGCGCCATCGCGCGGGAAGAACACCGTCGGATGAAACTGCACGTATTCGAGATCGATGACGCGCGCGCCGACGCGATACGCCATCGCCACGCCGTGCCCAACGCTGCCGGGCTGATTCGTCGTGTGCAGAAAAACTCCGCCCAAGCCACCGGTCGCGAGGATCGTCTTGCGCGCCGTGATTGCGATGACTTCGCAGCTCGCCGTATCGAGCGCGTAGCACCCGAAACAGGTCAGCGGCTCATAACGGTGCGCCGCATCGGCGGCGTTGTGCGAGAGCGTGAGCAGGTCGACCGCCACGTAACCCGTGCGGCGCGTGATGCCGGGCGTCGCATCGACCATCGTTGCCACGGCCGTGAGGATCGAGTGTCCCGTCGTATCGCGCGTGTGGATGATGCGGCGTTCGTGATGCCCACCTTCGCGCGTGAAATCCAGTTCCCCATCCGGGCGCCGGTCGAAATCGACGTGCAGTTCATCGATCAACAAGTCCTTCACCGCCGCCGGACCTTCGCGCACGAGTTGCTCAATCGCCGCGGGATTCGCCGTGCCCGCGCTCGCGTCCAGGATGTCGCGCGCGAGCTGCGCCGGATCGCTCTCCGCACCGTAGATGATGCCGCCCTGCGCCCAATCGCTATTCGCGACCAGCGGCTCCGCGAGCGAAAGTAGCTCCACGCGCAACCCCGCCCGCGCCGCGTGCAACGCGTAAGCCGAGCCGGCGAGACCGGCACCGAGAACCAAGCAATCCGTTTCGACAGTTTTCACGAGGTAGGGCGGGACCGCTGGGCCCGCCGCGATAGTGGCATCACGTTCCCGGCGCGCCCGGCGGTCGCGCCCTACCTTTACGCACCGGCTGCACATCGAGGCTCAAGTCCGCCGCGATGGCCGAGTGCGTGAGCGCGCCGATGCTGATGACGTCGACGCCGGGCTGCGCGTAATCGCGCAGCGTGTCGGCCTTCACTCCGCCCGAAATTTCCACCACCGCGCGACCCGCGATCTCCTTCACCGCGGCGCGCACCTGCTCAGGCGTCATGTTGTCGAGCAAGATGATCTCGGCGCGAGCGCGCAGCGCTTCCTTCACTTCGGCGAGCGTCTTGGCCTCGACCTCGATCTTCGCGCCGTGCGGCGCCGCGGTGCGGCAGAGTTCGACGGCGCGCGTCAGCGAGCCCGCGGCCGCTATGTGGTTATCCTTGATGAGCACGTGCTCGCCGAGCGAGCTGCGGTGGTTGAAGCAGCCGCCGGTGCGCACGGCGTATTTCTCCAGCGCGCGCCAGGCCGGCGTCGTCTTGCGCGTGTCGACGACGCGCACGCCAGTGCCAGCGACCGCGTCGGCGTAACGCCGCGCCTGCGTGGCGATGCCGGAGAGACGCTGAAGAAAATTCAGTGCGGTGCGCTCAGCGGTGAGCATCCCGGCGGTCGGCCCGTCGACGCGGAGCACGATCGCGCCCTTCTTCACTCGCTCGCCGTCGCGAGCGAGCAACTTCGTTTTTAACGCGGGATCAACCTTCGCGAACACGCGCGCGGCGATCTCGACCCCGCAGAGCACGAGATCCTGCTTCGCGTCGATCACGCCGCGGCTGCGGTGCGTCGCGGGAAAAATCGCGCGGCTGGTGACGTCGCCGAGACCGGCGTCTTCTTCCAGCGCGAGATCGATGAGGTGTTCGGTGCGGGGCGTGAGCATGGGGCGAATCGAATCAGTCTTTCGGCGCGAGTTCGAACATCCGCTCGATGCTGCGCAGCGCGCGGCGGCGCAGGCCTTCGTCGAGCGTGATGATTTGATCCGGCCGCGGGGCGGCGAGCGCGTCGCGCACTTTTTCGAGCGTGTTCAGCTTCATGTAGGGGCAGAGACGGCAGCCGCCGATGAAGTTTTTCTCGGGGTCCTCCACCTGCAGCCGCCCGACGAGGCCGCACTCGGTCAGCATCAGAAAATACGGCGCGGGCGTCGTCTTCACGTATTTCATCATCGCGCCGGTGCTGCCGACGAAATCCGCCAGCGCCGCCACGCTCGGCTCGCATTCGGGATGCGCAACGACCTTCAAGCCCGGGAAGCGCTCGCGCGCCTGCGCGATGTCGGCCGGCGTGAACTCGTCGTGCACGATGCAGGTGCCGTCGGAGGTGATGATCTCCTTGTCGATACCGCGGCGCTTCAGTTCGGCCCGGATGTTTTCGCCCATCAAACGGTCCGGGACGAAGAGGATGCGGCGCTGCGGCAGCTGCGCGACGATATCGTAGACGTTGCCGGAGGTGACGCACACGTCGGACTCCGCCTTCACTTCCGCCGTGGAATTGATGTAGCACACGACGGCGGCGTCCGGATACGCGGCTTTCAGCTGCTTCAACTGTTCGCCCGTGAGCGAGTCGGCCAGCGAGCAACCGGAGCCGCGATCGGGCACGACGACCGTGGCGTCGGGCGAGAGGATCTTCGCGGTCTCGCCCATGAACACAACGCCGGCGAACACGATCACCTTCGCCTTCGCCTCCTTGGCCTTCAGGCTCAGGAAGTAAGAGTCGCCCTTGAAGTCGCCGACGCCGTAGATGATCTCCGGCTCCACGTAGGAATGCGTGAGGATGACGGCGTCTTTCTCCTTTTTGAGCCGATTGATCTCGAGCGTGAGCGGCGCGATGCGGCGGCAGGCCTCGTAGTTCCACACGCGGCCCGGCTCGCAATCCACGTGCATGAGCGCGCGGAACAGGCGCTCGGTCTCGGCTTCGAGTTCGTGGTCGGTGGCGATCATTCAGCGCGCAACGTAGGCGACAACGGCCGCGCGTCAAAGGCGTAGGCTCGTCTTAAACGAGCGCTCGCACTTCCTGACGAGTCGGCGCGTGCCGCGAGCGGACGCGCCTCCGATTCTCCCGCGGATCACGCGGACGAACGCGGATCACGCTTCGAAGCCAGTGCCTCTATCCGTGTCGATCCGCGGGATCCGCGAGAGTTCTGCGCCCTTGCCGGGTGGTTCAGCCCGCACACCGCGAGTGTCAGCGTCCTCTTTCCATTTGAGTTTCCCTCGGGGGCGCGTTGGCTAGCGGCCGTCTAACCCAGCACCCCTGGCTATGTCCGAAAACGCGGCACCGTCCGCCCTTTTTGCGGCTCGTTCGATGAGCCAGCACAACCGCGCCGAGATGCGGCAGATCTTCGATCACGCGATTCGGCTGGCGGAGCGCAACCGGCTCACGCTGCGCGTGCCGCACGAGGTGCGCCCCGTGCAGAACAAGCGCGGCATGCATTACCATTACCGCCCCGAGATATTCCTCGGCGTGCGCGGCTGGACGGACTTCAACTTTCCCAAGGAGAGCTTTCGCGTCGCCGCGGACGAAGTGTGCGTGATCCCCGCCGGCGTGCCGCACGGCGAGACGGTCGGCGCGGCGCCGGGTGAGTCGTTCCGCAATCTCGTCGCCGGTTTCTACAACAACACGCTGAGCCTCCACCTCGCGCACGAGGCGAAGCCGGGCAAGCCGGACATCGAGGTGATCGAGTTCTTCGACGCGCCCAACCTCGACGTGTTTCTCACGCTCGCCAACAGCGTCGCCTCCACGCACAGCATGCACGGCCCGGCGCGCGACGCCGTGTTGCAAGGGCTGCTGCTCGCGCTGCTCGGCCTGATGCGCAACATCGTCGAGACCGGCAGCGGCCAGCTGAACAGCGACATCGGCAAGGTGTTTCAGGCGAAATGTCTCGTGCGCGAGCAATTCGCCAACTCCGACCTCAGTGTGCAACACGTCGCCGAGGTGCTCGGCTGCTCGGCGGATTACCTGTCGCATCTCTTCCACACGGAGACGAAGGAGCGGCTCACTCACTACATCCAGCGCATCCGCATCGACGGCGCGATCCTCGCGCTCGAGACGACGAAGCTGACGATCTCGGAAATTGCCTACGCGAGCGGCTTCGCGGACCCGGCGTATTTCGCCCGCGTGTTCAAGCAGCACAAGGGCATGACGCCGCAGGAATTCCGCGCGCAGCTCGACGCGCGACGCCAGTCGCAGGAGCAGCAGCCGAAAACGGTTTACTACGACCACGTGGATTTCACGCACGGCGTGCCGCAGAAGAAGGAAGCGGGCGCCGCGCCGGCGGGAAAGTAGCCACACTTGAGCGTAGCGAAAGCGTGGTCCCTAACGAAAATCCCACCACGTTGTCGCTGCGCTCCAACGCGGCTACGCCTTCTGCAACATCGCCGGCGTTGTAGCGGAAAACGTGAGTTTTTCGCTCGTGCGAGCAACGAAACGCTTACGCGTTCCGCTACCGCGCTGCGCGCCTCCGCCATTCATGCAGTGAAAATGTAAGTCGTCTGGACACGCGGCGCGACGATCGGAAAACAGAGCCGGCTCACGCCGTCCGGTTGTGTTACCCCGAGGGAACGGTCGCGCGGTTCGGCAAAAGGGTAGCGCAGACGTCTCGCCTGCTTTCCCGATCCATGCAGGCGGGACGCCTGCGCTACTCATCTCACCAGCACGCGATAGCGCCAGCCCTTCATGTCGAGGGGCACGAGGCCGCTGAGCTCGACGGTCTCTCCGGTGAAGGCATCCGTCCACTTGCCCGTGAGCGCAGCGTCGTAGAGATCGGCCTTCGCGTCTTTCGCGGTGAGATTGAAGATGCCGACGACCTTCTTGTCGCCCGCCGCGCGCTCGACGACGTAGAACGTCGCGTTGTCGGTCGTGTCGAGGCGGCGCATCGCGGCGCCGGTGTGCAGCGCGGTGTTTTCGCGGCGCAGCTTCGTCATCACTTGATAAAGCTTCGTCGTCGGGTGCGTTTCCTTCGGCCAGACGATCGGGTCGCGCGTGAAGAATTCGAGGCGGCGATCGAGGCCAATTTCCTGGCCGTTGTAGATCATCGGCACGCCATCGAGGAGGAACGTCAGCACGGCAAACGGCGCGTAGCCGGCGCCCATGCGGTCGAACTCGGTGCCGGCCCAGCTGTTCTCGTCGTGGCTGCTCGTGAAAACCATCAGCGCACCGCCGCGCGGGAAGGTCGCGCGGATTTTCGCGTAGGCCTCGTCGAGACCGCTGGCGGTTTTCTTGCCCTGCGCGACGGCGTTCATCGCGTGATGCAGGTCGAAACCGTAGGAGAGGTTGAACGCGGCAACCTGCTGCTGCGGCAGCTCGGCTTCGGCGAGGAAGAACGCGTCGGGTTTCGCGGCACGCACGCGCTTGGTCACTTCGTTCCAGAACGGCGTGGGCAGGCCCCACGCGACGTCGCACCGGAAACCGTCGATACCGAAATCCTTCACCCAGTAGAGGAGGACGTCCGCCTGGTAGTCGAGCAGGCCGGGCGCATCGAAGTCGAACTGCACGACGTCGGTCCAGTCGAAGCCGTGCGGCGGCGTGAGGTTGCCCTTGTCGTCGCGCCAGAAGAACTGCGGGTGCGTCTTCGTGAGCGGGTTGTCGGGCGAGACGTGATTGGGCACCCAATCGAGGATGACGCGCATGCCCTGCGCGTGAGCACCGTTGATGAGGTCGCGCAAGTCCTGCTCGGTGCCGAACTCGGGGTTGACGCCCTTGTAGTCCTTCACGGCGTAATAACTGCCGAGCGGGCCCTTGCGGTTGAGTTCGCCGATCGGGTGAATCGGCATCAGCCACAGGATGTCGACACCAAGCGACTTGAGGCGCGGCAGGTCGGCCGTGACGGCGGTGAATTTGCCGGACTCGGAATACTGGCGGACGTTGATCTCGTAGATCGTGCTGCCGCGGGACCAGTCGGGCACGCCGATGGCAGCGTGCATCGCGCTCGGGATCGGTTTTTCGCGCTCGGGCGCCGCGACGGCGAAGACGAGCGAGGCGAGGGCCGCGTGCAGAGCGGCGAGGAGGAAGAGACGGCGACGGATCATGGGGGAAACAGTAGCGAGCAGTGAGTAGCGAGGAGCGAGTAGGTGGCGGAAGTTCGGTGCGAGGGTAGGGCCGGTCTGTGACCGGCCCGAAGGATTCGCGCGTGTAGATGGGCCGGTCAAAGACCGGCCCTACTTCAGACGGTCTGCGTGGACGCGGCCTCGGGCACGCGTTGGAGCGCGAGCGCGGCGATGAACATGCTGGCGCCACCGACCATCACCGCGGCGACGGCGCGACCGCCGAGGAGGTGTTGCACGACGGGGCCCAGCACGGTGGCCGCGAGAATTTGCGGGAGCACGATGAAGAAGTTGAACACGCCCATGTAGAAACCCATCTGCGCGGGCGGAATGGAATTCGAGAGCAGCGCGTAGGGCATCGAGAGAATCGTCGCCCAGCCGATGCCGACGCCGACCATCGACACGATGAGCAATTTCGGGTCGTTGACGAAACCGACCGAGAGCAGGCCCACGCCGGCGCAGATCAAACCGAGGCGGTGCATGAGCCTCGCCGGCACGCCGCGTTGGGCGAGCGCGACGAGCACGAATGAAACCGCGAACGCGACGCCGTTGTAGGTCGCGAAGCACACGCCGCCCCACTCGATGCCGCGCTGGTATTCGGGCGAGCCGGGATTGCCGCCGAACACGCCGTGCGCGATGGCCGGCGCGAAGTAGATCCACATACAGAACAGCCCGAGCCACGTGAAGAACTGGACGAGTGCGAGGCGGCGCATGACGTGCGGCATCTTCGCGATGCCGTGGAAAATCTCGGCGAAGAAACCGAGCGGCGCACCCGCGGCCGGTTGCGCCGAGGCATCGGCCGGCTCGGGCGGGTGCTCCTTCGTCGTGAAAATCGTGTAGAGCACCGAGCACAGATAGACGCCGGCGCCGATGTAGAACGCATAGCGCACCGAGAGCGGAATGCCGCCCGCGTGCGCTGCGTCGTTGGTGACGCCGAGCTGCGTGAGAATCCACGGCAGCGCGGACGACAGCACGGCGCCGAGACCGATGAGCAAGCTCTGCATCGCGAAACCGACCTGACGCTGGTGCGGTGGCATGAGGTCCGCCACGAAGGCGCGGAACGGCTCCATGCTGACGTTGACCGAGGCGTCGAGAATCCAGAGCAAGCCAGCGGCCATCCAGAGCGCGCTCGAGTTCGGCATCGCGATGAGACAGAGGCTCGCGAGGATCGCGCCCACGAGAAAATACGGACGACGACGGCCGAGCGTCTTGTGCCACGTGCGGTCGCTGTAGTAGCCGATGATCGGTTGCACGATCAGGCCGGTCAGCGGGGCGGCGAGCCAGAGGATCGGGATGTCGCCCTCGGAGGCGCCGAGGTATTGGTAGATGGCGCTCATGTTCGCCATCTGCAGGCCCCAGCCGAATTGGATGCCGAAGAATCCGAAACTCATGTTCCAGATCGCAGGCAGAGTGAGGGGTTTGAGGTCTTTCATTTTGGGAGTAGGACCGGTCTCAGACCGGTCCAAGGTGCGAAGCTGGCATCATGTTCAAGGCCGGTCGGAGACCGGCCCTACTCCAAAGGGCTGCGCGCGGTGATGCATTTTTCAGTGCGCGGGCGGCTCGCTGTAGTCGCGCACGGGCCGGTCACCCGTGCGGTCGTAGAGTTGAATCCAGTGCTTGAGCGTCGCTACTTTCTCCTCGCGCAGTTTCGCGAGATCGTCGGCGGTGAAGCGCCAAACCCAATTCCCGTCCATCGTGCCGGGACGGTTGAACGTCGCGTCGGCACCGAGATCGAGCAAGTCCTGCATCGGAATCACGGCGAGACGCGAGACGGTCGAGAGCGTGATCCGGATGATCGGCCACGCCGACTTCGCGCTGCCGTTCAGCTGGAAATAATCGGCAATCTTGCTCGCGTAAGGTTCGGCGAGCGACTCGAGCCAGCCACGCGTCGTGACGTTGTCGTGCGTGCCGGTGTAGGCGACGCTGTCGGGCGGGTAATAGTGCGGGAGGTTCGCGTTGTTGGCGTCGTGGCCATAGGCGAACTGCACGATCTTCATGCCGGGCAAGCCCGCGCCGCGCCGGAGCGCGACGACGCCGGGTCCGATGTAGCCGAGGTCTTCGGCGATGATCTTCGCGTCGGGCAAGGCCGTGCGGATCGCGGCGAAGAACGCCGGCCCGGGGCCGCAGCGCCATTGGCCGGTGCGCGCGTCGGGCGCGTCGGCGGGGATTTCCCAGTAGGTGTCGAAGCCGCGGAAGTGGTCGAGGCGGATGATGTCGTAGAGCTCGAACGCGGCGCGCAGGCGGTCGATCCACCAGACGTAGCCGGTGCCGCGCAGGTATTCCCAGTTGTAGAGCGGATTGCCCCAGAGCTGGCCGAGCGCAGAGAAATAATCCGGCGGCACGCCGGCGACGACCGTCGGCTGGCCGTCGGCGTCGAGTTGAAACACTTCGCGGTGCGCCCAGGTGTCGGCGCTGTCGAGCGCGACGAAGATCGGCACGTCACCGATGATGCCGACGTTGCGGCGCGCGGCGTAGCGACGCAGGCGATCCCATTGGCCGAAGAAGACGTATTGGTAGAACGCGTGGCGCTCGACCTCGCGCTTCACGGTGTCGGGAAAAAGCGCGCGCAACTGCGGCGTCCAGCGACGCAGCTCCGTCGGCCACGTGGTCCACGCACGGCCTTGGAAGTGCGACTTCAGCGCCATGAAATCGGCGAAGGGTTCGAGCCAGCCGGCGTTCGCAGCGCGGAATTCCTTGAACGAGCCCATCGCGTCGATCTCGTCCTTGCCGCTCGCGAAGAAGCGGTCGCTCGCCTTCGCGAGTGCGACCCAGAAACGCTCGTAGAGCGCGCCGTAGAACACCTGACTCGCGGGCAACGCGCGCAGCGGCACGAGGTCGGTGTCAGTCAGCAGGCCTTCTTCCTTCAGTTCGCCGAGATCGATGAAGTAGGGATTGCCCGCGCGCCCGGAGAAAAGCTGGTAGGGCGAGTCGCCGAAACCGGTCGGACCGATGGGGCAGATTTGCCAGTAACGCACGCCGGCGTCGGCGAGGAAGTCGACGAAGCCGCGGGCGCCCGCGCCGAGGTTGCCGATGCCGTAGTCGCCGGGCAGGGACGAGACGTGCGCGAGCACGCCGGCGGCGCGGATGTTTAGCCAAGAATTCGGGGGCGCTTCCATGGTTCAGCGGAATTCGACGACGCGGGGCTTGCCGTTGTCGGAGAGGCGAAGGGAAAGGGAGTTCTCGCCGGTGCGCGACCACGCCGCGGCGGAAAGAGGCTCGCCGTCGACCAACACGGAATTTGCTGCGACGCCGTGCATGACGATCTCGAACTCGCGCGCGGCCGGTTGAAACGCGCCTTCGGCTTTGATCGTGAGCTTGCGATCGGCGAGCGAGAGGGCCGTGCGGCGCAAGGCGCCTTTCTGATAGGCCGGAGAGATACCGTCGTCCTCGTAGAGCGAGCCGGTGGCGGTGCCGCGCGCGTCGGGATAGACGTCGAAGCGGAGCGGATTCCACGGCTTCTCGCCAGTGTGGCTCATCGCGATCGTCGAGGGAACGATCGTGCCGCCGCGCACGTAGAGCGGCAGGTGGTCGAGCGGGACGGCGACACTGCGCATCTGGCCGCCGTCAATCATCGTGCCGGTCCAGTAATCGAACCAAGTGCCGGCGGGAAAATAGACCTCGCGCTCGCGCTGGGCGGCGCGCGTGACGGGCGCGGCGAGCAGCGCGTCGCCGACCATGAACTGGTCGTCGATCGTCGCGGTGTTCTCGTCGTCCTGGAAATTCAGCACGAGCGGACGGAAGAGCGGCACGCCGGTGCGCGACGCTTCCTCCATCGTGGTGTAGATGAAGGGCAGGAGCGCGTAGCGGAGTTTGATGAACTTCCGCGCGATGTCCTCGTAGTAGCGACCGAAGCGCCACGGCTCCTTGTCGTAGCTGTCGATCGCGGTGTGGTTGCGGAAAAACGGTGAGAACGCCGCGATTTGGTAGGAGCGCGCGAGCAGCTCGCCATCGCCGCGGCCGATGAAGCCGGGGATGTCGGCGCCGACGAAAGCCTCGCCGCTGAGGCCGAGCGAGGCGAACATCGGGACGTTGAGCGAAAGCGACGCGAAGGTGGCGTTGTTGTCGCCGGTCCACTTCACGGCGTAGCGCTGGATGCCCGCGTAGCCGGCGCGCGTGATGACGAACGGACGGCGATCAGGCTGCAAGCGTTGGAGGCCTTCGTAGGTGGCGCGGGCCATGTTTAACGCGAAGGTGTTTCGCAGGCCGTTGTAGGGGGTGTGCTGCCCGAGGTCGTCGAAGCGGATGTTTTCGTGGAGCTTGCCGCTCGGGTCGCGGAAATCGGCGGGCTCGTTCATGTCGGTCCAGATGCCGGCGATGCCGACGTCGGTGAGCGTGCGGTGCCAGTCGCCCCACCAGCGGCGCGCGTCTTCCTTGGTGTAGTCGACGAAGACGGATTTGCCGGGCCAGACTTCGCCGACGTAGTGCGTGCCGTCGGTTTGGCGGAGGAAGAAATCTTTCTTCAGCCCTTCGTCGTAAGCGCCGTAGCCGCCCTCGGGCTGATATTTCACGCCCGGGTCGATGATGGTGACGAGGCGGATGCCTTGCGCGCCGAGGCGGCGGGCCAGCGCGGCGGGGTCGGGGAAACGCGACTTGTCCCACGTGAACACGCGGTAGCCGTCCATGTAGTGGATATCGAGATGGATGACATCCAGCGGCAGGTCGTGCGCGCGATACTGGTCGGCGATGTGTTCGACGAGTTTGTCGGGATAATAGCTGTAGCGGCTCTGCTGGTGGCCGAGCGACCAGAGCGGCGGCAGCGGCATCCGGCCGGTGAGCTCGGTGTAGCGACTGACGATTTTCTTCAGCGAAGGGCCGGCGAAGAAATAATAGTTCAGCTCGCCGCCGTCGGCGGTGTAGTTGGCGCTCTCCTGCGTGAGATGGCCGAACTCGAAGGTGGAGCGCCAGGCGTTGTCGTAGAAAAGGCCGTAGGCGACGCCGGCTTCGAGGCCGACGTAGAACGGGATGCTTTGGTAGATCGGATCGGTGCCTTCGACGTAGCCGGGCGTGTCGGAGGTCCACATGACGAATTTGCCGCGGCGCTTGTCGAGGCGCGCGGCTTTTTCGCCGAGGCCGTAGAAGTGTTCTTCGTAGCCGAGTTTCTTGGCGGCGCCGACGGCGCCGGTTTGCGGATCGCGCGCCATCGGGCGGGCGTCGGCGTTGAGGATGCGACCGGTGGCGGCGTCGCGGAACTCGATGAGCAGCGGCGCGCGCGTGATGACGATCTTCAGCTCGGCGGTCGCGAGCGTGATCGCAGCGGCGTCTTCGGAAAACTGGAAGGGCACGGCGGGCCACTCGGTCTTCGCGATGGCCCAGGAGTGGTCGAGCGCGGGCTTTTGCCCGGCAAAAAGGGTGCGCACGCGGACGAGGTCCGGCGCGAGGACGCTTACGGCGACGGTCGAGCCGTCGGCGGCGGTGAGTTGGACGCCTTGCGCGGTGCGCGCGGTCGAGGCGACGGCGCCGATCGGCTGCAGCGTGGTGTGGTCAGCCGCCAGGATGACGGTGTGGCTGAGGAGGAGCGAACTGGCGAGGGCGCACACGAGAAGACGCACGGCGGAGCGGGGTTGAGGGGACAACGGTGAGGGTGGAGATGGCGCGGCCACCAGAGTGAAGCTGGTGGCCGCGCGGAAAACAAAGCGGGACGCGAGTCCCGCGCTAACTCAGAACTTGTAGGACGCGCCGACCGAGTAGGAGGCGCCGTATTTCTGATAGTTGATCACGCGGCGCGGGTCGTTGTTGTCGTAGGTGACCAGCGGCTCGTTGTTCAGGTTATACGCCTGGGCGAGGAGGGTGAGGTTTTTGAACATGCCCTTCTCGAACGTGTAGCTGAGCTGCGCGTCGATCGTCGTTTCCGGCTGCGCGACGGAGAAGCCGCCGTTCGGGTTGACGTCGCCGCCACGGCTCGGAGGACCGAACGTGGTGATGTATTGGCGATTGGCCGAACGATACTTCTGGCTCACGCGCGCCGAGAAGCCGTGGCGCTCGTAATAGACGGTGAACGTGGCGACCTTGCGCGACCAGCCGGCGATCGGCATGTCGGGGCCGGTCGGGCCGAAGGGCTTGATCTTCGAGTCCGTGTAGGCGCCGCTCGCCCAGATGCCGAAGCCCTTGATGTCTTTGAAGAACAACTCGGAGGGCAGCGAAATCGTCGCTTCGAGGCCCTTGATCGTGCCGCCCGCGCCGTTGACCGGCTGGGAGACAACACCTTGGCGGAGGACCGGCTCGGGACCGTTGCGGACGGGGTAGCCGGTGAAGTCGACGACCGATTGCTGCTCGTAGATGTAGTTCGTGAGCTTCTTGGAGAAGCCGGCGAGGGAGACGTAGCCCTTGTTGTCGGCGAAGTAGTGCTCGAGCGAGAGGTCGAGGGAGTCGGCCGCCCACGGCTTGAGGTTCGGGTTGCCGCCGCTGCCGCTCCACGGGCTGGTGACGGACGACGTGGCGAACGTCGGGTCGTAGCTCCACGTGCGGGAAGCGCGCATATCATACATGCGCGGGCGGGCATACTGACGGGCAGCGCTGAAACGCAGCACGGTGTTCTCGCGGACCTTGAAGTTGAGCGCGAGGTTCGGGGCGACCTGGTTGTAGGTCGTGCCGGCGGAAACCGGGTTGAGCTGATTGCCGCTGGCGGAATAGCCCTTCGACTGCTGGTCGGTGTGGATGCCGCGCAGGCCGACGTTGCCCGTGACGGGGATGTTGCCCCACTTGGCGTCGATGTTCAGCTGCACGTAGGCCTGTGTGATCTTCTCGTCGACGTCGTAGCGATTGGCGACGATGCCGGTGTCGTTGTTGGCGGTGAAGCCATACATGCCGCCGTCGAAGGCCGCGAGCGGATCGAAGGCATAGATGCGACCGAGACCGAGGAAGCTCATGTCCGTCGTGCCGATGCTCGACGGCATCGACATCGTGGTCTGGCCCTTGGAATTGACGTAGCCGGAGGGGCTCTCGCCTTCGCGCTTGTAGCGCTCGCCGTAGAACGCGCCCACTTCGACTTCCTTAAACAGCTTGGGCAACTCGTGCTTGGTGGAGGCCTTGATCTGGCCGAGTTCGTCCTTCGATTTGAAATACTTCAAATAGCCATACATGCCGCCGCCGGGGAGCGAGTCCGGGCCCCAGCCTTGCGGATCAGAGAGCTTGAGGATGCTGCCGTCGGCGTAGTTCTTTCCCATGGTGATGGTCGGAATCTCGCCGGGCACGAGTTTCACCGTGGCGGTGTCGGCCGTGGTGAACGGCGTGCCGCGTTGGCTGATGCCGGAGTAGGTCTCGAGGTTCTGGTCCTCGCGCGTGATCTTGGAGTAGCCCGCATCGATATCGATCGGCCACTCGGACTTCTCGTTGATCTTGAGATTGGCACCGATGGAAGTGGGGGACGCATCGCGCACGAACACGTCGTTGCGCACGATCGGCATGACGTTGTTGAAAACCATGTTGGTCGCGAGGCCGTTGGTGATGGTCGCGCCTGCTTGCGCTTGCGCGCCGCTCCACCAGAGCGGGATTTCCATGCCGCGGAGCAGCTGCTTCTCTTGGAAGTCAGACTTGAAGACGTCGATCTTGCCGTGGAAGTGCTCGTTCGGCTTGAACTCGAGGACGAACATCAGGCTCTTGCGGTCGAGGATCGAGTTGCGGACATAGGACTTGGTGCCGCCGAGGACGTAGTTGTTGCTGGCGTCCGTCGGGTAGCCCCAGGCCTGGAACTGCTGGCCGGCCCACGGCGTCTTCGAGTAGGTGACGCCGAGACCGACGCCGACTTTGCCGTCGGCAAACTGGTCGATGTAGGTCAGGCCGAAGCGCTCGCCCTTCGCACTGATGCCGGGCGTGAGTTCACCGAGCTGATTCCAGCTGTAGTAAGCGTTCATGTTGACCGCACGCTTGCCCTTCGAGAGCGGGCTGTAGGTCTGCATGTCGATCGTGCCCGCGAGCCCTTGGCTCATGAGGTTCGCCGCGGCGGTCTTGTAGACCACGACGCCGTCGAAGAGCTCGGCCGGATATTGGTCGAACTCGAGCGCGCGGTTCAGGTTCGTCGAAACCTGTTCGCGACCGCCGAGCGTGCCGACCGTGAAGTCCGCCGCGAGACCGCGCACGCTGATCTGCTGGCTGCGGCCGTTCGTGCGCTGCGCCGCGAGGCCGGGCAGGCGGGTGAGCGAGTCGGCGATGGAGATGTCGGGCAACTTGCCGATGTCTTCCGGCGCGATCACTTCCGTGATGTTGACGGCCGCCTGTTTTTTCTCGGCCGCGGCCGCGAGCGAGCCGCTGAAGCCCGCGCGGACCTGATAGGCATCGAGGACGACGACATCGTCCTTCTTCTTCTCCTCATCGGAGGGGGCTGCCGCTTGCGCGTAAGCCGACAAGGCCATCTGCGAGAGCAGGAGGCCGGCGACCAGTCCTCGAGTGAGGAACCGGCGCGAATTCTGATGTTTGTGGGTGTGCATGGTGGGGGGATAAAAATCCAACCGCAGCGAGGGTGTAGTTAACAGGGGGCGCCAACCGCAGGCGCCGTAGGGGGATGATCCGAAGAAATCCTATCCAGCGCGGTTCGCGATTCGCTTTGGACGCAGAAAACCGAGATGCTCCGGAAAACTCTTAGGTCGTCGCGCTCGCCCGACAGCGCGCGTTTCCGTCGGACAAAATCCGACATTTTCCCTCTGAGAATCCATGGATGCCCACTTGGCGCCACGTGAAACGCACCGCGCCTCGGCGCGGTTTCGGTGCACTCCGCCTAAGTTTTTTCCCGGCCATGGAAGTCTTGTCACGGCCCGACCGTTTGACGATCGCGGCACGCCGCACGAACGTCGCCCGCATCCCCATGACGCCTCACCCCTCGATCCGTGCGTGGCGCCCTAGCGCCGCGTTGTGGCTGCCGCTCGTCCTCTTCGTTGCCGTTTCGATCCGCGCGCAGACCGTCGCACCCGTAGCGATGCCGCTCCTCACTCATCCCGGCGCCGGACAGACGATCTATATCCTGATGCCCGACCGCTTCGCCAACGGCGACCCGGCCAACGATCGCGGTGGCATCGCCGGCGGCCCCGAGCAACACGGCTACGATCCGACGCGCACCGGCTACTTCCATGGCGGCGACCTCCCCGGCGTGATCAAACATCTCGACTACATTCAAGGACTCAACGTCTCGACGATCTGGACGACGCCACCGTTCAAGAACAACCCCGTCCAGAGCGGCAGCGCCGGCTACCACGGCTACTGGATCACGGACTTCCTCAACATCGACCCGCACTTCGGCACCAATGCCGACTACCGCGAACTCCTGCGCCAGGCCCACGCGCGCGGCCTGCGCGTTTACCTCGACATCGTCGTCAACCACACCGGCGACATCATTAAATACCCGGGCGAGCAATACAGCTACATCGACACCAAGACCGCGCCCACGCGCGACGCCTCCGGCCAGCCGTTCGACGAACGCGCCGCCGCCTTCAATGGCCTCAACAATCCAGCCGCGTTCCCCGCGCTCGACGCGCGCACCAGCTTCGCTCGCAAACCGATCGTCCCCTCCGGCCTCGAACACGCGAAAAATCCCGCCTGGCTCAACGACCCCACGCTCTACCACAACCGCGGCAACAGCACCTTCGCCGGCGAGAGCGCCACGCGCGGCGACTTCGTCGGCCTCGACGACGTCATGACCGAACACCCGCGCGTCGTGCGCGGTTTCATCGATGTCTTCGGGCAATGGCTGGAGTGGGGCGTCGACGGCTTCCGCATCGACACGATGCGCCACGTCAACGCCGCGTTCTGGCAGGCCTTCAACCCCGCCATGCGCGCCAAGGCCCGCGCGCTCGGCCGCCCCGATTTTCTCCAGTTCGGCGAAGTCATGAACGAAGTCGGCGACGTCGCCTACCTCAGCGAGTTCTCCACCGGCACGATGCCCGCCGACTCGACGACCGACTTCGGCTTCGCCGCCGCCGCGCGCAAATTCGTTTCCCAAGGCGGCCCCGCCGCCGCGCTCGAGGATTTCTTCCTGCGCGACGACTACTACACCGACCACGACAGCAACGTTCACGCCTCGGTCACGCTCCTCGGTAACTACGACATCGGTCGCTGGGGCTACTTTCTCCTGCAGGACAACCCCGGCGCTCCGCTCGAGCAGATCGCCGACCTCGTGCGCCTCGGTCACGGCCTGATGTATTTCTCGCGCGGCATGCCCGTGCTCCACTACGGCGACGAACAAGGCATGCTCGGTGCCGGTGGCAACGACCAGCAGGCGCGCGAAACGATGTTCCCCACGCAAACGCCCGCCTACCGCGACGCCCGGCTCCTCGCCACCACGCGCACCGGCGCCGACGACAAATTCGACCCCGCGCACCCGTTCTACCGCCTCTTCGCCCAACTCGGAAAACTCCGCCGCGAACACGCCGCGCTCCGCACCGGCGCCATGATTCTGCGCCCGACCGCCGAGCCCGCGCTCTTCGCCTTTTCGCGCCTCGATCGCAACGAGCGCGCCGAATACCTCGCCGTCTTCAACGCCTCGCGCACCACCACGCTCGCGGTGAGCGTCCCGACCAGCCAGCCAGCCGGCGCGAAGCTCGCACCGCTCTTCGATTCATGCGCGCCTGACTTCGCTGGCACGGAAACGCTCACCGCCGACACCCACGGCGCCGCCCGCGTCACGCTCGCGCCGCTCCAATTCGCCCTCTGGCGCGCCGAGCGTCCGCTCACGGCCCCGGCGACCGCGCCCACCATCGCGCTCGTCACACCCGCCACCGGCGCGTCGCTCAGCTTCGGCTCGCGCGAAGTCGACGACCTCGTTTTCCCCTCGCGCCGCGAAATCCGCGCCGAGGTCTCGCACACCGACGGCTTCGCCGAAGTCACTTTCGCGATGACGCGCGCCTCGCGCCCCGGCCAATTCGAGCTGCTCGGCACCGACGACGCGCCGCCATATCGCATCTTCTGGACGCCGCCCGCCGATCTCGCGCCCGGCGAGAAACTCGAATTCATCGCCACCGTGAACGACCTCCGCGGCCACACCGCCGCAGCGAAGGTTGAGGGCATCAGGCTCGCTCCCGCTGAAGTGAAAACCAGCGGTATCAACATCGCTCCGACCGCAGCAGTCCAGTTCGGCATCGCGCACGCCAAGTGCCCCACATTCACCGCCCAACCGCCGCCGCAAGTGACGATCGTCTTCGGCGCCGAGCTGAAACTGACCTCCGCCGCCGCAGGCTCCGGCGAGCTCGAATACCAGTGGTATCGCGACGGCGAACTGCTCCGCGACGCCACGTCCGCCACACTCATCATCCCGCAAGCCGTCACCGCGCACAGCGGCCGCTACCGCGTGGCCGTCCACAATCTCGCCGGCACCACGCTCAGCAGCGAAACGCATGTGACGATCGCCCGCGCCCCATAAAGTAGCGGGAGCTTCCAGCTCCCGCCTCGGAAGGCTTAGCGAAAACGGGAGCTGGAAGCTCCCGCTACCTTGGTCAAACGCCGCGCGGGCCGCGGCGATCCAGCCGGTTCTCTCACGCCTCAACTCCGCCGCCCGGGCAGCAGCGTCTCGATCAACGACGGACGCGGCGGCTCCGGCACCACCTCCAGAATCTTCAACCGACGCGTGCCGCCCGGCGTGGGCCACTCGATTTCGTCATTCACGTGATAGCCGAGCAACGCCGTCCCCACCGGCGCGAGCACCGAGATGCGCTGGCTCTCGGGATCGGCGGCCGCCGGCAACGTGAGCACGTATTCCTCGACCTCCTCGCGATCGAGATCGAGCAAGCGCACCCGACTGTTCAAGCCGATCGTGCCCGGCGGCAACGCGGCCGGGTCGGACACGACGGCGCGTTGCAGCTCAGCGCTGAGTCGCGCGCACGCCTCGTGCTGACGCTCCAGCGATTTCAACAGCAGCTGCAGGACCTCGCGATCGTTGGTCGAAATATGGATGGGGAGGGGAGGATTCATGGGGATGGGGGGATAAAAATTTCAAAGCGGCACCGGAACGGACGGCGCGGTGAGCGCGGGCCAGGACGACGCAAGTGCTGCCAGCTGGCGTGTGGCCGCCACCGCGTCGTGCACATGCTCGACCCGCGAACAACCGATGAGTGCGGCGGTGACTTCCGAACGCCGCAGCGTCCAAGCCAACGCAATCTGCGCCGGTGGCACATCCAGCTCCTGCGCCAGCTGCCGCAGTTGCGCCATCACCGGACCAGCGTCGCCGTAACGCGCTTGCAACCGGCGCGCCCGCGGCGTGTCCGTCGCCGTCAGGAAGCGATCGGCCAGCACGCCACCCGCGAGCGGTGATTGGGCGATAAACGCGACCCGCTGTTCGCCCGTGAGATCGCGCAAATCCGGCTCGAACGGCGCACGTTCCAAGAGCGAGTAGGGCGCCTGCGCCACTTC
Organism: Verrucomicrobiota bacterium; assembly: GCA_023432225.1. Classification (GTDB taxonomy): domain Bacteria; phylum Verrucomicrobiota; class Verrucomicrobiia; order Opitutales; family Opitutaceae; genus Didemnitutus. The sequence goes on from JAEYUW010000014.1 coordinate 53,461, forward strand.
GAAGCGCGGTCGGTCGCGCCGCTGCGAGTGACACAGACACTCCATCAGGCGCCACGCGGGAAATCCGCTCGCGCCGATATGGCGGAGCATTCCGGCGCGCCGCAGTTCGTCGAGCGCACGCAAGAGGTCGTCCGGCGGCGTCCACGCCGGACTCCATTCGCACATGAGCACGTCGAGGTAAGTCGTGCCGAGTCGACGCAAGATCCCCTCGAGTTCCGCGCGCACGCGGGCGGCGAGCGCCGGCGTGCTTTGCCCGGGCTCACGCACCAGACGCACGTGCGTGCCGAGCACGAGCGACTCCCGCGGCACGCGCCGTCCGCGCCACCACGCCCCGAGGATCTCTTCGGAACGACAGAGCGCCGCCGGCGCGCCATCGCAGCGCGCGCCATCGGAAGCGGCTTGGATAAAATTGCCCCCCGCCGCGTGAAACGCATCGAGGATGGCGAAGGCGGCGGACTCGTCGGTCAGCCAGCCAAACTGCATCGCGCCCAGGCACAGCTCGGAAACGTGCAGGTCGGTGCGGCCAAATTTGCGGTGATTCATGTCGGGGTTTTCTTCGGGAGGACGGCGTGCGACCGTCTGGTGGTGAAATTTCCCTGCGCAACGCGCGGCGGAAGTGGGCCGATCCGCATTCCGCGGATCGCTCGTCTCGTTTTATCCCCGGTGCCGGCCCGGCGGGCGCGGCGACTCAGTTACGCGCACCCACGACCGCACCGGGATTCTTCGGAAAGATCGCGGGCACTCCGAGAGCGATGGACGCGTGCAACAACATGACTTCGCGCGCAACGTGCGCCGACGCCGCGCGGGTGTCAAGCGGCGCACGTGTTCCGCCACGTCGCCGCTTCCGCATTGGTCTCGTCTTCGCGCCGATCGGCGTGGGCGCCCGAGCGCAATTTGCCGTAATACGGCAAATTGCCCGGGCGCGTTCTGCGGATAGCAGCCGCCGCTCACGGCGGCGGGAAGGGCCGGCAAAGGCGGTGGGCGCGATGCACACCGTGCGAGCCCCGGGTGGAGGCAAGCGCCGTCGTGCGCGGAGCTTTGGCGTTGAACTCGCGCGTGTTCCGTCCGGCAATCGCGCACCGATGCGCTCTGAAACCGCGCTCCCTGCCGGCTGCGAGGTGCTCCTCCTCGAGGATGACGCCGCGCTGCGCAAACGCCTCGCCGCTTACCTACGCTCCCTCGGCTGCGAAATCACCGAGGCTGCCGATCTCGCCGGCGCCCGCCGCCTGCTCGCCGACCTGCGCTTCGATTTCGCGGTCGTCGATTTCCATCTGCCCGACGGCGATGTGCTCGACCTGCTGCGCGCCGGCGCCTTCTCGGAAAACACCGCGGTCGTCGTCATGACGGCATTCGGCGGCATCCGCGAAGCCGTCGAAGCGATGCGGCTGGGTGCGTGCGATTACCTGGCAAAACCGTTCGAGTTCGAGCAACTGCCCGTCGCGCTCCTGCGCGGCCGCAGCCGGCGTGTGGCCGAGCGGCGCGAAGAGCACCGCGATGCGCCGGAGGAGTTTTTCTTCGGTGAACAGCTCGGCGGCCTGCGCCGCCAGCTCGATGCAATCATCGCTGCGCTCGGCCGCCTTGAGCGCAAGCTCCCGCCCGTGCTCCTCGAAGGCGAGACCGGCACCGGCAAGAGTCTGCTCGCCCGTTGGCTCCACGGTCACGGCCCGCGCGCCGCGCAGCCGTTCGTGCGCGTGAACTGCGCGGCGCTCCCTGACCAACTCGCCGAGTCGGAACTCTTCGGCCACGAACGCGGCGCGTTCACCGACGCCAAGAAAGGCCGCCTCGGCCTCTTCGAAGCGGCCGACGGCGGCACGCTCTTCCTCGACGAAATCGGCACGCTCTCCGTCGGCACGCAGGCGAAACTGCTCACCGCCATCGAAGACGCCACCATCCGCCGCCTCGGCGGCACGCGCGAGCTTCCGATCGACGTCCGCCTCATCGCCGCCACCAACCGCCCGCTCGCCGACCTCGTTAAACAGAACGCCTTCCGCGAAGACCTCTATCACCGCCTCAATCTCCTCCGCCTCACGCTCCCGCCGCTCCGCGAGCGCGGCACCGACATCCTTC
>JAEYUW010000021.1 GCA_023432225.1 Verrucomicrobiota bacterium
GTTGCAGGGTGGAGCAGCCTGGTAGCTCGTCAGGCTCATAACCTGAAGGTCGTTGGTTCAAATCCAACCCCTGCACCCAATTTCCGAAGCGCCGCAAGCCCCCACTGCTCAGGGGGTTGCGGCCTCGGAAGCGGGGAGAACCTCCGCCAAAAACGCCCTCGGCGCATACCACAACTATGCGCCGGAGCCGGAGATTCCGACCGTTTCCGGGCGTCAGTGCTACGATTTCGACGTGGCCCTCCGCTCGAAACCCGTCGAAATCGCACCCGCCCTCACAAGGGCGGGCAATCCGACGTGGCGAGTTACGGGCACGATCAACGGGCGTCAGCGAAAGCAGTTCTGCATGGCGCGCGACGAAGCGGAGGCGCTGAGGGATCAGTGGGAAATGGAGCGCCTTAGTGGAGCGGCGGCTCTTCGTGCGAGACCTACTCGACTAACGAAAGCTCAGCTGGAAGAAGCCGAAGCATGCTTCACGATGCTTGAAGGCTCGGGCTTCGCTTTGCGGGATGCAGTGAAAGCACTTTTGCGCAACTCTCCCCCGACGCGTTGCGACATCACCTTTGAAGCGGCTCAGCAGCAGTTTCTCGCGGCCAAGAAAGGCGCGATTTCTGAGCCACACATCGCCAACTACTCCTCACCCTGCCGTCGCCTCGCTCAATACCTCGGTCCTCAGAAAAAACTTCAGGATGTCACGACCGCCGACATCACCGCTTGGCTGAAGTCGATTAGCCCTATCAAGCCGAAGTCATGGAACAACTATCGTGCTGACTTGGTATGCGTGTTCAACTGGTGCGCAGAGAAGCCGAGGCAGTGGCTCACGGACAATCCGGCAACACCGGTATTCCGATACCGCAAGCGAGATACCCTTCCAGGACCTATCAGGGTAATGCGCGCCAAAAACGTCAGCCAAATGATGGCGTGGCTGGAGCAAGAGCATCCTCAGTGGGTGACTTTTTTCGCGCTGGCGGTGTTTGCCGGGGTGCGCCCCGACCGGGACGACGGGGAGATGCGGAAACTCGCGAACGCGATAAGGGAGCATGGCATGCAGCCGTATATCCGTGCTGGAACACTTTACATCTCCGCGGCGATCGCGAAGGACGGCCGCGCGCGCACCGTCCCGTTATCGAAAAATCTGCGCGCGTGGCTGGCCCAATATCCGGTCACGCCCGAGTCGCTGCTCGCTGGCGATCGGGAAGAGTATGCGATGATCCGTGCAAAATGGATGATCCCTCACGACGGTCTCCGACACACGAGCATGAGCGCTTGCGCTACCCTTCATGGAATCGCCGAAGCAGTGAAGCGCCACGGCAACAGTGAGAAGGTCTCACTAGATCATTACATCAGCCTGTTCACGCCGCGAGAGGCTAAGGCCTTCTACGCAATTCTACCGCGTCCAGCGGCGAAAGTAGAGCCGAAGACGGAGGCGCCCGGGCAGGCTGCGTGAGCCAGCCTGCCCGCCGGCGCGCCACATGGTGTCCCCTTGCACCACATGTCGCAGGCACCGCCGTCATTCACGCTCGTAGATTTTTTGAGGGCGCACATTGACAACCATCAGTGGCGGCGCGGCGATTGGCTCCTGCCGTTATTTTTCCGATCAGTTCCTCCGCCGAAAGCAGATTGCGGGCGCTAGACTGCCGCTCAGCAGCCACCTTGTCGGTGGTCCGTGGACACGCCTCGACGCCGTCGCGCGTAGTGGGATTTTGCGCCGCGTCCACGCTCAACTCGCGCACCATGTTCGCGCCCGGGACGGGCGCTGGCGTTGATACCCCTTTACGCGTCATGGCCGCCTGTTTTTTCGCACTTGAGTTCCGCGTCGGCACGATCTCCGGCTCACCGGACTTTGGTTCGCGAAGCTGAGGGACCGAAGCGGACCCCGCTTCGGCGGCCAGCGCCTGACCCTTCTTTCGCGCGGCTCGCATCGCGGCGCTCTCCGCCATGTCAATAATCGCTTCCAGCTGCTCAATTTCAAAGTTGCAGACAGCAATCTGCTCACTGCGTTTGGCGTGTTCTCCAACAAGGTCGTTGAATTTCTCCGAAGGGTGTTGCTTGCCAGGATTGCGGCGGCGCCACTCATCGAGATAGCGGCCAAGATGACGTTTCGCGTGACGAATCTGGCCGCGGCGGAAGTGGGATCTGCGGTCAATTTTGCGATAGCCCGCTGGCAGACGCGTGTTCACGGCGCTTTCCCATTCCCGCCGAATTCGCTCCAGGGCGTGAGACCCCGTATCGCGCGAATCAAGCAGCCGGTCCTTTTTTCGCGCGAACTCTTGAGTCGCCTCATCCCACGGCCGTGTTGGAAAGAGGAAGTGGGCATGCGGATTGTCTGGTTTCGATGAATCACCGTTCAGGTGGAGCGCCCAAAAGATAGCCGTGTGGAGGAGCCTCGCCAAAAATTCCGCGAACGCGCGGATGATCTGCAATTGAGTTTCCTGCGGCAAACCGCGCGGTAACGCCGCGTTGATGTGACGCGAAACTACGGAGTCCCTCCGTCGCTCCACCTTTTCAGCACGGTTAAACAGACTCTCGGCGTCCAATGCCGTGCCGACCATCCCGGTAGTGATGATCGCGGTGGTGTCGTGGCGTCGAAACACAATGGGCGTGTCTTTCGATTTGTCGGTCATCACCTGCCCTGAAACGTAGGCGGCCATCTGCACGGCATTGCGACGCTTTGAGCGGCTTAAGGTGTCCATGTGGAGGGAGTAGATCGGATTCATCGCTACATCCCATTAGCACGATGCCCACGCCGCCGCGCCGGCGTGGCCCTGCGGCACTGTCTCCCTCCACATGCGAGCCGCTGGCTCAATGCATAGAGTGCGCAGTTCGCATGCCGGCCGCCGCCATGCCCCTCCTCCCGACCGACTCTCCACACCCTACCACACACACGGCATCACCAAACCCGAGCACACGCAAAAACGCCCGTGCTAGTATCCATCACCAACCCATATCCTAAACATGGCAAACCTACTCAAACTCCAACAGCAACTCGATGCCGTTATCGCGCGCAAACAGTCCCTCCTCACTGAGCGACGCAATCTCGACGATAAGATCCGTCGCGCACGTCGGCGCCAAAACGAGAATCTGGCCAAGACCATCGGCTACGCGATCATCAAGCAAGGTGCCGATCCCGCGTGCCGTGAGGCCCTCAAGCGAATCCTCCCAAACATCGAATCACCCACGTATCGCTCGCTGATCGAGCAGATGATTGATGACTCCTCACAGGATTCCGAGGGGTGATGCGGGACGGTGATCCCGCCGCATAAGGCACGGCACAACCCGGCGTCGGCGCGCACGAGGCTCCCTGCCCTTCCGCGCCGCGCCGTAGCGCGCGTGTAAACTGTGAAAGAACCACTACCTACCTTTACCTTGCGACAAAACGACCTCGATCGTTTAGCCAAATCTACCGCACGCCCCAGCGACGCCACGCCCAACTCCGCCGCAAAAATCTACCGCTGAATAACTAACAGAGGCACCGAGACCCTCCGGATTTTTTCGCTCCACACCACCGAAACCGCACCAAATTACCGGTTACGGTGCGGTTGGGTGGGGGTGGTTAGGGCGGGTCGGTGGCGGGCGGCAGGCTGGTCATGGGGGCAGGAGAGATACGGGGGATTTTTAAGCGGCAAGGTTGAGGACCAACGCATCAAGTTTTGCCGTGTCGGCTTCCAAATATCGGGCGGTGGTAACGGGACTGGTATGCCCCATCAGTTTCTGCGTGGTGATAAGGTCCGAGGCGTCGTAAATGAGCCGGGCGAAGCGCTTGCGCATTGAGTGAGTCGAGATGCGCGTCGGATCGATTCCGCAGGCCTCACAGGCCGCGACAAGAGTGCGATAAGCCTGGCTCCGGTGCATCCCGCCGGCGTTGGCGCGATTGGTGGAAAACAAGGACCGGGCAGGTTCGGCCGTGCCGATCGTTTGGAGGTGCTCGGCGATGGCCGATCGCACCGAGTCGGACAGGGGAATGCGGCGACTGCGGACGGATCTTTTGTAGGCTCCTTGGCCGCCTTTGAGATTGCGGCGAGCGATGGTGATCTCGCGCACGACTTCCGTGCCCGACCAGACTTGGCCGACTGTCAGCGACAGCAACTCCTCGATCCGAAAACCGGTCGCGCAGCCCACCACGAGAAGGGCGAGGTTGCGCGTCATCTTTCGTGACCGGTAGTATGCGGTGAGGGTGAGGTATTCGGCCTCGGTGAAAGGACGGGCGCTCATGCATCAAAGCTACTTCGATTCGATTTCTAGATGAACTGCTTCTGCCAAGAGCCGTCCCGCCAAGAGGGTGCCCCAGCCCGGCTCGCTCAGTTCTTCGGTATCGTTATCATCTATGAGCGAACGGCTTAAAACCTGGTTGCCACCTCCACTAACCACCGATACGCGTGTCGAAACCATCCGAATGCCGTCATCCCCGCCATCGAGCCAGCCCTCCGCCCAACCAGTTATTCGTTGGGCCGGGAGCAAGCGCAAGCTTCTGCCCAACTTGCTCGAACTGGCGCCAAAGACCTTCGGTGAATACTTTGAACCTTTCGTCGGGTCGGCGTGCCTATTTTTCGCCCTCAATCCTAAGCGCGCCACGCTGGGCGACATCAACAAGGAGTTGATATCTGCATACCGCACGCTTCGGCGCGACGTGCACTCAGTCGTTCGCGTGGTCGAGAGCTATCCACGAACAAAGGTGTTCTATTATCGATTGCGCGACAAATGCACTCCGACGACCAGCGTCGAGAGAACTGCTCGCTTCTTATACCTAAATCGGTTTTGTTTTAACGGTCTTTATCGCACGAATCGCGCTGGTCGGTTCAACGTTCCTAGAGGTGAACGCACCGGCGAGATCCCGGACGTTGCCGCATTCACACACGCGGCCAAGATGCTTCGGGGCAAACGTCTTCTATGCGCTGATTTCGAGGAAACCGTAGCTAATGTCAAAAGGAACGATTTCGTGTATCTAGACCCACCCTACGCGTCCAGCGGCCATCGAGATCGAAACGAATACGGCCTCGGAAGTTTCAATCCTTCGGACATCCCGCGCCTTTTACGCACGCTTGAGTTCATTCACGCCAGAGGGGCGCATTTTTTGCTGTCGTATTCGACCGCTCCAGATTTTATAGCGCAGCTCCCCCCCCACACACTCCGGACGGTTTCGGTCAGGAGGTCCATCGCCTCTAATCCAGCATTCCGCTCTTCGGTTCCAGAAATTCTGCTTACTAACGAGAACTTGTATTCGCATGCTTCGGATCCTCGTAATAAGTGACTTCCACTCCTTCTCCAAGCCGCGGAGTCCACACTCAAAAAAGCCAGCACCGTCGCACTTCACGATCAAGACAGTGCCCGGCGGCCCCGACGTTCCGGGTGACCTCTTCAGACATCTAGCGGACCAAAAAATTGAGGCCGACGTAGTCGCGTGCTGCGGAGACATCGTGGATCGAACCGACACTGGAGCCCTTGACGGCGCTTGGGCATTCGCGCGGAAGGTCCAAGATGCGGTGAAAGCCAAACATCTTCTAATTTGCACGGGAAACCACGATGTTGATTCACGGGGCACTACGGGGGCCTATTCGCCTTTCGAGACACTCAAGCTCCTAAGCCCGACGTATCCATCGGCCGCTGGCGATGACGCCAATGTTTATTGGTCGAATAATTATTTTATAAGGGAGGACAGCGACGCTAGATTTCTCGTCCTGAATACGTGCTCAGCCCATGGCTATAAGAAAAGCGAAGAGTTTGGAATTTTTGAGCGCCATACCGCGAAAGTGCTGGATGTGCTACAAAAACGCCCTCGGCTGCCCATCAACGTATGCGTTTGCCACCACCATCCACATCGCCACGGAGAGCATGATCTCGGCGACCATGATGACATGCGGAACGGCCAGACCCTCTTGGACGGCCTCTCAAAGGCCGAAGCGGGTCAGTGGTTGATCATTCACGGCCATAAGCATCACGCGAAGCTTAGTTACGCCCAAGGCAACTCATTTAGCCCCGTCGTCTTTTCTTCAGGCAGTCTCTCTGCGCGTCTGTATGAAAAATTGCAGGATCACGCCAGAAATCAATACCACTTAATAACCATCGATACCGCATTGGTTAAAAAGTATCGCAGATTAGTCGGTAGATATCAATCCTGGTCTTGGTTCCCGCTGATCGGGTGGCGGGATGCCGGAGACTCAGAGGGTTTACCAGCCCGTGGAGGGTTTGGATTTAGGGATGTCCTAACATTGTGGCAGGATGTGCGCTTGGCCCTTCAGCCCGGGCGCAACCGATGGGCCGACATCGTCGATCAATTCGAGCCGGTCGCTTTCCTAATCCCAGCGGATTTAGCCTATTTCATAAGCCTGCTTGAGGCAGATGGCGTGAAGATAGAATACGATTCTAATGTAGGCACCCGAACAATCGCCAGCCTGATAATATAAAATTATGGACACTTCTGCGCCAACCGTATACGGGCACTTTAATGCACGGTTCTCAAGCGTGGAGACGCTCGTAAATGTTTTTATCCCGTCGGAGAATTTCGAGTCAGTCGCGCATCCCGCGCATACCGTTGTCCTTGGCCCCCGAGGCTCCGGAAAAACATGCCTTCTAAAAATGCTTCAACCGGCCGCACTAAACAAGTGGCTGGGCGAAACAGCGGCACGAATTAAGTCTCAAATTAGGTATGTCGGCGTATACATCCCGACAGACATAAGCTGGAGTAAACAGGCGGAGCAATTAGGAAAGCCGGGGCTTCCCGACGAGCATCAATCCCGACTTCAAGAAGCTGCATTCACAGCGCAGGTTCTGGTGAGACTCGTGGACACCGTCATGGACTGCCTGGAGATTCAGACACGGGAGGCATGGGCCGATGTCCACCTAGACTTTGATGCCGAAAAGCAGCTCTCACTGGAGCTCGCCGCGCACTGGAGAATCAATTTGACTACGCCGACATTATCCTCGCTTAAGCAGAAGTTAGCAGCGCGGGTTGTCGATATTTGGCGCTTCGGCAGACAGGAGACCCTCGCGGGAAGCACCGGTCGAAACGAGCGCTTCATCGCAAACGAGGCGCTCAACTTCGATTTCGTCGAGGAAATGCTCTACGCGATCGGGCTCATAAATGACTTCAGCAAAAAGAAAAACAGGCAGTGGGCACTGCTTTTCGATGAACTTGAAATTGCACCGAACTGGTTGGTTGATAAACTGTATCCATTACTTCGCAGCACGACGACACAGAATGTCTATTTCAAGTTATCCATGTCGCCGTTTGCAAAAATCAGCCAGGCCAATCTGAGCTCGTCCCCGCGGCCGTCACACGACTACGAGCTAGTGCATCTCTGGTATATTCAAAAAAGCGAAGCTATTCCATTCTCCCGCGAACTTCTCGTAAAAACCCTCGAAAGACGCTGCAATTGCGAGATCGACCTTCATAAGATATTTGGTCCATCGCCGCTAAAGCCGAGCACTAAAGAGCGCGATAGCGGCTATGGAGTCGGTTCTCGCGCGCACGAGGTGTTGTCTCGCGCCTACGCCAACGATCCTGGCTTTCAGGAATACGTAAATAGAAAAGATATTAACTTGAATGAGCTCGACAAGCTCGACGAGGATACGCGCGCGGCAGATATCAGAAAGGTCTATCCCATCGTATTATTCCGTCAGGAATTTTTAAAGGATGAGGGGTCTTTCCGGAGCCGAAAGAAACCGCAGATATTCTCTGGCATCGATTCCTTTCTGGAGATTTTGGAGGGGAACCCTCGGTGGATCGTCGGCGCGGCAAATGAACTGGCGGTGACGATACAAAACAAGAAACGCATAACTCCAAGTATCCAATATACCTATTTAAGAGAGACAGCAGAGAGATTCATGTCTCTGCTGAAGACAATACCTCTCTACGACGGGGGACGCGACCAAAAGAGCTTAGGAGACGCGCTAGACCATGTTGGAGACCGAATCTACGAATCAATCATGCAGGAACGTTTCACATCCGAACCCTACGGCTCATTCCGCGTTGACGAGAAATGCCCCGATGACTTGCTCGACTCTATTGGCATCGCGATGAACGCGGGCGCCGTGATTCTTCTCTCCGATGTTGAGAGCAATTGGTTGGTCGCTAGGGAACTCCGCGGTAAAGAGTTTCGCATGTCGTATCTTTTTTCGCCATATAAGCATATTCCATTTAGAATTGGACGAGCATTCCCGCTTTCCGATGTGCTGAATGGTGTCGGCAAGCAACGTTCCCGGGTAGCAACACGCGATGATGAATTTAATTTCGATCAATGAGCACGTTAAATAGGCTTACAGTTCTGCCTGAACCAGACACTGAAGATCGGCCTTTCTTTGCTGTTTTTGTAAGCATCGGTTCCGAGAGTAGGTGTATTAATTTCGCATCAAAGTCGTTTACCGCGAGCGAAAGGACTGCATATATTTATGAGAAGGATCCTGGCGCGCGATTCCCGGAGCACAGATCAGCAATTGGAAAGCTAGGGTTTTCGGAGTTACCCAGTGAAAGCGCGGACTTGCGGAGCTACGTTAAAGAACTGTTGGCTCGATGCTCCAAACAGGGCGACGGGAGGCGTAGGCTAGCAGTTGATGTGTCGTCGATGACCCGCGAGCTGATGGCTATTTGGACATACGCATTGCTGGACTCTCCTGTCGAGCGGGAGGTTGAAGTCGAATTCATTTACAGTCACGCGAACTTTAGCCCGCCGCCGTCCAAAGTGCCGCTTGCAAAATCCCTGTCCTCGATAACACCCGAGTTCGCTGGAATGTTCGCCGACTCGACGGCCCCAATCATGTTAATTCTCGGCCTCGGATATGAGCCTCAGCTTGCACTCAGCTTCGTCGAATATCTGGAGCCAGCGAAACTTCTCGTATTCGAGCCAGCTCATCACGACCGGAAGTATACCGCGGCGATTAGGGAGAAGAACGACGTTTTCTTTCGGGTAATTCGCGACGCCCCTGTAAAGCGTTACAACGTATTCTCTCCGTATACTCTTTTCCAAGACGTGGAGTCGGCGATTCAAGGGGCATCCATAGATCACCGAGTCCATATCGCCCCGTATGGAGTAAAGCTATTTGCTATATGCAGCCTCATTGCGGCGGCCTTACACTACCCCAGAATTTTCGTGTGGAACTTGAAATCAATCCCACTTGATAACGATCATGATCGTGTAGCGAGCGGCGTAATTTCCAGGCTCGTTGTAAATGTGGCGCCAAGGACCTGATCGCGTGTCCCTGAAAAGGATGATTCTCCCCTGATAGCTGATAGCAAGCGCCATTCGGCCCTGTTCGGCTGTGGCGTTGGCAGCAGCTTCCGACTCCGCCCCATGTCGCTCTGAGTAAACAAACCGCACCGTTGCCGAAATTTTGGTGCGGTTCGGAAAAAATGGGACGCGAGCTGCGCGCTGAAAGCCCCCACACGGATCGAAGTTGTTTGCGAGGGGCGCCGCGCACAAGGAGCGAAAAATCAATCGCTTTCCTGGGCCAAACGGGTAGCTAAGAGAACCACTATGGCAACCAAGGTCTCGGTGATTAACTTCAAGGGCGGCGTGGGGAAAACCACCCTTTCATTTCATTTGGCCTGCCATCTGGCGAAGAAGAAGCGGGTTCTAGTGATTGATGTGGACCACCAATCGAGCCTGTCGCTCGTGATGCTGGGAGGTGACCTGTGGGAGAAGGCCGCGCTGAACCGAAAAACTTGCAACACAATCTTCGAGTCTTTTTGCAATCGTAAGGTCGCGATGCCCGGCGACGACATTATCCAGTCGAACCCACTTCACGCGCGCAGCCCCCAATATGACTTTTATCCTAATCTCGATCTTGTCGCAGGCCAGTTTGAACTCGACGACACAGAAATCGAGCTGGCTTCGACGACCATGGGCTCCGCGACAGTTTCGGAATGGCAAAAAAGGACTCTTCTGGCCGAATGGATCGACAAAGTTGGCGCGGAAAAAATCTACGATTACATAATTTTCGACTGCCCGCCGGCGACGAAGCTGGTCAGCCAGAACGCTCTCGCCGCGAGCGACTACTTTATCGTCCCCGTAATTCCCGACGTTATGTCGAGCCGCGGTGTGACGCATTTCAGGCGTCTAGTCACCGAGAAGATCGACAATAAATTGGACTTCTTAAAACGGGGGGCCGGCATCGGAGCGAAAGATACGCCCAAGGCATACGTTCCCACCACAAAGTTAGCCGGCATTGCCCCCTTTTTAGCAAAATATGCGGGCCGGGCGGTCTCCGGCTTGACAAACATCCATACCGAACAACTGGCCGCACTTCGCCGCATGTGGGGGAAAGACATGCTCGATAGCGTAGTAAAAAACATGACCGGTGTAGCTGAGGCGGTCGATGCGGGGTGGCCCGTATGGACTGCCTATGAGACCCAAAATATCACCAAGGCGATTCCGATGCTGAAGACTATGTGCGAGGAGATCGAGGGTCGGCTAAAATAGAACATGACCGATACTCATTTATCTTCTGAAGGCGCGGCACGTTTCCGCAGGCTAATAGTCATCCTTGAAGCGAATCAGCGGTATCTCGGGGCCGCAAACGTAGAGGAGGATATCCTCATGGCCTACAAAGAACTCCTGCACTATCTCAAATCCCAATCGCCCGAGAAGGCCGCAGAGATCATCGGTCTTGGGCACAGTAAAACCCTCCGGCAGAAGGCGGCGCCGCGTTTCAGCGATGAGCAAATCCGCGCGATGACTAAAAACGAGGTCAAGGACATCGCGACCAATCCGGCCATACCGAGACGAGATTTGGAGCAGATCGCTAGCGTTCGATTCGGAGTTACAAGGGGAGGGCTATCAAACCTACGTTCGAGGGATGCACTAGTGCAGAAGCTGTTGACGCTTATCGGAAATGAATCGGCCCACGAATCGATTGCGCGTGCGGTGGACGCATCCATCTCGGCAAAGGAAAATACAACCGGAGAATAGCTGCTCCGAGCTACTGACTGAGAAGCGAATCTGAGTGGATCGCGAACGAAACTGGTGAGACTCAGAATCTCCGCCACCCGGCCCCCCCAACAAGAACTCGACACGAGTTCCCGCTGGGTCCGGCCGGGTGCTTCCGATCGTAGCCGACTAAGCGTTACGTCCCTCTGGGCCGCGGCCCAGATTGGAACAGCGCCTTTGCGCTTAGCTTAATACTGCCGCGAGAATACCAAGTGCCACGTAGATGCCAAGCCCCACCCATGTGTAGGCGAGCGATACGCGGCGCAGGAACAGTCCCAACGGCTCGGGCAGTTTGCCCAAGAAAATTGGCAGCAACGTATAGATGACGCCAACCACGACCAACGCCGGCATGCTCTCCGTCATGAACGGGCGGTAAGCCCAAGCGAAAATCTCGTATATGAGGTTTCCGGTCGTGGCGATTTTCGCAACGTAAACTCCCGCCTCGTGCACCGCCCGCGCGAAGAGAAAAAAGGGCAGGCAAATCCCCGTCCCGATCATTGCGACGCCCACAATTCCCGCTGTGGCGACATCATGGTCGTCTGAATTGTTATCTTTCATCCCCCGATAGCTACGGCCCCCGTCCGCCGTTTTCGTTTCAGACCAGTAGCCCGGGAAATTCTGCGTTGGCGCTTTGCCTTGGTGCGCTCGCGTGTCACAACCGAAATTCGGGACTCGCGGCCCCACGCACATCCGACGCGCAATGCGCACTCGACGAGTCCGGCGAGGACTTCCGGTTTCGCGAAAACAAGAACGCTGATAGTAGCAAGATAGTCGATCATGAGGCCGTGTGGTTGAGCGTTACGCGTCGGCGAGCCCGATGATGAGCGAGCGCCCTCCGGGTCAGAGCAGACTCGATCGCGCGAAAATTCTGGTGGGATCGCGCCGCCTCCTCTGGATCGAGAAAGTCCGGCGTCAGCCCGAGCGCTTCGCCCATGCGAGCGAAATCCTTCACTGTATATGGAAGCAGCGGAACTATCGGTCCCCATCGGAACAAAAGTTCATCGGGTATGACCTTGGCGGCGCGGATCTCCTCCTCGATATTCGCCACGCTAAGGTCTGGCTTGGAAAAGCCAATATGCCGCGTCAAGCGCTGCGACCAGATCGTCTGCCAAGTCCCGCTGGCGATCACATAGACGCGATCGCGGAGAGCGAGATTGAGTTTCTCGTTCCATCCCGAACCGGTAACCACACGATCTCCCGCACAACAGTAGATTTCGCCGCGCTGCGCCACCGTCCAGTGCTCGTCCCCCATCAATTTGTCGATTTCATCAACATGCAACACGAGCCCCTGAGGATTCGCGCCGATCGTGCGCTTGATGAGGTCAAGGGTGGGTTCGCTCGCTTTACTGCCTTGCACCATCCATTCGGAAACACTCACGCGCAGGAGTCCGAGGCCGTGACGTTTGGCCAGAATCTGGGCCAGGAAGCTCTTGCCGCAACCAGACGCACCAACAATTAGGGGAGCGATTCTCATGCGCACTGGTCCCGGGGTTCCCGCCTGCGTGAAATAGATTTCCAATAGTGCCTCCAACCTTTCGAGCGCAGCATTTTGGGCGTCGGTTAGCAGTAGATCGCCTGTGCCCGGCGCGACTGGCAGGAACGAGGCGAGCCGTGCTACATTTGCGACCGCCCTCACCTCGCCTCGCGACCGTCCTGAAGTCGCGTGGTTGTAGCTGTGGAGGATGAGGCGAGTCACAAGCGCCGTATCAGTTTCGCGCATTTCGGAGCGTGCGATTTTTTCCAGCAGCGCGTGGTCCACCGCGACCAAGTGCTCCAGCAGGTTCATCAGCGTTGGGTTGTCTTCCTCTGCATCGAGCAACGCGCGCATAAAAATGCCTTCGGTGGCACGGGTGAGAGGCTCGGCGCCGATGGCTCGAACGATCTTTTGGAGAACACTCATGCCGGAGAGATACGAGGACTGTGACCGCCACGATCGGCGCGGACGCCATCGATATACCGGGTCCTGTCCGGCACATCTCTTGTCGGCATTATCCGAAGCAAAAGGGGTTCTAAATTCTCCCAACTGGCACAGCGCGAACTCGCGTGCACGCTGCGCTCGATTGAGCCTGGCTTGGCAAATCGCGCCGGTGAAAGCGGAAGATCAGTTGCGCCTGATCTTCATCACAATCGACGATGCGGAATCGTATGGCCAAATGCGCGAGCATCAACGCGTGCTCGCCGCCTTAGCGAAGAAGCTCGTGGAGAACGGGCACGTAAGCATCAGGCTCCGAATCACGCGGCTCCGCCAGAAAAAGCAGCCTCCCTCCTGGGACATCAAAGAAGTGAACTCTTCTAAGCAGGCGAAGAGGGAAATGGATGCGTTCCGACAACACATTCCGGTGCCGGAGGGACGCGCCCTCATGGAGGCCTTAGCCGGCATGTTGCTTCAACCCGATTACGACGTGACACTGGACGTGGTGCGTCTCGCCCGTTGGTCAGAGGCGGCGCTTAAACGTAAACACCGCGCACTGAAGATTGCTGACTAGCCTCGCCGCCTGCGCGCTTTAGCGCCTGCGCTCACGCCAGCATTTCCAGGTAAGGCTGCATCACACGGCTGACGCGGCACACCGCCGCCGCAGCAGCGAGTTCCTTGATGGTGAATTTCTTCGCGCGCCAACCTTCGCGCAGCGCCTCGACCGCGACATCGAGGCCGTATTTCCGCCGATATTTGAAGCAATCCGCCACGGTCTTGGCGGGGGAATACACCCGCACCGTTCCGCCCGCGAGGGCGTGCTCCTCAATCCCGAGCGAGTAAGCCGGACCAGAGAACTTGGCGAACCGCAGCGGCAGGCTTACGCCCCGCGGGCGATTGCTGCCGCGCGGCAACGCGAGCCAGATTTGATGTGGAGCCTGCGTTCCGATCCCGTGGAATTGCAGCGCGGAAACAAGACAGACGACGCCTCGGGGAACACGCTTGGCCCCTTCCACCAGCGATTGGTTTTCGTCACCCTCGAAACCCGCCGACACATAGATTCCACGTTCGACTTGGCGAATGATCCCTTGGCCCACCAGCCGGCGCAGATACTCGCGGGGATAGCCGGCCGCCACCATTTCGCGTGCACGAAACAGTCCTAACCGAGTGGCGTGATCACCGGCAGCCTCTATACGACTCACCTCGTTACATTCTCTTTCCACTTTCAAGTTTATGGTGCGAAATCGTAACATCGCACAAGGAGGAATGTTCTCAGTGCGTCCGCCGATCGCGCTTCCCAACGAGAGAGCCGCGGCATGGCGGGCGCGTGCGAAACTGAGTTTCGCTCGAAGCGCAGGTGCCGGCGCTGGCGACCGCCCTTCCCTCCCATGCCCGGAGCATAATTGGCGCATAGTTCGTCACTCGAAACGCTACGTCTCACCAAATTGACTTTCGTAACCTTCTGGTTACCAACAAGAGTATGTCGCCCAAAACTGCCTCCGGCTTGGTTCAAATCCAACCCCTGCACCCAATTTGAGGCCCTCCCCACTGCTCGGGAGGGCCTTATTGTTAAGGGGTTAGAATCTTACGTCCCGAAACTTTGGATTTCCGACAGTCAGAGCAATTCTGGGCAATTCAGGGCAAAAAACTACGTAATTTCCTACGTAATCCTCCTCGCGCGCCATGCTCGGACGGCGCCCCTTGTGAGCCAACTGCACAACGAGCGCCCGTCTGACTATCTGATCGCGTAGCCTCGGACGGCTGGTCGAACCCGTCCGGACGGAGGACTATTCAGGAGCGTTTCGGATCATAAGCCGAATCCCGCCGCGTCTTGGACAGGAGGGATTCGCACTAGCGCCCGCGACGCGAACGCGAGTTGTTAGTGAACGCGTGAACTCCCGAGATAATTGCCGTAGCCGACTACCAGCGTCGAAAGGATCAAAATGGCGATGCCGACGAAGATGAACTGATGCGTCCGAGTGCTGCTGCCGCGCCACTCTTTCAACGCGATGCCCCAGAGCGAGCTGAACAGGATGATGCTGGCCATGTGCAGCGTCCAACTGGAGAACTCATACTCCCCCATTTTTGTCTGCCCCATGCTGTAGAAGAAAAATTGGAGATACCACGTCACTCCGGCCACGGCCGACAATGCATAGTTCACCGGCAACGACGCGCCGGCATCCTGCTCGGTTGTGGTCAACCGCAGCGCGCGATACTCGCCGTGTGAGCGATTGCGGACTGCCAAGATCGTGCACCATGCAAAATTCGTCGTGAAGCCACCGAGCAGAACGACGATTAACACGGGGAGATTCTGCCAAAGATCAGAGCCGCCGTGCTCGGCCAGAGAGGCGCGAGCGAGGTCGGCGATCGGTTTGCCGGCGGCGAGCCCGTATGCGAAACAGGAACTCATCACGCCGGAAAAGACCGCCACGAGCACTCCTTTGCGGAAATTGAACTCCTTCACAGCCGCTTTCTTCTGCTCGGCACTCATCTCGCGCTCCTTGCGCATGCCGGCGAGACCGCACAGGCCGATACCGAGCAGGCACACTCCGACACCGGCGAGCACATACTGCCCCGAAGCACTGCTCGCGATCTTGCCCAGTTCTCCGGCAAACAGCGGTGGCATCAGAGTGCCGAACGCCGAACACAGGCTCAACGCGATTGCCATACCGAGGCCAATGCCCAAGTAGCGCATCGTAAGTCCGAAGGTCAGGCCGCCGAGGCCCCACATTGCCCCGAAGAAATACGCCCAGAACAACGCGCGCCCCGGGGCTGCCTGTAGAATACCGGTTACATTCGGAACGAGCAGAAACGCAAAGAACGAAGGCGCCACGATCCAGCTGAACACACCGCCGACCAACCAATAGGTTTCCCACGACCAACGTTTCACTCCGCGGTAGGGCAGATAGAAACTCGCGGAGGCAAGGCCACCGAGCCAGTGATAGACGAGACCGACCAAAGGATTGGGATTCATGGGGCGAAAAAGGCGCGTCCGAAATGTGAACGATACTACTGATTCACCGCGGTGAGGATGCCCTGCATCATTTCCTCCGAGAACTGCCCCCCGGAAGCCATCACCAGTTTGCCGAGAGTCTGTTCGCGCATGAACACTTCCAACGTAGCTCGTGCACGCTTGGCCTCCGCTTCCTCAGCAGGAGTCTTCGGTGCCGTCGTGTTCTTCGTGGCGGCATCCAGCATCGACTGCATCATTTGCTCGTAGATCGGCCGCCCGCGTGGATGGGCCGCGAGATCAGCGAGCGACGAATAGCGCGTCAGCTTCGGCTGCGCACGGGGCAAGCCCTCGACCGAGAGAACCTGCCGCAGCGGCAAATCGCGCGAAGAGCCTCCCACCAAGACCTCAAACGAATCCGAGTCCACCACCCACTCGCTGCTTTTCGCATCATAGTAGGCGAAGTC
Organism: Verrucomicrobiota bacterium; assembly: GCA_023432225.1. Lineage (GTDB taxonomy): Bacteria > Verrucomicrobiota > Verrucomicrobiia > Opitutales > Opitutaceae > Didemnitutus. The sequence continues at coordinate 16,246 of JAEYUW010000021.1, forward strand.
GCGCTCACTGAGTTTGAAGCTGACGATCTTCTCCTCACCTGGAGCGAGCATCAGTTTGGTAAAATGCTTCAGCTCTTTTTCCGGGCGAGCGACCGGCGCCGAGGACTGCCGGACGTAGAGTTGCACCACCTCGGCCCCGGCGCGGGAGCCCGTATTTTTCACCTTAATGTGAATGGTCGCTCCCTCGGCTGGTTTCACGCTCACCGCATCAGCTTTGATTCCCGTGTAGACGAAAGTCGTGTAGCTCAGGCCGAAGCCGAAGGGAAACAGCGGCGTAATCTTTCTCGCGTCGTAGTGCCGGTAGCCGATGAACAGCCCTTCGCCGTAGAGCGCTGCACCGTCACGCCCGGGAAAGTTCGGGTAGGCGGGCGTGTCCTCGATTCGCGTCGGGAACGTCTCCGCGAGTTTGCCAGAAGGATTGACGCGCCCGGTCAGCACGTCGGCTATAGCTCCGCCGCCCGATTGGCCGCCGAGATAGGCTTCGAGAACCGCCTTCACGCGGCCCACCCATGGCATGACGACCGCTGATCCGTTCATCAACACGACCGTCGTGTTTGGCTGCGTTGCAGCAACCGTGTCGACGAGACGATTGTGGTCGGGTGGCAGATCGAGATTTTTTCGATCAAAACCCTCGGACTCGTAGCTGTCCGGCAGTCCGACAAATACAATCGCTCGGTCCGCGGCCTTGGCCGTTTCCCGCGCCTGCGCAATGAGCGCATCGCTGGTGTTTCCGTCTATGTCGCATCCTGCCGCATAGCTCAGGTGCTCCGCGCCTACCAATGTCGCCAACTCATCATAGGCGTTTTCGATTTTCGTGGGATTCACGCGCGAGCTGCCCGAGCCCTGAATGCGCGGGTGCTTCGCCATAACGCCGATCACCGCGATGCGGCCGGGTCGCGCTGGGTCGATCGGAAGAACACGGTCGTTTTTCAACAACACGATCGCCTCTCCGGCCGCGCGCCGCGCCAACGCTTGGTGTTCGGCAACGTCGATTTTGGTCTCAGGCTTCGCGGCAGCCTTCGCCCGCAAGACCAGTTCGACGATCTCGGTGACGCTTTCGTCGAGACGTGAAACGGCGAGATCGCCGGCAATCACGGCGGCCACAATCTTGCGGTCATTCAGTCCGCCCGACGACGGCATTTCCAAATTCAGTCCCGCGCGAACGCCTGCAACGCGATCCTCCACGGCGACCCAATCGGACACGACCATCCCGGCGAATCCCCAGGAGCGGCGCAGGATGTCGGTGAGCAAACGCTTGTTCTCCGAGGCGTAGATGCCGTTGAGCTTGTTGTAGGCGGACATCACCGTCCACGGCTGCGCCTCTGTGACGGCGATTTCAAAAGCAGGCAGGTAAATCTCGCGCAACGTGCGCTCATCCACCACCGAGTCGGAAATGAACCGTTCCCACTCCTGATTGTTCGCCGCGAAGTGCTTCAAAGAAGCACCTACTCCCTGGCTCTGGACGCCGCGTATCCAGGACGAAGCGAGTCGACCCGTGAGCACAGGATCTTCGGAGAAATACTCGAAATTGCGGCCCCCGAGCGGAGAGCGCTTCATGTTCACCCCCGGCCCGAGGAGAACCTGCACGCCGAGCGCCTGAGCCTCGCGCCCGAGCGCGACACCCACCTCGTGGACGAGATCAACGCTCCACGTCGCCGCGAGGCCCGGGGCGGTCGGGAAGCACGTGGCAGGATCATTGCTCGAAATGTCGTTGGCTCGAGAACGACGCACCCCATGGGGACCATCGGTGAGCACAGTCGCGGGAATGCCCAAACGATCGATCGGTTTGGTGGACCACATGTCGCGGCCGGAGCAAAGCGCCGCTTTCTCCTCAAGCGTCAGTTGACCCACCAATGCCTTGGCTTGGGCGCGAAAATCGACGGCGTCAGCCAGCCCGCACAACGGAGAAAGCACAGCCATCGCAACCGAAAGAGATAAAGTCTTCATGGGGTTTCGGAGTAGAACTTGAGCGACGCAGCGCTCGCTCGACCCAGAACAGGACAGAAACCACCAGCGGCGCACAGCCGGCCGATTAGTGAAAAACCACCGCCGAGCGCGCGGTATGCGCTGGGGGTCGTGCTACATTCCAAACCTGAGCAAGGAATGGGTTACGTTGCGCCTCCGCGGCGTAGTTCCACGGCGCAGGAAGACAATGGGGGCACCAGTGGCCGGCGAGCAGAATCAAGGTCGGGCTCGCAAGGAACTCGTGTCCGAATGCGCAGCGCCACGGCAACGGAGTCTGAATGTCTCCGGTTCGCATCTGCGCTGATCGGCAGGTGCCGCCGCGAAACCGTGCGGCGGCTTGCATGTCCGCAAGATCGAGGTTCTCGCGCGGCTTGCTTTCATCGTAACCGTGATCGAGACGCACCGGCGTGGCCGACGGCTGCTGCAACGCGTAACCGCTCCATCCCGGAATGCGGTGCCATTCGTCGAAAGACCCGAAAAACGCCCGGATGCGTTCACTCGCGCCACGTTCGATCCACCCCAATGTGCCCGTCTCGCGCCGAGCGAGCGCCGCGAGCTTCGCCTTCACCAGCGCAGAAGGTGTCAGACGTGCAGCCCAGCGCCGCCAACCCGCGTGAGCAATCAAGGCCTTGATGAAATCATCCACACCCTCGCGCCGGAAACGCAGATAGTATTCCAGCACGTCCGAGTCCGAGAACCACTGGCCATGAAAACTCTGCGTCGCAAACCAAGGCGGCTCCGTCACGTCGCGGAAGTCCGCTACTCCAAGCGCGGCGAACGTGCGCGCCATGAACTCGTGATTCGTCACACGAAACCGCGCGCCGCCGCCGATGTTGTAGATCCGTCGCCAGAACTCGTCCGGCACATCGTCTTCACAAACATTCGCCAGCAGCCGGCCGGAATCGGACGCGGTCACCCACTCCAGCACTCCGTTCAGTGGCACGTGAAACATGATGGGGTCGAGCGCCGAAAGCAGGTCGACGTGGGCGATGCCCGTCTGACGAAGCGACACCCAATGCTTCAGGCCGGACTCAATCACCATACGCTCGGCGACAGTCTTGGTGACCGCGTAATGATCGAATTCGCTGATGAAAATCGGATCGCCCGTGCGGCCCCAGTGCAGCGGCGGCATGCGATCGCCGGTTTGCGCGACCGTTCCGATGTAGACCAGCTTGCAGCGATCAGGGAAGGGCTGCATGCGCACGGCGCGGATGATGTTCTGAACCGCGCCTACATTCACCGTGGCAGCAAGCTCTGGCTGGTGGTCGGCCAACGGCGGGATAATTCCGCCGACGTGCAACACGATGTCCGCACCAGTCACTCCCTCTAGCACGTCCGCAAACTGGGTTAGATCACCCCAGATGATCTTCAACCCAAGTTCCGACTCGAACGGCCTCATACGCGCATGATCGCGTTCTGTCGGCGGAACGAGCGCGACCACGTCGAATCGGTCGCGGCGGTCGAGCAAGCAACGCAACCCCTCCCGCCCCATCGTGCCGGAGGCACCGGTGAGAAAAACCCTCTGCCGCTTCTTCATGTCAGCGATCGCGCACGCGATAGCGGCGCACGCTAATCCTTCTTCGGCGTGGCGTTGGCCGCCGGGCGCGCGGCCGCGAGATCCGTGTTGATCGCTTCGAGCTTCTCAGCCGTGAGTTGCTCTGGAAAATAGTCGCGCAACTGCCGGAGAGTCATGTCGCGTGCTTGGCCGAATTGCGGACTCGCGAGCAGTTTCGGCAGATGTTTTTCCAAAACGGCTTTTGCCGCCGGGCTTGCGAGCAGATCACCGATCTTAGTGTTGATCGACAGGGCACCATTGGCGGGTGGGACTGTCGGGGCAATCTTCGCCAAATCAGTCGCGATGGTCGCCAGCATCGAATCCGGCAGCGCGTCCTTCGCGTAGCCCTGCAATTGCTTGAGCGTGAGACCGCGCGCCATGGCAAACTGCGGATTGGCGATCATGGCGGCGAGGTGCTTCTCCAGCACGGCCTTGGCCGCAGGATGATCGAGTAGTTCGCCGATTTTCGATTCGAGGCCTAAGGCAGCCGACGAGATTGGAGCCGCGAACGCAGCTTTGTTCAACTCCTCGGAGATCAGCTTGAGCTTCTCCTCGGTGAGAATGTCTTTCACGTGGGGCTGTAGCTGCTGGAGCGTGATACCGCGCGCCGCCGCGAACTGCGGGGCGTCGATCATGGCGCCGAGATGCTTAGCCAACACAGCCCGGGTCGCCGGGTTGTCCAATAGATCGCCGATCTTCGCTTCGATGGTCAACGGGCCGCTGCTTTGCGTTGCCGGCGGCGACGGCGGAGTCGCCGGCGGAGGTATCGCTGGTTTCGCCCGCGAGAGCCCAGCTAAGTCAGCTTCGATCGCTTTCAGAAGCTCCGGCGTGAAATAGTCGGCGGAAAACTCCGAAACCCGGCGCAGGGTCATCGAACTGGCCTGCGCAAAATCAGGATTGTTCACTGCCACAGGCGCGTGCTTCAGCAGAATCGCTTTCGCCTCCGGATTAGCCAGCAGTTCGCCAATCAATGTGGTTTCGATCGACCATTTCGTCGGGCCCAGTTTGGCGAGCGTCTCACCCACGAGCTTGAGCCGCTCGGCGGTGAAGTATTCGGGAGCGAAGTCGTGAAGCTGCGCGAAGGTTGCTTCTCTTGCCTGAGCGAATTCGGGATTGTTGATCGCTTCGGGGATGACGGCGCGCAGGGCCTCCTTCGCCTTGGGATCGTCGAGCAGAATGCCGATCTTGGTATTGAGCGAATAGCCCGAGGTATCCGCCGGTTTGTCCACGATCTTCGATGCCAGTTCCTCTTCAACAGCGTTGCTCTTGCCGGGGACCGGCGGTGCCACCTTCGTCGTGGCGACGAAAGGGGCGCGAAACTGATAGGTGCCCGAGCCGGCGGCAAACACGGCAGCGCCCCCTTCCATACGTAAGAATTTCAATCCGGCCGCGCTCATGGCAGCGCCACCGCCCTCGCGCACTACCTCCGCGGTTGCCGCGGGCACGTGAATCTCTCCACTTGTATTCGGCGGAAGGGTGACATCGAGCGACAGTTCACCGTTCGTGATTTTCCAGTCGGTAGAAATGCGTCCGCGAATACTGTCGTAGTGCCCACGCGCGAAGCTAACGCCCGGCCCAGGCTGCGGCTTGATGGTTATGCGCGCGAATCCGTCCTCTCCATCAATCCCGAGCACCGTGCGGTAATACCACTCGACGCAAGAGCCGTAGGCGTAGTGGTTGAACGAGTTCATGCCCGCATCGCCGAAACCACGAGAGCGTGTGAAACTGTTCCATCGCTCCCAGATCGTCGTCGCACCCTGATCGACTGAATAGCCCCACGACGGAAATTCCCGGCCCGTGGCAACGTAGTAGGCGCCTTCTGTGCAGCCGATATCGGCTAACGTCGGCAGCAAGAGGTTCACCCCGAGAAAACCAACGCCGTGCCGCCAGTTGCGATCTTCGAGGTTTCCCAGCAGGTGAGGAACCGCGGCAGATTCCTGCTCCACCGACAGCAGGCCAAACCGCAATGCCATCAAATGAGCGGTCTGCGATCTATGCGCACCGACGGAGCCGTCCTGATTGACGAACTTCGATTGAAAAGCCGAACGCACTTGCTCGAAGAGCTTGCGATAGGCGACCGCATCCTGCGACTTGCCGAGCGCCGTCGCGATTTCTGCCATGAGCTTCGCGTCGTATGCGAAATAGGCGGTGGAAATCAGGTCCTTCTCCGTGATGCCACCAATCGCGAGCCAATCACCATAACCGCGATTAGGCCCAATGAAGTCCTTCGTTTGGCGGCGCACAAATTCCAGGTAGCGCTGCATCGCGCCGTAGCTCCGCTCCAGCACGCGCGTGTCTCCGTAGGTTTTCCACAAGGTCCAAGGCACGATAATGCCCGCGTCCGCCCACCCGGCCGCCGAGCCCTTGAATCCGACGGGCGCGGTGTCGTTAAACGCGCCTTCCGCCGTTTGGGTGTCGGCGATGTCATCGATCCACTTGCCCATGAAAGCGGCAATATCCTGATTGTAGGCGCCGGTGCGGACGAACACTTGAGCATCGCCCGTCCAACCGAGCCGTTCGTCGCGTTGCGGGCAGTCCGTGGGCACCTCGAAGTAGTTCGAGAGCTGCCCCCAACGCGTGTTCGACCAGATTTGATTGAGCAGCGCACTCGAACTTTCGAACGCACCGGTGTCCACGTTGCCGGTGCTGAGCACAACGCCGGTGATGGTTGTTGCCGCCGGCGGCTTCGTCAGCCCGGTAACCTGAACATAGCGGAACCCATGAAAGGTGAAGCGCGGCTCCCAAATCTCTTCGCCGCCACCCTTGCACACGTAGGTATCGATCACGCGCGCGGTGCGGAGGTTTTCTAGGTAGGCCGTTCCATCGGCATCGAGCATCTCCGCAAAACGGAGCGACACCACAGTGCCAGCAGGCTCGTTAAGTCGTAAGCGCGCGAAGCCCGCAAAATTCTGCCCCAGATCGAAGACATAAACGCCCGGCTTCGGCGTGGTGATAGCCACCGTCGGACGTTCCGCGATCCGCCGCACGGGCGGCGCTGGATGAGCGCGGATAATAGCGGGGACGGTCTCCGCGCCAGTGGCGACCGCGTGCCAATTGCGATCGTCAAACCCGGGGGCATCCCAACCCGGCTGCTCAAGGCGCGCGTCGTAGGATTCTCCGGCCTGATGATCGGCTTCGAGAATCGGTCCGGTGTTCGCCTTCCACGTCGAATCCGTTGCCACGACCTGCGCCTTGCCCGCGGCGTCGAAGACGTGCAGCTCGGCCCGAACCCGCGTATGCTTGCCATAACGGCGCTGTCCGAACGCACCGATGTTCCCACGGAACCACCCGTCGGCCAACAGCGCACCGAGAGTGTTCGCGCCGGGCTTGAGCAAAGCCGTTACATCGTAAGCGCGATAATAGAGCCGCTTCGCGTAATCGGTCCAACCCGGCGTGAAATACTCGTCGGCGACCCGCTCGCCATTGAGGCGCGGCTCCACATTGCCGAGCGCCGTGATGTAGAGCACGGCGCGCCCCGGCGCAGCAGCCAACGTGAAGTCCTTACGGAGCTGGACAACGGGCAGGTAGACGCGTCCGGCTTGCGAAGGCGGCAGCCACGCGGCGCTCGCTGGTTGCACGTTATCGAAGCCGATCCAGTCGCCTCGCCACGCGTCGGTTTTCATCAGTCCCATGCTCCAACGAGCGGGCTTGCTCCAAGCTGAACGGCGGCCTGCACCATCGACCACCTGCACCTTCCAAAACACCTCGGTGTGCGGCGCAAGGGGTTTGCCGGCGTAGGCAATCTGGGCCGTTGCATTCCCCTGCAATTCCCGATCCCACAGGTCGCCTTGATTGGCCTCCAATTTAGCAAGATTGGACGCGACAAGAATCCGGCTCGCCGACTGACGCAGGCCGCGCTCGTCAGAGCCAGTGATCAATTCCCAGCTCAACCGCGGGGCAGGCTCATCAATGCCAACGGGGTTGACGAAATACTCGCAGCGCAGATTGGTGGCCGCCAGCGGCGACGGAGTCGCCGGCTGCGAAGCGGGCCGACAAGCGACCAGCGTCAACACCAGCGCGAGACCGATTCCAGAGCAGAGAGACTTGAGATTCATGACTGGGGAAAGGCTCTCGTGCACAGACAATCAACCGTCCGCCGCCGGTGCTGAAGAATGCCCGCCGCGAGAGCGCTGGCGAGCGGGCATTCGTGATTAACGCTATCGCAAGCTCAGAATGCGAACGTGGCGGTAAGGCCAATTTCGCGTTCCGGAGCGACACGCACGCTGTTGTAGCCCGCCGGCCAGAGGCCAATCGTCTTCATCGGGTCCCAGCCCGTAACAACTTTGTGATCGAGCGCGTTTTTGGCCCAAATCGTCACGCTCCAGGTGCCGTCGGGTTTGCGCAGACCAGCGAACAAGTCGACCATGCCGTAGCCACCGACATCTGGGGGCGTGACATTGAGCATCTCGCGACTTCCCTTGTAGCGCACGAGTCCGCGCGTGAAGATTTCGAACGAGCGCACGCGGCGGGACCAGTCGATGCTAGTGCTCATTTCCAATCGCGGGGTCTCCCCGAGCGGTTTGCCGGCGAGATCCTTGTAGCTGACCTGCTCGCCCGGGGTATTGAAGATCGGCACACCGGAGGCATTCGTGGCGGAAGTCGGGGAGCGACCGCCAGTCCAGCGAGCGTCAACGTAAGTGGCATCGAGATTCAGGATAACACGCCGCGGCAGCGACAAAGCCATTCCGAATTCCACACCCTGTGTGCGCGCATCGCCGTTGAACGTGATGCCCATCGTGTTGTCCGAAACACCGTCGAAGTTGAGGTCCGCAAACACGAAACCGGAGTGGGAGATGTAGTCCTTGAACTTTTGGTAGAAAACATCCGCGTTGAGCTGGAGTCGGTTGTCGAACCAGGTGGTCTTCACGCCCACTTCGACGCCGTTGGATGTCTCAGGCTTGTAGTGCAGGTATTTGTCGAGCTGTTCAGCGGCGGCGCGATAAGCCTCGCCACCCGGACGGTAGGAGCGACCGAACGTCGAGTAGACCAGCAGACCACGCCGGACCTGATAGGAAAGACTCGCAGAGCCAGTGGTGGGCGATTCATCACGCTTGCTGCGGGAATCGATGCCCAGCGCCGGCGCGGACTGATGGCTGGTGTTCTTGATTTGTTGATAACGCAGGCCCGCTTCGAAGCGAAGCTTGTCCGTGACTTGAAACGTCTGCGTCGTGAACAAGCCGCGATAGGACCCGTCGCCCGTAACGGACATATCCAGCGGGATGATCATATCCGGTGCGCGCGGAACCGGGCTGCTCGAAACATACGGGTTCAACCCGTCAAACCACAGCTTCACCGCCGCCTGTTTGATACCGACGTTTGATTTGCCGGTCTCGTAGTAGGCACCGTAGATGTAGTTCCACTTCTCGTGGTTGATCGATGAGAACCGCAGTTCGTAGGTATGGCTGTTGGTATCAATCTCGAGCTGCTGCGGATAGGTCCAACCGGGGATGATGTTCGCGTCGTTGTCGAACTCGACGTTCGTGCTGGTTTTTGCCGTCTGTCGGCCGAGGATGGCGGTGATCTCGCGCTTTCCGGAAAGGCGCCAAACCGCCGTGAGCGTGCTGGTTGCCGGACGATCGTAGTATTCCATCGGTCCCGGATTGACTGAGATTCGATCGAATGGGCTGACGTTTTTCGGCATCGACGTGCTGAAGATCGGCGAGCGCTCAACGATGCCGTAAGGATTGAGGCGCTGTCGGAGCTCCTGATGAACGAGGGTTAGGTCGAATTCCTTCGAGGGTTTCCACTCGAGCGTCGCGCGAGCGCTGCGGGTGTGGCTGGCGGTGTCGCGATTCGTGATGATGTTGTGGATACCGCCCGCCTCGTTGCCGTCGTAGAGCCCGGCGAGACGGAGCGCCAGCTTCCCCTTCACGATCGGCACGTTGATCGCGGCCTGGGTATTGTAGAGATTTTGGTTGGAAACGGTCTGCTGCACCGAGGCGCCGTAGTCATCGAGATCCGGCTTGCGCGACGAGATCGTGATCGCGCCACCCGGCGACGAACGACCGCGCAATGTGCCTTGCGGGCCACGTAGCACCTCAATCTGGCCGACATCATACATTGCCCGGAAGGCAGTCGAGGCGCTCACGGCCATTTCATTCCAGTAGACATCGACCGCCGCTGTCGTGCCGCTGTCGGGATTGAAGGTAACACCGCGCACGGTGGGGATGGGATTGCGCGGGTCTACGGTGTTAACGTTCAGGCCCGGAGAAACGTTCTGCACGTCCTGCACATTGAAGATTTTGAAATCCGCCACCTTTTGGCTGTCGATTGCCACGACCGCCATCGGGACTTCCTGCGCTGCCCGCGCGACCTTTTCGGCCGTGACCACGAAAGACGGCAACTCGATCGGTTTGGAATCATCCACTGGGATGTCGGCCGGCTTCGCGGCGGGGGCCGGATTCTCCTCGCTCGTCTGTGCGTATCCCAACGAAGCGGAAAATGAGAAAATCGCGCTCAACGCGATGGCACCAGTGAGGTGTCGTAAGGGTGTCAACGACGCGGGTGTAGCTTTCGCGCACGCGCCGAAAAGCAAACGAGCGCAGCCCGTGGTGCGGCGGTAAACAGCATTCATAATTCTTGGGGTTTGAGGAGGTGGGGTTCGCGAACGCACGCGAGGGTTCGCGTGATCACGGACCGGAGTTCAAGAGCCGCCGAACCCGAAGCCAACCGCCGCGATTAGTGGAAATCCACCGGTCAGGCTTTCCCAGTGAGGAGGATTCTGGTCGCCCCCGCAACTCACGCGCTTAACGTTCCTGCCACCCCGAATCGGCTCGAATGCTGCGCACGCGCCCCTCCCCTTTCTCTCGCCTGCACCGATTAGCACTGATCGTCCTGTCTCTCGTCGGGCTCATCGTTGCGCGCGGCTGGGCATCAAACGAGATTTACGACGGATGGGCCCAAGCTGCACGCGGCCTGCCATTGTTCTCTGCGTTTGAAGTGCCACCCACGCGGCACAATGGCGAGGTCTGGGCCTTCACCGCGGGCGACGACGGACAGCTTTGGATCGGCTCCGACGAGCTCTCTCTTTTCGATGGCAAGACTCGCGAGCGGATTGAGCTCCCCTCGGGCACATATGCGGTGCGCGCCCTCGCTCGTGACGCGACGGGACGCCTGTGGCTCGGATCGATCGACGAAATTGGCTACCTCGATCGGACTGCAACCGGCGTCTGGCGGTATGTCTCGATGCGCGAGCAGTTGCGCAGCGCCGGCATCGATCAGCTACGAGATGTGTGGTTTGCCGCAGACACGGCGCGAGGAATGGTTTTCGTGACCGAGCAACGCGTGTTGCGCTGGAACGGAAGCGGGTTTGAACACTGGGAAATGCCGTCCGCAACGCGCTTGTTCGCAAATCGCGACGGCGCGACTCTATGGATTTTCCAGAGCGGAAAAGGGATCTTTCGTATGGAGGCGGATGGACCGCGTTTGACGATCGCCGCTTCAGCTCTGCCCAGTGCTTTCATCTTTTGGACCTTTGCGGCAAGTCACGGCGATGCGTCAGAGGTCTCTCCGGAAGTTGTTGGCTCCGCAGACGGCGTGTTTCGTCGCGAGGGCAACGGCTGGACCAAGCTCCCGCGGCTTTCCGCCAAGCTCGCGGAAAAAATCCCCTGGCACGCCGTCCGTCTGGACGCGCGCACCGTTGCCATTGGCAGTTATCTGGGCGGAGTAACAATCGCATCGCTGAACGATCAGGTGTTCGCTCACCTAGATCGTTCCACGGGTTTGCCGCACGATTCGGTTACTGGGCTGTGGTTCGACGGGGCGAGCCGATTGTGGGCGGGTTTTCCCGGCGGGACGGCGCGAATCGAGGCGCGCGGATTGGCGTCGGCTTTCACTCCGCAGAATGGCCTCAGTGAACCTGCACTGAAAGTGCTATCACATCGCGGCGAAACGAACGTGCTCACCCGCCGAATGCTGATGCGCCTAGCCAACCGCAGCGAGAGCACAACGGCCGGCGTTTTCCACCTTACGCACCTCCAGACACCCCTCTCTGACGCCATCAGCGCCGGCGACTCACTCTTGTTCAGTGGCTATGGTGGAGGCGTCTGGAAGTTCACGCAAAGCGACCTGCGGGAGATCGCAGCACTTCCGGGCTACATCTTTTCATTGATGGTTCCTCGACAAACCGAGGAGCTCCTTCTCTTGCGCGACACGCGAATCGAGACGCTCAGCATCAATACTCCCACTGATTCCACACCTCGCACCGTAGCTGACCTGAACAGCTATCCAATCAACTTCGCTCAGGATGGACGCGGCGACGTGTGGGTCTCGACTGTAACCAACGGCATCTTCCAGTTCCGGCGCGATCCTGCGTCAACCACCACCTCTTGGAAACAAGCCGGACACTTTCGCCGCGGTGCTGGCGTGCCCAACGACGCCGAACGCCCACATATCGCAATCGCGGGGAGACGAGTCTTCGCGCTCACTGAAAGAACGATTCTGCACTATGAGGAAAATACGGATACATTTGTCGAGACGCCCGAACTAAGGCAGTTCATCGCACTAGCTGCCGTCGCCACTGATGATCCAGCGACCGCGTATTGGCTGGTGCGGGCAGCCGCGTCCGATGGGACACTACCGCCGGTGCTGCTGCGAGTTCGGGCAGATGACCGCAACGGATCGGTGACCTGGACGCCGTTCGAGATCGCCGAAATAGCGACGGCCGGACGTATCAACGCGGTGAGCTTCACGCCAGACGACGGCGGCACGTTGTGGTTATCGGGCAGTCGGACGCTACTCCGTGTGTCCCTATCACAGCTTGTCGAAACACCACCGCCGCCGCCCGTCACGCTAGGCCGCTTTGACCGCAATGACAGGCCGGTCGCACTGCCCGCCACCGCACGGCCAATTGCGTTTGAAGCGGACACGACCGTGTTGCGCGTGACTCTGGCCGGCGCACGGCGCGCATCCGGAGATAACCTCCTCGTCCAATCTTCGCTCAGCGGCTTGTCCGAACAATGGCTAAAGCCTCAAATCGATCCGGTGTTCACCTTCACGGGACTACGGCCCGGCAACTATACGTTCCGTGCCCGTGCGATTGATCAGTTTGGACGCACCGGGCCGGCACTCGCCGTGACGTTCAGCATCGCTGCTCCGTGGTATCAGCGAGGCCCTGCGATGGCAGGATACGTCGCGCTCGCCGCGCTAGTGATTTTCGGCGGTGTGCGGTGGCGTTTGCGCCAGCTTCGCCGCCAGAATGATCGGCTGAATGCGATCGTGGACGAGCGCACGCGTGAACTGGCTCGCGCCAATCTCGTGAAGAACGAATTTCTAGAGAACATCAGTCACGAGATCCGCAATCCCCTGAATGGCATCGCCAATCTCGTCGATCTGCTCCGGGACGCGCCACTGCCGGCGGAAGAACGCCGCCTAGCCCTGTCGCTCCGCCGATCGACCGAACATCTGAAGCGAGTGTTTGAAGATGTGCTCGGCTACACGCGCCTCGAATACGGACACCTTCATGTTGATCTGGCCCCGTTTTCACTCGTGGAATTGCTCGAGGACGTGCTGGCGCTGCACCGCGTTGATGCACGCGAGAAAAAGACCGACCTCTCACTTCACGTGCCAGCCTCGTTTGTAGACGGCTTCCGCGGTGACTCGGAAAAAATCCGCACGATCGTTTCGAACTATGTCAGCAACGCCTTGAAATACGCACCCGGCGCCCCAGTGAGAGTCGAAGTGATTAGCACAACACTCGACACCTCTGACCGCGTGGGCGTGCGGATAGCTGTTGTCGATAGCGGTCCGGGGCTATCGGCCTCGGAACAGGCTCAACTTTTCGAGAAATTCTCCCGTGGCGCTCGTGCCAAGGCCAGCGGCATCTCCGGCACCGGTCTAGGACTCGCCATCTGTCGCGGCCTCGCGGAACTGATGGACGGCCAAGCCGGTGTGACCAGTGCACCGGGTCAAGGTGCGACATTCTGGATAGATCTCCCGTTGGAGCGGGCCACGTTTCGAACAAAGATTGCGCCGGACACCGGCGCGGTCGGCCTCGAAGGCACGCGTGCATTGATCGTCGACGACCAGGAATACAATCAAACCGTGCTGCGCGGGATGGTGCGAAAGCTCGGCCTCGACGCGGATGTCGCTTCGTGCGCTGAGGAGGTTTGGCCGCTGGTCGAGCGCCACGCTTACTCCACGATATTTCTCGATTGGGAACTGCCTAGAATGAATGGCGGCGAGATTGCCCGCAAGCTCCGCAGTTTCCCTGCTACCCGCGGAGCCGTTGTTATCGCTACCACAGCGCACGACAAAGACGACATACGACAGCAATGCCTCGAAGCCCAAATGGACGGCTTCGCGGTGAAGCCGCTCGACCCCGAGAAGCTACGCTCCGTGTTGGCGGCAGCGAAACTGCGTTCGACACGAAGCGCGATTCTTTCGACGCCCGCCGAACTCGCACGCGCATCGGTCTCAGACACGCCGCACGGCACTGAACTGAACTTTGAGGCGTTCCGTTATTTCAGTGATGGCGATCCGGCGCACGCCGCTGAAGCAAGCACACGGTATGTAAGCGCCCTGGATGGCGAACTCACCGCGTTACGCAACGCGGCTGAGCGTGGTGATCGTGAAGCGGTGGCGCGCGCCGCGCATCGCGTTCGCTCGCACGCCAGCATCGTCAACGCTGTGGTCCTAACTGCCGCCGCTCAACGGGTGGTAACCACCGCACGCGATCCCTCATCGAACTCTTGGAATGAACTCATCGCGCCGGTTTTCGCTGCGGCCGACGCGCTTCGCACCGCGATCATTTCTCGGTCTGACCACCCGACCGAAGACGTGTGAACCCTTTTTCCGTCGCATAGCGGATCAAGTGGGAGGAGCTATGCAGCCCGAGCTTGCTCATGATGCTGCAACGATGGTTCTGAATGGTGTTTGGACTCAGTCCCATTTGCTTCGCAATCTCGCTGTTGGTGTAGCCGCGACCGACCAGCACGAGCACTTCCTGCTCACGATCGGACAAAAGCTTGTTGAAGGCAGCGGGCTCGTCGCGGAGACGTTGCCAGACTTCCCGCACCACAGGCGAAAAGTAGCGCCGTCCTTCCAACACCGTCGCCACCGCCTCGCGGAGGATTTTGGCTGGCTGCGCATTTTTATCCACGAATCCTTCAATCTGCGACTGCAACACGCGATGCACGGTGACCTCGTCAGTGTGCGACGAGAGGGCGATGATCTTCGCACGTGGCGCCACTCTCCGCAGCTCCGCGAGAAGGTCCAATCCGTCGCGATCAGGAAGCTCGAGATCGAGAAAGACGATATCCGGACCGACTTCTTTGCAGCGCGCAATGCCCGTCGCCGCATTCGCAGCTCCGTCAACCTGGGCGGGAGTGAATACCGCTTCACAAGCGCCTACGAGCAGGTCACGAACCATCGTCTGGTCCTCGATGATGACGATCTTCATCCAAGACGCATCTGGACGAACTTTCGGCCGATTAGCAACACGCCACCGACACGCACGGGCGACGCAGTAAGCCGAATCCTGAGCGCGCCAAAGCACGTAACAATCTTCACACAGAAACGACATCAGGAAGCATCAATTCCTGCGTCGCGAATCCCGCCTTTATGGGAAAGGAGGGATGCGCACCTTCAACGCTCTGAACAGAGACTCAATCTGGTGCCGTCTCGCTCAAGCTGTGGAAGGGCTCGAAAGCTCTCCATCGAGGTTTAGCGCTTCCGTTGTCAGAAACTCCACCCATTCCTCAATTTTAGAGCCAAGGGTAAGGGGATCCACGCAGATATCAGTTGGACGCAAAGTGTGCACTCCAGTCATGAACGCATCGCTCAAGACGAGCATGGAATCGTAGCGCAATTCAATCGAATAGGCCGGAAGAAACAGGATGCTGGGGAATTCGTTTTTCTTCACCAAATCGACGAACTCGGACGGATAATCCGTCGAACCATCATCCTTCGTAAGCGAATAGATTGGAGCGAAAAGATGCCTCTCCGGCTTCGACTTGCCAGCAGCTCTATCCGCTACGCGCCTGGCCTCGTCTCGCCAATTTGGGCAGCGGTGGTGGATCAAGACTGCCGGACGCATTTTCGCTTTAACAATGGTAAGCTCATCGGAGAGATCTAAACCGAGTTCAGGTATCGGCATCTTCTGCTTAATGTTCGCACGATCTTGGGCCGAAATGGAGCCGAACTCGTCCGGCATCAGTTTCATCGTTCGAAGCTGAACATGACTCAGGTCAGTCCCAGCTTTCAAATGCGGCAATCGAAGTGCGATCGTGGAACCTGAAACGCACGGAGCAGTAGTGCGCTGCGCCAGCAGGTTCTCGCAATGACCACATCAATTCGCAAAACGCACACGATTAATCTGTAAGCGGATTCGGTTTGCCGAGGACAGCCGGTTCAGGGGCAGGAGGTCCGGTGATCGCTCTCGAGTCATTCGAGCAACTGGGTGCCGTATCTTGTAAGAACGAAGAAGAAACCGAGATCACGAACAGCGACTGGCTTCTTTTGGGGACCAATATGTTGGGTTGGTGCGCGACCGGACCGGTAGCATGCTGTAATGATGCGGCGGCGTTTTGTGAGACTGATGAACCTACTTGGCCTGTCTGGCATGATTGCGATGCCTGCGTATGTCGAGTCGGGGCAAATTCGACTCACCGCACACATCGGCGAAAACCTCGTCCGCAAACACCCAACCATGGACGCCGTTACGAATCGCCATGCAGACCTTCACGCCGCCGCACTCGCGACGCTCCAGGAGGTTTTGCGCCAGCAGAAATCGTGGATTCAGGTCCACGCCGCCGAAGCCCTCCTGGCGCAAGGCGAACACGCGTCGGTGCGCGCCCGATTTGAGAACCTCAACACCGTCGGCGACGCCGCGGGCTATCGCATCGGTGTCTGGCGGGGGCTCGTCCATGCCTCCAGTTCCCCAAGCGAACAGGCGGCGTGGACCCAGCGCATCGAGCAGATCGCCCAAGACCCGACCGCGCCTGACCGCAAGCAGGCGATCGAAAGCCTCGGCAAACTTGCGCAGCCCGTCTCGGCCGCATGCCTCGCGGCGCTGCAAACCTACATCCGCGAACGAGCCCCGGAGGAAACCGTGCTCGCGTGGTGGACCCTCCATCATTGCGGCGATCCCAAGGCGATGGTCGCGCTGCGGGAATCCCTGCGGAGCCCGATCCCTCTCGCTCGCCAGCGAGCCGCCTACGTCCTCCGGTGGATTAGCCAGACAGATCCGGCCACCGCCGCCGCCCTCTCCCAAGCCGCGGCCGACGAACCGAAAGGCACGTTGCCGCGGACCTTCATCATCAGCGCCGCGCTGGCCATAGCCACATCCGCCCCCGAGCGCGAGGAGTGGCGACAGGAGCTGGAAAGCAACCTGTTCCACGGCACCTCCACGGCTGCTCGCTTCGAAGCGGCGCAAAGCCTGGCCGGAGTCATGACTGACGCCGACGCCTCCCGCGTGCGCGCCCTCCTCGACGATCCCGACGCCGACGTCCGCGTCGCCGGAGCGGGCCTGATCCTGTCCATTCTCTCGGTCACTCCTCAGCCCGCCTCCCCTTAACGCCCAACCGCACAACCCCACCGAATCCGCCTCCGCCGATCCGCGGCGCCTTCTCCCCTTCGCCATGAAACTCTCCAGCCCTCACGCCGATCTTTTTGTCCCGCACGACGACGTTAGCTTCGACGAAGCTCTCCGCCGGACGACCCACCTTTGCATCGGCGCCCACCCTGACGACATCGAGGCGATGGCCTATCACGGTATCGCCGCGTGCTTCGGTCGCACCGATCTCTGGTTCAGCGGCATCACGTTAACCAACGGCTCCGGCAGTGCTCGCACCGGCGTCTATGCCGGACTCACCGACGAGGAGATGCAACAAGTGCGCCGGCGCGAACAGCGCAAGGCCGCCTGCGTCGGCGATTACTCCGTGCAGGTTCAGCTCGGCTACAGCAGCGCCGAGGCGAAGCAACGCGACGTGCCCGCGCTGCAAGCCGATCTCGTCGCCTTGCTCGAAGCCGCTCACGCCGACGTCGTCTATCTCCACCAGCCGGCCGACAAGCACGACACGCACGTCGCCACGCTGGCGCACTCGCTGCGCGCGCTGCGTGCGCTGCCGGCATCCAAGCGCCCGCAACGCGTCTACGGCTGCGAGGGCTGGCGCAATCTCGACTGGCTGCCCGACGAGGCGAAACAACTGCTCGATGCCAGCGCCTACCCGGGCCTCGCCGCCGCTCTCATGGGCGTCTTCGACTCGCAGAACACCGGCGGCAAACGCTTCGACCTCGCCATCCCGGCCCGCCGCTGCGCCAACGCCACCTTCCACGATCCCCACACGGTGGACCGCTATCAGGGCATCACCTGGGCGATGGATCTCACTTCGCTGCTGCACGACCCCCAGCTCACGCCCGCCGACCTCGTGCAACAACACATCGAGCGCTTTCGCTCGGACGTCCTGCAACGCGTCAACCGCTTCTTCTGAGCCATGCGCCTCCGCTCCCTCCTGCTGTTCTCCTGCCTGCTCCCGCTCGTCCTCGCCGCCGCACCGCGCAACGATCTCACGCTGAACCTCGAGCCGACGCCGGAAAATCCGCGCAACTCCGAGGGCTCGTTCGTCACGCTGAAGTCCGGCCGGATCGCGTTTTACTACACGCATTTCTACGGCGGCCTGCACGACAACAGCTCCGCGCGCATCGTGGCGATCCACTCCGACGACGACGGCCTCACGTGGAGCGAACCGCGCACGATCGCGGAAAAAGGCGCGGCGGAAAACGTCATGAGCGTTTCCCTGCTGCGCCTCGCCAGCGGCAAGCTCGCCCTCTTCTACGTCGTCAAGAACAGCGGCCTCGATTGCGGCCCTTACCTGAGCCTCTCCACCGACGAAGGCGAAACCTGGTCGGAGCCGGCGCGCATCATCGACGCGCCCGGCTACTTCGTGCTGAACAACGACCGCGTGATCCAGACGCGCAAAGGGCGCCTCATCGTGCCCGTCGCGTTCAACCGCCTGCTGCGCCGCGAGCCGTCCGGTCACGACGAGCGTCAGCGCCTGAACGACATCCGCGGCATCGCGCTGTGGTATTACTCCGACGACGAAGGCAAAACCTGGAAAGAGGCCAACTCCGTGTGGGCCATGCCCGTCCCCAGCCGGCGCGGCTTGCAGGAGCCCGGCGTCGTGGAGCTGTCGGATGGCTCGCTCTTCTCGTGGGTGCGCACCGACCAAGGTTCGCAATGGGGCTTCCGCTCCACGGACGGCGGACTCAACTGGACTCCGCCCCGGCCAACCGAGCTGAAGTCGCCCGTGTCGCCCGCCAGCATCAAGCGCCTGCCCGACTCCGACGCCTTGCTCGCGATCTACAACGATCACTCCGGCCAGGTGCCCTTCACGCCCAAGCGCCGCACGCCGCTGGTCGCCTCGATCTCGCAGGACGGCGGCAAGACCTGGCCGCAGCGCAAAGTCATCGAGGACAGTCCGGCCGAATGGTATTGCTACACGGCCATTCACTTCACGCCCGAGGCTGTCCTGCTCGCCTACTGCGCGGGCGACGAACAAGTCGGCCTGCTGGCCCGTCTGCGCATCCGCCGGATCGAACGGGCATGGCTGCCCTGAATCCGCTCGCGCCCTTGGCCGCGCGACTGGGCCGGCTCGGCTTGGGCTGCGCCACCTTCGGACGCGAGATCGACGAAGCCGCGGCGTTCGCCGTGATGGATCACGCGTGGGCGCACGGCTTCACCCATTTCGACACCGCCGCCTCATACAGCCACGGCGCATCGGAGAGAATCGTCGGCGCCTGGCTGGCCGCGCGCCAGCCGGCGGAAGGCTCGCTGCTCGTCGCCACGAAGATCAAACCGCCCTATACGCCCGACGCTCTCTCGGCGGCCGTCACCGCCAGTTGTCGCGCGCTCGGCGTGGCGAGGCTCGACCTGCTCTATCTTCACCAATGGGACGAAGCCCTGCGGAAACGGCCCACGCTGGAAGCACTCGACCGGCTGGTGCGCGACGGCCGTGTGGCGACACTCGGCGCCAGCAACCTCCACGCCGGCCAACTCGCCACCGTGCTCGAGCGGCAAAAGGATCAGGGAGTCGCACGGATCGAGGTGTTGCAGAACAACCAGAATTTCGCCGTGCGCGACGTCGACGACGCGTTACGACAACTGTGCCGTCGGGAACAGGTTTCCTTGGTCACCTACAGCCCACTCGGCGCGGGCTTCCTCACCGGCAAGCACAAGTCCGGCGTCGAGCCCGGCAGTCGCTTCGACGTCATGCCCGGGCACCAGCGGGTTTATTTCACTCCGCAGGCCTGGACTCGTCTGGCCGAGTTGGAGCAACTCGCCGCGCGCACGGGCGAATCGCTCGCTCATCTCGCTTTGGTCTGGGCCATGCACCAGCCGGAAGTCGCGTCCGTCTTGATCGGCGGACGTTCGACCGCGCATCTCGACCAAGCGTTGCGCGCGCGACACGCGCCGCGACCGGCATGGCTCGAGGAAATCGCGCCGGATTGAATCAGCGCGCGGTCCAGCCGCCGTCGATCGGAATGGCTGCGCCCGTGATCGAGCGTCCCGCCGCGCTGCACAGGAACACGGTCAGCGCCCCGATCTCCTCGACCTCGATGAAGCGCTTGTTCGGTTGCGCCGCGAGAATCACCTCGCGGATCACGCGCTCCCGCGTGAGTCCATGCGCCTTGGCCTGGCTCTCGATCTGGCCTTCGACCAACGGCGTGCGCACGTAGCCGGGGCAGATCGCGTTGCACGTGATCTCTGTCTCCGCCAGTTCGAGCGCGACACTGCGCGTGAGCCCGACCTGTCCGTGCTTCGCGGCGACGTAGGCGCTCTTGAACGGCGAGGCGACGAGCCCGTGCGCCGAGGCAAGATTGATGATGCGGCCCCACCCGCGCGCCCGCATGCCCGGCACCGCGGCGCGGATCGCATGAAACGACGAGTTGAGCACAATGTTCTGGATCGCGGTCCAGCGCTCCGGCGGAAACTCCTCCACCGGCGAAACAAATTGGATACCGGCGTTGTTCACCAACACGTCGACCGCACCGAACACGCACTCCGTGTCGGCGACCAACCGGCCAGCCTCGGTCGGCTCGGCAAGATTCGCCTCGTGGCTCTCCACGCGCACGCCCCAGCGCGTCGCGAGCGATTCGCGCAGCCGCGCTATTTCCGCGGGATCACCGAGACCATGTAACATCAGATTCGCGCCCTGGGCCGCGAGCGCTTGGGCGATGCCCAAACCGATGCCGCTGGTCGAGCCAGTGACCAAAGCCTTCTTGCCTTTCAGTATGTGTGTCATGCACGGAGCGTAGGTTGATGTTTGAGGCTGAACGGCGCGCCGGTTTTGGCGCGGACTTCGTCGAGCGTCACGCCGGGGTGCAGCTCGATCAGCAGCAAGCCGCCGGCATCGGGCTTCACTTCGAAGACGCAGAGGTCGGTGATGATGAGGCTGACGACACCCTTGCCGGTGATCGGGAGCGTGCAGGCTTTGAGGATCTTCGGGCTGCCATCCTTCGCGCAGTGCTCCATCACGGCGACGACGCGTTGCACGCCGGCGACGAGGTCCATCGCGCCGCCGGGGCCTTTGACCATTTTGCCCGGCACCATCCAGTTCGCGATGTCGCCGTTGTCGGCGACTTCCAGCGCACCGAGGATCGAAAGGTCGATGTGGCCGCCGCGGATCATCGCGAACGAATCGGCGCTGGAAAAGAACGCGGAGCCGGGGATCGTGGAGATGGTCTGCTTGCCGGCGTTGATCAGATCGGGGTCAACTTTGTCCTCGGACGGGAACGGACCGATGCCGAGCAGGCCGTTCTCGGACTGGAGCGTGACGTTCATGCCCGCGGGGATGAAGTTGGCCACGAGCGTGGGGATGCCGATGCCAAGGTTGACGGTGAAGCCGTCGCGCAATTCGCGCGCGGCGCGCTTCGCCATGAGTTCGCGGATGGGCGTTTCTTTTTTCGAGGCCGCGGCGCCCTGCACGGTGCGGAATTCGATGCGCTTCTCGTAGCGCGGGCCCTGCAGGATGCGGTCGACGTAGATGCCGGGCGTGTGGATCTGGTCGGGGTCGAGCGTGCCGACCTCGACGAGTTCCTCGACCTCGGCGACGCAGACGGCGGCGCAGGTGGCGATCATGGGGTTGAAGTTCCGTGCGGTCTTGCGGAAAACGAGGTTGCCGGACTTGTCGCCCTTCCACGCCTTCACGAGCGCGACATCGGCGCGGATGCCGCGCTCGAGAACGTATTCTTGGCCGTCGAAGATTTTGGTCTCCTTGCCTTCGGCGAGTTTGGTGCCGAAGGCGGTGCGCGTGTAGAAGCCGGGGATGCCCGCACCGCCGGCGCGGAGACGCTCGGCGAGCGTGCCTTGCGGGATGAGCTCGAGCTCGAGTTCGCCGGCGAGCACCTGGCGCTCGAACTCCTTGTTCTCGCCGACGTAGGAAGCCATCACCTTGCAGATCTGGCGCGTCTTGAGCAAGAGGCCCATGCCGAAGTCGTCGACGCCGGCATTGTTGCCGACGATAGTGAGACCTTTCACGCCGCTGTCGCGCAGCGCGAGGATGAGGTTCTCCGGGATGCCGCACAGGCCGAAGCCGCCGGCGGCGACGGTCATGCTATCGTGGAGCAAGCCGGCGAGCGCGGCCGCGGCGGAAGGGAGGACTTTGCTCATGGACGAAAAGTATTGAAGGGAAAGAGAACCACAGAGGCACAGAGGACACGGAGGCCTACGCAGTTATCTCTGTGAACTCTGTGTCTCCGTGGTTTTAAAATCAGCAAAGCTCGACGCAGGCCGCGAGGCCTTCGCCGCCGCCGATGCAGATGGCGGCGACGCCGCGCTTCAGGCCGCGTTGGCGGAGCGCGTGAATGAGCGTCACGACGATGCGCGCGCCGCTGGCACCGATCGGGTGGCCGAGCGCGATGGCGCCGCCGTGCACGTTGAGCTTGTCGTGCGGCACGCCGAGCTCGCGCATGAACGCCATCGGCACGACCGCGAAGGCCTCGTTCACTTCCCAGAGATCGACGTCGGAGACTTTCCAGCCGGCGGCGGCGAGCGCCTGCTGCGTGGCGGGCACGGGCGCGGTGGTGAACCAGACGGGGGCCTGCGCGGCGGCACCGAAGGCGACGAGGCGCGCGATCGGCTTGAGGCCCTGCGCCGCGGCATGCGCGGCGGTGGTGACGACGAGGGCGGCCGCACCGTCGTTGATCGAGGAGGCGTTGGCGGGCGTGATGGTGCCGTCTTTCTGGAAGGCGGGCTTCAGCTGCGGGATCTTGTCGTATTTCACCTTCGCCGGACCCTCGTCGTGCTCGACCTTGGTTGTGTTGCCCTTCGCATCGGCGATTTCGACGGGGGTGATTTCGGCGGCAAAGCGGCCGTCCTTTTGCGCGGCGTTGGCACGCTGGAACGAGGCGATGGCGAACGCGTCCTGCTGCTCGCGGGTGAAGGTGTAGTGCGCGGCGCATTTCTCCGCGCAGTTGCCCATGTGCAGATTGTTATACGGGTCCCACAGGCCGTCGGTGATCAGCGAGTCGACCAGTTGGCCGTGGCCGAGACGGTAGCCGTCGCGGGCCTTCGGGAGCAGGTAGGGCGACTGCGACATGTTTTCCATGCCGCCGGCGACGAAGAGCGTGCCCATGCCGGCGTGCAGCGAGTGCGCGGCTTGCATCACCGCTTGGAGGCCGGAGCCGCAGACTTTGTGGATCGTGACGGCGCGCGCTGATTGCGGCAGGCCGGCGTGGATCGCGGCCTGGCGCGCGGGCGCCTGACCTTGGCCAGCTTGAAGGACGTTGCCGAGCAGCACGTCGGTGACGCCGGCGGGCGCGACGCCGGCCTGCGCGAGCGCGCCCTTGATGGCCGTCGCGCCGAGACGCGAAGCGGGAACGGAGGCGAGGCCGCCTTGGAAAGACGCGATGGGGGTGCGCGTCGCCGAGAGGATGACGATGTTGCTCATGAAAAACTGAAGCCCGCCGCCCTTGGATTGCGCAGGGATTCCGCGGGCGTGCCGGTGCTATTCCTTGCGCCGCCAGCTGAAGGTGAGTTCCTCCACCTGCTCCGGCGGGACATTACGACTGAAGCCGCTCCAGACGATCCCGATCGCGATGGTGATCGTCGCCGAGATGGGCGAAAGCCAGAGGAACGAAACGTCGGTGAAGAAATTGATCGCGAAGGCCGCCACCATGCCGGCGAGCATACCCCAGAATCCGGCGGTCGCGGTGATGCGCCGGCTCAACATGCCGAGCATGAAGATGCCGGTCACGCTGCCGATGAAGAGACTGATCACCCGCGTCGTCGCTTCGAGCAGATTGCCGAACTGGTCGCCGAAGCTGGCCAGCGTCGTGACGCCCACGCCGATCGCGAGCGTCATCCACCGGGCGCCCGTCACCGTGGAAGGCTGTTTCCGCCACAGCGGCACGAAGTCCGCCATCGCGACAGTCGCGAGCGAGTTCAGGACGACGCTGATCGCCGACATCGACGCGGAAAGCACCGCCGCGATGATCAGGCCGCGCAATCCCATGGGCATCTCCTCGATGATGAATTTCGCATAGACGCGATTCGGGTCGATGGTGAGCCCGCCCTTCTCCGGGAACGCGGAGTAGAATCCGAACAAGGTTGTGCCGATGAAGAACAGCGCGATGCCCACCGCGCTGGCCACGAGCATGGAAGTGATCATCGCCCAGTTCGCGTGGCGGATGGACTTGGTCGTGAGGAAGCGCTGGATCTCCGCCTGATTGGAACCGAATTGGCTGATAAGCAGGAAGGTGCCGCCGATGATTCCGCCCCACACCGTATAGGTCTCGGTCAGGCTGAAGGACCAATCGACGAACTTGAGCCGCTCCGCCGCGTCCGCCGTCTGCATCACTTCCGCGAAGCCGCCCGGCACCCGGCTCGCGACGAGGAAAATCGTCACGACGATGCCGGACATCAGAATCCCGACCTGCAGCGTGTCGGTCCAGATGACGGCCTTGATGCCGCCGATCAGGGTGTAGATCATCGTCCCCAAGCCCGTCGCAAACACGATCAGGTTGACCGGCAGGCCCGTCGCCTGCGCCACGACCAGCGAAGGGGCGTAGATCACGACCGCGAGATAGCCGCACTTCGAAAGCAGGAAGAGCGCGCTCGCCAGCAACCGCACGCGGTGGTCGAAGCGGCGCTGCAGGTATTCGTAGATCGAGTAGATGTTCAGCCGGAAAAAAATCGGCAGCATCACCACGGCGATCACCGCGATTGCGATCGGGATTCCCAATCGGATTTGGTGATAGCTGAAGTCGCGGCTGAAGGCCAGGCCCGGCGCCCCGAGGTAAGCGACGCCGCTCACGATCGCGCCCACGCCGGAGCAAGCCGCGGCCCACCACGGGATGTTGCGGTCGCCCAGGAAGTAGTCCTTCAGCGATTTCTGTCCGCGTGCACAGGCGATGCCGATGCCGAAGACCACGGCCAGATATACGACGATGATGGCGGAGTCGAAGAAGCTCATCGGTTCAGACAAGGGCAACAGAGGGGGTGACGCATAAAGGGTGGACCGCCTTCCGGGCGGACGCGGGAAGTCATGGCACGGCGCTCGCGCGAGGGACGAGACGATCCATCTCGTCCAAGCGGAAGCGCACGCTCACCACGGAATTCCGCTCGGGACCGGGCCGATATTTCACGTAGGTCGTGGCGACGACCGTGCCGTCCGGAAGCATCTCGACCGCGGGATAGCCGCAATCCGCCCGCTTGTGGCTGTGGAGGAGCTTGAGCCGGTATTGTCCTTCGCGGCCCGCCATCAAATCCTCATAGGTGCCGACCCACGCGACGAAATGATTGCGCGTCGCGCTGCCGTGACCCGTGTCCCGGAAACACACGACCAGCCGGCCGTCCGGTGCGAACTTGGCCACGTGTCGGTCTCCGTGCAGGCTGAGCGGCAGCGGCTTCGGCTCCGACCACGTGCGGCCTTCGTCCACGCTCGTCATCATCAGCGACACGCGCTTCACGTTTTCGCGCATCAGGCAGACAAGCGCCTTCCCGTCGGGCGAGCGGAACACCCACGGCTCGCACGGGCGTAGTCCGGGAAGATCCAACACAATGCGCCACGGCGTCCACGTCAGCCCGCCATCGGTCGACAGGCTTTGCGCCAGCACGTTGGACTTGGGGTCGCTCGTATCGCCGGGTCGGCGAATGTTCGTGACGCCCAACAACGCCTTGCCGTCATCAATCGGCACGATGCAGGAAAACGGCATCACGCCGCTGACCAGATCCATCCGTGCCATCTCCGACCACGTGGCGCCGTCGTCCTCCGAGTAGGCGCGATACATGTGATTGTCCGGCCCCTTGCCCGCATAAAGATCGGCTGGTCCGTTGCCGGCGAACACCACCAAGCGCGCGCGCCCGGCCGGATCCGTGAGCCGGTAAAGCGTCGGGCAGTTTTTGACCGAGCGCCAGCTCTCGGGCACATCCAACAGCCGGCTCCAGGTCAGACCGCCGTCGTCGCTCCGCTTCAACGGACCGCACTGCCCGCCATGATCATAGGTCCAGACCGCATACATCGTCTTCCCGTCGGGCAGCAGGACGGTGGTGGGATGTCCTTGGTAAACGATCTCTGTTCCCTGCGCGATGACGACATGGCGCGAGACATCGCCGGAC
This sequence comes from Verrucomicrobiota bacterium, assembly GCA_023432225.1. Classification (GTDB taxonomy): domain Bacteria; phylum Verrucomicrobiota; class Verrucomicrobiia; order Opitutales; family Opitutaceae; genus Didemnitutus. The sequence goes on from JAEYUW010000021.1 coordinate 42,321, forward strand.
AGGTCGATCGATGGCAGAGGGCTGGAAGCACGAGCCACGACCGGGGCGGCAAACAGGGCGGCAACGAGACCGCAGGCCAGCACGCCCGCGATGTTACGCCAGAGGCATGAGGACGATTCCGACTTGGGGGTGACGGTGAACATGGGGTTGGGATAACAGGGAGGGATCATTTCAACGACGGAGCAAATTCCGTGTGTCGGTCTCATAAGTGGACCAACACCGGAATCCGCATTCCCTGATCCTGATCTGACGGCGGACCACTGGCTAAGGCGTCCGCTGTTCGCGCCATTTTCGAAACGATTCTGTATGCGACCAGCGAAAGCCCTTGTCGCGCAGATAATCTGAACCGCGATGTGCAATCTGCTCCCGGACGTAGGCGTCGAGGTTGCCCGGCTCCAGGAACGGATCGCCGATCTCAAGTTGGTGAGCCTCGAGCGCCGCGATCAACCGCGCCTTGATCGGAGCAAACGCGGGAACGTCCGCGAGATTCCGCCACTCCTGCGGGTCGGTTTGCAGATCATACAGTTCGTAGCGAGGCGGCGACAGCCAGCGGTCATAGGCCGCCTTCACCTCCGCGGACAGCGCAGCGACCTCCTCCGCGACCAGTCCGGTGGGATAATGCGGCGGCGTCCCGGGTGTGCCGAGGTATTCGCGCGCGTAGTTGTTTTCCGGCGGTTGCGACGGACTCCAGATGAGTTTCCAACGTCGGTCCTGGATGGATTCCTGCACGAAACACGCCTGCGGCAACGAACCCGTGGTCACGGCATGAACATACTCCCGCCACGATGCCGGTGGCTCGGCCCCGAACAGAGGTTGCAACTCCCGACCCGGCAGACCGCGAACGGGAAGCCCCGCCGCCCGCAGCACGGTCGGCAACAGATCGAGCGTCGAGACCAGTTCCGCGCGCACCGTGCCGGCGACTGTCCGACCCGGCCAGCGGATGATGAGCGGCACACGCAACGCGGCGTCATACACGGTGCCCTTCCCTCGCGGGAATTGGGCGCCGTGATCGCCGAAGTAGACGACGATCGTATTCGCCGCTGCACCGCTCTGATCGAGCGCCGCCAGCAAGCGGCCGACCCCGTCGTCCAGTCGCGCCAGGCAATTATAGTAGTCAGCCGTGATATCGCGCAGCCGCGCGGAGTCGGCGCCGATCCAGGGCAACGGCTTCACGTCCTCGCCCGTCTGCGGCACGGCCGGCCGGCCTTGGGCCTCGCGCACGAACGGCAAGTGCGCATCCGGAAAATTCACCGCGAGAAACCACGGTCGGTCGCCGGCATCCCGCCAGAATTTCACGGCCGCATCGACGTAGGCTTCGGCCGGCTGCGCCCGCGAGAAGTTCGAGGCAGCGATCGCCCGAGAATCGAAAGGGAACGCGCGCTCCGGGTTGACATGCAACTTGCCCACTAGACCGGAGCGATAACCCGCCGCGCGCAAGCGCGTCACGATGTTCGGCGTGTCCTCGCGATACAGGGCGAACCGATGCGTCGCCAGACCAAGCTGCCCGTGTTGTTGCGGATGCAGTCCGGTGAGGAAGGAGGCGCGCGACGGCGAGCAGACCGCGTAGGGCACGAACGCATGGGTGAACCGCACGCCTTCCGCGGCTAACCGATCGAGGTGCGGCGTGCGCGCGCTCGGATCGCCGTAGCAACCGAGCTCCGGGCCATTGTCCTCGGAGACGATCCAAAGGACGTTCGGGCGCTGCTCGGCAGTTTCGCTCCCGCAGAGCGTGACGGCAAACGCAGAGCCGAGCGACCAGAGCCAGGGGGTGGAGATTTTCATCGGAGAATTCGGATCATGCTACTTCGGCACCGTCAGTTTCAGCCGCATGAAGCAGCGGACGCGCGCAAGCGGGAGTGGCACGCCACTCTCGTCCTACCCTCGCTCGAATTGAGCGCGTGGTCGTTCCAGGACACGAAATCCTCGGAAGCCTGGACGGCGTGCTTCTCCGGCTTGGTCGAGAGGTCGACGCGCGGGAGCGAGGCCAGCAGGCCCTTCAGGAGGCGGGCGGAGACCGAGAGAAGGAACGGAAAAATGGTTCGGATGTGCGGTCGACGGCAACGGCCCCTGCTTGCTATCTTGCGGAAGCCGACACCTTCGGCCGCACCGACATCTCGCGCATCGCGGCGAGGAACCGGCGGGCGATCGCCGTGAAGCCAGCCGCTTCCGGATGCAAGAGATCGGCGCCGAGCCCGCCTGCCGGCAGGACAAAGGACTCGCCCGGCAGATGCACGACCCGCGGCGAGTTCAAACGCGCGACCTCTTCGCGCACGATCGCGCGGTATTCCGCAAGTTTTGCGTTCGGCGCAAGGTCCCGGAAAGAAGGCAACAAGTCCGTGACGAAGATCCACGCCGCAGGGTGCGCCGGCACCACGGCGGACAAGAAATAGCGCACCCGCGCGCGAAATTCTTCGGCGGGCATCCGCCCGATCAGATTCACGCCCAATTCGAACGTGGCCGCGTCCCAATCCTGTCGGCTCGCAATCCAGTCGGCCATCGCGGGCTCGAGGAAGGCGGACGCACCAAAACCGAGATTGATCCCGTCGGCACCGAGCAACCGCGCCAGTTGCGCGGGATACGGTTCGCTGGGGCGCGCGGCGTCGTAGCCCTGCGTGATCGAGGATCCGTAGGCCAGGTAGCGCCCACGCGGGAGCTGCTCCGGTCGCGGCGGACGCACGTCGCCGAGAACGTCCTTGATCCGGACCTCGGTGCCGTGCGGAAACACGATTCTGACCACCGCGGGATCGAAGCGGCCTGCGTTCGCGGCTGCAGCCTGGCGGAGTTCAGGCAAATTCTTCGGCGGACCGACGACAATCTCGGTCCATTCCGTGCGCAGGACGACCGTCCGGAGGAAAAAATCCCCGTGCCACACTTCCGCCAGCACGGGAGCGCCGCGGGTGCGGGGCGCACGGTCCTCGACATACTTCAAGGTGACTCGCGCCTCTGGGCCAGCGAGTTGGAAACGCAGTTCGACGCCCGCAGGCGAAAACGACCGGAGTTGCGCCGCCGCGTTGAGTTTTTCGCGCACCGCGGACGGCACGCGAGCGAGGCGAAAGCCGTCGCCGTCCGGCGCCGCGAGCACTTCGGCGACGTTCAACCATGTCGCGCGTTCGGCGAACGGATCGGCGCCGAACCCGCGCAGCGCGGCGAGACTCCACAGACATAGGGCCACCAAGCGCGGAACGTTCATGCGCAGGACCTCAGGCGCGGAAGCGAAGCCGCCGCCATGGCCTGGCCGTGCCGGCGCTCCTTCTCAGGCGGAAGATGAAAACGGATTCGTTCGGCGATTTCCGGATATTCCTTCTGCAGCACCTGCTGCGCGCGGGCGACCAGCCGTGCGCCCCCTTCCCCGGTGGTCACGCGCCCAAGCAGGAGGGCGTGGTCGATGGCGTAGAAATCCGCACAGTGCGCCAGCGCGTGGCCCAGGTAGACACCGACCGTTTCGTAGATCTCTGCGGCGCGAGGATCGTGCCGCTCCATCGCTTCCTGCACGAGCTTCAGCCGCTCCGGCAGGCCGATCTCTCGTTCAAACGAAAATCCCGCGCGTTCCGCCAACCGCGCCACCGCCTGCTGGGAAAAATACTGCACGCCGCAGCCGCGATCGCCGGACCACTCGTCGGCCGGAGCGTCCGGACGATAGTCGACTGGCGCGAACGCCAGTTCGTTCAGCCAGGGCGTCAGCGTGCCGGCCGGCGTCACGTAGCCCGCCGCCTGGCTCGTGCCCATGGAAATGCCCAGCACCGAGTTCGCCCGCAACCACTGGGCTCCCGCCAGCGCCGTGACCTCGCCGTCGTTGACGACCTCGAAAGGCACTCCACCCCACTTTCGCTGCAGATCGATAAACATCCGCCGGACCTTCTCCTCGAACAGCGCCACTGGCACGCCCCGAAACAGCGAGCCGGCGCGGACTTCGTTCCGCACATAGGTGCCGGCCGCGCTGCCGCCGATTGCATCGACGCGGGGCAGGTGTGCCGCCGCTCGCGCGAGCGTGTCCTCGATGCCGGCGAGGTGATAGGCCGGATCGCTTTGAAAATACGGATTCCAGGAAATTTCCTCGGAATACACCACTGTGCCATCGATCAACGCGGCGGCCTTGCGATCGCTGCCGCCCAGGTCGAAACCGATGCGGCAGCCGTCGAGACTGCCGCCGAGCGGCGGGTCGTTCTCCCGCGCCACCGGCAGCGTCGAAAACGCGCTGGGCTCTACGGCGAACGGACGCCGATAGATCTTCCCGCCCATCAGCTCCGCATCAAACGCGCGATCGCCACCCGACTGATAGCTGCGGACCAATTCCGCCGCGATCTCCGGGGCGCCAGCGATCAACACGCGGTAGCCGCCCTTTTGCCACAACAAGAACTTCACCAAGCGTTCCACGTAGCGCAGCGAGTCCGCATGGTGTTCATGCCCGGCACTCAAAACGCGATCGTGATGGACCGACACGGACGCGTCGTCGCGGACCAGAGCGATCGCGATCTCGCGCGCGGCACGATCGCGCGCGACTCTCGCCCGGTAATGGCGGTTCCACCGCGCCGCGGGCTGAAAGCCCGGATCCAGGGGCGGCAAGGCAGCGGAGTTTAGTGATGAGACCATCGTTCGAATGCCTCCAACGCTTCATACTCGGCGAGCCCGAGCTGGTCGTAACGCTCCGCCAGGGCACGATTGTGTTCCTCAGACTGTTGCCACGACTCGCGCCGCGAGGCCGCGGCAACGGGGCGCTGACTGCGCTGGCTGCGATGCCGGTAGATCGCCTGCAGTTTCTGCGCAAGTTGAGCCGGGCTGAGCGGCACCGCCATGTGAATTTCCCCGGCTTCCCACGGATTGTTGAGATCCCGATAAAGCCAGACCCGGCAGTCGGAGAGCCAAACCGCGTCCGCGAGCGTGGCGAACGCACGCTGGAACACGTCGAAACAGACCGCGGCGACGGAGCCAGGGTCGGCGAGGTGCCCCGTCACGAAAATCTGATGCGGCTGCATTTCGCGCAAGATCGCTGCGACGGCAGCGACATCGGCCTCGGCCGGACGAAACTGGCGATAGCGTCCGCGCTCGTAGAACGGAAGATCGAGGAATCGCGCCAGATGCGCCGCAATCCCCGCTGCGCGCAGCGCCTCTCGCGCCTCGCTCCGCCGGACCAGCGTCTTCAAGTGACGCCGCGCGTCATCGCCTCCGCCGGCCAATGGCTGACCGCTCTCGGCTGGAGCAGCGAACGCATCCGCGCCGCACGCCGCGTTTTCATATCGCGCGGTTTCGCGCAGCAACTCGATCGTCGCGGCCGCCTCCTCGTCGGGCACGCCCAGGTTGCCCGAGGTCAGGTAGACGATGCTGACTTGGTGGCCGTGGTCTACCAGCCGCCGCAGCGTTCCGCCCATGCCCACGAGATCGTCGGACGGTTCGGGGCTGAACAGCACCACGCGCTTGCACGCCGGCGCAGCGCGTTCCGGACGATGGCGATCGTCGGTGTCAGGTTTTCCGCCGGGCCAACCGGTGATGGTGTGCTGGAGGCGATTGAACGCGGTCAGATTCAACTCGTGCGCGCCGCCTCGCTCCGTCAGCAGGTCGGCGAGACCGTGTTCGCTGTAGTCCTCGTTGGTCAGCTTCAGCACGGGCTTTTTCACCCAGGCCGAGAGCCAGGAGACGGCGTGCAGCGTCAGCGCGTCCGTCCATTCGACCCGTCCGACCAGCCACGGGAAACGATGGCGCGTGAGCTCGGCCGCCGCCGGAGGATCGAGGTGCACGGTGACGTTCGCGTGCTCCTGCAGAAAACTGGCCGGGAGTGCGTCGCTGACCGGCCCCTCAACCGCACGGCTGACGATGCCCGCCTTCCCCTTGCCCCAGGCCAGCAGCACGATCTGCCGCGCGGCGAGAATGGTGCCCACGCCCATCGTGATGGCATGATGCGGCACGTTGGCTTCGCCGAGAAAATCGCGCGCAGCATCGCGACGCGTGAGTGTGTCGAGGGTGACGAGACGCGTGCGTGACTCGCGGCCGGAACCGGGCTCGTTGAATCCGACGTGGCCGGTGCGACCGATGCCGAGGATCTGCAGATCGAGACCGCCCGCGCGTTCGATGGCTGTTTCGTATTCCCGGCACCATTGGTAGACAGCGGCGCGGGGCACAGTGCCGTCGGGAACGTGGATATTTTCGGCGCGGATATCGAGGTGGCTGAACAGTTGTTCCTCCATGAACCGGCGGTAACTCTCGCGATGCGACGCCGCCAAACCGTAATACTCGTCGAGATTGAAGGTGACGACATCGCGAAAGCTCAGGCCTTCCTCGCGATGCATCCGGATCAGCTCGCGATACACCGGCACCGGCGTCGAACCGGTGGCGAGACCGAGCACGGTCGGGCGACCGCAGGCGCGGTTCTGCACCATCAAATCGCGGATGCCGCGGGCGATCATCGTGGAGCCAATCGCCGCATCCGGATGAATCACCACTGGCATGCGCTCACGCTGTTCTTCCTCGCGGCGTGAACAGTTCATCGGACGGCAGCCGCCGGGGACGCGGTGAGGAGCTCTTCGACGAGGCGCCAGCAGTAAAGCTGCATCCGCGGCAGATGAAAGGGCCCCTTCCACAAATTGCCTTTGAGCTGGGTAGCGATGCGGCCATCCCGGTGCGCATAACCGAACCATTCGCCGAACTCGGGATCCGGAAAGACGCGGTGCGACCAGTCGTGCACGAGACGGTGCCATTCCGCGTAGCGCGCCTCGCCGGTCAGCTGCCAGGCGAGGAGCGTCGCAATCTCAGTCTCGTTATGCGGCCACCAGAATTTCATCTCCGCCGAATACTCCTGCACGGGTTTGCCGAACACGTCGGTGAACGAGAGCAGGCCGCCGAATTCCGCATCCCATCCCCGCGGCCACATGCAGTCGAGTATCCCGCACCCCAGCTCCAGCAACCCCGGGTCGCGATGGCGCAGCTTGGCCTCGTGCAGGATGAACCACGCGCATTCGATGGCGTGACCGGGGTTCAGCGTGCGACCGTCGAAGTGATCGAGAATCGAACCGTCGGCCGCCACGATCTCCATCAGAACCTTCAGCTCCGGTTTGTAGAAATAGCGGCGGATATCCGCGACGGCCCGGTCGATCCAGGCGGTGCAGGTCGCTCCCTCCACCACGACGTCGCCGAGCGCCGCGCGCAGTTCCTGCGCCACCACGATGATCATCATCTGCGCCGCCACACCACGCATCGGTCGCGTCGTGGCGTCGGTTTTCGGCGTGGTTTCCCCGGGCCGGAGCGACCGCAGGTAACGGGTGAAAAAGTCGACCGCGTCCGCCGCCGCCTGCGCCTCACCGGTCGCCCGGGCGTAAGCCGCACTGCCCATCGCCGCGAAGCACTCGCTGTAGGTGTAGCGGCGCATCCGCAGCGGCTTTCCTTCCCGCGTGACGAAGAAGTAGAGTTTCCCGTCGGTCGCACGGCAGTGCTCGCGCAGGAAGTCCAGGCAATGCTTCGCCGCCGCCAGCCACTCGGGCTTCTGCTCCACGGTGTTGTAGAGCGTGGCGAACGTCCAGACCGCGCGACCTTGCAGCCACACGGCCTTGTCCGTGTCGACGATCCCGCCGCGGCGATCCATCGCGGTGAACAAACCGCCGTGCTCGCGATCGAAGGCGTGGCGCAGCCAGAAGGGAACGACACTTTGCAGGAGCCCGTCGCGGTAGACCGAACGCAACTCCTCGAGTCGGGAGCGATTCAAGCTCATTCGCCCTCCACGCGCGCCGCGAAATTCGTCGGTCGGGGCGCTGCGCCGAGCGCTTCGTCGAACCGCGCGTTGAACTGGGGAAGCATCTGCGAGACGGATGAGTAGTCGCTGCCGTGCGCGATGAGCCGTCCGCCCGCCGCCGCCAGCGCGCGAATGTCGTCGGCGGTGCGTGCGGGGCGCCCCCACGCGAGGCCGTTCTTCTTCGCCGCCCGCGCCACTCGATCCTGGGCCTCGTGCATAGCGGGGTGATTCCAGTCCATCGGGCAATTCAGTCGCAGCGAAAGATCGCCCGGCCCGAGGAACAGGCCGTCGAGCCCGGGCACCGCGGCGATGTCGTCGATCAACGCGAGCGCCTCCGGGCTCTCGATCTGGATGATGAGCAGCGTCTCGCGATTCGCCTTCTCGAAGTAGCCGTCCCGACCATTGAGCCCGAAGCGATTGTCCATGCCGGCGCCATCGACGCCGCGCTGGCCGACCGGCGGGAATTTCACGGCCTGCACGAGCGCCCGCGCGTCCTCGACGGTGTTGACCAACGGGATCAGCAGCGCGCTCGCACCGTCCTCCAGCAAGCGGTAGAGCTCGTTGGGATTGCGGCTGCCCGTGCGGACGATGCAGTCGATGTTCTCGAGGTGGTGCAGCGCCAGCATGCGCTGGATTTCCCGCCGGTCCCACGTGTTGTGCTCGTTGTCGAGCCAGAGGGCATCGAAGCCCGCGCGTGCCGCATGTGCGGGCATCATCGCGGTCGGATAGTAGAGGCACGCAATGCGGGCCACTTGGTTTTGTTGGAGTCGGGCTCGGATTCGAGAGAGGCGCACGGGAGGAAGGGACAGACGGTTAAAACTTCAGTGTGGTGGTCCAGGTGTATTCGCGCGGCTGGGCCGTCCAGATCGCGCTGTTCACGCCGGAGTAGCCGGTGATGTTGTTGGGCCGGATCAGCACTCCGTAGTTGTTGAACAGATTGTTGATGTTCACCTGCGTGAGGAACGTGAACCGCTTAAACCGGCGCTCGTAGCCGACGATCGCATCGAAACGGGCCTGCGTGGGACGGTAGAGAATCTCACGCGACGCCGTGGCGCTGTAGCCTGTCGGGTAGTAATAATAGTCGGCGAGGTGCCACGAGAAGTTCGCGGTGCCGCCGACCTTGAATCCCTTGAGGGCGCCGCGTGCGAACGTGTAGAGATTGGTGAAGTTGAGGCTGTATTCCGGATAGCCCGTGGTGCGATCGCCTTCACGCGAGGCCACGACCTCGGTCAGCGGCGTCACGCCGGTGAGCTGATAGGAGGACATCGGCAACCCATTAACGCCGGTGCGGATCGCTCCGTTCACTGGATCGGTGCGCAGCAGGATGGTGCGGCCGTTCGAGGAGCGGATGAGGCCCGTGAGCGGATCCGGATTGGCGTAGTAGGGGTCGCTCGGATCGCTGAGCTTCGCGATCGTCAGCGGAACGTAGCCGGAATTCGCGGCGGTGCCTGGCGTGGAGAGGAAGGTCGGCCGCACGTAAACCACCGTGCCGTTGGCATAGGTCACCTGCCCCTGCGCGTTGGCGAAGAACTGGTCGTTGTAGCGCGACGCGTAGTTCGTCGTCGTGCCGATGCGTCCCTCGATGAACCCGGCGGAAAGGCGCATGCGCCAGTTCGGCAGCGGGCGGGCGTTGAGGGCGATCTGCGCGCCGCGGGATTTGCGGCTGACATTGATGACGGTGCCGGTGGCGCCGAGATAACGGCCGTTGATGCCCGCGGGATTGATGCTGTCGCGCAGCTGCGAAGGGATCGCGTAGGGATCGTCGTCGGCTTGCACCGCATAGACCGAGATCGAACCGGAGAGCTTGTCGTTGGGCGCGCCGATCTTGACGCCAATCTCCTCGCCGAGGGAGTGCGAGATTTTCGCAGGCACGCCGACCGGGTCGGCGGGAACGGTGAGCAGGACGCCGGGGAGATTGTAGGTGTCGGACACCGCGACGTAGGGACGCAGCCAGGAATTCAGCGCGTAGTTCGCACCCACCGAGAAGCTGACGTTCTCGCCTTCCGCCCGGATTGCGGGGATCGCGCTCGAGGGCAACTGCTCGTTCTTGGCCGAAACCCAGCGGGCGCCGAGCAGCGTGGTCAGCTTGCCGTCCATCCAATCGGTGAAATTGACCGCGTAAGCGCCGCGGCTCGTCGCCGTGCTGTGCAGGTAGAGATCGGTGCCAGTGACGCCCTGAGGGTTGGTCGGCGAAACCAGCGCAGGATCGGTCAGATTCATGATCTGCGCGACGTAGTTCACGCCGTTGTAGGTGATGCGATCACTGCCCGCCCAGTCGAAGACCGACTTCCGCGGTCCGTTCTGCACCGACCAGTAGGGATTCGGCGCATCCATGAGAATGCGGGAACCGGCCGTGTTGCGGACGGCGTTGAAGTTCGCGTCGGCTTGGTAGTAGGCCCAGTTCTCGTTGGCGTAATTCCCCTTGGTATAATCCGCTCCCACCAAAGTCTGGCTGCGCGCGCGACCGCCGAACAGGTTGTGGGTCATGAGCGCGGAGAAGCGGAAGGATTTCGAGCGCGAGGGCTGGTTGGACCAGGCAGCGCCGGTGCCGCCGCCGGCGCCGATCGTCCATTCGCCGGGGAGCGGATTCGCCGACGCCGTCGGCGAGTAGAGCGTGAAGCCGCTGCCGTAGCCGATGCGGCTTTCCTTGCTCTGGTAGCCGGCGGAGATCTGCGTCGAAAGCCAGGAGTTCCACGTCGTCTCCGCGGTTAACGAACCGAGACGCGCCGTCGTGTCTTCGGAACCGAGATCGCTCGCGTAGGAATCGACGTTTTCCCAATTGATGTGGCCGTTGCCGATGACGCCCGCGCCGCTCGCTCCGGTGGCGCTCGCCGTCAGCTGATTCGTCGCCAGCAGATAGCGGAGGTTCTGACCATGCCGGGCGTCGAGGGTAGCGTTGCCGAAATTGAGCGTGTAGGCGCGCTGCACGTAGCGCTCCACATCGGTCTGCTTGCCAGTGAGCCGGATCACCGTGTTCTCGAACGGCCGCACGGCCAACTGCACGTAGTAGCCCTGCAGGGGGCCGCCAATCCAGTCGCGGTTGTCGCCCAATTCCTGGCGCAGCACCGACACCGTCGCGGCGATTCGGCGGTTCCCGACGCTATAGTCGACCTGCCCGAGCATGTGGCCGTATTGATCGACCTGGAACTTCAGCGCGCCCTGCGGCCGGCGGTTGAACTGCGCCTGCTTGGAAATGATGTTCACGACGCCGCCACCGCCGCCGTTGCCGTAGAGGAGCGCCTGCGGTCCGTTGATGACCTCTACGCGCTCCACGCCGAAATTGCTGTTCAGGCCCGTGCCCGCCGGAGAGGGCAGCATGAAACCGTCCTGCTTAACCACCGCGGCGCCGAGACCGCGCAACTGCACGCCCGCAGAGACACTGTCGCCGCCGCCGCGATCCATCGGCTGGTTCACCGGGATGCCGGCGACGTCGCCCGCCGCCGAGCCCGTGCCGGCGCCGGCCGAGAACGTGCGCAGCATGTTTTCCAGAGTCGTGCTGTTCGTGTCCTCCATGAACGCGCTCGTGAACACGTCCGCCGAGATCGGTAGCTTGCCGAGCTCGGCATTGAAGCTGGTGAGCGAATTCGAATTGAGGACGCCGTAGCTGTCGTCGCGCCCGCTCTTCACCTCGAAAGGCGACAGTTGGACGGGTTCGTCCGTGGCAGGGGTTTCCGGACGAGGGCCCGGAGTTTGTGCGGAAAGCGACCCGGCGGCGACGCCTCCTAGCCAGAAAAGAAGGGCGGCGGCGCGGGGGTAATGGCGGAGGGAGTGACGCATAGGGGGGCCTTTTTTTTGGGAGGTGACTGCCGCCAGGGCGATGAACTTCGCGAACGCGACCTGGCCCGGCAACGCTGCGGTTCTGTGCGCGGACGACCGCCTTCGCCAATGACATCCTATTGGTCTCTTTATGTAACCGAACGCGCGATTCGCCGCATCCTTCCCGCTTGCGCCCCTGGCGCGACGGAGCAAATCTCCGCACGTGCAAAGAAGGTTCCAGTCGATCGCCGCCCAGGTGGCGGCGAGCCTGCGGGAGGAGGTTCTGGCCGGCAACGCCGGCGCCCTTCCGAGCGAACGCGAGCTGGGCGAGCGATTGCAGGTGAGTCGCCGGACGGTGCGCAAAGCGCTCGCGATGCTGCGCGGCGAAGGCCTCGTCAAGACCACGGCGCGACGCACGCTCGTGATCTCCGCGACGCGCAAGCCCAACCGCGCTGTGCAGCCGCCTCAGGTGAAGCTGCTCCTCCCGGAGCCGTTGGAGCAAGCGCGCCCGTTCACTGCTCTCTGGATCAGCCATCTCGCCGGCCTTATTCGCGAGGGAGGCAGCGGGTTCGAGGTGATCAGCGGCGAGAAATACTACGGCGCACGCGCCAGCCGCTCGCTCGCCAATCTCACGGCCAACCATCCGGCGGATTGCTGGGTGATCGCACGCTCGAACCGCCCGCTGCAACAGTGGTTCGACGACCATCGCATTCCTGCGGTGATCGCCGGCTCACCCCACCCGGGCATCAGGCTGCCCAGCGTCGATTCCGATCACTCCGCGCTTAGCCACCATGCAGCCGGGCAGTTCCTCCGACGCGGCCACACGCGCGTCGCCTTGTTCTTTGAAAAGATCCGGCACGCCGGCGACGCGGAAACCGAGGCGGCCTTCACCGCCGGCCTGGCGGATTCCGGCCGCGCGGCGCCGCCCCTGATCTGCCGGGTGGAACGCAAGCCGGAGGCGATGATCCGCGAACTCAACCGTCTGCTCAGGCTGCGCCACCGGCCGACCGGCTTTCTGCTCTGCAACGCGTTTTCCTACCTGACCGCCGTCACCTACCTCGCCGCCGTGGGCTACAATGTGCCGGCCGACTTTTCGCTCATCTCGCAGGACGAGGGCCCCTTTCTCGGCCACGTCTACCCCGCTCCGGCGCGCTACCTGACCAATCCCCGCAACTTCGCCGTCGCGCTCAACCGGAGCGTGCGGCGGGTGCTGGAGCACGACGCACCGGAAGGATCGAAGATCCGCATCATGCCGGACTTCATCGCCGGCGGCTCGATGGCCGCAGCGCGCACCTGAACCGTTGGTCCCTTTTGGGAACTGACAAATGGCCATTGTCGGCCCGCCGGCGCGCATGCCATGGACCCGCGCATGGAACAATTTCAGGCCGACATCGTGATCATCGGAGGCGGGCTGGGCGGCTGCGCGGCCGCCTTGGCGGCGGCGGAATCCGGCCGCACCGTATTGCTGACCGAGGCCACGGACTGGATCGGCGGCCAAGCCACGGCTCAACTGGTGCCGCCGGACGAGCACGGCTGGATTGAATGGTTCGGTCGCACCGCCTCCTACCAGCGTTTCCGCCACTTGGTGCGCGAACACTATCGCGAAAACTTCCCCCTGTTGCCGCATGTCGCGGCGCTCGAAAGCCTCAACCCCGGCAATGCCTGGGTATCGCCCCTCGCCCACGAACCACGCGTCGCCTGGCAGGTGTTGAACGAGATGCTCGCACCGCATGTGGCGGCTGGTCGGCTCCGCATTTTTCTCCATCACGCGCCCGTCGGCGTCAGCCACGCCAGCGCCGACCTGCTGGCTGGCGTGACGGTCGAACACCTGCCGACGGGTGAACAAAAACAGTTGCGCGGCGAATACCTCGTCGACGCGACCGAACTGGGCGACTTGCTCGAACTCGGCGGCGTCGAACATGTGACCGGCCAGGAATCGCACGCGCAAACCGGAGAACCGGACGCCCCCGCCGCAGCCCGGCCGGACAATTGGCAGGCATTCACCTGGTGTTTTGCGGTGGAGCACATCGCCGGGCGGAATTTTGTGGGCCCACCGCCTGAAGACTATGCGCGGTGGATAGACTACCAGTTTCCCATCACGCCGCCGTGGCCGGGAAAACTGCTCGCTTTCCACGGCCTGAATCCGCGCACCGGAAGTCAGATCGACTACCGGTTCGCGCCGAATCCTTCCGCCCAGCCCCACGGGACAATCGACCGCACCTTGTGGACTTATCGCCGCATTCTGGATCGAAGCCTATACATTGATGGCGCGTTCGCCAGCGATGTCACAGTGATCAACTGGCCCATGAACGACTACATCGAGGGCCGACTGCATCATCCTTCGGCGGAGTCGCGCCACACCGCGCAGCATGAGTCGCGACAACTAAGCCTCGCGCTGCTCCACTGGTTGCAAACCGAGGCCCCGCGCCCTGACGGCGGCCGTGGCTGGCCAGGGCTTCGGCTCTGCCCATGGATCACCGGCACTCGGGACGGACTCGCGAAAGCGCCCTACATCCGCGAGTCCCGACGTCTCCAAGCGGAGTTCACGGTGTGCCAACAGATGATCTCCCCGGATTTCCAACCTGCTGGCGCTGACCGCGCGACCCCGTTTGCGGACAGCGTTGGCGTTGGCAGCTACCGGATCGACCTCCACCCTTCGACCGGAGGCGACAACTTCATCGATGTCGCGACTCTTCCTTTTCAAATTCCATTGGGTGCCCTGATTCCGGTCCGCGTCGAGAACGTCCTGCCAGCAGCCAAAAATATCGGCACGACGCATATAACGAACGGCTGCTACCGCCTACATCCCGTCGAATGGAATATTGGAGAGGCAGCAGGAGCACTCGCCGCGTTTTGCCTGAATCACAAAATCTCCCCACGCCAAGTTCTCCGCGCACAAGCATGGCGGGAGGACTTCCAAACCATGCTCGTCGCGCGTGGGGTGGAACTCGCGTGGCCGGAAACCATTGATCTTGCCGAAGGCGATCCTCACCGGCACGCGCAGATTCCCCCAGCGTAAATCGGTGCGCCACTCCGGCGAGTTTCGCCTTTGCAGGCTAACCGTGAACTGCGGTTTTTCACGGCGAGCGGGGGATTCCGTAACCTGCGAATTGAGGCCAAACTCCGTATTACGGAGTTTGGCCTGAGGGGGCGGAGCGCGCGTTTCGTCAGAATCGATAGCTCGCTGTCACGCCAATCTGACGCGGGTCGGCGCGGTTTTCGTAACGCGTCTCGATGTAGTCAGGGTCCGCGTTGCCGAAGAAATAGACGCGCTTGTCGTAGGTTTCATCGAAGAGGTTCTTGGCCCAGAGCGTCACGGTGCACTCGCGCCACGCGTAACCGACGCTGGCATTGACGACGCGAAACGCGCGTCGTGCTTCGTTCTGATTGTTCGAGTCAAATTGCTGCGCACGACCGATGAGATCGGCGCTCGCGAAGAAACCCGTCGCCGCGCCATAGCGCGTGCCGAGCGTGTAGCCGTAGTCAGGCGTGTTCGCGAGGTCGCGACCACCCGCAGCGTTACCGTTGGCGAGGGTGAAGCGGTCGAGTTCGGAACGCATGAGCGCGAGCGAACCGCGCACGCTCCACTCGCGCGTCAGCGCAAAGGCGCCGGCAGCTTCGAGGCCGGTCACGTGCGACGCATCGCCATTATCGGTGAAGAAGCGGTAGTTGCCGCCGAAACCCGCCGAGTCGCGCACTTGGGTATCGCGACGCGCGAGGTAGAACGCCGTGAACTCGCCCGTGAGGCGGCGCTCGAACCAGTTGCCGCGCAGGCCGGCTTCCCAGTTCCACAGCGTTTCGGTGCCGTAGGTCAGCGGGTCGAGGCCGACATCGATGCGCGCGTCGACATTGATGCCGCCGGCCTTGTAGCCGCGCGTCACCGAGGCGAACACGAGGGTGTGCGCATCGAGATCGTGCTCGAGCGTGAGCTTGCCGCCGAAGAGCGTGTCGTCGAACGATGGCGTGATCGTCACCGGCGTGTCGAACGTGCCGCGGCTCGCGCGATAGCGAGTCTTCAGACCGTTGCCGCTCATCTCGATTTTCTCCCCACGCAAGCCGACGACGAGGCGTGTCGCGGGCGAAAAATCATGCTGCACCTGGCCGAAGAGCGCGGTGTTTTTCGAGCGGTAGACGGTCTTGAGGCCGCGCACGTTGCCGGGGTCGGTGTTCGTGTAGCGCGACCACTCTTCGACGTCGGAGTAGAACGCGCCGGCGGTCCAGCGATCGATCCAGCTCAGCGCGTGGCCGGGCTCGGAATCGAGACGCAGCTCCTGGTCGAACACCCAGCGCGCGCGCGACAGATCGCTGAAGCCCATGTAGGACGCGGCCGTCCAGTCGTCGTCGTAGGCGTAGCGCGAGTGCGTGCGCGCGCCGCTCGTGACGGTCGTGAAGCGCGCGCGGTCGAAACCGCGATAGGTGCCGCGCAAGCTGCCAGCGAGCGTGCGCTGCTCGTCGCGGCCGGGCTGGTCGCTGTAGGTGAGCTCGCCGTTGTTGTTCAGCGCGAACTCGTCGTAGCCGTTGTCGAAGTCGGCGGCGAAAAGCGCGGCGTCCCAGCGCCAGAGATCGTTCGGATTCCAAGTGAGGCGCAGGCGCGCGATGGTTTCGTCGCGCGCGTTCGTGTTGGCGTTGAGCGAGACGTTGCGGCGAAAGCCATCCGCGCGCGTCTGCTGCACGGCGAGGCGCGCCATGAGTTGCTCGGGCTTCGCCGCGATGAGCGGACCGCCGACAGCGAAGGCGCCGCTGCGGAGGTCGTCGCCGCCGACCGTGGCTTCAGCGGCGCCGGTCCAGACGGGCGTCGGGGCGTTCGTGACGAGGCGGACGAGGCCGCCCGCCGCATTGGCGCCAAAGGCACCGGCTTGCGGGCCGCGGAGCACCTCGACCTGTTGCGTATCAAAGGTGCTGGCAACGGTGCCGAGACCGGTGAAGTCGAAGTCGTCGACGAGGAAGCGCACGGCGGAGTCCGGCGTCTCGCCTTCGAACTGCGAGTTCTCTCCGATGCCGCGAATCTGGAAATACCGCGGGCGCGACGTGCCACCGGTATAAGTGAGATTCGGGATCTGGTCGACCAGGTCGCCGAAATGGCGGACGGCGCCAGTGCGCAAGACGTCCGCATCGTAGACGGAGACGCTGGCGGGGATTTGCGCGAGCGGCGATTGCCAGAGGTCCGCGGTGACGCGGAGCGGCTCGAGCTTGACCGGCGCTTCGGTGGCGGGCGGCGCTCCGGCGCCACCGCCGCGCGCCGGATTAGGCGCCGACGGAGCGGCGCCCTCCAGATCTTGCGCGTGCGCGACGGCGAGGGCCGTCAGCGCGAGGGTGATGGAGGTGATTCGTGTCGGGATTTGCATCGTTTGATGCCCGGACCGAATCGGACTCCCGTTGAAGGGGCGCTGCTCCGGCGCCACTTGGCGCTTTCGCGGCGCCTGCTGTTTCCTTCGTCGGCATGATCCGTTCAGGTTCCAAGGGTCGAGCGGCCGTTCGCACCGCAATCTCAGCCTTCCGCGGAAGACACCCCTACAGGCATGGCCACCGAAAGCGGCCACGTTCCCGCGTGCAAGCCAAACTTCGGTCATGCACCGTCCGGGGGCGGACCATCGGAGACGTCCCGTGTTATGCCCGGCCGGCATGACCGCGAGAGGCACAAGGCATTTCTCCCCACAAGCTGAGGGCGCTATGATTCATCTCCCATGAAAAAGCAGCGCAACCTCCGTCCGAGCGGGCACACCAGCGGAGAATCTTCCCGATGAAGAAGGTCGACACGCTGGCTGCCCATTCGCTCCTGAGCATCGCGCGACAGCGCGAGGGCTTTGACGCGGACTGCTGTCGCTTGGTCTTGGAGCACATGGACACGACCAACGCCCTCCAAGCCGCGGTCCACAAGACGCTCGGCCATTACCAGCTGAGCGACCTGCAATTTGCGGTGTTGATGGTGCTGTTCACGCTCGACCCGGAACCCTTGGGCGCGGCGGAACTGGCCATCCACACCGGGGTTTCTCGCTCGGCCATGACCGAGGCACTCGATCACCTCGAAGGGCGCGAATTGGTCAGTCGCACGCGCGACAACGGCGACCGCCGCATCATCTCGGTGCGCCTGCTGGCCGCCGGTCGCACGTTGATCGAACCGGCGACGCTCCACCTCTTGCGCACGCTCACCGGGATCACGCGCTTCGTGACTCCCGAGGCCCGCGACCATTTGCGCGGCGGCTATGCCCTGCTGCAGGAAGGCTCCGCCGGTTTCCAAACCTAACTTTTCGTTTTCCCTCCCGCCCCTTTCTCAACATGAAAAAACGTCTCGGCATCACCGCCTTGGTCGCTCTCGCCGTGTTCGGCGCGATCTTCGGGTATAAATTCCTGACCATCCGAAAAATGATGGCAGCCATGGCCGGACAGAAGCCGCCACCGGCCACGGTCAGCGCCAGCCCGGTTTCGGAGGAAACTTGGCCCAACACGATCTACGCCGTTGGTGGCCTGAAAAGCTTTCGCGGCATTACGGTGAAAACCGAACTCGAAGGTCTCGTCCGCGAGATCACCGCCGTCTCCGGTCGCACCGTCGATCAAGGCGCCGTGCTCGTGCAGCTCGACACCACCGTCGAGGAGGCGCAGCTCTCCGGCCTCGAAGCCCAGGCCCGTCTCGCCGAGATCAACGTCGGCCGCGCCCGCGAACTCCGTGCCAACGGCACCAACACGCAAACCGAGCTGGACACCGCTGAAACCACCCTGCAGCAGACCCGCTCCGCCGTCGCACAGCTAAAAGCCACGATCGCCAAGAAACGCATCGTCGCGCCCTTCGCCGGCCGCCTCGGCATCGTGCAGGTTTATCCCGGCCAGTTCCTCTCCAAGGGCGATGCGCTCGTCGTGCTCGAGAGCATCGACCCCATCCACGTCGATTTCTCGCTCCCGCAGCAGGAGATCGCGCGCGTCGCCGTCGACCAGGAAGTCCGCCTCACCGTCGACACGTATCCGGGCCGCACCTTCACCGGAAAAATCTCCGCGCTCAGCCCGCGCGTCGACGACGCCACGCGCACGCTCGACGCCCGCGCCACGCTGCCCAACGACGGCGAAGCACTGCGCCCCGGCATGTTCGCCCGCGTGGAGATCGTGCTGCCCTCACAGGAACGCTCCCTCGTGATCCCGTCGGCCGCCATCGTCTACAA
This sequence comes from Verrucomicrobiota bacterium, assembly GCA_023432225.1. Classification (GTDB taxonomy): domain Bacteria; phylum Verrucomicrobiota; class Verrucomicrobiia; order Opitutales; family Opitutaceae; genus Didemnitutus. The sequence goes on from JAEYUW010000021.1 coordinate 60,945, forward strand.
TCCCTACGGCGAGACCGTCTACGTGCTCACCAACAACGTCGCGGAGCAACGCTTTATCAAGACCGGCGCCTCCCGCGGCGACCTCACGCAAGTGCGCGAGGGCCTCAAGGTCGGCGACCTCATCGTCACCTCCGGCCAGGTCAAACTACGCAACGGCAGTGCCGTGCGCGTCGACAATTCCGCGGCGCCCGAAGCCAACCCGGCGCCCAAGCCCAACGAAAGCTAAGCGGCTCCCTCCATGCGCTTCACCGACCTTTTCATCCGCCGCCCGATTCTGGCGACGGTCGTCAACCTCTTCCTGCTGCTCGGCGGGTGGCTGGCCTTCAAAGCCATGGTCATCCGCCAGTATCCGCAGACCAATAACGCCGTCGTCAAAGTCACGACCACCTACCCGGGCGCCAGCGCCGAGCTCGTGCGCGGCTTCATCACCACGCCGCTCGAACGCGAAATCGCCTCCGCCGACGGCCTCGACTACGTCGAATCCGTCAGCGGTTCCAACGTCTCCGTCATCACCGCCAAGCTGCGCCTCAACTACGATCCGAACGACGCGCTGACCCAGATCACCTCCAAGGTGAACCGCGTGCGCAGCGAGTTGCCCGCCGGCGCCGAAGACCCGGTCTTCGACGTCGCCGTGGGCGAGACCACGGCGTCGATGTATCTGAGTTTCTCGAGCGAGACGCTCGCGGCCAACCAGATCACCGACTATCTCGTGCGCGTCGTGCAGCCGAAGCTCTCGACGATCGAAGGCGTGCAAAAAGTGGAAATCCTCGGCGGCCGCACCTTCGCCATGCGCATCTGGCTCAAGGACGATCGGATGGCCGCGCTGGGCCTGAGCGCCTCCGCCGTCCGCGCCAAACTCGCGTCGCAGAATTACCTCTCCGCCGTCGGCCAGACCAAGGGCTCGATGATCTCGATCAACCTCACGGCAAAAACCGACCTGCATTCCGCGGAGGAATTCCGCCAGATCGTCATCGCGGAAAAGAACGGCCGCATCGTCCGCCTCGGCGATATCGCCGAGGTCGTGCTCGGCGCGGAGGACTACAGCTCCTCGCTCACGTTCAACGGCGCCACCTCGACCGGCATGAGCATCAGCGTGCTGCCGACCGCGAACTCGATCGACGTCATCAAGCGCGTGCGCGCGGCCTGGCCCGATCTCGTCAGCCAGTTCCCCGCCGGCCTGAAAGCCAACATCCTCTACGACGCGACCGAGTTCATCAACTCGTCCATCTCCGAGGTCATGCACACGCTAATCGAAGCCATGGCGATCGTCATCGTCGTCATTTATCTGTTCCTCGGCTCGTTTCGCTCCGTCGTGATTCCCATCGTCGCGATCCCGCTCTCGCTCGTCGGCTGCGGCATTCTGATGATCGCGATGGGCTTCTCGATCAATCTCCTGACGCTGCTGGCAATGGTGTTGGCCATCGGCCTCGTGGTCGACGACGCCATCGTCGTCGTGGAGAATATCCACCGGCACATCGAGGAAGGCCTGACGCCGCTCGACGCCGCGCTGAAAGGCGCGCACGAACTCGTCGGACCGGTCATCGCGATGACGATCACGCTCGCGGCGGTTTACGCACCGATCGGCATGCAGTCGGGCGTGACGGGCGCGCTCTTCCGCGAATTCGCGTTCACGCTCGCCGGCTCGGTGATGGTCTCCGGTTTCGTCGCCCTGACGCTCTCGCCGATGCTCAGCGCGAAACTCCTGCGCCATAACCCGAACCCGAAGGGCATCGAGCACTTCCTCGACCAGATGTTCGGCAAACTCCGCGCGCGCTACGAGCACTTCCTCGACCACGTGCTCGATTCGCGTCCCGCCGTGCTCCTCGTCGCCGCGCTGATCTTCGCGAGCATCATTCCGTTTTTCCTCATGACGAAGAGCGAACTCGCGCCCGCGGAGGACCGTGGCTTCGTGCTCGGCATCATCGGCGGCTCGCCGAACGCCACGCTCGAGCAGACGCAGCTCTATACGAACAAGCTGAATCCGATCATCGAGCAGACCTTCCCCGAGGTGGATGTCCGCTTCATGATCCTCGGCTTCGATCCGACCGTCGGCCTCGCCAATCCGTCCGGCGGCATGATGGGTCTCGTGCTCAAGCCGTGGGAGCAGCGCACGCGCCCGGCCGCGGCCATCGCCACCGGTTTCTCCGCCCAGGCGGCCGGCATCTCCGGCCTCAAGCTTGCGGCCGTGCTTCCGCCCTCGCTCCCGGGCGCCGGCGGCGGCTTGCCCGTGCAATTCGTCGTCAGCTCCACCGCCGACCACGCGCGCGTCGTCGAGGTCGCGAACGAGCTGATGCAGCGCGCGCTCGCGAGCGGCAAATTCGTCTACGCGGACAACGACCTCAAATACGACATGCCGCAGGCCGACATCGTCGTCGACAAGGACAAGGCCGCGTTCCTCGGCATCGACATGTCGCAGCTCAGCGCCGACCTCGGCTCGATGCTCGGCGGCGGCTATGTGAACCGTTTCTCGATCCAGGGCCGCGCCTACAAGGTGACGCCGCAGGTCACGCGTCTCTCGCGCCTCACGCCGGAGCAGTTGGAAAACTACTACGTCTCCACGGGCAAGGGCGAACTCGTGCCGCTCTCGAGCATCGCCACGCTCGAGAAGACCACGCAGCCTCGCAGCCTCGGCCGCTTCCAGCAGCTCAACTCCGCCACGCTCGGCCTCGTGCCGCGCCCGGGCGTTTCCCAAGGCGAAGCACTCGAATGGCTCACCAACGAGGCGAAGCAGGTCTTCCCCGCGGGCTTCTCCTACGACTACAAGGGCGAACTCCGCCAGTTCGTGCAGGAAGGCAGCTCACTGATGACCGCCTTCGGCCTCGCGATCGTGGTCATCTTCCTCGTGCTCGCCGCGCAATATGAAAGCTGGCGCGATCCGTTCATCATCATGATGGCCGTGCCGCTCTCGATCGCCGGCGCGATGGTGTTCCTCTTCTTCGGCGTCGCCACGTTGAACATCTACACGCAGGTCGGCCTCATCACGCTCGTCGGCCTCATCACGAAGCACGGCATCCTGATGGTCGAGTTCGCCAACAAGACGCGCGACGAGCGCGGCTGTTCGGTGCGCGAAGCCATCGAACACGCCGCCGGCGTCCGCTTGCGGCCGATCCTGATGACGACCGCCGCGATGGTGCTCGGCGTGCTGCCGCTCGTCGTCGCCGAAGGCGCCGGCGCCGAGTCGCGCTTCAGCATGGGTCTCGTCATCGCCACCGGCATGTCGATCGGCACGTTCTTCACGCTCTTCGTGGTCCCGGTGTTCTACACGCTCATCGCCCACGATTACCGCGCACCGGCCCCGTCGACCGCTCCGGCCGCGCACTAACCGACTCCCACGTCTTTGGGCAGGACGGAACGTCCGAGGAGAACGTCCACCTCCGCGGATGATCCTCCGTCCTGCCCTTCTTGTATCCACATGAAATCCGTTCGCTCCTTCGTCGCCGTGCTCGGCGCGCTCCTTTCGACCGCCGCCGCCTTCGCGGCGACCTCCACTCCGCTCCCACAACCGCTCACGCTCGACGTCGCCCTCGCCCACGCCCTCGAGCACAGCCCGAGCTTGCTCCGCACCCGCGAACAAATCCGCGAACAGGAAGGCGTGCTCGTCACCGCTCGCGCCGCGCGCCTGCCCACCGTGGCCGCCACCGGCAGCGCCGCCCGCGTCGACGACGCGCGACTCGAATCGCCGCTCGCGCGCGACGAAAGCTGGTCGGTCGACGTCTCCGTTTCCCAAGTCCTCTACGCCGGCGGCGGCCTCCAGGCGCAGGAGCGCGGCCAGCGCGATCAGCTCGAAGCCGCCCGCCTCGCCTACCAGGCCGTTGTGAGCGACACGCTGCTCACCGTGCGCCGGCAATTCTACGCCGTCTTGCTCGCCCGCGAACTCATCAGCGTGCAAGAGGAGGCGCTCATCGTGCTGGAAAACGAGCTGCGCTACGCGCACAGCCGCCACGCCGCCGGCACCGGCTCCGACTTCGATCTGCTCCGCGCCGAAGTCGCGGTCGCCACCGCGAAGCCTGACCTCATCCGCGCGCGCAACACCTATCAGACCGCCCAAGACGCCCTGCGCACCACGCTCGGTGCCTCCGCTCCGTCGGCACGCGATCTCGGCGTTCAAGGCGAACTCACCGTGCCCGCGCGCGAGGTGATCCTTGCCGAAGCCGTCGCCGCCGCCCGGGCGCACCGCCCCGAACTCGCCCGCCAGGAACGCCTCCTGGCCGCGGCGCAGCAAGGCGTCGCCGGCGCCCGCAGCGGCCACCTGCCCACCATCGCCGCCGTCGCCGGTTACGCGTGGAACAAGCCCTCGCTCACCACCACCGCCGCGAGCAATCTGCACGGCTGGAGCGCGGGATTGCAGGCGAGTTGGAACATCTTCGACAGCAAGGCCACCGCCGGAAAAGTCACGCAGGCCCGCTCGCGCGAGCAGCAGGCGCGCTACGCCGTTGAGGAAACGCAGCTCGCGATCGAGCTCGAGGTGCGCACCGCCTACGCCAGCGTCCTCGAAGCCCGCGAAGTGCTCCTCGCCTCGGAACAAGTCGTGACGCAGGCCCGCGAAGCCCTCCGGCTCGCGCAAACGCGCTACCAAGCCGGCATGGCCACGCAGCTCGACGTGCTCTCGGCCCAATCGGCGCTGACGCGCGCCCGCTCCAACCTTGCCCAGGCACAGCACGACCACGCCGTCGCTTCTGCCAGCCTTCAGCGGGCCACTGGCGCCCCGGGTTCCTGACACTCGCCTTGTTTTGTCGCCGGCCGACATCGTCCCCGTCATCTTGCCGTGGCTCCATGAAAACGCTCCTCCCGCTTTGCCTTGCCTTGCTGCTCGTGCTCTCCACTTGGGCGCAGGAACAAGAGTCGACGCCTACGTTAGCCCTCTCCGCGCCCGGCGCTGCGCTGCCGGGCGGCAGCGCGTGGCAGGTGCAGCTCATCGCGCTCAACCCCGGCACGGAGACACTGTATTACCGCCCGCCGGCGGTTCTCATCGCACGGGCGCATGCGGTCAGCGGCGTGCAGTCGGTGGAATTCCGCACGACCGACCAAGCGGTGCTCGCGATCGCGCCCGGCAGCTTCGCCACGCGTTCCTACGCCGCAGAGCAGCCACCGTTCGTCTCGGGGCCAATCGTGCTCGAATTCGAGGCCGGTCTGCCCGGTCCGCTCCGGACCGCGCTCGTCGTCGACGCCAACTTCACGCCGCGCGCAGCCGAGCGCGCGCCCTCGCCGCCGCTCCGCCACCTCACGAATCTCACCCCCGCCGCGAGCGCGCTCGAACGGGCGTTCATCGGACGCTTCGGACTGCATGAGTCGATCTATTTCATCTATGGTCCCGACGCTCCGGCAGCGAAGTTCCAGCTGAGTTTCAAATACCGGGTGATGGATCTGAACCAGCCGGTGCCCGGCGGCTTCACGCACACATTGCAGGCCGGCTACACGCAACGCTCGCTGTGGGACATCGACGCGAGCTCGAGCCCGTTCTACGACACAAGCTACATGCCTGAGCTGATGCTCGAGAGCCTCGCACCGATGCCGACCGATCGCGACGCCTGGTTCACGCGCCTCGGATCGCAACTCGCGTTCAAGCATGAATCGAACGGCCGCGACGGCCCCGACTCGCGCAGCCTCAACACCGTCAATCTGCGCGCCGCCGTCATGCTCGGCCCGATCGACGACTGGCACCTGCTCGTCATCCCCGAACTCTTCGCCTACGTGAGTTCACTCGACGACAATCCCGATTTGAAAGACTACCGCGGCTACGGTCAGTTGCGACTCGGCTTCTCGAGCACCGCCCGCCGCCCTTCCGTGCTCTACACCGTGCGCGCCGGAGAAAACTTCGATCATTGGACCCATCAGGTCGACCTGACGCTGCCGTTCCGCACGAAGCTGTTGAACATCGAAACCTCGTTCCTCATCCAATATTTCAGCGGCTACGGCGAAAGCCTCCGCTCCTACACGGAGCGCTCCGAAACCGTCCGCGCGGGGTTCTCACTGGTGCGCTGAGGCGAGCGCCGCCTTGCGTCGCTCGCGAGCGCACCGCTACTGTCCGCCCATGGAGCTGCGTCACTTGCGCTATTTCAAAGCGGTCGCCGAGCTGCTGAATTTCAGCCGCGCCGCCGAGCAGTTGCGCGTGGCGCAGCCGGCGCTGAGCCGCCAGGTTCGCGCCCTCGAGGAGGAACTCGGCGCGACGCTGCTCGATCGCAACCACATGCGAGTGCGCCTCACCGATGCGGGCCGCGCCTACTACGCGCACACCTGCAAGATTCTCGCGCAGGTCGACATGGCCGCTGCCGCCGTGCGCGAAGTCACCGAGGGCAACGCCGGCGAATTGATCGTGTGCAACGACTGGCATCTCGGCGGCAGCATCGTCCCCGCCGCGCTGAACGAGTTTCGCCAGCTCTATCCGCGCACCGACGTCGTGCTCCACGATCGCCGCGTGCACGACCAGCTCGCCTTGATCGCGAACCGGCGCGTGCACGTGGGCTTCATGGTGCGCGAACTGCTCGGCAACCGGCGCGAACTCGCCTGCCTCGACATCCTGCGTTCCCGCCTGATGATCGTCGTGCCCTCCTCGCATCCCATCGCCGAGCGCGACGACGTGCGTCTGGCCGAATTGGCGAGCGAAACGTGGGTCACGGTCGATAAAAAGGAATCGCCCCAATACCTCGGAATTTTCACGCGCCTCTGCCGCTGGAGCGGCTTCACGCCCAAACTCGGTCCGAGCGCAACGACGCTCGAAGGCATCGCGGGACGCGTCGCGAGCGGCTACGGGATTTGCATCATGCCGGAGCACATGGCGCTGACGATGGGCCCCGGCCTGCGAGCGGTGCCGAGCGATTGCGCGCCCGTGGAACTCTGCGCCGTCTGGCATCGCGAGGAAAAATCAAAGCTGCTCGAGCAATTCCTCGGCGTCCTGCGCCGTCACGCCGTCGCCCTCGCGGACCAGCCCGCGCCCGCGCCGAAGCGCCGGAAGCGATAACTCCGCGGCATGGCGCGGCCACCGCCGCAAGTATTTCCGCGCCGCGGCCGGAGCGGGTATGCTTCGGGCGCACCATGCTCGCTGCGGTCATCGTCCTGGCTCTCCTCACCATGCTCGTCGTCATCGACGGAGATGGTCATTCGTGAACCAGGATGGATTGGCTCAAAAGCCGACCGCCGCATTCGTGCGCCGTGGATCGGCGTAGCCGGTGTAGCTCCCGTCGGCGTGACGCTCGATGACGTTGATCCCGCCGAAACGTCGACCCGTGCCGGGCGACTCGCTGAGGTCGACCTTCCAGCCGAACGCGCGCAGCGCGGCGACTTCGGTCTGCGGCAACGAGCGTTCCGCTTCCACGGTCTCGTCGTCGCCCCGACGCCAGTTGTTGTCCCAGTGCACGCGCGTGTCGCCGATCGCATCCGCAAAGGAGCGGCCGAGCACGATGCGGTCGAGCAACGCCTGCAACATCGCGGTGGGAATGCGCGAAGCTCCCGGGATGCCCATTGCGAAAACCGGACGCCCCTCCCGCAACGCGATCAGCGGTGAAATGGTGCTGCGCGAACGCCGACCGGGCGCGAGGTAGTTCAGGCTGCGCGGTTCGCTGTAGGAAAAATTGCTCATTGAGTCATTCATCACCACGCCCGTGCCCGGCGGCACGACGCCGGCGCCGAAGTGCAGGCTCTGCGACTGCGTGGCGCAGACAAAATTACCCTCCGCATCCGCGACGGCGAAATGCGTCGTAGCGGCAGCGTAGTCGGACGAGAACCCGCCGTCGTCGAGCCAGGCCGCCGACTTTGCCGGGAGCGGGCTCGGGGCGCGGATTTGCGCGCGGAGCGCGGCGATCGAGTCGGGCGCGACGAGCTTCTCGAAGTTGAACCACGACTGCGGCGCGTCCGCGATGTCGCGATAAATGAGCGGTGAGATGACGCGCCAAGTGCGACCGATGAGATCGAGGTGCTCGGCCCGGCGCAACGGGCCGCCGGCAAAATCCTGATCCTCGAGCACCTTCATCATCGTCAGGAATAGTGCCGGGCCGCTCGCCGGCGGCGGTGCGGCGAGCAGGCGGTAGCCACGAAAATCCATCATCAGCGGCTCGCTCACGCGCGCTTCGTAGTGCGCGAGATCATCGAGGGTGAGTGCTCCCCCGCCCTTCTCCGACGCGGCGACAATCGCCGCCGCGACTGGCCCACGGTAGAAACCGTCGCGGCCGTGCGCGGCGAGCAACTCCAGCGTGCGCGCGAGGTCAGCGTTGGGCAGACGCGTGCCGACGACGGGGAGTTCACCATTCGGTAGGTAAAGGCGCGCGATCTCAGCGTCGCCGCGGCGGAGCTTTCTTTCCTGTTCGGCAAAGAAGTCGCGCGATTTCGGCAGGATCGTGAAGCCCGCGCGCGCCAGGAGAATCGAGGGCGTGACGTTATCGGCCCACTTGAGCCGGCCCCATTTCTCGTGCGCAAGCGCGAGGCCCGCCGCGAGACCGGGCACGCACACGGAGCCATAGCCGTAGCTGCGCACCTCTTCCGGACGCTGCACGTAAGCGGCGACATTCACCGATGGCGCGGCGTCCATCGCATCGATCGCGTAAGTGCGGCCGGACTTCGCGTCGTGGTAAAGGAGCATCAATTTGCCACCGAGACCGGAGCCGTAGGGCTCGGCGACGCCGAGCGCGAGCGACACGGCAACGGCGGCATCGATGGCGTTACCGCCGGCTTTTAAAATTTCCACGCCAGCCTGCGCCGCCTCCGGATGGCCGGCAACGACCATCCCGTGAGGTGCAGTGACAGGTTCGACGCGAACGGGAACGGCGGCCGGCGCGATTGGCGCGAGGACAACGAACAGCGCTGCCAACCGTGCCACCGCTCCAAGTAGGGCCGGTCTGCGACCGACCCGCGAATGTCGTGAGAGGGGTCGGTCGAAGACCGGCCCTACGGACTGAGCGAGAGCGAACATGGAGATCGAAAAACTACGAACGGAGCACGCGGTGAGCTTCTTCGACCTTGGGATCGAAGGCGCGGTCCCACTTTGCAATGACGAGCGTCGCCACGGTATTGCCGATGAAATTCGTGATGGCGCGCGCTTCCGACATGAAACGATCGACGCCGAGAATGAGCGCCATCCCTGCGACCGGCACGTGGCCGGTGGCGGAAAGCGTGGCGGCCAGCGTGATGAAGCCGCTGCCGGTGACGCCCGCAGCGCCCTTCGAGGTGAGCAGCAGCACGGCGAGCAGACCGAGCTGATGCCAGAGATCGAGCGGCGTGTCGGTGGCCTGCGCAATGAAGAGCGCGGCCATCGTCAGGTAGATGCACGTGCCGTCGAGGTTGAAGGAGTAGCCGGAGGGCACGACGATGCCGACGACCTGCGGCGCACAGCCGGCGCGCTCCATCTTCGTCATCAGGCCGGGCAGCGCCGCCTCGGAAGAGGACGTGCCAACGACAATCAACAGTTCCTCGCGGATGAATTTCAGGATTTTCCAGAGCGAAAAGCCGCCGGCGCGTGCGATGCCGCCGAGCACGACAACGATAAAGACGATGCAGGTCAGGTAGACGCAGGCCATGAGGCCGGCGAGAGACTTGAGCGAGCCGAGGCCGTATTTGCCGACGGTGAACGCCATCGCGCCGAACGCGGCGATCGGTGCGAGCTTCGCGACGATGTTCACCATCATGAAGAATGCCTTCGAGACCTCGTGCAGCAGGTCGACGAGCGGACGCGCCTTGTCGCCGAGTTTCGCGAGCGCGAAACCGAAGAGCAGCGACAACAGGAGGACTTGCAGGATCTCACCGTCGACGAAGGCGCTCACGAAAGTATTCGGCACGAGGTGCAGCGCCCAATCGACAAACGACATTTGCTGCGCGGCTTTCGCGTATTGCGCGACGGAGGCCGCATCCAGCGATACGGCGGTGGCGTGCACGCCGGCGCCCGGTTGGAAAACATTCGCCACGATCAGGCCGATCACGAGCGCGAGCGTCGTCACCACTTCGAAGTAGATCAGCGCCTTGAGGCCAACGCGGCCGACCTGCCGGAGGTTGCCCATGCCGCCGATGCCGGACACGACGGTGGTGAAGATGATCGGCCCGATGAGCATCTTGATCAGTTTGATGAAGACGTCCCCGAGTGGCTTCAGGTCGGCGCCGAGGCTCGGGTGGAGGTGGCCGAGCAGCACGCCCGCGACGATCGCGAGCAACACCTGCACGTAGAGGTGGCGCAGAAATTTCATGAGGGGGTAGCGGGGTGGACGCTCGAAGGGCGGGAAGCGAAACGCCGGAGATTGAGCGGTCGGGAGAAAACCAGAAGTGAAAAAACGCCGCCGCGAAGTAGGGTCGGCTTCAGCCGGCCCCGTCGAAGGTGAAACGCGCGGTTGGTTCGCGAAGGATTTTTTCGGGCCGGCTACAGCCGGCCCTACTTGTCCTCAGAGCTTCTTGGTGAGCTGAACCGACCACGTGAGGCCGCGCGCCATGAGGTTGTAGACGGAGGTCTCGTAGCCGCGCGAGTCAGCCGAGAGCGGCGGCACGCGATCGAAGAGGTTCACGACGCCGACGCGAATGGTCGTGTCGTTGGTCCACTTGCTCTTCGTCTTGAAGCGATACGAGACGTAGGCGTTCGTCATGATCGAATCGCGAACCTTGTAGCGGTAGGTCGTGGTGTTGTTGCTGAACACCGGCACGATGTAGGTCGGCGAACCGAGCGATTCCCACGTGGCCTGCGTCGTGGTGGCGTTCACGTCGGTGTAGGTGCCGGTGTAGTAGCCGGCGATGCCGGCGCCCCACTGATTGCGGCGCCAGGTGAGCGAGGCGTTGCCGCGCCACTTGGGCGTCGCGCCGCCAACGTTCGTGGAGTTGGAATTGCGCAGATCGATGCGCGAACCGCCCGCGGAGTTGTAGGCGTGGAAATCGTTCAGGTAGGTCCAGGTGGTGTTGAACGTGAAGTTGCCGACCGACCACTTCGGGAAGCGGTAGCTCAGGTCGAAGTCGAAACCGTTCACGAACTCCGAGGACTTGTTGAAGTAGGTGGTGCGCAGAATGTCGATCGCACCGACGACGGCGCGCTGGTTGCCGGGCGCGCGCGACGCGTTGTAGGTGGCGAAAAAATCGCGATCGGCCTGCGTGACCGGCAGCCGCACGACCGCGGGATCGCCTTGGTAAGCCGCGGTGCCGGAGCCGAGGTCGATCGAGGCGATGTTCTGGCCGGCCGCGAGAGCGGCCTGCGTCGCAGCCAGGAGCGCGGCCGTGTCGTCGGCGATCGAGCCGGAGGAAGCGATGACATTGCTCTGGCGAATTTCCCAATAGTCGACGCCGAGCGAGAGACCTTTCACGAACGGCACCTCGACGACCACGCCGGCGGATTTGCCCTTCGCCTCTTCGGGTTGGAGATTCGGGTTGCCGGACGCGACACTGCGGCGATTGGACGGACCGTCAGTCGGCAGACCGGTGACGGTGCTGCGGTAGGTATCGGTGCTGCCCGTGACCGTGCGGATGAGCGTGCCGGTGAAAAGTTGCGCGAGATTCGGCGCATGGAAGCCTTCGTTGTAGGAAGCGCGCACCATCGCCCAACGCACGGGTTGCCAGCCGAGACCGAACTTGGGCTTCGTGGTGTTGCCGAAATCGGTGTAGCGCTCGTGGCGCGCGGAGGCGGTGAACTCGAGCGACTCGACGAGCGGCAGCTTGAATTTCCGGCCGACGAGCGGAATGACCGTCTCTGCGTAGGCGGCGGCGACGTGGCGATTGCCGTGCGTGTCGGAGTTCGGCGAGAAGCCGAGGAAATCGTTCGCCGTCGGATCGAGGCTGGACCCGGCGGGATTCAAGCCGGCGAAGGGCGGACGGAAGTCGTCGTAGACCTCGCGGCGATACTCGCCACCCACAGCGAGTCCGATGGTGTTGCCGCCCCACAGCTCGAACACATCACCGCTCGCGCGCGCATCCCAGCTGCCGAGTTTCGTGATGCCTTCGCGCACGAACTGCGAGCGGAAGGTCTGCTGCACGCTTTCCGGGTTCTGGTAATTGCCCGTGACGACGAGCGTGCCGTTCTGCACGGCGAAGGTGCGGGTGAACGGATTGAACGCCTTGGCGGGATCGGTCTGGTTGATGACGGCAATGAGCAGGCTCTTGCGCGAGGGACCATCTTCGTCGTCGGCCACGCGCGACTCGCCGTAGAGGAGCGCGGATTCCCACGACCAGGAGCCATGGAGTTTGCCGCGCACGCCGGCGACGCCGCGATAGACGGTGTTGTCGACGGTGGAGGTGCGCGTCGCGAGATCGGTGAGGCGCTTGTTGCTGATGAGCACGGCGGCCGGCGTGCCGGTGAGGCGCGCACTGCCATCGGCGTTGGGCGCTCCCGTCGGCGACCAGAAACGGGAGCCGAATGGGTTGAAAGGATTGTCGACCGGCACGACGATGTTGCCGTCGGTGGAAGCGGTGATGCCGTCGGGCTCGCGATAGGTGATCGAGCGGGCGCGGTAGAAATTGAAGTCGGCGAACGCGGTGAGGTTGTCGGTGAGATCGTATTCACCGCTCGCGAAGAAATTGCCGCGCTTCGTCTCCGGCTGGAGCACGCGGTAGGCGTTGTTGTTCCAGTAATAGGTGCCCGTGATGCCGGCGCGGCTCGGTGTCGTGGTCTGAAAACCAACGCCCGTCGCCGTGGGGACGAGGAAGAACTGGCCGGAGCTCGCCGCGAGCGACGACGGTATGCCCGACGTGCGACCGGCGGTGAAGACGCCGCTGCTGTTCACGGTGCCGAGGGTGTAGTTGCCGTATTCGCTCGTGGCCGAGCGCGCATTGAAGGTGGTGCTGGTGGAGACGTTCCACGGCGCCGGGGCGCGGTAGCTCATGTCGGACTCGGCCATGAAACTGCGATCACGCGCGTAGGTCGCGTCGCGCTGGTAGAGATCGAGCGTGACGATGCCGCGACCCTTGCCGTTCGCGAAATCGAAACCGTGCGTTAGCGAGGCGCGCCTGTCGGCGCCGTCGCCGTAGCGCGTCTCGCCGTAACGCAGCTGCAGCTCCGTGCCGCGAAATTCGCGACGCATGATGTAATTCACCACACCCGCGACCGCGTCGGTGCCGTAGATCGACGAGGCGCCGTCGCGGAGCACGTCGATACGCTCGATGCCGCGGTTCGGGAGGATGTTGACGTTGGTCGTCAGCGTCGGGACGCCCGCCTCGGACTGCGAGATCGGGTGCGGCGGGAGCCGGCGGCCGTTGAGAAGGATGAGCGTGTTGCTCGACGGCAGACCGCGGAGCGAACTGGAGGAATTGTCACCGCGCGCGGTAGCGCCGAGGGTCGCGGTCTCATTGCCCGGCAAGCCCGTGACCTGCGGGAGGGAGATCAACAAGTCCGCGGGCTGCGCCGCATCGCGCACCTCCATGGCCTCGCGATCGATGACCGTGACCGGGAGCGTTTTTTCCTGATCGAGGCGCTTCAGGTTCGAACCGGTCACGACGTATTGGTCGAGCTTCACCGGCTGCTCCTCCCGCGACTCGGGCACCGCGGGTGCTGGGACGGATTGCGCGAGCGAGAAGGAGGCCAGCGCGAGAAACGCAGGCAGCGCGAGCAGGCGGGAGATGCGCGTGGGTTGGTTCATAGGCGTGGGGGTGTTGGGTCGGCTTGGTCAGTGCGAAAAAAGAAGGCGCGCCGCGTAAGGCGCCATGCCTTTGTTGCTGTGGGCGACGTTCGGCGCCATCGACAGCATCCAGTTGAACGGCGTGCCCAACGCGGCCGCCGCGGCTTTGGCGTGGTTGAAAAAATACTGCCCGCGCGCGAAGCGATACAGCCCTTGCTCGTCCGCCTCCGGCGTGTGGCGCAGCGAGGCGTGCTTCGGATCGATGTCGGCATCGCCCAGCAGGACGTGCAACGGGAAGGCAAAGGTGCGGCGCAGCGCGGCCGTGTCCGCCGGCGTGCCTTTCAATCCGTAGGGAAACGCGCGCTCGAGGTCCGGCAGCATATACCAGCCGGCGTTGGCGGCGACGGCGCGCGAGACGCGCACGTCCGGCACGAAGTAGAGGAAGCGCTGCACGAATTGCGCGCCCGCCGAGTGACCGTAGAGCGCATAGTCGTTGCGCGTGCTGCCGAGTTGCGCGCGCACGGCGTCGAAGGCCGGCTCGATCATGCTGAACGACCACTCCTCGCGCGGCCGTGACCGGCCGGCGGCATCGAAGAGGTTGCCGGAGTTGAACGACTCCTCGCCGGGGAACTCCTTTTTCGTGAACTCAGGCACGACGAGGAGGAATTTTTTCGCGTCGGCCAGCTCCACCCAATCCTCCAGATATTCGTCGGCATTGCGCCCGACGCCGTGGATCACGAAGAGCACCGGCGCATCCGCGGCCAGCCCCGCGGGGCGGTAGTGCCAGAGCGGCAATTCGTGACCCCCGTAGGTAATCGTGAGCCGTCCTCGCTCGCCCGCGTGCACAGCCAGTGCAGCGACGAGAGCACCAAAGAAAACCAGAAGGCGACCGAGAGTCGTCAGGCGAGACATGGAAAGCGGGAAACGAAAAGCCAGCGGAGCGAACCGGTGCGGCGCAACGCGGGACTTCGTCAGGGGTTGGTCATAAGCTACCGGGAAATGCCGCGCACGCCTAGCCGGACCATTGCGCCCGCCGGTGGCGTAGTTCTACGCAATGTGCGGAGCGCTTGCAGTTTGCTATCACTTGCGTGTGCTCACTCCCGAGATGCCGCCCGCCCCGACCGTCGCCCCGCACTTCGTCCTCGTGGACGATACGGCCACGTTTCGCGGGCTGCTGAAGGCGTCGCTGCAGCAGCGTTTTCAGCCGCGGGTGTTTCAGGATTTTGCCCAAGGGGCCGACGCCCTCGCCGCCTGTCTGGCGCAGCCGCCCGATCTGTTGATCGCCGATCTCTACCTGCGCGATCTCGACGGACGCGACATCGTGCGACGCCTCCGCGAGCGCGGGCTGACGACGCGGGTCGTAATCCTCACGGCTCATCCGGAAGCGCAGTTGCCGGCCGAACTCGTCGCGCTTGGTGTCGCGGGGTTTGTCGACAAGAACTCGCCGCTCGAGCAGATCGATCGTGCGGTGCAATGCGTCCTCGAGGGCGGCATGTTTTTCTCGGCCACCGTGCCGCCGCCGGTGCCCTCGCTGGCCAACGAGCCGACGCTGCCGCGACTCGGGGCCGACGCGCTCTCGGAACGCGAGCGTGAGGTCGTGCGCCTGGTCGCGCGCGGCATGGTTTCGAAGGAGATCGGCGCGCAACTCGACCTGAGCACGCGCACGGTCGAAAAGCACCGCGCGCGCATCCTGGCCAAACTCGACCTGCACGACGTGCCGACGCTGGTGCGCTGGTGCCTGCGCAACGGCTTGGGGTGAGTGGCTTCCCGTCGCGACCTTCGGTGCCGTTGACAGCGCCGATGCGAACCCACCCCGCCCGTTGGGCACCCCGCGCAAGAGGGGATACATGCCGCCGAAGTTCCCCTCTTGCGAGGGGTGGCGCGCAGCGCCGGGGTGTGTCGTTGCGGAACGAACGTGCGCGCTACCTTGCCGCCACGGGCAGCAGCACGCGGAACACGGCGCCGCGGCCGGGCTGCGATTGCACTTCGAGCCGACCACCTTGGAGCGTGAGCAGCTCGCGGGCGATGAAGAGACCAAGCCCGGTCGAGTCCTCGCCTTCTCCCGTCGGCTGCGCGGACAGGCGCTGATAGGGCGCGAAGATTTTGGCGAAATCCGCCGGTCCTAAACCGGGACCGCTGTCGCGGACTTCGGCAAACGCCCAGCCGCCCGCCTCGCCGAGAGCCAAGGTCACCGCGCCGCCCAATGGGGAAAATTTCAGCGCGTTGCCGATGAGGTTATCGAAAACCTGTCGCAGCCGCTCGGGATCGGCGAACACGCGCGGCACGGGTGCGGCCGGCGGCACGAGCGCGAGCTGCTGTTCCTTGTGCGCCGCGATCGGACGCAGGCTCTCAACGGCATGGTGCGCCAGTTCGGCGAGATCGACCTCCGTCGTGTGCAGCTGGAGGTTGCCCTCCTCCATCGCGGACGCGTCGAGGAAGTCGCGCACGAGCGTGCGCATGCGTGCGGTGTCGGCCTGGATGCCGGCGGCGAGGCGGCGGACGTTGGCCGCGTCGGCGGGCGCGCGCGCGATGAGGCCGGCGGTGGCGTTAAGTGCGGTGAGCGGAACCTTGAGATCGTGCGAGGCCATCTGGAGCAGGCGCGACTTGAGCGCCTCGGCCGCCTCGGCTTGAGCGCGCGCGCGCTCGGTGGCAGCGCGCATCTTGCGCTCGGCGCGGAGACGCACGAGTTGCACGACGATGACCGCGCCGAGGAACGCCACGCCGCCGATCAGGCCGGCGGCGAGCGCCAGGTTTTGCGAGCGCCGTTGCTCGAGTTCTGCGGCCTTCACATCCTGGTCACGGCGCAGCAGGCGGATCTGAAGTTCGCGTTGCTCGTCGCGATAGCGCGCGCGCAACTCATCCATGCGCCGGCGGTCCTCTTCGCGTTGGAGCTGCTCGGTCGCGGCGGCCAGCTTGCGCTGGCTATCGAGCGCGAGCGCCAACTCCCCGCGCGCCTCGTAGGTGACGGTCAACTCGCGATGAATTTCTGCGAGGACCTCGGCGCTCTCGAGCGTGCCGGCGACCTGGAGGGCCGTGCGCAGATGTGCGAGCGCTTCGTCGAGACGCCCGGCGTGA
Organism: Verrucomicrobiota bacterium; assembly: GCA_023432225.1. Lineage (GTDB taxonomy): Bacteria > Verrucomicrobiota > Verrucomicrobiia > Opitutales > Opitutaceae > Didemnitutus. Next base: position 77,525 of record JAEYUW010000021.1, read on the forward strand.
CGCAAAACCATCCCGAGGCGGCGGTGAGTGTTGGCGATGTAGCGGCGATATTTCAGCGCCTCGAACGTGGTGAGCGCGTGATTGAGGTAGCTGAGCGCCTTGTCAGTGTCGCCCTGGGCGTCGGCGGCGAGACCGAGATTGGTCAGCGATTCGGCGATGGCGCGACGGTTGCCATAGCCTTCGCGCACGTGGAGGGCTTCCTCATGGATCGTGATGGCGCGCGGGAAATCGCGCTTGCCGAGGTAGTAGTTGCCGAGGCTGTTCAGGAGACTGGCGCGCATACGCTCGTCCTTCGCCTGTGACGCATAGTCGAGACCGCGGTGGAAATGCTGCAGCGCGTCCTCGTCGCGACCGTAGCGCTGATAAGTGAGGCCAAGGCCGCCGTGCGTGCGGGCGAGCACGGCCGGATCGGCGAGTAATTCGGCGAGGCGCAGCTCCTCGAGGTGTCGCTCGAGCGAGCCGGGGTAATCGCTGAGATTCCAATAGAGGCGTCCGAGCAGGTAGAGAAAATCGATCTGCAAGCGCACGTCTCCGAGGGCGCGCGCGCGCGCGAGCCCATCACGCGCGCCGGCGAGACCGTCGGAATAATCGCCGCGGCGACGCTGGAGATTTACCACCGTGACGAGGGCGCGGAGGGCGTCTGATTCGGTGGCGGCTTGCGCGAGCGCCTGACGCGCGCTTTCCCAGACTTCATCGCCATCCGGTGTTTCGGCGTCGGCCGCACTCGAGAGCGGCGGCCCGGCATCCCGCACCGTGCGCGGCGCCGGCTGGGCGGCCGCAAGAAAGGGGAGCCCAAGGAGCAAACACCAACGCACAAAACGAAGCACGGCGGCAGGTCGTCAGAAGCGACGCGGGCTTTCAACGTCAATTCCCCGAGGCCCGAAAACATGAAGGGGCCGCCCCAAAGGCGACCCCTTCACGACCTAACACCAAGCAAACCGTAAGAACTATCGACGAGAAAGACGCAGGCGGGACGAAAACGTTGAATTTTTTCCGCAGATTTTTTCGGCCGTGTTTTCGACTCCAGAAACATGAAGGGCGCCCCTTGTGAGGGCGCCCTGCATGACCTAACACCAAGCAAACCGTAAGAACTACAAACAATGTTTCGTTATGAACGACGCACTGATGACGTTCAGATAGACGCGGGCCTGCGCGAAACGTTGAAAAAAACTTTGGCCAATTTTCCGGCTCCGTTTGTGAACAACTTCCTCGAAATTCGGCTGGTGTTTATCTTTGGAGCCAAGTGAGTTGTGGGCCGGTTCGGTTCCGGTTTCAGGGCGCGGCAACGCGCCCCGCCTTGTCATAAACCCACGAAACCATGAACCCTCGTCCCCACCTGTTCGGCCTCCTGGCCGGACTGTTTCTCGCCGGCGGCCTCGCCGGCGCCGCCGCCATCGTCGCTTCGACCCTCACGCGGTTGAACGACAGCAACTCCATCAACGTCACCGGCGCAGCCCGCCGCAACGTCCGCTCCGACCTCGTGATCTGGAACGCCAGTTTCAGCGTCGACGCGCCCTCGCTGCTCGAAGCGCAGCAGCGCCTGCAAACCGACCTGGCGAAAGTCACCGATTTTCTCCGCCAGCACGACATGACCGAACTCGCCATCGAACCAGTCGTGATTCGCGAAATCACGACCAAGCGAAAACTCGACGACGATGACGAAAACTACGCGACCGTCCGCGTCGGCTACCGTCTCACGCAAGGTTTTGAAGTGCGCTCGGCCAACGTGGAGGGCTTGCCGAAGCTCGCAGCGAATTGCGGGCCGTTGATCGAGCAAGGCGTGGCGCTGGTCTCGGGCGGCTTCGCGTTCATCTACACGAAAGCCGGGGAAGCGAAGGTCGAGATGATGGCCGAAGCGACGAAGGACGCCCGCGCCCGCGCCGAACTGATCGCCGGCCAAGGAGGACGACGCGTGGAGGGTCTGCGCAACGCGAAGGCCGGCGTCGTGCAAATCAACCCGCTGCACTCGAGCGCGACGAGTTGGGAAGGCAACAACGACACCACGTCGTTGGAGAAAACGATCATCGCGACGGTGAGTGCGTCGTTCGCGATGAAGTGAAGTAGGGCCGGTCTGCGACCGGCCCTAACACGTCGAAGCGCAAAATCAGCATCGAATTACTTCCGACCCGTGGGCGCCGTTGTCCCAGCGGCGCTCTTTGATGCGCGCCGCCCCTGATCGTCGCCGTGACGCGTGATCACCTGACGACGGTCGAGACTCAGCAAGCCGGACGCAGCGAAGATCCTTCGGGCCGGTTGAAAACCGGCCCTACCTCACAAATGAATCTCCGCCGGCAACACCGTGCCGGCGTTTTGTTTTTCCGGCACCGGCGTGCTCTTCAGCGGATAGCGGAACTGCCGACCCTCGAAGTTGTGGAAGACCACTTCGTCGTCCGTGATCTTCTCAAGATACTCCGGATTGATCGGCACTTTCCCACCGCCGCCGGGCGCGTCGATGACGTATTGCGGCACCGCGTAACCGGTGGTGTGCCCGCGCAGCGCCTGGATGATCTCAATACCCTTGCGGACGTCCGCCTTGAAGTGCGCGCCGCCGGTGATGAGGTCCATCTGATAAATGTAGTAAGGGCGCACGCGCATGCGGAGCAGGCGATGCACGAGCGCCTTCATCACGTCGGCATCGTCGTTCACGCCACGGAGCAGCACGCTCTGGTTGCCGAGCGGCACGCCGGCGAACGACAGGCGCTCGCACGCGTCCTTCAGCTCCTGCGTGGCCTCGCGCGGGTGGTTCACGTGGATGCTCATCCAGATCGGACCGTGCTTCTTGAACACCTCGCACAGCTCCGGCGTGATGCGTTGCGGCAGGAACACCGGGATGCGCGAGCCGATGCGGATGAACTCCACGTGCTTGATCGCGCGCAGGCGCCCGAGCAGGTGATCGAGTTTCTTGTCGGAAAGCAGCAACGGATCGCCGCCCGAGAGCAACACGTCGCGGACCTCCGGGTGCGCCTCGATGTAGCGGAGGCCCTGCTCGTATTCCGGATGGAAGTTGTAGTCCTGCGCGTTCGAGACGAGGCGGCTGCGCGTGCAATAGCGGCAATAGCTCGCGCAACGATCCGTCACGAGAAACAGCACGCGATCCGGGTAGCGATGCACGAGGCCCGGCACCGGCGAATGCTCGTCCTCGCCGAGCGAATCGAGCATTTCCTCGGAGGACACGATGCTCTCGTCGACACGCGGGATGACCTGCTTGCGGATCGGGCAGTTCGGATCGTCGCGGTCGATCAGGTTGAAAAAATACGGCGTGATCGCGAGGGCGAGCTTGTGGCTGGCGAAGAGGCAACCGGCCTTCTCCTCGGGCGTGAGCGTCATGAGGCGCTCGAGTTGCTCGACCGTCGTGATGCGGTTCTTGAGCTGCCACGTCCAGTCGCGCCAGTCGTTTTCCGGGATGTGCTGCCAGAGTCCTTGGCCTTCGAACCAGGCGGCGCGATCTTCAGTGTAAGGCATGATGCTGCAAAACGGCTATTCGGTTGGCGGGAGCTGTCAAACGACGGTTTGCGGGCAGGACCGGCACAGTTCCCCCGCATTTATCCCGGTGCGGAATCGCATTCCGACCGGAGCAAGCCACGGGAGCTTAGCGCTTTCTTAACGCTGCGGCGCCTAGGCTTAATTAGGCTCGGACGACGCGTGGCGTTATCGTCACGGCATGACCGCCGCTGACGCCACTTACCTCGCGCTCTTCGTTGCCACTCTGCTTGTCGCCACACCCCTGCTGGGATCATGGCTCGCAACCGTCCTGCGCGGCGAGACTACAAGCTGGCTGCGCTGGCTCCTGCCGCTCGAACGCGCGATCTATCGCGCCGGCGGCGTCGACGCGACCTCCGACATGACGTGGTCGCGCTACGCGTTCGCGCTCGTCGTTTTCAATCTTCTCGGCGGTGGCGCGGTCCTCGCCTTGCAACTCCTGCAAACGCACCTGCCGTTCAACCCGCAGGGTTTCGCCGCCGTCCCGCTCGGCGTCGCGGTGAACACCGCCGTCTCATTCCTCACCAACACCAATTGGCAGGCCTATTCCGGCGAGGCCTCGCTCAGCTACCTCACGCAGATGGCAGGACTGGGCGTCCAGAATTTCCTCAGCGCTGCCACCGGTCTCGCCGTCATGGCCGCACTCGCCCGCGGCTTCAGCCGCAAATCCGCGGCCGGCCTCGGCAATTTCTGGGCCGACCTCGTGCGCTCGACGCTCTACGTGCTCCTCCCGCTTTCGCTCGTGTTTGCCGTCGTGCTCGTTTCGCAGGGTGTCGTGCAATCCTTCGCCGCCTACCCAACGGCCACGACGCTCGCCGGCACCGAACAGGTCATACCGCTTGGACCGGCGGCCTCGCAGATCGCGATCAAGCAGCTTGGCACGAACGGCGGCGGCTTCTTCGGCCTCAACTCGGCCCATCCGTTCGAGAACGCCACACCGCTTTCCAACTTCGTCGAAACGTTCGCGATCATCGTGCTGCCAGCCGCGTGTGTCTGGGCGTTCGGCCTGCTCGTCGGAGCGCGCCGCCACGCCACCGTGATTCTCGGCGTGATGGCCGCATTCCTCATCGGCGCAATCGGCCTGTCGCTCTGGAGCGAACTGAGCAGTCCGGGCGCGGCCACGCTGTCGATGGAGGGCAAGGAAGTCCGCATCGGCGTCATGCCCACGCTGCTCTTCGCCAACGTCACGACCGCCGTCTCGTGCGGCGCCGTCAACGCCATGCATTCCTCGCTCTCGCCCCTCGCCGGCGGCATTGCGCTGCTCAACATGCTGCTCGGCGAAATCGTCTTCGGCGGCGTCGGCGCCGGCCTCTACGGCATGATCATGGTCGTGATCCTCGCCGTGTTCCTCGCGGGCCTGATGGTCGGTCGCACCCCGGAATATCTCGGCAAGAAAATCGAAGCCTTCGAGGTCCGCATGGCCGTGCTCGCCATCCTGCTGCCGTGCGCCGGCGTGTTGCTCGGCTGCACCGTATCCTTCGCCACCGAGGCCGGCCGCGCCGCCGTCGGCCATTCCGGCCCGCACGCGCTCACGGAGATCCTCTACGCGTGGGGCTCGATGGCCAACAATAACGGCTCCGCCTTCGGCAGTCTCACTGCCACCGGCAATCTCTACACGTGGGGCGGCGCGCTCGCGATGCTGCTCGGCCGCTTCGGCGTGATCGTGCCTGTGCTCGCCCTCGCCGGCCGCTTCGCCGCCAAGAAAACCGTTCCGCCCTCGAGCGGCACTTTCCCCACGGATGGCCCGCTCTTCGCCGTCCTCCTCGCGGGCACGATCGTTATCGAAGTCGCCCTGATCTACTTCCCCGCTCTCACGCTCGGCCCGGGACTCGAACACCTCCTCCTCGCCGCCGGCCGCACGTTCTGAGCCCAGCGCCGCCAAATCCATTTATGGGGTAATACGCCACAATCGATCGCTCGCCTCACCCTCCGTTCCAACGCCGACTCATCATCTCATGGGTTACCCGACCACCTCACTCTCCTCTCATTTTCTCTCGCTCCTGGCACCGTGATCGCGAAAGCCGCGGACACGCTCGCCACTCCAGCTCCAGCCACCGAACCGCCCGATTAATTCATGGCGTAATACGCCATAAAGTCTCTGCGCCATCCGGCGCACGCTTCGTGCCTTGGAAACATCCTCCCTTCGTCGCTCATGAAAAACACTTCCGCCTCCGCTTGGAACGTCGCCTTGCTCCGCCGCGCCGCGCTCGATGCCGTGCGCAAGCTCGACCCGCGCGCGCTCTGGCGCAACCCCGTCATCTTCGTCACCGCCCTCGGCGCGGTCGCCGTTACGTTCGTCGCGGCCCGCGATCTGTTCGCCGACGCGCTCACGGGCTTCACGATCCAGATCACCCTTTGGCTGTGGTTCACCGTGCTGTTCGCGACCTTTGCCGAAGCCATCGCTGAAGGTCGCGGCAAGGCCCAAGCCGATTCCCTCAAGCGTGCGCGTTCGCAGGTGTTTGCCCGCCTCGTCCGCGCCGGGCGCGAGGAGCGCGTCGCCGCCACCGACCTGCGCAAGGGCGATGTCGTCGTGTGCGAGGCGAAGGACGTGATCCCCGCCGACGGCGAAGTCATCGAGGGCATCGCGAGCGTCGACGAATCCGCCATCACCGGCGAATCCGCGCCGGTCGTGCGCGAGAGCGGCGGCGATCGCAGCGCCGTCACCGGCGGCACGCGCGTGCTGAGCGACCGCATCGTCGTGCGCATCACCGTCGAGCCGGGTTCGGGCTTCCTCGACCGCATGATCGGCCTCGTCGAAGGCGCCTCGCGCCAGCGCACGCCGAACGAGATTGCCCTCGGCATCCTGCTCGTCGCGCTCACCGCGATCTTTCTTGGCGTCGTCGCCACGCTGCCGTTCTTCGCGCGCTTCAGCGAATCGCTCGCCGGTCAACCGGGTGCGGTCGACACCTCGTTGCCCGTGCTCGTGTCGCTCTTCGTCTGCCTCATCCCGACGACGATCGGCGGTCTTCTCAGCGCCATCGGCATCAGCGGCATCGACCGCCTGATCCGTCGCAACGTCATCGCCACCTCCGGCCGCGCGGTCGAGGCGGCGGGCGACATCGACGTGCTCCTCCTCGACAAGACCGGCACGATCACGCTCGGCAACCGGCAGGCCGTGGAGTTCCTGCCCGCTCCCGGCGTCGCGGCGGAGCGCCTCGCCTCCGCCGCGCAACTCGCCTCGCTCGCCGACGAGACGCCCGAGGGCCGCAGCATCGCCGTGCTCGCGAAAGAAAAATTCAACCTGCGCGAGCGCGAGGTCGCCGCCCCGCACGCGACCTTCGTGCCCTTCGCCGCGCAGACGCGCATGAGCGGCGTCGATCTCGCGGGCCGCTCCATTCGCAAAGGCGCCGCCGACAGTGTGCGCGCCTGGGTCGCCGCGCGCGGCGGCGCGTGGCCCGCCGAAGTCGCCGCCACCGTCGAGCGTATCGCCAAGGCCGGCGGCACGCCGCTCGTCGTGGCCGAAGACGCCACTGCGCTCGGCGTCGTTTACCTGAAAGACGTCGTCAAGGGCGGCATCAAGGAGCGTTTCGCCGAACTCCGCCGCATGGGCATCCGCACCGTGATGATCACCGGCGACAACCCGCTGACCGCCGCCGCCATCGCCGCCGAGGCCGGCGTGGACGATTTCCTCGCGCAAGCCACGCCCGAGATGAAACTCGCGCGCATCCGCGCCGAGCAAGCCGCTGGCCGCCTCGTCGCGATGACCGGCGACGGCACCAATGACGCCCCTGCCCTCGCGCAGGCCGACGTCGGCGTCGCGATGAACACCGGCACGCAAGCCGCCCGCGAAGCCGGCAACATGGTCGACCTCGACTCGAACCCGACGAAACTCATCGAGATCGTCGAGATCGGCAAACAGCTGCTCATGACGCGCGGCGCGCTGACGACGTTCTCCGTCGCCAACGACGTCGCGAAATACTTCGCGATCGTCCCCGCGATGTTCGCCGCGCTCTACGCCGTTTCCGGCGCCGCCACCGGTCCGCTCGCCGCGCTGAACGTCATGGCGCTGCACTCGCCGCACAGCGCGATCCTCAGCGCCGTGATTTTCAACGCGCTGATCATCGTCGCGCTCGTGCCGCTCGCGCTCCGCGGCGTCGCCTACCGCGCGCTCCCCGCCGCCGACCTGTTGCGCCGCAACCTCGTCGTCTACGGCCTCGGCGGTCTCGTCGCGCCGTTCATCGGCATCAAGCTCATCGACCTCGCCCTCGTCTCGCTCCGGCTCGCGTGAAACCGCTCTTCCGCAAACTCAGGCTCTGGTGCCGCGAGCAATGGCTGATCGCCGTGGTGCTCGGCGGATTGGCCCTGCTCGCTCTGATCCTGCTCGCCCTCGATGCCGCGCGTCGTCCGCCGGACAGCGAACCGCGCTTCGGCACCGTGAAATCCGTGAAACCCTCTTCCCCATGAAAACCACTCTCGCCGCTCTGCGTCTCCTCGTCGCGCTCACGCTCCTCACCGGTCTCGCCTACCCGCTCGCCGTCTGGGCGCTCGGCCGCGCGTTCTTCCGCGATGCCGCCGAGGGCTCGCTGCTGCACCGCGACGGTAAACTCGTCGGCTCCGCGTTGCTCGCGCAGAAAACCACGGATGCGCGCTACTTCTCGCCGCGCCCCTCCGCCGGCGACTACGCGACCGTCGCCTCCGGCGCGAGCAACCAGTCATGGACCAACGCCAAGCTGCGCGCCGCCATCGACGAGCGCCGCGCCGCCTACGCTCCCGCGTCCGACGTTCCCGCCGACCTGCTCACCGCCAGCGGCGGCGGCCTCGACCCTGAAATCTCCGCCGACGCCGCGCGTTTCCAGCTTCCGCGCGTTGCCGCCGCACGCCACTTCGACGCCACCCAACGCGCCCGCCTCGAAAAAATCGTCGCCGATTCCGTCGAGGGCGGCGGCCTCACACCTGCGCGCGTCAACGTCCTGCAACTCAACCTCGCCGTCGACGCCGCTTTTCCGGCCTCCCGCTGATTCCGCTTCCGCCTTTTTCCATGCACGTTCCACGTCTCGTCTCCGTCTTCGCGCTCGCCGCGACGCTCATTCAACCGCTCCGCGCGCAGGTCGCCCCCGCCGCTGCGCCGGCGCCCGAAACTCCCGCGCTCAAACTCACGCTGACACCCGCCTACGTCTCGCAATACATGTTCCGCGGCACCCGCCTCGGCGGCCAGTCGTTCCAGCCGACCGTCGCCGCCGCCTACGGCGACGCCAGCGTCGGCCTGTGGGCCAACTTCCCGCTCGCGAAAAAAGTCCCCGGCCAGTCCGATCCGGAATTCGATTTCTTCGGCACCTGGAATTTCAAGCTGAACGACACCGTCACGCTTGTTCCCGGCTTCACCACCTACGTCTATCCGCGCGCCGAATCGGCGAACGGTTTCTACAAATTCACCTTCGAGCCGAGCCTCGCGCTCAACCTTAGCGTCGCTGGCCTCACGCTCACGCCCAAGTCCTACTACGACGTCGTGCTCCGCGGCCCAACCTGGGAGTTGACCGCCGCGAAAACCGTTTCGCTTTCCGCGCCCGCCATCGACTTCACGTTCAGCGCCACCGCCGGCACGTTTAGCTGGCGCGACGCCGTGAACAACACCGCGCCCCGCGTCCGCAACGACGGCGACTATTGGTCCGCCGGCGTCACGGCCACGCACGCCTTCAGCGCCACCACGTCGCTGTCGCTCGGCTGGATGCTCACCGCGGGCCGCGACAACACGTTCGAGTCCGCCGGCGCCAGCGTCGACAACGCCCTCGCCGTTCGCCGCGGCGTCTTCACGCTCGCGTGGAGCTGGACGCGATAAGGCCGCCGCGTCATCGTTGAAATGTGAGTCTCGACGCCCGCGCCAATCCCGACGCCCTCCTCGCCTCGCTGCAGGCGAGTGAAGCGCGCGCGCGCCGCGGGCACTTGAAAATTTTTCTCGGGATGTGCCCCGGCGTGGGCAAAACCTACGCCATGCTCCGTGCGGCCCAGCAGGAGCGCGCCACCGGCACCGCGGTGGTTGTCGGCATTGTCGAGACTCACGGCCGCGCCGAAACCGAAGCACTGCTCAACGGCCTCGAGGTTCTGCCGCGCCGCGCGATCGACTACCGCGGCGCGCAACTCGGCGAACTCGATCTCGAAGCCGTCCGCACACGTGCACCGCGCCTCGTGCTGGTCGACGAACTCGCGCATACCAACGCCCCCGGTTCGCGGCACGCGAAGCGCTGGCAGGACGTCGTCGAGCTGCTCGACGCCGGCATCGACGTGCTCACGACGCTGAACATCCAGCACGTCGAGTCGCGCGCTGACGCCGTGCGCGAGATCACCGGTGCCGTGCAGCGCGAGACGGTGCCCGACTCCGTGCTCGACCTCGCCGACGAACTCGAGCTCGTCGACCTCACGCCCGAGGGCCTGCTCGAACGTCTGCACGAGGGTAAAGTCTACCTCGGCGAGCGCGCCGCGGCGGCCGCGCAGAATTTTTTCCAGGAGTCACACCTCTCCGCCCTGCGTGAACTCGCGCTGCGCTATACCGCCGAGCGCGTCGACCGGCAACTGCGGCAGCTGCGCGCCGGCGTCGCGAAGCACACAGTTTGGCGCAGCGGCGAGCGGCTGCTCGTCGCGGTGGGTCCCAGTCCGTTTTCCACGCAACTGGTCCGCTGGACGCGGCGCCTGGCCGCCGCGCAGGGCGCCGCGTGGCTCGCCGTGCACGTCGAGGCCCTGTCGCCGCTCTCGCCTGACGACCAGCGCCTACTCGACAAAAACCTCGCCCTCGCGCGCGAACTCGGCGCCGAGGTCGTCGTGACGCAGGACGCTGACATCGCCGCCGCGCTCGTGCGCACTGCGATCCAGCACAACGCGACGCAAATCGTCATCGGCAAACCGCGCGCCCGCCGCGTGCTCGATCTCTGGCGCGGCACGCTCGTCGACCGGCTCCTGCGTCTCGGCGGCAAAATCGACGTCTACGTCGTGCCCGTCGAGGACCGCGCCCCGCTGGTCAACCTCGCGCAGTTCGACCACGAGTTGCGCAGCGGTGCGCACGAATACGCCCTCGTCGCGGTCGTGCTCGGGGCGATAACGCTCGGCGGGGCCGTGTTGCCGATCGACTACTATCTCGGCACCGGCCTGATCTACCTGCTCGCGACCATCCTGCTCAGCCTGCGCGTCGGTCGCGGTCCCGTGCTCGCCGCCGGAGTGTTAAGCGCGTTGCTGTGGAATCTCCTGTTCATTCCGCCACGGTTCACTTTCCACATCCAGAAAGTGGAGGATGGTCTGCTGTTCGGCACCTATTTCATCGTCGCCCTCGTCGCCGGACAACTCACCGCCCGCATCCGGGCGCAAGCCGTCGCCGAGCGCCGCCGCGAGGGTCGCGCCGTCGCGCTGTTCCAGCTTACCCGCTCGCTCGCCGCCGCACGCACGCTCGACGACGCCGTCTTCGCGGCCCTGCGGCAGGCCGACGCGCTGTTCGGGGCGAAGACTGCGCTGCTGCTTGGCCACAGCCCGGAGACGCTCGTGCCGCATTTCGCCGGGTCGTTTGCCCTCGACGAAAAGGAGCGCGCCGTCGCCGAGTGGGTGTTGCAACATCGCCGGCCCGCGGGTCGCTTCACCGACACGCTGCCGGCCGCGAACGCCTTCCATCTGCCGCTCGTGCGCGAAGAACGCGCGATCGGCGTGCTCGGCATCGCCGTGCCGCGCGACCGAGAGCTGACGCTGGGGCAGCGCGATCTGTTCGAGGCCTTCGCCCGACAGCTGGCCCTGAGCGTCGAGCAGGAGCAACTGCGCGAGGCGAGCGAGCGCGAGAAACTGCTGGCCGAATCCGAAAAACTCCACCGCGTGCTGCTCGACAGCGTGTCGCACGAGTTGCGCACGCCGCTGGCCGTCATCACGGGATCGCTTGAAAATCTGACCGACGGCCCGCCGGAGCTGCGCGCGACTCTGGTCGAGGAGGCACGCGCAGCCGCGCGCCGCCTGAATCGGCTCGTCGGCAACCTACTCGACCAGACGCGACTTCAAAGCGGCGCGTTGCGACCGCGCCTCGACTGGTGCGACCCTCGCGATCTAGTCAACGCCGCGCTCGACGGCGTGCGCGACGAACTCGCCCGCCATGCCCTCGACGTGGTGGTGCCGGCCGACCTGCCGCCGGTGCGGGCCGACTCCGCGTTGACGGAGCAGGCGCTGGCGAACCTGTTGCTCAACGCCGCACGCCACACGCCGGAGGGCACGCCGGTGTTCCTCACCGCGGGCATGGAGCGCGGCGGAAGACGGGTGTTTTTTACCGTGGCTGACCGCGGGCCGGGTTTCCCCGCTGAGATGCGCGAACGGTTGTTCAAGAAATTCGAGCGCGGCGACGCCGCGAAGGCCGGCGGACTTGGCCTCGGCCTGTCGCTCGTGCGGGGCTTCGTGGCCGCGCAAGGTGGCGAGATCGTCGTCGGCGAAAACCCCGGCGGCGGCGCCGTCTTCACGATTTACCTGCTGCACCAGCCGGCACAACCGGAGCCGGCAGCGGAGTGAGTCTGGCCACGAAGAAGCACGAAAAGGCATTCGTCCGGCGAACGCAGGCCTTTCGTGCGCCTATAGGTGCCTCGCAAGTTCCGTTCGCCGTCGGGCCCATTGTGCCTTTTTGTGGCCAACACTCATGAGTTCGCCCGCCGCCAACGCCACGCTCCTCGTCATCGACGACGAGAAGCAAATTCGCCGGCTCTTGCGCGTCACGCTCGAGTCCGGCGGCTACGCCGTGCGCGAAGCCGAGAACGCGACGCTTGGTCTGCAGGAGGTGGCACATCAGGCGCCCGACGGGATCATTCTCGACCTCGGGCTGCCCGATTTCGACGGCGTCGAGGCGCTCCGTCGCCTGCGCGAGTGGTCGCGCGTGCCCGTGCTCGTGCTCTCGGTGCGCGAAGGCGAGGAGGACAAGATCGCCGCGCTCGACGCCGGCGCGGACGACTATTTGACCAAGCCCTTTGGCGGGCGCGAACTCCTGGCGCGCGTGCGCGCCATCCTGCGCCGGGCGCCGGCGGGACAAGAGCCGGCGGTGGTCCGGATCGGCGACCTCGAGGTCGATCTCGCCGCGCGCATTGTCCGACGGGCCGGCGGGGAGGTTCACCTGACGGCGAAGGAATACGCGTTTCTCAAGCTCCTCGTCCAACACCGCGGCAAGGTCGTCACCCACCGCCAAATCCTCCGCGAGGTCTGGGGCCCGGCCGCCGAGGAGCGCACGGATTACCTGCGCGTGCACATGACGCACCTGCGCCAGAAGCTCGAAACCGCCCCCGCCACCCCGCGGCATCTCCGCACGGAAGCGGGCATCGGGTATCGATTGGTAGAGTGACCGCGTTCTCCGGGCGCCCGCCCACAGCGTGGCTGCTCCGTCTGCGTCACAGGCCCGGTTTCTTGGAAAACCACTAGACAGCCCCCGCGGAAGTGCTTTTCGTGCCTCTTTAATGTCCGCTCCCAAGCCCGCAGTCCTCGCACTCGAAGATGGCACGGTATTCCACGGCTCCGCTTTCGGCGCCGACGCCACCATCGCCGGCGAATGTGTGTTCAACACCTCGCTGACCGGTTACCAGGAGATCCTCACCGATCCCTCCTACTTCGGCCAAATCGTCACGATGACCGCCGTGCAGATCGGCAACTACGGCATCAACGAAGAGGACGCCGAGCACAACGGCCCCAAGGCCTCCGGCTTCGTCGTCCGCGAAGTCTCGCCCGTCGTCAGCAACTGGCGCAGCCAGATGTCGCTCGACGCCTACCTCAAGAAATACGGCATCCCGGGCATCAGCGAAATCGACACCCGCGCCCTCACCAAGAAGCTCCGCGTCACCGGCGCGATGAAGTGCTGCCTCAGCACGCTGCCGATCTCCGACGCCGATGCCGTCGCCCGCGCCCGCGCCTGGCACGACATGGCCGGCAGCGACTACGTCAAGGACACGACTTGCAAGGCGCCCTACATCTGGAGCGACACCGATCCGGCGCGCCACAACGCCGCCTACCTCCCCGTCGGCACCACGCTCGGCGTCCAGCCGCCGCACGCGAAGAAGTTCAAAGTCGCCGCGTTCGATTACGGCGCGAAATACACGATTTTCCGCAAGCTCGTCCGCCACGGTTTTGAAGTGAACGTCTTCCCCGCCACCGCCACGCACGAGCAGGTGCGCGAGGCCGGCGTCGACGCGCTGTTCCTCTCCAACGGTCCCGGCGATCCGGCCGCGCTGCCCTACATCCATAAAACCGTCAGCGCGCTGCTGCCGGATTATCCGACGTTCGGCATCTGCCTCGGTCACCAGATGATCACGCACGCGCTCGGCGGCTCGACCTTCAAGCTGAAGTTCGGCCACCGCGGCGGCAACCAGCCGGTGAAGAACCTCGAGACGGGCAAAGTATCCATCACCGCGCAGAACCACGGCTTCGCCACCGACCCGAAATCGATCGAAGGCAAAGGCGCGATCGTCACGGAGATCAACCTGAACGACAACACCGTCGAAGGCCTCCGCCACCAGGAGCTGCCGGTGTTCTCGGTGCAATATCACCCCGAAGCCGCCCCCGGCCCCAACGACGCCGACCCGCTCTTCGAGGATTTCTACAAGATGGTCGCGAAACGGAAGGCCGGAAAGATCTAGGCCACCACGAAATACACGGAACACACGAAAGCCAAAGTAGGGCCGGTCTCCGACCGGCCTTTTGCTTGGTGGCGAACCTTTCCGCTCAACGGCCTTCGCCTGCGCGCCCGGCAGAATCGGTCTTTTCGGCGACGAGGTGAGCGTCGAACCACTTGCGCACCTCGTGGACGATCGGCATGAGGCGCATGGAGAGCACGAGATGATCGTCGTTTTCCAGAATGCCAAGATTGCTGCCGGCCGGCGCCTTCGCAAACAGCCGGCGGCTGTTGTCCGGCGAGAGCCAGCGGTCCTTCGCGCCGTGATAGAACAGCACCGGCGCCTTCACGCGCGGCATCGCGGCCAGCACGTCGCCGTCGGCCCACGAGAAATTGCCCTGCTTCTCCGCGCGCTCCACAGCGGCAGCGAACGTCGACGCGCTGATCTTGGCGGCCTGACTCGGCGCGACGCCGTGCGCGAACTCCACCACCGCGTCGCGCGCGTTGCTAAAAGGCTCCAGTGCGACGACCGCCGTTACACGTGAGTCGCGCGCGGCGAGCAAGAGACCCGTGCTCGCTCCGTAGGAGACGCCGATCACACCGAGCTTGCCGGTCAGAAGTCCGCGGCGCTCGAGATCGTCGACGACTTGCCCCAGATCCTTCGCCTCGAACGCGCCGTAGGCGATCGAATCGCCGGTGGAGCGCCCGTGACCACGCAGGTCGACGAGAACCGTGCGGTAGCCGAATTCCGCGAGGACGATCGCCCAGTGCAGCATGTTCTCCTTCGCGTCGCGGTAGCCATGCAGGACGAGCACCGTGCCCTTCGGCGCCGAGGTCGCAGGCTGCGCGGGCAAGGTCCAATCTAGCTTCGGCGCGAGCCATTTGCGGCCCTTGTCGTTCTGCTTCAGCTCGACCTGGTAATTGAACGCGTAGTTGCCCGGCTCGAGCACGGCGACGGCAAGTTCGGCGGCCGGCGGGCCGACCCGCACGCGCCACGTTTGGGAGTAGAGCGCATCGACGCGCTTGGCGTAGGCGGCGTCACGCACGGCCCGCGGCGGGTGCTCCTTGTTCGGCGCGCTGACGGCCAGATTGGCCAGCATCCCGCTCACGCAACCGCTGAGCGCGAGCGTCGCGGCGGCGAGAAGGGCGAGCGTCGCAACCGAAACGGTGCTGCTCGGGGTAGCGCCGGCTTCCAGCCGGCCCTTGCGCGAGTGCCGGCTGGAAGCCGGCGCTACGAGAAATAGTCGATGGATCACAGCGGCCTTACCCCAAATGCGCCTCGAACTTCGCCGCGTCTTCCGCGGTGTCGACGCCGATGGTCGGGTCCTCGGTGACGTCGATCGCGATCGGGTAACCGTTCTCGAGCACGCGCAGCTGTTCGAGTTTCTCGATCTGCTCCAACTTGCCCGGCGCCATCCGGACGAACTTTTCCAAAAACTCGCCGTGGTAGGCGTAGAGCCCGAGGTGTTTGTAGCAGCCGTGGGCGGCCAGCCAGGCATCGTCGACCTTGCCGGCGAGGTCGCGGGCGTAGGGCATCGGCGAACGCGAAAAGTAGAGCGCGCGATTCGCCGCCGGAGCGCGGACGACCTTCACTTGGTTCGGATTGTAGAAATCCTCGGCCTTCCGGAAGGGCGTGCAGAGCGTCGCCATCGGCGCGTCGCCTTGGATGAGCTTTTGGAGCGCGCGAATCTGGCCGCCAGAGACCAGCGGCTCGTCGGCTTGGACGTTGATGACAAAACTGGCGCGGACCGTGCGGTTGGCCTCGGCGAGACGATCGGTGCCGCTGGGGTGCCGCGCATCGGTCAGAATCGCCCGGAAACCTGCGCCTTCGATGCACTCGGCGAGCAGCGGATGATCCACCGCAAACCACAGCGGAAGATCGGGCGCCTCGGCCGTGATGCGCTCCGCCACCCAAAGCACAAGCGGCTTCCCTTTAATGAGATGGAGCAGCTTCCGGGGGAAGCGCGTGGACTCCAAACGACAGGGCACGATGAGCGCGAAACCGGGCATAAGGGGGAATCTGGTTGCAAGCCGGGGGCAGAGCGGCTTTTTCGGAACCCTTTATTTTGAGCCGATAACTACCTGCAATGGAAAAGAGTGACACCAATACCGCCGCCACCCACGTCCGGGAACTCCTTGTCGAAAACAAGATGGGTATCCACGCGCGTCCGGCCGCGATGATCGTGCGGGTCACCAACAAGTTCAAATCGGACGTTTTTGTGGAGAAGGATGACGAGCAGGTGAACGGCAAGAGCATCATGGGCCTCATGATGTTGGCGGCCGCCAAGGGCTCGAAAATCAAGTTTGTCGCCACCGGCGAGGACGCCGAGGCGATGCTCAACGAACTCCAGGCCCTCTTCGGCCGGAAGTTCGATGAAGCCTGAGACGCGCCGCCGCTGAGCGGTTGAGATTGCCCACGGAACGCGCGGAATACACGGAAAGTAGAGCCGGTTTCTGACCGGCTTTTTTTGTTTTTTGGAGCCGGCACGGCGCGCCCGCGCCGTGGAGTAGCGGAATTCGTGAGAATTTCGCCGCCTTCAACCAGCGAAAGCCTCACGGCTTCCGCTACACCGCAGAAGACAACGCAAAAAACCGCCGCGCATTCGCCGTCGTGCGGACGGCGAGTTCCTCGTCGCTCACGCCGAACAGCGACGCGCAAAACTCCGCCGTGTGCCGCAGGTAGGCGGGCTCGTTCGGCTTACCACGGTGCGGCACGGGTGTCAGATATGGCGCGTCGGTCTCGAGCATCAGCCGGTCGAGGCCCTGCGCGAGCGCGGCCGCGCGGATGTTCTCGGCCGTCTTGTAAGTGATGATGCCGGTGAACGAGCCCACGCCGCCGCGCCGGTTCAGCTCGGCGATCTCCGCGGGGCCTTCCGTGAAGCAGTGAAACACCACCTTCGTCCAATCGACGCCGCTCGCGTCGATCATCTCGACGGACTCGCGGAATGCGCCGCGCGAATGCACGACGACCGGGCAATCGAGCTTGCGCGCGAGAGCAAGCCCGGCGCGGAACGCCGCCTGTTGCGTCGCGAACACGCGTTCGGCGGCCGCCGCGTCGTCCTTGGGCAAATGAAAACGATCGAGCCCTATCTCGCCGAGGGCGACCGGTGCAAGTAGCGCAGGCGTCCCGCCTGCTCCGCTATCAGGCAGGCGGGACGCCTGCGCTACATCCCAGAATGCTTCCAGCGTCGCGAAGCGCTCTTCCCAGCGTTCATCGACGCTGCACGGGTGGATGCCGGCCGTGTAGTGCACGAAGCCCGGGTTGCTCGCCGCGAGGTCGCGGTAGAGCCCCCAATCGTCCGCATCGGTCCCGATCGTGATCATCGCCTCGAGTCCGGCCGCGCGGGCGCGCTCCAGGATAGGCGCCAATTCGCCGCGGCGCGCGAAGCTTTCGAGATGTGTGTGGGAATCGATCAGGCCCATAAAATCGTCGTTCGTAGACACCATGCAGTTGAAGGTGGAGCGCGTTGAGGTCAACGCGCTCCACCGTCGTAGCCAGCCCCACCAAAGCGGAGAGGCCAGCGCTTTCGCGCTGGCCTCATGCACACACACCTGGCGTTAGGCCGGTGAAAAGTTATTCGGCGCGGACCTTGATGTCGCCGCCGCTGGAACGGAGTTTCAACCGCGGACCGCCACCGTTGACGTCGCCGATCAGCTTGCTCTTACCCAGGCCGCCTTTCTCGATCGTGAGCGTGAGCCCCTCGGCATCGACGTCGCCGCCGGAAGTGCTGGCGTCGAGCTTGAAGCCGATGCCCTTCTTCACGCGCACCACGACCTGGCCGCCCGACGTGCCAAGCTCGGTGTCCTGTTTGATCGGGCCGGTGATGTTCGCGGCGATGTTGCCGCCAGAAGTCGTGGCGCTGAGCAGTTCCTCCACGGACTCCAGCTTGACGTTGCCGCCGGACGTCGAAACCGACGTCGGTCCACCGGCCCGACCGACGTAAATATCGCCGCCCGACGTGTGGAGTTTAGCTGTCGCAGTGCCTTCCTCTAGGCGAACGTCGCCACCGGAAGTGCGACCATCGATGCTGCCGTCGATTTTGGCGAACTTCAGATCGCCGCCGCTCGTGCGGGCCTTGACGGTGCCGGTGAGATTGCCCACGCCGATGTCGCCGCCGGACGTGCTCAGATCGAGATTGTAGGTGCGAGGAACGGTGACCGTGTAGTCGACGGTGACCGGCGGCCAGTTTTTCCAGCCCGAGATCTTTTTCCGCTCATACTTGGCGACGGCCACGACGTTATTCCCCTGCTGCTCGAGTCGGAACTCCAAGTCCTTCAAGAGCTCGTCTGCCTCCTGGTCGGAGTCGGCGCGGATCGTCTGCCGCGCCACCACGCGCACTTCGGCCACGTCGCCACTGGTGACCTTGATGTCGCCACCTTGCGTGCTGCCGGTGAAAGTGCCGCCCGACTGGACGGTGAACGTTTTTTCGACCGTGCGGACGATCTTGGCTTCGGCAGGAGCGGCAACCGCCAGCAACGCGCCGACGGTGAGCAAGCAGGACAGGGTTTTCATAGGCGTGTGCCGGGAAGAACCCGCCCGGCGCGGGCAAGTTACAGGAATTCTCGCTTATTTCTGCACGTCGAGCCGCACCGTCATGCGCGCGAGACGTTCGAGCAGGCGGCGATCGTTCCGGATCGGCCACCAGTCATAGAGGTAAATCTCCACCGGGCGCCACATCGCCACCCAACCGACGATGTGCAGACCCAACTCGATAAACTCTCCCCACCGCGCCGGAAACATCGGCCGCAACAACGCGCCCAAGCCAAAGCACCCGGCGAGAAACACGATGCCGATCACCATGCTCGCCCGACCGCGACGCAGCAGCTGCCGCAACTCCCGGTCTTTGATCGCCGCGCGGCTCGCGAAGTAGTGCCGCACCGCCGCCTCCACGCCCGCGGCCCGCTCGGCGTCCGGCGCCTCGGCGACATGGATGTGCAGCTCCAGCTCGCCGTGGTGCGGCAGCTCGCGCGCCCAGCTGACGATAAACTCCTCCGCGTCCGCATCGAGGTCGCGATCGATGAACGGCGACGGATCGAGCGAGTTGAACAACTGCGCCAGTTCGCGCAGACGGACTTCGATGCGGGCCTGGTTCACGCGCGCAGATTACGCGGGCGAACGCAGCCGATGCAACGTCGCGGAGGCGGGCGCTCGCGTCGCAACGACGACAGCCACTCGCGCCGGAAATTCGCGCCTTGGGCCTCCTTCGTCGCCGCTGGGACAGCGGCGACCATCTCAACCCGGCTTACTTCGCGAACAACTCCGCGAAGAACAGCTTCATGTGCTGCCAGGAACGCCGCGCCGCGGGCTCGTTGTAGCGCACCGGGATGTTGTTCTTCTTTCCGAGTTCGTCCGCACCGGGGTTGCTGAACGCGTGCACGGCGCCCGCATAGGAAATCCATTGCCAGTCGAACTTGCCGGCCTCCGCCGCTTTCTCGAACGCCGCAATTTCCTCGGGCTTGACGAAGCCGTCCGCTGCACCGTGCAGCATGAGCACCTTCGCTCGGTTGCTCGCACCTTCCCAAGCCGGCACCGGCGTGCCGTGGAAGCTCACGATGCCCGCCAGTGGTGCGCCGCTGTAGGCCAGCACCTGCGCCGCCGAACCGCCGAAGCAAAAGCCGATCGCCGCCACCTTGTCGGGTGCAACTTTCCCGGTTGCGAGCAACTGGTCGAGACCCACGCGTCCACGCGCCGCCCATTTTTTCGGATCGGTATAAAACGGCTTGGCGAGTTCGCTCGCGCGGCTCGCCTCGGTGGTCGTCACGCCCGCGCCGTAGTAATCCACCGCAAACGCCACATAGCCGAGCTCCGCCAGCTGTTGGGCGCGATTCTTCGCGTAATCATTCAGCCCCCACCATTCCGGCAGCACGAGCACACCGGGACGCGGCGCTTGGCTCGCGTCGTCGTAAGCGAGGAAGCCTTCGAGCTTCACGCCGTCGTGTTCGTAAGCGACGGCTTGCGTGACCACCTTGGCGGGGAGAGCGGAAAACGCGGCCAACACGGCCGCGGTGGCGAGGAGAGCGCGGAATTTCATGCGCGCGCACCGTAGCGAAGCTCGCGCGAAGCGCAAGGGGCGCCACCGCCAACACCGGCGCACTTTAACTAGCGCACTGTAGGGCTCGACCTTGTGTCGAGCCTCGCCGGCGAGCGCGGCACGCGCCTCGCCCGCAACCGAGGCCTCACGCAAGGTGAGGCCCTACATTTCAGCCGCGGCCGCAAACGTCGCGGCCCTACTCCGCCGGCGGCAGCCACCTCGCAAAGCACGCGTGCAAATCCTCGTAACGCACCGGCTTGGTCAGGAAATCGTCCATGCCGGCCGCCAGACAGCGCTCGCGGTCCTCCCGACGCACGCTCGCCGTGAGCGCCACGATCGGCAGCGGACGCCCGGTCAGCCGTTCGCGAATCAACCGCGTGGCCTCGGTGCCGTCCATGCCCGGCATGTGCAGGTCCATCAGCACAAGCCCCCAGCCACCCTGGGTCGCTCGCGCGAGCGCCTCGGCGCCGTTGTCGACGATCTGCACTTCAACCCCGAACCGGCGCAACAGGAGTTCGATCACGCGCTGATTGCCCCAATCATCCTCCACCACCAGCACGCGCCCGCTGAACCGCGCGGGCAACGCCGTCGTCGGAGCCGCCGGCGCCGTTCGAGCCACGGGCCGCTCCACGATCGTCCACGTGATCGCAAACGTGAACTCGCTCCCGCGGCCCGGTGTGCTCGCCGCCTGGATCTGGCCGCCCATGCCGCGCACGAGACTCTGTGAGATGGCCAGCCCGAGTCCCGAGCCGCCGTAGCGCCGCGTCGTGGAGCTGTCTCCCTGCGTAAATTTCTCGAACAGGCGCGGCAGCTGCACCGGATCGATGCCGATCCCTGTATCGCGCACGCTGAACCGCACCGTGACCAGCCCTCGCTCGATCGCAGCCGCTTCCACCGCCAAGTCCACGCGCCCGCGCTCGGTGAACTTCACCGCGTTGCCGAGGAGATTGAGCAACACTTGGCGAAGCCGCATCGGATCGCCGCGCACTAGCGGCGGCAGTTGCGGGCCAGTGCGCAACGCGAGCGCGATGCCCTTCGCCTCGGCGCGCGTGCTGAAGAGCGCCACCACTTCCTCGGCGACCTCGCTGGGCGCAAACTCGATCTCCTCAAACTCGAGCTTGCCGCTCTCGATCTTCGAGAGGTCGAGAATGTCGTTGAGCAAATGCAGCAGCGTGTCGGCCGACTTGCCCGCCACGCCGACATGCTGTCGTTGCTCGGTATTCAGCGGCGATTCGCCGAGGAGCTGGAGCATGCCGATGATGCCGTTCATCGGCGTGCGGATCTCGTGGCTCATCGTGGCGAGGAACTCGCTCTTGGCCTGATTCGCCGCCTCGGCGCGCCGCTTGGCCACGCTGAGCGTGTTCACCAGTTCATCGTTTTCGTAGATGAGCCGGTAGAGTTTTTTCAGGTCGGCGTGATGCAGATGCGCCGTGTTGATCAGAAACAATGCGTAAGTGAACGTGATGGCCGCCAGCATCCACGCACCGGACTCGTCCGCCGTGGCGAAGCGCACGATGGCCGGCGCGAGCGTCGCCGCGACATACAGCCAGTAGGCCGGGCGCACCGGCGCGAGCGAGCGAGCCGCACCGGCGTTCATGCCCGCGATGATGAACGCCGCCAGGCTGCGCGGCACCAAGCCGTCCGCCATGATGAAGATCCAGCCGCCCACGCCCCACACCACGCCGGCCAGCACCACTTCCACCAGAAACGCGGTGCGCCACCAGTCGAGTTCGCCATCCGGTCGTGCCTTGCGCGCAAACGCGAGATTCGTCCCCAGCCGCACGCACGAGAGCGTCAGAATCACGGCGAGCCAGCCGAGCGTCACGTGGCGCGGAAAATAGTCCCAAACGCCGATCACCAGCGTGGCCGCCAAAACGAAATTCGAGAACAACCCAAACCCCGCCGACCGATAGAGCATCCGGGTGAGCTCGGCCTCGACGCGAAACTCGATCGCGCGCGCCGTTTCACTCGGAAAGCGGGTGTCGTTCTCTCCGGCCATGGGCAGCAAGGACACGTTCAGCCGCCATGCCCGGCAAGGGAATATGCCTAAGTTCTATTCCCTAGCCCGCCTCGGACGACATCCTACGCCCGCCGGCGCAGCTCCACGACGTCGCCGGACTTCAGCTCATGATCTTCCAATCCCGCGCGCACCCGCCGCAAGTCGGCTCCGATACGCTTTCCGCCCCGGAAAATCGTCGCCGCATCGTAGACCGCGCCGAACTTGCCGCTCTGCGCGGCGCCGTAGAGCCGCATGCCTTCCTGCCACGGCAATTCCGTGACGACACCGGAACTCGAATCCACCGCCACGACCATGCCCGTGCGCGCCAGCTTCGTAGCCGACTCCATCGACATCGAGGCAACATCGCCCGACGACGTCACCGCCGATGACACCACCTTGCCCGTCGTAGTGACGGTAGCCGCGGTGACTTTTCCCGCAGTCTTGACGGTCGCGACCGTCACGGCGGTGACCGCTGCGCCCGTGGCCACCACGACCGCGCATCCGCTCAGGCCCAGTGTTGCTGCCAGGATTAAACTGATGCCAACGACTGCCCGCCTCACGCCGAGAGCCCGCCGCTGATATATTGGCGGAGAGACTCCGCCTCGGCGCGGTGCAAGTTCGCCGCCCAGCGCGACACGTCGCCGATGGAAATGATGCCGAGAATATTGCCCTCCTTGATCACCGGCATGTGCCGGCAGCGCTTCTCCGCGAAAATATCCATCATCTGCTGCACGGTCGTTTCCGGCGGGACGGTCAACACGTTGGCGGTCATCACGCGCGAAATCGGCGTGGCCTTCGGATCGAGGTCCGCCGCCACGACGCGCGTCAGCACATCGCGTTCGGTGAAGATGCCGGCGAGGCGCGTGCCGTCCATGACGAGCACCGAGCCGATCTTGTGGCGGTTCATTTCTTTCACTGCATCCGATACCGAAACCGTGCTGGCCACCGAGCGGACCGCCGCGCCCTTGTGCTCCAGCAACGTCGCAATCGAGGTATTCATGCGTTTTGGGTGGGGTTGCCGCGGAAAGCTACGCCGCGCCGCGCGACCGGCAATCCCAAAGCCGAAGCGAGGTCGGCAAAAATGCAGGATGCCCGCGGCGATGGGTGACGCGCGTCGACCTCAACGCGCTCGAACGAGAACGCGTTGGGGTCGACGCGTTCCACCTCAGCTTTGCCGGCTATCGCGGGAGATTTCCCAGCGCATCCAGGCTCTTGAATACCGTCTTTCCTTTCACCGGCAAGGGCACCGCGACCTTCGGCTTCGGCGCCGTTGCCGCCGTTGGAGGGCCGAGCTCCTGCGAGGCCGCTGCCGCACCGCTCGCGATCTCGCGCAATGCCTTCTCGAGTCGCACCGCCGAAACCGGCTCCGCGGTGCCCAGCTCCTGCGCGAACAGGCTCACGCGGAACTCCTCCACCAACCAACGAAACTCGCCCGTCCGCTCACCGAGCCGTTGCACCGCCTGCACAAACGGCTGCAGCTCGCGCGCCCGCGACGCGTCCTTGGCCGGATCACGTTTCCACCGCTCCGCGCGCGCCTGCATGCCTTTGAGGTAGCGCGGCAGCTCCTTCAAGCGAGCGAACGGCGTGCGGCGTAGAAAATCCGGTGGCAACAGCGCGCCCAGATCGTTCGCCATCCCTGGATACGGCGTCTTGTGCGTCTGCAACGCCAGCCGCAGCGTCAGCGTCTCACACAACCAGTCGACGAGCTTCGGCACGAGCCCGCGCAAGTCCGCTTTCGCATCACCGACCGCGCGCTCGAAATTCTCCTTTGTGAGGTAAGGCGAGTCGTCCCCGACGAGCCGCGGCTCACCGACCCGGTTCGCCCGGCCCACGATCCGCCCATCCGTCACCCAGCGCCGGATCGATTCGAGCACATCCGCCTGTAATTTCTCCAACGGCGCCAAGGTCACCGTTAGCGTGCCGATCGCCCGCAGATCGCGCAGGTCCTTCTCCAACCAGCCGAGCTCGTAACGCAGCGCCGTCTCCAACAACCGCCGCAAGCCGCCGCGCGTCGCCGTGCGCGCTTCCTCCGGCGTCGCGAACAACCGCACCGCCACGCCGGCATCGCTCGCCGACAAACCCGGATACGCGAGCACGGGCACGCCGGCCTGCTCGCTCACGACCACCGAGGCGGGCAGGTTGCCGAACTTCCACTCGCCCGCCGGCGGCGTCTCCCACTTCGCGCGCGCAGCGCGCCACGCCGCGTTGTCGGCCTTGGCCGCGCGCTGGCTCACCTCGCGCTGCTTCGTGCCCAGCTGCGCCTGCAACTCCGTCAAGTCGCGGCTCGCCCCGAGCACGATCCCGCGGTTGTCCAGAACCTCGACGCGCACCCGCAAATGATCCGGCAACGTCTTGCCCTCCCAGACGCGCGGATCGATGCGCACGCCGAGCCTTTGCGTGAGCACCTCGGCGAGCGCCTGCGCCAGCGTCGGCTGCGGCACGCGTGCCGCGATCAGTTGAATTTCCTCGGTGATTTTCTGCGCCGTCTCGGCGAGCGGGATCAACGTGCGGCGCTGTTCCTTCGGCAGCGCCTTCAGCATCAGCTCGATCTTTTCGCGCAGATGTCCCGGCACCGCCCAGTCGAGCGTGGCCGGCGAAAGATCCGCGACCTCGTCGAGATCAATGCGCAGCGTGACGCCATCGTCCTCCTGCCCGGGCTTGTATGCGTAGTTGAGCGGCAGCGCGCGGTTCTCGATCGGCAGCTGCTCGGGAAACGCGCCGTGATCGTGCGACTCCTCCACCTGCGGCTTCAGGTCGTCCTCGTCGAGAAACAGAAACTTCGGCTCCGTCGTCTGCCGGTGCCGCACGAAATCGACGAGCTCCGGCACACTGCTGATGCCAACGTAGGCCGAGTCGTCTCGACGAGCCGGGGACATCGCACCCGCACCGGAAGACGGCTCATCCAGAGGATTCGCCCTACCCTCCGGCATCAACCGCCGCGCGTAGAACCGATACACCGCCTCATCCAAATTCATGTAGCCCGCCGCGCGCAGACGCGTGAGCAGACTCTCGGCCTTTTCGCGGACGCGCCGGTTGTGCGCGATGAAATCCAGCGGGAACGTCACCGTATCGCCGACCAAGCCCTCGCGAATGAAAATCTCCGTCGCGTGCCGCGGATCGATCTTCCCGTAACCGACCGAGCGCGCCTCCAGCTCGAGGTTGTAGAGCCGGCGGCGTTCCTTCACGAGCACGCGACCGCTCTCGATGCTCCAAAACGGCTCGCTGTGCGACACGCGCAACAGATGCGCCCCAAGATCGAGCGCCCAGTGCGGATCGATCCGCGCGCAGGTGCGCGCGTAGATCCGTCCGGTTTCCATGATCTCCGACGCCATGAGCCAGCGCGCGAGCTTCGGCTTCGGCGGGCCTTCCTTGCGCGGCGCAACGACCTTCTCGCGCTGAGGCCGCTCGAAAAGAGACGAGCCCGGGAACACCGCGACCTTGCGATCATGCGCCGCGTGATACGTGCCGTCGTCGAGCCGCGTGGCAATGTTGCCGAGCAGACCGGCGAGGATGGAACGGTGGATCGAACGGTAGCCGGGCGTGCCGAGCGCGAGATCGCGCACCGACTCGGGCGTGGCCGCGGCTTTGCGGCGCGCGGCGCGGCCGGCATCGCGCGGATCGGCACCGACTCCATCGAACACCGACGTGTCCTCAAACCCCTCGCCGCCCTCGATCGTGTCGATCAGCTGCGCGTGGACGTCGCGCCACTCGCGCATACGCATGAACGACAGGTAATGCGCCGTGCAGAACTTCCGCAGCTTCCCGAGCGTCATGGTCTCGAAGTCGTCGTGATACGCCTCCCAGATCGAGAGCAGCGTGAGGAAATCCGAATCCGGATGCGTGAAACGCCGGTGCGCCGCGTCCGCCTTCTGCTGCGCATCGAGCGGTCGCTCGCGCGGGTCCTGAATGCTGAGCGCCGCCGCGACGACGAGCACCTCGCGCATGCATTTCTCCGTGCGCGCCTGCAGCACCATGCGCCCGACCGTGGGATCGACCGGCAGGTGCGCGAGATCGCGACCGAGTTCGGTGAGCACACCGGCATCGTCGATCGCGCCGAGTTCGTGTAACAGCGCGTAGCCCGCGCGAATGCCTTTCGCCGGCGGCGCGTTGAGGAACGGAAACTCCTCAATGTCGCCCAAGCCAAACGCCTTCATGCGCAAGATGACGTCCGCGAGATTGCTGCGCTGGATCTCCGGCTGCGCGAAACGTGGGCGCTCGTTGAAATCCTGCTCCGAATAAAGGCGGATGCACACGCCGTTGCTCACGCGACCGCAGCGGCCCTTGCGCTGGTCGGCGCTGCTCTGCGCGACCGGCTCGACCGGCAGACGCCGCGTGCGGCTCTGCGGCACGTAGCGGCTGATGCGCGCGAGGCCGGTGTCGATCACGAAGCGGATGCCAGGGATCGTGAGCGAGGTCTCGGCGATGTTCGTCGCGACGACGATCTTCCGCTTCTGCGTCGGCGCGAAAACGCGCTGCTGTTCAGCATTGGTCAACCGTCCGAAGAGCGGCACGACTTCGACGTCACGCGCGCGGCGGCCCTCGAGCAGATCGCGCACCTCGCGGATATCGCGCTCCGTCGGCAGGAACACGAGGATGTCGCCGCTGGCGCTTTCGCGCAGCACGCGCTCGACCGCCTCCACCGCGCCGTCGAGGTAGGTGAATTCGTCGTTGCGATTCTGGTAGGGCGGGACCGCTGGACCCGCCGCTTCGCGACCGTCCTTCGGCGGGCCCAGCGGTCCCGCCCTACCTTCGCCCTCCTCGCCCATCTCCTCCAACGGCGCGTAAATCACCTCCACCGGATACGTGCGTCCCGAGACCTCGACGATCGGCGCGCCGTCGAACGCATCCGAAAACGCCTGCGTGTCGATTGTGGCGGAGGTGATGACGATTTTCAGATCCGGCCGGCGCAGCCGCAGACGGCGCAGATGCCCGAGGATGAAATCGATGTTCAGCGAGCGCTCGTGCGCCTCGTCCACGATGATGGCGTCGTATTCACGAAGCTCCGGGTCGCCCTGCAACTCGGCGAGCAGCATGCCGTCGGTCATGAACTTCACGACCGTCTGCGGCGAGGTCTGGTCGGCGAAGCGGATTTTGCAGCCGACCTCCTTACCCCAATCGACGTTCAGCTCCTCGGCCACGCGTCGCGACACCGAGGCCGCGGCGACACGGCGCGGTTGCGTGCAAGCGATTTTCCCGCGCGTGCCACCGCCCGCCGCGAGCACCATCTTCGGGATCTGCGTCGTCTTGCCCGAGCCGGTTTCGCCGGCGAGCACGATGACCTGATGCTTCAGGAGCAAACCGATGATCTCGTCCGCGCGCGCGCTGATCGGCAGTTCCGGGGGGAACTCGATGCGGAAGGATGGTTGAGGACGTGGCGGCGGCATGCGCGAACAGACAGAGTGAAAGCGCGAACCTTGCCGCGTCGAGGCATGAAACGCGCCGCGGTCACGCCTGATTCCGTCGTAGGTGGCGCGCTGGCCGCGCCACTGGTTTGCCTGCGGGCGAACGCGGACACCGGGCAGGTTGCGCGCAATCGCGCGACCCACCAAGGATGGGAAAGTCGTGCCGCCCAGGTGCCGTCCTCCAATATCGCGCTTGGCACGCGCCACGCCGCCGCCCATCGATGTCCGCTCCCATGCGCAGCGCCAAGCCACCTCTGACACCCGAACGTCGCCTCGAACGAGTGCTCGGCATCTCGCGCGCCAACGCGATCGGCGTGCTCGCGTGCGCCGGCTCCAGCCTGCTGCTCAATCTTCTGGTGCAAGACTGGGTCTTCTCCGGCTTCGCCGCGCTCGCCGTCGTAGCCGGCATCATGGAGCTGACCGGCCAGTCGCGTTTGCGCGCCGGCGATTTCGGCGGCCTGCATTGGCTGCTCGGCGCCCAAGGCTGCCTCTACACCGTCGTGGCCGGCTACGTGATGTGGCGCATGCAACATTTCGATCCGGCTGCGTTGTGGGCCGAGCTGCCGGATGAGACGCGCACCGAGTTTCTCGCGCAAATGCAGAAGGCCGGCGCACCGGAGTCCGATCGCGATCTTTTTCTCCGCGCATTTAATTTCCTCCTCTGCACGACACTGATCGTCGTGAGCACGCTCTACCAAGGCGGCCTCGCGTGGTGGTATCGTCGCCAACGCTTCGCCATCGCCGAAGCCCTGCATCGCGAGTGAACCGGTAGGGCCTCACCTCGCGTAAGGCCTCGCGCGCGACCGCGCCGCACGCCGCGCTCGCCGGCGAAGCTCACCGCCGAAGCTCGTTCGCCGCGGCCGGGTTTGTAACGTATTATATTACAAACGGCATTTCGGCCCCGACCGTGGAAGTGATACCGCGCTCACCGGCGAGCGTTCGTCCATCCCGAACGGGGTTGTAACATATTACGTTACAAACTGCATTTCGGCACCGACGGTGACACCGATGCCGCGCGACGGGCGCGGCGCCGGCGCGACGCTTTCACACGGCGAAAACCCCCTCGACGCCCGCGTCATATCGCGGTTGACTGCGCGCCCCATGAGTAAGGCTGCGTTCTTCCCCCAAGACATCATCATCAAAAAGCGCGACGGCGGCGCCCTGACCAAGGACGAGATCGAGTTCTTCGCCCACGGCGTCGTGAACGGCCAGTTCGCCGACTACCAGGCCACCGCGCTGTTGATGGCCATTTTCCTCAAAGGCATGACGGCCCAGGAAACCGCGTGGCTCACCGATGCCATGATGCGTTCCGGCGACGTCATCGACCTGCGCGATCTCCCCGGCGCCAAAGTCGACAAGCACTCCACCGGCGGCGTGGGCGATAAAGTCTCGCTCATCCTCGCCCCGCTCGCCGCGGCCTGCGGCGTGATGGTGCCGATGATGTCCGGTCGCGGCCTCGGTCACACCGGCGGCACGCTCGACAAGCTCGAGGCGATCCCCGGCTTCCGCGTGCAGCTCGACGTCCCGGAATTCCGCGCGATCCTCCAGAAAGTCGGCATGGCCATGATCGGCCAGACGCCGAAAGTCGTGCCCGCCGACCGCAAGCTCTACGCGCTCCGCGACGTCACCGGCACGGTCGAGTGCATCCAGCTGATTTGCGCGAGTATCATGTCGAAAAAACTCGCCGAGGGCATCGACTCGCTCGTGCTCGACGTGAAGTTCGGCAAGGGCGCGTTCATGAAGAAAAAGGACGACGCGCTCGCCCTCGCTCGCGCGATGGTCGCGGTCGGCAAGGCCGGCGGCAAACCGATCCGCGCGCTCCTCACCGCGATGAACCAGCCGCTCGGCCGCTGCGCCGGTCACACGACGGAAGTCATCGAATCGATCGAGTGCCTCAAGGGCCGCGGTCCCGCCGATCTGATGGAAGTCACTTACGCGCTCACCGGCCACATGCTCATCCTCGGCGGCGCCGCCAAGGACGAGGCCGACGCGCGGCAGAAAATGGAAACCGCGATCGCCAACGGCAGCGCGCTGCAGAAATTCCGTGAAATGTGTGTCGCCCAGGGCGGCGACGCGCGCGTGGTCGACGACTACAAGATTCTTCCGACCGCGAAGCGCATCTACGCCGTCACGGCGCCGGCCGGCGCGAGCGGCTTCGTCAGCGAAGTCGACGCACTCAAGTGCGGTCACGCCATCATGGCGCTCGGCGGCGGCCGCGCGTCGGTCACCGACAAGGTCGACCACGCCGTCGGCATCGCGGATCTGATCAAGATTGGCGAGCCCGTCGCCGCCGGCACGCGCCTCTGCACGTTGCACGTCAACGACGACGAAAAAGCGGCGCGCGCCGAGGCGCTCATCCGCGAGGCGATCAAGTTCACGCCCACCGCGCCGTCGCAGGACCCGTTGGTGCAGGATCTCATTTCGTAAGATACCGCAGCACTACCGAGCTGCGGCGGGATGCCGTGTCGCCTCATCCGATCGCGCCACAGACGTGGCGGATGAGCTACGGCCGCGCGAGCTGGCGGGCCGCGAGTTCGCAGTTGCGCCGATATTCGCTGTTGTCCGGGGCGAGACGCACGGCCTCTTCGAACTCCGCCAACGCCTCGCGCGGCCGGCCGGCACGCGCGAGCGTAACGCCACAGGCGTTGCGGAGGCCGGCATGCTCGGGACGGCGATCGACGGCTTTGCGAATCTGCGCGATCGCCTCGTCCACGCGGCCGAGCTCCATAAGCGTGGCACTGTAGTTGGCGCGCACCTCGACGTCGTCCGGTGTGAGTAGCAACGCCTGCTCATAGCGCGTCAGGGCATCGGCGAAGCGGCCGGCTTCCGCGAGCGTATTGGCGAGATTGAAAAGCGCTGCCGCCAAATCGGGCTTTTCGCGCAACGCGGCCTCGAAGCGAGCGATTGCCTCGTCGGTGCGACCTTCGGCGGCGAGCGCGTTGCCGAGATTGGACAGCGTCGTGGGATCGGTGGGCCGCAGCGCCAGCGCCCGGTCGAACAACGAGCGCGCGCCGGCGAGATCGCCGCGGGCTTGGAGAACGTTACCGAGGTTGTTGAGTGACTCGACGACCGGCTCGAGCGCAACCGAGCGTTCGAGCCACTGCTGCGCGGCCTCGAGATTGCCTTCGCGCTGATGATAGTCGGCCAGCAGCGCCAAAGCGCGCGCGTTGCTCGGGAGACGAGCGGCCAGGTCTTCATACATACCGATCCGAGAAGCGTAGTCGGCGTTACGCGACCAGGTCGCAAGGCCGAGCGCGGCGGCAACAACAACGAATGCCATCCACACCCGCGCGCCCAGCCACGCCACGCCAGCGGCGGCCACCAGCGCGCAGAGCCCCGCCAGCGGCAAGTAGGTGCGGTGCTCCGCCATCGTCTGCGAGGCGATCGGCACGATACTCGAACTGGGCGCGAGAACGACGAAGAAGAACAACCCGCAGAAACCCCACGCACGGCCGCGCCACGCGCCCCAAGCCGACAAACCCGCGAGACCGAGCACGAACACCGCCGCAGGCAGGACGCGCGGCCAATCGGTGACGAGCACCGTGCCGTAATCGAGCACCAGCGGATGCGGCCAGACGAACAACCGCAGGTAGTGCGCGATCGCAGGGAACTGCGTCAGCGCGTAGTCGAGCGCGGACATCGGCGTGCCGAATCCGGCCGTGCCGCCGCGATTGCCAGTGGTCAGCATGAGCGCGGCGAGCAGGAGCCACGTCGCCGCGAGCGCTGTGTGCAGCCGGCCGCGGCGTGTCCAGACTTCGCGCCATGAATCCGCGAGATAAAAACGGTCGTAGAGCACGAGCACGAGCGGCGCGGTGGCCATGACTTCCTTGGCCGCCATGCCGGCGAGGCAGGCGATGAACGTGGCGATCGCCCAACCGCGGCGCGTGGGCTCTTCACTAGCGCGGATAAAAAACCACCACGCGGCGAAGAAACACAGCGCCACAAGCGACTCGGCGCGCTGGACGATGTAGGTGACGGACTCCGTCTGCAGCGGATGCAGGAGCCACAACGCGGCGCCGATGAACGCCACGGCCGACGCATCGGCTTGCCAGCGCGATGCGAGCGCGGGCTGCCGCAGCGTGCGGCGGATGATGCCGGCGAGAATCAGGCCGTTCGCGAGGTGGATCGCGAGATTGACGAGGTGATAGCTCCACACGTCGAAGCCGCTGACGGCATAGTTGAGGGCGAAGCTGAGCGCGAGCAACGGTCGACCGCTGACCGTGAGACCGCCCGCAGCCGGAGGGAGGAGCGACTCGCCGAGGCTGCGCAATGCGGAATTGTCGACGATCGAAGGAACGTCATCGAACAGGAACACGCCGCGAAAGCTGTTCACGTAGGCCGACGTTGCGAGCAACGCCAGGAGCACGCCGGTCAGCCAGGGTCGGGCGACAAGACGCGCGAAAAACGATTCGTTGGCGGGTGAAGAACGCTGGCGCACGCAGGAGTTGTCGGAGTTCGCCTTTGTCGGAATTTCGGCGGACAAATTTCTTTCGCGGGGGTCTGGCCATCCTGCGCAGGGCCACGGACGGCAGCCTTCGCTGGCCGCGCGAAACAGTGCCTTCAGCAGAACGGACTCGCGCCACCTTCCAGCTGGCCTGCCAACCGAAGCCCAGCAGGCGAAGGTTGGTGCTCAGGGGGGGACTCGAACCCCCATGCGGTTAAGCACAGGCTTCTGAGACCTGCGTGTCTACCAGTTCCACCACCTGAGCGGAGAGGAAGGGGCATGGATAGGCCCCGTGCCGAGAGGCGCAAGGTTTTTGTTAGCCTGAGACGGACCGCGTCAACGCAGGTGCTTGCGCTCGTGCTCCAACAGGCGCTGTTTCCGCCAGAGACCGCCGGCGTAGCCGCAGAGCGAGCCGTCGGCGTTGATGACGCGGTGGCACGGGATCACGAGGCACATCATGTTCGAGCCGTTGGCGCGGCCGATGGCGCGCGCGGCTTTCGGCACGCCGACGGCGCGCGCCATTTCGAGGTAGCTGCGCGTCCGACCGGGGGCGATGCGGCGGAGCTCGGCCCAGACCTTTTGCTGAAACTCGGAGCCAACCGGCGCGAGCGGCAGGTCAAACGTCAGCGACTCGCCGGCAAAATAGCGCGCGACCTGTGTCGCGGTAGCATCGAGCACGGGATGGTCGCCGGGAACGATTACGCACTTGAGGCGGTTGCGGAGCATTTCGATTTCGCGTTCGAGACCGCGGCGATCGACGAATTCCAGCAACCGCAGGCCGGCGTCATCGGCCAGCGCGACCATCGTGCCGAGCGGCGTCTCGAGGCGGCATCCGAGCACGCAGTGCTTTGTTGCAGCGTTGCGCGGCGGCTGGCCGAAGAGGCGCGCAAAGGCGTCGCGAAATCCGCTCGTCGATTCGTAGCCGGTGGCAAGCTGCGCCTCGACGACGGGCTGGCCTGACTTGAGGCCGTGCAGCGCGAGCCCCATGCGGCGCGCACGCTGGTAGGCGTGGAAGGTCATGCCGTAATAGGCCTTGAACTGTCGTCGCGCAGTCGACGGCTCGATGGACAGCGCGACGAGATCCTTGTCGGTGACGCGACCGTCCTTCGCGTCTTCGACCGCGCGGCGGAGCCGGTCGACGAGTTTGGGCACCGGCCGCGTGGCGTCCATGGGCTTGCACAAGCGACACGGACGATAGCCGCCGTGCAATGCCTCGGTGACAGACGGGAAGAATTCGACGTTCTCCTCCTTGGGAAATTTGGCGCGACACGTCGGGCGACAGAAAATGCCGGTCGTCTTCACCCCGGTGAAGAACACCCCCTCGTAAGCCGGGTCGCGCCGACGCAGCGCGCGATACATCGTGCGAAAGTTCGGCAGGGTGTGCGTGGCGGAGTTCTGCGGCACGGAATGATCGAGCTGAATCATGCTCTAAACGTAGCGAGCAGCCGCGCAAGTCCGCGCCCGAAATTCAGGCAAGGAAATCGGCCCGCGCGGAGCCGCGCAACGTTCGGAGAGAATATGGCGTATTACGCCATATCTTTTAGGTGCGACAGGCTGGAGCGAAAATGCGGAGAAACTGGCGTATTACGCCACATTTGGATTGGGGCGGCTTCCTGGCGCGACGTTGACCGATGCGCGACGGAAGCGTTGACTGCGGGCATGAGCCAACGCGTTTCCCGTCCGGCCAGCTGGCAGAAGGCGATTGCGAATTTTCCGGCCGCCTTGCGCGCCGATCTCGATGCGCTGTGGGACAGCGGTGGCGTGGTTGCGCCTGCGCTGGTCGACCGCCTGCGGGCGAGTGTCGGCGGCGACCTCGGCGCGGCGATGATGCGGCTGCTGCCGCTGGCACAGCATTACGCGGTCGTGCCAGTGTCGCATTTCCGCGTCGGTGCCGTCGCCGCCGGAATGCCGGCGGCGCGCGGCGCGAGTCCGGCGCTATACCTCGGCGCGAATTACGAGTTCGAGGGCGTCGCGCTGAGCTTCACGATTCACGCCGAGCAGTGCGCGACCAACCACGCCTGGCTGCGCAGCGAACCCGGGCTCTCGCTGCTGGCGGTGACGGCCGCACCATGCGGCTATTGCCGGCAATTTCTCAACGAGCTCAGCACGGCGGCGAAATTGTCGGTGCTGCTGCCGGCGGAAACGACGCGCGGTTTCAGCACGACGCCGCTCGCGAAGCTGCTGCCCCACTCTTTCGGACCGACGGATCTTGGCATCAAAGGCGGCTTGATGGATCCGGTGCTCGCCGCGCCGACGCTGAAGCTGGTAGGCCGCGCAAAAGGCGATGCACTCGTGGACGCGGCACTCGAGGCCGCGCGTCGCAGCTACGCGCCCTACCCGACCGACGAAGCCGGACAATTCGCCGGCGTGGCCCTGCAATTCGCCGATGGCTCGATCTGCGCCGGCCGCTACGCGGGCAACGCCGCCTATAATCCGAGTCTCTCGCCGCTGGAGTCCGTGCTGGCGTTCGCGCATGTGAGTTCGTCGCTGAGCTTCGCGCGGCGCGTGAAACGCTGCGTGCTCGTCGAGGTGCCGACATTGGCCAGTCAGCGCAGCGCGACGGAAGCAGTCTTGGCGGTCGTGGCGCCGAGAGTGAAGTTGGAGTATTTCGCCGCGCGCGTGGCGTGAGTTTCGGCGCAGCGGCTGTGAGGCCGTGGAACGGAGCCGCGCGAGGACGGGAGTTGCGCGCAAGCGCGCAACCTACCGAACGACGTAGCCCAATCTGGTTTTGTCATCGCGAGCCCGACGTAGTCGGGCGTGGCGATCCAGCGCGCACTGGATGTCATGCTCTCGCTTCGCTCGATAGCTTCGTCGCTGCGATCCTCGCAGACAAACGGGAGTCTACCGATTCATGCCGGTCACGAGTGCGGGTGGTTTTCAGGGTTAGCGGGCGAACGCCTTCAGCCAGTTTACGTCGGCTGCTATCAGGAGCGGCGAAGGCCCGCTCAGTTCGGCAGGTAGTTCCGAACGTCCGGCAGCTCCTTCACGCGGCGGCCGCTGCGGTTGCGCTCGAAGTAAGGCTCCGGCTTCGGCGCGTCCTCGTCTGCCTCGGCGTCCTCTTCGTCATCGTCGGTTTCGATTTCGATGCCGGAGAGGTCCTCGAATTCCTCAAAGTATTGCGCAACGCGGCGCGGCGTCGGATCGAGAACGATGGCCGGATTGGCGAGGCCACCTTTTTTCACCTGGATGAAGTGCGCGGGATAGAACAGGTCCTCGTAACGACGAATGAACGCGCTGAGCCACTTGTTCGCGACGCCTTCGCGTTTGGTGAGGAACACGACGTCGGAAAAATAGATGCACGCGTCGAACCACGCCGCGAGCGGCGCCTGCTTTTCGGCGAGCTGGCAATCGACCACGGTGAAGATGCGCGCGAGTTCGAGGTGGTGGCGGACGAGCCACGGTTTGAGCGACTCGAGCTGCGTCATCGGATCGCCGCGGGACTCGGCGATGAAGAAGATGGCGCCGGTCGCCGGCAGGTTTTCGATGTCCGGCAACTCGGTGCCGTTCCAGGACCAGCGGCGCACTTCGGTGTTGGCGCGCGCGGCGAGTTTTTCGTCAGCGGCGTCGGCCGATTCGCTCGCGGCCAGCAACACGAGGGCCGGGTCGTTGGGCGCGAGGCCGTTTTCGATCAAATCGAATACGATACCGCGACGACCGGAACCGGGAGTGCCGAGGATGAAGTAGAAGGCGGCGGAGGAGCTCATCGGAATCGGAACGAATGCGGGCGCACAGGCCCGACAAGTCAGAACTTGAAAGTCCGGTTTTGCGCCGCGTGGCGCATCCAGTGATCGACGAGCACGAGCGCGGTCATCGCTTCGACAATCACGACAGCGCGCGGCACAACGCAAGGATCGTGGCGACCGCGCCCTTGGAGCTCGGTCGGCGCGCCGTAGACGTCGACCGTCTGCTGCGACTGCATGATCGTGGCCGTGGGTTTGAACGCGACGCGGAAGACGAGTTCCTCGCCATTGCTGATGCCACCCTGCACGCCGCCGGACTTGTTCGTGGCGGTGCGAACTTTGCCGCGTTTCGCAACGAAGGTATCGTTGTGCTGCGAGCCTTTGAGGAGCGTGCCGGTGAAACCGCTGCCGATCTCGAAGCCTTTCGTCGCAGGGAGCGAAAGCATGGCTTTCGCGAGATCGGCTTCAAGGCGGTCGAAGACAGGTTCGCCGAGGCCGACGGGGACGTTGCGCACGCGACACTCGATGATGCCGCCGACGGAGTCGCCTTCGGAACGCGCCTGCTTGATGGTCGCGATCATTTTCTCGGCGGTCGGACCGTGCGGGCAGCGCACGGCGTTGGCCTCGATCTCGGCGAGTGTCGGAAAGTGATCGAGCGACGGCGCGGCGATGTGGTGGATGTGCGTGACGTAGGCGCGGATCTCGACCTTGCCAGCGAGCGCGAGGATTTTGCGCGCCACGGCGCCGGCGGCGACGCGCCCGATGGTCTCGCGCGCGGAGGAGCGCCCGCCGCCGCGATGGTCGCGCAGGCCGAACTTGGTTTGATAAGTGAAGTCAGCGTGCGAAGGGCGGAATTTGCCCTTCATCTCGTCGTAGGCAGAGGAGCGCGCGTCGGCGTTGCGCACGAGCATCGCGAGCGGCTGGCCGGTAGTGCGGCCTTCAAAAAGGCCGGAGAGGAACTCGAGTTGGTCCGCTTCCTTGCGCGGCGTGGTGATGTCGCTCTGGCCAGGGCGGCGGCGGTCGAGGTCGGCCTGCACGTCGGCCTCGGTGAGCGGCAGGCGCGGCGGGCACCCATCGATCACGACGCCGATGGACGGGCCATGGCTCTCGCCCCACGTGGAGATGGTAAAGAGTTTGCCGAACGAGTTGGGCACACGGAGAGGTTGGGCGAAGGTCGCTTGCAAGCAAGCCCCACGTGGGCATCGTGCGCCGCATGAGATTCTTCGTGTTGAGCGGCAGCCATCGCGTGGAGGCGCAGTCGTTGAAAGTCGCAAAGTATGTCGTCGCCGCGTTGCCGCAGGAGGTCGCGGACGCGGAGGTGTTTCTCTACAGCCTCAGCGGCAATCCGCTGCCGCTGTGGGACGAGGCGAGCGGTGGCGCGCCGGATGATTTATGGGACCCGATCTCGCGCGAGCTGAAGGCCGCTGACGCGCTCGTGGTGGTGACGCCGGAGTGGAACGGCATGGTGACACCCGGCGTGAAAAATTTCCTGATGAACTGCTCGGCGGACGAGATCGGTCATAAGCCCGGCCTGATCGTCACCGTCTCGGCGGGACGCGGCGGCAGTTATCCGGTGTCGGAACTGCGCATGAGCGGCACAAAGAACAATCGCCTGGCGTGGATTCCGGAGCACGTGATCGTGCAGCACGTCGAGGGCAACTTGAACGCGGCTGACGGCGCGGCCGAAATCGCGAAGGAGGATGCGACAATCCGCGCGCGGCTGCGGTATGCGTTGCGCTTGCTCGGCGCCTACGGCACGGCCTTGAGCGGCGTGCGCGCGAGCGGCGTGGTGGACCACAAAACGTTTCGCAGCGGGATGTGAGCGAACGCTATGGCGCCCCCGCCCGGACTTGAACCGGGATGCGCGGTTTAGGAAACCGCTGCTCTATCCAGTTGAGCTACGGGGACTAATCGTCGGGGAGAGAAGGCGCCGCCGCGCGCGTCCGCAAAGCTAAAAAATGCCCGTTGACAGAGCGTGCCCCGGCAGCAACATCTCGTCCCCTTTTCCAATCTTCATGAGCACCGAACAGAAGCAACAGAGCCTCAAGCCGGAAGAGATTCCGATGACCCAGCCGCAGTTGATGTCCCGCTACATCACGGACACGGGCAAGATTCTCCCCCGCAAGTATACCGGCATGTCGGCCAAGCAGCAGCGTGAGGTGACGCGCAAAATCAAGCGCGCGCGCCAGATGCTGGTGATGCAGTAAGCCGGAGCTCGTCCTCCTTTCGCATTGAGCCGGAGCAAACGCTCCGGCTTTTTGTTTTTCTGCATGAAGACTCGCGTGCACGCGCCCACTCCGGCTGCGCTCCGTCGCTTAGCGGCGGCGTTGCGCCGGGGCGAACTGGTCGCGATCCCGACCGAAACTGTTTACGGCTTGGCCGCCAACGCGCTCGATGCGCGGGCGTGCCGCCGGATTTTCACGGCAAAACGCAGGCCGGCCAACGATCCACTGATCGTGCACGTGACCGATCTACGGGCGGCGGAGAATGTGGCGGAGTTCAATAACACGGCGCGTGTTCTCGCACGTGCTTTCTGGCCCGGGCCGCTGACGCTCGTGTTGCCGAAGCGCTCGTGCGTGCCGCCGATCGTCACGTCGGGGCAGGAAACTGTGGCCGTGCGCGCACCGGCGCATCCGCTGGCGCGAAAACTCTTGGCGCTCGCGCGCGTGCCGCTGGCGGCGCCGAGCGCGAATCCGTTTGGTTACGTGAGTCCGACCACGGCGGCGCACGTGCTGGACGGACTCGGCGGCCGTGTTCCGCATGTGCTCGACGGTGGCGCGTGCGACGTGGGCGTGGAGTCGACGATCGTAGACGTGAGCGATCCCTCGCGGCTCGTGGTGCTGCGCCCCGGTGCGATCACGGCGCGCGATTTGCGGCCGGCGCTCCGTCGAGCGGGGCTAAAGGTGTCGATTGGTAAACGGGAGAGAGAGAAGACTCTCGCGCCCGGCTTGCTCGACCAGCACTACAGTCCACACACGCCGCTGACACTCGTCGCGCGCGCCCCTCGCATCGCCGATGCAAACACGGGCATGATCTACTGGATGCGCCCGCGTGAGGTCGCGCCGGGGCGAAACATTTTTGCGCTGACGAGAAATGGCCACGCGGAAGACGCGGCACGCGCCCTGTATGCCGTGCTACGGATGGCCGATGCGGGCGGATTCGCCGCGCTCATCTGCGAAAAAGCACCGGCGCGAGCCGGTGCTTTGGGAGAAGCGATCAACGATCGGTTGCGGCGCGCCGCGGGCAAGCGGCGCGCGACACATTAACGCGGGGCGGCTTCGCCCTTTTCGCGCTTCGCCATCGTGATGTAGTAGTCCTTGTAGGACTTGTCGTAGTATTGCGCGTAGTAGTAGCCGGAGACGGTCAGATTCAGGCCGTTCAGCACGGCACCGAAGCAGGGAACGTTGACCTCCAACAGACGACGAGCGGCAAACTGCGCGGCTTTGCGGCGCACGCGGTTGAAGTAGATCGTGAACATCGAGCCGTCGACCAGCGGGAGAATGATCAGCGCGTCGCTTACCGCGGCGAGCGGTGGCGTGTCGAAGAACACGCGGTCGTATTTCTTCCGCAGCTCCGAGATCATCACCTCGAAGCCCTTGCTGTTGAGAATCTGCGTCGGGTTCTTCGCGCGGCCACCGGCAGGGATGATGTCGAGGCCAGGATGCAGGTTTTTGACCGTGACGTCGTCGAGCGACGACGTGCCCGCGCACACGTCGATCACGCCTTTGAGATTCTCGATGCGGAATGATTTGTGGACATTCGGCTTGCGGAGGTCGCAGTCCACGATGCACACGCGCTCGCCGTGGGCGGCGAACGTCAGCGCAAGATTCGTCGAGACGAACGATTTGCCTTCGCCCGGAATCGTCGAGGTCGTGAGGATGCACTGCGCGTTTTTGCTTTCGTCCTTAAGGCGGAGCGAGGAGTGGAGCGCGAGGAAGGCTTCGGAGACCTGCTTGTCCTGATTGTTGACGACGATCTGCGCCTTGTCGGGCTGTTCCATGCGCTTGATCTCAGGAATGATGCCGACGAGCGGGAGCCCGATGACGCCCTCGATGTCGAAGGAGGACTTTACGCGGTCGTCGATGTAGGCGACGAAGAACGCGAAGGCCGTGCCGAGCGTGAGTCCGCCAAGGAAGCCGAGCGCCAGATTAAGCGGGATGTTCGGCGAATAGTGCTTCAGGGCCGGCGACGCGCGATCCACGATGCGAGCATTCTGGGTTTCGATGGTGCTGCTCATCGAGGTTTCCTTCATGCGCGCGAGCGTGTTGCCGAGCAGCTGTTCGCTGATGCGGAGGTCACGCTCGAGATTGGAGTATTCGACCGCAGCGCGGTCGAGATCGAGCGATTCGGATTCTTGTTTGGCGAGTGACGCGCGAGCCTGTTCGTCACTGCGCAGCGCCGTCTGATAGTCCGCCTCGGTCATGGCTACGGAGGTCACCAACGCCCGATTCAACTCGGCTTCCGTCTGGTTC
Source organism: Verrucomicrobiota bacterium (assembly GCA_023432225.1). Taxonomy (GTDB): domain Bacteria; phylum Verrucomicrobiota; class Verrucomicrobiia; order Opitutales; family Opitutaceae; genus Didemnitutus. Next base: position 117,574 of record JAEYUW010000021.1, read on the forward strand.
AGCGAATTCATCGCTTCGATCATCTTCGGGTGCTTGTCGCGATAACGTTCGCGAAGCTGCGCGATGACGATCTTCTGCGCTGCGACCTGCTGCACTAGCTGGGAAATCAGCGGCTGGCTGGACACGAAAGGCAAATCCAGCAACCCCGTGAGCGGCTCACGGCGCTCTTGCACCTGTTTCCAGCGGACTTCCGCTTCCTTGCGACGTGCGTCGGTCTGGGTGACGTAGTTGTTCAGCGCCTTCAGCTTTTCAGTGACGATGTCTTTGCGCTGATCGAGCGAAACGAGATTGTTCTTCTCGCGGTAGCCTTGGAGAGACATCGCGAGCTCCTCGACCTTCTTCTTTTGCTGATCCGCACGGATCTTCAACTCGTCGACCGCCTTCATCGATTCCTCGATACGGAGACGCGAGTTGTGCGCGATGAACTCGTCTAGGAACAGGTTCGCGACCTTCGCCGCCATGAAGCGGTCGGGGTGGGTGTATTGCACCTGAATGATCAAGCTCAGACGGACCGGAACGATCTTGCGGTTCAGCAAAATAATACCCGCCGGCGTGATTGGTTCGTCCGAGCCGCCTTTTTGATAAGGTGCCAAAAACTGCCGGAGATCATCACCTGAGAGGCGATCGGCCACTGCTTGGACGATGGAGAGACTCTCGAGGACTTTCACCTGGGTGTTTAAGTCTTCAGCAGAGCGAATTTCGTTATCCACCACGCCCTGAACCTGCATGACCACCGGGTCGCGGCGGAACACCTGAACGCTGGCGGAGGAGAGATAAAGACGTGTCCGGGTGAACGTGTAGACACCCACCGAACTGAGAACCAACAAGAAGACGACAACGATATACCACACGCGCTCCCGCAGGATCAGCATGTAGTCTTGGAAGCCGCGCTGGACGGTGGTCTCGGAACCACCGCCGTAGCCGCCGTAACCGCCACCATAGTTGTTACCGTAGTAGGTATAGGGATATGCGCCAGAGCCTGAGCCCTTGTCGAATTTGGTGCCTTGTTCCATGGGCTTAGAGAATGCGTTCCGGCACGAAGAGGACGTCGCCCTTGATGAGCGGCCATTTCTCCGTCGAACTCCCCTTCATTAGATCGTCGAGATTGATGGTGAAAATTTCGGTCTTGTCGCCAGTCTGGCGCGTGAGCCGAACCTTGCGAATGTCCGCGATGCGCGATTGGCCTCCGGCCTTCGCGATCGCCTCCATGATCGTCATCTGCTGTTCGGGCGTGAACGCGATGGCACCAGGCTGATTGACCGCGCCGAGCACTTGGACCGTGCGCGGCGTGTATTCGAGCACGGTAATGGTGATCTGCGGATTCTTGAGGAACTCGGCGTCGTAACGCGCCCGCACCAACTCCTCCGCCTGACGCACCGACTTGCCCGTGAGATCAACCGATCCGATCAGAGGTAAATTGATCGCCCATTCCTGACTGATACGAACTTGCCGCTCTAAATCAGGCTCCTGAAAAACGACGACGCGCAGCAGATCGAGAGGCTGCAGGGTGTAATCAACCGCTGTCGATTCGGGCGATTTGGCCGGCGACGCCACCTCGCTGGCGTATGCGGCCACCGACAGAGTCAGAAGCATCAGAAGAAGATGTCTCATGGGAAAAAAGAGAAACGGAAGAAGATCGTAACCGATCTTCTTCCGTCGAGATTAATCCTCAAATGATTTTCAGTAACGGAGGTTCGCTCCGATGCTGAACACGTTATTCGTGAATTCGTAACTGGCGCTGTCCGAGCTGTTCTTACGGAGCGTGTAGGACGCCGTGAAGTTAGCGTTCGTATTCAGGATGTAAGCGACACCCACGCCGCCTTGGAAAAAGTCGTCCGAGTGGCTCGGAAACTCCAGCGAGCGAAAGGCCACGTTTGCATTCCAGCTCCATTGCTCGTCGATCCGATTGTTCGCCCCGACGTTAACCATGAAAGATTTCGTCGGTTCACCAAGCGCCGAAGAACCAAAGTCGTTCGAGATGCTGACCGAATACGAGGTTTTGGGAGAGTAGGCGAAGTTGAAACTGGAATCGACGCCGAAGTCTGAATCATCACCCCCAACATCGAACTTACGAAGACCGTAGCCCACCCGGAGCTGACCCGTCAGCTTGGGGGTGAATTCGCCACGAGCACCGACATTGAAAAAATGGTCGTTACTATCAATGGCTGAACCCGAAAGGTCAGTCGAACGATAGCGATAGCCAACGCTCCACTGGAGCTTCGGCGAGTATTCGAAATAAGCATCAACCGGAATCGTCCAGATGTTGCTGTCGCGATAAGCAGCGCCACCGGAATAATCACTTTTGTCGAATCGCACTCCCACACCCATTGCGGTTTTCTCGGTCGCACCGAACTCAGTGAGAGCGCGAGCGCTCGTCACCTTGCGCTCGACAATGTCGCCGGGGGCCGAGGTGTCGTTCTGAGCAAGTTCCGCGTAGGACGCTCCGATATCCATCTTCGACTTGCCGTTATTGTAGAGCGAATTGAAACCGAGATTCGCCAGCGAGGTGTTCTGCTGATCGTTGTCCGAATAGCGCAGGATGTCCTCGCGGAAGTAGAGGTTGCCGGACGTCGCAGCATTCCGCCCAAACTGCAGGTCGAGACCCGGGGACAGCGTCAGGATCGTGTCACTCACTTCAGGCCGGGCGGTCGTGCCCGGGCGCAGGTAAATGTTGTCATCTCCGCTGACCATAACGGCGCCAGTGAGAAACAACTCAGCATTATCGCCGAGAGCGACAAAAGGGGCCGCCGAGAGTGAAGATGCGCCAAGCGCGAGCAGGGCGAGCAAACGTCCGTGTGTTTTCATAACTGATTAAGGTGTGTCTAGGTCAGCGAGCTACGTCGGATCAGCAAGATGCAAAGGAATTTCCTGAGCAAGGATTATTTCCGGCATTTTTTTGCCCAATTTTTCATCGTGCCAGCAGGAGAAATCTCTCAGGAACGTCTACGCATTTCCCCTGTGGCCACGCTCCGAAATTTTCTCTGTCGGACCGAAATCGATAACGACGGAGTAAGCACCACACAAGTTCGTTGGCCACGTGTCGCCGTGGCAGCCGCGACGGCGTTTGCCTTTGGTGTATTTCTGCTGACCGCCGGGCTATGGGTTTACCTCGCTCAGGTGCGGGGGCTGAGGGGCGTCGCGTATGCAAATACGCTCACCCCGACCGGCTGGCAGAAGATTCGCATCGAGATCGGCAATCAGACGATCGCAGAAGCGGACGCCGCTCTCCGGCGCGGTGAGATCGACGTGGCCCTCCGCCTGTATCGCGTCGGACTAGCGAAAGCCCCGCACAACGCGAACGCCCGCATCGCCCTCGCCAAAATCTATGTCGGCCTCCGACGCGCCGATCTCGCCCGCGACTTGCTCTCCGGCGGCCTGCCCGCCTTGGCGGAGAACCCCAACTACCTTCAACTGAGCCTCACGTTCCTGCTGGATTTCCAGTTCGACTCCGAACTGCAGCGGGTTTGCCAGGAACTCCTGTCGCATCCTTCGTCCACCGTCCGGCGCCAAGCCGCATTGCACGCTGCCGCGGTCGCCTTTCACCGTGGCAATTTCGACGGCGCGGAAAGCATCTTGGTCAGTCACCAACTCACCGACAGCCCCGACGGCGCCCTGCTGCTGGCCCGCGCCGACTTCGAACGCGGCTTTCCGGAGCTCGCCCTCGCCCGTCTTTCGCCGGCCCTTCACGACGACTCCGCTCAAACCGCCGCGCTCGCTCTTGTGGCTCGCATTCAGGAACAAACCGGCCGCGCGCCCGACCTCGCGCGGACGTCCGCCTTGCGGCTGGCCGACGACCCGCTCTCCCCTGCCCCACGCATCGCCACCCTTCATCAGCTGCACGCGCAAAACTGCACCGACGAACTCGTCCGCGAAATCGACGACTACCTAAGACTTTTCCGCCACGATCAGGCGGCCTTGCTTGCCTTGGGTGATTTCGCCGCCAACTCCGGCCGCCCCGACCTCGCCCGCCGGGTGCAACAACTTTTTGCCGAGCGCCAGTGGAGCCCCGACGCCCCCGCGCTCCTCTATGCCGAAGCCTGCATCGCCAGCGGCCGCTACGCCGACGGGATGGTCGAACTCGATCGCTATTTGCGCGACAATCCCGCGTGGGCGACGCGTTACGGCCCGGCTTTTGATGGCCTGCGCACCGTCGCACTTCTCGGCTTGGGCCGCAACGACGATGCCCAACTGCAACTCGAGCACCTGCTCGCCCAGCCGAACCTCCGCGCGGAAAACCTCTCCGCGGTCGCGACGCGCCTGCTGGCCTTCGGTCGCTCCACCGCCGCCCGCAATGTCCTGGACCGCGCGGTCGACCTCGATCCGCATAACCAAGCCGCCCTCGCCTCCCTCGTTCGTCTCGAAGCCGAACTCGGCCTGCTGGACACTCTACCCGCACACCTGCGCCAGTTTCTCGCGATGCGCCGGCCGTCACGCGAAGTCTTGACGTTCGTCTACCATCGCTTGGGTAGCGATCTGAACCTCCTGCACCCCGAGCAACAATCGCTGCTCGCCGAACTCCGGCTCCGCATCGGTCGCGACGCCCTTGCGCTCCCGAAGTCCTGAACGGCGCGCGCCGCGGCACCAACGCACGCGACCCAGCCAGCTTCTTCCCGGACGCCAGTTTCTGCCTCGCTCAGCGCGCCGCCAACACCTGCGCCAGCGTCTCGAGCAAACGCGCGTTCTGCTCCCGCGTGCCCACGCTCACGCGCAACCATTCCGGCAAACCATACGGCTTCACCGGCCGCGTGATCAGGCCGCGGCGTTGCAGCGCGTCAAATATCGCCACGCCGTCGCCCACCTTCACGAGGAGGAAATTTCCCTGTCCCGGCACGAACTCCAGCCCGAGTTTCTTGAACCCATCTCCCAGTTGCGTGAGTCCCGCGCGATTTTCGCGGCGCACCATCGCGACGAACTCCGCATCGTCCAACGCCGCCACCGCCATCGCCGACGCGATTGCGCTCACGTTGAACGGCTGACGCGCCCGCTGCACGATCGCGATCAGCTCCTTCGACGCATAACCGTAGCCGACGCGCAGCGCCGCCAGGCCATAGATCTTCGAAAACGTCCGCAGCCCGATCACCTTCCGCCCCTCCGCCAGCAGCACGCACAAGTCCGGCGGCGTGTCTAGAAACTCGGCGTAAGCCTCATCGAACACAAAAATCACGTGCTCCGGCAACGACCGCACCAGCGCGTAGATTTCCTCCGCGCTGTTCGTCGCGCCGACCGGATTCGCCGGACTCGCGAGAAACACCAGCCGCGTCCGCGGCGTCACCGCCGCCCGCAACGCCGTCAAATCCTGCCGCAGCCCCGACGCCAGCGGCACCTCCACCGGCGTCGCGCCGAACATCAGCGTCACGAGCTTGTAAACGATGAACGACGCTTGCGGCATCACGCACTCGACGCCCGGCGCGAGAAACGCATGCCCGAGCAGTTCGATAATTTCGTTCGAGCCGTCGCCGATGACGAACTGGTCCATGCCCAAGCCCCAGTGCTTCGCGAGTCGCTCGCGCAACACGTAGTAGCCGCCGTCCGGATAAAGATTCGCCTCGCGCAGCGCCTTTTCGCCCGCCGCGACCGCCTTCGGCGACGGCCCAAACGGATTCTCGTTCGACGCCATCTTCACGATCGTCGCGGGATCGAGCCCGAGCTCGCGGGCCACTTGGTCGATCGGCTTGCCCGGCTCATACACCGGCTGCGTGAGAATGCCCTTGTTCGCCAGCTCCGCGTAAGTCATGGCCAAAACCACCGCGCTCCGCCGCGCGCTTCAAACCAATTCCCGTGCGCCGACTTCGCCTTTTAGTTTTCCTTTCGCTGGCATTCACGGCCCTGCGCGCCGCCGATTTCGCGCTTTCGACCGGCCGGCTCGAGTCCGGCGCACTCTACACGATCGCCAAACCCGCGCGCTGGAGTGGACGCGTCATCCTGCTCGCTCACGCCCAGCGCGCCACCGAACACCCCTTGCACGCCAGCTTGCAAGAGTCGCGCGCGCTCCTCCGCGGCTTGCTCGACCGCGGCTGGTTGGTCGCCACGACCAGTTACCGCCGCAACGGCGTGATCTTGAAGGACGCCATCGATGATCTCGCCGCGCTTCGCCGCCAAGTCGCCGCGGCGCACGGCGAACCCTCCCGCGTCTATCTCCTCGGCGAAGCCATGGGCGGCGCGATCGTCACGCGCATGGTCGAGTCGCAACCCGACGACTACGCCGGCGCCGTCGCGATCAGCCCGGAATTCCAGCTCTCCGAACCCGAGCCCACCGTCGGCCTCACGCTTCAACCGCGCCGCCCGCTGCTGCTCCTCGCCAACGACTCCGAACTCGACGGCCCGCGCGGCTACGCGAACACCGCGTCCCGCGCTCCGTTCCCACCCGCCCTCTGGCGCATCGCCCGCCACGGCCACGCCAACATCAACTCCGTCGAAAAACTCGCCGCGCTCGACGCCGTCGCTCGGTGGGTCGAGGAAGGCCGCCGGCCCGAACCCAACGCCGACGCCACCCACGCTCCCGGCATCGGTCCGTCGCAAATCGAGTTCGCTCCCGACGACTCCAGCGGTGCCGGCCGCGTGACCGCCATCCTGCCCGGCTCCGGCGATCTCGTCGTCAACTTCCAACCGGCCGATCTTGCACGCCTCGGCGTCAAGCCGCGCACCCGCTTCGCCCTCGTCATCGGCGAACGCGTCATCCGCGTTTTCTACCGCACCTCGACGGCCCAGATGAAACGCGAAGAGTGGTTCGGCTACCCCGACGCCGACGGCTGGTTCGCGCTCTCCGTCTCGCGCGGCAATGCCGCCGCCGTTTCCGGTCTGCGCGTAGGCGACACCGTCGTGCTGCGCCGACTGGCGAAGTAGGGCCGGCTTCAGCCGGCCCAAACGCGGCCACGCTCGCCCTCACCGCTCGCGAACGAAAACTAAACCGGGCCGGTCACAGACCGGCCCTACGGTCCTACGGCCGCTTCACCGGCCGGCTCGTCACCGCGACCCACTTCATCCCGGCGGCCTCCGCAGCGCGAAAGCCCGGGTCGGCATCCTCGAACACCAAGCACGACGCCGGCGGCACGCCCATCTTCGCCGCCGCGAGCAGAAACATATCCGGCGCCGGTTTCCCGTGCAGCACGTCCTCCGGCGTCACCAAAATCGGAAACAGCTCCGAAAGTCCCGTCACTTCCAGCGTGCGCCGCACAATCGGCTTCGGTCCGCCCGACGCCACCGCGACCGGCGCGCGCTTCGCCACCGCGCGGGCAAAATCGACCACCGGCTGGATCACCTTCATCTCGCCCTGCATCGACAGGAAGATGTCTTCCTTTTCGTGAAACACGCGCTCCGGATCGAGCGGCAGGCCGTAATGCGCTCCCATCAACTCCGCCACGCGCCGCGTCGGCACGCCGCCGAGCGAGTAGAACAAATCCTCATCGAGCTCTCCCTTCAGACCGTTCCGCTGCAGCGCGGCGCTCCACGCACGGTAGTGCAAGGGCATCGTGTCGACGAGGGTGCCGTCGCAATCGAAGATGTAGCCGCCGAAATCGCTGGCCGGAATGTCGAGCTTCATGGAAACGGTCGAGCGAAGCGCCGCGCGCGCCACGCGCAACGGCAATCTGTGTCCCACACGCTTAGAGTAGCGGGAGCTTCCAGCTCCCGCTACTTCGAATCAGCGCCGGCCGCCGCGCATCAGGCGGCTCTTCGGCTTCTCGGGCGCCACCTGCGGCATGCCACCGCCGTCGAAGATGCCCGAGTAGGTGTAATTGAAGCCGTCGACCTTCTTCCACTCGATGCTCTGGCCGATGAAGCGCTCAATGCTGCGCGCGTCGCGCCAAGTTTCTTCAGTCACGAGCGTGAAGGCGTCACCGGTCTTCTGCGCCCGGCCCGTGCGGCCGATGCGGTGGACGTAGTCCTCGGGATTTTCCGGCACGTCGAAATTGATCACGTGCGACACGTCCGCGATGTCCAAGCCGCGCGCGACGAGATCCGTCGCGACAAGCACTTCGTATTTGCCGGACTTGAAGCCCTTCAACGCGTCCATGCGCTCCTGCTGCGAACGATCGGCGTGCATCACCGCGCACGTATGGCCCTCGTGCTTGAGGCGATTGGCCACGTAGTCCGCGCCGCTCTTGGTGCGCGAGAAAATGATCACCGAGTGATACTGCGTTTGCTCCAGCAGGTGCGCGAGCAGATCGAACTTCTGCGCCTGCACCACGGGATAAAACGCGTGCGTGATCGTCTCGGCCGTCGAACGTTCGCGGCTCACCGAGATCTTGAACGGATCGCGCAGCGCCCAAGCCGCGAGTTGTTCGATCTCCGGCGGCAGCGTCGCCGTGAAGAACAGCGTCTGCCGATCCTTCGGCACCTTCGCGACGATGCGCTTCACGTCGGGCAGGAAGCCCATGTCGAGCATGCGGTCGACTTCGTCGAGCACGAGGATGTCGACCTGATCGAGGCGGATTTCGCCCTGCTCCAGATAATCGAGCAGACGACCCGGCGTGGCCGCGAGCACATCGACGCCACGCGCGAGATCCTCGCGCTGCTTGCCGTAACCAACGCCGCCGTAGACGACCGTCACGCGCAAATCGGTGAACTTGGAGAAATTCTTAAACGCCTCCTCCACCTGCACGGCGAGTTCGCGCGTCGGTTCGAGGATGAGGCAACGCAACGCGCCGCGGCGCTCGAGGCGATGCAGGATCGGCAGCGCGAAAGCCGCCGTCTTGCCCGTGCCGGTCTGGGCGGAGCCGATCACGTCCTTCCCCGCGAGCACTTGCGGAATGGCCTGCGCCTGAATCGGCGTTGGGTTCTCGTAACCCATCTGCTGGACGCCGTAGGCGATGCGATCATTCAGACCGAGCGCCGTGAACGGCGTGTCCATCTTCGGCACTTCGGCCAACGGCTTCGCCGGCTCCTCGTGCCGCGGCGCACGCGGCGCCGGCGCGTGCGATTTCCGCTCGGCGTGCTCGCCGCGCGGGTGGCCGCCGCGCTCGTGCCGCTCCGAGCGGTCGTGGCCGCGACCGTGCGATTTCTCGCCGCGCGCGTGCCCACCACCGTGGCTGTGCCCGTGGCCGCCGTGCGAGCCGCGCTCAGCGCGTTCGGAGCGGTGGCCGCCCTTGGCGGCCGGCTTCGCGGAGGGCGAACGGTGGCCGTGCGCGGGCTTGGCCTCGGCGGACTTACCACCGGCCTTGAACGTGTTTTTGATCTTCGAGATGAGCTTACGGAGCATGGAAACGGACAGGGCTTATCGCGACCCCCTCCGAGTATTGCAACCCCGCAGAAACTAAGCCCCGGGCGCGGCCGGAGCCGACGGCATCGTTGCGGCGGGCTTCTCCGTCGGCGCGGCGGTCGGCGTGGCCACCGCTGATTTGCCCGGAATTTGTCCGTTTTTGCGCGGCTGGAAGATTTCGTCCGGGAGTTCGCGATTATGCACCACCTCGAGCGTCGTCGTCGTCATCCGCATGGCCGGATTCGTGATCGTCTGGGCAAAAGCGATCTTCATGCCATCGATTTCCCGGTAGTCGCCGATCTCCATCACCACCTTGAGCGAGCCACCCGGACCGGCCTGGATCACCGTTTCGAGCTTCACCAGCAAACCAGTCTCCGCGTCGAAATGAAAAATGCCGGCCGAGCCGGCGACCGTGGCCAGATCCACGGCGAGCACGCGATGTCCGTCCGCGTTCGTGCTCTCGCCGACGATGCGTCGCAGCGGCGTGTCGTCGCCGATCTTGCGCGGCGCGATATTCGCCGAACCGACCAGTTGCGCGAGCTCCGGACCTTGGAGTTCCCGATAGCCCTGCATTTCGCTCCAAGCCCAGCCGACTTTTCCGTTGTAGCCTTGGATGACCTGGCCGACTCCGGGAATGTCCTGCTCCACCAGCACCTGTCCCGGGGCCTTTTGCGACACCGTCGTGACGAACGAGAGTCCGTTGGACGAGATATCCATGCGCGATTTCGTCACGCGGGTTTTGAGCCGCTCGATCGCCGCCGGGCTGCCAATCGCTCCCTCGAATTTCCGCAACACCTCCTCCACCCGCTTCGCGTCGGCCTCGAGCCCCTCCGGCGCCTGCCACGCGGTCACAGTTATTTTCTTCAGGTGCGCAGCCGACACCACCTCCAACTCCGACTCCAAGGTTCCCTCCAGGAGCGAGCGCTCCCGGAACGCAGTCAACACACCATCCACCCTGCGGAAATCCGACGCTTCCGTCGTGTGCTTTTTGCCGTCGTCCGTCCAGTCGCGCCGCACGCGCAACCCGGTCGTCGGGTTAAAATACCAGTGCTCCGTGTCGCCGTGGCGATCCACCAGTTCGAGCACTTGGAGCGTCTTGTCGTCGACTTTCGCGTCGGCGAGACGGCGCCGCGTGGGGAACGCATCCCGCGCCCGCAACGCCACCTTGCTGCCGCTCTCGCGCCGCAGGCGTTCGGCCTTTTTCGGCGACTCCACGCGACCGCCGAGGCTCGCGTGATACATCCAGGCGATGCGCCCGTCGCTCGCACTGGTCAACTCGCCCGCGGGCGTCTGCGCGACCATTCGGTAGGCCCCATCGCCCAAAACCGCGGCTTGCAACTCGAGCACCGTGCCGGGCCCGACCGTGAGTCGCATCCGATAATCGCTCTGCTTGATCGCCTTCAAGCGCTTCGCTCCGCCGATCACCTCCGTCCAGCGATCGAGCACCGCATCGGCTTCCGCCGTCGGGTTGGCGGCCGGTTTGCCCGACGCGCCCAGCGGCGCGAGCAGCGCAACAGCGAGCAGCAGAACCTGCCGCACAGGAGAAAGGAAACGTGAGATCATGGTTTTCGAGGATTCGGTTGGCCCGTGAATTTTGATGCCTTCGCGCGCTCGGCCAGCGCCCAGTTCCGCGCCGCGTCCAGCACCGCATCGCGGCCGGCCGCGACATCCGCACGCCGACACTCGACGAGTTCATCGGGCGTGACGCCGGCCCCTTCGAGAGATTTGCCGAGCGGCGTGATCATGTCGGCCATGGCAAATTGAAACAGATCGCCCATCGGCAGCTGCTTGAACGCCGACGGCAGCGCCTGACCCGCACTTGGCTCGCCGAAAACCCGCGCGCGCCCCGTCGCCTGCAAACCCGCCGCCATCAGCTCCGAGGTCGACGCCGAGCCGCCATCAATCAACACCGCGATCGGCCCCGTAAACGCCCCTTCCTGCGGGAACGCCGTGAACTGCATCACGCCCTGCCGCATCTGCATCCGCCCGAGCCACAGCTGGCGATCGCTCATCCAGCCCGCGATGCCCGGCGCCATCGGCGTGAGCCCGCCGGGATTGCCGCGCAAATCGAGCACGAACGCATCGCCCGCCGGCGTCGCGAGCAAGCACGAGCGCACGTCCGCCATCGCCGCCCGCGCGAACACGGTGAACCGCAAATAAGTCAGTCCCTCCGCCTCGCGCCGCGTCTCCACCTCGAGCGGAAACGACGGAAAATTCCCCACCGGCTCCGACCACACGCCCTCGTGCGGCGCGCTTTCAATCTCCACGGTGCGCGGCTCGGCTCCGAGCGCTTCGAGCGTGACGCTCAACCGCGAGCCCACCGGCGCCGCGAACTTCGATCGCACCCACGCGGCGAGATGCTGCCCCGCCCGCGCCCGCGCGAAGCCCGCATCGCGTTGCACGAGTTGCAGCAGATCCTCCACTTCGCGCCCGCCGATCGCCCGCACCGCATCGCCGGGCTTCACGCCCGCCGCCGCGGCCGCCCCGCCCGGAGTCAGTCGCGTGACCACCACCGCGTCATCGAGCCACGCGACCTCGGCGCCGATCGTGCCGATCCGCACGCGCTCCGCCGGCGTGAACACCGCCGCCTCGCGCGGCATGATCGCAAAATGCGAACGCTGCAGCTCGCCGAGCATCGCCTGCAACAACACGCGCAACGCCGCCTTGTCCGCCGCCGCGTCGAGTCGCGCCCGATATTTCTCCCGCACCGCGGCCCAGTCCACGCCGCCGAACTTCGCGTCGAAATACGCTTCGTTCACCGTGCTCCACACGACATCGAACGTCTCCTGTCGCACCTCCGCCCACGGACGTTCGGGCGCAGCCGATTTCTCTGCTGCGCTCACTCCCGCCAGTCCCGCGGCCCACGCGACCAGCACGATCCAAACTCCGCGCCACAACATGCCGCGAGCGAACCGTGCCACGGCGCGGTGGTCAAGGCTTGCCCGAGTGTCGAGGGCGAAGCGGAAGCCGCACGCGCGAAACGCGCCGCGTGGTAGCGAAATCCGTCAGAATTTCGCCGCAGGGCGGTAGCGGAATTCGTGAGAATTTCGCCGCGCGCGGAAGATCTGCCGCGCGCAGGAAAGCGAAAGCCTCGCGGCTTCCGCTACCGCGCCATCAGAAACGCCGGCTCAAAGCTGGCTCTTGATGCGATCGAGGATCGAGATCGACATCTGCTGATCTCCCATCACGCCGACACGGATCATGACCTTGGTCGCGCTGCCGACCTTCTCGAGTTTGATCTCGATCTTCTTGTCCAATGCCGTGCGCGCGATGATCTGCGCATCGAGCCCACTCTTGCGCTCGCTGACTTTCGCGAACTCCAAATCCGCGACGGCGTCCTGCGAGGCGCGATAGACGCGATCGAGATCGCGATCGAGATTCGTCTCGATCGCTCCGCGCACCCAGAGGACACCGGCGCCGGCACCGGCCGCCGCGACGACCGCCACACAACCGGAGGTGAGTGCCGCGGCACCGAGCACCGCGATTCCGCAGAGCACGCGGACGCGCAGGAGGAGAGCGAGGAAACGGGACGAGCGGAGCGAGTTCGTGTTGTTCATGCTCCCATCGTGACAAACTCCCGGGCAATTTGCTCCGGCAAAAAATTCTAAAACGGCGCGCCTGACTCCTGGCGCTCGAGCACCTCGGCGATCACCTTGCGCAACTGGTCCAGTCCGTAGGGTTTGGGCAGAATGCCGCGAAAACCGTGCCGCTGGTAGCTGCCCAGCACCGGATCGCGGGAATAGCCACTGGAGACGATCGCGCAGACCTGCGGGTCCAGCTTCAACAGTCTTTCCATCGCCTCGCGCCCGCCCATACCGCCGGGCACCGTCAAATCCATCACAACCACATCGAACGGTTGGCCAATCTCGAGCGCCGCCCGATAGGCCTCGACCGCCGCCGCGCCATCCGCGGCGCAGACCACTTCGCTGCCCAAACGGCCGAGGAACATCTGCGCCATTTCACGAATCGGTTCCTCGTCATCCATGAACAGGACTTTCACCCGGAGCGCCGCGGGCGCCTCCGGCACCGGGGTCACCACTTTCTCCGCGTGCTCCGCCGCGGGCAGCCACAAATGGAACGTCGTGCCCACGCCCAGCCGCGACTCGACTTCGATGTGCCCCTGATGCTTGCGCGCGATCGAGTAAACCGTCGCGAGACCCAGACCGCTGCCCTGCTGCTTGGTCGTGAAATACGGATCGAAGATCTTGTTCAGGTGCTCCGGCGCGATGCCCGCGCCCGTGTCGCTGACGGTGATCTTCACATAATCGCCTGCGGGCAACGCGCCCACGCTGCCGGCCAGGAGCGAGCAATTCCCCGCGCGGATGCGCACCAATCCGCCCTGCGGCATCGCCTGCACGGCATTGATGACGAGATTCTGCACCACTTGTCCGAGCTGGCCCTTGTCGGCATTCGCCGGCCACAGGTCCGGATCGAGATCGAATTCGCACCGCGATTTTGCGCCGTGCATGGAAAACTCCGCCGACTCCCGCAACAGCTCCGGCAACGCGATCGCCGCCCGCACCGGATCGCCGCCCTTGGCAAACGTCAGCAGCTGCTGCGTGAGATCGCGCGCCCGCAACGTGGCGCGCTTCGCATCGTGCAGCATGCGGCGCACGGAGCTGTCGTTCGCCGTGTCCATCTCGGCCAGCGTGACATTGCCGAGCACCACCGTGAGGATGTTGTTAAAATCATGCGCGATGCCGCCGGCCAGAATGCCGACCGCCTCGAGCTTCGAGGAGCGCATCAGCTCGTGCTCGAGCCGCCGGCGGGCGGTGATATCCGTCACGAAACCCTCGTAGTAGAGCAACCGCCCGTCGACATCGCGCACCGCGCGCGAATTCTCCGACACCCACAACGTGCCGCCGTGCCGGTCGACGATGCGTGACTCGAAATTCTCCACCTTACCCTGCCGATCGATCAGCTCGAAGAACCGCCGGTGCTCGTCCTCAAAGGCGTAGCTCAGGCCGTCGTGCTCCCGCTCGTTCCACGCGAGCATCTCCGCAGAATTGTCGAAACCGTAGAGGCGCGCCATCGCGGGATTCACCGAGATGAACCTTCCCTCCGGCGTCGCCCGATACACGCCGCCCACCGCATTCTCGAACAGCTCCCGATAACGCGCCTCGCTGTCGCGCAGCGCGCGCTCCGTCGCGAGTTTGGCCGTGATATCGAACGGCAGCGACAGCACGCACTGGCGTCCGTTGAACACCAGCGAATGCGTGAACACTTCGACGATCAAAATCGTGCCGTCCTTGCAGCGATGCCGCCACAAGCCCGCCGCGTGCGCGCCCCGCGGCTCCGGCGACTTCGCGGCGCGAAAATCATCCATCGAGCGGCGCAGCCGGGTCGCCTCGTCTGACGGACGCAAATCAAGCACCGTCATGTCGCCAAACTCCGCGCGTGAGTAACCGTAACGCGCCACTGCCGCCTCGTTCACCATCAGGATCCGCAATGTCTCCACGTCGAAGATATACATCGGATTCGGCGTGGTCTCGAACAAGCTGCGGTAGCGCTCCTCGCTCTCATGCAGGGCGCGCTGCGCCCGCTTCATCTCGGTCACGTCGGTGAAAACCAACCGGACGCTCGAATAGTCGAGCCTCCCTTCCACCCGGTTGGCCGACCAATTGACCAACATGATGATCTCCCCGCCGCGCATCCGATAGGTCTTCTCCATCGTCAGCGCGTCGCGGCCCTCCCAAATCGCGAGCAGTTCCTGCGGCGCTATGGCCAACGCCTGCGGGGTCATGATCTCCATCAGGCGTTGATCGAGTTCCGTTGCATCGCCAAATCCGGACACCACGAGCGCGATGCGGTTGGCCATCACGATCCGTTTCAAACCCAGCAACTCCTTCACCAGTTCCGGCCGCGTCGCCAGGTGCGCCCGCAAATCCGTGACGCCTTGTCGGCGCAGCTCATCGAGCCGCGCGGCGATTTGCGAGATGTCCTCCACGACGATCGGGTTCGGCGCCAGGTCGAAGATCTCGCGCTGCCGACGCTCCGCCTCGCGCAACTCGACCGTGCGCCGCTCGACCAGCCGCTGCAGGCGCCGGTTCGCCAGCAACGCCAGCAGCGCCAGCGCCAGCACACCGCCGCCGCCCCAGAGCACCCAGGACGGCAACGCGCGCACGCCGCCCGTCGCCACCGGAGCGATGAAGCCGTGGAGGCGCGACGTGTCCTTGGCCATCCCGAGCTGCACAAAAATTTCCGCGGTGCGCCGCCACCGGTCCGGATTCACGTGTCCGAGCTCGAGCAGGTCCGCGTTGATTTGCCGCGCGGTCTGGCGCGCCTCGTAGCGGAGCCGCTCGCGCGTGACTTTGGCCGGCCGGTCGGGAAAATTCTGCACGATATACTCGATCATCTCCTCCGGGTGCTCGAGCGCATACTCCCAACCACGCAACACCGCCCGCCGCATCGCCGCGACTCGCTTGGGATGCCGCTCCAACTCCGTCTCGGTGGTGAACAGCCCATCGCCGTAAAAATCCACCCCGTAGTCCGCGGGTCGGATCATCCGCACCGCGATGCCCTTTTGCTGCATGTCGTAGGGCAGATCGGTGATGAACACCGCTTGCGCGTCCGCCTCTCCCGTGACGATTTCATCGACATCCCACTGATCGTCCACGCGCACGTAAGCCTCCGGCGGCAATCCCTCCGCCGCGAACATCGCCGCGAGCTCCGGGTAACGACCGCTCGATCCCGCCGCGAGGCGTTTGCCCCGCAAATCCTCCGGCGCACGAATGTCCGAATCCGCCAGCACCATCAGTGCGAGCAGCGAGTGCTGGTAAACTGACGCCACGAGCACCAGCGGCGCACCGCTGAGTCGGTCGAGCAAATACGTCGCCGAACCAATCCCATACTGCGCGCGGCCAGCCGTGAGTTCACTGTAAGGCCGCCGCGAAAGACCGCCTTCGCGCAACTCCACCTCCAGTCCCTCCTCGGCAAAATAGCCTTTCGTTTGCGCCGCATAGTAGCCGGCGAACTGGAATTGATGCGTGTAAGGCAGCTGCAGCACCACGTGATCAAGTTTTTCCACACCCCAACCACGCGCAGCGCACACGGCGAGCGCGGCCAGCACCATCACGAGTTGCCAGGAAGCACGGGTGACCATCCGCAGAGAGTTCGTTAAAACACACCCCCGCCCGCACGCGTTGTCCAGTCAATCTCCGTCCCTGACTGTCATCGCAAAAACGTCGCCATTCTCGTCTGCCTCGCTTCGCTGCGCCTCATGTCTTGCACGCTGCGCGCCGCCACCCGGGACGACGTCCCGACGATCCTCACCTGCATTCGGGCTCTCGCTGATTACGAACGGCTCACTCACGAAGTCGTCGCCACCGAGGAACAACTCGCCCGCACGCTCTTCCCCACCGACGGCAGCGCGCCCGCCGCGCACTGCGTGCTCGCCCATGTCGGCGACGTCCCCGCGGGCTTCGCGCTCTATTTTTTCAACTACTCCACCTTCCTCGCACGTCCCGGTCTCTACCTCGAGGACCTGTTCGTGAAGCCGGAATTCCGCGGCCACGGCATCGGCAAGGCGCTGCTCCTCCACCTCGCCAAACTCGCCAACGCGCGCGGCTGTGGCCGCATGGAGTGGTCCGTGCTCGACTGGAACCAGCCCGCCATCGATTTCTACGAATCCCTCGGCGCCCGCCGCATGAAGGAATGGCAAATCTGCCGCCTCACCGGCGAAGCGCTAGCGCGATACGCGTGAGCACGATTGAGGAATGCGGATTTCGGAATGCGGATTGAAGAGGCTTCAGCCACGCAGCCACGCACGTATTTTTCCGAACACCCGTTTCAGCTTCGACCGCGACACAGGCTCTCTGTCATTCCGCAATCCGCACTCTACAATCCGCAATCTCCATGCGCCTCTTCTGGGTCGACGCCTTCACCGACAAAATCTTCTCCGGTAATCCCGCCGGCGTCGTGCCGCTCGACTCGTGGCTTCCTGACGAACGCATGCGGCTGATCGCCTTCGAGAACGGGCTCGCCGAAACCGCCTTCTTCGTCCGCACCGGCGCCGACCGCTTTCACCTGCGCTGGTTCACGCCCGCCGTCGAAGTCGATCTCTGCGGCCACGCCACGCTCGCCAGCGCCTTCGTCGTGTTCAACGAACTCGGCCAGCCCGGCACGCGCATCACCTTCGATTCGCGCAGTGGCCCGCTGCACGTCACGCGCCGGCCCACCGGCGAACTCGAACTCGACTTTCCGACCTGCGCTCCGGTCGAGGAAAACTCGCCCACTCTGCGCGACCAAGTCACGGCCGCACTCGGCGCCGATCTCGTCTGGCTCGGTCGCTCCGCGTGGGACCTGTTCGCCGTCGTCGCGAATCCGACCGCACTCGGCGCGCTCACGCCCGATTTCGAACGCGTGCGCGCTCTCGGCCACCGCGGCATCAGCATCACCGCGGCCGGCGGTCCGCCGGGCATCGACTTTGTCTCGCGCTGGTTCGGACCGCAATCAGGCGTGCCGGAAGATCCCGTCACCGGTTCCGCCCACTGCGCGCTCGCGCCGTATTGGTTGCAACGTCTCGGTAAAAACCCGCTCCGCGCCCGCCAGATTTCTGCCCGCGGCGGCGAGATTCTTTGCACCGTCGAAGGCCCGCGCGTGCGCCTCGCCGGCCGGGCGGCGCTCTATCTGCGCGGCGAAATCGTCGGCTGAGTTCGAGTTCTCCGTTCACCGGTCGTCTCGGCGGAGCGTCTGCGGGTAACTGTGCCGGTCGCATTAGGCGAAAGCAGAGCGTGCGGAACACGATCCTCCCTTGCTGCGCGCGCCTCTCCGGCAACCGTCCTGTCGTGCCGTCCACGCTGCCGTTTCGTCATCTGCTGCTCGCCTTGATCGTCGTCGCGATCTGGGGCTCCAACTTTGTCGCCATCAAACTCGCGCTCGTGGATCTGCCGCCGTTGCTGCTGTGCGCCGTGCGTTTCGTTTTCGTGTCGTTGCCGCTGGTGTTCTTTCTCCCGCGACCCGCGATCACTTGGCGGCAGCTCGCCACTTACGGCTTCGCGATGTTTGCCGCACAGTTCGCGCTGATGTTCCTCGGTATGAAGCTCGGCATGCCCGCCGGCCTCGCGTCGCTGTTGCTGCAATTCCAGGTCTTCGTCTCGCTCGCGCTCTCCGTCTTGATGCTCGGCGAACGCGTGCGGCTCGTGCAGGTCGCGGGCGCGATCGTCGCCGCCGGCGGTTTTCTGATCGTCGCGCTGCACACGGGCGGCGACGTCACCGCGGCCGGCATCGTCTGCGTGCTGCTCTCCGCCACGTCCTGGGGATTCGCCAATGTCACCTCGCGCCGACTCGGCAAAGTCAACCCGCTCGCCCTAGTCGTGTGGGGCGGCTTGCTCGTGCCGCTGCCGATGGGCGCGGCGTCGCTGATCTTCGAAGGCCGCGCAGCCATCTGGCACGGGATCACGCACGCGAGCCTCACCACGTGGCTGAGCGTCGCCTACACCGTCTATCTTTCCACGCTCGTCGCCTACACGATGTGGAGCTGGCTGCTGTCGCATCACCCGGCCTCGACCGTGACGCCGTTCACGCTCCTCGTGCCGGTGTTCGGGATGCTGACCTCCGCACTTTATCTCGGCGAAGCCTTGCCCGCGTGGAAGCTCCACGCGGCCGCGTTCGTCATCGCCGGTCTCGTCCTCTGCGTGTTCGGACCGCGTTTCGTCGGAGCAATTCCTCAACCGGCGCGACGCTGACCCTCCGCTCCGGTGTCGGCGCCGCCAGCCACGTGTGAGCCCGCGCCGGCGCTCGCGGCCAGGCGCGTTCGTGTCGCATTACACCCCACGCCTTCCCGAGGGCGACACGGGGTGTTTGTAACGTATTATGTTACAAACACCGACCGACGCTCCGCGGCGGTCAGTTCCCGCCAACGCCCCGAAGCGAGCGTGAGCGACTCGAGCGTCAGCGCGCCAATCCGCACCCGCACAAGGCGCAGCGTCGGATGCCCCACCGCGGCCGTCATGCGGCGCACCTGGCGGTTTTTTCCTTCGCTCAATTCCAGCGCGAGCCAGCAATCCGGCACGCTTTGCCGCACGCGAATCGGCGGATCGCGCGGCGGCAGCGCCGGCGCCGGCTCCAGTCGCCGCACCGTGCACGGCTGCGTGCGATAGTCGCCGATGGTCACGCCGCGCGCGAGCTGCGCGAGCGCCGCGTCAGTCGGGATGCGCTCGACCTGCACCCAATATTCGCGCCGGTGACCGTGCACCGGATCGAGCAGCCGCGAGTTCAAACCGGCCTCGTCGCTCAGCAGCAGCAACCCCTCCGAGTCCGCATCGAGTCGTCCGAGTGCGTAAACGTTTTTCGGCAAGCCGAAATCCGCCAGCGTCCGCCACCGCGAGCCGGGCTCGGGCGTGAATTGCGACAGGACGCCGTAGGGTTTGTGTAGAGCGAGCAGCATTGCCCGGCATTCCGACGAGTTGCCGCAAAAAGTCACAAAAATTGTGCTCGAAGTGCCGCCGGGAACACGCGGCTATAGCCGCTCCACCCGGCAAACCGAAGCGCCGGATTCTTCGTGTTTTTCGTGGCCACTCCACCGACAACTCCGACCGTCCCGCAAATCTTCCTCGCCGCACTGCGCCTCGGCTGCACGTCGTTCGGCGGACCGATCGCGCACCTCGCCTACTTCCGACGCGACTACGTGGAGCGACGCCGCTGGATCGACGAGCAACACTACGCCGACCTCGTCGCACTCTGCCAATTCCTTCCCGGACCCGCGAGCAGCCAGACCGGCTTCGGCCTCGGCTATCTGTGGCGCGGCTGGCCGGGCGGGCTCGCCGCGTGGCTCGGTTTCACACTGCCGTCCGCCGCGCTGATGATCGCCTTCGCGCTCGGCGCGGGAAAACTCAGCGCGCTGCTCGGCATCGGCTGGCTGCACGGTCTCAAGCTCGCCGCCGTGGCCGTCGTGGCGCAAGCGGTGCTCGCGATGTGGCGCTCGCTGGCCGCCCGGTGGGACAGCTCGCTCATCGTGGGACTCACCGCCGGCACCTTGGTTGCCGCGCCCCTCGCCGGCGTGCAGGTCGCGATGATCGGCTTCGGAGCGATCTTCGGGTTTCGCTATTTTCGCGGATTACCCCGCCCGACCGTCCGCCACGGGCCCGAGGTCGCAACACCTCGCCCTTTAGCGCGCAGCTTCGTCCTGCTTGCGCTCTTCTGCACGCTCCTCGTCGCGCTCCCGGCCCTTTTGCGTAATACGCAAAACTCCCCGCTGCTCGCGCTCGCGGATCAATGCTACCGCGCGGGCTCCCTCGTCTTCGGCGGCGGGCACGTCGTGCTGCCGCTGCTCGAGCGTGAGTTCGTCGCACCGGGCGGTCTCACGCCCGAACAATTCCTCGCCGGCTATGGCGCGGCGCAGGCGCTGCCGGGCCCGCTGTTCGCCTTCGCGACGTTTCTCGGCGCGAGCACGCACGGCGTCGCAGGCGGCATGTGGGCGACGCTCTGGATTTTTCTGCCCGGCCTGCTACTCGTCGCAGCCGTGCTTCCGTTCTGGCAAACGCTGCGGACGGACCCGCGCGCGCAAGCCGCGCTGCGCGGGGCGAACGCCGCCGTCGTCGGTCTGCTGCTCGCCGCGCTCATTCATCCAATCGGCACCGCCGCCCTCGGCGACTGGCGCGATGTCGCGCTCGCCGCCGCCGCGTTCGCCGCGCTGCTCGTCCCGCGCGTGCCGGCGTGGGCGGTGGTCGCCGCGTGCGCCACGGCAGGATTTCTTATGCGCAGCGCGTAGGACTTGATTTTAGTCAAGGTCCACCGCGAAACCGCTTGCGCCCCGCCGCCGCGCCACGCATTGCTGCCCGCGATGCGTCGCCGATTTTCCACGTTCGCGCTGCTCTTCGCCTGGCTGTGTGCCAACGGCGCAGTGTGGAACGTGGTGCAGATGGTGGCTTGGGCAAAGATGTTTCACGACTACTCGGACGTGATGCCCGCGACGCAGGCGCTGCGCCTCACCTTCGAGGGCGAGGCCTGCAACCTCTGCCACATCGCGCAAGCCGCGCAGGACACCGCACGCGACCAACTGCCCGCCGACGCCCTCGGCGGCAGCGACCGCCTGCTGCTCGCTTTCCAAGCCACGCCTCCCGTCGTGGTGACGGCACCTGATTTCGCCTGGCCGGGCCTCGTTAACGAGGCCGGCCTCACGCGCACCGACACGGTGCCCGTGCCTCCGCCACGGGCCTGACGAAGCCCGCCTCCGTTCCACGCGACTGATCGACGCGCCCCTCGCGCGCGCGATTCCCAGCCTTCCCGCGTGCCTCCGCTCCGCGCCTTCGCGCGCGAGCATCGCTCCCATTTCTCCGCTTCGTCATGCACTCCTTTTCCCGTCTTTCCGTTTTCCTTTCCCTCACAGCCCTCACCGCCACAGCGGCCGAGCCGTCCTCTCCACCCGCCCGCGAGCCTGCCGTCGAACTGACTCCGCTGGTCGTCACCGGCGCACGCACCGCGCAGCCGCTCGTCGTCACAACCGACCCGAAAGCTCCCGCCCAGCCCGTGCCCGCGCACGACGGCGCCGACGCCCTGAAAGCCGTGCCCGGCTTCGCCGTCATCCGCAAAGGCGGCACCGATGGCGATCCCGTGCTCCGCGGCATGGCCGGCTCGCGCCTCGGCGTGCAGCTCGACGGCCAATGCATTTTCGGCGGCTGCGGCAATCGCATGGACCCGCCCACCGCCTACGTTTTTCCCGCCGCCTATGACCGCATCACGATCGTGAAGGGCCCGCAGTCCGTCCTCTACGGTCCGGGCAACAGCGCGGGCGTCGTCCTCTTCGAACGCACTTACCGCCGCCTCGCGCAAAACGAGTCAGCGCTCTTCGGCTCGCTCACCGGCGGCAGCGCCGGCCGCTTTGACGCCGTGGTCGACGCCCGCACCGGCGCCCCGGACTGGCAGGTTCGCGCCACCGGCACCACGACCCGCGCCGACGACTACGAGGACGGCGCCGGCCGCGACGTGCACAGCGCCTACCAGCGCTGGAGCGCCAACGCCGCGCTCGCGTGGACGCCCGACGCACTCACCTTCGTCGAACTTTCCGCCGCACGCAGTGACGGCGAAGCCGCCTACGCCGACCGAGCGATGGACGGCGTGAAATTCGCCCGCGACAACTACGCGTTGCGCCTCCGCCGCGAGCAACTCACCCCGCTCGTCGCCGCCGTCGAGCTGCGCGGGTTCCACAACTACGTCGACCACGTGATGGACAACTACTCGCTGCGCCCCTTCGCCGCGACGGCCATGATGCCGAATCCCTCCGTCTCGAATCCCGATCGCGAGACCGAGGGCGCCACGGCGCAGATCGAACTCACGCCCGCCGAATCGACGCGCCTCACGCTCGGCGCCGACGCGCAAGTGAACACGCACACGCTGCGCTCGACGATGAACGAGACCACCATGCCTTACGAAGCCAAGGCCCGCGTGCGCGACGCCCGCTTCGAACAGCGCGGCCTCTTCGGCGAAGCCGCCGTCACGCTCGCCGAGGGCCGCCGCGCCTACGCCGGCGCGCGCCTCGACCGCTGGGAAGCCACCGATAGCCGCACCAACGTCGCGCTCTCGATGATGAGCACCGCGCCGAATCCCTCCGCCGGTCGCACGCGCACGAGCGATCTCGCCAGCGGTTTCGCGCGCTACGAGCACGACCTCGGCTCCTGTTGCGACACCGTCACGCTCTTCGCCGGACTCGGCCGCACGCAGCGCTACCCGGATTACTGGGAGGCGATCAAGAACGAGAGCACGACGAGCGTGAGCGCCTTCGGCACACGCCCCGAGACCACCACGCAGCTCGACGCCGGCGCGCTCGGCAAATTCGGCGCGTTCGAGTGGAGCGTCTCGCTCTTCGCCGCCGACATCGACGACTTCATCCTCGTCCAAAGTGGCTTTGCAAAACCGTCCGGCATGATGGGCACGCGCAGCGCCGTCGTCACCCGCAACATCGACGCCACCACTCGCGGCGGCGAGGCCTCGCTCGGTTGGCGTTTCGCGCGCGACTGGAAACTCGACGCCTCGCTCGCCTACGTGCGCGGCGAAAACGACACCGACGCGCGCCCGCTTCCCCAGCTCCCGCCGCTCGAGTCGCGCCTCGCCGTCGCTTACACGCAGCCGACTTGGTCGGCCGGCGCGCTCGTCCGCGCCGTCGCGCGGCAGGATCGCGTTGCGCTCAACCAGGGCAACATCGTTGGCCAGGATTTGGGCGAGACCGCGGGTTTCGCTGTCTTCTCGCTCCACGGCAGCTGGAAACCCACCGCGCGCACGCGCCTCTCCGCCGGCGTCGATAATCTCTTCGACCGCGCCTACGCGGAACACCTGAGCAAAGCCGGCGCGATGGTCTCCGGCTTCGTGCAGACGACGCGCGTCAACGAGCCCGGCCGCACGCTCTGGCTCAAATTCGACGTCTCGCTCTGACCGCCCCCCTTCCCGACTTGGGGCCGCTCCGGCGTGAAGGACCACTTGTTCGTGTGGTTTTTCATAGGAGCGCCGGGGCGGCCCTTCCCTTTTCGCCATGAAAATTTTCCGCTCTTCCCTTTCCGCCACTCTCGTCACCGCGACGCTCACCTTGCTGGCGCTCGCCGCCTGCTCGCGTTCCGAGCCCGCCGCTCCGACCGACGCCACCGAATCCGCCGCTGACGCGCTCGCGCGCCAGATGCTCGCCGGCAAAAACGCGTTCACGCGCACCTGCGCCACTTGCCACCAAGCCAACGGCCAAGGCGTGCCCGGCGTTTTTCCGCCGCTCGCCGGCTCATCGCTCGTCACGGCAACCGATCCCGGGAAAATCATCCGCGCCACGCTGCACGGCCTCCAAGGACCCATCGAAGTCAACGGCCACACCTACAACAGCGTCATGCCCGCGCAGGGCCCGCTGCTGAACGACGCCGAACTCGCCGGCGCCCTCACCTACGCCCGCAACTCCTGGGGCAACGCCGCTCCCGCCGTCACCGCCGAACAGGTCTCCGTCATCCGCCTCACGGCGAAGCGCGACAAATTCTGGACCTGGGAAGAACTCAACGCGCGCTGAACCCAGCCGACCACTCACCACTCGCCCTTTCGTCATGAAAAAATCCACGCTCACCTTTCTCTCGCTCCTCGCGCTGCTCGCCGCCACCGGCGCGCGCGCCCAAACCGCACCCGCGGCGCCCGCAGACGCCGCACCGAAACCCGACGTCGTCAAACTCGCCGAGTTCGAAGTCACCGCCGAACGGCAAAAGGACTTCTCGCTCCCGCTCGACTCCGCGCCGGCCACCGGCTCGCGCCTCGGCCTCGCCAACCGCGACCTGCCCGCCTCCGTCTCCATCGTTTCCCAAGAAGTGATGCAGCTCCGCGGCCTCCGCACCGCCGTCGAAGCGGTCGAAGCCGCCGTCGGCATGACCGGCGGCACGCAATACGGCTCGATCCCGACCTTCTCCACGCGCGGCTTCGGCTCGAACAGCGTCAGCATCATGCGCGACGGCATCCGTCAGAACACCGCCTCGCAATCCTCGCGCACCGTCGACTCCTTCCTGCTCGACCGCGTCGAGATTCTCAAAGGCCCCGCCTCGCTCATGTTCGGCGAAGGCGCCATCGGCGGCGCGGTGAACTACCTCTCAAAGGCACCCGCCGCGCGCGCCGGCGGCGAAGCCTTCGCCTCCATCGGCGCGTGGGACAGCTACCGTTACGGCCTCGGTTGGGGCGGCCCGCTCCCGCTGGGAAAAAAAGGCGCCGTCACCTCGCGCCTCGACTACTCGCACAACGAGACCGCCGGCTACGTCGACCGCAACGCCCAGCGTTACGACGGCCTCGCCGCCGCGCTCGGCTGGCAGGTCAACGACGCGCTGAAGCTCACCTTCAACACCACCGGCCTGAAGGACTGGAACGAATCCTACTACGGCAACCCGGTCGTCTACGACGGCGTCGTCAACACCACCGTCGCCAACTCGCCCGTCGAGGTCCGCGCCTTCAACAGCGCCACCGACCGCATGATCAACCCGCGCATCGATCCCGCCGCGCGTCGCACCAACTACAACATCCTCGATAACTACGCGAAGACCGAGAACACCTTCTCCCGCCTCCGCGCCGAGCTGCGCCTCTCGCCCGACTGGGAAATCCGCAACGAAGCCTACCTCGCCACGCAGCTGCTCAAGTGGCGCAACCTCGAGTCCAACACCTGGAACCCCGTCACGCAGCTCGTCACCCGCTCGTCGTTCCTCCACATCTACCGCGACGATCTCCTCTCCGGCAATCGCCTCGACGCGATCTACAAGGGCACCCTCGCCGGCCGGCCGAACCGCGTCATCGTCGGCGGCTTCTTCGAACGCAACAACCTCACGCGCGGCGGCACTCCCGCCGGCTACGCCACCACCGCCACGAGCGTCACCTTGCTCGATCCCGCCGAAACCTACGGCCCCGGCGACGCGAACCGTTTCCTCAAAACCTCGCACGTCACGATCGACACGCTGGCGTTCTACCTCGAGGACGCCCTCGACCTCACGCCCGCGCTCAAACTCGTCGCCGGCCTCCGCCACGACACGATCGATCTTCAGCGCGACACGCTCGCCACGGCCACGACCGCCTTCGCCACCTACACGAAGAGCTACGCGCCGTGGACCGGCCGCGGCGGCCTCGTCTGGTCCGTCACGAAAGACCTGAACCTCTACGCCGCCTACAGCCGCGCCGCCGAACCCACGACGCAGCTCGTCTCGTTCACCGCCACGTCGAACGACTTCGCGCTTCAAACCGGCCGCCAATACGAGATCGGCCTCAAAGGCTCCCTGACCAAGCAGCTCGACGCCACGCTCGCGCTCTTCGACATCGAGAAGAACAACATCCTCGCCTCCACGCTCGACACCACCACCGGCACGCGCATCTCGCAGCAGATCGGCGCGCAAAACTCCCGCGGCGTCGAAGCCGCGCTCGCGTGGTCGCCCGCCGCCGGCTGGCGCCTCGAAGCCAACGCCGCGTGGACCGACGCGTGGTATGGCTCCTACGCCGAGAACCTCGGCACCGGCGTCATCGACCGCACCGGCAACACGCCCTCGAACGTCCCCGAGTGGGTCCTCGGCTTCTTCGCCTCGAAGCGTTTCACGAATGGCGTGGCGCTCAACGCCGCCGTGCGCCACGTCAGCGACCGCTTCGCCAACAACAACAACTCCGTCGTCGCCTCCGGCTACACCACGGTCGACGCCGGCGTGAGCTACACCTGGCGCCGCTTCGTCTTCAACCTCCGCAGCCGCAACCTCACCGATGCCGAATACGAACCCGTCGCCGGCACCACCATGCGCCGCCTCGCCGACCCGCGCAGCCTCGAGTTCTCGACCCGCGTCACATTCTGATCATCCGTCGAACGCCCGCTTTGGAGGGCGCTGCTCCGTCAGCGCCGCGATCGTCCCGGCGGCGACAGAGCGCCGCCCTCCATTCGCTCGCGCCGCACCGCGAGGTTGCCGAATGCCTTCCAATCCCTATGCCACACCCGCCCTCGCCATCGCGCGTCCTCGCCATCACGCACAGTGCTCCAGCGAAAATCCCGCTGGAGTCCGACCTCGCCACGCTCCGCGCGGTGCCCGAGACGCGAACAACCACCGTCCTTCCACGCTCATGAAAACCGCCCTGACGATCCTCGGTGCCTGGTTTCTTTCCATCGCCGCATCGGCCGGAATCGTCCGCGAAATTCCCGCCCCCGCGCCGGCCGACACCGGCGAGTCTTCGCTCTACACCGGCCCCGACGGCACGACGTATCTCACCTACGCCGGGCCCGGACTCGCCGAGGGCGAGCGCGCGCTCTGGCTCGCCACGCTCGCGCCCGGCGCCGAGGCGTGGAGCGCGCCGCGCGCCATCGTCAGCACGAAACGGCTCATGGAAAACTGGGCCGACTTCGCCTCGCTGGCCGTCGGCACCGACGGCCAGCTCTGGGCGCAATGGTTCCAATCCCGCGAGGGCGAAGACGCGCACGGCTACGACGGCTGGTTCGCCCGTTCGCGCGACGGCGGCGCCACTTGGTCGAAGCCCGCGCCGCTCGGTCACGAGTTCGTCTCCCTCGCGCCGCTCAGCGGCGGCCGCGTGCTCGCCGTCTGGCTCGAAAGCGCCCGCGTCCGCGATCCGAACGCTCCGCGGGTGAAACGCGATCCGAGCGCTCCTCGCCCCGCCAAGGACCCCGCCGCGCCTTACGCGCCCGCGATGCGCTTGAAGTCGCGTCTGCTCGCGCCCGACGGCGCCACGCTGCAGGATTGGGTCGTCGATCCCGACGTCTGCACCTGTTGTCAGACCACGCTCGCGCACCTCGGCGGCGACCGCGTCGTCGTCGCCTACCGCGGCCACACTCGGGAGGAGATTCGCGACAGCCACCTCGCGTTTTTCAACCAGCACATCTGGGGCCCGCCGCGCCTGCTGCATGCCGACGGCTGGAAAATCCCCGCGTGTCCCGTCAACGGTCCCGCCGCCGACGCGCGCGGCGAGTCACTCGCCCTCGCGTGGTTCACCGCGGCCGACGGCGTGGCCCGCGTGCAGGCGAAGCTCTCGCGCGACGGCGGCGTCAGCTTCGGCCCCGCGATCGCCCTCGACCTCGGGCGCCCCATCGGACGCATCGATCTCGTGAAACTCGCCGACAACTCCGCTCTCGTCTCGTGGCTCGAGGCCGAGTCGCAAGGCAACGCCGCCGGCCTCTACGTCCGCCGCCTTTTCCCCGACGGCACGCTCTCCGCGCCGCAACTCGTCGCGTCCACGAGCGCAGTCCGCGCCAGCGGTTTCGCGCGCCTGGCCGCACGCCGCGACGGCGACGGCCTCACCGCGATCATCAGCTGGACCGACACCGCGCCGAAAGATCCCGCCAACCCGAAATCGCCCGCCGCCACGCGTATCCGCACGGCGCGGATTGACGCCGCCGCGCTGGGCCCCGCCCCCGCCGCGAGCACGCCCGCACCAACCACACGGCCTCGCGCCGTGGTCCGGGGCGACGAACTCGCCCTGCTCGATATTTGCGAACCACGACTCGCCCGTCATTCTCCGTCCAACAAAGCACCATGAAACTCCCCACCCTCCACCTCCGCCTGACCGCCCTCGCGCTGGCTTTGCTCACGCCCGCCGTCGCACTGCACGCGCAAGATCACGCCGCGCACGGCGCGGCCGAAAAGCCCCCCTCGCCCATGCACCCGCTCAAGGGCGTGATCGTCGACGTGTTCACCGAGAAATCGGCCCTGCTCGTGAAGCATGAGGAAATCCCCGGCGTGATGCGCGCGATGACGATGATGTTCCTCGTCGACGCCGACACGCTCGCCCGCGTGAAGAAGGGCGACGCCATCACCGGCCAGATGGGCCGCAACGAGAACAAGAAATGGATTCTGCGCGACGTGAAGGTCGTCACGAAGAGCTAGGTCGTCTGTCGCGGCGGTCTGCGACCGCCGTTGAACGTCACACCGCGAATTCTCTCGGCGGTCATAGACCGCCGCTACAGAAACACCGGTCCTACTGCACGCGCTTCACGCGCACCCAAAGTCCTTCGGGCAAGAGGAACAGCTTCCACGTGCCGAACGAAGAGGGGCGGATTTCCACCTCCGCGTTCTCCCGTGCGCCGAAGAAGCGCGACTCGGCGTTGCGCTCGGCCACCCAAACCTGGCCGTTCTCGAGGCGGAAGCTCGTGTTGGGCCCCCACGCGCGGAACGTGCCCGCGATCCGCGAGCGAATCACCTCCGCCTCGATCGCGCTCGGCTTCGGCGCGAGGCCCACGCGGGCCTTGTTCTCGGCTTCGATCTCCGCCTTTGCCTGCGCCTTGGCTTCCGCTTTCGCGACTTCCTTCACCTCGGCGATCGCTTTCTGGCGCGCGTAGGTCACGGCGTGATCGGTTTCCTGCGTCACATACTCCGCTGCGAGTGCGTCCAGCGCGGCGCGTTGCTCTTCGGTGAGGTTTTCCAGTCCGGCTTTGGCCCGCTGCTCCGGAGTGAGCGAGCGCCAGAAACTTTCGCGGGCAAAAGCGCTCGCGACCAACACACAGAACACGAGGACGGCCTTTTTCATGGCGCGGAAGCAAACAGCGGAGCGGGCCCGGCTCCACTTCTTTTTCGCGCTCGCGTGCCGGCCCGGGAGCGCCACGCCACTTTGCGCTGGCGGAGCGGAGGCGTGCGACTTCGCTCAGGCGCATGAGCGTGCAACGCCTTTTCGTCGCCCTGACTCCGCCGCCGCCCGTGCGCGAGGAACTCGCCGCGCTGGCGGACGATCTCGAGGGCGTGCGCTGGACACCGGCGAACAACCTGCACCTCACGCTGCGTTTCCTCGGCGACACGACCGCGGGAAAGCAGGCCGACATGGAGACCGCGCTCGCGCGAGTGCGCGTGGAATCGTTCGTGTTGCCGGTGGGCGGTCTCGGCGTTTTTCCGCCGCGCGGTCCGGCCAAGGTGTTGTGGGCCGGCGTCGGTTCCGGCCACACGCGGCTCTACCAGCTGCGCAAGCAGGTGGATGAAGCGCTGCTGTCTGTGGACATGACGATCGACGTGCGGAATTTCTCGCCGCACTTCACGGTCGCCAGACTGAGCGAAACCGTGGAACCGAAGCACCTCGGCAAATACCTCTATCACCACCGCAACTTCGAGGCTCCGCCCTTTCGCGTCGCGTCGTTCGATCTTTACGCGAGCGAGCTGCAGCCGGGGCGCGCCCCCGCGTATCGCGTGGTGCGGCAGTTTTCGCTCGAGGAGTGAGAGGGATGCCGCGTTCACGGCGGGCCCAGCGGTCCCGCCGACCTTGGTCAGCGCGCGGAGTCGCCGGGCGCCAAAGAAAAAGCGGAGCCTCGCGGCTCCGCTTGAAATTCTCTCCGGCGCAGGAAGCGCGTCCGGATTTTCGCGCGCTTACTTCCAGTTCAGGATCAGCGCGGTGAAGTAGGTGGTGTCGAGCTTCGGCGCGTTGCCGGCGGGCTGGCTTTGATAGTCGTTGTTCACGCCCATGCGCAGCTTCCAGAAATCGCCGGCCTTGATCGGCAAGTCGAACGTCGTCTCGTGCACCGCGCGGTAGTTCGCGAAATCCTTGAACGAGGGCGTGTAGGTGATCGCGTTGTTCATCGTGGCCCAGCCGAGCGTCTGCTTGTTGATCAGAGCGATGTCGAGTCCGGCGGAGCTGAAGTCCGGCGTCGTGCCCGCGTAGGTTTCGTAGGTGTAGCCGAGACCGAGACGGACCTCGAGGTCCTGCGCGTCGCTTTTCACCAATTTGCGACCGACACCGAACGCGGAGTTGGAGCGCAGGTCGATGTTCTTGATCTTGTCCTTCGAAAGCTCGGTGCGCGCATACCACACCGCCGAGCCGGTGAAGAACGAGGAGTAGTCCACGCCGGCCTTCCAGTCGTCGGCCGTCTTGTTGCCGTTTTCCTGCGCGCGGTTGATCGCGGCGTTGAACATCAGCTTGTCCTCGGGGCTCTCAAGCGTCGCCTTGAAGCCGAGCGCGCCGGAGAACTTCTCCGAGCCGCCCGTGCGGCCGTTGATCGCGGCGGAGGCCTCGTAGGACCAGCGGCGCTTCAGCTTTTCGGCGGCGGCTTTGACGTCGCGCATCTCCGGGCTGTCCTCACCGGGACGCCAGATCGCCACCACGTTGGCCGGCGGCGCGGACATCTGGCCGTCGGGCGCGGTGACGACGATGCCAGCGTTGCCCGGTGCCACGGTGCCGAGCACGTGCGTGCCGGCCTTGAGGCCGACGTTCACGACGTCGTCGGTCTGGAAGCTCTTGATGTGCTCCTGGGCGATGGTCATCACGCCCGCGAATTTCGTCTCGAAGCGAAACAGGCCCTTCTCGGCCGAGAGCAGTTTGCCGTTCACGACCGAGCCGTCGGTCAGCTCAATGCGATCCGCCATCGCGGAACGGGTGAGGGCGAGGGCAACGAACGCACTCGCGAGGATTCGGAGGAAGGTGTGTTTCATGGAATGGATCGGTCTCTGAAGCAGGGAGAACTTTCTGACTCAACCACTAAAGCGCAGCGCACCCTGGAGCGCAATACAGGCTATTCCCCACCGGCTTCGCGATTGCCCACGTCCATTTTTCCCCCGAATAAACCCCCATGCCGACGCGCGCTTGGTTTCCCACTTACCTCTATCACGAGCCCCTGCAACGCGCCGGGCTCGAGCGTTTCAACGCCGAACTGGCCGACGAATGTCGCCGCATCCGCGACTACGACGACGCCGGCCGCAAATGGTGCGAGAAAAACTATCCCGGTGGCTACACCTCCTACGCCTCGTTGAACCGCTTGCACGAGTTCTCGTCCACCTTCGCGGCCTTGGAGCGCAAGATCACGGCGCATGTGAAAAAATTCGCGCGCGAACTCGATATGGATCTCCGCGGCCGCGAGATCGCCATGAGCGACTTCTGGGTGAACATCATGCCCGAACACGCGGCGCACAGCCTGCACCTGCACCCCAACAGCTTCATCAGCGGCACCTATTACGTCGTCACGCCGCGCGGCTGTCCCGGCCTGAAATTCGAGGATCCGCGCCTCAGCAAATTCATGGCCGCACCGCCGAAGATGGCTGAAGCCCGGCGCGAAAACCTGCCGCACATCACGTATCCCGCCAAAGCCGGCTGGCTGCTGCTCTTCGAAAGCTGGCTGCGCCACGAAGTCGCCGCCAACCGCACGACCGAGGAGCGCATAAGCGTCAGCTTCAATTATCACTGGAGCTGAGCGGACCGGTGGCGCGGACCGAACGAAGCACCGCGCCCCAGCGTAGCGGAATTCGTAAGAATTTCGTCACTCATCACGCGCGAAGCGTCACGCCTTCCGTTCCGCGGAAAACAGACCGCGCCACCACGCTCCATCCCGAAATCCCGTGCCCTCGTCCCGCGATGACACATCAACGGGAAACTTCCGACCGCGCCTAACGTCTCCAGATCGATGCGCTCCTTCGCCCCGTTCTGGCCGCGTTTGCTGACCGGTCTTCTGGTTTTCCTGCTCGCCTCGTGCGCCTCCGACGATCGTCCGCGCCGCGGCACTCCGCCGAAACCGCCGCAGCCGATTGCCGGTGAAGCGAACTACCTCAGCGGCTCGCTGGTGGCTTCGATTCGCGTCGGCATGGAATTTCAGCGTCCTGAAGGAGGCGGTGACGGCGGCGAACGGGGTGGACGCGAAGGCGGTGGCCGGCGCGGCGGGGGCGGCATGAGTTTCGGCGGTGGCGCCGGCCCGATGCACTTCGGCAGCGGCGGTGGCGGTCCGGGTGGAGGTGGCCGCGGCGGACGCGGCGATGGTCCGCCGGCGGAATTCGGTCGGGACGCCGCCGGTAGCCCGCGAGCACGCCCCGCAAATGGGCTGCCCTTGATGATTCACCTTCAGCTCCGCAACACCGGCACCACGCCGCTCGAAGTGGCCGTGCGCGATTTCGTTTCACCGCTCGGCAACTTCGTCGTGCAACCCGCCACGCTCACGGTGCCGGCGGGCGAGTCCGCCGAGTTCTCGCCCATGACTTCATTCGTGCAAGGCGACCTGCCCGACGAGATGCCCGCCACGCTGGCGCTCCGCGTCGCCGGAAAAACCGAGAAGCAGGTGATCGTGCTCCGTCCCATCGCGACCGGCGAGCCGTCTCCGGGCAACCGGTAGGGCGAGTTCTCCGAACGAGCCGCAACGCGCAACGGAGCGATATCCGAACGACTGGTTCGGAGGACTCGCCCTGCCCTGACGCACACCACCGCTAGCGGCCGAGGTCGGCGATCTCGTCCGACTCAAAAGTGAGCGTGCCGCGCGCGCCGGCCCCGAACGACGCGCGCAACATCGCCCGCGCGACCACCTCGGCGTGTATCGCGCGATACTTGCGCCAACGTCCCATCAAGATCGGCTCTGTGATGGCCAGCCCGACCGCGCTGAGCCGCTCGCCGAGGCGATATTCGCGCCGCGGCCCGAGCAGCAGGCTGGGCCGGAAAATCCCCAGCGTGTTGAAGCCCATCACCTCGAGCGCGTGATCCGTTTCGCCCTTCACTCGCGGATAGAAAAATCGCGCGGCCGCATCCGCCCCCATCGACGACACGTGAAAAAACCGCCGCGCTCCGCCCTGCTGCGCCGCCCACGCAAACGCCAGCACCGCGCCTTGATCGACCGCGCGGAACGC
Organism: Verrucomicrobiota bacterium; assembly: GCA_023432225.1. Taxonomy (GTDB): domain Bacteria; phylum Verrucomicrobiota; class Verrucomicrobiia; order Opitutales; family Opitutaceae; genus Didemnitutus. The sequence goes on from JAEYUW010000021.1 coordinate 150,763, forward strand.
CTCGCGCGAGCCCGCCTGCTTGATCGTCGTCCCCAGGCAACAGAACGCATCGTCGCCTCGCAACGACTGCCGCGCCTCACGCAACGCCGCGAACTCCGTCGTCACCTGTTCGAGCTTGGGGTGCTGGATCTCGAGCGGCCGACGCCCCACCGCGACCACGCGCTCGTATTCGGGCGCGGCGAGTAATTGTTGCAGCAGGAAGCCGCCCACGAGTCCTGAACCGCCGGCAAGGAGCGCTGTAGCCATGGCGGGACGCTGCGCACGCCTCGGCACGACGCAACCGCGCAACCGCGCAAACTCAAACCGCGCAAACCCGAACCGCGCGCCATCCCGCCCCCACCGCCCTCCCCACCTTTCCGCCCCGGCAGTTTATTGCTTATTAAGCAATTTTGTGCAGACCGCCGGATGGGAGAATCGCAGGAGGAACACTCCGACTAAAATTGCTTATTAAGCAATTTTTGCAGGGATGACGGGGACTGGACATCTGGCCCGCCTGCCCGTGGGGGCACTCTCTGCCGGGTTGCACGAACGGAAGAGAAGCGTAGGAGTGTGTCCATGCTCGTCATCCGCCGCATGGACGATGGAAAGCGCTCCTACACGGCAATGTTTTTGCCGGGCGAGGAGCCGCGCGTGTTCCCGACGAGCGACCAGGAGCACGCGCGCATTCTGCAGATTTTCAAACAGGACAAACCCTACGACGACGTCTGGAACGACTTCACGGAATTCCAGATCGGTCGCGACGCGGCGGCAAAATAGCGTGGCTCCTCTCCGTCTGTAGCGGCGGTCTATGACCGCCGAGCGAAGGCCGCGTCACGCTCCTCGGCGGTAATAGACCGCCGCTACAGTGAACGATACGTGTCGTGCTTCGCCGCGTGTGCCTCGCAGGCGCGCAGGACACGCAGCGTGTTGCCGCCCCAAAATTTGGCGAGTGCCTCGTCGCTCCAACCCCGCGCGCGCAGGGCGCGCGTGAGATTCGGATAATCGCTCACTTGGTCGAGACCGGCTACGCCACCACCGCCATCGAAATCGCAACCGACGCCGACGTGATCGATACCGGCCACGGCAACCGCGTGCTCCACGTGCGCCACGTAATCGTCGAGCGTGCACGATGGCGCGGGATGCTCGCGATCGATCCGCGCCCATTCGCCGGCGAACTGCGCCCGGATTTCCGGTGTCAGCACGAGGTCCTTGAGCTTGAGCAGCAACTTCGCGCCCTCCTCCGTCTGCCGGTTGCCCGGCGCGTTCTTCACCGCGATCGGGAGCGCGTTGATTTGAATGACGCCGCCTTTCGCCGCAAGCGCCCGAAGGAGTTCGTCGCCGATGTTGCGCGGATGATCACACACCGCGCGGCAACCACTGTGCGTGAGGAGCGGCGGCGTGGCCGACATTTCGATCAAATCCCACAGTGCATCGTCCGACGCGTGCGAGGCGTCGAGCGCGATGCCGAGCCGGTTGCACTCGGCCATCACTTCCTTGCCGAACGGGCTCAGCCCGCCCCACTCCGGCGGCCGCGGATCAGTCGACGAGTCCGCGACGTCGTTGTGCAGCATGTGATTCAGGCCGAGCATGCGCACGCCAAGCGCGTGAAATCTCGCCACGTTCGCCGCGTCGAGCCCGAGCGAATAACTGTTCTCGATCGCGAGGTAGAACGCACGTTTGCCTTCGGCTTTGAGCCGCGGGCCGTCATCGGCCCGGAGCGCGATGCCGCAGCGATCCGCGTGTTGCGCGACCGTGGCGTGGATACGCTCGAAGGCCTGCACCGCTTTCTCGTGCGCCAGCGCGAAACCCGCCGGCGTGCGCGCCGCCTGCGTCACGAACACGGCAAACCCGAGCGCATCGATGCCGCCCTCGACCATGCGCGGCAGATCGCATTGCGTGCGGTCCGTCGCGCGGTCGTGACGCGCGCCGAAATCCCAGCCGTCGCGCATGAGCGACGCGGTGGGCGTATCGATGTGGGTATCGATCGTGAAGAAGCCGTCGTGCGGACCGGGCTCAGACATGGAGGGAAAGGTCCTCGTGCGAGGGCGCGGTCGCAACGCGAAAGGTCGGCGTTGCCGTGCCGACGACGCCGAGGCGCACAGCGCGCCCGGCAGAGTTCGGCGACCCCGCCCTACATTTTGGGGATTCGCGTCGCGTCGCGAGTTCGGGCGTCGCGATGGTTCTTTGGGCACAAAACTATCTGCGGAGTTGCGCTGACCGGCTCGGTGGCTTCTCTGAGTTCCTTTCCCATGTCCGCCCCTCACATCGAAAACGTCGTCATCGTCGGCACCGGTTGCGCCGGGCTCACCGCCGCCATCTACACCGGTCGCGCCAATCTGCAGCCGCTCGTCATCGAGGGTTCGCTGCCCGGCGGGCAGCTGACCACGACGTCGGAAGTGGAGAATTTCCCGGGTTTCCCGGAAGGCGTCGATGGCTTCATGCTGATGCAAAACCTCCGCAAGCAGGCGGAGAAATTCGGCACACGCTACGAGAGCGGCACGGTCGTCGGCCTCGATACGTCGAGCTGGCCGCACACGCTCAAGCTCGCCGACCGCGAGATCAAGGCGAAGGTCGTCATCGTCGCCACCGGCGCCTCGCCGCGCATGACCGGCATCCCCGGCGAAAAGGAACTCTACGGCGGCAAGGGCGTGACGACGTGCGCCACCTGCGACGGCGCATTCTACCGCAACATGGACGTCGCCGTCATCGGCGGTGGCGACAGCGCGGCGGAGGAGGCGCTGTTTCTCACGCGTTTCGCCAAGAAAGTTTATCTCGTCCACCGCCGCGACACGCTGCGCGCCTCGAAGATCATGGCCGACCGCGCGACGTCGCACCCGAAGATCGAGTGTGTATGGGACAGCGTGCCGGTCGCCGTTGAAGGCGTCGCCGAGGGCTCGGTCTCCGGCCTGAAGATCAAGAACGTGAAGACGAACGCCGAGAGCGTGCTTCCGGTGAAAGGCATCTTCGTCGCCATCGGCCACGTGCCGAACACCGCGCCGTTCAAGGACGCCGTCGACACGGATGATCAAGGCTACTTCGTCCCCGTCGCGGGTTCGCAAGTGAAGACCAAGACGCCCGGCGTCTACGTCGCCGGCGACTGCGCGGATCACCACTACCGCCAAGCCATCACCGCCGCCGGCATGGGTTGCCAAGCCGCGATCGAGGCCGAGCGCTGGCTGGCCGAGCACGGTGGCTGAGCATCGCCACGTGCGGCTCTGGGCCCGGCTCGGCATCCCCGCCGACTACCCACACGCGCGTGGATTGCCGCTCCAGCGCGAAGCGACGCGGCTCGTGCTCGTCGACCGCGCGCACGATGACGGCAAAGCCATCCGACTCACGCCGCGCGCCGCCGCCGCTTGGCGCCGCATGCAGGTCGCAGCCGCGGCCGACGGACTTACACTGCTGCCCCTGTCGGGATTCCGCAGCGTCGCGCGCCAGACGCAGATCATCCGCGGACATCTGGCAAACGGCCGGCCGCTCGCTGACATTCTTCGTTACGTCGCTGCGCCCGGTTGCAGCGAGCATCACACCGGTCGCGCAATCGACATCGGCTCGCCGGACGAAAAGGCGCACTTCGTGGCGGCGTTCGATCGCACGAAAGAGTTTCGCTGGCTGAAGCAAAACGCCTCGCGTTTCGGCTTCACGCTCTCCTATCCGAAGAACAACCCGCACCGCATTGGCTACGAGCCGTGGCATTGGTGCTGGCGGGCAAAGTAGGTCCGGCTTCAGCCGGACCAAAGGGATTTCCGAATCGGGAATGACGCTCGCGATTCTGCGTCATTTGAGCCGGCTGAAGCCGGCCCTACTCACGCCGCCGCTTTCGGCGCGTAGGTGCCGAGCGCGTCGCGCCACCAGGGCGCGAGTTCGGCCAGCGGACGCGTCCAAACTTCGCGATGCAGGCGATCCATGGAGTCGGCATCGGCGAGCAGCGCGGTTTTTTCGTGCGACTTGAGTGCCGCCGGGCCTTCGCGCAGCAGATGCTCCTGCATCATGCGGAAATATTCGGTGATGCTCTCCGCCCGACCAGGCCGGTCGCGCAGCTGGCAGCGATGCACGGCGTTGACGTAGGGATCGACCACCGCACGCGTGAAGGCCACGTCGCGGCCGCTCATTTCATTCGTGAACGCCGCGGTCTCCGGCGTTTCGAGTTTGGCGTGCAACTCTCGCAGTTCGGCCGGGGGATCGAGCTCATCAGGCGTGCAGAGCAAGCCGGCGCGCTGCGCCGCGAGTCCGAAGCGACGCTGCGCGGTCAGCGCAGAGAACGGCACCGAGAGCACCATACCGAGCAGCACCGGCGACATCCAAGCCAGCAAGCCCGGCGCAAACAGCACGAGCACGAGCGTCCAGCCGAGACCGAGCAGCAAGTGGCCCTTGTGCGTCTCGTAGGCTTCGCGCCAGTTGATCGCATCCTCGCTCTCGCGGCGTTGCGTGACCCACTTCACCGCGCCGCTGCCGAGCAGGATCGACACGACGAACTTCGAGTGGAAAAGCATCAGCACCGGCGCGAGCAGGATGGAGAAAAGCACCTCCGTCAGCACCCCGGCGCAGACTTTGCCGAAGCCGCCGAAGCGCGCCATGCCGCCGGGCTGCAACGCGAGATCGAGCACCGCGAGGATTTTTGAAAGGAAGAGCAACACGAACGTGCCGAGCGCCAGCACCGCGGCCTGGGCGCCGGCGGGCAGGCCGAGAAGATTGGCGACGCCCGGCTCGGGAATCCACGTGAGTCCCGTTTGGTTGAAACCGACCATGAACAGCGTGCCGATGATCAGCGAAATGAACCAGAACAACGACGAGCTGTAGGCGAGGATGCCCATCGCAAAATGCACGCGACTCACGCTGTGCAGTCCGCGCGCGAAGACCAGCCACACGTGCTGCATGTTGCCCTGCGCCCAACGGCGGTCGCGCTTCGCGTAGTCGATCAGCGTCGGCGGCAATTCCTCGTAGGTGCCCTCAAGACCGGGCGTGAGCCACACCTCGTAGCCGGCACGGCGCAGCAGCGCGGCCTCGACGAAATCGTGCGAGAGAATGCGTCCGCCGAACGGCTCACGGCCCGGCAACTGCGGCAGCGCACAGTGGTCGATGAAAGCCTTCACGCGGATGATGGCGTTGTGCCCCCAATAGTTGCCCTCGCTCTGCTGCCAGTAATTCAAGCCCGAGAGGAAAATCGGGCCGTAGAGTCGCGACGAGAATTGCAGCACGCGCGCGAAGAACGTCTCGGCGCCCATGAGCGCGGGCGCCGACTGGATGAGGCCGGCGCGCGGGTTGCGCTCCATCAGACGCACCATCGTGACGATCGATTCGCCCGCCATGACGCTGTCGGCATCGAGCACGACCATGTAGCGATAGCGACGGCCCCAACGGCGCAGGAAGTCACCGAGGTTGCCGGCCTTCTTGTTCGAGTTGATGCGACGCTTGCGGTAAAAGATGCGGCCACGTGCGCCGAGCTCACGACAGAGCTCCACCCACGCGAGCTCTTCCTTGATCCACTGGTCGGGCTCGGTCGAATCGCTGAGGATGAAAAAGTCGAAATGCTCGAGTTGCCCCGTGCACTCGATGGATTTGTAGATCGCGCGGAGCCCGGCGAAGACGCGCGTCACTTCCTCGTTGTAAACCGGCAACACGATCGCGGTCGGCGCGAGCGGCACGGTCGTGGGATCGTCGGGCAACGTGCGGAAGATCGTGGCGCGGTCGCCTTTGCCGCGTCGGGCCAGAAAACCGAAGGCCGCCTGCGACGCGCCGAAGGCGAGCAATCCAAACAGCAGCGTGAACAACGCCCAGATGAGCCACGCCGAGCCCTTCAGCGGCATGCCCCAGAGCAGATCGCCCATGAGGAACGAGCCGGTGGCGGTGACGACAACGACGAACGTCACGACGGCCGTGCGCCGGCGAGTGATGCGCGAGGGCGAGTGCAGCTCGAACGGCAGGAGCGGAACTTTGAAGCGGAAGCCCATCTCAGTAACGCACCGCGTAGAACGCCGCGGCGAGTGCGCCGAGGTAGATCAGCCACGTGGCCACGCCGCGCAGGAAAGGCCATTTGTCGAAGCTGCGCCACGTCGTGTCGGCCACCTCGGAAACGGGACCGAGGTCGATGTCACGCGGCGTCATGTTGGAAAACTCCAGGTCGGGACCGGCTTCGACGTAAGTGGTGCGCAGTTCACGCAGCATCTCGGCGGGCGGCTCGTCCTCGCGCAGGAAGTGTTGCGGCCAGCGTTGCGGCAGATCGGCGAGGTGCACCGCGGCGCGTTCGTGGGCGAAGCGCCGGCCGGGGTTTTCCGCCGGATCGAGGCCGACGTGCATCTGAATCCAGCCGTCGATGAGGAGCATGGCCGCATCGGCCGCGATCTCGACCGGATGTTGCTCCTGCTGCGCCGCCCGACGCTCGCGGGCGAAGCTGAGCACTTGCTCGGTGAGTTCCTCGAGTCGGCCGGGCGGAACGCCGTGCGCGCTCAGGTAAGCGCGGACGCGCTCGCGCGCCTCGGCCCAAGCCGCGGCATCGGCCACTGTGCCGGCCGCGTTCACGGTTTCCAGGACATCGCCCATGTCTCGGTCACCACTTTGTCGCCCAGTTTGAGGCGCGCCCGCAGCTCGGTGACCGGCGCATCGGGCGCCGCGGAGAACGCCATCACGAGGCGCCACGAGCCGTCCTGCTCGTTGCGCACCACGTGCGTGTGCTCGAGCTTGGCCGGGCCGGCGGTGACGATCTCCGGAAAAAGTTCGGCGTTGGGCGGGACGAGTTCGGGCGTGAGGCCGTTGAAATCGACCACGAAGCGCGTGCGGTTGTTGGCACCGTCGTGCACGGTCTGGCGTGTCGAGCGCACCCAGCCGGGCACGCCGCCGAAGGTCGCGGCGTTGGTCCAGTGTAGGCGCCAGGCCAGCTCGAGTGGTTTGCCGGGAGCGACCGGTTGGTCGGGCGTGAAGAACGCGACGATGTTGTCGTTGAACTCGTTCCCCGCCGGCATCTCCACGAGGCGCACGCGACCGGCGGGCCATTGGCCGACGGTTTCGACCCACACGCTTGGACGCAGGTGGTAGAACGCTTCGAGGTCTTCGTAGTTCGAGAACAAGCGATCGCGCTGCAGCAACCCGAAGCCCGCGAGCGAAGGCGCGGCGAAGTCGCTGCGCTGGAGGCCGGCGGGATTTGTCAGCGGACGCCAGATGCGCTCGTCTTTGCTCGGCGCGATGAGCAAGCCGTCAGAGTCGTGCACCTCGGGACGGAAATCGCCAAAATGGTGCGGCGACATCTCGCCATACCAGAACATGCTCGTGAGCGGCGCGAAGCCAGGGAGGTCCACATTGGCGCGGAAGTGGAGCGTCGCACGGACGTCGATGACGGTCTCTGCACCCGGCGTGATCACGAAGCTGTAGGCGCCGCAGACCGATTTGCTGTCGAGCAGCGCGTGCACGGTGAGCGATTTCGCGCCGGGATCGGGTTTGCCGAGCCAGAACTCGATGAAGGCCGGAAACTCCTCGGGCGCGGGACCACCGGAGTTGAGCGCAAGGCCACGCGCGGAAATGCCGTAGCGTTGCTCCTTCGCGAGCGCGCGAAAGTAGCTGGCGCCGAGAAAAGAGACGATCTCATCCCATTTGCCGGGAGCGTTGATCTCGTGGATCACGCGGAAGCCCGCGTAGTTCAGCCCGCGCTTGGCCCAGAACGATGGTTTGAGTTCCTGGTAGTCGAAAAATTTCTGGGTGAACGGAATCGGCTGCGTGTGCGTCGACGTGAACTCGTGAACCTCGAGCGTCTGGTTGAAGAGGTAGCCCGGATGGAAAAACTGGACCTGAAACGGCAGGTTGTCCGAACGCCACAGGGAGTTCTCCGGAATGAAGCGAATGCGCCGGTAGGCGTCGTAGCCGAGCTTGCGAAAAAAGGGGCTGACCTGTTCGCGCGGCGGCTCGTAGGGCTCGTTGGCGATCTCGGCGGCGAGCTGCTTCACGTATTCGTGGTCGACGGTGACGCGCTCCACTCCAGCCGCGACGAGCGCGGCCGGGGCGATACACACGAGCGCCGCGCAGGCGGCGGTGAGACGATGAAAATTCATTCCGTTCAACCTGCTAACCTCCCGAGGAATCGGGGACCACTCAATTTAAGCAGAACCCAGGCCGGTCTGGCCGGGGCCTTCGCCCCAATCGGGGAGAACGGCGCGCAGTCCGCAGGCTGAATCATGGGAGAATCGGGCACTTTACCGTGTGTCCGGCCGCGCCGGCCAAGAGTTCCCCTACTAGAGCCCAGTAATGACACAGGTTATTTAGAACTATTCTAATTATCACTTGAAACTCAGTCCCAACCGCATTGCGTTCACCGCTCCTCTCTCAATGGAATCCACGCCCTTCACTCCCGACGCGCTCGTCAAGCGCCTGACCGACTCCGGCCTGCGACCCACGCCGCAGCGCGAAGTCGTGTTCAAGATGATCGTCGAGAAACGCGATCATCCGACGGCCGACGAGATTTTCGCCCGCGTGAAGTCGCAGATGCCCACTATCTCGCTTGCGACGGTTTACAACTGCCTCGAAACGCTCGTGCAATGCGGCCTCGTGCGTCAGGTGAACTTCGAGCGCGCGCCCACCCGCTATTGCCCGAATCTCTGCCAGCACGCGCACTTCCACGACGAGGCGACGGGCGAGGTGCACGATATCGATCTGCCCGCCGACGTGATCGCACGCCTGCGCGAGTTGTTGCCCGCCGGCTTCGACGCGACCGACATCGAACTCAGTTTCCGCGGCAAAGCCGCCGCCGGCGTCGCCGCCATTTCGCACGGCACCAACTAAACGCCCCGCCGCCCGCCTTCTCTTTTCACCTTCACTCTCACTTTCACCTTCACTCCCCGGACATGAGCCAACTCGAAATCAAAGACCTCCACGTCAACATCGGCGACAAGCCCATCGTCAAAGGCCTCAGCCTCACGATCAAACAGGGCGAAGTGCATGCGATCATGGGCCCCAACGGCACCGGCAAGAGCACGCTGTCGAAGGCCATCGCCGGCCACCCGGACTACACGATCACGAGCGGCGACGTGCTGATGGACGGCCAGTCGATCCTCGCGATGGAAGTCGACGAGCGCGCCCGCGCCGGCCTCTTCCTCGCCTTCCAATACCCGAGCGAAATCCCGGGCGTCTCCATCGCCAACTTCCTCCGCGCCGCCGTCCAGGCCCGCATGGCCGAAGGCGAGGAACTCGACGCGACCGCCTACTACAAGCGCCTCTACTCGAAGATGGACATGCTGAAGATCGACCGGAAGTTCACCTCCCGCTCGGTCAACGAAGGCTTCTCCGGCGGCGAGAAAAAGCGCTGCGAAATCCTCCAAATGGCGATGCTCGAGCCGAAGTTCTCCATCATGGACGAGACCGACTCCGGCCTCGACATCGACGCCCTGCGCATCGTCTCCGACGGCGTCAACGCCCTGCGCGGCGCCACGCTCGGCATCCTGCTCATCACGCACTACCAGCGCCTGCTGAACCACATCGTCCCCGACTTCGTCCACGTCATGTATGACGGCCGCATCGTGAAGAGCGGCGACAAGACCCTCGCCCTCGAACTCGAGGCCAAGGGCTACGACTGGGTGAAGAAGGAACTCGCGACCGCGAAGACCTGATCTGAAAAGCCGATCTCGTCACAGAGCCAAACCAGAGAACCACAGAGCACACAGAGACTTTGAACTGGATTCCCATCCTCTGTGACCTCTGTGCCCCTCCCTCCGCCTCTGTGACTCACTCCTAAAATCTCCGCTCCCACTTTCCTCATGAAACCTCCGAGTGAAACCGACGCCATCGACGTGCCGATCGAGAATCCCGTCGCCGGCATCGACCAATCCGCCGGCAATTTCAGCTACGACGTGAACTACGAGTTCGACGCCGGCACCGGCCTCACGGAAAACACCGTCCGCTACATCAGCTCGGTGAAGAAGGAAGCCGACTGGCTCCTCGATTTCCGCCTCAAGGCCCTCAAGACCTTCCTCGAGAAACCCATGCCCACGCATTGGGCGACGAAGGATCTTGAGAACATCAATTTCGACAAGATCCGCTATTACCTCGCGAGCGGCCAGAAGCCGAAGCGCACGTGGGACGAAGTCCCCGACGACATCAAGAAGACCTTCGAACGCCTCGGCATCCCCGAGCAGGAGCGCAAGTTCCTCGCCGGCGTCGAAGCGCAATTCGACTCCGAAGCGGCCTACTCGAACATCAAGGAAGCCGTCGCGAAGCAGGGCGTCATCTTCGTCAACTCCACCGAAGGCCTCCGCGAGCATCCGGAAATTTTCCGCAAGTTCTTCGGCAAGGTCATCCCGACCGGCGACAACAAGTTCTCCGCGCTCAACAGCGCGGTGTTCTCCGGCGGCTCGTTCATCTACGTGCCGCCCGGCGTGAAGGTCGCCCAACCGCTCCAGGCCTACTTCCGCATCAACGCCGAAAACTTCGGGCAGTTCGAGCGCACCCTCATCATCGCCGACGAGGGCTCCGAGGTCGTTTACATGGAAGGCTGCACCGCGCCGAAGTTCTCCACCTCGACGCTCCACAGCGCCGTCGTCGAACTCGTCGCGCTCAAGGGCGCCAAGATCCAATACATCACCGTCCAGAACTGGGCCGCCAACGTCTTCAACCTCGTCACCAAGCGCGGTGTCGCGCACGAGGACGCCGAGATCAAGTGGATCGACTGCAATATCGGCAGCCGCCTCACGATGAAATACCCCGGCGTCGTCCTGAAGGGAAAGCGCGCCCGCGGCGAAGTCATCTCCATCGCCCTCGCCAACGACGGCCAGCACCAGGACACCGGCGCGAAGATGATTCACGCCGCCGACGACACGACCTCCAACGTCGTCTCGAAATCCATCTCCGTCGGCCAGGGCCGCGCGACCTATCGCGGCCAGGTGCACATCCCGAAGCACCTGAAGGGTTGCAAAAACAACACCGAGTGCGACGCGCTGCTGATCAACACCAACAGCCGCACCGACACCTATCCCGCGATCACCGTCCGCGGCGACCGCAACGCCACGCAGCACGAGGCCTCCGTCTCGAAGGTTTCCGAAGACATGATCTTCTACATGCAGCAGCGCGGCCTCACCGAAGGCCAGGCCATGAGCCTCGCCGTGAACGGCTTCATCAACGACCTCGCCCGCCAGTTCCCCATGGAATACAGCGTCGAACTCAAGCGCCTCATCGACCTCGAAATGGAAGGCAGCGTGGGCTAACGACGAATTAACCACAGAGACCCAGAGGCACGGAGGACCGAATTCTCCGTCTGCGCTCTGTGCCTCTGTGCCTTTGTGGTTCAAAAAATATTTCCTGAGATGTCTATCTTGACCGAGTCCAAATCCACCATCGGCGCCTTCACCGCTGACGCCTTCGCCGCGCATCTCGCGACGCAGTCCTCCGCCCCCGCCTGGTGGCTCGACCGCAAACGCGCCGCCTACGAAACCTTTGCGTCGCTCCCCATGCCGAAGCGCACCGACGAATCTTGGCGCTTCAGCAGCATCGCCACGCTCACGCTCGACGGCGTCCAGGTAGGGCGAGGCGTCCCCGCCGAGCTGTCCGTCGACGCCCCCTTCGGCCCGCCCACGCTCGCCTTCGTCGACAACACCCTCGCGTCGCGCGACACCTCTGCGCTCTCCCTCCCGCCCGGCGTCATCGTCACCACCCTCGCCGAAGCCATCGTCAAACACCCCGACCTCGTCCGCGAACACTTCATGGCGCAGCCGCAAAAACTCGGCTCCGATAAGTTCGCCGCGCTCCACGTCGCCTTCCTCTCCGATGGCGCGTTCATCTACGTGCCCAAGGGCGTCGAAGTCACCATGCCGATCGTGATCACGCACGCCGCCGCCGGCGCCAACACCGCCGTCTTCCCGCACACCCTTGTCGTCGCCGACGACAACGCCAAGGTCACCGTCGTCGACTACTTCGTCACGCTCGCCCCCAACCCGGAACCCGGAACTCCGAACCCGGAACAAAAAAATCCGAACCCGGAACCCCGATCGCTCGCGATCGGCGCCAACGACCTCTACGCCTCCCACGGCGCGCAACTCACCTACGTCGCCGCGCAAAACTGGTCGCGCGACACGCTCTCGTTTCACTCCAACGACACGATCGTCCGCCGTGACGCCCGTGTTCAATCGCTCAACGTCCACCTCGGCGCCCGCCAGGCCCGCCACGAATCGCTCTCGCTTCTTCAGGCTCCCGGCGCGTTTTCCGAAATGCTCGCCGTCACCGTCGCCGAAGCCACCCAGGAATTCGATCAGCGCACGCTGCAGATCCACGAAGCGCCGAACACGAAATCCGATCTGCTCTACAAAAACACGCTGCGCGACAAATCCCGCACGATCTTCTCCGGCCTCATCGTCGTCGATCAGGACGCGCAGAAAACCGATGCCTATCAGTCGAACCGCAACCTGATGCTCAGCGACGACGCCGAAGCGAACTCGCTTCCCGGCCTCGAAATCCAGGCCAACGACGTTCGCTGCACACACGGCGCCACGTCTTCGCGCATCGATCCCGAGCAGGAGTTTTATCTCCAATCCCGTGGCATCGGCAAAGCCATGGCCGACGAACTCCTCACCTTCGGCTTCTTCGAGGAAGCGCTCAACCGCCTCGCCAGCGAACCGCTCCACGACGCCCTCCGCGCGCTGATCCAGACCAAGTTCAAGAAGTGACTTCGTCCGCGGAAACGCGGACATCGTCCGGAGTTCAGCGCATCTGTTTTGAGTTCGATCCGGGTGCTTTCTCCGAGCACCCGTTCGAGCCGGCAAGTCCGCTCGTGTGGTCGAATCTCAATCGCCCCCCTCGCGCCCCGGCAACCTCAGCCGAAAAATCGCGCCCCCGCCTTCGCGGTCGAGGTAGCTCACGCGGCCGCCCGCTGATTCCATCAGCTGCCGCACGATGAAAAGCCCGAGGCCGAAACCGCCCTCTTCGCCCGCAACCGACCGCGTGCCGCGCCGGAATTTTCCAAACAACCCCGGTTGCTCGTCCGCCGGAATGCCGGGCCCTCGGTCCCGCACTTCGCCGATCCAGCGTTCGCCCTCAGAGCGCAACCCAAGCTCCACCTCGCTCGCCGCGGGAGCAAACTTCAGCGCGTTGCCGATGAGATTGTCCAACACTTGGCCAAGCGCTTCCGCGTCCATCTCGGTGTCCGCGCCCCCCGGTGGCGGTTCGAACTTCAATCCGACTCCGCGTGACTGGCTCGCGGCCTTGTGTCGCTCCACCGCCTCCGCAAACGCCGCGCGGGCGTCGCAGCGCACCGGACCCGCCGTGGTGACGCGGTGCTCGGCGGCGTGCGCGTCGAGCAGTCGCGTGACGAGCGAGAGCATGCGCCGGCAACTCCCACGCCCGTCGTCCAGCGCCCGCCGCAATCGCGCCGCCGCCGGATCGATCATGCCGCCCGCGAGCTCGAGCACCTGATCGAGCATTTGCAGCGGCCCGCGTAGATCGTGAGCGGCGAGCGACATCAGGTCGGTCATCTCCGTGTTGCGCCGGGCGAGATCCCGGTTTTGCGCCGCGATCGTGCGCTCCTTGAGAAAATCGCTCCGCTTCGCCCGGAAGAGCAGCCACGACACACCCGCGGCGAACACCACGCCCGTCGATCCATCGGTCAGCGACGCGAGCCGGAAACGTTCATCGTAATCGCCGCGCAAGATGAGCACGACGTAGATCGCGTGGACGATCGCGAACACCGGCAAACTCCAGCGCGGCGGCAACACATACGCCACGGCCACGATCATCAGCGCGAACACGTAGATCGCCCGGTAGCCCATCTCGTCCGCCGAAGTCAGCGCCTGGATGACGCCCATCCCCAGCGTTCCCCACAGCGAGAAAAGGATGAGCATCCACGCCAGCCGCACGGACGCGCCCGGCCGCCGCAGCCGCGACGTGAAAAAAATCAGCAGCGGAATCACGATCACGTCGAACCACTGCATCGCTGCCAACACGTCGCTGGGTGCCGCCGCGTAGTGGTTGAGCACCAGCACCACCACCCGGTTGGCCAGCCCCACCCACAACAGCCAGAACAGCCGTTGCAAATTCACCCTCGCCAACTCGGCGAGAAACGCGTCTTCGCGCCCTGCCGCGGGCTTCGCTTCAGCCAGCGGTGCGGTCATGGCGTGAACCCAGCACCTCCGCCGCCTCCCGGGCCAGATTGCGCGCCGTCTCGACGCCGAGCTTGTTCTTCAACCGCTCGCGATAAGTCCCGACCGTCTTCACGCTCAAATGAAGCTCGCTCGCGATCTCGCCGAGTTCGCGCCCGGCCGCAAGGAGTCCGAGCACCTGCAACTCCCGGTTCGACAAATCGTCCACCGTCGCCCGCACTCCCCCCAGGCTTTCCTCGATCAGGATCTGCGCCATCGCCGGGCTCACATAACGCTCGCCACGGACAAGAGCCTGCAGCGCATCGCGCACCGCCGGCAGACCCGCCGATTTCACGAGATATCCCTGCGCGCCCGCCCGCAACGCCCGGCGCGCGTAGAGCCGTTCCGGTTGCATGGTATAAACGAGGAAGCGCGCCCCCGGACACAGGGACTGCAATTCGCCGAGCAGCTCCAAACCATCCCGCCCGCCAAGCATCAAATCCAGAATCACCAGCGTCGCGTCCGTGCGAGCCAGCGCCGTCCGCGCGTCCGCCGCCGAGCCCGCCTCTCCCGCCAGCGCGAAGCCCGGCATCGATTCGATCAACAGCGCCAGCCCGGAGCGCACCACGGGATGATCATCGATCAAAAAAACACGATGCACTGGACCCACCGCACCACCGTGCAAAGTCGCAAGGCCGGCAACAAGCGAATTTCCCCGCACGTGTCTGTAGGTCACCGACTCACAAAATTATCGGTCACGCGTCCGACGCCAGCGAGCCGTCGGTCGAGTATGCTCCCCGACACCACCGATGCACCCACGCCATTCCGCTTCGCTGATCTTCTTTCTCGGTTTCGCCGCTGCTGCGTTTGCTCAACCTCTCTACTGGAATCCCAACGCCACCAGCCCTCTGACGGGCGGCAACGGCACGTGGGACAACAATCTCACCGCCGCATGGAATCTGTCCCCTGGCGGCAGCGCCTCGCTCCTAAACTGGAGCTCGGACCTCTCCGTCGCCGTGTTCCGCGGCAATGGCGGCACGGTTACCCTCGGTGACGACGGTGTCACCGTGAGCGGCGTCCGCTTCGATGCCATCGGCTATACGCTTATCGGATCCCTGACCAACAACGCTCACAGCTATATCGGTTACACCAGCGGCTCCGCGAGCAGCGTGACCTACACGGGCGACGGTTCCGTCTGGAACAGCACCAGCAGTTTCTACGTCGGCAACAACGCCAGCGGAACTTTGACGGTTAGCGATAGCGCGAAGGTCACCGTGGGCAGAAACGGCTATATTGGCTATGCAGCAGGCATCGCGGGCTCTCTTGTTGTCACCGATCTTGGATCCCAATGGAGCACCTCCGGCTTCCTCCATGTCGGCTACTCAGGCGTAGGGGATCTCACCGTGCAGAACCGCGGTGTGGTCTCGAGCGGCGATGCCTATATCGGCAGCAGCCCCGGCAGTGAAGGCTCCGCGATAATCACCGGCGCTGGTTCATCGTCGAGTCATGGCTGGCTCTTTATCGGCAGCCGCGGCACCGGACATCTCACCATCGCAAACGGCGGCACCACGAGCAGTGATATCAGCTATCTCGGCTATCACGCCGGCTCCTCCGGCACCGTGCGCGTCACCGGCGCTGACTCGTCCTGGTTCGGCGGCGGTTCCGAAATCACCGTGGGCTACGACGGCACCGGCGTGCTCACCATCGCCGATCAAGGCAAAGTGACAGTAGGGGATGGCAGCACCACCATGCTTCGGCTCGGATCGAGAGGCGGCAGTTCCGGCACCTTGAACATTGGCGAAGGGGGCGCCGCCGGCACGCTCCTCGCCGGCAGCGTCATGGCAGGCGGCGGCACCGGCGGACCCGGCATCGCGGTCGTCAATTTCAACCACACCGATTCCGCCTACAGGTTCACCCCTAATCTCCAGGCCGAGCTCTCCGTCAATCACCTTGGCACCGGCACCACGATTCTGGCCGGATCGGGCAACGTCCACACGGGCCCCACAAACGTCTCCGCCGGCACGCTCCTCGTCGAAGGGTGGGTCGCCAACAGCGCAATCACCGTCGCCAGCGGCGCAACGCTCGGGGGCACGGGCCTCATCGGCTCGCCGAGCGTCACGATTTTGTCCGGCGGTCATCTTTCGCCCGGCAACGCGCTCCCCTCGCCAGGCACACTCAGCTTCACCGGCAACCTCACGCTCAACGCCGGCTCCATTCTGGATTTTCAACTGGGAGCAACCAGTGACCAAATCGTTCTTGGCGGCGGCGGTCTTTTTACCGTGCCCACCGAGGGCACGGTCACGCTCAATTTAAGTGATGCCGGCGGTTTCAGTGCCGGCACTTACACGCTCTTCGACTTCCTCACGGCCAGGCTCCACGACGATTTCAGCCTGGACGCATTCGCGTTCGGCGAGGTCATTCCCGGCTACGATTTCCATCTGAACCTCGATTTGGCGAACGACCGCCTCCACCTCGTCGCGACAGCGTCGGCCATCCCCGAGCCGTCGACGTATGCCGCACTCGTCGGGCTCGCGACCCTCGGCTTCGCCGCTTGGCGCCGGCGCTCGAAGAGGAACGCCGATCCCCAGCTCGCCTGGCCCGGACAAATCACACACGCGTCGGCCCTGAAACAGGTAGGGACGCCTCTCCGAGGCGTCCGGTGACGGCTCGGAAAACCCACGGAACGAGGACGCGCCGCATCCCGTTCGGTTCCGCGCCAACTCTTCCGCGGTGGTCGAAACGCCCTTTCGCCCCCACGTTCCACTCTCGCAGTTGCACCCCGCCGATCGGTGGTTCAACTTCCGCGAGCCTTATGTCCAACCGCGACCGCATCCTCTCCCGCGAAGTTATCGCCACGCAGATTCCTTCCGGCGACCGCACCGTTCTTGCCTCCGGCACACCGGTGATGATTCACCAAACGCTCGGCGGCAGCTACACCGTCCAGACCGACAGCGGCCTCTTCCGCATCGACGGCAAGGACGGCGACGCGCTCGGCGAAGAGGTCGTCGACAACTCCGTCAAGGCCGACACCCTCGCCGATGGCGCGCCCGATCCCGAAGCGATCTGGGGCCAGCTCCGCAAGGTCTTCGATCCGGAAATCCCGGTGAACATCGTCGACCTCGGTCTCGTTTACTCGATGGACGTCGAAGCCCAGCCCGCGCCCTCGCCCGGCGACCAGCCGTCCTACAAGGTCAATGTCGCCATGACGCTCACCGCCCCCGGCTGCGGCATGGGCCCCGCCATCGCCGAGGATGCAAAGTCGAAAATCCTGCTCGTCCCCGGCGTCACCAGCGCCGACGTCCGCATCACGTGGGAACCCGCCTGGAATCAGGCCATGATTTCCGAAGAGGGTAAAATGAAGCTCGGTCTGATCTGAAAAGATCAACGCCTAGGGACTTTACGCCCTCGGGACTGTTTGGGAATAGACTGTCATCGCGAGGTGCGCGAAGCGCGCCGTGGCGATCCAGCTGGATTGCTTCGTCGTCCCGCAGAGCGGGACTCCTGCTCTCGCAATGACAGAATTCCCAAACAGCCCCAAGGGTGTGCCGTCGGTTTTCTGCTTTGCGCGGCGGCGGGTTTGCGCGAACGTTTGCCTCCCATGTCCGCCGAGCCGATTCGCTTTTATCACCGCTACAAGAAGACCGTCGAAACCGAGCAGGTTTTCGGTGAGGCGTGGCTGAGGTTCGCCTACGAGAATCCCGCCGGGCGCTTCTTCGTCTGGCTGCTCGCGCGGCGGAAGGTTTTCTCGTGGTGGTATGGCCGCAAGATGAACCACCGGTTCAGCGCGCTGCGGATACTGCCGTTCATTACGAAATACGACATCGACGTCGACGAGTTCGCGAAGTCGGCCTTCGACTACAAGACGTTCAACGAATTCTTCTATCGCGCGCTCAAGCCCGAAGCGCGCCCGATCGCGGCGGGCGATAACGTGGCGGTGTTTCCCGCGGACGGACGGCACCTGGCGTTTGCCAACGTCGCGACGACGGGTGGGTTCTACGTGAAGGGGGCGCAGTTCACGCTCGCGGAGCTGTTCGGTGAAGGGAAAAACGCCGACGGACCGCCCCAACTCGCGGCGAAGTTTGCCGGCGGCGCGATGGTGATTTCGCGGCTGTGTCCGGTGGATTATCACCGGTTTCACTTTCCCGTCGGCGGCCAGCCGGGCGAGCCGCGGTTGATCAACGGCTATCTGTATTCGGTGAGCCCGATCGCGCTGCGGCGAAACCTGCACTATCTCGTGCAGAACAAGCGCGTGCTGACGCTGATCGAGTCGCCGGTGTTCGGGACGGTGGCGATGTTCGAGGTCGGCGCGACGAATGTCGGTAGCATCCGGCAAACGCACGTGCCGCAGCGGCCGGTGGAAAAGGGCGCGGAGAAGGGGCTGTTCGCGTTCGGCGGATCGTGTGTGATCACGGTGTTTCAGCGCGGAAAAATCCGGTTCGACGACGATGTGCTCGGGCCGAGCCGCGAGCACATGGAGGTGTATGCGCGGATGGGGGATCGGTTGGGCGTGGCGTTGGAGCCGTAACAAATCCGTTTTAACCACGGATGAACACGGATTCGGAATGGGACTCGCCATGGTTGAACCACGAATGGACAGGTATGAAAGACACCGCTGGCCGGGCTTCGGATCTCTATTCGTGGGCGTTCGTGGTCCATTTGTGGTTTATCGGCCTTGGTTTTTAATCCGTGTTCATCGGTGACCATCCGTGGTTCAATTCATGTCTCTCGGTTTTATGACGGACTGTGCCGGTTGAAATTCGGCGGGCCGTTTGCCTTTGCCGTGGGGGCGCCGCAGCTTGGCGGCCCATGAATTCGAAGTTTTCCGCCTACGCGAATCCAGACGTGTTGGTCGACGGTGCCTGGTTGCAGGAGCATCTCAACGATCCGGCGATCCGCATCGTCGAGAGCAACGAGGACGTCCTCCTCTACGACACCGGGCATATCCCCGGCGCCGTGCACATCGACTGGCGCGGCGACCTGCAGGACAACACGCAGCGCGATTACGTGTCGCCGGAGCGCTTTGCCGAGGTCTGCTCGAAAAACGGCATCGCGCCCGACACGACCGTCGTGTTCTACGGCGACAAGTCGAACTGGTGGGCGGCGTATGCGTTGTGGGCGTTCCGGCTGTTCGGGCACACGAAGGTGAAGCTGCTCGATGGCGGCAGCGCGAAGTGGAAGGCGGACGGGCGTCCGCTCACGCGCGAGAAACCGAAGCCCGCGCCGACGAATTATCCCGTGCCGCCGAAGCGCCACGACGACGAGATCCGGGCTTTTTATGCGGATACGCTGGCGCATGCGCAGGCGCGGAAGCCGCTGGTCGACGTGCGCTCGCCGGGCGAATACAAGGGCGAGATCACGCACATGCCGGAGTATCCGCAGGAGGGCGTGTTGCGCGGCGGACACGTGCCGGGCGCGCGCAGCGTGCCGTGGAAGATCGCGGCGAACGACGACGGCACGTTCAAAACCTTCGACGAACTGAAGAAGATCTACACCGACAACCTCGGGCTGAAGAAGGACGACGACATCATCGCGTATTGCCGCATCGGCGAGCGTTCGAGTCACACGTGGTTCGTGCTCACGTATCTGCTCGGGTATGACAAGGTGCGCAACTACGACGGGTCGTGGACGGAGTGGGGCAACATGGTGCGTTCGCCGATCGCGAAGGGCGAGCAGCCGGGCTGAGACGATTCCGGAGTATGGCCGCAAAGAAGCGCAAGAAGAGTCTGTCCGGGAGTCGTCTCGCCCGCGCGCCTATAGGCGCATCGAGAGCTGCATTCATGGGGTGAATTTTGTGCCTTTTTGCGGCTAAAACGGATCGAGTGATCGCTTCATGAGCTACCCGCCGAACCTGGCCGAGATCGTCGATTTCTTCGAGCACCTCTCCGACGAGGAGAAGCGCGAGAACCTGATCGCCTACGCGGACAACGCGGCGGGTTGCGCGTTGAAGGCGGGCGAGGCGTTCGATCTCGAGGATACGCGCAAGGACGAGGAGTGCACCGACACCGTGGGTGTGTTTCTGCGCGTCGAACCGGGAACGCGGGCGATGCATTTTCGCATCAATCTCGGGCCGCACGTGCAGACGCTCACGCGCGCGATGACGGCGATCCTGTGCAAGGGGCTCGATGGGGCGACGCCCGAGGGGGTGCTCGACGTGCCGCAGGATTTCGTGCCGAAGATCGTCGGCGGCCAGCTCGTGCGGCTGCGCAGCCAGACGGTGTATTACATCCTCACGCGGATGAAGAGCGCGGCGAAAGTGTGGCTCAACCGCGAACGGGCGGCGACAGCCGCCGGCTGAGGCGCGCGCTCGCTCCCGGTGGAGCGGCAGATGGAGCCGCGGTGCCCCCGCCGCGCCCGAAATGATCGCCGGAGTCCGTCGCTACGGAATCTCGGGGGGCGCGGCGAGGGCGCCGCGGCTCCATCGCGCGGCGAGCTTTCGCTTGCGTGAAGGCGGAGCGGGTCGGCAAGCTTTGCGTCACGTCGGCGCCCGGGTGGTGGAATGGCAGACACGAAGGTCTTAGAAGCCTTTGCCGCAAGGTGTGCAGGTTCGAGTCCTGTCCCGGGCACCATGCGCACGGAGCTTTGTTGGTTTGCCTGCCGGCCTGACATGCCTACACCAAGCGCCAGGCTGACCCCGCCATGAACGTTCCCTCCCTCGAAGCTCCTGCGTTGCATGCGCCTTTGCTGCGGTTGCTCGAGGCCGACAGCTTCGATGGATTCTGGCAGGCGACGCGCGCGGTGTTCCAGGCGGCGCTGCCGGCGGACACGGTCACCGTTTACCTCAACTATTTCGACTTCGCGAAATCGTGGAAGGCCTCCGCGCTGTTCGCCACCGCCGAGGCGGTGAAGTCGGCGGACTGGCACGACGAGCGGCGACGGGTCGAGGTCACCGCGCCGTTTCTCACCGATCATCCGGGCGTGCGGCTTTACCGGCTCTCCGATCTCTTCCCGACGCGAAAGGCGTTTCAGGAGTCGCCGCTCTATCGGTCCTTCATGCGGCCCTACGGCTGGCAGGATTCGGTCGGGCTCGTTTACCGGCGGGGCGCGGCGGTGAACTCGGTGATCTCGCTGCGGCGTCCGGCGGAGCGCGGCGCCTACCGGGCGGACGAACTCCAGCTTCTCCGCCAACTCCACCCGCATTTCGAAACCGTCATCAGCCGGCTCACGCGGATGCACGAGGCGCGCGCGAAACTGGACTGGTTCGAAAATTTCAACGAGCACCTGCCGTTCGCCCTGCTGCAACTCGACTGGGATCTCGCGCTCAACTACGCGAACCGCGAGGCGATGAACCAATGCTGCGCATGGAACTTCGGTCCGCAGCGACTCAAACTCTATCGCGCGAAATCCGTTTTCCGGATACCCGAACCGCTGCTGTCCGCCTGCCGCGAATTGCAGCGGCGCTGGCTGCAGGCGACGCGCGCGCCAGCCGAGGCCGACACGGGCGGTGGGCTCTCCCTGCAGATCGCGCATCCGGAGCATCCGGCGTTGCGTGCGACGGTGACGCTGCAGCCCAACGACCAGACGCCGGCGACGCGACCGGTGTTCACGATCTGGTTCAGCGGGGCGAGCGAAGCGGATGCGGTTCGTCCGCAATTGTCCGCGCTGCCGGCCGCGAGCCGGTTGACGGCGGCGGAGCGCGAACTGGCGGACCTCATCGGCTCGGGTTGCAGCAATGAGGAAGCGGCGACGCGACTCGGCAAAAGCCGCAAGACCGTCGCGGGCCAGCTCACGTCGATCTACAAAAAGCTCGGCGTGGCGGGTCGCGCGCGTCTGATCGCGGCGCTGCGCTGAGGGTCGCGCGGGGGGTTCTCGCGGATTGAAGGGTAGCAGCCTGCCCTCCTAACCCGCATAGATCACACTTCCTGGTGAACCCACTCCACCCTGAGGCTTGCCCTCAAACGATCCTGTCATTGCGAGAGCAGGACCAAGCGGGGCTTGCGTGGTGGAGGCAATGAACAAGCTGGAGGCAGTCGAAGTGGTGTCGCGCAGTGTGACCGTGCTCTCTGTGGTGCTTCGTGCCCGCATGCGAGAATGGTTCCGCTGGCCGAGTGTGGTTGTTTGGTGCGTTCGGTCGCCAAGGCCGACAAGCCCGTTTAGCAGGTTTTCCTGTCCTTTGCTCCCAGCGGGCACGGCACCGGTTCGATCCCACCCATGCTCCCTACCCTCCATCCTCACGCTGCTGGCATCGATGCGGGCAGCACCCACTTCTTCGTGGCGGTGCCCGATGGCACGGTCACCTCTTTCGAGAGTTTCACCGCGGATCTCTACCGGTTGCGCGATCACTTGCAGGCCCACCAAGTCACCACTGCGGCGATGGAGGCGACCGGCGTTTACTGGCTGGCGCTGCACGAAGTGCTCGAAGCGGCGGGGATCGAGGTGTGCGTGGTCAACGGTGCGCACGTCAAAAACGTGCCCGGCCGCAAGTCCGACGTGCAGGACTGCCAGTGGCTGCAACAATTGCACGCCCATGGGCTTTTGCGCAAAAGCTTCGTCCCGCCGGAGCAGATCCGCGCGCTGCGCAGTTATACCCGACTGCGCGACGATCACATCCGCACCGGCGCGATGTATGTCCACCTGATGCAAAAAGCGCTCGATCAGCTCAACGTGAAGCTGCACACCGTCATCAGCCAGATCACCGGCGTCTCGGGCCTGGCCGTGGTGCGCGCGATCCTGCAGGGCGAGCGTGAGGTGGCGCGATTGGCCGACCTGTGCGACGAACGCATCCTGAAGAAAAAGCGCGCCGAGGTGGAGCGCTCGCTGCACGGGCTGTGGAAGCAGGAGCATCTGTTTGCCTTGAAGCAGGCGCTCGGGGGCTGGGAGTTTTGCCAGGCCCAGGTGGCCGAATGCGATGCGGCCATCACCACGCAGCTGGGTGCGCTGACGCGCGATTTGCCGCCGCCGCCCGAACCGCCGACGGACCGCGGCGCGGCGCCGAAGAAGAAAAATCATGCGCGTCATCATGTGCCGCAAGTGCCCGGTTTGCACGAGAGCCTCCTGACGCTCAGCGGCGGGCGCGATGCCGCGCAACTGCCTGGTTTCACGCCGGGCAACTGGCTGAAGCTGCTCAGCGAAGTCGGCCCCGACGTGTCGCGCTGGCCCAACGAGAAGGCGTTCTGCGCCTGGCTCTGCCTGGCGCCAGGGAAAAACCAATCCGGTAAAACCAAACGGCGCGCTCGGCGACGGGGCAAGACGACTGCCGGCCAGATTTTCCGGCTCGCCGCGCACAGCATCGCGAAGAGCAAGTATCAGGCGCTGGGAGGATTTTACCGCCGGCTGAAAGCTCGCACGAGCGCGGCGGTGGCCAATGTAGCGACGGCCCGCAAGCTGGCGGCGTTGTTCTACCGCGCGATGTCCGAAGGCCCGGCGTATGTCGAGCGCGGCCTCGCGGCCTACGAAGCGAGCTACCGCAAGCACCAGGAGCGCTTCCTGCACAAACGCGCCGCCCAACTCGGCTTCACTCTGGTCCCCGCCGAAGCTCAAACTACATGAGTTCATTAGCAGGAGGCCCGCTCTGCGGGACGACGACGCAATCCAGCTGGATCGCCACGGCGCGCTTCGCGCACCTCGCGATGACAGTCTATTCCCAAACACTCCCTAGCGGGTTGACGATGAGGAGTCTGAAAGTG